>NZ_MIHA01000007.1 GCF_001722335.1 Mycolicibacterium flavescens
GTGGCCGACATGCCGTTCGGCAGTTACGAGGGCGGCCCGGCGCAGGCGCTGGCCACCGCGACCCGGTTCCTCAAGGAGACCGGTGCGCACGCGGTGAAACTCGAGGGCGGCGAGCGGGTGGCCGAGCGCCGGGCTACTACCCGCTCACCGGGCCGCCACCGCCCGGCTACTACGACACGCCACCGCCGCCCGCCGGCCCGCAGCCGATCCCGCCGCAGGGACCGATCCCCCCGATGCCCTAGCGGCTAGATGTGCGGCCCAACGGGATTGGACACCGTCAGCAGCACGGCGGAGTCCTCGATCGCCTGGAGTCCGTGGCGGTCTTTGGGGATGACGATGTGGTCGCCCGCCGAACCTTCCCAGTTGGCCGTGTCATGGGTGAGCCGCACCCGGCCGTGCAGCACCTGCAGGGTGGCCTCGCCGTTGGTGGCGTGGTCGTCGAGCGCCGAACCCGCGGTCAGCGCGATCACGGTCTGACGCAGCGAGTGTTCGTGCCCGCCGTACACGGTCTGCGCGCTGCGGCCGCTGCTGGCCGCACGGGCGGTCTCGAGTTGTTCGCGCGCCAGCGCGGTCAACGAGGTCTTGTTCATTCGCCAGTTCCTTCCGAGACGGCCGGTCCCGCCCATCCGCGTCTGGGCGACGGTTCGTCTCCATCGAGGGCTGTTCGATCCGCGGGGCTGCAGAAACCCCAATCCTAGTGACCATCGCCGGGCGCAGGGGTCCGGGCGTCACATTCGGCCAGCGGTGCCCTCAGGTCTTTGGGCTCTCACGCCCGGGTGGGCCTGCTCAGCGAAGCGCCGGGATCACCTGCTGCTCGAACATCTCGATGCCCGAACGGTCGTAGGCGGCCTCGGGGAAGTAGAGGATCGCGTACTCGCACCCGAGCTGCCGCATCTTCTCCAGCTTCTCGACGACCTGTTCCGGTGTGCCGCTGGCGGATTCGGGCGCCGAGAGCGTGCTCAGCATCGCGTCGACGGCGTTCTCGTCGGCCTTGGCGACCTGGCGGGCGCGCAGCCGGGCCACCCGGTCACGCACGTCGGCCTCCGATTCGCCGATCACCGCGTTGAAGTTCGCCGAGCGCACAATCGCCTCGAAGTCGGTGCCGACCTTGTGGCAGTGGTCGGCCAGCACCTGCGACTTGTGCGCAAAACCGCCGGGCTCGGAGGTGAAGTTGGTGTACTGCGCGTACTTGGCGGCGATCCGCAGCGTCACCTTCTCGCCGCCGCCGGCGATCCACATCGGAATGCCGCCGTCCTGCAACGGTTTCGGCTGTACGATCGCGCCGTCGACCTGGTAGTGCTTACCGTCGAAGCTGACGGTGCCGTCGCGCCAGGCGTCGCGCATGATCTGCACGCCCTCGTCGAGGCGGGCCAGCCGCTCCCCTGCCGACGGGAATCCGTACCCGTAGGCGCGCCATTCGTGTTCGTACCAACCACCGCCGATGCCCATCTGAACCCGGCCGCCGGAGATGATGTCGGTGGTCGCGGCGACCTTGGCGAGGTACACCGGGTTGCGGTAGCTCATCGCAGTGCACATCTGGCCCAGCTTGATCCGCGACGTCGTCGCGGCGTACGCCGCCATCAGCGTCCAGGCCTCGTGCGTCGCTTCCTCGGTCGGCACCGGCACGGTGTGGAAGTGGTCGTACACCCACAGCGAGTCCCAGGCGCTGCCGTCGGCGTAGGTGGCGAGGTCGCGCATGACCGGCCAGTGCTCTTCGGTGGGGATGTCCACCAGGTCGAGTCGCCAGCCCTGCGGGATGAACAGTCCGAAGCGCATGGCTCCCGACTCTATGCCACCCGGCCCGGCGTTCCGTCAGGTGGCGCGATACGTCTAGCCCAGCGTCTGTAAGGCGCTCGGGTACATCCGGTCGCGCAAATCACTTAGCTGCGCTCGACATGGCGGGCTTGCAGCGGGGAAGCCTCGGCCGGGCAGTCCGCCAGCGCCATCGCCGCGCTGGCGAAAGCGTCAATTGGGTCGCGACACAGGCACGTTCGGCCCATCCACTTCTCTGACCGGCGGTTTCTGTTGTATGGTGTGGGTCACATGAACGAATTCATGTGATGTAGGCCACAAAGGAGGCAGCCGTGACTCGTGATCCGATTACGGGAATGGACACCCATCCCGTGCGTTCGGGCGGCGACGTCGGCGTTCGCTGGTTCTATGTCCTGCTGCTCGCGGTGATCGCCATCGCCGCCGTCGTCGGTGTCGTGAGCACCGCCGCGATGGGCCAGACGCCGGTCGCCATCGCGATCGGAATCGTCGCGGTCGCATTCTTTTCCCGGGTCGGCTGCTGAGTTTCCTCCAGAGGTGTCGGGGCCCGGCGTTAGCCTGACGCATGGCCCTCTCCAAGGACGAACGCGAACAGTTCCTCGCTCAACCCCACACCGCCGCGTTGTCGGTGAGCGCCGGCGACAAACGCGGTCCGCTGACCGTGCCCGTCTGGTACCAGTACAGTCCCGGCGGCGAGCCGTGGGTGCTCACCGGTAACGGGTCGCGCAAGCACCGGTTGATCGAGGCGCAGGGCGAGTTCACGCTGATGGTCCAACAGGTCGAACCGTCGGTGCGCTACGTAAGCGTCGACGGCCCCGTCAGCCGGATCGAACCCGGCACCGACGACTACCTCGTCGAGGTGACCAAACGCTACCTGCCCCCCGAAAAGGTCGAGGGCTACCTGGAAATGGCGCGCCGCGAGCACGGTGAGAGCGTCGTGATCTTCATGCGGCCCCAACACTGGCTGTCGGCCGACCTCGGTTCGTTCTGAGTCAGCGCGCCCGGTAAAGCGCGGCCACGGCGGGCAGGCTGACTTTCAGCGCCGGGTTGCGCGGCAGTTCGTCGACGACGGTGAACGCCACCGGCACGTTGTACACCGGCAGCGATCGACGGACCAGGTCGGCGAGATCGTCGTCGGACGGCACCGGATGCCCGGGCGCGACCTCGATGGCCGCGAACGGCACCTGGCCCAGCCGTCCGTCGGGCACGCCGACCACACACGCGTCGCGCACCGCGGGGTGTGAAATCAACACGCGCCGAACAGTTTCGGGCAGGATCTTGAATCCGCCTCGGTTGATCGCCCCGTCGGCGCGGCCGTGCAGGTACACGAAGCCGTCGGTGTCGATCGAGGCGATGTCGGTGGTACGGATCCAGTCCGGGCCGATCGGCGCGACCTTTGCTTCGAGTAGACCCTGCTCGCCGGCCGCGAGGTGGGCGCCGGTGTCGGGGTCGACGATGCGCAGTTGCACATCGGGCAGTGCCCGGCCCACGCTGTTGCGTTTGGCCGCACCGAACTGCTGCCGCAGGTCCGGTGTCCACGCGCACAGTGAACCGGCGAATTCCGTTGCGCCGTAAGCCAGCACGATCGGGATACCGTACCTGGACTCGAACTCGTCGCGGGTCTCGGGGTCGAGCGGGCCGGACGCGCTGATCAGGAACTCCAGCGACGCGAGGTCTTCCTTGGCGACGTCGGCGTCGAGCAGCATCCTGATCACCGCGGGCTGTACCCCCGAGCGGGTGATCCGGTGGTCGCGCACGGCGGCCACGTAGCCGTCGACGCTGAACCGTTCGAGCATCACGATCCGGCGCCCGTTGAAGATGCCGGCGATCAGCTGGCAGACCCCGATGCCGCCGAACTGCCAGTACGCCAGTTCGGGTGGGGCGTCGGCCGGTGCGGTTTCCCCGCTGGTGACGCTGAACACCGTCCGCTGCAGCACGGGTGTCGGGATCGACTGCCGCTTGGGTGGTCCGGTGGTCCCGCTGGTCAGGATCTGCAGTGCCACACCGGGTTCGGCCCGCGCGTGGGTGCGGCCCGGGTCTCGGCTCATCAGCGCGGCGACGGGCGGCGTGCGCAGGTCGATCGCCACGCCTGCGCTGCCGGCCCGCCGGGCGGCGTCGACGACGGGCGCGGTCCAGTCCTCGACGTCGGCGACGACGGCCGCGAGCGCCAGCGTCTCGACGTCGCGGGCGACCGCCTCCGGCGACTGGAACGAGTAGATCATCGACACCGTGCGCCCGGCCGCGAGGAAACCGATGATCGCCGCGGCGTGCGGCAGCCGGTTGCGCACCACCAGGCCGACCGGCGCGTCGTCGGGCACGCCCGCGTCGCGCAGCGCCCGCGCGATCGCGTCGCCGTAGGCCGCTACCTCGTCGCCGGTGTACCACCGGCCCTCGAACTCGATGCAGGGCCGGCCGCCGTAACTCGCCAGGCCCGCCGCGAACTCGTCGGTGAAACTTCGGGTCACCGCGACAGGCTAAACCGGCGCTCGACCAGTCGGGGTCAGGTCAGCGTCGAGGTGCTGCCCGGTTCTTGGCGCCGAGAGTCGGATTTCTGACGCAAAATCGGCCGGAAGACGTCAAAAACCCGACGCTCGGCGCACGAAGGACAGTCCGGTGGGGCCTGTTCCAGCGCGAGCGACCAGCCGGGGTCAGGTCAGCGAGGCCGGCGGGTTGAAGCGCTCGCCGTAACGCTCGGCCAACTGCTTGGCCCGAGCGACGAACGCCTCCTTGCCGACACCGAGCTCACCCTGATAGCCGACGACGAACTGCGCCGAACCACCGGTGTAGGGCGGGAAGCCGATGCCCATGATCGAGCCGATGTTCGCGTCGGCGGTCGAGGTGAGCACACCTTCGTCGAGGCACTTCTGGGTCTCGAGCGCCTCGGCGAACAGCATCCGGTCGATCATGTCCTGCAACGGGATATCGGCGGTGCCGGAGTTGAACGTCTCCCGCAGGCCCGGCCACAGACCGGCGCGCTTGCCGTCGACGTACTCGTAGAACCCGGCACCCTTGAGGCGGCTGGGCCGTCCGATCTCGATCATCTTCTCGACGACGGCCTCGGCCGGGTGCGGCTCGTAGGTGCCGCCCGCCGACTCGACACCCTTGCGGGTGGCGACCGCGATCTTGTGCATCAGCTCGAGGTTCAGCTCGTCGGACAGCTGCAGCGGCGCCGCCGGGTAACCGGCCTGCGCGCCCGCCGCCTCGATCGACGCCGGCTCCACACCCTCGCCGAGCATGGCCAGCGCCTCGTTGACGAAGGTGCCGATCACCCGCGAGGTGAAGAAGCCGCGGCTGTCGTTGACCACGATCGGCGTCTTGCCGATGGCCAGCGTGTAGTCGAACACCCGGGCCAGCGCCTCGTCAGAGGTCTTCTCGCCCTTGATGATCTCCACCAGCGGCATCTTGTCGACGGGTGAGAAGAAGTGGATGCCGATGAAGTCCTCCTGGCGCTTCACCCCGGTCGCCAGACCGGTGATCGGCAGCGTCGAGGTGTTCGAGCCCAGCAGCGCGTTCGGCTCGACGATGTCCTCGATCTCCTGAAACACCTTGTGCTTGAGGTCCTGATCCTCGAACACCGCCTCGATGACGAAGTCGACACCCTTGAGGTCGGCCGGATCGCCGGTCGGGGTGATGCGGGCCAGCAGCGCGTCGCTGCGCTCCTGGGTGGTCTTGCCCCGCTCGAGCGCCTTGGCCTCGAGCTTCTCGGAGTAGCCCTTGCCCTTCTGCGCGGCCTCCAGGCTGACGTCCTTGAGCACCACGTCGAAGCCGGCCTTGGCCGACACGTAGGCGATGCCGGCGCCCATCATGCCCGCGCCCAGCACACCGATCTTGTTGATCTTGACCGGCTCGATGCCATCGGGCCGCGACGCGCCGCCGTTGATGGCCTGCAGGTCCAGGAAGAACGCCTGGATCATGTTCTTGGCGGTCTGGCCGGTGACCAGCTGGGTGAAGTAGCGGCTCTCGATACGGCTCGCGGTGTCGAAGTCGACCTGCGCACCCTCGACCGCAGCGTTGAGGATCGCCCGCGGCGCCGGCATCGGCGAACCCTTGAGCTGCTTTTTCAGCAGCGCCGGGAACGACGGCAGGATGCTGGCCAGCCCGGGCGAGCTCGGGGTGCCGCCGGGCATCTTGTAGCCCTTGGCATCCCACGGCTGGGTGTGGCTGTCCGGGTTGGCCTTGATCCAGGCCTTGGCGGCCGGTACGAGTTCGTCGACGCTGCTGACCAGTTCGTCGACCAGACCGGTGTCCTTCGCCTTGCCCGGCTTGAACCGGGTGCCCTGGGACAGCACCTCCATGAACGCCTTCTGAATGCCGAACATGCGCACCGTGCGGGTGACGCCGCCGCCACCGGGCAGCAGACCCAGCGTGACCTCGGGCAGCCCGATGACCGAACCCTTGACGTCAGCGGCGATGCGGTGGTGGCAGGCCAGCGCGATCTCCAGGCCGCCGCCGAGCGCGGCGCCGTTGATGGCGGCGACGACGGGCTTGCCCAGCGTCTCGAGCTTGCGCAGGTCGGCCTTGATGGTCTCGACCTCTTCGAACGCCTCGGCGGCGTTGTCGGGGCCGACGTTCATCATGCCCTTGAGGTCACCGCCGGCGAAGAAGGTCTTCTTCGCGCTGGTGATGACGACGCCGGTGATCGAGTCCTTCTCCGCGACAAGGCGTTCCACGGCGTTGTGCATGGACTCCTTGTAGTGCTCGTTCATCACGTTGGCCGAACCCGTCGGGTCGTCCAGCGTCAGCGTGACGATGCCGTCGGCATCCTTGTCCCACTGAATCGTGTTCTCGGCCATGTGCTTAAACCCTCTCGATGATGGTGGCCACGCCCATGCCGCCGCCCACGCACAGCGTGATCAGCGCCCGCCGCGCACCGCGGCGCTCGAGCTCGTCGACCATGGTTCCGGTGATCATGGCGCCGGTGGCGCCCAGCGGGTGGCCCATCGCGATGGCGCCACCGTTGACGTTGAGTTTCTCGTCGGGAATGTTGAGGTCCTTCTGGAACTTCAGCACCACCGAGGCGAACGCCTCGTTCAGCTCGAACAGGTCGATGTCGTCGACGGTCAGCCCGGCGCGGTCGAGCACCTTGCGGGTGGCCGGCGTCGGCCCGGTCAGCATGATGACCGGGTCGGCGCCGCTGGTGGCGGTGGCCACGATGCGCGCCCGCGGGGTCAATCCCTGTGAGGTGCCGGCACTTTCACTGCCGACGAGCACCAGCGCGGCGCCGTCGACGATGCCGGAGCTGTTGCCGCCGGTGTGGACGTGGTTGATCTTCTCGACGAAGTGGTACTTCTGCAGCGCGACGTCGTCGAAGCCGCCCATCTGCCCGACGCCGTCGAACGCGGTCTTGAGCTTGCCGAGGCTCTCCAGCGTGGTGTCGGGACGCATGTGCTCGTCGTGGTCGAGGATGACCAGACCGTTCTGGTCCTTGACCGGGACGACGGACTTGGCGAAGTAGCCGCCCGACCAGGCTGCCGCGGCGCGCTCCTGCGACCGGGCGGCGTAGCGGTCGACATCCTCGCGGGAGAAGCCCTCGATGGTCGCGATCAGGTCGGCGCCGATGCCTTGGGGCACGAAGCCGATGCGGTAGTTGGTTTCGGGGTCAGCGGCCCAGGCGCCGCCGTCGGAACCCATCGGGACGCGGCTCATCGACTCGACACCGCCGGCGAGCACCAGGTCGTCCCAGCCGGAGCGGACCTTCTGCGCGGCGGTGTTGACGGCCTCGAGACCTGAGGCGCAGAAGCGGTTGAGCTGGAAGCCGCCGGTGGTCTCGGGCAGCTCGGCCACCAGCGCGGCGGTGCGGGCGATGTCGCCGCCCTGGTCGCCCACAGGTGAGACGCAACCGAGAATCAGATCGCTGATCAGGTTCTCGTCGAGGTCGGGGAAGCGGCTGCGCAGCTCGTCGATCAGGCCGACGACCAGGTTGACCGGCTTGACCTCGTTGAGGGCGCCGTTTCGGTTCTTCCCGCGCGGGGTGCGGATGGCCTCGTAGATGAAGGCTTCTTCAGACATGAAGTTCCTGTTCAGATGGGGGTTACGGATGCCTGTCCAGGTGGACGGTGGTCCTCTGCCCGCAGCCTAGCAGCCACCCTCCCCCAACCCGTTGGTTGGGCCGGTGGCCCACTGCTTCCCGCCGAGCGGCAGGGCAGCGGCGCCGCCTAGGCTCGACGACCATGACGGTGAAGCGGTTGCAGCCGTACGCGACGAACATCTTCGCCCAGATGTCGGCGCTGGCCGCCGAGGTCGGCGCCGTCAACCTCGGTCAGGGCTTCCCCGACGAGGACGGTCCGCCCGAGATGCTGAAGGTCGCCGAGAACGCGATCACCGAGGGCGTCAACCAGTACCCGCCCGGCGCGGGGATCGCGCCGCTGCGCGAGGCGATCGCCGCACAGCGCCGACGCCATTACGGCACCGAGTACGACCCCGACACCGAGGTGCTGGTGACCGTCGGCGCATCCGAGGCGATCGCGGCCGCGGTGATCGGCCTCGTCGAACCGGACTCCGAGGTGCTGCTGATCGACCCCGCATTCGACACCTACGCGCCGGTGATCGCGATGGCGGGTTGCCGGCGGCGGTCGGTGCCGTTGGTGCCGAACGGCGCAGGCTTCCGCATCGACGTCGAGGCGATCCGGGCCGCCGTCACCCCGAAGACCAGGGCGCTGATCGTCAACTCGCCACACAATCCCACCGGCATGGTCGCCACCGACGCCGAACTGCGCGCGCTGGCCGAACTCGCCGTCGAGGCCGATCTGCTGGTCATCACCGACGAGGTCTACGAGCACCTCGTCTTCGACGGGCACAGACACCTGCCGCTGACGAACTACCCGGGGATGCGCGAGCGCACCGTCACCATCTCCAGCGCGGCCAAGACGTTCAACGTGACCGGGTGGAAGATCGGATGGGCCTGCGGCACCGCCGATCTGATCGCCGGGGTGCGCGCGGCCAAACAGTACATGTCCTACGTCAGCGGCGCGCCGTTCCAGCCGGCGATCGCGTACGCGCTCAACACCGAGGACGCCTGGGTCGACGCACTGCGGGACGAGTTGCAGATCAAACGCGACCGGCTCGGCTCGGCGCTGACCGAACTGGGCTTCGGCGTGCACGCCACCGCGGGCACCTACTTCCTGTGCGCTGACCCGCGACCGCTCGGCTACGACGACAGCGCCGCGTTCTGCGCCGAACTCCCGCACCGGGCCGGGGTCGCCGCGATCCCGATGACGCCGTTCTGCGACGCGGCCGCCGAGCACGCGAAGGACTGGAACCACCTGGTGCGCTTCGCGTTCTGTAAACGCACCGAGACGCTCGACGAGGCGATCCGGCGGTTGGCCGCGCTGCGGCGGTGACCGCGATCTGTGACGATGGTCGGGTGCCGGACCGGGAACCTGATTTCACCTGGCTGCCCGACCTCGCGCTGCGCTCGCTGGGCGGCGCGGTCATCTGGGCCAACGACGAGACGTTCGCCGAGAAGGAGAACCTGATCAATCCGGGCCCGGCCGGGTTCCGGCCGGCCACCTTCGGCCACAAGGGCCAGGTGTACGACGGGTGGGAGACCCGGCGGCGCCGCGAGCCCGGCCACGACGAGGCGATCGTGCGGCTCGGGCTGCCCGGGGTGGTCCGCGGCATCGTCGTCGACACCGGCTGGTTCAAGGGCAACTATCCACCGGAGGTATCGGTGGAAGCGCTCGAGATCCAGGGCTACCCACCCGCAGATCAGATTGCCGCCGAACCCGGCTGGCAGACGCTCGTCGGACGCGTGAAGGTCTACGGCGACACCCGCAACCCGTTCGAGGTGACCGACGGAAACCGTTGGACCCATGTGCGGTTGAGCATCTACCCCGACGGCGGGGTGGCCCGGCTGCGCGTGCACGGCGAAGGCAAGCCCGACCTGCACCCGCTGAGCGCCGGGCCGGTCGATCTGGCCGCGCTGGAGAGCGGCGGTCTGGTGCTGGACTGTTCGAACCGCTTCTACAGCTCACCGCACAACATCATCTTCCCCGGGCTGGCGCAGGTCATGGGCGACGGCTGGGAAACCGCACGGCGCCGCGACGACGGCAACGACTGGGTTCTGCTGCGGCTCGGCAGCCCCGGCCGAATCCGGTTGGCGGAGATCGACACCTCCTATTTCGTCGGCAACAGCCCCGCCGCGGCGTCGTTGACCGGGGTCCGCGGCGACGGCGCCCACGTGACCCTGCTGCCGCGCACCGACCTGCTGCCCGACACCCGGCACCGGTTCCCGATCGAGGACGCCGGCGTCGTCGAGAAGGTCCGGCTCGACATCTATCCCGACGGCGGCCTGGCCCGGCTGCGGCTCTACGGCGAGCCGGCGTGACCTACCCGCGCGACATGGTCGGCTACGGCCGCACCCCACCCGACCCGAAGTGGCCGGGCGGCGCCGCAATCGCCGTGCAGTTCGTGCTCAATTACGAAGAGGGTGCGGAGAATTCGGTGCTCGACGGCGACGTCGGGTCGGAGACTTTTCTGTCCGAGATCACCCCGGCCGAACCGTTCCCCGACCGGCACATGAGCATGGAGTCGCTCTACGAGTACGGTTCGCGCGCGGGTCTGTGGCGGCTGCTGCGAATCTTCGAGCGGCGCGGCATTCCGCTGACGATCTTCGCGGTTTCGCGCGCGGTGCAACGCAATCCCGAGGCGCTCGCGGCGTTCACCGAACTAGGTCACGAGATCGCCTGTCACGGGTTGCGGTGGAGGTCCTACCAGTTGATCGACCGCGACACCGAGCGCGCGGACATGGCCGAAGCGGTGCGCATCCTGCAGGAGCTGACCGGGTCCGCTCCCCTCGGTTGGTACACCGGCCGCGACTCACCCAACACGCGCGAACTCGTGGTCGAGCACGGCGGATTCCGCTACGACTCGGACTCCTACGCCGACGACCTCCCCTACTGGGTGCGGGTGGGCGACACCGATCATCTCGTCGTGCCCTACACGTTGGACACCAACGATATGCGGTTCGCCTCGGCGGCGGGTTTCGCCAACGGCGACGAGTTCTTCGCCCATCTGCGCGACGCCTTCGACGTGCTGTATCGGGAAGGGCGCGAGGGGAATCCGAAGATGCTGTCGGTCGGGCTGCACTGCCGGCTGGCCGGCCGCCCGGCCCGCAGTGCGGCGCTGGAGCGCTTCTGCGACCACGTGCAGTCCCACGACGGAGTGTGGTTGGCGCGGCGCATCGAGATCGCCGAGCACTGGCACGCCCATCACCGGCCGGTGCGGTAGTCCTTCGGCGGCGGCGCGGCGAACTCACCGCGCTTGGAGGTCCGCAGTCCCATCGCGATCAGCGACTGCACGCTCAGTGTCGCGGCGGTGACCCCGTCGACCACCGGCACGCCGAGCTCCTCGGAGATCGAAGTACACATCGACGCCATCCCCGCACATCCCAGCACCACCACGTCGGAGCCATCGCACTCGACGGCCTCCCGGCACGCCTCGGTGACGATCTTGCGGGAGTCGGTGTCGAGGTCGAGCACCGGCACGTCGCAGGCGTGCACTCCGCGGCAGAACCGTTGCATCCCATAGTGGTTGGCGAGGTCCTCGGCCCGGCCCATGGTCCGCGTCAGCGTGGTGACGACGCTGAACCCGCGCCCGAGGTGGCTGGCGGCCTGCATCGCGGCCTCGGCGATGCCGATCACCGGTCCGCGGGCCGCCTCCCGCGCCGCGTCCAGCCCGGGGTCGCCGAAGCACGCGATGACGTAGCCGTCGACACCCGCGCGTTCACCGCGGCTGATCGCCCGCAGCACGCCCGGCACCGCGAGCGCCTCGTCGTAGTGGCTCTCGATGGAGGCGGGACCGATCTCGGAGGTGATGCCGGTGACCACGGTGCCCGGGGCGACGACGGCGCGGGCGCAGCGCTCGATGCCGGCCGTCATCGCCTCGGTGGTGTTCGGGTTGATGACCCAGATCTGCCTCACGGCAGCGCGGGCACCGCGAAGCGGCCGCGCGTGGCCATCGCGTAGTAGGCGGCGAAGCCGAGCCCGCAGCCGATGAACCAGCTGTACTGGGCGGCGGTGTGCATACCGGCGACCGATCCGCCGAGCAGCACCGGGATCACCGCGACCACCGCGCCGATCGCGGTGGCGATGACCGCGGCCGGGTTGTAACCCTTGGTGTACCAGTAGGCTCCGTCCTCTTCCATGGTGAACATGGCGTCGACGTCGACCTTCTGCTTGTGCACCAGGTAGTAGTGGGCGATCAGCACCCCGAACAGCGGGCCGATGAACGCGCCGAGCGTCTCCAGCGTGTAGTGGATGACCTCCGGGTTGTTGTAGAGGTTCCACGGCGTGATCAGCACCGAGCCGACGGCCGCGATCATCCCGCCGGCGCGCCAGCTGATGCGCTGCGGGCTGACGTTGGAGAAGTCGAATGCCGGCGAGATGAAGTTGGCGACGATGTTGATGCCGATGGTGGCGATGGTGAACGTCAACGCCCCCAGCACGATCGCGAACGTCGAGTCGATGCGCGCCACGGTCTCGACCGGGTCGGTGAGCAGTTCACCGAACACCGGCACGGTCAGCGATGCGGTGACGACGACGAGAATCGAGAACACCAAGAAGTTGACCGGCAGGCCGAGGAAGTTGCCGCGCTTGACCGCCGCGAACGACTCGCCGTACCGGGAGAAGTCGCCGAAGTTGAGCATCGGCCCGGAGAAGTAGGACACCACCAGCGCGATCGCGCCGAGCATCACCGGGATCGACGACAGGCCGGTGTAGGTCACCTCGCCGAGGTTCAGGTCGATCGCGCCCCAGCCGGCCTTGTAGATCAGGTAGCCGCACAGCAGGAACATCACCACGTATACGGCGGGACCGCAGAAGTCGATGAACTTGCGGATGGATTCCATCCCCCGCCAGAACACGCACGCCTGCAGGATCCACAGCAGGATGAAGCTGCCCCAGCCCAGCAGCGGCAGACCGAGGAAGCCGTAGTCGTCGACGTCGGCGTAGGGCGCCAGACCCGGGAACAGTTTGAGCAGCACGACATCCAGCGCCGCCGACGCCAGGTAGGTCTGGATGCCGTACCAGGCCACCGCGATCAGCCCGCGGATGATGGCCGGGATGTTCGCGCCGAGCACGCCGAACACGCTGCGGCAGATCACCGGATAGGGCACCCCGGTGACCTGGCTCGGTTTTGCCACCAGGTTGCAGAACACGTTGACGATCACGATGCCGACAACCAGCGCGATCAGGACCTGCCAGCTGGCCAGGCCGAGTGCGAACAGGCTGCCTGCGGTGACGTAGCCGCCGACGCTGTGCACGTCGGACATCCAGAACGCGAAGATGTTGTACGACGTCCAGCGCTGCTTGGCCAGCGGTGCGAGGTCCTCGTTGGTCAGCCGGAGGTCGTAGCCGGGCTTGATGACACCGCTGCCGACGGGATGGCCCGCGGCCTCGACGATGTCGCCGGCGGCGATGATGGTGCCGGGCGGTAAGTCAGTTCTGCCTGCGGTTTCAAGCTCTGTCATGGCAGCGGACGCTAATCCCGCTGTGTTGCGGCGCTATTTCCGGTGAACTACCCGGCTATTGCGCAGAAGATATATCCGTGGGCAACAGCAGACCGGTGTCGGTGGGCACCGTGGCGATGACCGCGTTGAGCCGCCGGGCGTGCTCCTCGGCGGCGGTGAGCAGCCCTTCGACGTCGCCGGCCAGGAACACCTCGACCATCCGGCGGTGATCGGCATGCAGCGCGGCCCGGTCATGACGGGAGACGTGCACCATCGACTGCACGGGTTCGGCGACGTTCCAGGCGGATTCGAGCATGTGCAGCAGACGGAACATCCGCGACGGCCGGGTCAGCGCGAGGTGGAAGCCGCGGCTGTGCCGGTGGTAGGCGACCGGGTCGTCGTCGTGGACGGCGCACTGCAGCGCGTCATTGGCGGCGACGATCGCGGCGCGGTCCTCGTCGGTGGCGTTGGCCACCGCGGCGGCCAACGCGGCTGACTCCAAAGTCTCTCGCACGATGTACATTTCGCGCAGCTCCTGCGGGGTCAGCTGGGCGACGGTGTAGCCGAAGTTGCTGCGGTGGGTGACCAGACCTTCGCCTATCAGCGTCTTGAGCGCCTCGCGTACCGGAATCTGGCTCACCCCGAACAGGTCGGCCACCTCGGCCAGCGGGATCGGGGTGCCGGGCAGCACCGCCCCGTCGAGCAGCACCCGCCGCAGTTCGTCGAGGATGGCCTGCTGCGGGCGGCCGGGCGCGTCGACCACCAGGCACGCCAGCAGCGCCGAGCGGCGTCGGGACGGCATCCCGCTACGGTAGGCACCTCATGTTGCGTCGATGTTGCGCGCGACGTCCCAAAGCGCTTCGATGTCACCGGGTTCGGTGCGCAGCGGGTTGAGCACGACGTCGGTGGCCCCGGCGTCGAGGTAGTCCCGCATACGCTGCACCACCGCGTCGACCGATCCGATCGCGGACAGTTCGGTGGCCGAGCGAACGCCCTCGCGGGCGATCACCTTCTGATACGACGGAATGGTCTCGTAGAAGCTCAGCTTCTCGGCGGCGACGGCACGCGCGGCGTCGAGGTCGTCGGACACCAGCGCGGGCGCGGCCGCGATGATGCGCGGTGCCGGTCGGCCGGCCTGCTCGGCCGCGGCGGTGATGGTCGGCACGATGAACTCCCTGAGCGTGCGCGGGCCGGCCAGGTAAGGCATTGTGCCATCGGCGAGTTCGCCGGTGACCTGCAGCGCCTTGGGTCCCATCGCGGCGACGTACACCGGGATCGGGGTGCCGCCGGCGACCGTCACCGGCCAGGGCGAGACCGCGCTGATCTGCTCGCCGTGGAAGTCGACGGCGCCGTCGTCGAAGACCGAGCGCAGCACCGTCAGGTGCTCGCGCAGCCGCTGCACCGTGTTCGGCCAGGCCTGACCGAACGCCTCCCGCTCGATGGCGTGCGCGCCCAGGCCGAGGCCGAGGCTGAAGTTGCCGTGCGCGGCGGCCTGGGCGGTCTGCGCCTGCGACGCGACGATCAGCGGGTGGCGCGGGTTGATCGGAACCACCGACGTGCCGACGCCGAGACCGGGCACGGCCGCGCCGATCAGGCCCGAGAGGGCGATCGCGTCATGGGACAACTGTTGGGCCAGCCAGATCTGGCGGACCCCGGCGTCGTAGGCGGCGCGCGCCGTGGCGATCACGTCGTCGACCGCGTTGGTGGCCGAGGGGCTGGGAAACAGGAAGACTCCGGTGGGCATGCCGCGTGCAACCGGGCGGCGACCGGATCCTATTCCGTTCTAATTCCTTCGATCTGGAATGTCGGCCCGGGCCATCACCCGCCGGCGCAGATTCTCGGTCGCGACGTCGAGCACCATCTTCTTGGCGCGGCGCAGCAGGAATTCGGGGATCGGCGCGGCCAGGTCGATGATGATGTCGAAGCGCACCCGGGTGCGGTGTTCGCCGACCGGGGTCAGGTTGTACTCGCCGTGTTGGCCGCGCTGCTGCAGGGTCGCCTTGGCGTCCCACACCACCCAGTCGTCACCCCAGTGGTACTCCAGGAGTTCCTTGTCGGTGACGCCCATGATCTTGAAGGTCGCCTTGACGTGGTGGGGGCGGCCGTCGGGATGGCGGTCGAGCACTTCGGCGGACTTGTGCACGGGCGACCACGTAGGGACCTCGTCGATGTCGGCGAGCGCGTCGAGGATGACATCTTTGGGCGCCTCGAACACCACTTCCCGCGATGCCTGTACCGCCATGCGGCAAATAGTAGCCAAGTCGCCAGCCTGATGCATAGGGCTTTCCAGCTAATTCATTCCAACGGTCAATTTCGGCGGGCCCGCATGGTGGTCGAGTTCGGTGGTGCCGGATTGGCTCGACCGCCGCTCTGCGGAGGTCGGTCGTCGCGGACGTCAATATTGTCGTTTCGGCCGGTTCCGGCCTGTACCGGGTCCTAGTCTTGGCGCATCGGACGGCCGGTGCGGGCCGCCCGGATCGGCGGTGAGGCTGTGACGTCGACGGCAGTGACGTGCGGGGCGTGCGGCACTGGTCTGCGGCAGGACGCGAAATTCTGCGACGCGTGCGGCACCGCGACGGTGGGCGCGACCGCCGAGTACAAACAGGTGACCGTGCTGTTCGCCGACGTGGTCCGTTCGATGGACATCGCGGCCACTCTTGACCTGGAGCGGTTGCGCGAAGTCATGACGGCGCTCGTCGAACGGTCGGTGGCCGTCGTTCAGCGCTTCGGCGGAGGCACCGTGGAGTACACCGGCGACGGCGTGATGGCGATCTTCGGCGCGCCAAAAGCCTTGGAAGATCACGCCTTTCGGGCGTGCCTGGCGGCACTGGCAATCCAGGATGAGGCGCGCCAACTCGCCGCCGAAGTGCAAAGTCGCGACGGTGTGGCGTTGCGATTGCGGGTCGGCTTGAACTCAGGTCGAGTGATAGCCGGTGAGATCGGTTCGCACAAGCTGGGGTACGCCGCGACCGGCGAGACAGTCGGATTCGCCCAACGCATGGAGTCAGCGGCCCCACCGGGTGCGGTGCTGGTCTCAGAGTCGACCGCCCGCCTGGTCGAGAACGCCGTGACGCTGGCCGAACCGCAGTGGGTGAGCATCAAAGGAAGCGACGAGCCGGTGCGCGCGCAGCTGCTGACCGCGATCGGCGTCGGCGACGGCCTCGTCGGCCGCGCGGACGCGAGCCTGGTCGGGCGGCACTGGGAGATGGCGGCCCTGGACGCGCTGGTCGATCGCGCCATCGGCGGTCGGGGCGGTGTCGTGAACGTGGTCGGTCCTGCCGGCATCGGCAAGAGCCGGGTGGCGCGTGAAGTCGCCGCGCTGGCAGCCGTTCGCGGTGCAGAGGTGTTCTGGACCTTCTGCGAGTCCCACGCACGAGACATCCCCTTCCACGTGGTGACTCGACTGTTGCGGGCGGGCAGCGGCGTGACAGACGTCGACGACGACACCGCCCGCGCGCGGTTGCGCACTGCCGTGCCAGCGGATGCTGATCCGCAGGACCTGCTTCTGCTCGACGATCTCCTCGGCGTGGGCGATCCTGATGTGCCGCAGCCTCAGATCGACCCCGATGCGCGGCGGCGTCGGTTGACAGCGCTGATCAACTCGATGACGTTGGCGCGTACGACACCGGCGCTGTTCATCGTCGAGGACGCGCACTGGATCGATCCCGTCAGCGAATCGCTGGTGGCCGACCTTTTGGCCGTGATCCCGCGAAGCCCCTCGTTGGTGCTGATCACTTCTCGCCCCGAGTATGAGGGTGCGCTGGTGCGATCACACCACGCCCAGACCATAGCCCTGAGTCCCCTCGGAGATCCGGAGACGGCGGCGCTGCTGGCCGAACTGCTCGGTGATGATCCTTCGATTCGCGAGCTTTCGGAGATCATCGCCGAACGTGCCTGCGGCAACCCGTTTTTCGCTGAGGAAATGGTGCGCGAACTGGTACAGCGGGGTGAGCTGAGCGGTGAGCGTGGCGCCCACGTCTGCCACTCCGCCGCCGCGGACGTCGCAGTGCCAGCCACGGTGCAGGCGGCCATCGAAGCACGCATCGACCGGCTGAGCCCCTCGTCGCGAAGGACACTGAGTGCGGCCTCGGTGATCGGCGTCCGGTTCGGGACCGACCTACTTGCCGAGCTGGAGGTCGACGAGGCGGTCGACGAACTGCTGGCGGCGGAGCTGATCGATCAGGTGCGGTTCACCGCCAACTGCGAGTACACGTTTCGCCATCCGTTGATCCGCGCGGTTGCCTACGAATCACAGCTCAAGATCAACCGCGCCGATCTGCACCGGCGGGTCGCGGCCGTGATCGAAACACGTGCCCCTGCGGCGGCCGATGAGAACGCCGCGCTGATCGCCGAACATCTGGAGGCGGCCGGCGAGTCATTCACCGCGTATCAGTGGCATATGCGTGCTGCGGTGTGGGCAACCTACCGCGACATCGCGGCGGCCCGACAGAGCTGGGAGCGCGCCCGGGCAATCGCCGACGCGATGCCGGCTGACGACCCGAACCGCACGGCGATGCGGATCGCGCCGCGCACGATGCTTTGTGGAATTGCCTGGCGACTGCACGCGAACATCGCGGATGACCACATCGACCAGCTGCGGGAGTTGTGCGCGGTCGCCCATGACGACGCGTCACTGGCGATCGGCGCCGCGGGGTTGGTGATAGATCGGGCGTTCCAGGGCCGGATCCGCGACGCGTCACGATTGGCGTCGCAAGCGTGGGCGCTCATCGACTCGCTGGGCGACGCGACGTTGACGGTTGGATTGTCCTTTCCGGTCATCTATCCGAAAGGCCACGGTGGCGAGTGGTGCGACGTGCTGCAGTGGTCTCAGCGGGCCATCGACCTGGCCGACGGTGATCCGTCGAAAGGCAACTTCCTCTTCGGATCTCCGTTGGCACTCGCCTTCACGACGCGAGCGTTCGCGCGCTACTGCCTGGGTCTCCCGGCATGGCCCGACGACCTGCGCCGTGGTCTGGCCATGGCCCGTCGAGCCGATCCGTTCTCCTACGCCACCGTGGTCGCCTACGTGTACTTTCCGGGCATACCTCTCGGCGTACTGGCGGCCCACAACCCGGCGGTCGCGGAGATCGAAGATGCCCTCCGGATCGCCGAACGAACCGGCGACGATATGGCCCTGGCGTTCGCCCGGGTGATTCTGGCGCTGGCGCTCGCCCACCGCAGGACCGAGTCGGAGCGGGACCGCGGTCGGAAGCTGCTGACGGAAATCAGCGACGTCCTCGAACGCGACAGACACAACCTGAGCGAACTACGGCTGATCAACGTGTATCTGGCACGTGAGAGGGCCCGGTGCGGTGACCGCGACCAGGCGCTCGTCGCCATGCGCGCCGCCGTAGACGAACTGATACGCGAAGGACAGCTGCTGTCGTGGGGCATTCCGGCAACCGGCGTTCTGGTCGAGACGCTGCTGGACCGCGGCGACGACGGTGACATCGCCGAAGCGGAAACCGCACTCGAGCGGCTGGCCGCTGCACCGGCCGACGGCGAGCTGGCGATGCGCGACATCTGGCTGCTGAAGCTGCGCGCCCTACTGGCCGAGGCCCGCGGCGAGGACCTGAGGTTCGCGGAGCTGGCGCGGCGATACCGCGAGATGGCGCACACGCTCGGCTTCGAGGGGCACACCATGTGGGCCGAAGCGATGGGAGCCCGGCCGTGACAGGCGGTCTTGTATGCCGACAGACGTCAGCGCCGGCCTGTCCCCTCACAGGCCGGCGCTGAACGGGTCACTCGGAATCGGTTTCCCCACCGGATGATTCGTTATCCGGGCTATCCGAGGGGTTGTCGTCGGCCGGGGCAGTGGCGTCGTCGTCAGCCGCGCCGGCGTCGCTCTCGGGCTCCTCGGCCAGCCCGCCGGTTTCGCTGAGCCGGTCACCGGTCACGTCGTCCTCGGCCTCAGCCTCGTCCTCGGTCGGTGAAAGATCCTCAGTGTCGTCCTGCGCGAGGCCTTCGTCGGAGATCTCCCCGATCTCCTCCTGGCCGGTGGACGGGGTCAGCGGCTCATCCTCACCGGCCTGCGGAACGTCCGGCGGCGCCTGCTCGCCAAGAGCGCGGTGATCCCCGACGGGCGAATCTTGCTGGAGCACCGGGTCTTCCGGCGGCTCGGACAGCCGCCCCATTGTCTCGTCCGGCTCGGCCTGCGCCGGCTCTACTTCCGCAAGCATCTCGACGGGTTCCGCCACCGCGGCCGCGGCAACACGGAACGGCGCCACCCGCGTGAAGAAATTCCGGACCAGGTCCACGACGACGTCGTACACCAAGCCGCAGGGGGGACACACAGCGAAAACGACCGCGAGGGCCCCCACCGTCAGGATGAGACCGCCGAGGAGCACCTGACCGATGACCGGGCCGATCACCGGGTTCTCGAGCAGCGGCGTCACCAGCATCCCGAACAGCTCATTGGGTGTCGGCAGCGACAGGCCCGGCACCGCCAGCGCGGCTGCCGTGAGCGGAGCGACGTCACCAACCTTATGACCGTCGCGCCCGGCTGGCTGCGTTGTCGGCACCTGGATGGTCGGAACAGCGACGGGTTGAGGTGAGGCGTCGACGATTCGTTGCAGCGCGGCCATCGCCGCCGTGGGCGAGAACGCGAGAACGGTCGGATGAACGGGGCCGGACGGGGTTTGCGCCGCCGCGGGCGCCGGCGGTGCGATCACGAGTGCGAACGCGAGGACCCCGGCCCCCGCGACCGCCACTACGCTCTTGCCGCTCCAACGGTCGGGTACTGGAATCATCATCATTCCTTTCGTTGTCGATTCACAGTCGGTGTATTACGCGGTTCATCGCCGACCGCCTCGAGCAAGGCTTCGCCACGCGGCCGCGGCTCGGGCTAGCAGTGACCCCACCGTTCCGGGCGTGTCGGTTCGCTACCGCGCCAAGGCGGACAACCTCGACTTCCGCGGACACCACGAGTGGGCCGACACGCTGATCCGGAAGTGAGCTACTCACTGTCGGATGTCGATTCGTCGGTCGAGGCCGCCGGGGCGGCATCGGCTTTCGCGGCTGACTCGTCAGGGGTCCCGTCGGCCGGCTGGTCTTCCTGTGCGCGGGAAGACTCCACCGCACTCTGGTCGTCGTCTACTGCAGGCGCGGGTCTCCGCGTGTCCGACAGCTCGGACGATGTGCTGGTCTCGTCGTCGGCTTCAATGGTCGCTGGCGGCTCCGAGGTCTCGGCCGCACCCAGCGCCGCCGTCGACGCCTCTTGCGCAGGCTCTTCCGGGCTCACCTCGCGTTGGGGTTGGGTGAGCGTCGGCGAGCTGTGCGTCACCAGCGCCACGGCTTCGCCGTCGGCGACCTGTTCGTCGGCACTGGTCACCGCGGGTGCGGGAACTGGCGGTGGCGGCGGAGTGAAGATCGCCGCCGCGTTCTCGATGCCCTCGCCGACCGCCTCGACGAGATCGACGGCCACCGTCACCGGGTCGATCGACGGGAACAGCCGCGCGGGGGTGAACTCCCAGGGCGAGATGCTGCGGTCGTAGCCGAGTTCCACCAACACCCGGAAGAGCGGTTCCACGATGTCGATCAGCGCCTCGGGGACGCCGAGGTCGCGCAGCGGCGCGAACAGCGGCAGATCTTCGGTCTCGAAGAAGTAGTAGGTGCTGTCACCGTGGGTGCCCTGCAGGGCGGTCGACGGGTCGGGGGCGAGCGTCACGTCGAACGGGTTCGAATGCAGGTACACGAAGCCGAGCAGCGCGTTGAGGGTCGCGACGAGATTCAGTGGATACAGCGGGAAATCGGCGGCGCCGTCGTACTGGATCGTGATGACGTCGGCGGGGAACTGGGTGTCGGTCGGTTCTGGACCGTTGAAGGTGAGATCGAGGATCGGGATATACAGGCCGGCGAACCGCGAGTTCAGGCCGCCGTTGGGGAGGTTCGTGTCACCGCCGATCACGAACCTGATGTTCGGTGCCGTCGTTCCCGCCGGATACTGCTGCGCCAGTTTTCTTTTCTCGATCATCGCGATCGCGGCGCTCTGCGAGTAGCCGTAGATGATCAGCGGGTCGTCGCTGTGCTCGGCCATCGCGTCCTCGAGGTCGGCCACCCCCGCCTCGAGCGACTGGTCGATGGTGAGGTCGAACAACCCGGTGAGCTTCCACCACGGCACATCCGGCCATCCGGGACCGCCCGGCCTCCACATTTGCCGATCCCCCACTGCGGTTCCGATGACGCGGAACAGTCCGGTGATCGGCCAGTACTCCTCGGGTGTACGCACCGCGACGTAGTCGATGTCCGCGCCAGGATGCGTCGGTCCGACGAACTGGTTCCCGACCGACTCGATCCAGGATTGGTCGGGCTCAGGGCATGTCGTACCGCACATGACCAAGGCGGTCGCGTCGGCGGCCAGCGCCACCCCCGGCGACTCCGTGGATACTGCCAGGGCGGGTGCCATCAACCCGAGAACCGCAGCGACCGACACCGTCGCGCGGCCCAAACGTCGGCCGCACCGTGCATCACTCATCGTTTCCTCCTCGAACCAGCGGAACGCCGACCACCACCGGATCTTGATCGTCGTTCGAGGGGACGCGGATGCGCTCAGTAGTCGGGTACTGCACTTGCGCCGGACACGGCGCTGCCTACTGCCGAGGTGCGATCAGCTTGGCCAACTCTTCGCGACTGGCCCCGGTCTTCTGCATGGCCCGGTAGACGTGGCTCTCGACGGTGCGCACCGAGAGCGTCAGTCGCTCGGCGACTTCGCGATTCGTCAGCCCCCCAGCGATCAACGCCACGATCTCCAGCTCGCGGCCGGTCAGCGGTAGGGGTTGGCAGGCGCGGCGCAGTGCCGGGGTGTGCAGGCCGCACCGCTCGGCGATTGCCTCGGCCCGCGTCGAGCATGTCAGTGCCGACCCGCTCCTGCCGTGCTCGCGGTATGCGATGGCGGCGTGGGCCGCGGCGTCGACCGCCGCGACCAGATCACCGATCCGCTCGAACTCCGTAGAGGCCAGGGCCAATCCGTCGGGGTCGTCATCGCGTAGGGCTTCGGCAAAACGTGCCGCCACACCGACTCGCGGCCCCTCGACAATCGACTCGAGCTCCCGCAACCGCTCTGCGACCGCCTGATCGCCGAACTGCCCGGCGGTCTGCAGGCACAGCACCTCGGCGCCGTAGCGTCCGGCTTCCTGTGCCCTGTGCGCCGCTGAACGCAGCACCGCGACCGCCTCGCTGACGGCGCCCTGAGCGGCCGCGACCCATGCGCGGGCCACCGCGCGCTCGTAGTCGAGCGACCGGAACCGCCGTCGCACCCCGTCGAGCGCTTCCAAGCCCGCAGCGGCATGAGCAGTCGACCCGTGCATCGCGAGCGCCGTCACATAAGGGATTCGGTAGCGGTAGCCCCAACCGCTTGCCGGCGCATCGTGGAGCCCGTCGACCGCTTGCTCGAGCATCCCGCACGCGCTGCGTACGTCGCCGGCGCCGAGGGCCGCCCGCCCCGCCACGGCGGTGCCGAGCGACTGCGCGGCGCCCGGGAGGTCGTCGGACTCGCACCGGATGCGCTCAGCCGCCGACGTCGACTCCGTCAACCGGCCCGCCAGCCACAACGCGCAGACTTCTGCGTCGGCGATGTTGAATCTCATGTGCGGCGCGTCGAGGCTGCGCGAGGCGACCAGGTATCCCCTCTCGGCGTGCGCCAGCGCCGCAGCGATCCGTCCGGCGTCTGCGGCGAGTTGCGTCAGCACCCAAGCTATTTCGGCTCCGACCACCGGGACGTCGTCGAGCACTGAGTTTGTCGAGCACGCCAACGCGTCGTGCGGGCGGTCCATGGCGAACCAGTACACCGTCAGGAACGCGTCGACGAAGATCTGTACCTCTGGCGCGGCACCCTGCGCCGCCTCGTCGATGAATTCCTTCGCCCGAGACGGATCACCGAGTGCCCAGAGGAAATTGCTCGAGCGAAAGAACGCGAACCGCGCGCGGTCGCGGTCGGTCAACGCGAGGTTCTCGATCCCGGCGAAGACAAGCTCCGCATCCTCTCCGCGACCCAACCAGGACAGGGCGTGAGCCCGGATGAGACTTGCCTCGAAGCCTGCCGCGGCGCGGTTCGCAGCTCCCGCAAGTCGTTCGGCCAGCGCCAAGTCGCCGAGCCACACGGCCCCATGTGCCGCCCGGACGAGGAGATCGGCATCGGGGGTCAGGTCGGAGTCGACGGCCAGCGCGGCCCGGCGCACCACGTTGCGCAGTTCGTCACCGTCGGCTGACGCGCCCAGAGCGGTCGCCACCAGTGCGCGTAACCGCCGCAGGCGCATGCGGGGCGCGCGCATGCGCCGGATACGACCGTAGAGAGGGTGCGCCGTCCGTACTTCGATGCCGTCACCGGCCGGCGACAAGGTGACGAGGCCGCGGCACTCGGCCTCCTCGAGTGCGTCGGCACCCGCGATCCGCGTCAACACATCGACACCCATCGGCTCGCAGACAGCCAGCGCGTCGATCACGTCGCGCACGGGTTCGGGCAGGGTCCCGATCCGGGATTCGACGAGCTCGATCAGCCCGGGCGGCACGATGGGGTCCCCGGTCCAGCGCCAACAGCCGCCGTCCCGGATCAGCCGACCACCCGACACCTCGTGTTCGACGATGTGCTGCAGATACAGCACATTGCCCAATGTCAACTCCCACAGACGTTTTGCGGTATCCGGCGCGACCGGCCCGGCAAGGGCGGCAGACAGCAGGTCAGCGGTCTCATCACAGGGCAGATCGTTGACATCGAGCCTTTCGAACCCGCGCGCGGCCCAAATCTGTTGAGTCGCCACCGGGATCGGGTCATCGTTTCGCGCGGTGAGTATGACCTTGGCCGCCTGCCGCGCGACGATCTGGTGCACGACGAACGTCGACAGGTCATCGAGCAGCTGCACATCGTCGACGAACAGCACCACCTTTTCCGTCGGCGAGCTGAGCGCGTCGATGACCCCGCGCAACAGCTGCAGCGTGTCGGTGACGCCTTCGGGTACCCAGGCGGCGAACGCCCCCAGCGGGATCTCGCGCGCCGATACCGTGCCTGCCGTCCAACGCGGCTGCTGTCCGTGCGCCTCGGCGATCGCGCGCGCCTCCTGGGCGAAGCGAGTCTTGCCGGCGCCCTCCGCACCGCGGATGAGGACACCGGGAAGGCCCGGGGCCGCGAGCGCGGCCTCGATCAACTGCATCTGTGTCCGGCGGCCAATTAACGGCCACGACAAGCGCACCTCACGAGACTAAGAGCAGGGCGCTGCGTGGCGCAGCAAAACCGTCAGCGCTTCTTGACCTTCATGACCTGCTTGCGCAGACCGTCGGTGGCCGCCTCCAGGCCACCCTTCATCGCGCGTTTGAGCACGAAGCCGGGGATCGGCACCGCCGGATCGACGGTGATCTCGAACCGGACTTTCGTCTTGTCGCCGTCCGGGGTGAGGGTGTAGGACGCGCTCTGCGTCTTGAGCTGACTGGACTCCAGCAGCTTCCAGCTCACCCTGTCATCGGCCCAGGTGTACCGGACCACCTGCTCGTCGGAGATGCCCATGGTCTTCAGCTTCAGCCGCACCTTGCCGGGGCGCCCGTCGGCGTCACGGTCGAGCACTTCGGCGCCCTGGTGCTGCGACGACCACTGAGGGGCGGACTCGACGTCGGCGATGACGTCGAGGATTTCGGCGGGGGTCGCCTCGATCACGACGTCACGGGAATCGCTGGTAGCCATGGCCATGACCCTATCCCCCGCTAAGTTGGCCGCATGGAGCTTTGGGAGCTTTGCGCCCGCGAGCGCATCAGAGACACACTCGCCGTGTACAACTGGTCCGGCGATGCGCTGCGACTCGACGAGCTCGCCGCAGCCTTCTGCGACGACGGCGAACTCGAGGTGCGCGGCAGCGTTCCCGCGCGTGGGCGTGAGGCGATCGTCGATTTCCTCGGCGGTGCCGTCGCCGCACCGAACGCCGCCGCGTCGGCGTCGAGCGTCAGGCGCATCGTGCGGCACAACGTGACCAACATCCGCTTCACCGATGTGACCCCGCAGCAGGTCCGGGTCGCCTGCTATTTCACGGTCTACACCGAGATCGGCCTCGACCACTACGGCCGGTACCGCGACGTCTTCGTGCCCGTCGGTGACGACTGGTTGATCCGGCACCGGTTCGTGTCGACGGACTGGAGCGCGCCGGACTCGACGATGGCTCGCTGAGTACGGCGGCGCACAACGCCGCGATCGGTTAGCTTTTCGACATGGACGTCGATCCCACGGTCCCGCCGAGCGGTACCGGCTGCGGCGAATGCAACGCGCACGGCGGCTGGTGGGTGCACCTGCGCCGGTGCGCGGCGTGCGGGCACATCGGCTGCTGTGACGATTCGCTGGCCCGGCATGCCTCGGCGCACTGGCGCGAGACCGGGCATCCGATCATCCGATCGTTCGAACCCGGCGAGGACTGGTTCTGGAACTACGCCACCAACGAGTACTACGACGGCCCCGAACTCGCCGCGCCGGCAAGCCGTCCCGCCGACGAGACCGTCCCGGGTCCGCGGGGCCGGGTGCCCAAGGACTGGATGACCCAGTTGCGCCGGCGCGGAGACTAGAACCGTTCGGCTTCGGGTAAACCAGCGCGGTGAGCGACGAGAAGAAGCCCGAGACCACCGAGACCGACGCCGGCCCGTCCGGTGCCGACGACGACGTGCAGAGTGACCCGGCCCGCGGCACCAGCGGCGAGGAGCACGAAGAGGGTGTGGACTGGTCCGACGAGGGCGGCGCGATGCCGTCCGGGCCCGCCGACACCGGTGATCACACCCAGTAGCCGGCTACCTCAGGCTGGCGGCCAGCTCCGACAACGTATCGGCGGTGGAGTATTTCGGCTGCCACCCCAACTGGGTGCGGGCCTTGGTGGTGTCCATGACGACCGAGGTGCGCCCGATGTGCAGCCACTCGAGGATCGACGGCACGAACGGTAGCCGCGCCACCACACCGGAGGCCACCGACACCGTCGCGTGCGGCACCCGGACCGGCCGCGCGCCCAGTTCGCGGGCCACGTCCGACATCGAGACCACGCCGTCGCCCGCGATGTTGTACGCCCCGGGCGGGGCCGACGTCGTGGCAGCCAGCGCGATCGCCGTGGCCACGTCGTCGTGGTGGACCAACTGCAACGGCGTGCCCGGGTCCGGGAACGGCGGCTTGAGCAGCGGCAGCGCCTGCGTGACGCGCTTGACCGGGCCGGGCAGCTGGTTCCACGGCATCACATCGGCCAGCGCGGGCGCCTTGGGGCCGGCGACGATGCACGGCCGCAGCACGTACACCTGAAGCGTTGTGCCGTCGGTGATTTCGGCGAGCGCGGCTTCGCAGGCGGCCTTCTGTTCGGAGTAATAGTGTTCGGGCGATCCGCGCGCCGCGACGTCCTCGGTGATCGGCACCGGGTTGTCGGAGTGGTAGCCGTAGGCCGCCACCGACGACGTGTAGACCAGGCGCTGCGGGCGCGCGGCGGCCACCGTCGCCTCGAACACGTTGCGGGTGCCGCGCAGGTTGATCCGCGCGCTCTCCTCGCGTGAGCCCATGATGATGAAGGCCAGGTGGACGACGACGTCCGCGCGGGCCACCAATTCCTCGACGGCCTGCCGGTCGAGGATGTCGCCCTGTTGGTAGCTGGTTTTCGACCAGCCGTGCTCGGCCGGTTCGAACGGACGGCGCGCCATCCCGATGATCTCGTCCACCTCGTCGAGCGCTTCGAGCGCCGCCACCGCCGACATGCCGATCTCGCCGGTGGGCCCGGTCACGGCCACGGTGATTCCCATGCCTGACGCTATTCCCGGTGCGTCAGGTCCAGAAACAGGTTCAGGTCAAGTCGGCGAGCGCCTGCTGCGCGGCGTTGTAGCCCGGCACGAACGTGATACCGGGCCCGCCGTGACAGCCGGCGCTCGCCAGATACAGTCCGTCGATCGGGATCGGTTTATCCACATAGCCTTTGGGGCCGGGACGGTTGGGGCCGATCTGGTCGGGATGGATCAGGCCGTGGCAGTAGTCGCCGCCGGGCGCGCCGAACATCGTGCCCATGTGTTTGGGGGTGAACGTGGTGTGGCGCATGATCAGGCTCTCGAAGTTGGGCGCCAACCGGGTGATCTTCTCGATCACCCGCCTGCCCATCTCGACCTTCATCTCGCCGTAGCTGTGTTCGCCCTCCTCGATGGGGAACCACAGCGAGAACGCCGAGGCCGCATGCTTGCCCGGCGGCGCCAGTCCCGGATCGTTGACCGACGGGATCTGCAGGGCGATGGCGGGGTCGGCCGGGACGATGCCGCGCCTGCAGTCCTCCCACTGCTGCTGGAGTTCCTCGGGGGTGCTGAAGATTCCGATGTTGGACTGCATCGCGGGGTCGTTGAGCAGTTCGTAGGGTGCCACGAACTCCGGGACGCCGTCGAGCGCGAAGTGCATCTGCAGGTAGCTGCCGCGGTGATCGATACGGGAGAACCGGTCGCGCACCTCGGCGGGCATCGCGGCTGCGTCGACGAGGCCGTTGACGGTCAGGTCGGGGGCAATGCCCGACACCACGATCGGGGCCGTCAGCGTCGTCCCGTCGTCGAGGCGGACACCGGTGACCCGTCCACCGGCGGTGGTGATCTCGGCGACGCGGGCGCGCAGCCGCAGCTCGCCGCCGGCGGCACCGAACCCGTCGCACAGATGCTCGGTCAGCGCACCGATGCCGCCGCGCAGTTTCTTGACCAGCAGGGCGTTCTCATCGGGAACGGCGAAGCCGTAGGCCAGCGCCGCCGCGGTGCCCGGGGTGGCCGGCCCGCGGTAGGTGGTGTTGCACGCCAGCAGCGACAGCATTCCGCGCAGTGCACCGTTCTTCTCCTTGTCCGGCAGATACCGGTCCAGTACGTCGGTGACGGATCCGAACAACAGGTCGGTGATCGTCGAGCGCTCGAATTCGTTTGTGGCGCAGGCATACATCTCATCCAGCGTCTTCGGCGGCCGACCGGCGTCGAACCGGCCGAGGGCCCGTGTCGGCGCCTGACACCAGGCCATCAGGCCCGCCATGCCGTTGACCGCCTCGGCGCCGTGCACCTCGTTGATGTGGGTGAGCAGTTTCATCGGGTCGGTGTAGTAGACCAGCGGTTCGTCACCCACGCCGCGCAGCGACACCGACATCACGTCGAGTTCGACGGTGGGAAGCGTGTCGAGCCCGAGTTCGCGGCTGACCACCGCGGAGGTGGGGATCTGTACGGACCCGGCGATCTCGAAGCGGAAGCCGTCGAACAGTTCGACGGTCGAGGCCATGCCGCCGGCGTAGAGCTTGGCGTCCAGACAGAGCGTGCGCAGCCCCGCCTTCTGCAGCAGCGTCGCCGCGGTCAACCCGTTGTGCCCGGCGCCGATGACGATCGCGTCGAAGTCCGTCATCGGCTGAGGCTGGCACGCAGCCAAAGTTTTGTCAATATTGACAAAACTTTAGGACGCGATGCCGCGCGCGAGTGTGTCCAAGGCCTCGCGGGTGAGCCGGGACAGCTCCGGCAGCGGCCGGTCGGCCGAGCCGTCACCGCCGAGCATCCACACCTCCATCGCGCCGAAGACCGCGGCGGCGATGCACCGCGCGGTGACGGTGATCCGCATCCGGGCGTCGGTACCCGCATCCGGGGCGCCGTCGCGGGTCAGGTGCTCTTCGATCGCCTCGGCGAATTCAGCCTCGACCTGGCGGATGTGGCGCACCACGCGGCCGGGTTCGAGTTCCTGCGCGCGCAGCGCGGCGGTCTGCGCGACGGCCCAGTCGTCGTAGGGCCGGGCCATGATCGCCGCATGCACCGCGTCGATGACCGGTTCGTCGCGGCCGCGTTCGGCCAGCGCAGCGCGAAACCACTGCAGGCCGGCGTAGTCGGCGAACAGCAGGTCGTGTTTGGAGGCGAAGTGCCGGTAGAAGGTCCGCAGCGAGACACCGGCGTCGGCGGCGATCTGCTCGGCGGAGGTCTCCTCGACGCCCTGGGCGAGGAAGCGGACCGCAGCGGCCTGGCGCAGCGCTTCGCGGGTACGTTCGCTGCGCGCCGTCTGAGCAGGTCGGGGCATAGCGACGAACGTACCGGAGCCTCCGGCCACACGAAGTTATGTCAAAATTGACAAAACATCGCGGTCGGGGTGGGACACTCCCGGCATGGTCTCGCTGATCGTTCACCTCGTTCTCGGGTTCGCCACGCTGGCGGTCATCGTCAAGGCGAACCCGGTCGTTTTCGCGCGCTACTCGTCGGGCTCCCCGGTCACCAAGCTCGAGCTGTTCTACTACGTCGCCGGTGTCGCGTCGGTGGTGCTCGGCTACTACTTCAACCACCAGTTCGTCGCCGAGTACGCCCCGGCCGGCGGGCTGCACAACTTCATCTGGGGTCCGGGCAGTTGGGCGGAGTTCATCGCGCTCGGCTACGACAACCCGGCGGCCAGTTCGGCCAGCCAGGACTACACGATCATGAGCCTGCTGCTGTTCCCGGCGTGGCTGCTGGTCGACGGCAGCAGGCGCAGTATCAGGCACGCCTGGCTGTATCTGGGGTTCATCCTGTTCGCCAGTTCGGCGTTCGCGTGGGCGTTCTATCTGGCCACCATCGAGCGCCAGCACCGCCATCAGCAACTGACCGCGGCGGTCGGTTCGCCTGCTTGATGCCGGTCGCGGTCGTACAGTGCACGGATGGGCTCTGACGCGCTGCGGCAACGCCGGCTCGAGGTGATCCGCGAGCACATGGACACCGAGGTCACCAAGGATTTCGACGCCACCCTCGCGACCTTCAAGCGCGGCGGGCACTACGAGATCATGGCGACCGGTCAGGTGTTCGACGGCGACGACGAGGTGATGGAGTACTACCGCACCACGCGCACCGCGTTTCCCGACCAGCGCCACGACAACGTCCGCTATCACGTGGCCGAGGAGTCGGTGATCGTCGAATTCGACCTGCTCGGAACCAATCTCGGCGAGTTCTACGGGCTGCCGCCGACCGGTAGGGAGTTTCGGGTGCCGGTCGCGGCGGTGTTCTTCTTCGACGGCGACCGCATAGTCAACGAGCGGATCTATTTCGATTCGGCCAGCTTGGTGGCCCAGATCGGCCGCACCGAACTGCTGACCGGAGGTGTGTCGTGAAGGTGCACCATCTCAACTGCGGTTCGATGCGCCCCTATGGCGCCGGACAATTGGTGTGCCACGTGTTGTTGGTCGAGACCGACAACGGCCTGGTCCTGATCGACAGCGGCTACGGCTCGGGCGACTGTGACGCCCCAGCCGGGCGGATCGGCCCGACCCGGCACTTCTTTCGGCCGTTGCTCGATCACGGCGAGACCGCGCTGCGGCAGATCGAGCGGCTCGGTTTTCAACGCGAGGACGTCCGCCACATCGTGCTCACGCACTTCGACATGGACCACATCGGCGGGTTGTCCGACTTTCCGGATGCCGAGATTCATTGCACAGCAGCCGAAGTCCTGGGCGCGATGCATTCACCGACGCGCGCGGAGAAGCAACGGTTCCGGCCTACGCAGTGGGCGCACGGGCCGAAGATCGTCGAGCACACACCCGACGGCGAGCACTGGCGCGGCTTCGCGGCGGCCAAGGAACTGACCGAGGTGTCCCCCGGTATCGCGCTTCTGTCGTTGCCCGGCCACACCCGCGGGCACGCGTGCGTCGCCGTGGACGCCGGACATCGGTGGCTGCTGCACTGCGGCGACGCCTTCTACCATCCGAGCACCATTGGCGGTGAGGGTCGAATCCCGAGGGCGCTGGGCGCTTTCGAGATGGTCGCGGCCTACGACCGCAAGCAGGTGGTCGACAACCACGCCAGGCTCACCGAGTTGTACCGCCGCGGCGAGCCGGATCTGTTGCTGCTGTGCGCGCACGACCCCGGCTTGCTGGAGCAGGCACGGGCGACGGCCTAGCGGTTCGCCCGGTTGCGCAGCGAGGACTCCATCCGCTCGATCACGTCGAAGTAGCGCGTCGGCGCGACGCGGGCGAGCACGTCGAACATGTAGGCGTCCGGGCCGACGAGGATGCGCGACTTGCCCGCCTCCACCCCGCGGTGGATGATCGCGGCCGCCTTGTCGGGCTCGGTGCGCGTCATCGCGGCGAACTCCTTGACGACCTGGTCCTTGGTGGGACCGCCGGGCTCCTCGCGGAACCGCCCGTTGCGCACGATGTTGGTGTTGATCCCGCCGGGGTGCACGTTGACCGCGGACACGCCGGTGCCGCGCAGCTCCTGGCGCAGCGAGTCGGTGAAACCGCGGACCGCGAATTTCGCCGAGCAGTAGGCGCTTTGACCGGGCATGCCGACCAGGCCGAACACGCTCGAGGTGTTGACGATGACGCCTGCGTCCTGTTCGACGAGGATCGGCAGGAAGGCGCGGGTGCCGTTGACGACGCCGTGGAAGTTGATGTTCCACAGCCAGTCGTCGTCCTCGGGGACGGCGTCGAGCACGGTGGAGCCCAGAGCGACGCCGGCGTTGTTGAACACCGACCCGATCGGCTGCGGTGCCCAGTCGCGGACCTCGCGCGCGAACTCGCGCTGCGCCTGGGCGTCGCTCACGTCGAGCACCTTGACCAGTGACGGGCCGCGCAGCGACGCCTCGGTCTCCTTGAGCGCCTGCTCGTTGACGTCGACGATGGCGACCGGGCAGCCGTATGACGAAAGCCGCTGCGCCAACGCCCGGCCGATTCCCGAGGCGGCGCCGGTGATGACCGCGGTGCGGCCGGTGATCGTCCTGCGTTGCTTGCTCATGCTCGCTCCTGGGTGGTACACCGATGTACCGCTGAACGGTACGGCGTGGTACCGCAGAAGACAAGCATCGCGGATCGCTGGCTTGGGAATTGGCGAACGCCGGCACAAAGCGCAGCTGCCCGACGATGCCCGGCGGTTCTCGCGCTAACGGGTTGATTGCACGCGAATACGCCGTGCAATCAACCCGTTAAGCGCAATTCAGGCGAAACCTCGCGCGCTGCTGACGGCCGAGGCCGCTTGGTCGCGGTGGACATCTCCATGGTGGCCAGGGCCGGGATCGAACCGGCGACCTTCCGCTTTTCAGGCGGACGCTCGTACCAACTGAGCTACCTGGCCGGAAGGCACTGGCCCTTCACTACTCCAGTTGCCTCGCCGCAATGGCGACCCTGACGGGACTCGAACCCGCGACCTCCGCCGTGACAGGGCGGCGCGCTAACCAACTGCGCCACAGGGCCTTGCTGTGCAACCCGACATGGGTCGTCACGTGTACCCCCTACGGGATTCGAACCCGCGCTACCGCCTTGAAAGGGCGGCGTCCTAGGCCGCTAGACGAAGGGGGCCAGCCGAATCTCTCCGGGGTACTCGCAACGCGATCACGTTGGGAGCCTCAGTAGCTTAGGGTACCGGTACCCGAATCCTCAAACGCAGGCCCCCAATGGCACCCGTTATCCTGATAGCCCGCGCCCCTATAGCTCAGTTGGTAGAGCTACGGACTTTTAATCCGCAGGTCCCAGGTTCGAGCCCTGGTGGGGGCACCACGCGCCTCGCTCGCACGGCCGATATGTACCACAAGCTTGCGCCTGCGCTCGCTGTCGTCGTACCGCATGCTTCGCCCCCAACTAGACGTTGGGGCAGTAGAACTGCGGCTGCCCGCGGTACTCCTCCGGCGGGAGGTTGCGCGCCGGGGTCTCGACCAGGGGCGAGTCGGCGGGCAGCCGGCCGAAGGCGCGGTCCATCGCCGAGCGCTTGCGCGGATGCCACAGCCACCGATCCGGCAGCACCTTGGTGAGAAAAGTCACCACCTCGCAGAACCGCTGATGCAGCCATTCCTGCCGCGGAGACCACGTGTAGCCCATCAGTTCGCGCACCGGCGGGTCGTAGATCGCGACTGTCATGAATTCCGCGACCGGCTGCATCACCTTCAGGTTGAGCTTCCACATCCAGTCCGGCAGCCACTGCAACGACGGATGCTTGGGCATCGTCGACAGGTCCATGACCTCCCTGGCCGCCCAGTTGTTCTCCAAGACGTTGTTGCACATGTGATCCCAGTACTCCTGGAACTCTTCCCAGCTCTTGGGCACCGGCCGCATGCTCATCCCGTACGTGCGGTACCAGGTGATGTGCTCGTCGAACAGCTGCCGCTTGTCGGCCTCGGTCAGCCCGCCGCCGAATTTCTCGGCCGACAGCAGCAGCGACTTGAAGAAGGTCGCGTGCGCCCAGTAGAAGACGTCGGGGTTCAGCGCGCTGTAGCGGCGGCCTTGCTCGTCGACGCCCTTGATGCCGATGTGGTAGTCGCGGACCTCTGCCCCGGTCTTGGGCGCGCGGTCACCGTCGAAGACCACCCCGCCGATCGGGTAGATCGAGCGCAGCAACCGTGGAATCCGCTCCAGGAAGAAAATCGAATGCTCCTGCACCGCCGCCCCCAGCTGCGGGTGCGTGTTCTGCATCGACCCTGCCCACGGCCCCTGCAGCAGCCCGGTCCACTGACCGAAGTACTTCCAGGTCAGCGAGTCGGGGCCGAGCGGCGCCGGCGGCGCGTCGTAGCCGCCGGAGGTGACCGGGCATCCCGCGGCGACAACCTGCTCTTCGGGCTGACGGGTTCCGTGGGACGCTGGGCACGTCTCGGACGTATCTTGAGTCACTGACCTACTTTCGTCCGGCCTGGAACGGTATTCTGACTACAGGCGTTGTCACCGAGCTTAGGAGGGATGTGCCTTCGGGTCAACGACGCGGCCGATGGTCCGGCGTCCCACTCGAGGACCGGCAGGCGCTGCGACGCGACGAACTCGTCGCCGCGGGCGTCGGCCTGCTCGGCAGCGCCGACGGACCGTCTCTCACCGTGCGCGCCGCCTGCCGCCTGGCCGGCCTCACCGAGCGCTACTTCTACGAAAGTTTCAGCGACCGAGACGAATTCGTCCGTGCGGTCTACGACGACGTCTGCACAAAAGCCATGGCGGCGTTGATGACGGCCGAAACTCCGCGCGACGCGGTGGAACGGTTCGTCGCAATGATGGTCGACGACCCGACCCGCGGGCGGGTGCTGCTGCTCGCACCGGCGCGTGAGCCGATACTCACCCGGTCAGGCGCCGAATGGATGCCCAACTTCATCGATCTGCTGCAGCGCAAGCTGACCCGGATCACCGATCCGGCCCGCGCGGCAATGGTCGCCACGGGGCTGATCGGCGCGCTGACCGCGTTGTTCACCGCGTACCTCAACGGCACGCTGACCGCGACCCGTGAGCAGTTCATCGACTACTGCGTCGAGATGCTGCTCGGCCGGGTCACCAGCCACTGAGCCCTACTCGTCGGGGGTCGACACCTCTTCGAGCGCCTGCTCCTCTTCTTCGGCCGCTTCCTCCTCGGCCTTGGACTTGGCTTCACGCCCCAGCGGGTGGGCCACCGAGGCGCCCGGGTTGGTGGCGGTCGCGTACTCGCCTGCACAGTTCAGCGCCAGGCTGACCTGGCTACCGGACTCGTCGATCCGCAGAAACGAGGAGTCCCACGCGTTGACCACCACGCAGTCGCCCTGGTCCATCTTGTCGCCGACCCGCGCGGCCACCACCGCCGTGCCGCCGCCCTCCTCGATGGCCTCCACGGCATCGGAGTAGGGCTGACCGACCACGTCCGGCGCCGCGGCGGCGGTGGCCGTCCCGAACAGAACCATGGCCGATGCCGCGGTCGCGACCGCCCCGACTCCCAACATCTGCAAACGCATGACTGCTCGCTTCCGTGACTGTCGCTTCGGGCGTGGATCCACGCCGATGTCACGGCAACTGTCACGGAGATGTGTGAACGCGAAGAAGCGCCCAGATTGACTGGGCGTGAAAACCGTTGCAGCTATGTGAAGGCTGCGTTACCGGCCCACCCGCTACTGGTCGGGTGTGGAGACCTCTTCGAGCGCCTGCAACTCGGCCTGCGCGGCCTGCTGCTGCGCGCGCTTGCGCGCGGCGGCTTCTTCGTCCTCGGCCTTGGCCGCCCGGCCCAGCGGATTGGCGACCGAGGCACCCGGACTGGTGGCGGTCGCGTACTCGCCCGCGCAGTTGAGCGCCACCGACATCTCGTTGTTGTCCTGCTCGTCGATCCGCAGGAACGACGAATTCCAGACGTTGGTGACGATGCAGTCGCCCTGGTCGAGTTTGTCGCCGACGCGGGAGGCGACGACGGCGCGCCCGCCGCTGTCCTTGATCTCCTGCAGGGCGTCGGAGTACTTCATCCCGACGACGTCGGGGGCGGCGGTGGCCGTGCCGGCACCGAACAGGGCGGCCGACGCCGCCGCAGCGGTGGCGAGCCCGACGAACATGACCTTTTTCACGATGACGCCGACCTCCATGTCAGGGCGATGACCGCCGAGTAAACCCTGGCGAAAGTTTATGGCGTCGACGAGTCGGCCGCCACCGCAAGGTGGCAGTTGGTCAGCGTGAAGTCGTCAGCTGCTCGGCGCAGCGGCCGCGGCAGCCGCGGCTTGGCGCCGGAGCTCGGCCTTGCGGGCCTTCTCCGCGGCTTCGGCCTTGGCCTGCCTGCCGATCTCGCTCGCCGCCGAGTTACCGGGCGCTCCCGGTGCGGCCAGCACTCCGTTGCAGTTCAGGGCCACCATCACCTCGCGGTTGACCACCAACCGGCTGCGGGAGTTCGGTCGGCGGACCGCCGCATCCCAGGCGTTGGTCACCAGGCAGGCGGCTTCTTCCGCGCCGGTGCCGACCCGCGTGGCCACCACGGCCCTGCCGCCCGAGCGCTCGATCATCCGCTTGGCGTCCTTGTACGGACGGTCCACCACGTCCGGGACCGCCGCCGCTGTTCCGGCTCCCATGAGTGCACCACTTGCCGTCGCGACCGCGACGATCAGACCGGTCAGTAGTTTGCGCGTCTGCTTCAACGCTTGCCCTCCGAGTGTTGTGAAACCGGCAATTCGGTGCCTGGTCCGGGCGTGAACGCTTTGCCCGACGGGAACTCTACAGGTTGGCCTGCGGCCTGTGGGGCGGATGTGACACACGCTCACAGAACTTGATGTCACCGAAGTACACAGATACTCTGAGTGCAACCAATAGGTACAGATAACTGAAGGGCTCCCGCACGTCGAGGAGGACTAAGGACTTATGCACGAGAATTTGACTGACCTGCACCTGCTGCGCGAGCTGGAGCCCGTCGTTGAGAAGAACCTCAACCGGCACCTGTCGATGCGCAAGGACTGGAACCCGCACGACTACATCCCGTGGTCGGACGGCAAGAACTACTACGCCCTCGGCGGCCAGGACTGGGATCCCGAGCAGGCCCAGCTCTCGGAGGTCGCCCAGGTGGCGATGATCCAGAACCTGCTGACCGAGGACAACCTGCCGTCCTACCACCGCGAGATCGCGATGAACTTCGGCATGGACGGCGCCTGGGGCCAGTGGGTCAACCGCTGGACGGCCGAGGAGAACCGCCACGGCATCGCGCTGCGCGACTACCTCGTCGTCACCCGCGCCGTGGATCCCGTGCAGCTCGAGCAGCTGCGCGTCGAGCAGGTCACCCGCGGTTTCTCCCCCGGTCAGAACCAGCAGGGCGACCTCTTCGCCGAGAGCCTGTTCGACTCGGTGATCTACGTGACGTTCCAGGAGCTCGCCACCAGGGTGTCGCACCGCAACACCGGTAAGGCCTGCAACGAGACCATCGCCGATCAGCTGCTGGCCCGTGTCTCGGCCGACGAGAACCTGCACATGATCTTCTACCGCGACGTCTCCGAGGCCGGCTTCGAGATCGCGCCGGACCAGGCGATGCACTCGCTGCACCGCGTGCTGCGCAACTTCAAGATGCCCGGGTACACGGTGCCGGAGTTCCGCCGCAAGGCCGTGATCATCGCCGTCGGCGGTGTCTACGACCCGCGGATCCACCTCGACGACGTGGTGATGCCGGTGCTCAAGAAGTGGCGCATCTTCGAACGTGAGGACTTCACCGGGGAGGCCGCGCGGATGCGCGACGACCTCGGCAAGCTCGTCGAAGAGCTCGAGGAGGCCTCGCAGAAGTTCGAGGAGTCCAAGCAGCGCAGGCTCGAGCGCGAGGCACGTAAGGCCGAAAAGCTCTCTGCGAAGAAGGTTTTGGCCTCCACCCCATGACGGTTGTTGCCGACAGGCAGGAACTGGCGATAGGTCCGATCCGGCTGCGCAGCCCGGTGGTGCTGGCGCCGATGGCCGGCGTGACCAACGTCGCGTTCCGGACCCTGTGCCGCGAACTCGAACTCGCGCGCGCCGGCACGGTCAGCGGACTGTACGTCTGCGAGATGGTGACGGCGCGGGCGCTGGTCGAGCGGCATCCGGGAACGATGCACATGGTCACGTTCTCGCCCGACGAGAGCCCGCGCTCGCTGCAGCTGTACTCGGTGGACCCGCAGAACACCTACGCGGCGGCCAAGATGATCGTCGACGAGGACCTGGCCGACCACATCGACATGAACTTCGGTTGCCCCGTACCCAAGGTCACCCGCCGCGGCGGGGGCGCGGCGCTGCCCTACAAGCGTCGGCTGTTCGGTCAGATCGTCGCGGCCGCGGTACGCGCCACCGAGGGCACCGACATCCCGGTGACCGTGAAGTTCCGCATCGGGATCGACGACGACCACCGCACGCATCTGGACGCCGGACGCATCGCCGCCGAGGAAGGCGCGGCCGCGGTCGCGCTGCATGCCCGCACCGCCAGCCAGCGCTACTCCGGCAAGGCCGACTGGGAGCAGATCGCGGCGCTCAAAGCGCACGTCACCGGAATTCCGGTGCTGGGCAACGGCGACATCTTCGAGGCCGCCGACGCACTGGCGATGATGTCGGCGACCGGGTGCGACGGTGTGGTGATCGGCCGCGGCTGTCTGGGCCGTCCGTGGTTGTTCGCTGAACTGTCGGCGGCGTTCACCGGCGCGCCCGCGCCGACACCGCCGACGCTGGGTGAGGTGGCGTCGATCATCGTGCGGCACGGCCGGTTGCTGTCCGACCATTTCGGCGAGGACAAGGGCATGCGCGACATCCGCAAGCACGTCGCCTGGTACCTGCACGGTTTCCCGGCCGGTGCCGAGCTGCGCCGGGCGTTGGCGCTGGTCAAGACGCTCGATGAACTCGAGACGCTGGTCGGCCAACTCGACCCCGAGGTGCCGTTCCCGGACGCGGCCACCGGCCCGCGGGGCCGCCAGGGCTCCCCGGCGGCGGTTTCGCTACCCGAGAACTGGCTGGCCGACCCCGACGACTGCACGGTCCCCGCGGATGCGGAGGTCATGCACTCCGGGGGCTAGCCGGAGACGGCCGTCGCTGGTTCGTCTCCGTCTTGAGACGACTCTGACATCACATCTCTCAGAATGTCTCAGTACGATATGAGTCTCGTTCGTAATGCGGTTCCCTCAGCGGAACCATCCCGTGCGTTCGCAAAGACGCGGAGCACTGCGTACACCTGTGTGCTGCACGCAGTACGACATGGAGGCCGGTAGGAACATGAGTGACGGCGATCGCGCCACTCCTGGCCCTGCCGACGCTTCAGACGGCGACAACCAATGGCTTACCCGAAGTCCGCGGCCGTCACCAGGCGCCGCGCCGTGGGAGCGCAGCACCACACCGAACCGTGACCCGCAGGGCGGCGACCAGGCAGACGACGACGCCCCCAGCGGCAACCATTCCGCCGGTGTCACTGTCGCCGACCTGATCGCCAAGCTCCACGGCGACACCCCGGTCCCGCCGCTGCGCCGACGTCGCGCGCGAGACCCCGAACCCGAGCCCGCACCCGCCAACCCGCCGACCCCGGCCAAATCGTCGGCTCCGCCGACCCCGGCCAAATCGTCGGCTCCGCCGACCGAGATCATCGCGCCGGTGGTGCCCGACGAGCCCGAACCCGCGCTCGACTACGAAGCCCCCGACGAGGACGCCCCCGACACCGAGATCATCCCGGTGGTGCGTGCCGGCTCCGAGCTGCCCGACCTCGCGCTGGTCCGCAGGCCGGCCCGGATCCCCGCGGCGCACGCCGCGACGGGCCGCACCGCCGCGCCGGCCAGATCGCGCCGCGGCAGGCGCCGCACGATGGTCGCCGGGCGGGCGGCCGCCGCGATGATCGCCGTGCTGGCGCTGACGCTGACCGGCGGCGCGTGGCAGTGGCAGTCGGCGAAGAACAACATGCTCAACCGGGTCTCCGCGCTCGACCCCGACTCGCGCGACATCCTCGACCCCAACGCCCAGTTCGGTGACGAGAACTTCCTGATCGTCGGGGTCGACAGCCGCATCGGCGAGAACAGCGAACTGGGTGCGGGCACCACCGAGGACGCCGCCGGTGCCCGCTCGGACACCGTGATGCTGGTGAACATCCCGGCGAACCGGGAACGGGTGGTGGCGGTGTCGTTCCCGCGCGACCTCGAGATCGAGCCGATGAAGTGTGAGCCGTGGGACCCGCGGACCGGCGAATACGGACCGATCACCGACCCGGAGTCGCCGATGTACGGCGCCGAGGAGGTTTACACCGAGTACAAGCTCAATTCCGCGTACGCCGTCGGCGGGCCGAAGTGCCTGGTGAAGGTCGTCCAGAAGCTGTCGGGCCTATCGGTAAACCGATTCATGGCAGTCGATTTCGCGGGCTTCTCGAAGATGGTCGACGCGCTCGGCGGCGTCGAGGTGTGCACCACCACCCCGCTCGAGGACTACGAACTGGGCACCGTGCTGCCGACCGCGGGCCGCCAGGTGATCGACGGTCACACCGCGCTGCAGTACGTGCGCGCGCGGCAGGTCACCACCGAGAGCAACGGCGACTACGGCCGCATCAAACGCCAGCAGTTGTTCCTGTCGTCGCTGATGCGGTCGCTGATCTCCAAGGAAGTGTTCTTCTCGCTGTCCAAGCTCAACAACGTGGTCAACATGTTCATCAACGACAGCTACGTCGACAACATGGACACCAAGGACCTGGTCACGCTCGGCCAGTCGATCCAAGGCATCGCGGCCGGCCGGATCACGTTCTTGACCGTCCCCACAACGGGTTACATGGACGAGTGGGGTAACGAGCAACTGCGCGAGGAGGACACCCGCGCGATCTTCGACGCGATCATCAACGACGATCCGCTGCCCGAGGAGAAGAACGCCGACAACACCCCGGTGCCCGGCACCCCGGAGTCCGAACAGGTACCGACCTCGCAAGCCCCGGCCCACGACTCCGCACCGTCGAGCGAACTGGTCGACGCCGTCACCACCAACCCGCGTGACATCACCGTGCAGGTGTCGAACTCCACCGGTCAGAACGGCCTTGCCGCGACCGCGGCGACCGCGCTGGAGACCCACGGCTTCAACGTCACCACGCCGGACGACTACCCGGATGCGCTGGACTCGACGACGGTGTTCTTCTCCCCCGGCAACGAGGAGGCCGCCGCGACCGTCGCATCGGCGTTCCCCAACCCCACCATCGAGCGGGTGTCCGGTAAGGGCGACGTCGTGCAGGTGGTGCTGGGCAGCGACTTCTACTCGGTGAACCCGCCGTCGCCGAGCGGTTCACCGGTGCAGGTGCACGTGGTGCGTGGCACCCGCAGCACCCCCACGGCGCTGCCGGAGGATCTCAGCGTCACCAACGCCGCCGACGCCACCTGCGAGTGAACCGGACCGTCGACCGGCGTTTGGGCAGGTGGCATTCACCGTTCGTTCACCGGCGCGATCATGCCATTTCAACTCGAAAGTCCGTAGGCTTGCGGCATGCGTACCGCGTACCACGAGCAGTTGGAAGACCTGAGTAACCAGCTCGGCGAGATGTGTGGCCTGGCCGGCGGCGCGATGGAACGCGCGACCCAGGCGCTGCTGCAGGCCGACCTTGTCCTGGCCGAGCAGGTCATCACCGACCACGAGCAGATCGCCGCGATGAGCGGGCGCGCCGAGGAGGCCGCGTTCGTGCTGCTGGCACTGCAGGCGCCGGTCGCCGGAGATCTGCGCGCGATCGTCAGCTCGATCCAGATCGTCGCCGACGTCGACCGGATGGGCGCCTTGGCCCTGCACGTCGCCAAGATCGCCCGCCGCCGCCATCCGCAGCATGCCCTGCCCGAAGAGGTGAACGGATACTTCGCCGAAATGGGCCGTCTCGCAGTCGAACTCGGTAACAGCGCCCAGGAGGTGCTGGTCACCCGCGACCCGGAGAAGGCCGCGCGCATCCGCGAAGAGGACGACGCGATGGACGACCTGCACCGCCACCTGTTCACCGTGCTGATGGACCGGGAGTGGAAGCACGGTGTGGCCGCCGCGGTCGACGTGACCCTGCTGGGCCGCTTCTACGAGCGGTTCGCCGACCACGCGGTCGAGGTCGCCCGGCGGGTGATCTTCCAGGTCACCGGCAAGCACCCCGACGCGGAGGACGTCCCCGCGGCCCGCTGAGGCCCGCTGAGGCCCGCGAGCAGACGCAAAGTGCCCCATTTTCGCAGGAAATGGGGCACTTTGCGTCTGTTGGGCAGAAGAACGGTCAGCCGAAACGGCCGGAGATGTAGTCCTCGGTCGCCTTCTGCGTGGGGTTGGAGAAGATCTTCTCGGTGTCGTCGATCTCGATGAGCCGGCCCGGTTTGCCGGTGGCCTCGAGGTTGAAGAACGCGGTCTGATCGCTCACCCGCGCGGCTTGCTGCATGTTGTGGGTGACGATGACGATCGTGAACTCCTGCTTGAGGTCGGAGATCAGGTCCTCGATCGCCAGCGTCGAGATCGGGTCGAGCGCCGAACACGGCTCGTCCATCAGCAGCACGTCGGGTTGCACGGCGATCGCGCGGGCGATGCACAACCGCTGCTGCTGACCGCCGGAGAGCCCGCCGCCGGGCTTGTCCAGCCGGTCCTTGACCTCGTTCCACAGGTTCGCACCGCGCAACGACCGCTCAGCCACCTCGTCGAGGGTCTTCTTGTTGCGCACGCCCTGCAGCTTCAGCCCCGCGACGACGTTGTCGCGAATCGACATCGTCGGGAACGGGTTCGGACGCTGGAACACCATGCCGATGGTCTTGCGCACCGCCACCGGGTCCACCCCGGGTGCGTAGACGTCCTCACCGTCGAGCAGCACCGAACCCTTCACGTAGGCACCGGGAATGACCTCGTGCATACGGTTGAGCGTGCGCAGCACCGTCGACTTGCCGCAGCCGGACGGCCCGATGAAGGCCGTCACCATCCGCGGCGGCACCGCCACCGACACGTCGGCGACCGCGTGGAACGAACCGTAGTAGATGTTGACGTCTTTGAGGTCCAACCGTTTTGCCATGTGAGCTCCTAAACCTTCTTGGGCGCAAAGAACTTCGCGATGAAGCGCGCGCCGATGTTGAGCACCGCGATCAGCAGGATCAGCGTGACCGCCGCACCCCAGAGTCGATCGGTGGGCACCGGGTTCGCGCCGGCGCCTGCGGACACCTGGTCGTACATCATGCCGGGCAGCGAACCCTGGAAACCGCTGAACATGTCGAAGTTGATCGCCTGCGCGTAGCCCACCAGGATCAGAAGCGGCGCAGTCTCACCCATCACGCGGGCCAGAGCCAGCATGATCCCGGTGACGATGCCCGACAACGCGGTCGGGATCACGATGGCCGCGATGGTCTTCCACTTCGGCACCCCGAGTGCGTAACTGGCCTCGCGCAGATCCATCGGAACCACGCGCAGCATCTCTTCGGTGGAGCGCACGATGACCGGAATCATCAACAGCACCAACGACAGTGACACCGCGAAACCGGAACGGTCGAAGCCCAGCGTCGCCACCCAGAGTGCGTAGATGAACAGCGCAGCCACGATCGACGGCACGCCGGTCAGGATGTCCACCATGAACGTGGTCATCTTGCCCAGGCGCGTCCCGCCGCCGTACTCGACCAGGAAGATGCCGACGAACACACCGATCGGAATCGATATCGCGGCGCACACCAGGCCCTGCAGCAGCGTGCCGACGATGGCGTGGTAGACGCCGCCACCGGGCATGAAGGCCGTCATGCCGGCCTGCGAGTTCCACCACCAGGTGCTGTCGAGCACCACGCTGCCGCCCTTGACGACCACCGACACCAGCACCCAGATCAGCGGCACCAGCGCGACGAGCACCGAGGAGGTGACCAGCACCGTGGCCACGCGGTCGGTCAGCTTGCGCCGCTTGCTGATCCCGGTGAAGGCGGGTTGCTTGAGCGGCGTGTCCAGCGTCGAGGCCGTCATGACTTACCCTTTCCGGCGACCGCTGCGCGGGCGAGCGAGTTCACTACGAACGTCAGGATGAACAGCACCAGGCCCGCGGCGATGTAGGCGCCCGCCTTGTACTGGTCGTTGAATTCCGAAGCGGCCGAAGCGATCAGGCTCGCGAACGTGTAGCCGCCGTCGAACAGCGACCAGCCGAACGCCTGCTGGGTACCGCGCAGGATGATCAGCAGCGCGATGGTCTCACCGAGCGCCCGGCCCAGACCCAGCATGGCGCCGCTGATGTAGCCCGACATGCCGAACGGCAGCACGGTGGTACGCACCACCTCCCAGCGCGTCGCGCCCAGCGCCAGCGCCGCCTCGATCTGGCCGCGGGGCGTCTGCACGAACACCTCTCGGGTGACCGCGGTGATGATCGGCAGGATCATCACCGCCAGCACGATGCCCGCGGTGAAGATGGTTCCGCCGCCGGCGACCGAGGCGGTACCGGTCTGGAACAGGAACAGCCAGCTCAGATTCTCGTTGAGCCACACCGCGAATGGCTTGATCACCGGGGCCAGCACGTACAGGCCCCACACGCCGTAGATGATCGACGGCACCGCGGCGAGCAGGTCCACCATGTAGGCCAGCGGCCCCGAGACCCGCTTGTGGGCGTACTGGGTCAGGTAGATCGCGATCCCGAGCGCCACCGGCATGGCGAGCAGCAGCGCGAACACCGACACGAAGACCGTCACCTGGAGCAGGTCCAGGATGCCGAAATGCATGGCCGACGTGTCGGTGGTGACCCAGTTGCCGCCGTAGAGGAAGAAGTTCTCCTCGTTGCGGGCCAGCGCGGGTATCGCGCGCCACACCAGGAAGAAGCCGATCGCCCCGATCAGGGCGATGACGAGAATCCCGGCGCCCTCCGAGGCCCAGCGGAAGAGACGATCGCCGATCCGCACCTTCCCACCTTTACCCGGGTCGGTGGAGATCGGGGAGGGTTCCGGAAAGGGTGTGGCTAACGCCTCACCCGATCCGGCTCCCAGCGGACTTGCGTTCGACACATCAACACTCCGGGTCATCGAAATTTCACCTCATCCTCGTCTCAGACGCGCTGATGTGTCGAGTGACTAGGCAGTTGCGGAGATCGCGTCGATGGAACCGAGGAGGCGTTCCTTGAAGCGGTCCGGCAGCGGGACGTACCCGGCCGTGGACAGTCCGCCCTGGCCGTCGTTGGCGGCCACCGTCAGGAACGACTTGACCGCCTCGGCGGTCTCGGCGTCGTAGCCCTTGGAGCAGACGATCTCGTAGGTGGCCAGCACCAGCGGGTACGCGCCTTCCTCCTTGGTGGCGTAGAGCGCGTTGAGGTCCAGCACCAGGTCCTCGCCGTCGCCCGCGAACGTGGCCGCGTCGATCGCCTTACCGGCGGACTCGTCGTTCAGTTCCACCGCGCCGGCGCCGCTGTCGATCTGGGCGAACGGGATGCCCGCCTGCTCGGCGAAGCCCTTCTCGACGTAGCCGATGGAGCCCGGGGTGGCCTGCACGGCCTGCACGACGCCCGCCGACTTCTGCGCGCCCTCGCCGGCGCCGCCCTGGAACTCGCTTCCGTCACCCTTGGTCCAGGACTGCGGTGCGGCAGCGGCCAGATACTTCTGGAAGTTGTCGGTGGTACCCGAGGAGTCCGACCGGTAGATCGGGGTGATGTCAGCGTCGGGCAGGTTGGCGCCGCTGTTGAGGCCGGCGATCGCCGGGTCGTTCCACTTGGTGATCTGGCCCTGGAAAATCTTGGCCAGCAGGTCGGCGTTCAGCGTCAGGGCGTCGACGCCCTCGACGTTGTAGGCCATGGCGATGGGCCCGAAGACCAGCGGCAGGTGCCAGGCGGGGTTGCCGCCGCAGCGCTCGGCCGCCTGCGGAACCTGCTCCTCCGACAGCGGGGAATCAGAGCCGGCGAAGTCGACCTGGCCCGCGATGAACTGCTGACGGCCCGCACCCGAACCGGTCGGGTTGTAGGACAGGTTCTTGCCCTGGCACTGCTGGCCCCAGACCTGGTTGAAAACCGCCACCGCGTTCTGCTGCGCCGACGACCCCTCGGCCGTGAGGGTGTCCTTGCCGGCGCACTCGGCAGACGCGGAACCGGTGCCGGACGCCTCAGACGTTCCGGTGCCGGCGGCGTTGTTGTCGCTCCCGCACGCGGACAAGGCCAGCGCCGCGACCGCGGTCACCGAGATGCCGAGCGTCTTACCGAAGTTGAACTTCACGAATCCCACTTTCCATTGACGGCTTTGAACTCTCCGGCAACGTATGCGGCCGTGGTGGACGAATACCGGACGTCAGATGAACGGCCGGTGAACTCGTACGGCCGGTTCGGCGTGGTTTCCCAGCTAGCGGGGCGAGGCGACGGCGTAGGCGGCGTCGACCGAGAACACCGCGAAGCCCAGGTTCCGGTAGGTCTTCACGGCCGCGGAGTTATCTGCCTCGACGTAGAGCAGCACGGTCGGCTGTGAGCTTGCCGACAGTCGCGCGGCGAGGTGGTGCAGCCCGGTCAGGGTCAGCACCGCGCCGAGCCCGCGGCCCTGGGCGCCGGGGTCGACGCCGACGACGTACACCTCGCCGAGATCGGCGTCGTGCTGTTTGGTCCAGTGGAAGCCGAGCACCTCGTCGCTGGCGTCGTCGACCGCCAGGAACAGACCTTCGGGGTCGAACCAGGGCTCGCCGCGGCGTTCGGCGAGTTCGGCGTCGGTCCAGCCACCCTGTTCGGGGTGCCAGACGAACGCCGCGTTGTTCACCCGCAGCAGGGCCGCGTCGTCGGACGGGCCGGCGTAGGTGCGGATGCGGACGCCGTCGGGCACCTGCACCGGCGGCAGCCCGGTCAGCGGTCGCCGCATCTGCAGCAGTTCCCGCGCGACGGTCAGTCCGAGCGACGCCGCGGTCGCGCGGGCGGGTTCGAGGTTGCCGTGCGCCCAGATCCGGGTGTCCGGACCTCCCTCGGTCAGCCCGGCGCGGGCCAGCGCGGCTCCGATCCCGCGGCGACGGGCCTGCGGATGCACGACGAGTTCGGCCATCGGCGGTTCGGGAGTCAGGTTCAGATAGCCAACGACGGTGTCGGTGTCGGTGTCGGTGGCCAGCAGGTGGCGGGTGCGGTCGTGCGGCAGCTCGCGCAGCACCTGCTCGCCGACCGGGGCGACGCCGTCGGCCGCCGTCGCGGCATCGACGATGTCCCGGATGCGCGCCTGTTCGTCAGCGGACAGCTTTGTGCGCCAAAGGATTTCGGTCACGGACTATGCAAGGGGTCGCCGAGGCCTTCCGGTACACCGTCGGGGGTGTCGAACTCGGCTCCCACATCGTCGAGGTCATCGGGCACGTCGGCGACCGGCGTGCGGCCGCGCGCCGGACGGACCGCCTTGTACCCGACGTTGCGCACCGTGCCGATCAGCGACTCGTACTCCGGGCCGAGCTTGGCGCGCAGCCGGCGCACGTGCACGTCCACGGTGCGTGTGCCGCCGAAGAAGTCGTAACCCCACACCTCCTGCAGCAACTGGGCGCGGGTGAACACCCGTCCCGCGTGCTGCGCGAGGTACTTGAGAAGCTCGAACTCCTTGTAGGTGAGGTCGAGCGGACGTCCGCGCAGGCGCGCGGTGTAGGTGCCCTCGTCGATCACCAGCTCACCGAGACTGATCTTGCCGACGTTCTCCTGGTTGGCCGCCCCGCCGCGACGCCCGACGAGCAGCCGCAGCCGGGCGTCGATCTCGGCCGGGCCGGTGCTGGGCAGCAGGATCTCGTCCAGGCCCCACTCCACATTCACCGCGACCAGGCCGCCCTCGTTGACGACGGCCACCACCGGCACGGAGGTGCCCGTGGTGCCCAGCAGCCGGCACAGCCCGCGGGCGGCGGCCAGATCGGTACGGGCGTCGACGATCGCGACGTCTGCGCTACCGGCCTCCAGCAGCGAGGACACCTCGGTCGGCGCCGTGCGCACGGTGTGGGCGAGCAGCGCCAGCGACGGCAGCACAGACTCGGGTTGGGGGTCGACGGTCAGTAGCAATAGATCCAACTGGCCCTCCAACAGCCATAGGGACCTCGCCTGGACAACAGTGTCGGTCGGTGACTTCCCAGATTCCTGCTCGACATACGGCCGTTACCCGGCCGATGGTTCCATAACGATAGCGCGCTACCTGCTGATTAGCTGAGCCGAACCGATCGAATACACGTCGGTGGGCCAGAATGGCCGGGTGCGCAAGCTGCTGATCGGTGCCTTGGCGGTCGTCGTCACCGTCGTCGTCGGGGCGGTCGGCACCGACTTCGGCGCGGCGATCTACGCCGAGTACCGCCTGGCCAGAAGCGTGCGCACGGCCGCTGACCTGCACCACGACCCGTCGGTGGCGATCCTCGGGTTCCCGTTCAGCACGCAGGTCGCCGACCGCCGCTACGACGAGATCGAGATCCGCGCCAACGGCGTCGACCACCCGGTAGTGGGCAAGGTCTCGTTGGAGGCGACGCTGCACGACATCGGCCTCGACGACGCGTCGTGGCTGATCGGGCCGGATGCCCGGTTGCCCGTCGGCAAGGCCGAGAGCCGCATCATCATCGACTCCACGCACGTCGGCCGGTTCATGGGCATCCCCGACCTGCTGGTGGAGGCCCCGACACGAGAGAGCAACGACGCCACCGGCGGCACCACCGAGTCCGGGATCTCGAGTAACGAGGGCGTGGTGTTCACCGGAACCCCCGCGGACTTCGACGAGCGGGTCAGCATCGCGGTCGACCTCGAGGTCACCGGCCCGGAGGAGACGACGCTGGTGATGACGGCCACCGGGGTGCTGACCGGCCCCGGCACCGCCGACGAGGAGGTACCCGACGACAAGCTCGACGCGGTGCTGGCCGAGTTCTCCGGCACCATGCCCGGCCAGAAGCTGCCGTTCGGTCTGCGCCCGACCGCCCAGGGCGCCCGCGGCTCGGACATCATCATCGAAGGCATCGCCGAGGGAGTAACCGCGGCGCTCAGCGAGTTCAACCAGCCATGAGCTCGTCCTGGGTGCTGGTCATCGCGGTGCTCGTCGCCGCGCTGGGGATCGCGTTCGTGGTCGGACGGTTGTTGACGCTGCGGGCCGGGCTGCTCAAATCCAGCCAGGACGCCGCCGACGTCGACACCAGCGATCTGGGGCTGTCGACGACCGGGCCGACGATCCTGCACTTCACCGCGCAGTGGTGCGGGCCGTGCGCGGGAGTCCGCCGGGTGGTCGAGCAGGTGTGCGGGGAACTGCCCGAGGTGGCGCATGTCGAGATCGACATCGACGCCAATCCGGAGGCGGCCCGGCGGCTTTCGGTGCTGTCGCTGCCCACCACGATCGTGTTCGACCGCGGCGGGCGGCCGCGGTTCCGCACCCACGGCGTGCCGAAGGCCGCTGACCTGCGGTCGGCGGTGGAAGCGCTGTTGGCTTGATCACCCCGTCGATTGGTAGGCTGTCCGGCGTGTCCGCCCGCCTCGAGCCGATGCTCACCAAGCGCCGCGCAGTCGATCTGTGCCGCGTTGCGGGTTGTTGCTGTTGTTGTTGTAGCCGCTGAGTAGCCGCGCTTCCTCGCGCCGCGCTCGGAGATCGGATCGAATCAGGTCCGGCTCTCATTCAGCCCCGACCATGACGCAACAGGAGCACGCCCATGCCGACCAAGCCCCGAACACCTGATCAGGTGGACGTCCGCGGTCCGCGGTTCGCCGCGTGGGTCACCACCGCGGTGATCGTCGCGACGCTGCTGATCTGGCCGCTTCACCCGGTCGCGTCGGCCGTGCTGCTCGCCGCGCAGGCCGTCGTGTTCGCCGTCGGCGCGTGGCTGGGTCCGCGCCGGCACCCGTACGGTCTGCTGTTCGCGCGGCTGATCGCACCGCGGCTCGGCCCGGTCACCGACAGAGAGCCCGCGCCGCCGCTGCGGTTCGCACAGTTCGTCGGCTTCGTCTTCGCCGGGGTCGGGGTGGCCGGGTTCGCGCTCGGCGTCCCCACGCTCGGCCTGATCGCCGCCGGGCTCGCCCTGGCGGCGGCCTTCCTCAACGCGGCCTTCGGCATCTGCCTGGGCTGTCAGATCTATCCGCTCGTCGCACGAATCAGCAGCACCCCCTCACCCGTATAGAACTTCGAAACCCGAAGCAATCGAAAGGATTTCCTAAATGGCACGTGCCGATGTCCTGGTCACAGCAGACTGGGCCGAGAGCAATCTCGACGCGCCGAACACCGTTTTCGTCGAGGTCGACGAGGACACCAGCGCCTACGACGGCGGCCACATCCCGGGCGCCGTGAAGATCGACTGGAAGACCGACCTGCAGGACCCGGTCCGCCGCGACTTCGTCGACCAGGAGCAGTTCTCCAAGCTGCTGTCCGAGCGCGGAATCGCCAACGACGACACCGTGATCCTCTACGGCGGCAACAACAACTGGTTCGCGGCCTACGCGTACTGGTACTTCAAGCTCTACGGCCACGAGAACGTCAAGCTGCTCGACGGCGGCCGCAAGAAGTGGGAGCTCGACGGTCGCCCGCTGTCGGCCGAGGTGGTCAAGCGCCCGGAGACCAGCTACACCGCCAAGGCGCCCGACAACAGCATCCGCGCATTCCGCGACGAGGTGATCGAGGCCATCAACACCAAGAACCTCGTCGATGTGCGCTCGCCCGACGAGTTCTCGGGCAAGATCCTGGCGCCCGCGCATCTGCCGCAGGAGCAGAGCCAGCGACCCGGGCATATCCCCGGCGCCATCAACGTTCCGTGGAGCAAGGCGGCCAACGACGACGGCACGTTCAAGTCCGACGAGGACCTGGCCAAGCTGTACGCCGAGGCCGGCCTGGACGGCGAGAAGGAAACGATCGCCTACTGCCGCATCGGCGAGCGCTCGTCGCACACCTGGTTCGTGCTGCAGGAACTCCTCGGGCACAAGAACGTCAAGAACTACGACGGCAGTTGGACGGAATACGGCTCCCTGGTGGGGGCCCCGATCGAGTTGGGAAGTTGATATGTGCTCTGCACCGAAACAAGGACTGACGTTGCCCGCCGGCGTCGACCTGGAGAAGGAAACGGTGATCACCGGCCGCGTCGTCGACGGGTCCGGTCAGGCCGTCGGCGGGGCGTTCGTGCGCCTGCTCGACAGCTCTGACGAGTTCACCGCCGAGGTGGTCGCCTCGGCCACCGGCGACTTCCGGTTCTTCGCCGCCCCGGGCACCTGGACGCTGCGCGCGCTGTCGAAGCACGGCAACGGCGACGCCGTCGTCGCGCCGTCCGGTGCGGGCATCCACGAGGTCGACGTCAAGGTCGCCTGAGACCCGTTCGGTTCGAACGTGAGCTTGTGAGCGAGGATCCGCCGAGATCTCGCGCACAGGCTCACGTTCGGGGCGATCGCGTCCGGCCCGCGACGGCCGACTAGACTCGTGCCCGTGGTGCTGTTCTTCGAACTCCTGCTGGTGGTGGCCGTCGTGGTGATTACCTGGTTCGCCCTGTACACGCTGTACCGTCTCGTCACCGACGAGTCGTGACCTCGGGCGACGACGCCGTCGCGGCCGCGGCCGAACGCGCGAAAACGACCGCCGCGCGCAACATTCCGGTGCTCGGGGATCTGCCGGCACCGTCTGACACCGCGAACCTGCGCGAGGGCGAGAACCTCAACGACGCGCTGCTGGCGCTGCTGCCGCTGGTCGGGGTGTGGCGCGGCGAAGGTGAGGGTCGCGGCGCCGACGGCGACTACCGGTTCGGCCAGCAGATCGTGGTGTCCCACGACGGCGGCGACTACCTGATCTGGGAGGCCCGCTCGTGGCGGCTCACCGAATCGGGCGACTACGACCAGCACGCGCTGCGCGAATCCGGCTTCTGGCGGTTCATCAGCGATCCGGCCGACCCGTCGGAATCCCAAGCCATCGAACTGCTGCTGGCCCACTCGGCCGGATACATCGAGTTGTTCTACGGCCGCCCCCTCAACCAGTCGTCGTGGGAACTGGTCACCGATGCGCTGGCGCGCAGCAAGTCCGGCACGCTGGTCGGCGGCGCCAAACGGCTCTACGGGATTGTGGAGGGTGGAGATTTGGCCTACGTCGAGGAGCGCGTCGACCCCGACGGCGGGCTGGTCCCGCACCTGTCCGCGCGGCTGTCGAGGTATGTCGGCTGATGCGCGCGCTGTGGCTCGCCGCGGGGTTCGCCGCGGCCGCGATCACCGCCGGTTGCTCGTCTGAGCCGCCGGCCTCGGATCCGCCGTCCGAGCGGCAGAGCACCACCACCACTGAGGCGCCCGCCGGGCACGGCTCGCTGGCACAGTGTCTGAGCGAGCACGGGGTGCCCGCGGCGCCCGGGCCGGCCGGACCTCCGCCGGGCGTCGACCCCGGTAAGTGGGACAGCGCGATGCAGGCCTGCGCCTCGTACGCGCCCGGGCCCGCGGGTTAAGCCAGCACCGGCGCGCGGCCGGCATCGGCCAGCCACGTCGTCTGCAGCCGCGCCAGCGTGCCATCGGCCCTGAGCGCCTCGACGATCGACGACACGCACGGCGTCAACGGACTGTCCTTGGCGAGCACCAGCCCGAACTGCTCTTCGGTGTCCGGTGCCGCCGGCAGTTGGCCCACCATCACCCCGTCGCGCAGTTCCCCGGCGACCGAGAACGCGGTCGGCAGGTCGGCCACCAGCGCGTCGATCTCGCCGCTGCCCAGCGCGAGTTTCGCGTCGCCGTTGGTGTTGTAGCTCGCGACCGGAATGTCACCGTCGACCGCGACGGCCGCGGTGTGGCTGGTCGTGCCGACCTGCGCGCCCAGCCGCAGCCCCTTGAGGTCGGCGAGGCTACGCGCCTGCGCTGCCGGTGAGGACCGGACGGTCACCACGGCCTGGTTGACGTCGAAGTAGGGGGCCGAGAAATCCACGGCGGCCTTGCGCTGATCGGTGATCGACACCTGAGACAGGCTGGCGTCGAACATCTTCGGGCCGGCCACGATCGCCTCGCTGAACGGCAGCCGGACCCATCTGACGTCCTCGGCGGCGTAGCCGAGCCGGTCGGCGACCGCATACGCCACCGCCGCTTCGAACCCTTCACCGTTGTCCGGGTTGTCCCCGATGAACCACGGCGGGTAGACGGGCTGGTCGGTGCCGAACGTGAACACGCCGTCGTAGAGGGTGGCCAGCTTGTCCCGATGACAGTCCTTCGGTCGCGGCGCGGTGTACGGCGCGGCGGCCGGTGCGCACGCGTTCACCGCCATCAGGGCGGCCAGCAGCGTGCCGACCATCCGCCCGGTGCGCATGGCCGCATCATCGCCCCACGCGGCACGTCGACGCCAGAGTTGCAACGCAACGGTTTGCTACCGATTCGGCACGCAGACATGGAACGGCCCCCGAGCCGTGTGTTCCTGGCGGACAAAACCGGGGGCTCGGGGGCCGGGTGACTGCGGGGAATTCGCCAGCGCGCACAGGCGCGAAGAGCTCTGCGGCTCGTTCCCCTGGCGCTGCTAGCTCGCAGCCACCTCACAAGTCCATAAGTCACTCAAAATCTCGGACCACCTCCTCTCCTGTGTACGAGCGACGGTACCCGCGCCCGCAGGAGGCGACAACCAGTTTAGCGCTCAGCGATCGCTGACGATCGCGGCGTCGACGAGTCCGGCGAGCTCGGCCGCCAACGGACTCGCAGGCAGCGGCTCACCGTCGAGGGTGTGCACACGCGCCGCCAACGTGATGCTCGACACCAACCAAACACCCTGCGCGGTAAGCAGATCCGCGGGCCGCAGCGCGCGGTAGTCGCAGTCGTAGCCCTTGTTGCGCGCGACGTCGAACAGCGCCTGCTGCGTGGTTCCGCGCAGGATCGGAAACCACGGCGGCGGGGTGAACAGTCCGAGTCGCCCACTGCCGGGCTCGGTTTCGGCGGCGATCACCACCGTCGAGCGCGGCCCCTCGAGGATCAGGCCGTCGGAGCCGACGAAGACCACGTCCCCGGCACCGCGGCGTTCGGCGTGCCGCAGCGCGGCCATGTTCACCGCGTACGACAGCGTCTTGGCGCCGGCGAGCAGCCACGGCATCTCCGCGGCGCCGTTGGCGGGCAGCCCGCGGGCCAACGTGAGCGCGGCCAGGCCGTTGCGGCGGACCTCGGCCACCCGGGCCGGTAGCGGCGCGACCGTCGCGTACGCCGTCGGCGGCGAACCGCTTTCCCGGCCCCGGGTGTAGACCAGCCGCAGCACGCCCTCCCCACCGGTCCAGTGGTTGACGGCGGCGGCCACCGCCGCCCGCCACCGCGGCAGGTCCGGCGCCGGCAGATCGACCATCCGCGCCGACTGGGTGAGCCGGGCCAGATGGCTCTCCAGCAGACAGGGCCGACCGTCGCGGATCAGCAGCGTCTCGAAGATCCCGTCACCGCGCACCGCCGCCAGATCGTCGGCGTGCAGCAGCGGCACCGCGGGGTCGTGCAACTGTCCGTCGAGGGTCACCACGACGGTGGGTTCGCCGGCCATGGGGCCACAGCGTAGCCGCGACGTCACCCGCGCCGAACGTAGAGTTGACCTATGTCAGCAGCCGTTCCCGCTCCCGAGTCCGGACCCGACGCCGGCGCCGTGTGGCACCACGGCGACCCGCTGGGTGAACAGCGCGCCGCCACCGACTCCGTCGTCGTCGTGGACCGCTCACACCGGCCGGTGCTGACGCTGCGCGGCGCGGACCGCAAGACCTGGCTGCACAGCCTGACCACCCAGCACGTTTCCGACCTTCCCGACGGCGCGGTCACCGAGAACCTGAGCCTCGACGGGCAGGGGCGTGTGGAAGATCACTGGGTGCAGACCGAACTCGACGGCGTCACCTATCTGGACACCGAGCCGGGGCGCGGCGAGCCGCTGCTGGCGTACCTGACCAAGATGGTGTTCTGGTCCGACGTCGTCGTCGAACCCGCCGAGCTGGCGCTGCTGACGCTGCTCGGCCCCCTGGTCGGTGACTCCCCTGTGCTGGCCACGCTCGGTGTCGACGCGCTTCCGGCGGTCGACACGGCGGTCGCGCTGGGCGGCGGCGGATTCCTGCGCCGCCGCGGCGAGATTGAGGTCGACGTGCTGGTGCCCCGCGAGCAAGCGGCGGACCTGCGGCAACGGTTGGTCGACGCCGGGGTGCGGGAGGCCGGGATGTGGACCTACGAGGCGTACCGGGTGGCGGCGCTGCGGCCGCGGCTCGGCGTGGACACCGACGAGCGGACCATCCCGCACGAGGTCGGCTGGATCGGGCCGGCCGTGCATCTGGACAAGGGTTGCTACCGCGGGCAGGAAACCGTCGCGCGGGTGCACAACCTGGGCAAACCGCCGCGGATGCTGGTGCTGCTGCACCTCGACGGGTCGGACGACCGGCCCGCGCCCGGCGCCCAGGTGCTCGCCGGCGGCCGGGTGGTGGGCCGGCTGGGCACGGTCGTCGACCACGTCGACGAGGGTCCGGTGGCGCTGGCGCTGCTCAAGCGGGGTCTGCCCGCGGACACCGCGCTCGAGGTGGACGGGACGCCCGCGGTCATCGACGCCGACACGCTTCCGCCGCCCGACGTCGCCGGCGCCGGACGTCGCGCGGTCGAGCAGCTGCGCGGCGGCGCACGCCCGTGACGAGGGCCTGCCAGCGCCGCGAGGCCAGGCACGGTAGAGTGTCGGCAGGACGATAACTAACAGATCAGATCGGAGCCGCCTGCTAATCAGGCCGCTCCGTTATTGCGCGAGGGGGTCCCCCCATGGGCCGCGGCCGGGCAAAGGCAAAGCAGACCAAGGTTGCTCGTGAGCTCAAGTACAGCTCACCGCAGACCGACTTGAAGCGGCTTCAGCAAGAGCTGTCGGGCGCTTCCGAGACCGATCACCTCAACGGCACCGATCCGGTGGCCGACGAGTGGGTCGACGAGGACGACTGGCGGCGCTGAGGCCCTCATCAGGCCCCAGAAAAGATCCTGGAAAAGGCCCCTAGAAGCGCGGGTGCTGCCCTACGAGCTTGGCTCGGGGAGTGTCCTTGCCACCCTTCTTGACGGTGCCCACCGTCCAGCAGTTCAGATGGCGGGCGGTCAGGATGGCCAGCGCGCGGTCGGTGTCCTCGGGCGCGACCACCGCCACCATGCCGACACCCATGTTGAAGGTTCGCTCCATCTCCAGGCGTTCGACCCTGCCGCGCTGCGCGATCATCGTGAACACCGGCGCGGGCGTCCATGTCCCGCGGTCGATCTCGGCGACCAGTCCGGGCGGGACGACACGCTCGAGGTTTCCGGCCAGCCCGCCGCCGGTGACGTGGCAGAAGGTGCGGACCTGGGTCTCGGCGGCCAGTGCCAGGCAGTCCTTGGCGTAGATGCGGGTGGGCTCGAGCAGTTCCTCGCCGAGCGTGCGGCCGAACTCCTCGACGTGTCCGGCCAGGTTCATCCGGTCGATCTCCAGCAGGACCTTGCGGGCCAGTGAGTAGCCGTTGGAGTGCAGGCCCGTCGAGGCCATCGCGATCAGCACGTCGCCAGGTTTGACGCGGTCGGGACCCAGCACGTCGTCGGCCTCCACCACGCCCACGCCGGTGGCCGAGATGTCGTAGTGGTCGGGCGCCATCAGCCCCGGGTGCTCGGCGGTCTCGCCGCCGAGCAGCGCGCAGCCGGCCATCACGCACCCGTTGGCGATACCGGCGACCAGTTCGCTGATCCGCTCGGGCACGGTGCGCCCCACCGCGATGTAGTCCTGCAGGAACAGCGGCTCGGCGCCGCACACCACCAGGTCGTCGACGACCATCGCGACCAGGTCGATGCCGACCGTGTCGTGCTTGTCCATCGCCTGGGCCACCGCGAGCTTGGTGCCCACCCCGTCGGTGGACGACGCGAGCACCGGCTCGCGGTAGCCGCCGCGCAGGGCGAACATGCCGGCGAAGCCGCCGATGCCGCCGCGCACCTCGGGCCGGGTGGCCTTCTTGGCGAGCGGTTTGAGAAGTTCGACGGCGCGGTCACCGGCTTCGATATCGACCCCGGCCGACGCGTAGGAAATGCCGGATGATTCGGCGCGTTCGGTCATCGCGGTAAAGGCTACCGGGGATGGCGTCACCGCGGTAAGCGTGTTCACTGTTCGGTGCGCACACCGTGTCCGGATGTGACACCGTGACCGGTCATGACGCCGCCACGCCGCTCGCTTGTCCTGCTCACGGTCGCAGCGTCGGCGCTGCTCGGACACGCCGGCCCGACGGCGTCGGCAACCCCGGGAACCGGTGTGGAGGCCAGGACCTTGTCGGAGGCCACCGTCGACGGCGTCGACTACATCACCCGCGAGATCACCATCGCCCCGGGCGGCAGCACCGGCTGGCACTACCACGACGGGCAGGTGTACGGGCTGATCCGCGGCGGCACGCTGTCGCACGACGCGGCGGCCTGCGTCTCCGACGGCGTCTATCCCGCCGGCGCGCCGATCACCGAGGCCAGCGGACCCGGCCACGTCCACGTCGGCCGCAACCTCGGCCCCGCCCCGCTGGTGATGTGGGTGCTGTACATCAAACCGGCGGGCACCCCGCTGTCGGTGGACGCGCCCGATCCGGGCTGCGGGTTTGCCTGAGGCCGAAATCGGCCATCCCGCTGGGATGCCTGACACGATTCGCGTCCTGGTGACCGGTGCGACCGGTTACATCGGCGGCCGGTTGATCCCTGCCCTGCTCGAGCGCGGCCATTCGGTGCGCGCGATGGCGCGCACCCCGGACAAGCTCGCCGACGCGCCCTGGCGTGACCGCGTCGAAGTGGTCCAGGGCGACCTCGGCGACGTCGACTCGCTGCGCCGGGCCTGCGAGGGCGTCGACGTCTTCTACTACCTGGTGCACTCGATGGGCAGTTCGTCGGATTTCGTCGCCGAGGAGGCGCGCTCGGCGCGCAACGTCGTCGAGGCCGCCCGGGGGATCAAGAGGTTCGTGTATCTGGGTGGGCTGCACCCGGCGGGCGCCGACCTGTCACCGCATCTGCGGTCGCGGGCCGCGGTCGGCGACATCCTCATCGACTCGGGCATCGAGACCGTCGTGCTGCAGGCCGGCATCGTGATCGGTTCGGGCTCGGCGTCTTTCGAGATGATGCGCCACCTGACCAATCGCCTGCCGGTGATGACCACCCCGAAGTGGGTGCACAACAGGATCCAGCCCATCGCGATCGACGACGTGCTGCACTACCTCGCCGAGGCCGCAACCGCGCCGGTGCCGTCGTCGCGCACCTGGGACGTCGGGGGCCCGGACGTGTTCGAATACGGCGACGCCATGCAGGGGTACGCGGAGGTGGCCGGACTGCGCAGGCGGGTGATGATCGTATTGCCCTGGCTCACACCGAAAGTCGCCAGCTGGTGGATCGGCCTGGTGACGCCGATGCCGGCCGGGCTGGCGGCGCCGCTGATCGAGTCCCTGGAATGCGACGCGGTGATGGCCAACCGCGACATCGACGACGTCATCGCGCCGCCGTCCGGTGGCCTGACGCCCTACCGCGAGGCGGTGGCCACGGCGCTGCAGCGCGGCCCGCTGCCCAGCGATCCGCAGTGGGCGCACGTGGGGCGCTAGGGTCTGCGCAGCGCCGAGACGTTGTCGTTGTCGGACTGCAGCGGCACCCCGGTCCGCGCGGCGGTGGCGAGCATGTGCTCGATGACGTTCTTGCCCAACGCCGATTCGCCAGGCAGCTCGATCGGGTAGTGGCCGTCGAAGCAGGCGCTGCACAACCGCGAGGCGGGCTGTTCGGTGGCGGCGATCATGCCGTGCTGGGAAATGTAGCCGAGGGTGTCGGCGCCGATCGCGTGCCGCACCGCTTCGAGCATCTCGCCCTGGTCCTCGACGGCGTTGGCGATCAGTTCGGCAGGGGTGGCGAAGTCGATGCCGTAGAAGCAGGGCCACTTCACCGGCGGTGAGGCGATCCGCACGTGCACCTCGACGGCGCCGGCTTCGCGCAGCATCCGGATCAGCGCGCGCTGGGTGTTGCCGCGCACGATCGAGTCGTCGACGACGATCAGCCGTTTGCCGCGGATCACCTCTTTGAGCGGGTTGAGCTTGAGCCGGATGCCGAGTTGGCGGATGGTCTGCGACGGCTGGATGAAGGTGCGGCCGACGTAGGCGTTCTTCATCAGGCCCTGTCCGTAGGGGATGCCGGAGCCCTGTGCATAGCCGACGGCGGCCGGGGTCCCCGACTCGGGCACGCCGATGACGAGGTCGGCCTCGACGGGCATCTCGGCGGCCAGCCTGCGCCCGATGTCGACGCGGGTCGCGTGCACGGAACGGCCGCCCAGCGTGCTGTCCGGGCGGGCCAGGTAGACGTACTCGAACACGCAGCCCTTGGGTTCGGGGTTGGCGAACCGGGTGGAGCGCACGCCGTCGGCGTCGATGGCCAGCAGCTCGCCGGGTTCGATGTCGCGCACGAACGAGGCGCCGACGATGTCGAGCGCGGCGGTCTCCGAGGCGACGACCCAGCCGCGGTCCAACCGGCCCAGCGCCAGCGGCCGCACGCCGTAGGGGTCGCGCGCGGCGTAGAGCGTGTTCTCGTCCATGAAGGTCAGGCAGAACGCGCCGCGCACGGTCGGCAGCAGTTCGAGTGCCGCCTGCTCGAGCGTCGCGTCGGCGGCGCCGTGGGCCAGCAGCGCGCCCAGGATGTCGGAGTCGGTGGTCGCGGCGGGGGCGCCGCGGGTGTCGAGCAGTCCGGCCTCGCGGGCGCGGGCGGCGAGTTCGGCGGCGTTGACCAGGTTGCCGTTGTGGCCGAGCGCGACACCGGTGCCCGCCGAGGTGTTGCGGAAGACCGGCTGCGCGTTCTCCCACGTGGTGGAACCGGTGGTGGAGTAGCGGCAGTGCCCGACCGCGACGTGGCCTTCCATCGCGGCCAGCGTCGGTTCGTCGAACACCTGGCTGACCAGGCCCAGATCCTTGAACACGAGCACCTGTGAGCCGTCGGCGACGGCGATGCCCGCCGCTTCCTGACCGCGGTGCTGCAGCGCGTAGAGGCCGTAGTAGGTGAGCTTGGCGACCTCTTCACCCGGCGCCCAGACGCCGAATACGCCACATTCTTCGCGGGGTTCTGGATCTGGCTGCGTGCCGGTCACGGTATGGCTGCTCCCAGGGCGAGGAGGGTAGACCGCCTCAGTCTACGGGTCGCGCAGTTGGCGGACGGAATCCCAGGAAAGTGTCGTCGAGGCAACACAACGCCCCGCACCGCGCGTTCATTTCCCGCTGTCCTGCGATTTCGGCGCGCTGCCGATCGCTCAGCGACTGGCAGCGCCCCGAAACCGCAAGGGTGGACGTGTGGCGAAGCTAACCCGCGAGGTCGACCAGCGGTAGCCAGGAGCCGATCTCGTCGGCCCGCGACCCCGACAGCGCGACCTGTCCGGCGGCGTCGTCGAGCGACAGCAGCCCGGTGGCGAGCCGCAGCCACGTCCGCGGGTCGGTCTCGACGACGTTGGGCGGGTTGCCGCGGCGGTGGGCGGGCCCTTCGATGCACTGCACGGCGACGAACGGCGGCACCCGGACCTCGACGCTGGACCCGGGTGCGACGGCCGCCAACGTGCGCGCCGTCAGCCGCACCGCCTCGGCGATCGCCGCCCGGGCGGGCTCGGGGGTCTGCGGGTCGCGCAGCCAGTCGGCGATCGCGACCACCGCGGCGCGGGTCTTTGCCGGATCGGCACTACGGGACGCGGCCATACCTTACTGTCTCAAAGTGTTCGTCGACCGCCACAAGCCGCCGTACAAGGTGGCCGGGGCGGTATTGCTGATCATCGCGTCGGCCGCAGCCACGCTGATCTATCTGCAGTTCCGCGGCACCCTCGCGGACACGGTGCGATTGACTTTGCTGTCGACGCGCGCCGGGCTGGTCGTCGAACCGGGCGCCAAGGTCACGTTCAACGGCGTCGAGATCGGCCGCGTCGGCCGGATCTCGGCGGCCGACGGCGCCGCGCGCGCCCGGCTTCTGCTCGACGTCGAGCCGCGCTACCTGGACCGCGTCCCGGCCAATGTGACCGCCGAGATCCGGGCCACCACCGTGTTCGGCAACAAGTACATCTCGTTGAGTTCACCGCGGGACCCGTCGCCGCAGCGGCTCGGCCCCGGTGAGGTCATCGAGGCGACCGCGGTGACCACCGAGTTCAACACCGTCTTCGAAACGGTGCTCGGGCTGTCCGAGCAGGTCGACCCGATCAAGCTGAACCAGACGCTGACCGCCGCCGCGCAGGCGCTCACCGGGCTGGGCGACCGGTTCGGCCGCTCGCTGACCGACGGCAACCGCATCCTGGCCGACCTCAACGCGCGGATGCCGGCGATCCGAACCGACACCGCGCTGCTGGCCGACCTGGCCGGCGTCTACGCCGACGCATCACCGGATCTGTTCGACGGGCTGCGCGACGCGGCCACGTCCGCGAGGACGCTCAACGACCGGCGCGCCGACATCGACGCCGCCCTGCTGAGCGCGCTCGGTTTCGCCGACGACGCGACGGGCACGCTGGAACGCTCGGGCCCGTACCTGGTGCGCGGCGCGGAGGACCTGGTGCCGGTGTCGCGGCTGCTCGACGAGTACCGCGGCGTCCTCTTCTGCTCGATCCGCAAGTTCAACGAGGTTCAGCCGCGGGTGGCGAAAACGCTTGGCGGCAATGGCTATTCGCTTACCGGCGGTGGCGGTTTCATCGCCGGCGGCGGTAACCCGTACATCTATCCGGACAACCTGCCGCGGGTCAACGCCCGCGGCGGGCCCGGCGGCAGACCGGGCTGCTGGCAGGACATCAGCCGTGACCTGTTCCCGGCGCCGTATCTGGTGATGGACACCGGCGCCAGCATCGCGCCGTACAACCACCTGGAACTCGGCCAGCCGATGTTCATCGACTACGTCTGGGGCCGCCAGGTCGGCCAGTACACCATCAACCCGTGACCCTCAGTCGGGGAAGCCGAACAGCTTGACGACGCCGTGGTCGCGGCCCGCGGTGTAGCCGCCGTCGACGGCGATCGCCTGACCGGTGACGAACGACGCGTCCGGCGACACCAGAAACGCTGCCACCGAGGCGATCTCGTCGGGGCGGCCGCGACGCTGCAGCGCGTGCTCGCCGGTGATGGAGCGCAGCGGCCCCGCCATCCCGTCGAGTCCCATCACGGCATCGAGCATCGGGGTGTCGACGAAGCCGGGGCAGATCGCGTTCGCGCGGATACCGCTGGGGCCGTAGTCGAGTGCGATGTTCTTGGTCAGCAGCACGACCCCGCCCTTGGCGGCGTTGTAGCTGCTGCCGCCCGCGGTGCCTTCCAGCCCTTCGACGCTGGACAGGGTGACCAGTGCACCGCGTTCGCCGGCCACCCGCGGCTGTTCGATCATCGCGGCCAGCGCGGCCTTGGCCACCAGGAATGTGCCGGTGAGGTTGACGCCGAGCACCCGGTCCCACTCGGCGCGGTCGAGCAGGTGCACCGGCCCGCCGCCGGCCACCCCCGCGCAGTGCACGACGCCGTCGAGCCGGCCTCCCACCGCGGCGAACACCTCACCGACCGCGGCTTCGTCGGTGACGTCGGCGGTGACGAACGTGAAGCGTTCGCCGAGGGATTCGGCCGGTTCGGCGATGTCGGCGCCGACGACCGTGCCGCCCTCGGCGAGAAGGCGTGTGGCGGTGGCCAGTCCGATCCCCGACGCCGCGCCGGTCACCACGAACGCGCGGCCCTGCGCGCGGTCGGTGGTCACTGCGACTTCCCTTGGCGGCGTTGCACCACGATCGCGGCCAGTGCGGCGGCCTCGTTGGTCGCCAGGTGCGCCAGCATCGGCGCCAGCAGGCTGCCCGAGCGGGCGTGCAGCCAGCCGAACGCCCAGCCGCCCACCCCGGTGACCAGCACGGTGCCCAGCACCGGATTGCGGGTGATGCGCGCATCCATGATGTGCCACAGGCCGAATGCCACCGCCTGCAGCAGCCGACCGTCGCGTGCGCCGTACGCCGTCTCGGCCGTGGTCCCCAGCGTCGCGCGGTACGCGACCTCCTCCGGCCACACCGTGCCCAGCGGGATGTCGAGCAGCATCCAGCGCAGCCGATGCTCGGGCAGGTCGCGCGCGGCCATCCCCTGCCGCATGGAGGGGACCGCGGTCGTCGCCGCGACGGCGAGCGAGATCACCGCGCCTGCGGCCAGTCCGTGGCGCAGCCCCGACCGGACCGCGGGTGGTCGCAGCCCCAGCGGCGGCCGGGCCAGCGCGTAGAGCGCGGCGCCCAGCGCGGCGTTCGGGATGGGACGGAACCGCACGTGCGGGGCGACGAAGCTCCAGCCGACCAGCGCGACAGCTGTCGCCACGGCGCGAGTTTTGGTGGCTCTCATCAGTATTCGGGTCCATCCTTGGATTGGCTGTCGTTCAGGGCGGTCCGGACGCGTTCGGTGTCGGCGGGGGTCCAGCCGGGCGGCGGTGCGACGGCGGCCCACCCGTCGAGCACGAAGTCGCCGTAGTTGTGGCCGTGTCCGCCGGGTACCGAACCGGCGTTCGTCATGTCGGCAGCGACCTGCATGAACGTGACGATCGGGTACCACCGCATGGAGGCGGTGCGGTCGTGGCCGGGCGGTTCGCGCAGCCAGTCCGGCCGGTTGAACAGCAGATCCTGTGACCACCAGACGATGGGGTCGGAGGAATGCTGCAGGAACAGCACGCGGGTGCCCTCCCAGGGCGCGGCGGTGTCGGCGGCGATCTCCGCCGAGTCGTTGCCCTGGGAGAACCGCACGGTGCGGCCGTCGTCGTAACGGGGTTCGACCTCCGGGGTGCCCGGATCACGGCGCTCGGTGATCGCCTTCCACAGCGGGCTGGCGTTGGGCGGCCCCACCCACAGCACCGACGAGAACCCCATCCGCGAGATGTCGGGCAGCCAGTCGAACGCGCCCTGGCCGGCCATCGAGCCCAGGCTCTCCCCGTAGAGCACGAGTTTGGGTCGCCGGTCCTGCGGAAGTTGTTCCCAGCGTTGGTGAATGGCCTCGATCATCATGCGTCCCGCGACCATCGACTTCTCCTGGTCGCCGAGGAACGAGATCCAACTCGGCAGGAACGAGTACTGGGAGCCGACCAGCGCGGTGTCGCCGTTGTACATCGTCTCCACCGCGCGGGCGGCCACCGGGTTGATCCACCCGGTGCCGGTCGTCGGGATGATCACCAGCACTTCGCGGTCGAACGCGCCGGTGCGCTCGAGTTCGCTGAGCAGCACCGCCATCCGCTGTTCGTCGGTGTCGGCGGTCTGCAGTCCGACGTACACCCGAATGGGTTCCAGCGCCGGGGCGCCGTTGAGTTCGGTGAGCTCGTCTGCGTGCGGGCCGGTGGCGACGAAGTTGCGCCCCTGGTATCCGAGGGTGTCCCACGCCGCGAAAGAGTCTGGGCTGCCGGACTTTTGCGGCTCATCGGGTTGGACGACACCTTCGGCGGTGGTGGTGTTCTGCGGCTGGAACACGCGGTTGGCCCCGGCCAGGAACCCCCGCACCAGCACCCCGTTGATCAGCATGATCGCCAGGACGACGACGATCGCGGTGCCGATGAACAGCGCGACCTCGTCGTCCATCCGCCAGCGCCGGATCAGGAGCCGCGCCATCGCCTTGATGATGTCGAGTAGCACCCGGGCGGTCGCCACGCACACCGCCCCGACCGTCAACGACACGACGAGCGTGCGCAGGTAATCGATGGTGGCGGGACCGTCCATGCCCATCACCGCCGAGACCTGCCGCTGCCACGAAGCGGCCGGAATCAGCATCAGCAGGCTGGCGCCGATCGATCCCGCGACCACAACGGTTTTGAGCACTGTCAGCACGACCCGCGGCGGCGGCCACCACGGGCGTCGCGCCAGGACGAAGCGGCGCACCATCCGCCCGCAGAACACGCCGATGCCGTAGCCGATCGCGGCGTTGAGGCCGCCGATCAGACCGGCGAACAGCCAGTCACGCGGCAGCAGTGAGGGGGTCAGCGACAGGCAGAAGAACAGGGCCCCGAACGCCATCCCGACGAAGTCCAGCCGGAGCAGGCTCCACGCCCATGCGTATAGCGAAGATCGTTGTGTGGCTTGTTCGGTCACCCGAACAACCCGGGAAGCACGCCCTCCGACGTGTTCCTCAGGTCCTCCAGCGTGACGGTGAACTGGCCCTGGACCTCGACGGCATCGCTGGCGGCGTCGACCACCCCGATGCGGGTCGCGGGCAGTCCGCGGGCTTCGCACATGGCGCGGAACCGGCTCTCCTCGGTCCGCGGAACGGCCACCAGCACCCGGCCCGTCGACTCGGAGAACAGCATGACGAACGGATCGCTCCCGTCGGGAAGGACGATGCGGCAACCGGTTTCGCCGCGCAGCGCGGACTCGACGACGGCCTGGATCAGCCCGCCCTCGGACAGGTCGTGGGCGGCAGTGACCAGCCCGTCGCGCGACGCCGCGGTCAGCACGTCGGCGAGCAACATCTCGCGGGCGAGGTCCACCTTCGGCGGGACCCCGCCGAGGTGGTCGGCGGTCACCTGCGCCCAGATGGACCCGTCGAACTCGTCGCGGGTGTCACCGAGCAGCATCAGCGTCTCACCGGGTTCGTCGCCGAAGCCGGTCGGGATGCGGCGTGTGACGTCGTCGATCACACCGAGCACCCCGACCACCGGGGTCGGCAGGATCGCGGTGGAGCCGGTCTGGTTGTAGAAGCTGACGTTGCCGCCGGTGACCGGAATACCCAGTGTCGCAGCGCCGTCGGCGAGCCCGCGCACGGCCTGGCTGAACTGCCACATGACGCCGGGATCCTCCGGCGACCCGAAGTTCAGGCAGTTGGTGACAGCCACCGGGGTGGCGCCGGTGACCGCGACGTTGCGGTACGCCTCGGCCAGCGCCAACTGCGCACCGGTGTAGGGGTCGAGCGCGGTGTAGCGCCCGGACGCGTCGGTGGAGATCGCGATGCCGCGCCCGGTGGTTTCGTCGACGCGCAGCACGCCGCCGTCGGCGGCCTCGGCCAGCACGGTGTTGCCCCGCACGTAGCGGTCGTACTGCTCGGTGATGAACGCGCGGCTGCACAGGTGCGGACTGCCAAGCAGCGCAAGCAGAGTCGCCTTGAGCTCCTCGCCGGTCTGCGGGCGCGGCAGCTTCGCCGAGGTGTCGGCGTTGAGCGCGTCCTGCGTGTCGGGGCGCTGCACCGGGCGCTGGTAGACCGGGCCTTCGTGGGCGACGGTGCGGGGCGGCACGTCGACGACGGTCTCGCCGTGCCAGGTGATCTCCAGCCGGTCCCCGTCGGTGACCTCGCCGATCACCGTGGCCAGCACGTCCCATTTGCGGCACACCGCCATGAACGCCTCGACGTTGTCGGGCGTGACGACCGCGCACATGCGTTCCTGCGACTCGCTCGACAGGATCTCCGCGGGGGTCATGTTCGCCGCCCGCAGCGGCACCGCGTCCAGTTCGATGCGCATCCCGCCGTCACCGGCTGAGGCGAGTTCGGATGTGGCGCAGGACAAACCGGCACCGCCGAGGTCCTGAATGCCGACGACGAGGCCGCCTGCGTACAGCTCGAGGCAGCACTCGATGAGGACTTTCTCCATGAACGGGTCGCCGACCTGGACGCTCGGCAGCTTCTTGCGCCCCGCGGCCCCGCTCTCGTCACCGCCGAACGTCTCTGACGCCAGCACGCTCACGCCGCCGATGCCGTCGAGGCCGGTGCGGGCGCCGAACAGGATGATCTTGTTGCCGGTTCCCGAGGCGAACGCCAGGTGCAGATCCTCTTTGCGTAGCACGCCGACGCACAGCGCGTTCACCAGCGGGTTGCCGCCGTAGGACGCGTCGAACACGGTCTCGCCGCCGATGTTGGGCAGCCCCAGCGAGTTGCCGTAGCCGCCGATACCGCGCACCACGCCGTCGACGACGCGGCGGGTGTCCGGGGCGTCGGCGGCGCCGAACCGCAGCTGGTCCATCACCGCGACGGGGCGCGCACCCATGGCCATGATGTCGCGCACGATGCCGCCGACGCCGGTGGCCGCACCCTGGTAGGGCTCGATGTAGGACGGGTGGTTGTGCGACTCGACCTTGAACGTCGCCGCCCAGCCGTCGCCGATGTCGACGACGCCGGCGTTCTCGCCGATCCCGGCGAGCATGGCCTTGCGCATCTCGTCGGTGGTGGTCTCACCGAAGTAGCGCAGGTGCACCTTCGAGGATTTGTAGGAGCAGTGCTCGCTCCACATCACCGAGTACATGGCCAGTTCGGCGTCGGTGGGCCTGCGGCCGAGGATCTCGCGGATGCGCTGATACTCGTCGTCCTTGAGGCCGAGTTCGCGGAACGGTTGCGGCTGATCGGGGGTGGCGGCGGCCCGCTCGACGGTGTCGACAGTGCTCAGGGCATAGGTTGGCTCCGACGTCACGAGGACAGTCTAGGTTGCGACCGGCTGAACGCGTGTGCCGCGGCGGGCGCCGTCGCGCCGTGCACGACCACGCTGCCCAGCACCACCAGCACCATCGTCATCAGCACCTCGGCCTCCGCGGCGCAGCCCAGCACGTTGAACGCCAGAAGACCGAACACGATCGACGTGGTGCCGCGGGGCCCCAGCCAGCCGACCAGCACCCGCTCCGGCCAGGAGAACGGTGAGCCGGCCAGCGCGAGCAGCGTCGGCACCAGCCGCACCACCGTCAGCGCGAGCAGGCAGTACAGCACGATCGACCAGGTCACGCCGAGCGTCGCCGCCAGCACCGCCGTCGCACCGATCACGAACCACATCACCACCGTCAGTAGGTAGCCGATGTCGTCGACCAGCGCGAGTTCGGCGTGGATGGACGGTGAGCGCCGCAGATAGTGGAACGCGATCCCGCACACGAACGCGGCGACGAACCCGTTGCCGTCGACCACCGTGCTCAGGCCGAAGGCCAGCATCGGCGCGGCCACCAGGATCAACCGCTTGCTGCGGTCGGTCATCGCACCGCGCCGCTCGGCGGTGTTGGTCAGCACGGCCAGGGCGGCGCCGACGGCGAGCCCGATCAGGATCGCCTTGGCCGCCTGGGGCAGCGCCGAGGCCAGCGCCTCCATCGGCGACGACGCGTGGGACCGGTCACCGGCGAGCGCCAGCGCGAAGATGAACAGCGGGGAGATGATGCCGTCGTTGTAGCCGGCTTCGACGTTGAGCACGTCGCGCACCCGCTCGGGCACCCGGTGGTCCCGCAGGATCGAGGGGGCCGGCGCAAAGTCCGTCGGCACCACGATGCACGCCAGCACCAGCAGCACCGCCCACGGCACGCCCGGCAGCAGCCACAACCCCAGCGCGACCGCGGCGGCCAGGCTCAGCGGCATCGCGATGAACAGCACCCGCATCGCGGCGCGCGGTTCCCGGCCGAACAGGCCGCCGCGGATGTCGGTCGCGTCGACGAAAAGCAGGATCGCCAGGATGATCTCGGCGATGTGCTGGGCGACCTCGGTGTTCAGCGAGTCGGCCAGCCCGTCGCGCGTGGTGAAACCGACCGCGATGCCGGCGAGCACCAGCACCATCGGGGCGGTCAGCCGCCACCGCTCCAGATGCTTGGCGCCGAGCGCCCACGCGGCCAATACCGCGGAGATCGCGATCAGCGAGAGCAGCACACCCGTGATGGTCTCAGGGGTGATCGGCGGGCGCGACGCAGAACGCGTTGCCGTCGGGGTCGGCCAGCACCACCCAGCCGAAGTCACCCATGCTGTGTCTGCCGGTCTCGGTGGCGCCGAGCCCGACCAGACGTTGCACCTCGGCTTCCACGTCGGCGGCCCCGAAGTCCAGGTGCACGCGGTTCTTGCCGGGTGTCGGATCGTCGACCTTCTGGAACGCCAGCCCGGGTCCGCCCGGCAGCGCGACGGTCACGAAAAAGCCTGGCGCCAAAGGGTTCAGCTGCCCGTCCAGGGCCGTCGCCCACCACTGGGCGAGCGCGTCGGGATCGGTGGTGTCGATCGTGATGTTCACGGCGGCGAGCGTCATGGCGCCGACCCTAGATCATCGCGGTGACAGAAACGCCGCAAGCGCGGAGGCGTAGGCCGCGACGTCAGCGGCGCCCATCACCTCGCGCGCGGAGTGCATCGCCAGCTGCGGGGCGCCGACGTCGACGGTGGGGATGCCGGTGCGCGCGGAGGTCATCGGCCCGATCGTCGATCCGCACGGCAGGTCCGCGCGGTGTTCGTAGCGCTGCAGCGGCACCCCCGCCTGCGCGCAGGCCAGCGCGAACGCCGCGGCGGTGCGGCCGTCGGTGGCGTAGCGCAGGTTCGGCTGCACCTTGAGCACCGGCCCGCCGTTGACCTCGATGAGGTGGCCGGGTTCGTGACGGTCCGGGTAGTTGGGGTGGGTGGCGTGGGCCATGTCCCCGGACGCCACCATCGAGTCGGGCAGCCGGCGCAGGAACTCCTCGCGGCCGCCGCCCTGGGCCAGCGTGATGCGCTCGAGCACGGTCAGCAGCAGATCGGACTGCGCGCCGTGGTCGGACTGCGAGCCGACCTCCTCGTGGTCGAACAGCACGAGGACCGGCGCGAACCGGCCGGGCTCGGCGGCCAGGAAGGCCTCCAGGCCGGCGTAGCAGGTGGCCTGGTTGTCCAGCCGCGGCGCGCTGACCAGATCCTGGTCGGCGCCGACGAGCCGTGACGGCGTCAGGTCGTGGGTCATCAGGTCCGCCCCGAGCACGTCCTCGGCCGCGACGCCGGCGTGCCCGGCGACGAACTCGAGGAACGACCGGTTGCCGGTTCCGGTCCCCCACACCGCGTTGAGGTGGCGTTGCGGGTTGAGTTCGACGGCCTTGCGGTCCTCGGCGAGGTGGATGGCCAGCTGCGGGACCCGCAGAACCGGGTCGTCGATGCGGATCAGCCGGTGCTCGATGGCGCCGCCGGTGTGGACCGACAGTCGGCCGCTCACGCCCAGGTCGCGGTCCAGCCAGGAGTTCAGCCACGCCCCGCCGTAGGGCTGCAGCGCGACCACTCGCCAGCCGGCGACGAGCCGGTCGGGGTGCTGCTTGACCCGCAGGTTGGGGCTGTCGGTGTGCGCTCCGACGATGCGGAACGGGGTGGTGCGCTGCGCCGAGTCGGTCCGCCAGGCGATCAGCGAGCCGGCCCGTACGACGAAGAAGTCGCCGTGGGTGGGCCACGCGTCGGCTTCGGAGAGCTCGCGGAATCCGGCGTCGCGGAGCCGGTTGGCGGCGGTCTCGCACACATGGAACGGCGACGGCGAGGCGTCGATGAACGCGCAGAGACCTCGAGGTTGGGCCTGGGAACTGGCTGCCATCTCTTCATCTTCGCGGGTCAATCAAGATCATTGGCGCTAGGGTCCGATTGTGCCCGATATCGAACCCCAACCGGTGCTCGCACCGTTGACACCGGCCGCCGTGTTCCTGGTGGCGACGATCGTCGACGGGCAGGAGGCCGCGGTGCACGACGCGCTGCCGGAGATTTCGGGGCTGGTGCGGGCCATCGGATTCCGGGATCCGGCCAAACGGCTGTCGGCGATCACCTCGATCGGGTCGGCTGCCTGGGACCGGTTGTTCTCCGGGCCGCGACCCGCCGAGCTGCATCCGTTCCGCGAGATCAGCGGCGAGCGTCATTACGCCCCGGCCACTGCCGGCGATGTGCTGTTCCACATCCGGGCGGAGTCGATGGACGTGTGTTTCGAGTTGGCGACCAAGCTGGCCGAGGCGATGCGCGGGGCGATCGAGATCGTCGACGAAACCCACGGTTTCAAGTTCTTCGACAACCGCGACCTGATGGGGTTCGTCGACGGCACCGAGAACCCCGACGGTGCGCTGGCGCGGTCGGCCACCCAGATCGGCGACGAGGACCCCGGTTTCGCGGGCGGGTGCTACGTGCACGTGCAGAAGTACGTGCACGACCTCGACGCGTGGAACGCGATGTCGGTCGAGGAGCAGGAGCGGGTGATCGGCCGCACCAAGCTCGACGACATCGAACTCGACGATGCGGTCAAACCGGCCAACTCGCACGTCGCGCTCAACGTGATCACCGACGAGGACGGCACCGAACTGAAGATCGTGCGGCACAACATGCCGTTCGGGCGGATCGGCGCCGGCGAGTTCGGCACCTACTTCATCGGTTACTCGCGCACACCGGCGGTGACCGAGCAGATGTTGGACAACATGTTCCTCGGTGACCCGCCGGGCAACACCGACCGGATCCTGGACTTCTCGACCGCGTTGACCGGCGGGCTGTTCTTCACGCCCACCCTCGATTTTCTCGATGACCCGCCACCGCTGCCGGATTCGGTCGCCGGCGATTCGGCGGCCCCCGCGTCCCCATCCTCCGCATACCAGGGCTCACTGGATATCGGCAGCCTGAAAGGAACCCGTTGATGAACAACCTGTACCGCGATCTGGCACCGGTCACCGAGGAGGCGTGGGCGGAGATCGAACTGGAGGCGACGCGAACGTTCAAGCGGCACATAGCGGGTCGTCGGGTCGTCGACGTCAGCGAGCCCGGCGGCCCGGCGACCGCGGCGATCAGCACCGGGCACCTGCACGACATCGTGCCGCCCGGCGACGGTGTGGTGGCGCATCTGCGCGAGGCCAGACCGCTGGTGCGGCTGCGGGTTCCGTTCACGGTGACCCGCACCGCGATCGACGATGTGGAGCGCGGCTCGCAGGACTCCGACTGGGACCCGGTCAAGGACGCGGCCAAGAAGTTGGCGTTCGCCGAGGACCGGGCGATCTTCGAGGGTTACCAGGCCGCCGCGATCGAAGGTATCCGCGGGTGCAGTTCGAACACCGCGCTGGCGCTGCCCGACGATGCACGCGAGATTCCCGACGTGATCTCGCAGGCCCTTTCGGAGCTGCGGCTCTCGGGCGTCGACGGCCCGTACTCGGTGTTGCTGTCGGCGGATGTCTACACGAAGGTCAGCGAGACGACCCAGCACGGCTATCCGATCCGCGAGCATCTCAACCGGCTCGTCGACGGCGACATCATCTGGGCGCCGGCAATCGACGGGGCGTTCGTGTTGTCCACTCGTGGAGGCGATTTCGATCTGCAGCTGGGCACCGATGTGTCGATCGGCTACCAGTCGCACGACGCCGATACGGTGCAGCTGTATCTGGAGGAGACGCTGACGTTCCTGTGCTACACGTCGGAAGCCTCAGTCGCCCTGACGCCCTAGGCCCGTTGGCGCGAGGGTGCGTGTCTGCACACGACACGCCGCGCGATTTCAGCAGTTTGCGCACGCTCGCGGGCCGGTGGGCGTGCGGGTCAGGATGGAGCAGCCTCGAGCCGTCCGACGGCACGCCCGTCGGCGAGCTCCTCACGCGCTTCAGGATGCTGCCAGTAGAAGCGCATCAGCTCGTGCAGCGCCGTGCCGCCGGGGGTGTACCAGTGGGTCGGCAGTTCTCGGGTGTGCCCGTCCGCCGTGATGATGTAGGTGGCTCCGTTGGTCTGGCGCGCGTTCGGTTTCCTGTCGGCGACGTCTGTCACTTCGTCCCAGGACAGCTCCTGGGACGTCATCGTGGTCCCCGTCTCGATGCCGTCAGCGGTCATCCGTAAGACGCTTGTCCCCCGCTGTACGAGCATGTGGACCAGGCTGAATACCCCGATCAAACTACCTGCCGCACAAGAAATCACGAGGTATAAAGCCATGCCGCTTGGGGGTCGGATCCCGAGCATCCCCAGCGGCTCGAAGATCGCATACAGCGTCATGGCGATGAACCCGGCCAGCGAAGCCGTCAGCAGTGTCGTGTCCAGGCGACGATCCGGCCGCACCGTGAGACCGTGTCCGTCGTGGATCGCGCGCGGCATCACCCGGCCCGACGCGATCCTCACGAGGAACGCGATGATCCCGAACGAAAAGACGGCCGCAAAGAGCGCCACTACCGCGGTCAGAAAGTCCGCGCGCGAAAGACACACCAGCCCCCAGGCAGCGCTGAGAAGCCCGAACGCACCACAAATCACGGACAGAAACGCCGCAGCAACGACCGGCTTCAGAGCGCCTCCCCTGGGGTCACCTTTGTCAGAAGCTGAACCTAACACCGCCCGCGATGCACCTCGCGCACCAAATTCGCACGCTCACCGCACGACCAGCGTGCACAAACTGCTGAAAAAGCGCGGCGTGTCGTGTGCGGACACGCACCCTCGCGCAAACGGACTAGGCGCTCAGGACACCGTCGAGCGCCGAGTAGAACAGCCCGAGGCCGTCGTCGGACGGGCCGGTCAACGCTTCGGTCGCATGCTCGGGATGCGGCATCAGGCCGACGACGCGGCCGTTGGCCGAGCTGACGCCGGCGATGTTGCGCAGTGACCCGTTGGGGTTGTCGCGGTAGCGGAACACGATGCGACCTTCGCCCTCGAGCTCGTCGAGCACCTTGTCGCTGGCCACGTACCGACCCTCACCGGACTTCAGCGGGATCAGGATGTCCGCGCCGGGCTCGTACCGCGAGGTCCAGGCCGAGTTGTTCGACGCCACCTCCAGCCAGATGTCGCGGCACACGAAATGCAGCCCGACGTTGCGGGTCAACGCTCCCGGCAGCAGACCCGCCTCGCACAGCACCTGAAACCCGTTGCAGATCCCCAACACTGGCATGCCCTGCCCGGCAGCGCGGACCACTTCACCCATCACCGGCGCGAACTTCGCGATCGCTCCGGCGCGCAGGTAGTCACCGTAGGAGAAGCCGCCAGGCACCACCACGGCGTCGACGTTCTTCAGGTCGGCGTCGGCGTGCCACAGTGCGACGGCCTCCGCACCGGCCAACCGGACGGCTCTGGCGGCGTCGATGTCGTCGAGTGTGCCCGGGAATGTGATGACGCCCACACGAGCGGTCATGACGGCTCCCTGCTCACCGACCAGTCCTCGATCACCGTGTTCGCCAGCAGCGATTCGGCGATCGAAGCGAGGGTGTCGTCGTCGACGCTGTCGTCCACCTCGAGCTCGAATCGCTTGCCCTGCCGCACATCTGACACACCCTCGAACCCGAGACGGCCCAACGCGCCGACGATCGCCTGCCCCTGCGGATCGAGGATCTCGGCCTTCGGCATCACGTGCACAACCACCCTTGCCACGCGTCAACTGTACCGGCGGTCCCGCGGGACGTGCCTCACCGGCACGAACCGAGGTAGGCCTGGCACAGCGGAGCCGCCAGCGCGTCCAAGACCTGCGCATCCGCCGCCCCCGGCCAGGGCACCTGCGCGGGCAGGTCCGTCCACAGCGCCAGTTCGACGACGGTGGCGCTCGACGGGTCGGCCAGCAGGTACTGGTGCGCCACTTTCTGCCCGCCCACGCTGATCACCGCCGCCATCTCCTCAGCGCCCGCGGTGGTGATCGACGGCGACACCAGCGGAGCCGTCGCCTGGCAGGACCGCAGACGTGCCGTCGCGTCCTGAACCACCGACCGGGCCAGCGGACCACTCCAGCCGACCGGGCCCCGCCAGTGCAACACCTGACTGCGCAGATGCCACTGGCCTGGCCCGTTGCCGATCTCCGCCCGCTCGGCCACCACGTAGGCCCGCGGATCGGCGGGCACCGCCGGACTGGCGCACAGCTCCTCGAACACGAACCTCGGCGAGCGCGCGCTCACGGCCAGCCCGGCCAGGCCCGGCCAGGCGTACTCCGCGTAGAGCGGCAGCGAACTGCTCACCGGCCACGCCGATGCCGGGATCGTGTCGCAGAACGGCGGGCACACTCCCGGCGCGGCGCCTGCCGGGTGCGGCGCGACCGCCAACCCGACCGACGCCAGTGCCACCGCCAGTAGCCATCGCACGACTTCCGTACCCCCAAAATCCCCGCCCCGCGCACAATATAGGCATGCACTTGACGCATTTCGGCCATTCGTGCCTACTCGCAGATTTCCCTGGCCAATCCGGTGAGAATGCGACGATCCTGTTCGACCCCGGGGTCTTCTCGCACGGTTTCGAGGGCATCACCGGCCTGTCGGCGATCCTGATCACCCATCAGCACCCCGACCACGCCGACGTCGACCGGCTGCCCGCCTTGCTGGAGGCCAACCCGCAGGCCGCGTTGTACGCCGACCCGCAGACCGCCGCGCAGCTCGGTGAGCCGTGGCGTGCGGTCAACGTCGGCGACGAGCTGAGCATCGGGCACCTGACGGTGCGCGGCCTGGGCGGCAAGCACGCGGTGATCCACCCGGAGATCCCGATCATCGACAACATCTCGTACCTGGTCGGCGACGGCACCCATCCGGCGCGGCTGATGCACCCCGGTGACGCGCTGTTCACCCCCGGCGAACCCGTCGACGTGCTCGCGACGCCGGCCGCCGCGCCGTGGCTGAAGGTCTCCGAGGCGGTCGACTATCTGCGTGCGGTCGCGCCGGCCCGCGCCGTGCCGATCCACCAGGCGATCATCGACCCGGTCGGGCGGCCGATCTTCTACAGCCGGCTCTCGGAGATGACCGACACCGATTTCCAGGTGCTCGAGCAGGAGAACGCCACCGAGTTCTAGGCGCGAGCAGACGCAAAGTGCCCTACTTTTCGGCTGTTTCGGGGCATTTTGCGTCTGCTCGCCAGGCTCAGGCGGTGTCGCGGGCGGCGGCGCGGCCGGCGGCCCGGCCCGAGAACACGCAGCCGCCGAGGAACGTGCCCTCCAGCGAGCGGTATCCGTGCACGCCGCCGCCGCCGAACCCGGCAGCCTCCCCGGCGGCGTACAGGCCGTCGAACACCGCGCCGTCCGGCTTGAGCACCCGGGCGTCCAGGTCGGTCTCCAAGCCGCCCAACGACTTTCGGGTCAGGATGTGCAGCTTCACCGCGATCAACGGTCCCGCCTTCGGGTCGGTGAGCCGGTGCGGGGCGACGACCCGGCTGACCTTGTCGCCGAGGTAGTTGCGGGCCACCCGGATCGAGGCGATCTGCATGTCCTTGGTGAACTTGTTGGCCACCTCGCGGTCGCGCGCGGTCACCTCGGCCTCGACCGTCGCGTAGTCGACGGGTACCACGTCGGGCACGGCGTTCATCGCAGAAACCAACTCGCGCAGAGATCCTGCGCTGACGAAGTCGACGCCGCGGTCGACGAACGCCTGCACCGGTCCCGGCGCGCCGGGGCGGATCCGTGACAGCACGTCGCGGACGCTGCGGCCGGTGAGGTCGGGGTTCTGCTCCTGACCCGACAGCGCGAACTCCTTGGCGATGATCCGCGCGTTGAGGATGAACCAGGTGTAGTCCTGGCCCGTCTGCGCGATGTACTCCAGCGTCCCGAGCGTGTCGAACCCCGGATACAGCGGCGACGGCAACCGTTTTCCGTTGGCGTCCAACCAGAGTGACGACGGTCCGGGCAGGATCCGGATGCCGTGCAGCGGCCAGATCGGGTCGTAGTTGGTGATGCCCTCGGTGTAGTGCCACATGCGGTCGCGGTTGATCACCCGCGCACCGGCGTTCTCGCTGATGCCGATCATCCGGCCGTCGACGTGCGCGGGCACCCCGCAGAGCAGTTGCTCGGGCACCCGGCCCATCCGAGCGGGCCAGTTCTGCCGGACCAGGTCGTGGTTGCCGCCGATCCCGCCGCTGGCGACGACGACGGCCTGGGCGCGGAATTCGAACTCGCCGACGGTGTTTCGGGACGACGCCACACCCCGCGCGGCGTCGGAGGGTTCCAGCACCGAGCCGCGCACCCCGACGACGGCGCCGTTCTCGACGATCAGTCCGTCGACGCGGTGCCGGTGCGCGAACCGGGCACGGCCGGTCAGCCTGCGCGCGAAGATGTCGACGATCGCCGGGCCGGTGCCCCAGGTGATGTGGAACCGCGGCACCGAGTTGCCGTGTCCGCGTGCGTCGTACCCGCCGCGTTCGGCCCACCCGACGACCGGGAACGTGCGCAGCCCGCGTTCGCGCAGCCAGCCGCGCTTCTCACCGGCGGCGAAGTCGACGTACGCGTGCGCCCACTGCCGCGGCCAGTGGTCCTCGGCGCGGTCGAAGCCGGCCGAGCCCATCCAGTCCTGCAGGGCAAGTTCGTGGCTGTCGCGGATACCGAGCCGTCGCTGTTCGGGGCTGTCGACGAAGAACAGCCCGCCGAACGACCAGAACGCCTGGCCGCCGATGTTGTTGGCGTTCTCCTGGTCGACGATCAGCACGCGTCGTCCGCGTTCGACCAGTTCGCAGGCGGCCACCAGACCCGCCAACCCGGCCCCGACCACGATGACATCAGCGTCTTGTGCCATGGCGGCCACGTTAGCGGCGCGAGCTAGGCGGCGTCTGTCAATGCGCGGTACGGGCGCCACCGGTAGACCAGCGGGGTGCAGCCGTGCATCAGCGCCAGGTCCACCACGTCGAGCATCGCCTGCTGCGGGCCGGGCCTGCGCAGGTGGCGGGCGGCCACGGCCACCCGCACGACTCCACCGCGGCGCGCGATCCGCTCCGCCGACAGCACCAAAGTCCGGCACCACCACGGCTCGCTGAGGAAGCCCTCGCCGATACCCAGCACCCGCGACCGCACGGCCGTCCCGCGCACCAGGTCGGTGATCTCGCTGAGCCCCGCGAGCACCCGGAAACCCCTGTGCGGCAACGCTGTCACGGTGCCGGGCGACACCGTCCAGCCCGGCGCGGCGAACAGGCGGGTGCGCAGGCCGAGATGCTCCATGGCGCGGTCGGCGGCCATCAGCCGCAGGTTGGCCTCATGCGCGGGCAGCGTGGCGAACTCACCGCGACCGCGTTTGGTGGCCGCCTCGTCGAACCCGTGCAGCACGATCGCGTCGCCGCCGCGGCGCCGCGCGGCCAGCCACCCGACCGTGTCGGTGTCCTCGCCGAGGCGTTGGCCGCCCTTGAGCCGCGGCGCCACCAGCAACGAGACCGGGACGCCGCGGGCGTCGAGGCGGGCGCAGAACGCGGCGACGTCGGGCAGCGTGCGCTCACTGATCCCGGAGACCGAGACGAGCAGTTGACCAGTCACAGGGCCGAGTGTGGCAACGCCAGGTGTCGCAACGGTTTCGGACACGCTGACGCCAGATGGCCATCGGGTGCTAACGGGGCAGCACGTCCTCGATCGCGGCGATGACCTCGGGAGCGTCGGGTTCGGTGCGCGGGCGGAACCGCTTGACGACGGTGCCGCCCGGTGCGAGCAGGAACTTCTCGAAGTTCCACTGGATGTCGCCGGCCTCGCCGCTGTCGTCGGCGGCCTTGGTCAGCTCGGCGTACAGCGGGTGACGGTCGGCGCCGTTGACGTCGGTCTTGGCCAGCAGCGGGAACGTCACGCCGTAGGTCGTCGAGCAGAACTCCTGGATCTCCTCGGCGGTGCCCGGCTCCTGGCCCATGAACTGGTTGCACGGCACGCCGATCACGGTCAAACCGCGGTCGCGGTAGTCCTGCGCGAGCTTCTCCAGCGCGGTGTACTGCGGCGTCAGACCGCATTTGGAGGCCACGTTGACGACCAGGGTGGCGCCGTCGGAGAGCTCGCCCAGCGTGGTGTCGCGGCCGTCGAGGGTGGTCACGGCGATGTCGGTCAGCGATGTGTCGGTCATGCCCGCACGTTACCTGCTCGTGAAAAGCATCCCCGCGACTCGGTCGACGGTCGCGATCGGATCACCGCCGTCGTCGATGGCCTTGTTCAGCCACAGCAGCGAAAACCCGTGCACCAGCGACCATGCCGCCAGTGCGGCCGCTCGCGGGTCGTCTGCGGCCCGCGGGTCGTCGAGGGTGCCGACGCCGCGGCGCAGTTCCTCGCCCGCGGCGTCCTGGGCGGCCCGCAGGTCCGGGTTGTCGGGGTCGACGAGTGAGCGGTCGAACATCACCGCGTAGTGCCCGGGGTGGTCGAGCGCGAACCGTACATACGCCAGCGCGGCGTCGATGAACTCCGGTCGCGCGCCTGCCAGTGCGACGGCCAGCTTGTGCCAGCCCTCGGTGGCCAGCGCGGTGAACAACCCGCGCCGATCGGTGAAGTGGTGCGCGGGCGCGGCGTGCGAAACCCCGGCCACGCGCGCGAGTTCGCGCAGCGAGATGCCGTCGGCGCCGCGTTCGGCGACCAACGCGGCGGCCTCGGTGAGGATGGCGGCCCGCAGGTCGCCGTGGTGATAGGTGGTCCTGCCGCTCATGCGGCCCATCATACCCACCCATCTTGACAGTGACTAGATTTCCGGTCTACCGTCCGAACTTGTCACTGACTAGATTGGAGGAACGATGATCGTTCTCGTCACGCTCGTGCTGGGTACGCTCGGCGCCCGATCGGTGGGCTGGCTGGGCGTCGCCTACGTCGACAGTTGGCCGGCGGCGGTGGCCGTCGGGTTGGCGGCCATGTTCGCGCTCACCGGCGTCGCACACTTCGTCAACCCGCTGCGCCGCGACATGATCGCGATCGTCCCGCCCGCGCTTCCGGCGCCCGGCCTGCTGGTCACCGTCACCGGTGCGCTCGAACTGATCGGCGCCGCCGGCCTGCTCTACCCGCCGACCCGGGTGGCCGCGGCGGTGTGCCTGTTCGTGCTGATGCTGGTGATGTTCCCGGCCAACGTCCACGCGGCGCGGATGCCGAACCCGCCGAAGTCGATGACGACGCGCCTGGATCTGCGCACCGCCGAGCAGATCCTCTACCTAGGGGCGGCGTTCGTGATCGGCCTTGGCGGTGTCCAGTAGCCAGGCGTACTGGAACGCGGTCTCCTTCCAGCGCTCATAGCGGCCGCTGATGCCGCCGTGGCCGGCGTTCATCTCGGTCTTGAGCAACACCGGACGGTCGTCGGTCTTGGTGTGCCGCAGTGCGGCAACCCATTTCGCGGGTTCGACGTAGTACACCCGGGTGTCGTTGAGGGAGGTCATCGCCAGGATCGCCGGGTAGTTCTTGGCCTCGACGTTCTCGTACGGCGAGTACGACTTCATGTACTCGTAGACCGTCTTGTCCTCCAACGGGTTTCCCCACTCGTCCCACTCGGTGACCGTCAGCGGCAGCGAGGGGTCCAGGATCGTGGTGAGCGGGTCGACGAACGGCACCGCCGCCAGAACCCCGGCGAACAGCTCCGGCGCGAGGTTGGCCACCGCGCCGACCAGCAGGCCGCCTGCGCTACCGCCGTAGGCCACCAGATTCTCCGGGCGGGTGACATCGCTGACCACCAGATGCTGTGCGACAGCGACGAAGTCGGTGAAGCTGTTCTTCTTCTCCAGCATCTTGCCGTGCTCGTACCACGACCTGCCGAGTTCACCGCCACCGCGGACGTGGGCGACGGCGAAGATCATCCCGCGCTCCAGCAGCGACAGCCGCGCGATCGAGAAGCGCGGATCCTCGCAGACCTCGTAGGCGCCGTAACCGTAGAGCAGCGTCGGCGCCGGATACTGCAGGCCGATCTTGTGCACGATCGAGATCGGCACCCGGGCGCCGTCGGCGGCCACCGCCCAGTCCCGGCGTTCGACGTAGTCCTCGGGGCGGTAGTCGCCGAGCACCGGCTGCTCGCGCAGCAGCGTCCGCTCCCCCGTCGCCAGGTCCACGTCGTAGATGCGCACCGGGGTGATGTAGGACGTCGCACCGATCCGCAGTTTCGGCGCGTCCCAGTTCGGGTTGGCCGACAGCCCCGCCGACGTCAATTCGGACTCGAACGTGAAATCCTCGGCGCGGCCGTACTCTCCGGTGTCGTAGATCGGCCAGAGCTGAATCTTCGGCAGCGCGTCGGTGCGGTACCCGATCACCAGGTGGTTGGCGAACGCGTCGACGGAGTCCAGTCGGACGTCGTCGCGATGCTCGATCAGCGTGCGCATCGCGGTGGGGTCGGCGACGGGCGCCTCGACCAGCGTGAAGTTCTCGGCGCCGTCGTTGTGCAGGATCAGGAACCGGTCCTCGCCACCGACGACGGCGTGCTCGACGGAGTACTCGACCAGGTCGCGGCGCGGCCACACGACCGTGAACTCGGCGTCCGGATCGGTGGCGTCGGCGTAGCGCACCTCGGAGGTGACGGCGCTGCCGGCCGCGATGATCACGTACTTGTCGCTGCGGGTGCGCCCGACACCGAGCCAGTACCGTTCGTCGGGTTCGTGGTAGACCCGCTGCGCGGGCTGCCCGGAGCCGAGGCGGTGGCGCCAGATGGTGTCGGGGCGCCAGGCGTCGTCGACGGTCGAGTAGTACACGGTGGCGTTGTCGGCGGCCCAGGTCGCGCCGGGGGCGATCCCGGCGATGGTATCCTCGTAGAGCTCGCCGGTGCGTAAGTCTTTGAACCGCAGCGTGTATCGCTCGTCGCCCTTGACGTCGACCGAGTAGGCCAGGATGTTGCCGTCCAGGCTGACCGAGGCGGCGCCCAGCGCGAAGAACTCGTGGCCATCTGCTTCGACGTTCTCGTCGAGAAGGATCTGCTCGCCGGGGATCTCGGTGTGCTCGTCGAGTTCGGGCGGCACCCAGTCGTCGGGGTCGGCGACCGGGCAGCGGCAGTGCACGCTGTACTGCTTGCCCTCGAAGCTGCGGCCGTAGTACCACCAGGCGCCGCGGCGGGTCGGCACCGACAGGTCGGTCTCCTTGGTGCGGGCCTTGATCTCGTCGAAGATCGCCTGCCGCAGCGGCGCGAGGTGTTCGGTGGCGTGTTCGGTGTAGGTGTTCTCGGCTTCGAGGTACCCGATCACCTCGGGATTGGTCTTCTCGCGCAGCCATTCGTAGGGGTCGACGAAGACGTCACCGTGATGCTCGCGGCGGGTGTCGACCCGCTTGGCCACCGGCGGCGTCATCATCTGTTCACTCGCTCCGCAAGCGTCGCTCATGCACCGATCCAGTCGCTGAACTTCAGCCCCGAAATCCGTTCGTAGGCTTCGATGTACCGGGCGCGGGTGGCGTCGACGACCTCCGGCGGCAGCGGCGGCGGAGGGGTGTCACCGCCGCGGTCCCAGCCCGAATCCGGCCCGGTGAGCCAGTTGCGCACGAACTGCTTGTCGAAGCTCTGCTGCACGACACCTTCTTTCCAGTCGTCGGCACGCCAGTATCGGCTGGAGTCGGGGGTGAACACCTCGTCGGCCAGGCGCAGGTCGCCGTCCTTGTCAACACCGAACTCGAACTTGGTGTCGGCGAGGATGATGCCCTTGCCCAGCGCGTGCTCGGCGCCCTGAACGTAAATCCTCAGCGTGCGCTCCCGCAACTGCTCGGCCCGCTCGGCGCCGATCAGCTCGACCACCGCGTCGAACGAGATGTTCTCGTCATGTTGTCCCAGTTCGGCTTTCGTCGCAGGAGTGAACAGCGGCTCGGAGAATTTGCTGGCCTCGACAAGCCCCGGCGGCAGCGCGATGCCGCAGACCGTGCCCGTCTTCTGATAGTCGAGCAGACCCGAGCCGGTGAGGTAGCCGCGCGCCACCGCCTCGACCGGGAGCATGTCGAGTTGCTGCACGACCATCGCGCGGCCCAGCACCTCGGCGGGGATGCGCTCGTCGTCGGGTGGGCCGGCCAGGTGGTTGGGCGCGTCGATCAGGTCGAAGAAGAACACGCTCATCGCGGTGAGGATGCGGCCCTTGTCGGGGATCTGCGAGTCGAGGATGTAGTCGTAGGCCGAGATGCGATCGGAGGCGACGAACAGCAGCGTCTCGTCGTCCACCCGGTACAGCTCGCGGACCTTGCCGCTGGCCAGATGTTGGTAGTCGGACAGAGCGGGGCGCATCGGGCCAGCCTATCGGGCAGCATCTACAGCCATGACTTCGCGGTTTATCCCCTACGCCACCACACCGTCGCGGCTGATGGGCCAGCTGATCAGCGACTTCTGCGTGCTGGTGTGGACGACGATCTGGGTGCTGGTCGGGGCGGCGGTGCACTCGGCGGTCTCCACGATCGCCGAGGTCGGCAGGCAGGTCGAGGTGGGCGCCACCGGCGTGTCGGAGAACCTCGACACCGCCGGTAGCCGCACCGACGACTTCCCGCTGGTGGGTGATGCGCTGGCCCGGCCGTTGCGCGCGGCCAGTGACGCCGCGCTCGACATCGCGGGCGCCGGCCACAATCTCGACACCACCGCGTCGTGGCTGGCGTGGGTGCTGGCGCTCGCGGTGGCCGCCCCGCCGATCCTGTTCGTCGCGATGCCGTGGCTGTATCTGCGGGTGAAGTTCGCGCGCCGCAAGTGGACCGCGATCACGCTGGCCCGCACGCCCGCCGGTGAGCAGCTGCTCGCGCTGCGTGCGCTGGCGAACCGGCCGCTGGCCAAGTTGGTGGCGATCAACGCCGATCCGGTCGGGGCGTGGCGGGCCTACGACGCCGACACCGTGCGCGGCCTCGCGGCGCTGGAGTTGTATTCGGCGGGCGTCGCCCGTCGCCTCTAGGCGGTTTGTGAGTGATTTCGATCGGTCACCGAACGTTTTCACTCACAGGTCGCATCACAGGGAACCGGTCGCGGACTTGCGCGCGTCCAATCGACGTGTTGGAAGAGCTGCTGCGCAACCACGACGGCGTGATCACGCTCGCACAGGCCCGCGAGATCGGTATGAGCGGCCAGGCCGTCCGGCGGCGAGTCCAGGCCCATCGGTGGCGACGGTGCGGACCCGGCGTCTACTTCGTCGACGACCGGCCTTTCACCGACGCGGCGCGGATCCGGGCGGCGGTCTGGAGCTTCGGCTCCCGGGCGTGCGCCAGCGGGCTGGCAGCGGCGTGGTGGCACGGTACGACGAAGTTCGCACCGCGGGTCGTCGAGGTCACCGTCCCGAAGTCGAGCAACGGACGGAGCCGCCCCGGCTGTCGGCTGCGGCGGCGCGACCTGCTCGAGCGCGACGTCGTCGAACGCGAAGGTCTACGGGTCACCGCGCTGGCACTGACCGTTGTCGAGGCCGCGGTCCGTAATCGGAGCGGCGCGGAGCTGATGGACCGTGCCCTGCAACGACATGTCGAACTCGCCCAGCTGTGGCGCGCGCACTTGCGCAATAAGGGTCGTCACGGTTCACCGGCCGCGCGCCGGCTACTGCGGGCGGCTGATGACGGCGCCCGCTCCGAGGCCGAGCGGATACTGGTGAAACTGCTGGGCGACGCCGGGTTCACCGGTTGGCACACCAACTTCCCGGTCGCCGGCTACAAGGTCGACGTCGCGTTCGTCGTCGAGCGAGTCGCGATCGAGGTCGACGGCTGGGCTTTCCACTCCGACAGCGAGGTATTCCAGATCGACCGCAACCGGCAGAACGCCATCGCGCTGCACGGCTGGAAGGTGTTGCGGTTCACCTGGCTTGACCTGACGCAGTATCCGAAGCGGGTGATCAACGAGATCGCCGCGGCGACCGGTCAGACGCCGTCAACCCAGCATCCGCCGCCAGGTGCGCCCGAACGGGTGCCGCGCCGTCACTGACCCGAACCGCACCCGGCCGCGCACCACCACGTGCAGCCGCGGCGAGCGCGGGCCGTGCGACACCTTGACCGTGGTGTCGGCGGCGAACGTGTCGACGCCGTTGAGGTCGACGGTCGCGTCGTCGGGCAGGATCAGCTCGGTCGAGCTGAGATAGTCGTCGATGTCGACGGTGACCACCGGGCTCTGCAGCGCCGCCTCGGTGAAGTCGAGTGTGGTGCTGCACAGGCGGGTCTTCAGCCGGATGTGCGACGGCACCGTCCACTGGCCGCGCCGCGAGATCGACGACATCCAGCCGCCCAGCACCTCCTCGCGGGTGGCCACCAGCCCGGTCTCGGGCAGATCGGCCACCACCTGCCGCAGTTCGGCGCGGGTCCGCGCGCTCAGCGCCGTGTCGACCCGTTCACTGAATTCTTCGAGGGTGAGCATGCCTTGGCCCACCGCCCGCTCGAGCTGTTGCCGGACGTGGTCGCGGTCGCCGTCGGAGACCCGCAGGTTCGCGTCATCGCAGTCCATGTCCCGAGGGTAGGGGGCCGCGACGCACTCTCCACAACCACCGAAGCCCCGCGACCGCCACAATCGTCCACGCAGCAAACGCAATCCAGAAGAAGACCAGCGAAACCGTCGACACCGCAGGCCATCCGGTATCGCCCGCTATCGCGTGGGTGGCCGCTGCGTACATCCCCAATGGGAACACCATTGCCCACCACACCCCGGCGAACCGTCGCGCCTCGATGCGCTGCATGTGGCGCAGTCCGAAGTAGGTCAGCGGCACGATCCACAGCGAAGCGAAGATCCACGTCACGACCGTCGCCCCGCGAACTCCGGAGAACCCCGCGCGGTACAGCTGGTCACCTGCCAACGTGGCGATCGCCAACCCGCCCATGAGGATCCACGCGTCGGGTTCGAACCCCCGGGGGTCCAGGCGCGCGGCGAACGCCCGGACCAGGATCAGGCCGGTCATCGCCGCGTACAACGCCAACGCGACGAGCCACATCGTCACCGCACCCCACCACAGCCAGTCCACCTGCCGCGACAGCGCCACCAGGACGATCGCCAATCCGGAGGTGCCGACGCTGCACAGTTCCCACGCCCCGCGTGCGCGCCCGCGTAGTTCGCGCCATGAGCGACGGATGAGGTTGCGCGCCGTCACGGCAGTCAACACCGCCCACGCCGCGGCGGCCGTCACCCCGAGAAGCCACACAGCGGCGGTGTTCGCCAGAAACCGGTTGTCGAGCACTGCGCACGCCGCGACGAACGTGAACAGCCGGATCGTGACGTCGGGATCCGCGAGGTCGAGCCGGCCCCATGTGACGGCCACTGCCAGCGTCAGTACCGGCAGCGCTCCGGCAGCCAACACTGCGAGCCCGATGCTGACGTGCTCGAACCCGTGGTCGGCCGCCGCGATCGACACGATGCCGGTCGCCATGACCACCGCGAACACATCCGGTTTCACGGATTCAGCTCGACCACCAGATGCCGAATCCCGGTGTGCCGGTTGCTCCGCGTCCACTCGACCGGTTCGACCAGCCGCCCGCCCGAGAACCGCGTCAGCAACTCCTCGAACAGCACCCGCAACTCCAGGCGCGCCAGGTTGGCGCCCAGGCAGTAGTGCACACCCTGGCCGAACCCGAGATGCGGGTTGGGCGAACGGCCGACGTCGAACTCGTCGGGGTCGGTGAACACCGCGGCGTCGCGGTTCGCCGAGCCCTCCCAGATCTGCACCTTCTGCCCGGCGGCGATCTCGCACCCGCCCAGCGACACGTCGCGCGTGGCGGTCCGCCGTTTCGACGGCGACGGCGACGTCCAGCGCACCATCTCCTCGACCGCCGACGGCAGCAACGCGAGATCGCCTCGCAGCAACGACATCTGGTCGGGGTTGTCGAGCAACGCGAGCAGTCCGCCGGCGACGGCGTTGCGGGTGGTCTCGGCGCCCGCGCTGAACAGCAGGCTGAAGAACAGGTAGAGCTCGAGGTCGGACAGTTCGGCATCGGCGGCGTTGGCGACGACCGAGAGCATGTCGTCGGTCGGGTCCGCGCGCTTGGCCGCGATCAGCTCCTGACCGTAGGTGTACATCCGGGAGCCGGCCTCCTCGGCCGAGAGCTGACCCAGTTCGGCTCGGCGCGCCCGACCGAAGTCGAACTGCGGCTCGATGGCTTCGAACAGCCAATACCGTTCGGACTCAGGCACTCCCAGCAGTATGCAGATCATCTGCATCGGCAGTTCGGCGGCGATGTCGACGAGGAAGTCGAACGGCTCACCGGTCTCGACGGAATCCAGCAGCCGCTGCGTGCGGGCCCGCAGGTCGTCTTCCACGCGCCGGATCATCCGCGGCGTCAGACCCGAGCTGACCAGCCGACGGATCTGCGAGTGCCGCGGGTCGTCCATCATGTTGAGCACCTGACCGGCGATCGCCAGATCCTGCAGCAGGGTGCCGCCGTACGGCCGGTCGCCGCCGGTCACCGAGGAGAATGTCGCCGGATCCCGGAACACCGCAAGGGTTTCGGCGTAGGTGGCGACGGACCAGAACCCCTCACCGTCGGGGGTGTGGGCAGTCGGCTCGTGCCAGTACACCGGCGCCTCGCGGCGGTGCCTCGCGAACAGTTCGTGCGGGAAGCCGTTCGCGAAGTTGTCCAGGTCGGTCAGGTCGACGCCCGGCAGTGTCACAAGATGGCGCCCGAAGTGTATTTGGCCGCTTCGGGATAGCGGCTGATCACCTCGTCGACGGCGGCCACGACCCGGTCCACCTGATCGCCGGCCGCACCGGTGAACGCCTGCTTGTCCGCCAGCGCCGCGTCCAGGGCCGGGCGGTCCAGCGGTAGCCGGGGGTCGGCGGCCAGACGGTCGAGCAGGTCGGGTTCAAGGCCCTTCTCCCGCATCGCCAGCGCGACGGCCACGGCGTGCTCCTTGATCACCTCGTGGGCGGTTTCGCGGCCCACCCCGGCGCGCACCGCGGCGATCAGGATCCGCGTGGTGGCCAGGAACGGCAGATACCGGTCCAGTTCGCGCTGGATGACGGCCGGGTAGGCGCCGAACTCGTCGAGCACCGTCAGGAACGTCTCGGTCTGACCGTCGACGGCGAAGAACGCGTCGGGCAGCGCCACCCGGCGCACCACCGAGCAGAACACGTCGCCCTCATTCCATTGCGCGCCGGCCAGTTCGGCCGCCATCGAGGCGTAGCCGCGCAGCACCACCTGCAGCCCGTTCACCCGTTCACAGGAGCGGGTGTTCATCTTGTGCGGCATCGCCGAGGAGCCCACCTGGCCGGGGGCGAAGCCCTCGGTGACCAGTTCGTGGCCGGCCATCAGCCGGATGGTGTGCGCCAGCGACGACGGCCCGGCGCCCACCTGGACCAGGGCCGACACCACGTCGTGGTCCAGTGACCGCGGGTAGACCTGGCCGACGCTGGTGAAAAGCTCTGTGAAACCGAGGAATTCGGCGACACGGCGCTCGAGCTCGGCCAACCGCGTCGCGTCGCCGTCGAACAGGTCGAGCATGTCCTGGGCGGTGCCCATGGGGCCTTTGATCCCGCGCAGCGGGTAGCGGTCGATCAGCTCGCGTAGCCGCTGCAGCGCGACCAGCAGCTCCTCGGCCGCCGAAGCGAACCGCTTGCCCAGCGTGGTCGCCTGCGCGGCGACGTTGTGCGAGCGCCCGGCCATCACCAGGTCGCGGTAGAGCACGGCGCGTTCGGCGAGCCGGGCCACCACCGCCACGCCGTGCGCGTGCACCAGTTCCAGCGACTTGCGGATCTGCAGCTGCTCGACGTTTTCGGTGAGGTCGCGGCTGGTCATGCCCTTGTGCACGTGCTCGTGACCGGCCAGCGCGTTGAACTCCTCGATGCGCGCCTTCACGTCGTGGCGGGTCACGCGCTCACGCGCGGCGATCGAGGCCAGGTCGACCTGTTCGAGCACCCGCTCGTAGTCGGCCACCACCGACACGGGCACATCCACGCCGAGTTCGGCCTGGGCGCGCAGCACCGCCAGCCAGAGCCGGCGTTCCGCGACGACCTTGGCCTCCGGCGACCAGATGGCCACCATGTCCTCGCTGGCATACCGGTTGGCCAGCACGTTGGGGATCGTCACAAACGTTCAGCTTACGGCCCGGCTCAGGCACAGTGACCTCATGTACTTCGTCGGGCTCGACCTCGCGTGGGGGCAGCGGAACCAGACCGGGGTCGCGGTGCTCGACGCCGCCGGTCGGCTGGTGCACGTCGGCGCGGCGATCAGCGACGACGACATCGCCGCGGCCGTCGCACCGTACGTCGGCGGCCGCTGCGTCGTGGGCATCGATGCGCCGCTGATCGTCAGCACCCCCACCGGCTTCCGGCCCGGCGAGACCGCCTACAACCGGGACTTCGCCCGGTACCAGGCGGGCGCGCAGCCGGCGAACACGGGCAACCCGCTTTTCGATCCACCGCGGGCCGAGGTTCTGTGCCGACGGCTGGGTCTGGACCCTGACCCGCAGTCGCGCGGTGACCGTCGCGCCATCGAGGTCTACCCGCACGCCGCAACGATCTCGCTGTTCGGTCTCGGCAGAACGCTCAAATACAAACGGCGCGAGAGGGATTTCGCCCGGCGCAGATCCGAGTTGCTGCGCCTGACCGACCTGATCGAGGGCCTCGGCGACGCGGACCCACGCCTGCACGTCGGCGATAACCCCGCCTGGCTCGAACTGCGGACGAGGATCGAGGCCAGCGACCGGGCATTCCAGTTGAACGCGTGCGAGGATCCCGTCGACTCGGTGCTCTGCGCGTACGTCGCGCTGTATTTCGAACAGCGCAGGGACGACGTCACCGTCTACGGCGACGGCGAGACGGGTTACATCGTCACGCCCACGTTGCGCTCCGGTTAGTCCGGCGTCTCGGCCAGCCGGGTCGGGTCGGTGATGCCGGCGTCGGTGATGCCCAGCTTCTTGTTGATCGCCATCGTGACGGCGAACAGCACCACCCCGATCACCAGCAGGATGCCCGCCAGCAGGTACTGCGCGCCCGGTCGGCCGGCCAGCGGCGTGACCAGATACAGCGAGGTCAGGAACCCGATGATCGGCAGCGCTGTCGGCGTCCGGAAATGCGGACCGTCGTGCTGGTCGCGGCGCAGCACCAGCACTGCGACGTTGACCATCGCGAACACCGCCAGCAGCAGCAGCGACGTCGTGCCGCCGAGCACCGAGACGGCCTTGCTGCTCGCGAACGCCGACACGTAGAAGATCAGGCCGAACGCCACGACGGTGGTGAAAATGATTGCCACCCACGGGGTGTGGCGGGTGCGATGCACGCTGCCGAGCACCGGCGGCAGCACTCGCTGTCGCGCCATCCCGTAGATCAGGCGGCTGGCCATCAACATGTTGATCAGCGCGGTGTTGGACACCGCGAACATCGTGATGAACGGGAACAGTTCGTCGATCGGCAGGCCGGGTGCGGCGGCTTCGACCACGGATACCAGCGGGGTCGCGCTCTCCCGCAGTTCGCCGATGGGCACCAGGGCCACGGCGATGATCGACACCAAGATGTACACGACGCCGGCGATGCTCAGCCCGGTGAGCAGGACCTTCGGGAAGGTGCGGACCGGGTCCTTGGTCTCCTCGGCCATGTTGACCGAGTCCTCGAAGCCGACCATCGCGAAGAACGCGAGCGACGTGGCCGCGGTGATCGCGACGAACGTGCTTCGGTCCTCGCTGCTTTCGAAGATGACGACGCGCGAGAAGTCGTGGTCGCCACCCTGGGTGAACGCCCACAGGCCGACGAAGATCACCAGCAGCAGACCGCTGATCTCGATGATGGTCAGGCCCACGTTGAGCTTGACGCTCTCGCTGACCCCGCGCAGGTTGATCGCGGCCAGCACGGCCATGAAGGTCAGCGCGATGATCGCGACGCCGAGCTTGCCCCAGTCCACGCCGAAACCCTTGACCAGGTTGGCCGCGAAGGCTTGTGAGGCGGTCGAGGCCGACGTGATACCCGAGCACATCACCACGAACGCGACCAGGAAGGTGAAGAACTGGATCCCGAATGCCTTGTGCGCGTACAGCGCTGCGCCGGCGGCCTGCGGATACTTGGTCACCAGTTCCAGGTAGGAGAACGCGGTGATGGTCGCGATGCTGAACGCCAGCAGGAACGGCAGCCACGCCGCGCCGCCGACCTCACCGGCGACCTGGCCGGTCAACGCATAGACCCCGGTGCCGAGAATGTCGCCGACGATGAACAGCAGCAGCAGCCCGGGACCCATGACCCGCCGGAGCTCCGGCTCCTTCTTCACCGGCGTACTCATAGGCCTCCTATTCGCTGGTCAACTCACACCTGCGCCACTCGCTCGTCGTCGATCGGTGCCAACACGTCTATCACGTCGACCAGCGTCGCGCGGGCTGTTGCGCGCGGCCCCTCGTCGTCAGCCACCAGCGCCGCCACCACTGCGCCGTCGACGGCGTTGACCAACGCGGTCAGGTACTCGGCCCGCACCGAACGCCCCGAGCGTTCGACGACTTCGACAACGGCCTCGGTGCGCTGGCGCAGGATCCGCCGCTGGATGTCGCGCAGCATGGGGTGGCGCGCACACGCGATGTAGCGCTCGTAGCGGGAGATCAACTGCTCGCTGACCCGTTGCCCGACCGCGTCGTCGACGAGCAGGTCCACCAGGATGTCGGCGGTCGATTCGGCGCCCCGGCGGCGCCGCGACAGCATCGCGACCCGGGCACGCAGTTGTTCGGTCTCGCGTTCGCCGACGTACTCGACCGCCTTGGCGATCAGGTCGTCCAGCGACGAGAAGTAGTAGGTGGTCGACGCCAGCGGCAGGCCGGCGCGGCGCGCGACGGCGCGGTGCCGCACGGCGTCGAAGCCACCTTCGCACAGCAGATCGGCAGCCGCGCTGACCAGCGCGTACCGCCGACGTTCTCCCTTGGGAGTGACTGCTGCCGTCACCTTTAGCATGCTGCCAGTCGGGCGGGTCTCCCATACTGCTTTCGGCTAATCGTCAGGGAACTCGCGGCGGTTGCGCCCGCCCGCCGGTGGCATGATGGCCGCCATGCCCGAACTGAGTCGCCGCGCCCTTCTGCGCCTCGGAGTCGGTGCCGCCGCGGGGGCGGCGGCGATGCGCGTGGCACCGGCGGCCCCGGCCGCGCCGGACGCACCGACCTATGTCGACGGGTCGTTCGTCTCGGCCGCCCGCGGCGGGGTGAGCACCAACTGGGCGATCGCCCGGCCGCCGGGGCAGACCGCGGCGCTGCGGCCGGTCATCGCGCTGCACGGCAAGGGGCAGGACGCTGCGGGTGTGATGGCCGGCGGTGTGGAGCAGGGCCTGGCGCAGGCCGTCGCCGCGGGGCTGCCGCCGTTCGCGGTCGTCGCGGTCGACGGCGGCGGCGGGTACTGGCACCGACGCGCCTCGGGTGAGGACTCCGGGGCGATGGTGCTCGATGAACTGATTCCGATGCTGGGCTCGCAGGGTCTGGACACATCCCGGGTGGGGTTTTTGGGGTGGTCGATGGGCGGCTACGGCGCGCTGCTGCTGGGCGCCCGCCTCGGACCGGCCCGCACGGCGGCGATCTGTGCGGTCAGCCCCGCGCTGTGGACATCACCGGGAGCCGCGGCGCCCGGCGCGTTCGACGGCGCCGACGATTACGCGGCCAACAGCGTCTGGGGGCTGCCGGAGCTGGCATCGATACCGATCCGGATCGACTGCGGCACAAGCGATCCCTTCTATGCGGCGACCAAACAGTTCGTCGCGCAGCTGCCCAGTCCGCCCGCCGGCGGGTTCTCCCCCGGCGGCCACGACGGCGCGTTCTGGAGTTCGCAGTTGCCCGCCGAGATCGCCTGGCTGGCCCCCCTCTTGGTCGCCTGACCCCGGCGAGCAGTCGCAAATTGCCCTGAAAACCCGTCGAATGAGGGCACTTTGCGTCTGCTCGCGCCTACAGGGTGATGCGTCCCTCGGCCGCGGCCAACCCGATGTCGCTGCGAAAATGACTGCCCGGCAGGCGGATCGACTCGATCACGCGGTAGGCGGCGTCGCGCGCGGCGGCCAGGTCGGCGCCCGTGCCGACCACCGAGAGCACCCGTCCGCCGGAGGACACGATCGCGCCGTCGTCGCGGCGGGTGGTGCCGGCGTGCAGGACCCCGTCGGCCTCCGACCCGGTGATCACATCGCCGACGCGGGGGCGACCCGGATAGTTCTCCGCGGCCAGCACCACCGTCACCGCGGCGCCGTCGTCCCACTGCAGCGGCGGTTCGCCGGCCAGATCGCCGATCGCGGCGGCGTAGAGCAACTGGCCCAGCGGGGTCTGCAGCAGCGCCAGCACCGCCTGGGTCTCGGGATCGCCGAAGCGGCAGTTGAATTCGACGACGGCGGGGCCGCGGGAGGTGATCGCCAGGCCCGCATAGAGCAGGCCGCAGAACGAGCTGTCGCGCTTGACCATCTCGGCGGCAACGGGTTTCACGACCTTCTCGGTGATCTCGGTGACGACCTCATCGGGCAGCCAGGGCAGCGGCGAGTAGGCACCCATGCCACCGGTGTTGGGGCCGGTGTCGTTGTCGCCGACGCGCTTGAAATCCTGCGCGGGCAGCAGGGGCACGACGGTCTCGCCGTCGACGATGCAGAACAGCGACACCTCGGGCCCGTCGAGGTAGGACTCGAGCAGCACCGGGTGACCGGTGTCGAGCAGGCTCGCGGCGTGCGCGCGGGCGGCGTCGCGGTCGGCGGTCACCACCACGCCCTTGCCCGCGGCCAGGCCGTCGTCCTTGACCACCCAGGCCGGGTCACCCACGGCGGGTCCGAACCGGTCCAGTGCGGCGTCCAGATGCGCCGGGTTGTCGACGACCTCGCTGCGGGCAGTGCGGACCCCGGCGGCGTCCATCACCTCTTTACCGAACGCCTTGGAGCCCTCGATGCGGGCCGCGTCTTTGGACGGTCCGAAGCAGGCGATCCCGGCGGCGCGCACCGCGTCGGCGACCCCGAGCACCAGCGGCACCTCCGGGCCGATCACGACGAGGTCGGCGTCGATCTGCCTGGCCAGCGCGACCACCGCGTCACCGGAGGTGATGTCGACGTCGTGCTGGTCGGCGATCGCCGCGGTGCCCGCGTTCCCGGGCGCGACGGCCAGCACGTCGACCTCGGGATCGCGCCGCAATGCCAGCAGCAACGCGTGTTCACGGGCTCCGGATCCGATCACCAGGACTCGCACAACTGCTCACCCTAACGGCAAAGCCGATCTTGTTTCAGTCCGCGACAGGCGGGGGTACCCCGCGGCCCATGGTCGCCACCGAACTTCCTCCGCCTCCGCCCACGACACCACTGCGCTCCGCCGCCCGTCTCGCGCTGGCGGGTGTGCTGATCTTCGCCGGGCTCTCGCACCTGTTCTGGGGCCGCGAGGAGTTCCGCGCTCAGGTGCCCAAGTCGATTCCGCTGGACGAGGACGCGGTGGTAGTGGCCTCCGGCGGCGTGGAGATCGTGATCGGGGCGGGGCTGGCGCTGCTGAGGCGGGACCGCGTGTTGGTGGGCCGGCTCATCGCGGCGTTCTTCGTCGCGGTGTTCCCGGGCAACCTCGCGCAGTACCTCAACAAGCGCGACGGCTTCGGCCTGGACACCGACACCAAGCGCCTGGTGCGGTTGTTCTTCCAGCCGGTGCTGGTGGCGTGGGCGCTGTGGAGCACGGGCGTGCCGCGCCGCCGGTAGCCCTCCCGCGGCGGCCATACAGTTGACACGACGCTGTATGGTCAGTTGTATGACGCAGACCACATGCCCGTTCGGCCGGGGATACGACTTCACCGATCCCGACGTCCTGCTGCGCGGCATCCCCGTCACCGAGTTCGCCGAGCTGCGCAGGACCGCGCCGGTGTGGTGGAACGAGCAGGCCGAGTCGATCTTCGACGACGGCGGCTACTGGGTGATCAGCCGCCACGAGGACATCAAGGCGATCTCGCGCGACTCTGAGCTGTGGTCGACCAACCGCAAGGGCGCGGTGATGCGGCTGCCGGAGGGCGTCACCGCCGAGCAGCTCGACCTGACCAAGGCGCTGCTGATCAACCACGACGCCCCCGAGCACACCCGGCTGCGCAAGCTGGTGTCCCGGTTGTTCACGCCGCGCTCGATCAGCACGCTGGAAGACAAGCTCGCCACCGCGGCCCGCGACATCGTGGCGGCGGCCAAGGAGAAGGGCAGCGGCAATTTCGTCGACGACGTGGCGATGTCCTTGCCGCTGCTGGCCATCGCGGATCTGATCGGCGTGCCCGAAGCCGACCGCGAGAAGTTGTTCGGTTGGACCAACGCGATCATGAACACCGACGACCCGGACTTCGACTCCGATCCGACCATGGCCAACGCCGAGTTGATGGGTTACGCGTATGCGATGGCCGAGGAGCGCCGCCGCTGCCCGGCCGACGACATCGTCACGCGCCTGGTGCAGGCCGACATCGACGGCGAGTCGCTCGACGACGTCGAGTTCGCGTTCTTCGTGATCCTGCTGGCCGTCGCGGGCAACGAGACCACCCGCAACGCGATGACACACGGGATGAACGCGTTCTTCGAGAACCCGGATCAGTGGGAGCTGTTCAAACGCGAGCGCCCGGAGACCACCGCCGACGAAATCGTGCGCTGGGCCACCCCGGTGCACTGCTTTCAACGAACCGCCTTGGCCGACACCGAAATCGGCGGCGTCACGATCCGCGAGGGCCAGCGCGTCGGGCTGTTCTACAGTTCGGCCAACTACGACGAGGCGGTGTTCGACCGGCCGTTCGACTTCAACATCCTGCGCGACCCCAACCCGCACCTGGGCTTCGGCGGCAACGGCGCGCACTACTGCATCGGTGCGAACCTGGCCCGGATGGAGATCAAGCTGATCTTCAACGAGATCGCCGACCAGATTCCCGACATCACCAAACTGGGCGAGCCACAACGACTTCGGTCGGGGTGGATCAACGGCCTCAAGGATCTGCAGGTCTCCTACGGCGGTTGAGTAGGATTCAGCCGTGCGCACCCACGGCTGGTCGGGATCGGCGCCGTCGACGGATGAGGAGGCGGTCGCCCGCATCCTCGACGCCGCAGGCAACGCCATCGACGCCCGGGGCGCCGACTTCTCGATCACCGACGTCGCCCGCACGCTCGGGGTCACCCGGCAGACGGTCTACCGCTACTTCCCCAGCACCGACGCGCTGCTGCAGGCCTCCGCGCAGCGGGCGGCGACCGGTTTCCTGGACCGGTTGGCCGCCCATCTGCAGGGCGTCACCGAGCCGGACGAGGCGGTCGCGGAGGGGATCGCGACGGCACTGGAGTGGTTGCCCGAGGACAAGCACATCGGTCTGTTGCTGACCCCGGGCCGCGCGGGCGCGTTCAGCCAGACCGTCACCTCCGATGTGGCGCTGCAGTTCGCCAACTCGATGCTGCGTCGCTTCGACGTGGACTGGGGCGCGCGCGGTTTCGACGACGACGACCTCGACGAGCTCGCCGAGCATCTGCTGCGGATCATCCAGTCGTTCGTGATCGATCCGGGCCGGCCGCCGCGCCGCGGCCCGCAGTTGCGGGCCTACCTGCGCCGCTGGGTCGGGGCGGCGCTGACCGCGGAAATTGCCGTCGAACCGACCTGCTGAGCGGCCTTAGACTCACCGATGTGGGTGTGCTGGAGGCTTTTCTGACGACGTGGTCGCAGGCGCGGGTCACCTTCGGGGAGGGTGTGCCGCGGGGTGGTGCCGGGATCGACGACAGCGCCCGACTGGAGTCGCTGCGCAGCGACGTGGAGTCCGCCGCCCCGGCCGCGGAGTGGTCGGGAATCGGCGCCCAGCGCTATGCGCAGAGGAACGCGCGCCAGGCATCGGCTCTCGGTGTCATGGCGGATCTGGACAAGCGGCTCGCCGGGGAAGTCGACCGCGCAGCCGCGGTCGTGACTGCGGGACGCACGCAACTGGAAGCGGTCCGGCAGTGGGTGGTGGACGCGGCGGCGACCGTCCCGCGCACCCTGGCCGGTGAGCGGATGCTGTGGCCGTTGGTGAGCCGAGGTGCCGTCGAGGTGGCCGAGATCGTCGGCCGGTCCAACCGCGACCTCGCCGCCATCGCGCAGCGGATGCGCGGAATCGGTTCGGAATACGACGAACTCGGCGAGCCGGAGGACAAGAGCGATGTCCAGCTGGTGGATCATCACACCGACGAGAAGAGGCCGATCCCCGACTCGACCCTCGACCTCGCGGACATCGTGTACAAGGATCCCGCAGAACTCGGCGATTTCGGCATGATGGAGTTGGTGCCCCACTCCGGGGTCTGGGTCCCAGATCCGAGGAGCCGCGTCTACCAAGCGAAGCCTCCGAAAGCGCCGCTGGACCTCAACGACATCGTGTACCGAGGACCCGGTGCCAAAGGCGAACCGTGGGAGATGGAACTGGTGCCCGGTTCCGGCGCATGGGTACCGGACCCGAACCACCCGGGTTACCAACCCAGCATCCCCGAAGCGCCAGTCGACCTCGGAAAGATCGAGATCGTCGATCCCGAGGCGACCATTCCTGCCGACATGATCGAACTGTGGCCCCGATCAGGGGTTCTGATACCGAATCCCTATGCGGGACATCCGTTCTAACTGCGGATCGCGGCAACCGCTTTGACCAGCAAGTCCGGCATGAGCGGCTGCGCGGGGTAGTCCGGAGCCAAGCGCGCCTCGGCGCTGACGTACACGCGGCCGTCGACGATCGCCGTGTAGAAGTACTCGGGGTCGGAATAGCCGTCGGCGGTGATCTTCAGCGCGTAGGTAGTCGCTCCGTCGATGGCGGGCGCTTCGATCCGCTCAGCGGTTCCGGAGGTCGGGTGATCGTCATCCGGCACGGTGTAGGTCATCCGCTCGCAACCGGTGCTCGGAACTGGTTCCGGGACGGTGACCGGCATGTCGGCTCCCACCGCGATCGAACGCCGCTCCAAGCCGTCGGCGCGCACGCCGGTCGTGTCGGCGCCGGCCTGACCGCGGACCGGATACAGCAGGACCGCGCACCCCGGCGGATCCACAGTGAACGGCTTGCCGTTGGACACGACCGACCCGACCCCGTCGACGTACATGTGCTGAAGCTTCGTGACTTCCGACGGATAGGGGATAAAGCCCTCCGGCATTTGGTCTTCGAGCTGCGACAGCTTCGAGAGGTCGAATGTCTGCGCTTCCGGTGTCGCGGTCTCCGAGTCGGGCTGCGAATCTGCACAACCGGCGACCGGCACCACCACCACGAGCATCGACACGGCACTCGATGCGATACGTCTGACCCACGCCATACGTCTCACCCTAAGCGCTGCGCGGAAGGCTACATTGCACCAATCCGGTCGTGGACGTGCGCCACCGGCGTGCGGTCGACGAGAAGGCTGAGAAGTTCTGGCCGGCTGTAGTGCCCACTGGCGTCCATCTTGGATTTGCGGCGATCGATCAGCGAGAAGTCGAGATCGGCGATCACCTCACCTTCGCCCGAAATCACGGGTGGCGCCAACAATTCGCCCATAGGTGAGACGATCGCGGTGAAGGATCCTCCCGAGATCGGCCCGATCGGCGATCCGGTGTGAGCGACAATCTGCGACTGCTGCTCAGTGTCCAACCATCCGGTGGCGTTGACGACGAAGCTGCCCGCCTCGAGTGCATGATTTCGGATGCTCACCTCCGTCTGCTCGGCGAACAGCTTTCCCCCGAACGAGCCGGGAAACATACTCGAGTGGATCTGCTCGCCGTCGGCGATCAGCGCATAACGCGCCAGCGGGAGGTAGTGCTCCCAACATGCGAGTTGGCCGACGCGTCCAACCGCACTGTCGACGGCGCGCAGTCCCGAACCGTCACCTTGACCCCAGATCATCCGTTCGTGAAAGGTTGGGGTGATCTTGCGTCGGCGCTGCAGAAGGGCGCCGTCAGCGTCCCACAACAGTTGCGTGTTGAAAAGACTGCCGCCGTCACGCTCGGTGACACCAATCGAGACGACCATGCCCGCGTGGGCGGCAGCATCAGCGATCGCCGCCGTCGCAGGCGATCCGACGATCACCGCTTGCTCGAGTAGCCGCACCTGGTCGTCGGTCAACTCGGAAGGGCGCTGCACGTAGGAGAAGTACGGGTAGTAAGGCACCACGGCTTCCGGGAAGACCGCGAACTGAACCCCTTCTCTACCGAGTGCGGCGATCCGGTCCACCACCTTCTCCACGGTTCCCTCGCGGCTGTGCAGAACCGGGCTGAGTTGTACCGCAGCGGCTTTGACAACGGTCCTTGCGCTCATGGTGAACTCCTTCGATCTCGCAGTATGTGCAAGCGCCGGATCGGCAGAGGTATTCCCTGGGTATGGTCATCTATACGCAGATGCGTAATGGACCACGACGACGACCTCTCAATGGACCATCGCAGTGAACCAATTGGGGCGTACCGTCAACGAAATGACCACTCCTCTCAGCTCTCGGGCATCGGTAGCACGCGCCCCCTCCTACGGTCAGCGCATCTTTCTTGCAGGCGCATCGGGCGTGATCGGGCTGTGGGTCATCCCACTGCTCCTGAACGCCGGGCACAGTGTCGGTGCGATGACGAGATCGGCAGGCAAGGCGCAACGGTTGGCCTCGCTCGGCGCGGAGCCGATTGTCTGCGATGTCTTCGACCGGAACGCTCTCCACGCCGCCGTCCGCACGTTCGCCCCCGACCTTGTCCTGCACGAGTTGACCGATCTGCCCGATGCGGCGGAGGATCTGCCGAGCGCGCAGCTACTCAACGCACGGATACGGGTCGAGGGCACCCGCAACCTCATCGAGGCTGCGTCCCTCGTTGGACGGCCGAAGATCGTCGCGCAAAGCATCGCGTGGGCATCGGAGCCGGGCCCAGCTGCCGACGCCGTCACCTCGCTGGAGACCTCCGTGCTCGCCGTCGACGGCGTCGTATTGCGCTACGGCGTCTTCTACGGGAAAGACACCTACTACCCGGACGAACTTCCACCCGAGCCGCGCGTGCACATCGACACGGCTGCCGCGCGGACAATCGAAGCGCTCGCCGCGCCTTCGGGGATCCTGACCATCGTCGACGCCTGAGGATGAATATCGGCGTATTCATGTCCGCGGCCGATCTCGACGAGCGCTATACCCGCCCTGCCCGCGAATTCGGCGAAATGCTGGGCCGGGGTGGACACACCCTGGTGTGGGGCGGTTCCGGCACCGGGCTCATGCGGGTCGTGGCCGACGCGACGCGCTGCGCGGGTGGCCGGCTCGTAGGTATCTCGGTTGATCTACTCCGAGAATTCGCCATCGAGGACGCCGACGAAATGGTGTTCGCGAGCGACCTCGCACAGCGAAAAGCACTGCTGCTGGAGCGATCCGACGCCATCGTGGTGATGGCTGGTGGCCTGGGAACGCTTGACGAAGCGACCGACATCCTCGAACAGAAGAAGCACGGACTGCACGACAAGCCAGTGGTGCTGCTGAACACTGCGGGGTTCTACGCCGGGCTCACTCTGCAACTCCGTCGGATGGCCGAGGATGGGTTCCTACCCGTACCGCTGGAACAACTCGTCTTCGTCTCCGACGACGGCGCCAGCGCGCTCGCCCACCTGCAGGACCGGGTGTAAGCACCGCGACGGGACCGGTGCCCGAGCACCAGATCAGAGCACGGTAAGCGGCAGCGACTTGCGGTCCTCGAACTCCCACGTCGAGCCGCCGCTGATCCGCACGACCGAGACTTCGGAGAATTCCTCGGCCTCCGAACCGGTCTCGACGATCCGGGCGGTCCATTCCTGGGCGGTCCCTGTCAGCTCGACGTCGAGCCGGTTGTCGATCGCACGCACGGCCGCCTGCAATGGACGCACCTCGTCCGGCGTCACCAGCGACACCCAGGCGCCGTCCTCGTGCGCCGCCGAGCGCTGCACGTGCACCACATCCGGGCCGAACTCGGCCTCCACATAAGCCGCCGGGTTGAGCATCGGATGCAGCTGCAGGGTCCGCACCGCGCCCTCGACGCCGCCGGGCAGTCTCAGCGCGCGGTGAATCCGCTCGGCCGCGATGCCGGCGATGCCGATCAGCTGTTTGGTGCAGATGTCGGTCAGCAGTTCGGTGTTGGTACCGGCGCGCTTGCCCACCGCGATCACGTACGACAGGTTCAGCAGGTGCATCTGCAGGCTCACCTCGTCGGCCATCCGCACCAGCGCCGAGTGTGAGAACGCCCCGAAGTCGAAGTCCGACACCAGCGGACCCGAGTAGTCCGGCTGGCCCTCGTCGTCGGGGTCGATCGGATCGAGTTCCGTTCTGGCCGCGCGGGTCCGGCGCATCACGTCCAGAACCGGGTGATCATCGACCTCGGGGTAGGACTCGTCGATGACGACCGTCCACGCGCAGTGCGGGTGCCGGTCGGCCGGTGTCCGAGGCGGCCGGTGGATCGGGCGGATCTGCGCGCGACGGTTGGTGGCAGCCGCGGTCGCGTCGAACGTCGGGTCCTCGATGTCGTGGCACATGCCGCGCACGTAATCCTCGCCCATCGGCTCCACGTCGAGCAGCGCGCCGCAGTGGTCGAGGTGAAACTCCCCGTGCCACTTGTCGTGCACGGTGTAGCGGAAGTCCATGAACTGCGGCGGGGCGCCGATGTCGAGCTGCATGCCCTTGAAGATCGTGACGACGTCGTCGCCCTCGAAGTCCAGCGCCCGCTGCATGCGCTTGGTGTAGATCGGGCTGGCGCCCATCCACTCCTCGATCGCGACCTGCAGCATCTCCTCGCGGCCGAAATTCGCGATGACCCAGGCCATTCCGGACCGGTCGATCAGCTGACCGATCAGCAGCAGCTCAGGCATCAGCACCGCGAGTTCGTCGCGTGACAGCGACGCAAACCTACTCGTCATGAACCGTCCCACCGGAATGCATCTTCACCGCGGCGTTGACATTGGCTTTCTTGTCCTCCGCCGGACGCTTCTTGCGGTTCTTGATCACCTTGCTGACCGCGCCGTCCAGCTTGGAGCCCAGTGGGAACCCGAGGTAGTGGGTCAGGAAGACGGCCATCTCCTTGAGCTCGTCCTCGGTCATCTCCCCGTTGGCCAGCGCCGCGTTGGCCTGGATCTCGGCGAGGTCGGAGTTGCCCACCGCGGTGACCGCGGTCAGCGTCATGATCCGTTTGTCGCGCATCGACAGGCCGGGGCGCGTCCAGATCGTGCCGAAGAGGTGGTCGACGGTCAGATCGAAGTACGGATCGCCTTCGATGTTCGGCATCTCCCAGCCGTACACCTCGTTCATCTTCTCGAGGCCCTTGCGGCGCAACTCGTCCATCGTCACTCCTTCGTGTGCGGCACGCCGAGTCCGGCGGCCAGGTTCTGCAGCGCGATCTCGGCCAGCGGCAGGTCGGTGCCGGTGGCCTCGCCGAGCGCAAGCGCCAGGCTCAGGTCCTTCTCCGCGAGTCCTCTTGTGTGCGTGAACATGTCGTAGAGCCAGTGGTCGGGCGTGAGGTCGCTCATGTCGTCGCGCACGATGATCGCGCCCGGCCCGCCGCTCTGCGCGTCACTGTGGCGGACCACCCGGCCGAGCTTCTGCAGGTCCAATCCCGCCGCCTCGGCGAGCCGCATCGCCTCACAGGACGCGGCGAACCCGATGAACGTCAACATGTTGCGGGCCAGCTTCATCCTGGTTCCCGCCCCGGGTTCACCGGCGCGGACCACCAGCGACGCCCACTTCTTGAACACGGGCTTGACCTTGGCGAACGCCTCGTCGTCGGCGCCGACCATCACGGCCAGCTCACCCTTGTCGGCCGCCCCGGCGCCGCCGCTGACCGGCGCGTCGACGATGTGAACACCCTTGTCGCGCAACTGCTCGGCGAGTTCACCGGCCGTGCCGGGCTCGATCGTCGAGTGGATCGCGATCACGGTGCCGGGCGCGGCGTGCTCGCCGAGTTGGCCCACCACGTCGCGCACCTGGGCGTCGTTGAGCACGGTGACGCTGATGATGTCGGTCACCGACACCCCCGCCACGTCGTCCGCGGGGGTGGCGCCCAGCTCGACCAGCGGGGCCATCGCCTCGGTGCGCACGTCGAACACGACCAGCCCGCCCGGCCAGTCGACCAGGCGCTTGGCCATCGGCGCACCCTGGTTACCCAGTCCGATGTATCCCAGCCGCGGCTCCGTCATCTGATGATCTGTCCACCGTCGACGTTGAAGATCTGGCCCGTGATCCACTTCGCCTGATCGGACAGCAGGAACAGGCACATGCCGACCAGATCCTCGGGTTGTCCCAGGCGCGACAACGGAATTCCCTTGACGATGTCGGCGACCATCTCCTGCGGCGTGGTGGTGCGGTTGGCCTCGGTGTCGATCGGGCCCGGCGCGATCGCGTTGACCCGGATGTTCTGCCCGCCCAGTTCGGTGGCCAACTGCTGGGTCAGCCCGTTGACGCCGACCTTGGCCAGACCGTAGAAGTTCGAGTACAGCCACGCCGCGGTCGAGGACTGGTTGACGATCGCCCCGCCGCCGCGTTTGGCCATCTTCTTGTACACCGCGCGGGTGCACACCAGAGCGCCGTCCATGTTCACGCTCATGAACTTCTTGTAGTAGTCCCAGTCGACGGTGATCAGGAAGTCCAGCTTCATCCCGCCGAAGATCGCCGCGTTGTTGACCAGGTAGTCGATACCGCCGAACTCCGAAAGCGTCTGCGCGGCCATTTCTTTGGCCGAATCCGGGTCCGACACGTCGACGTGGACCGCGAGCGCGTTGCCGCCCTCACCCTTGATTCCGTCGGCCACCTTCTGCGCGCCCTCGGTGTTGATGTCGGCCACCACCACCGCGGCACCTTCGCGCGCCAACGCCTCGGCGTAGGCCTGGCCGATTCCGCCGCCGGCGCCGGTGACGATCGCCACCTTCTCGTCGAACTGTCCCATCGCGTTCCTTCCTCGTCGCCGAGTGTGGGGTCGTGTCACGCTTGGCGAGCCTTTTGCGTGCGGGTAACCCACGTTCGGCACTCAGTGTCACACCGCCGTGGCGATCGCCTTGATCTCCAGGTACTCCTCGAAACCGGCAAGGCCCATCTCGCGGCCCAGCCCGGACTGCTTGTATCCACCGAACGGCATGTCCGCCGAATACCAGACACCGCCGTTGATGTTGACCGTGCCGACCCGCATCCGCGCCGCCACCCGGTTCGCGCGGTCCTCGTCGGCGGAGAACACCGTGCCCGACAGACCGTAGGGCGAGTCGTTGGCGATGCGCACCGCGTCGTCGTCACCGTCGTGGGCGATGACCGTCAGCACCGGGCCGAAGATCTCCTCGCGCGCCACCGTCGCCGAGTTTTCCAGACCCGCGATCACCGTGGGCTCGATGAAGAATCCGGCGTCGCGGTCTGCCGGCCGGCCGCCCCCGACCGCGAAACGCCCGCCCTCGGCGATCGCCGAATCCAGATACCCCTGCACCCGGTCGCGCTGGCGGGCGGAAATCAGCGGCCCGCAGATCGTTCCGGCGTCCTGCGGGTCCCCGGGCTTGAGCCCGCCCATCGTCGCCGCGGCCGCCTCGACGGCCTCGTCGTAGCGGGCGCGGGGCACCACCAGGCGGGTGGTGATCGCGCAGCCCTGACCGGCGTGCATGGCCGCGGTGAACGCCGCCATCGCGCACGCGCCGGCCAGATCGGCGTCGTCGAGCACCAGGAACGCCGACTTGCCGCCGAGTTCGAGGAACACCTTCTTGATCGTCGCGGCACCGTCGGCCATCACCGCGCGGCCGGTGGCAGTCGAGCCGGTGAACGAAACCATGTCCACGCGTGGGTCTTTGGACAGCAGAGCGCCGACGCCGTGGTCGCTGGAGGTGACGATGTTGACCACGCCGGGCGGGATGTCGGTGTGCTCGACGATCAACTCACCGAGCACCGCGGCGCACCACGGCGTGTCGGGTGCGGGCTTGAGCACGACGGTGTTGCCGGCCGCGAGCGCGGGGCCGAGCTTGGCCAGGTTGATCTGGTGCGGGAAGTTCCACGGGGTGATGGCTCCGACGACGCCGACGGCCTCGCGGGCGATCCGGCGACGGGTCTTGATGCCCATCGGGGCGGCCTCGCCCAGATCGGTCACCCACTCGTAGGACTCGGCGGTGTCGGCGCAGAAGCTCAGGTCGTCGACCGGGCCCTCGAGTTGCGCCGCCGAGGTCAGCATCCGGGGCGCGCCGACTTCACCGATGGTGATCTCGCGCAGTTCCTCGATGTGGGACTTCAGCGCGGCCTGCAGCTGGCGCACGCAGCGCACGCGCAGCGCGACGTCGGTGGACCAGTCGCTGTCGTCGAACGCGCGGCGGGCCGCCTCGATCGCGCGGTCCATGTCCTCGGCGGTGCCCTCCGCCGCGACACCCAGTACCTCTTCGGTGGCCGGGTTGACGGTGCTGAATGTTCCGCCGCTGCCCGCCACGAGCTTGCCGTCGACGAGCAGCTGACTCTCACGATTCGGCAGCAATGCCATCCCGTCTCCATCGCTACTGGACACTTGTCCGGATTGGTTTGCACGAACCTTAGCCCGCTGTCTTACCTACTGGCAAGCATCAACCCGTCATCTGCACACTTGCGGTTCGAAGCGGCCGTCGGATAACTTGGACATGTGTCCAGCGAGCATGCGGTTGCGGTCACAGGCCCGTCGCCTGCCCCTGACGAGACGCCGCGCAACCGGCGCCAGGAGGAGACGTTCCGCAAGGTGCTCACCGCCGGCATCGAGATGCTGCGCGAGTCGTCCTACGCCGACCTGACAGTGCGCGCGGTCGCCGCGCGGGCCAAGGTCGCGCCCGCGACGGCCTACACCTACTTCTCGTCGAAGAACCACCTGATCGCCGAGGTGTACCTCGACCTGCTGCGGCAGGTGCCGTACTTCACCGACGTCAACGAGACCCGGCTGGCCCGTGTCGAGAAGGCCCTGCGGGCGATGGCGCTGACCGTCGCCGACGAGCCGGAGGTCGCGGCGGCCTGCACGACGGCCCTGCTGAGCGGCACCGACGCGACGGTGCGGGCGGTGCGTGACCGCATCGGCGCCGAGATCCACCGGCGCATCCGCTCGGCGATGGGCCCGGACGCCGACCCGCGGGCGCTGGCCGCGCTGGAGATGACGTTCTTCGGCGCCCTGGTGAATGCGGGCAGCGGCGCGTTCACCTACCACCAGATCGCCGACCGGCTCAGCTACGTCGTCGGTCTCATCTTGGGAGACGAGCAGTGACCATCAGCGAAATCGTTTTGGACCCTTACGATTACGACTTCCATGAAGACCCGTACCCGTACTACAAGCGGCTGCGCGACGAGGCGCCGCTGTACCGCAACGACGAACTCGGCTTCTGGGCGCTGTCGCGGCATCAGGACGTGCTGGCGGGTTTTCGCAACAGCACCACGCTGTCCAACAAGTTCGGCGTCTCACTGGACCCGGCATCGCGCGGGCCGCACGCCTCGAAGACCATGTCGTTCCTCGCGATGGACGATCCCGACCACCTCAGGCTGCGCACCCTGGTCTCGAAGGGGTTCACGCCGCGACGGATCCGCGAACTCGAACCGCGGGTCACCGAGATTGCCGTGCAGCACCTCGACGTCATGCTGGACAAGGCGGGCTCGAACGAAACCGTGGACTACGTCGACGAATTCGCCGGCAAGCTGCCGATGGACGTGATCTCCGAGCTGATGGGCGTGCCCGAACCCGACCGCGACCAGGTGCGGGCGTGGGCCGACGGGGTCATGCACCGCGACGAGGGCGTGACCGACGTGCCCCCCGCGGCCGTGGAGGCGTCGATCAACCTGATCGTCTACTACCAGGGCATGGTGGCCGAGCGCCGCAGGAAGCCGACCGAGGACCTGACCAGCGCGCTGCTGGAAGCCGAGATCGACGGCGACCGGTTGACCGACGACGAGATCCTCGGGTTCATGTTCCTGATGGTCATCGCCGGCAACGAGACCACCACCAAACTGCTTGCCAATGCGGCGTTCTGGGGGCACAAGAACCCCGATCAGCTCACGCCCGTCTACGCCGATCTGGACCGGGTTCCGCTGTGGGTCGAGGAGACGCTGCGCTACGACACCTCCAGCCAGATCCTCGCGCGCACCGTGGCCGGCGAGCTGACGCTGTATGACACCACGATCCCCGACGGCGACGTGCTGCTGCTGCTGCCCGGTTCGGCGCACCGCGACGAGCGGGTGTTCGACGACCCGGACCGGTTCCTGATCGGCCGCGAGATCGGCTCCAAGCTCATGAGTTTCGGTAGCGGCGCGCACTTCTGCCTCGGCGCGCACCTGGCGCGCATGGAGGCCAGGGTCGCGCTGACCGAGTTGTTCAAGCGGATCCGCGGATACGAGGTCGACGAGGCCAACGCCGTGCGCGTCCACTCCAGCAATGTCCGCGGATTCGCTCACCTGCCCATGACAGTGAAGGTTGTGTAATGCCCCGCTTCGACCCCCTTCCCGAACGGCGACCCGTCGTCGTCGCCGGCGCCTCCTCCGGCATCGGCGAGGCCACCGCCATCGAGATGGCCGCCCGCGGCTTCCCGGTCGCGCTCGGCGCCCGGCGCGTCGAGAAACTCGAGGACATCGTCGGCAAGATCAACGCCGACGGCGGCGAGGCCGTCGGATTCCACCTCGACGTCACCGACCCGAACTCGGTGAAAACGTTTGTCGCGCAGTCGGTCGAAGCGCTCGGCGAGATCGAGGTGCTGGTGGCCGGCGCCGGAGACACCTACTTCGGCAAGCTGGCCGAGATCACCACCGACGAGTTCGAGTCCCAGCTGCAGATCCATCTGGTCGGCGCCAACCGACTGGCGGCGGCGGTGCTGCCCGGGATGCTCGAACGCCGGCGCGGTGACCTGATCTTCGTCGGCTCCGACGTCGCGCTGCGCCAGCGCCCGCACATGGGCGCCTACGGTGCGGCCAAGGCCGCGCTGCTGGCGATGGTGCACAACTTCCAGATGGAGCTCGAGGGCACCGGCGTACGCGCCTCGATCGTGCATCCCGGCCCCACCAAGACCAGCATGGGCTGGAGCCTGCCCGCCGAGAAGATCGGTCCGGCGCTGGAGGACTGGGCCAAATGGGGTCAGGCCCGCCACGACTACTTCCTGCGCGCGGCCGACCTGGCCAGGGCGATCACGTTCGTCGCCGAGACGCCGCGCGGCGGGTTCATCGCCAACATGGAGCTGCAACCGGAGGCGCCGCTGGCCGTCGACAAGGCGCGCCAGAAGCTGGCCCTCGGTGAAGAAGGGATGCCAGAACAGTGACTGAATCAGCAGCGGCGACGCCCGGGATCGTGCCCCGGGTCTCCGGCGGCGAAGAGGAGCACGGCCACCTCGAGGAGTTCCGCACCGACCCGATCGGGTTGATGCAGCGGGTCCGCGACGAATGCGGCGACGTCGGCTGGTTCCAGTTGGTGGACAAGCACGTCATCCTGCTGTCCGGGGCCGAGGCCAACGAGTTCTTCTTCCGCTCCGCCGACGAGGATCTCGACCAGGCCGAGGCCTACCCGTTCATGACGCCGATCTTCGGCAAGGGCGTGGTGTTCGACGCCAGCCCCGAGCGGCGCAAGGAGATGCTGCACAACTCGGCGCTGCGCGGCGAGCACATGAAGGGCCACGCCACCACCATCGAAGGCGAAGTCCGCAAGATGATCGCCGACTGGGGCGACGAAGGCGAGATCGAGCTGCTCGACTTCTTCGCCGAGCTGACGATCTACACGTCGACGGCCTGCCTGATCGGGTTGAAGTTCCGCAACGAACTCGACCACCGGTTCGCCGAGTACTACCACGATCTCGAGCGCGGCACCGACCCGCTGTGCTACGTCGACCCCTACCTGCCGATCGAGAGTTTCCAGCGCCGCGACGAGGCGCGCGTCAAACTTGTTGCGCTGGTTCAGGAGATCATGGACCACCGGTTGGCCAATCCGCCGACGGACAAGTCCGACCGTGACATGCTCGACGTGCTGGTGTCGATCAAGGACGAGGACGGCAACCCGCGGTTCTCGGCCGACGAGGTCACCGGCATGTTCATCTCGCTGATGTTCGCCGGGCACCACACCAGCTCGGGCACCTCGGCGTGGACGCTGATCGAGTTGATCCGCCATCCCGAGATCTACGCCAAGGCGCAGGCCGAACTCGACGAGCTCTACGCCGACGGCCAGGAAGTCAGCTTCCACGCGCTGCGCCAGATTCCGCTGCTGGACAACGTGGTCAAGGAGACGCTGCGGCTGCACCCGCCGCTGATCATCCTGATGCGGGTGGCCCAGGGCGAGTTCGAGGTCGCTGGATTCCCGATCCACAAGGGCGATTTCGTGGCCGCCTCCCCGGCGATCAGCAACCGGATCCCGGAGGATTTCCCGGACCCCGACGCGTTCAACCCGGACCGCTACAACAAGCCCGAGCAGGCCGACGTCGTCAACCGGTGGACGTGGATCCCGTTCGGCGCCGGCCGGCACCGTTGCGTGGGTGCGGCGTTCGCGCAGATGCAGATCAAGGCGATCTTCTCGGTCCTGTTGCGCGAGTATGAGTTCGAGATGGCCCAGCCCGCCGACAGTTACCGCAACGACCACTCGAAGATGGTGGTGCAGTTGCAGCGGCCGGCGAGGGCCCGCTACCGCAGGCGCACCAGGTAGGTGTCGCATGGGCTGCTACCGGATCGAAGTCGACCTGGACCTGTGCCAGGGCCACGCGATGTGTGAACTCGAGGCGCCCGACTACTTCACGGTGCCCAAACGCGGCAAGGTCGAGATCCTCGACGCAGAACCCCCCGACGACGCCCGCGACGAGGTCCAGAACGCGGTCGACATGTGCCCGACCCACGCACTGACAATCAGAGAAACAGGAGAGTAGACAATGCCGTCACTACCCCGCGAGGCGCTCGACAACTGGGTCGAGCAGTGGCTCGAGGCCAACCGCGAAGCCGAACGCAACGGCGACTGGAAGCCGCTGGCCGAGTTCTACACCGACGACGCCACCTACGGCTGGAACATCGGGCCCAAGGAAGACGTCATGTGCGTCGGGATCGACGAGATCCGCGAGATCGCTCTGGGCCTGGAGATGGAAGGCCTGGAGAACTGGGTCTACGAGTATCAGAAGGTGCTCGTCGACGACCGGCAGGGCGAGATCGTCGGCTTCTGGAAGCAGATCGCCAACAGGTCCGACGGCGCCACCGCCGAGATCTACGGCATCGGCGGCAGCTGGTTCCGGCTCGACGCCAACCTGAAGATCGAGTGGCAGCGCGACTTCTTCGACTTCGGGCACGTGGCCAAGGGCTACGCGAAGCTGATCGAGTCCGGTGACCTGTCGCCGGGTATGCAGAAGCGCATCGAGCGGTCACTCGCCGGCGAGAAGCTGCCGGGTTACTACCCGCTCGGGCAGGCCCCCGTCCCCATCTGGTGACCCGGCCAAGCAGTTGATTGGGGGCGGTCGTGACGTATCTAACTACTGCCTCTAGTCTGTGGTCACCGGAACCAACGGAAGGCACGTTCGCATGAAGACAAAAGGTGCTCTCATCTGGGAGTTCAACCAGCCGTGGTCGATCGAGGAGATCGAGATCGGAGACCCCGTCAAGGACGAGGTCAAGATCCAGATGGAAGCGTCTGGCATGTGCCACTCCGACCATCACCTGGTCACCGGCGACATCCCGATGGCCGGTTTCCCGGTGCTGGGCGGGCACGAGGGCGCCGGTGTGGTCACCGAGGTCGGCCCGGGTGTCGAGCACATCGCGCCCGGCGACCACGTCGTGCTGTCGTTCATCCCGTCCTGCGGTGAGTGTCCCGCGTGCCAGGAGGGCCTGCGCAACCTCTGCGACCTCGGGGCGGGCCTGCTCGGCGGCACCGCGGTGTCCGACGGCACCCACCGGATCCACTCGGTGAAGAACGGCCAGCCGGTCATCCCGATGACCCTGCTCGGCACATTCAGCCCGTACATGGTGGTGCACAAGAGCTCGGTCGTGAAGATCGACCCGTCGATCCCGTTCGAGGTCGCCTGCCTCGTCGGCTGCGGCGTCACCACCGGCTACGGCTCGGCGGTCCGCAGCGGCGACGTCCGCCCGGGCGACGACGTGGTGATCGTCGGCGTCGGCGGCGTGGGCACCGGTGCGCTGCAGGGCGCGGTCGCCGCCGGGGCGCGCAACATCTTCGTCGTCGATCCCGTTGACTTCAAGCGGGATTCGGCGCTGAAGTTCGGTGCCACGCACGCCTACCCGGACATCTACGCAGCGATGGCAGGGGTCGCCGAGGTCACCCAGGGCCGGATGGCGCAGAAGACCATCGTCACCGTCGGTGAGCTCAAGGGCGAGGATATCGACGACTACATGAACATCACCGCCAAGGGCGGCACCGTCGTCGCCACCGCCGTGGCCAACATGGCCAGCAACGACGTCAAGCTCAACCTGTCGATGCTCACGCTGTTGCAGAAGCGGCTGCAGGGCACCATCTTCGGCGGCGGCAACCCGCATCACGACATCCCGCAGCTGCTGTCGATGTACAAGGCGGGCCGGCTCAACCTCGACGACATGGTCACCCGCCAGTACAAGCTCGAGCAGATCAACGAGGGCTACCGGGACATGCTCGAGGGCCGCAACATCCGCGGCGTGATCCGCTACACCGACGAAGACCGGTAAACCGGAGATGCTCCGCGGATGAAGGAGTGGCATGACTGAGACGGCTGAGCTGACGCCCGTCGTCGCGGCCTCGCAGAACTCGTGGCGGTGCGTGCAAAGCGGTGACCGCGACGGCTGGCTGGCGCTGATGGCCGACGACATCGTCATCGAGGATCCGATCGGGCAGGCCGTCACGAACCCCGACGGCACCGGCGTGCGCGGCAAGGACGCCGTTGCGGCGTTCTACGACACCAACATCGGGCCGAACCAGCTGCGCGTCACCCGCGAGGAGACGTTCCCGTCCAGCAGCCCGAACGAGATCGCCTACATCCTGGTGCTGGAGACCACGTTCCCGAACGGCTTCGTGGCCACCGTCCGCGGCGTGTTCACCTACAGGACCGACGACGCCGGCCTGATCACGAACCTGCGCGGCTACTGGAACATGGACGCGATGAAGTTCAGCGAAGCAGGGGATGCCCAGTAGCGCACCCCTGAGCGGCCGCGGCGCGGTCATCGTCGGGGGTTCACGCGGCGTCGGGTTGGCGGTGGCGACGCTGCTGGCCGAACAGGGCGCGGGCGTCGTCGTCAACGGCCGCGACGCAGACGCGGTCGACCAAGCGACACAACAGATTCCGGGCGCGGTGGGCCTGGCCGGCTCACCGGCGGAACCGGCGGTCGCCGACGAGCTGGTCGACACCTGCGTGCGGGAGTTCGGCCGCATCGACATCCTGGTCAACTGCGCGGGCACCGCCGAGCCCGCGGGTTCGTCGATTCTGACCATCTCGTCCGCGCAGTTCCGCGACCTGATCGACGCGCACCTGGGCACGGTGTTCGAAACGTGTCGCGCCGCCGCGCCGAAGATGGTGGCCGGGGGCGGCGGCGCGATCGTCAACACCAGCTCGTTCGCGTTCCTCGGCGACTACGGCGGCACGGGCTATCCGGCGGGCAAGGGCGGGGTCAACGGGCTGACGTTGGCGATCGCCGCCGAACTCAAGGCGCACGGTGTCCGCGCGAACGTGGTGTGCCCGGGCGCGCGCACCCGGTTGTCGACCGGCGCGGACTACGAAGCCCACATCGCGGACCTGAACCGCCGCGGCCTGCTCGACGACGTCAGCATGCAGGGCGCGCTGGACGCCGCGCCGCCGGAGTACGTCGCGCCGACCTACGCCTGCCTGGCCGGCGATGCGGCGAAGAACATCACCGGGCAGATCTTCATCGCCGCCGGCGGTTTCGTCGGCCGCTTCGACCGGCCCAGCCCGACGATCCTGGCCTACCGCGATCACCACGACAGTCCGCCGTGGACGGTCGCCGAACTGCACGACAAGCTCGGCGGGAGCGCCTAGACCGCCACGACTTCGGCGGTGGCGGTGATGGTGATGCCGCGGACGGCGTGGGGGTTGGTCAGCGATCCGGTGCCCGCGCCGATACCGATATGGGCGAAATCCGAGCCGCCGAGGAACTCGGTGACGATGTCGGAGTTCAGCGTGCCCATGGCCTGGCCGTCCAGGGTGTAGCTCAGCGTCTGAGCATCCGCATCCCAGTGCACCACCACCGCATGCCAGTCCCCGTCCTCCAGATCGGGCAGCGCCACCGGCGTCGACGCGAAACCGGTGTCGGTGCCGACGAATCCGGTGTGATCGTCGGCGATCTCCACACCGGGCATGCTGGACTCGACCAGATTCAACGCACTGCTGTAATAGGTGTCGAACTCGATGGCCAGCCCGTCGGCGATACCGCCGACACCGAGCCCCGTGCCGTGGATACCGACCGCCTCGACCCCACGCGCGTCGTTGTGCAACACCACCGCCACCCCATCGGCGCCGCCGTCACTGTCACCCAGATTCACCTCGAAACCCAACGTGAAGTCCTGCCGCACATCGATGCGGCCCTGCGACATCACCGTGCCCGCCTGATGCGCCCCCGACGTCAACACGAACCCACCATCGACCACACCCGCACTCCCCCGCGGGACGAAGCCCACGGCATCGGGTGCCGCGGTGACCGTGACGACGACCGGCGCGGTGCCGGTCGCGGTCCCGTCGGAGACCGAGTAGGTGAAACCGCCGGCACCGCTGAACCCGGCAGTCGGGGTGAAGGTCACCGTGTTGTCGGCGTTGATCGTGGTGCTGCCGCCCACGACATTCGTCACGGCGCTGACGGTGAGCGGGTCGCCGTCGGGGTCGCTGTCGTTGCCGAGCACGGTGATGGTGACCGCGGTGTCCGCGGCCGTCGTCGCTGTATCGGCCACCGCCAGCGGCGGGGTGTTCGCCGGGGGCTGCCCTTCGGCGGTGGCGGTGATGGTGATGCCGCGGACGGCGTGGGGGTTGGTCAGCGATCCGGTGCCCGCGCCGATACCGATATGGGCGAAATCCGAGCCGCCGAGGAACTCGGTGACGATGTCGGAGTTCAGCGTGCCCATGGCCTGGCCGTCCAGGGTGTAGCTCAGCGTCTGAGCATCCGCATCCCAGTGCACCACCACCGCATGCCAGTCCCCGTCCTCCAGATCGGGCAGCGCCACCGGCGTCGACGCGAAACCGGTGTCGGTGCCGACGAATCCGGTGTGATCGTCGGCGATCTCCACACCGGGCATGCTGGACTCGACCAGATTCAACGCACTGCTGTAATAGGTGTCGAACTCGATGGCCAGCCCGTCGGCGATACCGCCGACACCGAGCCCCGTGCCGTGGATACCGACCGCCTCGACCCCACGCGCGTCGTTGTGCAACACCACCGCCACCCCATCGGCGCCGCCGTCACTGTCACCCAGATTCACCTCGAAACCCAACGTGAAGTCCTGCCGCACATCGATGCGGCCCTGCGACATCACCGTGCCCGCCTGATGCGCCCCCGACGTCAACACGAACCCACCATCGACCACACCCGCACTCCCCCGCGGGACAAAGCCCACCGCCGGGGCGGGTGGTTTCGGTTCGATGATCAGTCGGGTGATCCTGTCTCCGTAGAGGTTCGCCACGTACATGTATCCGTCCGGCCCCTGGCTGAAGGCGACAGGCGCGGTCTGGCTCTGGTAGAGGAACGTGACCTTGCTGCGGTCGTTGACGTCGACGATGTACACCTCTCCGTCGTTGACGTCGGTGAAGAACAGGCTGTTCTGGAACTCTGCCGGGTAGCGCGTTCCGGTGTAGGCGACGGTCGGCACGCCCACGATGGCGCCGACTTGATAACCCGGGGCGTTCTCGTCGTGGGAGAACGCCCGGTAGGCCGGTGTGACCGTGACGGCACCGCTGCCGACGGCCGCGTAGAACGCCGACGCGCCGGGCAGTTCCTGATATCCGACTGTCGGGAGCAGGACGTCGTTGTCGCCGCCTTCGAAGTAGGGCCAGCCGAAGTTCGCTCCGGCGTACCCACTTTCGATCTCCTCCCAGCTGAACCAGCCGGTGTTCGTGATGAACAGGCGCCCGTCAGCGGCGAATCCGATGGAGAAGGGGTTGCGCAGACCCAGCTGATAGACCTTGGCGCGGTTGGTGTCCAGGTCGTCACCGGCTTGCACGAACGGATTGTCCGGCAGGCCCAGACCCGTGACCGGGTCGATCCGCAGTATCTTCCCGGATAGGCTGTCCAGGTTCTGCACGCTGACGCTTCGCGGATCGACGACATCGAAGGACGTGCCGTCGCCGATCGAGACGTAGAGCGCGCCGTCCGGCCCGAACGCCAGTGATCCGCCGGCGTGGCTGCGGGAGTCCACTTTGATGTAGTCGTCGACGTACTCGCCGGTGGCGGGGTCCAGACCGGATTCGGGCAGGCTGATGTCGCTGGTGCTGTCGACGGCTCCGGCGCCGCTGATGTCCTGGAGCGAGACGCCGACGCCGCCGAGCATGATCACTTCGCTGCCGGGCACCGCGGTGGTGTAGTTGGTCGCCGCGTCGGCGGTGAACCGCACCAGATAGGCGAAGCGGTTGCCGCCGCCGTCGGGTCCCGCGTTCGTGCCCGCGGGCTGGCCGGCGGTCTGCGGGGGGTCGACAACGTAGAACGCGTAGAGATAGTTGTGCTCGGGCGCGCCGGGCGGCACCGGCTGCCCGAAATTCGGGTGCAGCGCAATGTCCATCAGGCCACGGTCCTGGATGTTGTTCACTTTTGCGCTGATGTCGACGAAGGTGGAGACCTTGTTGCCGGACCCGATGTCGAATACTTTGATGGTTCCGCCCTTTTCGGCGACATAGATCAGCGACGGGTCATGCCGGGAGAACTCGAACGACAAGGGTTGCGTCACGCTACCGGAGATCACGACCTCCTCGGTGACCACGTAGTCCGACGTCAGCGGCGGCGCTGTGGGGTCGACGACGGGGTTCTCGTCGTCGAGGATCTCGATGCGCGCCGTTCGCGGGAACAACAGTGTGCCGCCCTCGACGTTGACGATCGAAACCACGAATGTCTCGGTCGGCTCGGGTGAGGTGTCGTCGATGATCGGCACGGAGACATAGACGCGTTGCACTCCGACGTCCATCGTGACCGTCCCGCTTGTGCCGAGATAGTCCACGCCGGCCGTGGCGGTGTCGGCGGTGATTCCGTACTCGACGATGGTCACCCGGTTCAGATCCCCCGTGCGGACGATGGGCACCAACACGGCACCTTGCGTCTCGCCGATCCGCGGGCTGGTTTCGAAGGAGACCGACGTCGTCGTCGGTTCTACAGCGGCCGCGACAGGAGTCACGGCGGCGCGCGGCGCGAGGTGTGGAAACCAGTCGTCGACTTGTCGGCGCGCCCAACCGACTGCCGCCCACATCATGTCGGCAAGGGCCCGCATCGGACCTCGATCCCATACCGGCGCTGGGTTCCCGCCGAGCAGACCGACCACCTCGGCAGAACTCGACGCTACTTCAAGTGAGGGGGTGCCGTCCGCCGCGGGCGCCGGCCGGTCGTTCGCCGGGTGACCACGTTGAACGGTGACGGGGACCGTAGGGGCGTGTATCTCTTCTCGCGCAGCGACGGTCTCGGCTACCGCGGTGGTGCGGACGGATCGCTTGTGCACCTGCGGGATCGATTCTGCGACACGGGGTTGCGGCGGCTGCGACCGTGTGGGCGCGAGCTGCCGCGGGCCGGACTTCTTCTTGGTCCGTACCGGCGGTTCATCCTCCGGTGGCGCCTGGGCGGAATCATCGGCGTCGGTGGTATGCGCACCGCCGGAACTGCGCACGATCACCGCCGGTTCGTCGATGGCGGCACTCGAGGGTGAGGTCGGTGGGTCCGGATCCTTCTGGGGGGCCCCGGACTCGCCGTCGGTGGGGGTTTCGGACGGCGAGCCCGGGGTGGAGGGGTTGGTCGCGGACGAGCCGGGACCCGGCGACGCCGACGACTCATCGGCGCCCCCGGCCGATGCGGCCGAGTTGTCGGAGGCGTCGTCCGCCCAGGCCACAGCGGGCGCGGTCGCGACCGCGCCGCCGATACCCAGCGCCACCGCCAACGCCCCCACCCGTCCGATGTATCGCGCGTAGCCGACTGATTTCTTGTTCGTCGAGATCATGGGGCCCCTCACCCACTTTCCGTGGCTGGACGTGCTTCAGCGAGCGGTATCGGTATGACACGGCCCGGCGGTACCAGTTCAGGAACGTCGTCGTCGACACCATCCCTGGTGTCGAGATCCTCGACGTGCTCGGTCTTGGCCCAGAAGTGACGTTTCCCCTTCTGGAGCAACTGCTTCCATGCGACGAGAACCGACACCGTGGCCAGTTGCTGCCAGACCGGCAGGAGCAGCAACCACTTGATCGTGCAGTACCCGTCGCGGTGATACGCGGCGATGATGTGCTGGACGAACAACGCGAAGTTGCCGAAAACCAGCAGTATTACGCCGAGATAGAACAACGGCGCCGGGAACAACTGCTCGATCGCCGTTGAGCGCGTGCAGAAATACGCGATCGTGAGTATCCACGACAGCGTGCTCAACAGGATGCTGGTGGGCGTGCCGAGCAGGAAGAAGGTGTAGAAGAACCAGCGCACCACGCCCATGTTGCGGGAGGTCCGCCAGGGTGAGCGCAGATAGGCGAGCCCGGTCTGGGTGTAACCCTTCTGCCACCTGCTCCGCTGCGGGATCGCCACCCGCAGCCGACGCGATGCGACCTCGTAGGTCACAGAGTCGAACAGTTCGATGTCGTAGCCGGCGCAGGTCAACGCTCCGGCGATCTCGGCGTCCTCGGTGAGGTTCCACGGATCCCAGGCGCCGATGCCCTCCGCACCCGCCGGGAGCACGGACTTGTCATAGGCGATGCTCCTGAGCGCCTCCACCCGGAAGTGGTTCGATGTGCCGCCCAACGGGATCACCAGACCGATCTTGTCGATTCCGCGCAGGACCCACTCGAAGTGAATGATGTACTCCACCCACATCATTCGCGACGTCCAACTGCTCGTCCCGTTGCTGAAGTGCAGTCGCGCCTGCAGGCAACCCAGCGACGGCCCCGAAGACCGGAAGCGACCGACCGCCTTCAGCAGCTGGTCAGGTTCCGGGCGGTCCTCGGCGTCGTAGATGACCCCGAATTCGCCTTCGGTCACGGCCAGACCTGCGTTGAGCGCCTTGGGCTTACCGAAGGGCGCGACCGCCGGTACGACGACCACCGACACGTAGTCCGGCAGCTCGCGGCTTGCCACCGCCGCGTGCGTCTCCGGATCGCGTTGTTGTTCTTCGAGCAGCAGCAGAACCTGCAGTTTGTCCTTCGGGTAGTGCAGGTCGGCCAGACCGTTGAGCAGCCCGGGCAGCGCGGGTCCTTCCCGGAACAGCGGAACCCACACTGTGTACAGAGGCAGGTCCGGGTCGTCAGGACTCGGCAACGCATAGATCGGGAACCGGTGCCGGTTCGACTCGAACCAGAGCACCATCTTGAACCCGACGAACACCGCAAAGAACAGGATTCCCGCCCACACAGCCACTTTGGCGATCAGTGGCCACTTGACCACCATGACGCCCGCGACGAACAACAAGATGTAGAACGTCACGCCCTGTCCACGAGTGACCAACCGCTCAGATGTCTGCCTCACCACCTCACCCCCTGCTGTAGACGAAGTACTCGTCGTTGCGATACACGAGTCGATATCCTTCGAGTCGCTCCGATCCGGAAAGCGCCTGGTGGACCTTGTCGGGCTTTCGGCCGCCGCGCATCACGATCCACTTGATGTGGTTCGCGGCCGGGAAGGCGAGAGCGGGTTCCCAAAGTCGGTAACTGCCCTCATAGATGTGGTTGCGGAGCGGGATCTTCGCGTGAAAGAGCACGGTCTCGTTGTCGAATGACTCCTGCAGGATCAGGCCGCCGTCATAGTGCTCGCGCAAGAATGCGGAGACCTCGCTGCGGCCGTCGGTGACTGCCCGGGCCACCCCCGTTTGCGTTTCGGCGACCGTGATGACGCCGCCGGTGGCGACAGCGACGGCCAGCACCGCCGTCGCCACGGCGGAAGGCAGCCTGGCCGGCGACGGCAGCGTGCTGACCAAGTATCCGATCGCGACGGCGGCGAGCAGCGCCACGACCAGACCGAAGCGCAGGTTGTACAGGTAACCGCTGGTCTCTGTGACGTTCATCGGTCGGGTTCCGCTGTAGACGGCCCAGGTGAAGAACACCGGCAGCGCGGCCAGACTGAGCACCGGAAGCGAGTCGAGTCGGCGCCTGCGGGCGAGGATGGCGCCGAGACCGACGAGCATGGCGACGACGATCGGAAGGCCGAGATTGTGCACGACCGCGTACCAGTAGGTCTTCACTGCGGTGAGCAGGTCCCCGACCGAAGGGTCGTTCGGGTCGACCCACAGCGCCGACATCGCGTACTCGCCCATCTGGAAGTACATGGGGTGACCCATGATCAGCCAGTTCCAGCCCAGCCACCCGATGACCGGGGCCCAGGCGATGAAGATGAAGCCGAGCACCGAGCCTTCGGTCTTCGTCCTGTCGTAGCGCTTCAGCGCGACGATCAGGACGATGACGGTGAAGCCCAACATCGTCATGAGCCAGGACTCATAGCGGGTCAGGACGCCGAATGCGCAGGCGAATGCGGCGGCGAAAAGGTACGCCTTGCGCTCGGTCTGGATCCACGCCTGCAGGTAGAACAATGTCGCCGCGGTCGTCGCGAAGAACAGGAGTTCCGCCATCGGAACGCTCTGCATGTAAACGATATTCGGGTTCAGCGCGAAAACAAGCACGCCCGCGACCGCGGCGACGCGATTTCCGTTCGTCAGTCCGTGGACGATGCGGTAGAGGTAGACGCATGCCAGGATGTAGCTCGCCATACTGACAACGCTTCCGGCAATCCCGCTGTAGAACAGCGGCGAGTACCAGACGAACGGCAGCATCAGGAGGTGCTGCAGCGGTAGCCATACGCTGCCGAGCTGGGCGAAACCGGAGGTGGGGCTGTCCAGGACTCGCCGCGCGATCTGCAGATGGGAGGCAGCGTCGCCGTATCCGACGATATTGCCCCGGTGGTGAACATAGATCAGAGCAACGATCGAGATTACCGCAGTTGCAGCGGCTATCCACCACTCTGTGTGGTCGGCGGCGATCCGGTGCAGTGACCGGACGCGCGTTCTTGTCGCCAGCGTCATCGAAGATTCCCCCCGCTCATTCCGATAACCCGCACGGGTACGCGTTCGTCAACCGCAGCGGCTTCGGCACGGTCGCGTGTCGGCACGGCAGCAAGTCCGCTCCCTCTCGGAGTTTGCTGCGTCTCAGTGTTCGCCTAGCACGGCCTCCCGATAGATCAGGAACGCCGTTCGTCAATGACTATGACACCAAAACCATGGCAAAGCGATAACTGCGGGCTGAGCACCGCCGATGTTCTGCGCTTGGCAAGCACCCGGCGTCGGCTCAGCAAAACCCCGATCAAACGCCGTACAGGTACAGTGGGGACATTTCCGCTGTTGAACGCCCTAGATCTAGATCATTGGATCGGAATCTTCAGTTAATCGCCTATGATTGACGGGTCCGTTGATATTGGCCGGAGCCGCGCTAGGCCGTAAAAGCACCGGCCCGCAGTGGGCAAATAGCAAACTTTTGTCGCCCTGGTGGGTGGCACGCCCTCAGGAGGGATGATTCCACGCACCGTTCGCTGCCGTGTTAGCTGTCTCGAGCAAGAACTCGGCCGGCACCCCGCCTACCGGGCGGATAACGTCAAGACACGGCACATACATGAGAACCGGTTATCGACAACAGCTTTCGTTGTTGAGTCCGCCAGCTTCAACGAGACCGACTGTATGACAACGTGTTAACTAATACTTGAAGTGACTTGATCTGAAATGCTTTATCGGACAGGGCCTTTCGAAGTCGCCGCTGACTGGCCCGCCCTGATGCCGGGGGCTTCGTCCTCAGTGGCCCGTCGTGGTCGGTGTCGTCATGCCGCCACCCCCGGTCGGCGCGCACACCGCCGTCCTGGAATGCTCGAACCCATGGCGACCGTCTTCACCAAGATCATCAACGGAGAACTGCCCGGCCGCTTCGTCTACGAGGACGACGACGTCGTCGCCTTCCTGACGATCGCGCCGATCACCCAGGGCCACACCCTCGTCGTCCCCCGCGCGGAGATCGACAACTGGCAGGACATCGAGCCCGCGGTGTTCGGCCGCGTCATGGAGGTGGCGCAGTTGATCGGCAAGGCCGTGGTCAAGGCGTTCCCCGCCGAGCGGGCCGGGGTGATCATCGCCGGCCTCGAGGTGCCGCATCTGCACGTGCACGTCTTCCCGACCAGCGACCTGGCCGACTTCGGCTTCGCCAACGCCGATCAGAACCCGGCGCCGGAATCGCTCGACGAGGCGCAGGCCAAGATCAAGGACGCGCTGGCTCAGTTGACCTGAGCCGGCGCCTCGGTCTCCGACAGGTCGGCGATGCGCGGCAGGCTCACCGTGAACGTGCAGCCATTCCCGGGCGCCGTGGTCACCCTGACGGTGCCGCCGTGCGCGTGCACCAGCGAGTCGACGATCGACAGCCCCAGCCCGGTGCCACCGCTGGCGCGGGTCCGTGACGAGTCGGCCCGGTAGAAACGCTCGAAGACCCGCTGCGCGTCCTCGGTGGTCATGCCGGGGCCTGCGTCGCACACCTCGAGCACCGCGCGCCCGTCTGCGGTGCCGACGCGCACCGTCACCCCGGCGGTCTCGGGTGTGTGCTGCAACGCGTTGGCCATCAGGTTGCCCAGCACCTGACGCAGCCGGGCCTCGTCGCCGAGGACCTCCGGGGTGCCGGGCCCGTCGAGCACCTCCAGCGTGATGGCCCGCTTCGGCGCGATCGAACGCGCGTCGTGCACGGCGTCGGCGGCCAGGGTCAGCAGGTCGACGGGGCGGCGCTCCAACGGCCGCTGCGCGTCGAGGCGGGCCAGCAGCAGCAGGTCCTCGACCAGCAGACCCATCCGGCTCGACTCGCTCTCGATCCGGCTCATCAGCATCTCGATGTCACGGGCCGCGCCCTGGCGGTACAGCTCGGCGAAGCCGCGGATGGTCGTCAGCGGGGTGCGCAGCTCGTGGCTGGCGTCGGTGATGAACCGTCGCATCCGTTCCTCGGAGCGGCGTGCCGCCTCGGCCGAGGACTCCGATGCCGCCATCGCCGTCTGGATCTGCGACAGCATCCCGTTGAGCGCCAACGAAAGTCGACCGACCTCGGTGCGCGGATCGCGCTGCGGCACCCGGCGGTCCAACTCGCCGGCGGCGATCGCGGCCGCCGTCCGCTCGACTTCGACGAGCGGGCGCAGGCTGCGGTGCACCACCGCGTAGCCGGCCACGCCGAGGACCAGCAGGACGGCGAGCCCGATCCCGACCTGCGCGTACGTCAGCTCCCGCACGGTCATCTGCACGTCGCTCAGATCGATCGCGACTGTCATCAGCTCGCCGCCGGGTCCGCGCACGGTCATCGCACGCCACAGCACACCGGAGTCGTCGGCCGATCCGATGGTCACCGGGACGGGACCGACGTCGTTGTCGGCGGGCAGGTCGGGTTCGGCGTCGCGGTCGTTGACGGCCATCCACGTGCGTCCGTCCGGGCCGACGCCGCGGACGTAGAAGTTCGACGGCGGACGCGTCGGGTTCGGCCCCTCGACCGGGCGGGCGGGCATGCCCTGCGGCGTCTGCGCCGCCCACCCGCGCGACGCGTCGAGCAGTTCCTGGTCGACGCGGTTGCTCAGGGTGTGCCGCAGAATCGAGGTGACCGCGATTCCCGAGGCCAGCAGCCCGCAGGCCACCAGCACGAGGGTGGCCGCCACCAGCGCCACGCGCAGCGGCACGCCGCGCCCACCCACGGTGCCCATCTGCCTATTGTGTGCCGCGCGGGCGCACAGTCATCGCGGCTCGCGCAACACGTAGCCGACGCCGCGCAGTGTGTGCAGCAGCCGCTTCTCGCCGGTGTCGATCTTGCGGCGCAGGTAGGACACGTAGGACTCGACGACATTGACGTCGCCGCCGAAGTCGTAGCGCCAGACGTGATCGAGGATCTTGGGCTTCGACAGCACGGTGCCGGCGTTGATGATGAAGTACCGCAGCAGCGTGAACTCGGTGGGCGACAACGAGACCGGCTGACCGGCCTTCCACACCTCGTGGGTGTCCTCGTCGAGTTCGATGTCGGCGAACGACAGCCGGGAGTTGCGGGGCTCCTCGACGCCGCGGCCGGTGCGGCGCAGGATCACCCGCAGCCGCGCGACCACTTCCTCGAGGCTGAAGGGTTTGGTGACGTAGTCGTCTCCGCCCAGCGTCAGGCCCGCGATCTTGTCCTGCAGGGAGTCGCGGGCGGTGAGGAACAGCGCGGGCGCGTCGATACCGTCGGCGCGCAGCCGGCGCAGCAGCCCGAAACCGTCCATGCCGGGCATCATCACGTCGAGGATCACCGCGTCGGGACGGACTTCACGGGCCTTGTCGAGCGCGGCCGGGCCGTTGGAGGCGGTGTGGACCTCGAAGCCCTGGAATTTGAGGCTGACGGCGAGAAGCTCGACGATGTTGGTTTCGTCGTCCACGACGAGGACCTTGGCCTCGGGGGTGTTCTCGGGTAACGCAGGCATCGCCATTCCCCTACTGTCTGCCGCCAGGCTTGTAATGATGCTGCATAGTCGCTGTCAAGTTCCTGTGAGTTTGGCCTTGTGCGATCCATAGACTGAGGCGATGAACCTCGGCAAAGCCCTGACCGACATCGCGACCGCCCCGGCCCGCGCCGCGCTGGCGGTCGCCGACGTAGGGCTGGCGATGGCCACCGGTGCGGTGGGGATGGCGCAGCGGACGCTGGGCGAGACGACGGCCGCCGAGGGCGCCGGGTCGGCATCTTTCGCCAACATGCTGGGGCTCAACGACGCGGTCGAGCGGGCGAACCGGCTGGCCCGTCTGATGGACGACGACGCGCCGCTCGGGCGGGCGCTGGCGCCCAACGGCCCGCTGGACCGACTGCTGCGGCCGGGTGGGCTGATCGACCAGCTGACCACCGAGGGTGGCCTGCTGGACCGGATGACCGCGGAGAACGGTGCGGTCGCGCGGGCGGTGGCCCCCGGTGGGCTGATGGACCAGGTGATGGCCGAGGGCGGGCTGGTCGACCGGATGACCACCGAGGACGGCGCGCTGTCGCGGGTGATCGCGCCGGGCGGGCTGGCCGATCAGCTGCTGGCCAACGACGGCCTGATCGAGCGGGTGCTGCGCGAGGACGGGGTGGCCGACCGGTTGCTCGCCGAAGGTGGACTGCTCGACACGTTGACCGACCCGGACGGGCCGCTGCTCAAGCTCGCCGACGTGGCCGACACGCTGAACCGGCTGGCGCCCGGGCTGGAGGCGCTGGCGCCGACGATCGACGCGCTGCACGAGGCGGTGGTGACGCTCAGCCAGGTGGTCAACCCGTTGAGCAACATCGCCGACCGGATTCCGCTTCCGGGCCGGCGGCCGCGCGCCCGGTCGTCGCGCAGCGTGACGTCGCAGCGGATCATCGACGTCGAAGAGTGACTCAGGCCTCGAGGGCGGCGACCTCGTCGGCGACGCTCTCGGGCGGCGGCGGCTGATCTTCGGGTTGCCAGCGCTGCAGCAGCAGCACGGTGGCGCCGCGCAGCATCCGGACGTAGTCGTTGACGTCGGACTGCTTGTAGGACTCGAGCCGGCTCGCGATGTCGGGCACGAGCGGTTTGAGCGCGGCGGCGATGCTCATGCCGAACCCGCCCCCGGTGCTCGCGCTCTTGTCGAGCAGCGTGAGCAGTTGTTCGACCTCGGGGCGCGCCAGGCCGGGATAGACGTGCGGGAAATCGTTGAGCAGATCGTCCTTGACAGTCACGGGCAGCGGAGTTCCCCGGACCGCCGACCGGATAAACTCGGAGCCCGCAGGCCTCCTTAGCTCAGTGGTAGAGCACCCGCCTTGTAAGCGGGAGCGCGTCGGTTCGATCCCGACAGGGGGCTCCACCGTAGGCGCGGACTACGCGGCTGGTTGCCGGCGTCCATTCGTAGGGTCGGGCACATGCGACAGTGCGGCCCTTCTACGACGGGCCGACGATCGGCGTCGTGCACCATGTCGGCAGCGGCGCACGGACCGAGATGCCTAAGCTGCTGATCGTGAGTGCTTGGACTCGGAACAACATCAAGATTGTTGGCCGTGCCGAGGGCCCGCTCCTGTTGCTGGCCCACGGGTTCGGATGCGACCAGAACCTGTGGCGCCTGGTCGTCGACCGGCTGGAATCCGACTTCCGCATCGTGCTGTTCGATCACGTCGGTTCCGGGGCCTCGGACCCGCAGGCCTGGGACGGGGCGAAGTACGCGTCGCTCGACGGGTACGCCGACGACATCGTCGACCTCGTGCGCGAACTCGACCTGCGCGACGTGATCCTGGTCGGGCACTCGGTGGCGTCGATGATCGGCGCGCTCGCGGTGATCAAAGAGCCGTCCCGGTTCGCGAAGCTGGTGATGCTCACCCCGTCACCGCGCTATATCGACGACGACGGCTACCGCGGCGGGTTCTCCCGCGCGGACATCGACGAACTACTGGACTCGATGGACCTCAACTACCTCGGCTGGTCGCACGCGATGGCACCGGTGATCATGGGCCATCCGGAGCGCCCCGAACTGAGCGAGGAACTGGAGGCCTCGTTCTGCCGCACCGATCCCGACCGCGCCCGCTCGTTCGCCAGGACCACGTTCCTGTCCGACAACCGCGCCGACCTTCCGAAGATCGGTGTGCCGACCCTCGTCATCGAATGCACCGAGGACGCGATCGCACCCCGTGACGTCGGCCGTTACGTGCACGAGCACGTGCCCGACAGCCGACTGGTCACCCTCGACGCCACCGGACACTGCCCGCACGTCAGCGATCCCGAAATCACCGCCGACGCGATCGCGGAGTTCGCCACAGCGGTATGACCGACGTCGAGGACCACTGGGAGAACGCGCCGTGCGGTCACCTGATCGCCGAGCCCAACGGTCGCATCCTGCGGTCCAACGCGACGCTGAGCCGGTGGCTCGGCTACGACCCGGATGCGTTGCGCGGCAAGATGATCACCGATCTCCTCACCGTCGGCGGGCGCATCCACTTCGACACTCACTTCCGGGCACTGCTGCGGATGAACGGCAAACTCGACGGGGTCACGGTCGACCTGACCGCCGCCGACGGCCGCCGGCTGCCGATCATCCTGACCGCCAACCTCAAAATCGGCGCCGACGGGCAGCCCGAACTGTTGCGTATCACCGCGGTCGACGCCGGCGACCGGCGGGCCTACGAGCGAGAGTTGTTGGCGCAGCGGCAGAATGCCGAGACTGAACGCAGCCGCGTGCAGGCCTTCGCCGAAACCCTGCGCCGCTCACTGCTTCCCCCGCACCTTTCTCCCCCGCCCGGCCTGGACGCCGCCGCGTACTACCACACCGCCTCCGACGACGACGTGGGCGGCGACTTCTACGACCTGTTCCCGCTGACGCGTTCGACGTGGGGATTCTTTCTCGGCGACGTCGCGGGCAAGGGCGTCGACGCGGCCGTCGTCGCCGGGCTGACGCGCTATGTGCTGCGCTCGGCCGCAGTGGCCGATCACGATCCGGTCAAAGTGCTGGAGGTGCTCAACTCGGTGCTGATGCAGGAGCAGAACATCCGCGCCAACCGGTTGTGCACCGTGATCGACGGACACGTCACCCCCAGCGGTGACGGCTTCGACGTCGAGTTGGCCAGCGGCGGGCACCCGCCGCCGCTGCTGATCGTGTCCGACGGTGCGGCCTATTACGCCGACACCGTCGGCGGGCAGGCGGTCGGCGTGAATCACAACCCGCGCTTCGTCTCTCACCGTTTCCACCTGTCGCCCGGCGACACCCTGGTGCTCTACACCGACGGGCTGACCGAGGCCGGCACCGGTGTGGGGCGGCGCCGCTACGACGACGAGGGCGCCCTGCTGCGGTTCGTGCGATCGCATGCGCCGGCCACCGCTGAGCAGATCGTCGACGCCATGTGCGAGCTGTTGACCAGTTTCGGCCGCGGTCTCAGAGACGATGCCGCCGTCATCGCGCTGGGAGTTCCGCGCTGACCCGGGGCGGGTTCAGCCCAGGTTCGCGGTCAGATATCCGGCCGATTCGCCGTACCACGCCAGTTCGTCGTCGGGGTAGTCGAATCCGTGCGCGGCGTAGGCGTTTTTCGCCGGTAGCACGCTCACCCGCCACCCGCACCCCGTCAGGTATTCGGCGGGCGCGTTCCTTTCGCCCATGTAGAAGAGCGCGCCCAGGTCGAGGTCCGAGCCGGTGCGACGCGACCGCTCGGTGAGCCGCTCGGCCCAGTCCGCCGGCAGGCTCTGCAGATCCATCTGTTCGGTGGCGATGCGACTGCCGCTCGCCGACCGCGCGGTGACGCAGCCGAAGAGGCGGTCCTGCGCCTCTCCCGGTAGGTAGATCAGCAATCCCTCGGCGATCCAGGCGGTCGGGCGTCCGGCGTCGTGTCCAGCGGCGGCCAGGGCAGCGACCCAGTCGTCGCGCAGATCGATGCCGATCGCCCGGTGCGCGCACGGGCACTCGGCCCCCAATGTCGCCATCTGCCGGGCCTTGAACTCGAGCACATCTGGTTGGTCGATCTCGTAGACCACCGTGCCCGACGGCCACGGCAACCGGTAGGCACGGGTGTCCAGGCCCGAGGCCAGGATCACCGCCTGCCGGATGCCGGACGCCGCGGCCTCGACGAGGAAGTCGTCGAAGAACCGGGTCCGCACGGCCACCTGCTCGTTCATCGTCCGCCGGGTGGCCGGGTCGGCGCGATCGTCGTCGAGCATCGCGACCAGGTTCTCGATGCCGACCGCACGGACCAGCGACTCGGCCCATGGATCGTCGAGCAGCGGTTGCGGGCCGCGGGACGCCAGCGCGCGTGACGTGGCGACCGCGGTGGCGGTGGCCCCGACGCTCGACGCCAGATCCCACGTGTCGTTGTCGGTGCGGGTCATCGGAACCTTCCAGTCGAAGCAGATTTATTAGACTACCTAATCTACTCGCTTCGGCCGCTGCCGCCCAAATCAGATCTCGTCGGCGACGGCGTGGCGGTCCTGATGCCTGCCCGGCGCGTCGGGATCGTCGTCGCGGTGGTCGAGTTCGTCCTGCAGTTCACGCTGCTCGGCGGTCGCTTTGGTGGCATCGACCGGCGTCGCGGGCGGGTCATTCGGTGTTCCCATGCCGAAGGGGTCTCCGCGCGGCGAACCGGCCAAACCGATGTGACAGAAACGACATTGCTAGGGCCCTAACAATTAGGGCACGATGGTTTTGTGACTTCCTCGCTGCCCACCGATATCGACCCGCTGGCACTCGAACAGCAGGTCTGCTTCGCGTTGGCGGTCACCAACCGGGCCGTGCTCGCGGTCTACCGGCCCCTGCTCGAACCGCTGGGCCTCACCCACCCTCAGTACCTGGTGATGCTCGCGCTGTGGGATCACGAGAAGATCGCCACCGGCGACACGACATCCGGTGCGCCGCTGTCGGTCAAGGACATCGCTGCCGCGCTGCAGGTCGACTCGGCGACACTGTCGCCGATGCTCAAGCGACTCGAATCGCTGGGCCTGATCACGCGGTCCCGCCGCGCAGGCGACGAACGCGCCACCGACGTGCGCCTCACCGCGGCCGGGATGCGGTTGCGTGAGCGGGCCCTGCAGATTCCGCCCGCGGTGGTCGACCGCCTGGGTGTCGACCTCGAGGAACTGGAAGATCTTCGCAACGCGCTCACGCGCGTGAACACCGCCGCCCGCGCCGCGGGTGCACTCGACAACAACAAGGAGCATCGTGTCTGACGTCCGCCCCAACCTCTTTCAGTACATCACCTACTCCTACGGACGCCGGCTGCCCGACTCGATGCGGGACTGGGTGGCCAACGACCTCGCGGGTCCCGGCGCGTTGCGCAGGCACATGATCCGGATGGCGATCCCGCCGCTGCTGATCCTCGCACCGATCTGGCTGCTACCCACCTCGTTCTACGTGCGATTCGAGATGACCGCGCCCATCTTCATCTGGGCAGTCCTGATGGCGTTGGCGCTCAACAAGATCTGGCGCAGGCACCGCCTCGCCCAGCACGGTCTCGACCAGAACCTGGTCGACGTGATCAAGCGTCAGAAGGACGCGGCCATACACGAGGATTACATCCGGCGCTTCGGCCCCCGGCCCGAAGAGGCGCGCTGGCAGCAGAACAGCAGCCCGTTCTAGTCCGCCGTGCCCTGAACCTCCTTGGCTCGAACCTCCTTGGCCGCGGCCACGAGGTTCCGCAGCGACGCCACCACTTCCTCTGTCCGTCGCGTCTTCAGTCCGCAATCCGGATTGACCCAGAGGCGCTCTGCGGGCACCGCGTTGAGCGCTTCGCGTAGCGCGGCGGCCATCTCGGAGACCGCGGGAACCCGTGGTGAATGGATGTCGTAGACACCGGGGCCGACGCTGTTGGTGAAACCGGCGGCGTTGAGGTCGCCGAGCACCTCCATGTGCGACCGAGCCGCCTCGATCGAGGTCACGTCGGCATCGAGGTCCGCGATGGCGCCGATGACCTCACCGAACTCCGAATAGCACAGATGCGTGTGGATTTGCGTCGAGTCGGCGACGCCCGAGGTCGCCAAGCGGAACGCGTCGACCGCCCACCGCAGGTAGGCCTCTTTGTCCTTGCTCCGCAGGGGCAGGAGTTCGCGCAGGGCGGGTTCGTCGACCTGAATGATCGCGATTCCCGCTGACTCCAGATCGACCGTCTCATCGCGGATGGCCAACGCCACCTGCTCCGCCGTCTCCGCCAGCGGCTGATCGTCACGCACGAACGACCAAGCGAGGATCGTGACCGGCCCGGTGAGCATGCCCTTGACCGGTTTGTCGGTCAGCGACTGCGCGTGCGTAATCCACGCCACCGTCATCGGTTCCGGCCTGCTGACGTCGCCGTAGAGGATCGGCGGGCGAACGCACCGACTGCCGTAGGACTGCACCCAGCCGTTCTGCGTCGCGAAGAATCCTTCGAGTTGCTCGGCGAAGTACTGGACCATGTCGTTGCGCTCGGGCTCACCGTGGACGAGTACGTCGAGCCCCAGCTCCTCCTGCAGCCGGATCACATCGGCGATCTCGCCCTTCATCCGTCGCTCGTATTCGGCCGCATCGATCTTGCCGGTTCGCAGATCCGCTCGCGCCACCCGGATCGCCGACGTCTGCGGATACGAGCCGATGGTGGTGGTGGGCAGCGCAGGCAGCTCGAGCCGGGCCTGCTGCGCCGCACGGCGCCGGCCGGCGGGTCCGCGCCCGGTGCCCGACGCTGCGAGGGACGAAATCCGGGCGCGCACAGACTCGTTGTTCAGCCTCGGATCTGACCGACGCGACACGACGGCGGCATTCGAGGCGACGATCTCACCGGCGATGGCCTGGCTGCCATTCTTCAGTCCCCGTGCCAGCGCGACCACCTCGGTCACCTTCTCGAAGCCGAATGCCAGCCAGCTGCGTAACGCGGCATCCATGTCCGGCTCGGCATCGAGCGTGTAGGGCACGTGCAACGTCGAGCACGATGTCGAGACCGCGAGGCGCCGCACCGAGCCCTGGAGCGTCGTCAGCGTTTCGAGGGCCGCCTCGAGGTCCGTACGCCAGACATTGCGCCCGTCCACGACACCGGCCACGAGCAGCTTGTCAGTCAGCTCGGGAACGGCAGAGACCGCGGACCGGCCGTCGCCGCTGACCAGGTCCACACCGATCGCCTCGACCGGGGTGCGTGCCAGCGCGGGGAGCGCATCGGTGAGCTCGCCGAAGTAGGTGGCCACCAAGATCGCCGGCCGGTCGGTCAGTCGCCCGAGCGACGCGTAGGTGCGCTCGGCGAGTTCCGCGGCGTTGCCGATGATGTCGGTGGCCAGGACGGGTTCATCGATCTGTACCCACTCGGCGCCGCGCTCGGCGAGAATCTGCAGCAGTTCGCCGTACGCGACGGTCAATTCGGCGAGTCGGTCGAGCGGCGCACCCGCACCGTCGACCGCCTTGCTCAGCGCCAGGAAGGTGACCGGTCCGATGATCACCGGTCGGGCCGGAATACCTTGAGCGCGCGCTTCTTCGAGTTCACCGAGAACCTTCGACGGATCGAGTTCGAAGCGGGTATCCGGACCGATCTCGGGCACGATGTAGTGGTAGTTGGTGTCGAACCATTTGGTCATCTCGAGCGGCGCGATCTCGTCGTTGCCCCGCGCGGCGGCGAAATAGCGGTCGAGTCCGTCGGCGACCTTCCCGAAGCGCGCCGGCAGCGCACCGACCATGACCGCGGTGTCGAGCACCTGGTCGTAATAGGAAAAGGTGTTCACCGGAATCGAATCCAGGCCCGCCGCGGCGAGCGCCTCCCAGGTCTCGCGGCGCAACTTTGCGGCCACGGATTCGAGTTCGTCTCGCCCGGTGGCGCCGGCCCAGTACTTCTCGACGGCTCGTTTGAGTTCGCGGTTCGGGCCGATGCGCGGCGACCCGAGGATGGTGGCGGTGAATGGTTGTGCGGTCATGGCGACGTCCTCATCGGTACAGCGGATGGCCACCGCCAAGAGGACTGCACCGACACGGTCGAGCCAAGGCTGACCGCTTCGGCCACAGCCCGTTCCACGAGGCGATGAACCACCGGACGCGGCGCGCCCGGTACAACTGGCAGGTCTTCGGACTCGCAGGCCCGCACGAGATCTCGTGCACCTAGTGGCCGTCGCTTCCCAGCCCGTGGGCCAGTGCCTTATGACGGCGGTCGTTCCTGCATACCGCTGCGGGACAGTCCCGGATTCTCACCGGGTTCCCTCTCGCACCACACCCGAACCGGCGTGCAGTGCTCGGTGCAGACGGCACCACCTCGTCGTGAGATCGCGCCGTCGGCAAACCAGCTGCGCGGCCAGCCTACATCTTCCGGCTGTCCAGCCAGTCAGCCAGGGATCGACCGGCTTCGAGCACATGGTGTTCGGCGATCTCGCGCGCGGAGTCGGAGTCGCGGCTCGCCAGTGCGGCCAGCAGATCCTCATGCTCGGACAACGAGTGCTTTTCGTGTTCGGGGAAAACGGTGAGGAAGTTGGTCGGCACGACGCGCGCGGCCTGCCGGATCTGGGTCAGCAACCGCGGCGAGTGCGCGGCACGGTGAATTTCCTGATGGAACCGCCAGTTGGCTTCCCCGATCGCTTCGTCGCCCGACCGCGCAGCGACGTCGGCGGCGAGTTGGCGCAGATGGGTGAGCTCCTCGACCGAAACCCGTTCGGCCGCCCACGCGGCAGCCTGACCGGTGAGCACCCCCAAAATCGTGAAGCTGTCCTGCACATCGCGCGGGCTGATGCCGATGACTGTGATGCCGCTGCGCGGCGCGACGCGCACCAACCCCTCAAAAGAGAGCTCCAGCAACGCTTCCCGTACCGGTGTGCGGCTGGTCGCGAACTCTTCGGTGATCGCGTCGAGGTCGATCCGCGTGCCTGGCGCGAGGACACCGGTGAGGATGCGGTCCCGCAACTCGCGCGCCGCCCGTTCCCGGACGGTGCCGGCGATGTCCACCGAACCTGTCATGTAGCGACTTTAACAGGTCAGACACCCCACATTTGAAATCTGATATATCACATGTTAACTTTCAGCACTATGACTCGCACCGACCAGATGGCGCTTGTCGCCTTCATGCAAGCCGGCAGCACCTCGGTCTACGCCGGATCCTGGCGCCATCCCGCCACCGAACACGGCTATCTCGACGCCTCCTACTACGCCAAGATCGGCCGGCAACTGGAAGAGGGCTGTTTCGATCTGATGTTCTTCGACGACCGGCTGGCCATGCCGGGCATATACGGCGGTTCAGTCGCCGAAGCCGCCCGCTACGGTGCGCGCCCGGTGAAGCTGGACCTCGGCGTGGTGCTCGGGGTGTTGGCGCAGACCACGTCGCACATCGGCCTCGGCGCGACGTACTCGACCACGTACTACGCCCCGTTCCACGTCGCGCGGACTTTCGCGACCCTCGACCATCTGTCCGGCGGCCGCGCCGCGTGGAACGTCGTGACGTCGGTCAACGACAGCGAGGCGCAGAACTTCGGCGTTGACAGCCACCTCGGCCACAACGAACGCTATGACCGCGCCGACGAGTTCCTCGACGTAGTGACCGGCCTGTGGGACACCTGGGAGGACGATGCGGTGCTGCACGATCGGGCCTCAGGTCAGTATGCGGATCCGGCGAAGGTGCACGAGCTCGGCCACGTCGGCCAGTACTTCTCCGCCCGCGGTCCGCTGACCGTTCCCAGGACGCCGCAGGGACGTCCCGTGATCATCCAGGCCGGCTCGTCCGGTCGCGGTCGTGAATTCGCATCGCGCTGGGCCGAATTGATCTTCACCGGTGACCCTGGCCTTCAGGTGGCCCGTGAGCACTACGCCGATCAGAAGGCTCGGATCGCCGACGCCGGACGCGACCCGGATGCGGTGCGCATCTGCCCGATGGCCTATGCCGTGGTCGGCGAGACGGAGTCACACGCCAAGGAACGCGAGGCGATGTTCCTCAACGACCTGGTGCACCCGATGGCCTCGCTCACCCTGCTGTCGGAGTTGATGAATTACGACTTCGCCCAGCACGACCTCGACGATCCGGTGACCGACGAGCTGATTGCGTCGGTGTCGGGGATCCGCGGCCTGGTACAGAATCTGCGCACCCACATCGGCGGTGACACGGTCACGGTGCGCGACCTCGCCGGCCACCGCGCCACCCTGCTGCAGGGCCCCCGTTTCGTGGGCACGGGCGAACAGGTCGCCGATCAGATGGCCGAGTGGTTCACCGGCGGCGCCTGTGACGGGTTCGTGCTCGCCGCAACGCATTTACCGGGTGCGTTCGAGGATGTCGTCCGGATGGTCGTTCCGCAGTTACAACGACGGGGCTTGTTCCGTACGCGGTACGAGTCGTCGACGTTGCGCGGACACCTCGGGCTGCAGCGGCCCCCCGCCAGGGTTCCGGCGTGATGCTCGACGGTCTGCGGGTCCTCGAGTTCGCGACGCTCGCGGCCGCCCCGCTGGCGGCAACCTACCTGGGCGAGTTCGGTGCCGAGGTGATAAAGGTCGAGGATCCGAAGTACGGCGATCCGATTCGCACCTGGGGGAACCAGCGCAACGGCGTGGGACTCATGTGGAAGTCCCTGTCCCGCAACAAGAGGTCGATCACCTTGAACCTGCGCAGCGCCGACGGACAGGCAATCGCACGCCGACTCGCCGAGCAGGCGGACGTCGTCGTGGTCAACACCCGCCCGCAGACCCTGCAGAAATGGGGTCTCGACTACGAGAGCCTGCGCGCGGTCAACGAGCGGATCGTGATGCTTCACATCACCGGTTACGGGCTGACCGGGCCGAAGAGCGAGCGTCCGGGGTTCGGCACGCTCGGCGAGGCGATGAGCGGTTTCGCCCACATCACGGGAGAGGCCGGCGGCCCGCCGACGCTGCCGCCGTTCATGCTCGCCGACGGTGTGGCGTCGCTCAACGCCGCCTACGCGGTGATGATGGCGCTCTACCACCGCGACGTGCACGGGGCGCCGGGCCAGTTGATCGACGTCAACCTGATCGACCCGCTGGCCAGGCTGTTGGAGCAGACGCTGTTGGGCTACGACCAACTGGGACTGGTCCCCGAACGGGCCGGGAACCGCTGGGACATCTCCGCACCGCGCAACACCTACCGCACTGCCGACGGCAAGTGGCTGGCGATGTCAGGAAGTTCACCGGCGTTGGCGCTGCGGGTGTTTCGCGCCATCGGACGCGACGACCTGGTCACCGACGCCGACTTCTCAGACCCGCAACGCCGCCTGGCGCGGGCCCGGGAAGTCGACGAGGTGGTCGCCGACTGGGTCGCCACCAAAACGCTGTCCGAGGCGATGGCCGTGTTCGAGGCGCAGGAGGTGGCGGCCGCACCGGTCTACGACATCACCGATCTGATCGCCGACGAACAACTCAAACACCGGGAGGTGTTCGTATCGGTCGACGACGCCGAGCTGGGTGCGGTGACCGTGCAAGCACCGGTCCCGCGGTTCTCGTCAGCCACCGGCCGAATCGGCCATCTCGGGCCGCGCCTGGGTGAACACAACGCCGAGGTGTACGGCGAACTGCTCGACATGTCCGTGTCCGACATCGCACAACTGCGCGCCGACGGCGTGCTCTGACCACGAAAGAACATCGATGACCAACCTGCTCCGCCGTTCCGAACTGGCGCTGCCCGCAAGTAACGACCACATGTTCAACAAGGCCGCCGGAAGCGGTGCGGACCTGGTGTTCCTCGATTTGGAGGACGCGGTACCACCGGCCTTCAAAGTACAGTCACGCGCCAAGGCGATCACGGCGCTCAACGAGATCGACTGGGGCAGCACAGCGCGCGCAATCCGCATCAACGGCCTCGACACCCCGTGGTGTCACGACGATCTGATCGAGGTGGTCACGCATGCGGGTCGCAACCTCGACACCGTCGTGATCCCCAAGGCCCGCACGGCACGCGACGTCTGGTGGGTCGACGTGCTGCTGACCCAGCTGGAATCGAAACTCGGGCTGGACAACCGGATCCGGCTCGAGGTGCTGATCGAAGAGGTGGAAGGGCTGGCCAACGCCGAAGCCATCGCCACCGCAAGTTCGCGGCTCGACGCTCTGATCTTCGGGGTCGGTGACTTCTCGCTGTCCCAGGGCGCGCGGGTGGACACCAACTTCGATCCGCTGGGTGAGTATGTCGGTGACTTCTGGGCGTACGCCCGCAACAAAGTCATCGTGGCCGCTCGCATCGCCGGCATCGACGCGATCGACTCGCCCTACCCGGACTTCGGCAACCTGGCGGGGTACGAGAGGGACGCGCAACGGTCGGCGCTGATGGGCTACACCGGAAAGTGGGCCATCCATCCCGACCAGGTTCCGATCGCCAACTCGGTGTATGCGCCTACACCGGACCAGATCGCGCTGGCCGAGCGTAATGTGGCCGCCTACCGGGAGGCGGAGGCGAACGGCCGCGGTGCGGTCGGCGTCGAGGGCGTGCTGGTGGATGCCGCGCACGTCAAAATGGCCGAGGAGACGCTGGCCCGGGCGGCGTTGATCGCGTCGAAATAGCTACAGTGCGGGCGGGTACGGTAGGTCACTGCTCGCGTGGGGATCAACGTGCACGGGCCGTCCGATGTAGGGGAACGCGCGTTGCGGACATGCCGATCGGTCACAGATCTTGCAACCCGCGCCGATCGGCACCGCCGCGTCGGGGTCCGCGACATCGATACCTGCCGAGTAGACGAGCTTCCCGGCGTGCGCGAGGTCGCAGCCGAGGCCGATGGCAAACCGCTTGTGCGGGCCCCGAAACCGGCTGGGGTTGGACGACGTGGTGCGTGCGATCCAGAAGTACTTGCGGCCGTCCGGCATTTCCGCCACCTGGGTGATGAACTCGCCCGGGCGGGAGAAGGCGTGGTGGACAACCCAGAGCGGACAGTTTCCGCCGACGCGTGAGAAGTGGAAAGCCGTGGCGGACTGACGCTTTGAGATGTTTCCGGCGTGGTCGGTGCGGACGAAGATGAACGGCACACCGCGCAGGTCCGGCCGCTGCAGCGTGGACAACCGATGGCAGATGGTTTCGAAGCCGACCTCGAATCGCCGGGCCAACCGGTCGATGTCATAGCGCAGTTCCTCGGCGGCGGCCAAGAACGTGCGGTAGGGCAACAGCAGGGCACCGGCGAAATAGTTCGCCAATCCGATCCGGGCCACCTCACGCGCTTCCGCGCTGAGCTGGTCGTCGGTCGAGATGATCGCCGAGATCAGATCCGACTGCGTCAGTAGCGCCAGTTGCGTGGCGAGCTGGAACGCCCGCTGCCCCGGTAGCAACCACCGGGCGACGTAGAGGACGCCGCTGTCGGCCCGGTACGACCTTTTGACATTCGGCCCGAGGGCACCGGGATGCGTTCCGTCGTCCACGACGACGTTGATTCCGAGTTCCTCGGCCATCAACCCGGCCAGCTGTTCATCGAGTCCGCCGACACGCAGAGAACGCCGCATGAAGAGATCCTCGGCGGCCAGATCCAATTCGGCGATGTAGTTGTTCCGGTCGTAGAAGAAATCGCGGACCTCTTCGAACGGCATCGGCTGGGGTAACGGCGGAACCGCGTCGAGGTTGGCTCTGCTGTGCATGGCCTCGACCTCGGTTGTGGCGTCGAACATTCGCCGATGCAGAGACACCAGCGTCTGCCCGACTGCGGGCATTCGGGCCACCAGTTCCTCGATCTGAGCCGCGGTCGCCGACGTGTCGGCGAGGATTTCGCGCAGATCCGAGACCAATCGGGCGTCCGAGTCCGGAGCGAAGAAGTTCGCCGGCAGACCGAACCGATCGGTCAGCGCCAACAACACCGGGACGGTGACCGGGCGCTGATCGTTCTCGAGCTGGTTGACGTAGCTGGTCGACAGGTCGAGGGCACGCGCCAGTGCCACCTGCGTCAGCCCCTGCTCCTCCCGCAGGCGACGCAGTCGAGCACCGACAAAGGTCTTGGCCACCGGACACCACGCTAGACCAAACGCTTTACACAATCTTCGCAAAACCCTGAGCCTCAGGACACAAAATTACGCACTTACAGGGACTTTTTCCGTCAACCGCCTATGCGTACGGTGCGGATCATGCAACTTCACGACGTCCGTACCCGCCGCAGCGCCGAGGACTTCCCACGATCCGAGCACCTCGCTTGGAAGATCGCCCAGGTCGCCGCGGACCCGGTGCCGGTCGAGGCGGACACCGCCGAGATGGTGGTGAACCGCATCATCGACAACGCCGCCGTCTCGGCCGCCTCCGTGCTCCGACGGCCGGTGACGGTCGCCCGGGTTCAGGCGCAGGCGCATCCGACGCGCAACGGCGCGACCGTGTTCGGCATCGACGGCAAGTACTCGCCGGAGTGGGCGGCATGGGCCAACGGGGTCGCCGTACGCGAGCTCGACTATCACGACACCTTCCTGGCGGCCGACTACTCCCATCCCGGCGACAACATCCCGCCACTCGTCGCGGTCGCGCAGCAACTCGGCGTCAGAGGCTCCGATCTGATCCGCGGCCTTGCCACCGCATACGAGATCCAGATCAACCTGGTGCGCGGCATCTGCCTGCACGAGCACAAGATCGACCATGTCGCCCATCTCGGTCCGTCGGTCGCCGCCGGCATCGGCACCATGCTGAGGTTGGATCCGGAGACCATCTACTCGGCGATCGGGCAGGCATTGCACCTGACCACCGCCACCCGGCAGTCGCGCAAGGGCCTGATCTCCAGCTGGAAGGCGTACGCACCGGCCCACGCCGGCAAGGTCGCCATCGAAGCGGTCGACCGGGCGATGCGCGGAGAGGGCGCACCTGCCCCGATCTGGGAGGGCGAGGACGGCGTCATCGCATGGCTGCTCTCCGGACCGGAGCACACCTACCGGGTGCCGCTGCCGGGGCCCGGTGAACCCAAGCGGGCGATCCTGGACAGCTACACCAAGGAACACTCCGCGGAGTACCAGAGCCAGGCCCTGATCGACCTCGCCCGCCGACTGCGCGACCGGATCGGCGATCTGGAACAGATCGCCACCGTGGTGCTGCACACCAGCCACCACACCCACGTGGTGATCGGAACAGGCAGCAACGACCCGCAGAAGTTCGATCCCGACGCGTCGCGGGAGACCCTGGACCACTCGGTGATGTACATCTTCGCGGTCGCCTTGCAGGACGGCGCCTGGCACCACGAGCATTCGTACGCCCCCGAACGCTCACACCGCCCGGACACGATCGACCTCTGGCGCAAGATCTCGACCGTCGAGGACCCGGAGTGGACGCGCCGCTATCACTCGAACGACCCCGCCGAGAAGGCGTTCGGGGCCAGGGCCGTGATCACCCTCGAGAGCGGCGAGGTCATCACCGATGAGATCGCCGTCGCCGACGCGCACCCACTCGGCGTCCGGCCCTTCGCCCGGGAGCAGTACCGGAACAAGTTCACGACATTGGCCGACGGTGTCGTGGAACCGGCTGAGCAGCAACGATTCCTGACCGCAGTCGAAGATGTCGCAAGCCTCAAACCCGGTGGGCTGGCTGCGCTCAACGTGAGGATCGACTCGACGGTGCTCGACAAGGCTCCGACCATCCCGTCAGGAATCTTCCGGTGAGCGGACTCCTGGGTGCCCGCACGCCGGCAGCACAGAAGCGAGAACGGTTCCGCGCCGGCCTGACATCCGGGCGGCTGCAGCGCTACCCCGGCGCATTCTCACCACTGGTCGCGAAAGTGATCGCGGAGATCGGCTTCGACGGCGTCTACGTCTCCGGGGCCGTCCTGTCCGCCGACCTGGGGTTGCCCGACATCGGTCTGACCACCCTGACCGAGGTCGCCTCCCGTGGCGCCCAGATCGCCTCGGCCACAGAGCTTCCGACACTGATCGACGCCGACACCGGGTTCGGTGAGCCGATGAACGTGGCGCGCACCGTGACATTGCTCGAGGACGCCGGCCTGGCCGGCTGTCATTTGGAGGATCAGGTCAACCCGAAGCGTTGCGGACACCTCGACGGCAAGGCGGTCGTGTCCACCGCGGAGATGGTCAAGCGGATCCGCGCCGCGGTCACTGCCCGTCGGGACGCGAACTTCGTGATCTGCGCCCGCACCGACGCCGCCGGTGTCGAAGGCATCGGATCGGCCATCGACCGGGCCCGCGCCTACGCCGATGCCGGCGCGGACCTGATCTTCACCGAAGCGCTGGCCGCACCGGCGGATTTCGAGCGCTTCCGCGCCGCCGTCGACATCCCGCTGCTGGCCAACATGACCGAATTCGGCAAGTCCGAACTCATCAACGCGGACCGGCTCGCCGCCATCGGCTACAACGTCGTGATCTACCCCGTCACCGCGCTGCGGCTGGCGATGCACGCCGTCGAACTCGGACTGCGCGAAGTCCACTCCGCCGGAACACAATCCGGTCTCTTGCAGAGCATGCAGCATCGAAGTCGACTCTACGAACTGCTGCGCTACGCCGACTTCAACCAATTCGACTCCGACATCTACAACTTCGACCTACAGGACGTGAGGACATGACTACCACCACCGCACCGGATGCCCCTCGCATCCACAAGGGCCTGGCCGGCGTCGTCGTGGACACCACCGCGATCTCGAAGGTGGTTCCGGAGACCAACAGCCTCACCTACCGCGGCTATCCCGTCCAGGATCTGGCCACGCGCTGCTCGTTCGAGCAGGTGGCCTACCTTCTCTGGCACGGTGAACTGCCCTCCGACCACGAACTCGCCTTGTTCTGTCAGCGCGAGCGCGCGTCCAGACGCGTCGACCGCTCGATGTACTCGCTGCTGGCGAAGCTGCCCGACAGCTGCCACCCGATGGATGTGGTGCGCACCGCGATCAGCTACCTCGGCGCGGAGGATCCGCAGGAGGACGACAGCACCGAGCCGGCCAACTACGCCAAGTCGCTGCGCATGTTCGCGGTGCTGCCGACGATCGTCGCTGCCGACATGCGGCGCCGCCAGGGTCTGCCGCCGGTCCCGCCGCACAGCCAACTCGGCTACGCGCAGAACTTTCTCAACATGTGCTTCGGCGAAGTGCCCGAGCCCGCGATCGTCGAGGCGTTCGAACAGTCGATGGTGCTCTACGCCGAGCACAGCTTCAACGCATCGACCTTCGCTGCCCGCGTCGTGACCTCAACGCAGTCCGACATCTACAGCGCGGTGACCGCCGCGATCGGGGCACTCAAGGGCTCCCTGCACGGCGGGGCGAACGAGGCCGTCATGCACGACATGCTCGAGATCGGGTCTGCTGAGCATGCCGCGGAGTGGTTGCACGGCAAGCTATCGCGCAAGGAGAAGGTGATGGGCTTCGGCCACCGCGTCTACAAGAACGGCGACTCGCGGGTGCCCACCATGAAGGACGCCCTGGTGCGGGTGGCCGCCGTCCGCGACGGGCAGCGCTGGCTCGACATCTACGAGGTACTCGAGCGCGCGATGTTCGCCACCACCGGCATCAAGCCCAACCTCGACTTTCCCACCGGGCCCGCGTATTACCTGATGGATTTCGACATCCCGATGTTCACCCCGCTGTTCGTCATGAGTCGCATCACCGGGTGGACCGCACACATCATGGAGCAAGCGGCGTCCAACGCGTTGATCCGCCCCCTGAGCGAATACTCGGGCCAACCGCAGCGCTCTCTTGACTGACAAGCGCATCACCAAGCTGCTCGTCGCCAACCGGGGCGAGATCGCAATCCGCGCATTCCGCGCCGCCTACGAGATGGGTGTGGCGACAGTCGCGGTGTACTCACACGAGGACCGCAATTCACCGCATCGGCTCAAGGCCGACGAGTCATACCAGATCGGCGAACCGGGTCACCCGGTCAGGGCGTACCTCTCGGTCGACGAGATCATCCGGGTGGCCCAACTCGCCGGTGCCGACGCCGTCTACCCGGGATACGGCTTCCTGTCGGAGAATCCCCGCCTCGCGACCGCGTGTGCGCAGGCCGGGATCACCTTCGTTGGACCCGGTGCGCACGTGCTCGAGTTGACCGGCGACAAGAGCCGCGCTGTCGCGGCCGCGCGCGAGGCCGGACTGCCGGTACTTGCGTCGTCCCCGCCTTCCACGTCGGTCGACGATCTGGTCGCCGCCGCCGAAAGCATGGAGTTCCCGCTTTTCGTCAAGGCGGTGTCGGGTGGCGGCGGGCGCGGGATGCGCCGCGTGGCCGATGCGACGCTACTACGCGAAGCAGTCGAAATTGCCTCGCGTGAAGCAGAATCGGCGTTCGGCGACCCGGCGGTGTATCTCGAGCAGGCGGTACTTCACCCCCGGCACATCGAGGTGCAGATCCTCGCCGACCGGTCCGGCGACGTCGTGCACCTCTTCGAACGCGACTGCAGCGTGCAGCGCCGACACCAGAAGGTTGTCGAACTCGCTCCCGCGCCGAACCTGTCTGAATCACTGCGGGACCGAATCTGCGCGGACGCCGTCACCTTCGCCCGCCACATCGGCTACTTCTGCGCCGGCACCGTCGAGTTCCTCGTCGACGACCGCGGCCGGCATGTCTTCATCGAGTGCAATCCGCGAATCCAGGTGGAGCACACGGTGACCGAGGAGATCACCGATGTCGATCTGGTGGGGTCGCAGTTGCGTCTCGCCGCCGGCGAGCGGCTGTCGGACCTCGGCCTGAACCAAGGCGCCATCCGCATTCGCGGCGCCGCGCTGCAATGCCGGATCACCACCGAGGATCCCGCCAATGGCTTCCGGCCCGACACCGGCCGGATCACCGGATACCGCTCACCGGGCGGTGCCGGTGTCCGACTGGACGGCGGCACGCACCTCGGTGCGGAGATCAGCGCGCATTTCGACTCGATGCTGGTCAAGCTGACCTGCCGCGGCCTCGATTCGACCACCGCGGTGTCGCGGGCGCGCCGGGCTCTGGCGGAGTTCCGGATCCGCGGTGTCTCGACGAACATCCCGTTCCTGCAAGCGGTTCTGGATGACGACGACTTCCGATCAGGTCACCTCACGACGTCTTTCATCGACGAACGCCCGGAACTCCTCACCGCCAACACACCGGCGGACCGCGGTTCACGGATTCTCCACTACCTGGCGGACGTGACCGTGAACAAACCTCACGGAGACCGGCCGTCGCCGGTTTATCCACACGACAAACTACCCGGCGTCGACCTGAGCGCACCGCCTCCTGACGGCAGTCGGCAGCGGTTACTTGCGCTGGGCCCCGAGGGCTTCGCCGCGTGGTTGCGCGACTCCAAGCCGGTCGGTGTCACCGACACCACGTTCCGCGACGCCCACCAGTCGCTGCTCGCGACGCGGGTTCGCACCAGCGGGTTGCTGGCCGTGGCCCCGTACGTCGCGAGGATGACACCCGAGCTGCTCTCGCTGGAGTGCTGGGGCGGGGCGACCTACGACGTCGCGCTGCGATTCCTCAAGGAAGATCCATGGCAGCGGCTGGCGGCGCTGCGCGCTGCGGTGCCCAACATATGTCTGCAGATGCTGCTGCGCGGACGAAACACCGTCGGTTACACCCCCTATCCCGAGGAGGTCACGTTCGCATTCGTGGACGAGGCCACCCGCACGGGCATCGACATCTTTCGCATCTTCGACGCGCTGAACAACGTCGAGTCGATGCGCCCCGCGATCGACGCGGTGCGCGAGACCGACGTGGCAGTCGCCGAAGTCGCGATGTCCTACACCGGCGATCTGTCCGATCCCGGTGAGGACCTCTACACCCTGGACTACTACCTGAAGCTCGCAGAGCAGATCGTCGAGGCCGGCGCCCACATCCTGGCGATCAAAGACATGGCCGGACTGCTCAGGCCTCAGGCCGCCCACACATTGGTGACCGCACTGCGAACCCGATTCGACCTACCGGTGCACGTTCACACCCACGACACTCCGGGGGGCCAGCTGGCCACCTACGTCTCGGCATGGCAGGCGGGCGCGTCCGCGGTCGACGGAGCGGCCGCGCCGCTGGCCGGCACCACCAGCCAGCCCGCGTTGAGCTCGATCGTGGCGGCCGCCGCGCACACAGAGTTCGACACCGGCATGTCGTTACCGGCGGTCTGCGACCTCGAGCCGTACTGGGCGGCGTTGCGCAAGGTGTACACGCCGTTCGATGTCGCCGCGGCCGGACCACCGGCGCCGACGGGGCGGGTCTACCGCCACGAGATCCCGGGCGGGCAACTGTCCAATCTGCGCCAGCAGGCCCTTGCGCTCGGGCTCGGCGACCACTTCGAGGACATCGAGGCCAACTACGCCGACGCAGACCGCGTGCTCGGACGGCTCGTGAAGGTCACCCCGTCGAGCAAGGTCGTCGGTGATCTGGCACTCGCGCTGGCAGGCGCCGGGATGACCGCGGAGGAGTTCGTGCACGAACCTGCCCGTCTCGACATCCCCGACAGCGTGATCGGTTTTCTGCGCGGTGAACTCGGCGAGCCTGCCGGTGGCTGGCCGGAGCCGCTGCGTACCCGCGCACTCGAAGGCAGACCGCCGCCCCCCGGCGAACGACAGCTCTCGGACGTCGATCGGAAGCTGCTCTGCGCGCCTGGTGAGCTACGGCGCGCGGCACTCAACCGGCTGCTGTTCCCGGGACCGACGAAAGAGTACGAGGCCCACCGCGCGCAGTACGGTGACACCTCCCGGTTGTCGGCGAACCAATTCTTCTACGGGTTGCGCCACGGCGAGGAGCACCGGGTGCTGCTCGAGCGTGGTGTCGAACTGCTGATCGGGTTGGAGGCCGTCTCAGACCCCGACGAACGGGGCATGCGCACCGTGATGTGCCTCCTCAACGGCCAGCTCAGACCCGTCGTGGTACGCGACCGGTCCATCGTCGCCGACCGTCCCGCCGCCGAGAAGGCCGACCGCACCGATCCCCGCCATGTCGCCGCACCGTTCGCCGGGGTGGTAACCATGACCGTCGCACAGGGTGACCATGTGCAGGCCGGCCAGACCATCGGCACCATCGAAGCGATGAAGATGGAGGCTTCCATCACCGCTCCCACGACGGGCGAGGTCACCCGGGTGGCGGTCGCGAAGACCTCACAAGTCGAGGGTGACGATCTGCTGATCGTCATCGAGTGAGTGACAAACGCAGGCCAGAACTCGCTACCCCAGCAGTGATTCGCCGAGATAGCCATCGTCGTCGACGCCGGGCAGGATCGCGAACGTCGCCGACCCGATCGTCGTGATCCACTCGTTGAGCGCGTCGGCTTCGGCAAGTCGCCGCTGCACCGGGGTGAACTGCGCTGCGGGATCCCGCTGATAGGTCGCGAAGATCAACCCGCTGTCGGTGGTGCGCCCGGTCGGCGGAGCGTCGTCGTAGTTGTACGGGCGACGGAGGAACCGTTCGTCGTCGCTGCGGTGCCGGGCCACTGCGATGTGGGAGTTCGGCGGGATGACCGGAATGCCCCTATCGGTGGCGGCGAAATCGGGTTCGTCGAATTCCGAACTCCCGGTGAGCGGCGCACCGGTATCCAGGCGGCGACCGACGGCGAGTTCCTTGCTGGCACGGTCGATTTCGTCCCACGTGTCCATCTCGGCGCGGATCCGGCGCAGCACCAGGATGGTCCCGCCGGCGAACCAGGGCTGGTCTTCGCCGTCATGCCAGACGTGCCGGTCGAAGCCCGCGGCGTCGGTGATGTTGACAGTCCCGTCGATCTGTCCCATCAGGTTGCGCATGCTGCCCCCGCGGCCGCCGGCCGCGTTGCGGAATCCGGTCTGCCGCCAACGCACGGTGGTCATGGTGCGGACGTTCTTCAACAGCACCCGACTGGTGTGCGCGAGCGTGATCGGATCGTCGGCGCAGATCTGTAGCAGCAGGTCACCGCCACACCACTGCGGTTCAAGCCGGTCGGTGGCGAAGCCCGGCGGTTCGGCAGCGGCTCGCGGACGACGGTGCCCCAGCGCGATCCTGTCGAACAGTCGCGGGCCGAGGCCGACCGTGACGGTGAGCCGGGCCGGTCGCTGCGCCAGCTCGGGTTCGGTGTCGGCCAGGGCGGCCCGCCCCTGCGTCAACCGGGCCGCGTCCGAGGTCCACAGCTTGAGCACCGCCGCCAGCGCGTCCCGAGGGCCACGGCCGGGTGCCGGCGCGAGGTCCAGTGCGACGAACAGCGCGTGGGCTTGCGGCGCGGTCGTGATGCCGGCCTGGTGCCTGCCGTGGAACGGTTCGACCGCCGAGTCGGACAGCTCCTGGGTCACCGAGGACCGGGCGATGCTGCACTGCGTGAGAGTCGCGCCGGCCGCCACCACAGCCGCGCTGCCCGCGAAGAGGCGCCGCCGGTTGAGCCGGAGCTGCCCCCGGGATGGCCGCTCAGCCATGATCGCGGTGCGGCCCCGAACCGCCCGTCGAAGGCTGGTATTCCTCGTCGGCGCCGGCGAAGTCGCGTACCTGGGCGGTGACGGGCAGCGTCGACCCGTCTTCGAACTCGACGCTCAGCGCCACCTCCGAACCCGGCGGCAGCGGCTGTTTGAGGTCCATCAGCATCAGGTGGTCGCCGCCGGGAACCAGGTCGTGCGAGCCGTCTGCGGGGATCACCAACCCGCCCTCCTTAGGCCGCATCGTCTTTGCGCCGTCAGTGCCCGCGGAAACCTCGTGCACCTCGACTCGTTCGGCCACATCCGAGTAACCCGACACCACGCGGGCGTCGTGGTGTCCGGTGTTGGTGAAGGTGCCGAACACCGCGGCCATCCCGGAGTCCGCCGAGCTCGCCCACTGATCGGCAATGGTGACCGTGCTCGCCATCGACGCTTCGTCGTGTTGCCCGTGGGTCGTGCAGCCGACAGTGGCCGCGACCGTGAGAAATAGCACGAACAAGCTGATATCTCTGCTATGCATCGGTTTTGGTCTCCTCAGAGGTGGTTCTGCGTTGTTTGACGGCCCCGACGACGAGGTCGACCGCCAGGAATGCCACGAGGCTGAGCCCGAACAGCGGCAACGCCCAACCCAGCGCCACCACGAACACGGCGAGCACCGCGATCGCGGCCGGATGCAGGGTGCGTAGCGCGCCCCGCAGCGGCGGTCGCCCGGTCGCCCAGGCCGAACCCCGGGTGGGACGACGCCGCCACCACATCACGTAGCCGCGGACGATCACGGTGATCAGTCCGATCGCGGTGAGCGCCAACAGGATCTGATTCGGCCAGCCGAACAGGACACCCATGTGGGCGTCGATCGCCCAGTTCGTCAGCTTCGCCAGCAGCGGCCAGTCGGCGAAGTCCACCCGGTCGGTGATCACACCGGTGTCCGGGTCGACGGACACCGCGTCGTAACGCGTCGGCCAGTCCCGCTTGTTCTCCTCGACCAGCCAGCCCTCACCGCTCGCGGCCGGCGGGGACATCCACATCGGCCCGGCCAACCCGGCGTCGATCGCACCCCGGTACGCCACGTCGGCACCGGCGAGCGCACCAGCGGCCGATGCCGACGGCAGCGCTGTGTCCACCGCAGGCGCGGTCGTGTTCAACCTCTCCTGCAACAGGTTGACGGTCTCTCCCCCATACCGCGACCACGTGATCCCGGTGACCGAAAGGCCCAGCAGCGCAACGACGATCCACACCCCGACCGCGCCGTGCCAGGACAGCGTCCGGCGGCGGCCATCGGCCGAGCGGTCCGGCAGAGCCAGGCGCCGCAATTTCTTGGTGTCCCGGCGGTGCAGGCACCACAGCACCGTGCCGGCCAGCGCGATCACCCACAACCAACTGGCCGCGAGCTCGCTGTAGTTGCGGCCGAGAGCACCGAGATGCAGGTTGCGGTGCAGTTCGTCGAACCACGCCCGCACCGGCATCCACTGTCCGTAGGTGGTCAACGCGCCACGGACCTCTCCGGTGTACGGGTCGACGAACACCGTGCGCGCATAGTCGGGTGGCACGTCGTCGACGGCCAGCCGCACCTGGGTGGTCTCGTCGGCGGCGGCGGGCGGACGGATCGTCACCACCGCGCCTTCGGGATGCGCGGCGCGGGCCGCGTGCAACTGGTCGGCCAGCGGGAGCCGCTGTTCACCGACCTGATCGACCTTGAGTTCGTGGCGGTGAACCGCGTTGTCGATCTGCGGGATCACCGCGTACAGCAGGCCGGTCACGGCGGCGATCAGGATGAACGGGCCGACGAAGACGCCGGCGTAGAAGTGCAGCCGCGCCAGCAGCGGCCGCATCCCGCGCGGGCGCTGCCGCTGCGGGGTTTTCTCAGGGGTGGTCGTCATGACAGGGTCTTTCGCGCGGGGTGCGCGAAAGCCGTTCGCGCACCGGGGATTGAGGTCATCGGAAGGGCCGCAGACGGCGGCCGTCCGCGGCCGGGCAGCCGCGGACCATTGCTCACGAGGCGACGGCTAGGCCGTCGCACACCTCACCGGCGGGGCGCGCATACCCAGCCCGGAAGCCACCCAGATCCGCTGGGCGACGACGACTTTCGTGGCGCGGCGCGATTTGCGGACGGGGGGCCGTACGCCCGATGTCGCGAACAGCCGCAGCCACTGCAGCACGGATGCACAGACGACGTAGAGGTATTCGACCGCGACGATCGCCGCGCCCAGCACGACGGCGGCGCCGAGATGCGCGGCCGTCATCGCCGGGGTCAGCCCGAGTGGCGCCGCGGAGTGATGATGGCCGCCGCCGAGCCAGAGCACGATGTGCCCCAGCGCCTGCGCGACGCCGAGCGCAGCGGCGACCACGCTGAGCCGGGCACGCCGGTCCTCGAGCGTGATGCGGGACACCGCCGCGCCGACCGTGCCGCAGACCAGCAGGACGACCGCCAGTCCCGAACCGCTCGGCAGGCCCGCACCGGGGACTGTGTGCGCGAGCGCCGTCATGACCGTCGAGCAGACACCGACGAGTCCGCCACGCATCCAGCGCGCGCGGGCTTTCGGCGTGCTCACCCGGCGAAGCGTACTAGAGCATCAGCGTGCGGGCGCCGCGGCCGCCGCCGGAGCCGGCTCGGCGGCGGGACCGTCCGGTGACAACCGGGCCACCGCGTACGCCGCGCCCTCGTTGGTCATACCGTTGAATCCGTAGGAGGCGTGCGCGAAACTCGGGCCGCCGGCCGGTGCGCCGTTGCAGATCGTGTCGCCCTCCGCGCACAGGTCCAGGGTCTTGCCGGCGTACGACGGGCCGATCACGATCGGCGGGGCCCCGATGTCGCGCAGGAACTGCGTGGACGGTTTGCCCAACAGCACGACCGCCGCGACGTGGTCGGCCACCTCGGTGGGCATCGGGTCGGGGATGAACTCGCGGTACTCGGGCGGGATCTCGGCCGGGATCTCCGCGGCGGTGACGAACCCGGCCACGGCGGCGCCCTGGGAGAATCCGCCGAGCACGATCCGGGTGTCCGGGCACGCCGCCGCGGTCGACTCGACCTTGCCCGCGGCATCGCGGATGCCGTCGACGACGGTGCGCGCGAACTGGATGCGGTTGTTGAAGTCGCCGCTGGCCGGATAGTTCACCGCGTACACGTCGACCGAGCGGGGCGCGGCCTGCGCGCGGACCGCGTCGACGAACGACTGCCCGATCCCGCCGACACCGACGGGTTCACCGGTGCCGCGGGCGAACACCACCTGCACGTCCGGACACGCCGGCGGCGGCTGGGCCGCCGCGAGGGGCACGGGTGCGCTCACCAACGCCCCGAAAGCAGCGGTCACACCTACCATTCGAGCGAATCGGCGAGCGCTCATGCACGTACTCCTCAAGATTGTCCGCGTTGACAAGCGACGACATACCCCGATCCGAAAGCACTCAACCCCTCGGCGCGGCGCCTAGCCGCTACTCGGTTCGCTGACCTTGACCAGCATCTTGCCGATGTTGGCGCCGGTGAACAGGCCGTTCATCGCGTCGACGCACGACTCGATGCCCTCGAAGATGGTCTGCCGGTGCACCAGCCGCCCCTCCTGCGCCCATTGCCGCAGCGGCCCGAACGCCTCGTCGAAGCGGCCCCACTCGTCGAGCGCGTTGAAGCCCTGCATCAGCGCGGTCTTCGACAGCAGGTTGACGTAGTTGGCCGGGCCCGGGTGCTCGCCGGTCAGGTAGCTGGAGATGACGCCGCACAACACGACCCGGGCCTTGTGGGCCAGCCAGCCGAGCACCGCGTCGAGGATCGGCCCGCCGACGTTGTCGAAGTACACGTCGACGCCCTTGGGGCAGTGCTGTTTGAGGGCGGCCGCGAGATCGTCGCCGCGGTAGTCGATGCAGGCGTCGAAACCGAAGTCGTCGACCACGGCCCGGCATTTCCGCGGCCCGCCCGCGATACCGACGACCCGGGCGCCGGCGATCTTGGCGATCTGGCCCGCCACCGAGCCGGTCGCCCCGGCTGCCGCCGACACCACGACCGTCTCACCGGCCTGCGGCTTGCCGATGCCCATCATCCCGAAGTAGGCCGTGGCCCCGGTCGGCCCGTACACCGACATCACGGCGAGCTGGTCGACGTCGGGGCCGGGCACCGGGGTGGTGAAGATGTCGTCGCGGCTGATCACGTACTCCTGGAACCCGGTCAGCGTGGTCACGACGTCGCCGACGGCGTAGGCGTCGCAGCGGGACGCCACCACCTCGCCGATGCCCGCCGCCCTGATGACCTCGCCGAGCTGCACCGGCGGCAGATAGCCCGGCTGGTCGTTGAGCCACGTGCGCGCCGCCGCGTCGATGCCGATGTAGGTGGTGCGCACCAGCGCCTCGCCGTCCGCGGGTTCGGGTGCCGGTGCGCTGATCAGCTCGGTGTCCTCGGGCGCGACCAGCCCGACGGGTCTGCGACGCAACACGATCTGGCGGTTCATCAGCGCGGCCACGAGCCGAAGCTACGTCATGCGGCGACGGGCCCGCCGCGGTACTGGCCGCACTCCGCCCTTACTGCTGACCGAACAGCGGGTTCTGCTGGCCCCCCGGCCGGGCCTGGCCCTGCTGGGCGGCGCCCTGGATGAGCGCGTTCAGCAGCGGGTTCTCCTTGAGCATCTGGCGCTGGTCTTCCTCGGACAGCTCGTAGAAGGTCCACAGCCCCCACGCCGCCGGGCGGACGTAGAGCGTGACCTTCTGGCGCCGGCCCTTGTTCTGCGGGAGCACCGCCGGCACCGGGACCACCCGGTCCAGTGTCACCGCGCTCGAGAGTTCCTGCGCGAGCTTCTCGATGTCCACGCCGTCCTGGAGCTCGTACGCCGCCGACTGATGAGTCTGATGCGCCGAGCCCTGCAGGGCGAGAAACTGCGCCATCTATCTCTCCTTTGCTGATCGATATCAACGAAAGAGTAAACAGCCCGGTCCGGGCCAGCTCACTCGGTGTCGACCATCTCCCGGGTGAAGCGCCCGCTGGCGACCAGGTAGCAGATGATCGCGACGACCTGGAGCACCGGCACGATCAGCAGCGCCCGGCCCAGCGACTCCGCCCCGAGCTCGGCCTTGAGCGCGTCGCTGAACACCCCGGTGAGAAACGGGCCCGCCGAGCCGACGATCGCGCTGAAGAACAGGAAGATCGCCGACGCGGTCGCGCGCTGCTCGACGCGCGCCAGGCGCTGGATCGCCGCGATCGACGGCGCCATGTAGGCGGTTCCGACGACATAGCTCAGCGAGATGAACCAGATGCAGAGGGTCTGGCTGCCGACGGTGAAGGCCAGGGCCGAGAACGGCAACATCGCGGCGGTCACCGCGGCCACCAGCCACAGCGCCCAGCGCGGGTCCCGCGCCGACAACCGGTCGGCGATGCGCCCGACGACCAGCAGGCCGAGGATGCCGGTCAGCCCGCTGGCGAGCCCGTACTGCACGCCGACCTCGCCCAGATCCATTCCGCGGGCCCGCACCAGATATGCCGGGGCGAACGCGGTCAGGGAGTAGCCGGCGACCGAGATGCACGCCGCGCCGCAGACGATCACGACGAAGCTCGGTTTGCGCAGCAACTCGGTGGCGCTCGCCAGGCCCGGCTGGGCGGGGGCCGCGGGCATCGACTGCCTGCGGCCCAGCGCGATCAGCACCAGCGGGGCGAACAGCACGCTGATCGCCCCCATCACCACGAAAGCCGTTCGCCAGCCCAGGGATTGGGCCAGCAGACCGCCGCCGAGGAGGCTGGCCGCGCTGGCCAACGGGATCGCCAGCGTGATCACGGCCAGCGGCGCGGCGCGGCGGTCGGGGGCGAAGTTGCGCGCCACGTAGGCGTGTGCGGCCGGGGTGCTGCCTGCCTCGCCGACGGCGACGCCGACGCGGGTCAGCGCGAGCTGGAAACCCGACTGGACCGCGCCGCCGAGCATGGTCATCGCGCCCCACAGGGTCAGACAGGTCGAGATCACCAGACCGAACGACCCGCGGTCGGCGAACCGGGCGATCACCAGGCCCAGCACCGCGTACACGGCGAGGAAGCCGAAACCGTTGATGACGCCGAGCGCGGTGTCCGACAGCGCCAGGTCTTCACGGATGGGCTCGGCGAGCACCGCGGGCAGGAACCGGTCGGCGTAGTTCAGGGTGCCGACGACGGCGAGCAGGATGACGGCCACCCACGCCCGGCGGGGGCTGTGGGTGGCGGTCTCGACCGGGAGCGCTGCAGTCGTAGCCATGTCGTAGGGCAGCTTTGCAAACTCGTCCCGGATTTGGGATTGATTCGCCAGCGGCGGGGTACATGACCGGCATGCTCGAAGCCGATGAGACGACCGCGGTCGCTGTTTGCGGCGGATGTGGTTATCCGACGCTCGGGCCGAACCTCTGCCACTACTGCCAGGTGGTCACCGCCGACCCGACGGCCGCCTGACGCGGCTCAGTTCAGCGGCGCATCGAGGATCGGGCGCGGCGTGTACGCGCCGGGCGCGTCGAAGTGCCACCACTCGCCCCGGTAGACCGACAGCCCGCCCGCGGCCATCGCGTCGCGCAGCCGGGCGCGGTTCGCCTGCGCCGCGGCGCTCACCCCGTCGGTCGCGTAAGCGTTTGCGCGCGGGACGAATTCGTCGAAGCCGGTGCCCATGTCCACCGGTTCGCCGTCGCGGGCCAGGGTCACGTCGACCGACAGACCCGCCTCGTGGCTCTTGGCGTAGGGGCCGGGCCGCGACACCCAGCCCGGTTCGCTGACCACCTCGTACATCCGCACCTGCACCTCGTGTGGGCGGTAGCAGTCCCAGAACACCAGCACCTCACCGCCGCTGCGCAGCACGTCCGCGGCGGCGCGCAGTCGCGGCGCCATCGACGCATCCACCAGACACCGCGCATCGACGGGGTACATGCGCTCGCCGACGAAGTTGTCGGCCGTGGCGTAGCGCAGGTCGGTGATCGCGTCGGGCACCACATCTCGGACGTCGACCAACTCCGGCGCCGCCGCCGCCGGTTGCGCGGTCACCAGCGCCGCGAGCCCGAGGGCCGCCGCGGCGGCCAGACGTGCCAACATCGCGTCCTCTTCCCGGTGGAGTAGTCCCCTACGCTAGTCCGCTCCCCGGTCGTGATCCGAGCATCGAGGTGATCCGAGGAGGTCACCATGAGCGCCGCCGTCATCGATCTGCCGGCCCTGTCCTATGAGGACGCGCCGGACGCCCACGAAGCCCACCGCCGCATCGCGCGGGCGCGCCGGACGGCGGCAGTGGCCCAAGGGGCGCACGGCTTGGAGTTGCTGACCTACGAGGTCGTGCACGCCGCGCTGCGCGACCCGCGGATGTGCGTGCCGCGCGGGCTCGGGTTGGAGGCCCAAGGCATCACGTCGGGGCAGTTGTGGGACCGCGCGGTCACCAGCCTGCTGGGCCTCGACGGCGAGGACCACGGCCGGTTGCGCCGGCTGGTGTGCAAGGCGTTCACGCCGCGGTCGGTCAAGCGGCTCGAGCGCACCATCACCGGCATCATCACCGGGCTGGTCGAACCGCTGCTGCCGGTCGGCCGCTGCGAGGTGGTCGAGGACGTCGCCCGCCCGTATCCGGTGCCGGTGATCGCCGAACTGCTGGGCGCGCCGAGCGAGGACTCGAAGTTGTTCTCCGGCTGGGCCGACGACGTCTTCAAGCTGTTCGGGTGGAACGTCGCCGAGGACGAACCGTTGATCCTGGCGTCGTGGGGTGAGCTCGACGACTACATCGACGGGATGGTCGCCGACCGTCGCACGTCGCTGAGCGACGACCTCATCTCCGAGTTGATCCGCGCCGAGGACGACGGTGACCGGTTGACGATCGAGGAGCTGCGGATGCTGGCCGCCGGGATCCTGATGGCCGGCACCGACACCACCCGCAACCAGCTGGCGGCCGCGGTCGACGTGCTGTGCGACCACCCCGACCAGTGGGAGCTGCTGGCCGAACACCCCGAGCTCGCGATGAACGCCGTCGAGGAGCTGATGCGGTTCTACCCTGTCGTGTTCGGGACGATGCGGATGACGACCGAGGACGTCGAGTACGCCGGTGTGCCCATCGCGGCCGGCACCTTCGTGCTGTGCAACACGGCCGGCGCCAACCGCGACCCGGCCGTCTACGACGAGCCCGACACACTCGACATCACGAGGCGGGCCGCGGCTCCGATGCAGACCTTCGGGGCGGGGCCGCACTACTGCCTCGGCGCCAACCTCGCGCGGCGCGAACTGGCCGAGGCGCTGGCGGTGATGGCCGGGCAGATGCGCAACCTGCGCCGGGCCGCGCCCGCGACGTGGAAACCCGTCGTCGGCGTCACCGGCCCCGCGTCGGTGCCGATCGAGTTCGACGTGCGCTGAGCACTCGCTTAGCGCCGCGGGCTTAGACTGCGAGCGTGCGCGACGTGCTCGACGATTTGCTGGCCGTGTGGAGCGGCGGCGGCACCGCCGGTGTGGCCACCGTCGTGCGCACGATCCGTTCCGCGCCGCGCCCGCCCGGGGCGGCCATGGTCGTCGCCCCCGACGGCACGGTCGCGGGTTCGGTGTCCGGCGGCTGTGTGGAGGGCGCGGTCTATGAACTCGCCACCGAGGTGGCGGAGTCGGGCCGGCCGCAGATCCAGCGCTACGGCATCAGCGACGACGACGCGTTCGCCGTCGGGCTCACGTGCGGCGGCATCATCGACGTGTTCGTCGAAGCGGTCTCGCGCGACACGTTCCCGCAGTTGGGGGCCGTCGCCGACGACATCGCCGCCCACCGGCCGACCGCGGTCGCGACCGTCATCGCGCACCCCGACCCGGACCGCGTCGGCCGGCGTCTGGTGCTGGGTCCCGACACCGCGGACGGCTCGCTGGGGTCTGCGCGCGCTGACGCCGCGGTCGTCGACGACGCGCGCGGCCTGCTGGCGGCGGGCCGCACCGGCGTGTTGTCCTACGGCCCCGACGGCCAGCGCCAGGAGTCCGGGATGGAGGTGTTCGTCGCCGGTTATGCGCCCGCGCCGCGGATGCTGATCTTCGGGGCCATCGACTTCGCGAGCGCGTTGACCCAGCAGGCGGCGCTCTTGGGATACCGGGTGACGGTGTGCGATGCGCGGCCGGTGTTCGCGACCCCGGCGCGGTTCCCCGGCGCCGAGGACGTCGTCGTCGACTGGCCGCACCGCTACCTGGCCGCGCAGGCCGAGCGGGGCGCGATCGACGCGCGCACCGCGATCTGCGTGCTGACCCACGACCCGAAATTCGACGTTCCGGTGCTCGAGGTCGCGCTGCGCCTGCCCGAGGTCGGCTACATCGGGGTGATGGGATCGAGGCGCACCCACGAGGACCGCATGCAGCGGTTGCGCGAGGCCGGTCTCGGCGACGCCGAACTGAGCCGGCTGAGCAGTCCGATCGGATTGGACCTCGGCGCGCGGACCCCGGAGGAGACCGCGGTGTCGATCGCCGCCGAGATCATCGCGCGCCGGTGGGGCGGCGGCGGCCGGCCGCTGAGCGAGACCGATGGCCGCATCCACCACGAACGCTGATGCGGATGAGACAGCGATTGTGGAAATGTCGTTCTCGAATGCGATAACGTCACTCTTTACACGGCCAGGAAGGGTGATCGGGTGACTTCTGCTTCTGCGGAGAAGGTCGCGACCCGCTACGCGGGGACACGCGTTCCACGCATCGAGGACAACCGGCTTCTGACCGGGCACGGCACCTTCGTCGACGACGTCGTGCGGCCCGGCATGCTGCACGCCTGCTTCGTGCGCAGTCCGTTCGCGCGCGCCCGGATCACGAACATCGACGCATCGGCCGCGCTCGCGATGCCCGGCGTGCACGCGGTGTTCACCGCCGCCGATCTGAACCCCGACGTCAAAGAGGCCTGGCACGCGGTGGCGGGCAAGGACATCCCCGACACCCCGCGGCCGCCGCTGGCCGAGGGCGAGGCGAAATTCGTCGGCGATCCGGTCGCGCTCGTCGTCGCCGACAGCCGCTATCTGGCCGAGGACGCCGTCGAGGCCGTCGAGGTCGACTACGAACCGCTGCCCGCGGTCGCCGACTTCACCCAGGCCGTCGGGTCCTCGGTGGTGGTGCACGACGCGTATCCCGACAACGTCGCCGGCGGGATGGGCGGCGCGCCGCCGGACGAGGAGACGTTCGCCAACGCCGCGCACGTCGCGTCGGCCAACGTCTATCAGCAGATCTACGCGCCCGTTCCGATCGAGTGCCGCGGCCTGGTGGTCGAATGGACCGCGGCCACCGAGGAACTCACGATGTGGGCGTCCACGCAGACCCCGCACGAACTGCGGGCGTTCTGCGCGCGCCTGCTCGGTATCCCCGCCCACAACGTGCGGGTCATCATGCGCGACACCGGCGGCGGGTTCGGCCAGAAGGTCGTGCCGATGCGCGAGGACATGTGCATCATGCTCGCCGCGCGCAAGGTGTCCGCGCCGCTGAAGTGGATCGAGGACCGCCGCGAGAACCTGATGTCGGCCGGGCAGGCCCGCCACGTCGACGGCAACGTGCGGATGGCGCTCGACGACGAAGGCGCGATCCTGGCCGTCGACATCGACTTCGCCTACGACATCGGTGCCTACCCGACCCCGTACCCGGTGCTGACCACCGCGGCGGTCGGCATGTTCTTCCCCGGCCCGTACCGGGTGCCCAAGGCGAGCTTCAACTACAAGACGGTGTTCTCCAACACCGCCGGGCTCGCGGCCTACCGCGGACCGTGGCAGTACGAAACCCTGGCTCGCGAAGTGCTTTTCGACATCGCCGCCCGCAAGGTGGGCATCGACCCGGTCGAACTGCGCCGCCGCAACATCCTGCGCGGCGACGAAATGCCGTACTTCAACCCCAACGGCATGCCGTATGACCATGTCGCGCCGGCCGACACGTTCGAGCAGGCCGTCAAGATCCTCGACCACGAGGGCTTCCGCAAGGAGCAGGCCGACGCGCTGGCCGAGGGCCGCTACATCGGGCTGGGCTTCTCGGCCTACATCGAACCGACCGGCGCCGCGACCGGACACCTGGGCACCGAGGGCTGCACCATCCGGATGGAGCCCACCGGCAAGATCAACGTCTACGTCAACGGCGGGTCGACCGGCAACAGCCTGGAGACCACCGTCGTGCAGTTGACCGCCGACGCGCTGGGCGCCGACATCGCCGACGTGTCGACGATCCAGGGCGACACCGCGGTCACCCCGTACGGTGCGGGCACCCAGGGCAGCCGCAGCGGCCCGATGACCGCGGGTGCGGTCGCCGAGGCGGGCGCGATGCTGCGCAGGCAGATCATCGCGATGGCCGCACCGCGGCTGGAGGTCGACGAGGCCGAGGTGGAGCTGACCGGCTCGCACGCGGTGGCGGCCGGAAACCCGGACAAGAGCGTGAGTTTCGCCGACCTGGCCTACCGCGCCTACTACGAGCCGCAGCAGTTGCCGCCGGGAGTCTCGTCGTCGCTGGAGGCGACCGCGCGGTTCGCCTCACCGCTGGAGGCGATGATCCACTGGGCCAACGCCACACACGCGTGCACGTGCGAGGTCGACATCGAAACCGGCCGGGTGACGCTGACCCGCTACATCGTCAGCGAGGACGTCGGCCCGATGATCAATCCGAACGTCGTCGAGGGCCAGATCGCCGGCGGCACCGTGCAGGGCATCGGCGGGGCGCTGCTCGAGGACATGGTCTACGACGCCGACGGCAACCCGCTGTCGAGCACGTTCGTCGACTACCTGCTGCCGACGGCCACCGAGGTGCCGCCGATCGAGTACGGCCACGTCGAGATTCCGGGGCCCGGTGTCGGCGGCTACAAGGGCGTCGGCGAGGGCGGCGCGATCGGTGCCACGCCCGCGGTCATCAACGCCATCAACGACGCACTCGCTCCCCTGGGTGTGACGATCACCCGCCTGCCCGCCAGCCCTGCCGCGATCGTCGAGGCGATCGAGCAAGCCCGGAAGTAACGATCGAGGATGGATCAAACATGGAGTTGAACAACGAGTTCCGGGTCGCAGTACCGGCCGCCAAGACGTGGGAGGTGCTGACCGACGTGGAGCGGGTCGCCCCGTGCCTGCCCGGCGCCACCCTGCTGTCGGTCGACGGCGACGAGTTCACCGGTGCGGTCAAGGTCAAGGTCGGCCCGATCACGGTGTCCTACAAGGGTGTTGCCGCGTTTCAGGAGAAGGACGCGGCCGCACAGCGGGTGGTGTTGCGCGCCGAGGGCAAGGAGACGCGCGGCAACGGCAACGCCGCCGCGATCGTCACCGCCCAACTCAAGGATGAGGGCGACTCGACCAGCGTGGTCATCAACACCGATCTGACCATCTCGGGTAAGGCCGCCCAGTTCGGCCGCGGCGTGCTCGCCGACGTGGCATCCAGCCTGATCGGCCAGTTCGCCAAATCGCTGGAGGCCAGCGTGCTCGGCGACGCCGCCCCGACGGGCGCGGCCGGTGCGACCACCGCGCCGACCGCCGAAACCGCTGCCGCCACAGCACAACCCGCGGCCTCCGATTCCATCGACATGGTCAAGGTGGTGGCGCTGCCGCTGGCCAAGCGGGCCGCACCGGTCGTGGCCGCGGTCGCCGGCGGTGTGGCGGTCGGGATCCTGATCGGGCGCCGACGCAAGAAGGCGCCGGCCGCGGTGCTCGCCGACGATCTGCAGGCCGTGCTGGCGCGGCTTGTGAACACGCTGTCATGAAGGCCGCCCCGTTCGCCTACCACCGGCCCGACTCGGCCAAGGAGGCGGTGGACCTGCTCGCCGAACTCGGCGACGACGCGAAGATCCTCGCCGGTGGTCAGAGCCTGGTGCCGATGCTGGCGATGCGGCTGACCTATTTCGAGAACCTCATCGACATCTCGCGCATCGACGAACTGCGCAGCATCGACCTCGTCGACGGCGCCGTCCGCGTCGCCGCCGGCGCACCGCACGCATTCGTGGGCATGGACGACGAAGTGGCCGAATCGGTTCCGCTGCTGACGATGGCCACCCCGCACATCGGGCACTTCCAGATCCGCACCCGGGGCACGCTGGGCGGCGCGATCGCACACGCCGACCCGGCCGCCGAGTACGCAGCGGTCGCGCTCGCGTTGGACGCGACCATGGAGGCGCTGTCCTCGACCGGTTCGCGCCAGATCGCGGCCAGGGATTTCTTCACCGGGCTGTGGGAGACCGCGCTGGCGCCCGGCGAGCTGCTGACCGCGGTGAACTTCCCGGTCCGCGGTGCGAGATCAGGCTTCGGGCTCGAGGAATTCGCCCGCAGGCACGGCGATTTCGCGATAGCCGGTGCCGCGGTCGCGGTCGAACTCGACGACGACGACCGCGTCACCCGCTGCGGTATCGGGCTGCTGGGACTGGGGTCCACCCCGCTGCGCGGCACCGCCGCCGAGGAAGCGGTCACCGGCCGGCCGGCCGGTGACATCAGCGCCGAGGAGATCGGGCGGCTCGCGCTGGCCGGTCTGGACGACATCCCGTCCGACCTGCAGGGGTCGGCGACCTACCGCGCCAAGGTCGGGGCCACCATGGTCGCCCGGGCCTGGACATCAGCCATCACGGAGGCAACCGATGCATGACATGCCGGTCGAAGTCACGGTCAACGGGCGCACGTACGCCGCGACCGTGGAGCCGCGACTGACGCTCGCGGACTTCCTGCGCGAGAAGTGCGGTCTGACCGGAACGCATCTCGGCTGCGAGCACGGCGCCTGCGGCGCCTGCACGGTGCTGCTCGACGGCGACGCCGTGCGCGGCTGTCTGGTGTTCGCCGTGCAGGCCGACGGTATGGAGGTCACCACGGTCGAGGGCATCGGCGGACCCGACGGCGAACTGTCGCCGGTGCAGGCCGCGATGCGCGAATGCCACGGCCTGCAGTGCGGGTTCTGCACACCGGGTTTCGTCACCTCGATCACCGCGCTGCTGCGCGACAACCCCAAGCCGACCGACGAGGAGATCCGCGAAGGGCTGTCCGGCAACTTCTGCCGGTGCACCGGCTATCAGGGCATCGTGAACGCCGTACATCGTGCGGCCGAGATGACCTAGGGCGTACGCTTTCGCCGGGTCGGGCACCCTGGGAGAAGCACATGGACACGAGGCGTTTTCTGGCCGCGGCACTGTTCGCGGTCGTCGCTGCCACCGCAGTGGCCGCACCGGCGGCCGGCCAGACCCAGCAGCAGATCGACCAGGCGTTTCTGAGCGCCCTCGGCGAGCGCGGCATCCCGGTCAAGGACGACGCGAAGACTCTCGACCTGGCGCACCGGACCTGCGATCTGCTCAACAACGGCGGGACCACCGATGCGGCGCTGCAGCTGATCCAGAAGGCCGAGAAGAAGTGGTCACGCGAGGACGTCGTGAACTTCGGCGGGCTCGCGCTCTACGCCTACTGCCGCGAGCACCTGCCGCAGTAGCCGACCGACCGGCGCGGGCACTTCGATACGATCGGCGCCTCAATCGATCCGAGGTGAACCCATGTTGATCGCCGTCACCGGTGGCACCGGTTACGTCGGCGCGCACTGTGTGCGTGCGCTGCTGGTCGCCGGGCACCGCGTGCGCCTGCTCGTCGGCCCCGACGCGCAGGGCGCTCCGATACTCGACCGGCTCGCCGAGATCGGCGATGTCGAGACGCGCAGCGGCGACATCCGCCAGACCGCGACGGTCGACGCGCTGCTCGACGGCTGTGACGCGGTGCTGCACGGCGCCGGTGTGGTCGGGACCGACAAGCGGCGTACCGCGCTGATGTGGGAGGTCAACGCCCACGCCACCGAGGCGGTGCTGACCCGGGCGGTGGCCGCCGGGCTGGACCCGGTCGTGTCGGTCAGCAGCTACAGCGCGCTGTTCCCGCCGCCGGACGGGGTGATCGGCCCCGACACCCCGACCACCCCGGGACGCAGCCCGTACGCGCAGACCAAGGCGTACGCCGACCGGGTGGCGCGACGCCTGCAGGAGCAGGGGGCCCCGGTGGTGGTCACCTACCCGTCGAGCGTGGTCGGCCCGGCCTTCCACACCGCGCCCGGGGTGACCGAACGCGGGTGGGGCCCGCTGGTGCGGATGGGGGTCGCGCCGCGGTTGCGCGGCGGTATGCAGATGATCGACGTGCGCGACGTCGCCGATGTCCATGTGGCGCTGATGACGCCGGGCCGCGGGCCGCGCCGCTACGTGTGCGGCGGTGAGCTGATCGCGTTCGACGACATGATCGCCGCGCTGGAGCGCGGCTCGAACCGGCGGTTCCGGCGAATCCCGCTCAGCCAGGGCGCTTTTCGGGCCTTGAGCCGCTTCGGTGAGGCGCTGTCGAACGTCGTCGACCTCGGTGACGGGCTCACGTACGAGGCGGCGCTGCTGCTCACCGCGGCCACCCCGACCGACGACTCGGCGACGTTACGTGACCTCGGGCTGACCTGGCGGTCGCCGGTCGAGGCCATCGTGACGTCGTTCGACACCGAGTCGTCGGTCTCTTAAATCAGGCCGGGCGCGCCGCCCGGTAGGTGCGGCGGTAGCGCTCGGCAGCGCTTTCCCGCAGGTCGGTCCGGCGGTCGCGGGTGTCGCCACGCAGGTAGCCGGTCACACCCAGCACCGCGGCGATCAGACCGGGAACCCAGGCCGCCCACGCCGCGGGTTCGTGCCCGTACCCGGCGACGGTCGGTGCGAGGAACAGCGCGAAGCCGACGGTGGCGACCATGAAGTAGTCGCGGGTGGGGTCGGCCGCCAGCCATGCCCACACCGACACCACCATCAGGAACACGCCCAGGCCGGCCGTGACCGCGATCGTCGCCGTCGAGGCACCCAGGATGACACCGAACAGCACGGCGGCCAGACCGGTGACGAAACCCGCGCCGGACAGCCACTTCTCGAGCGTGCCCTGTTGCGCCTCGCGGCTGCCCCAGTGGCTGATCCCGGCGACCGTCGGCGGTCGTCCGGTGACCCAGCCGGTCGCGCCCAGGATCAGGGCCAGCGGTCCGGCGATGACACCGGTCCACGCCGCACCCGGGTCAGGGGTGAAGCCCGCGCCCAGGAACGGCACCATCGTCATACCGAGGCCCAAAGTGACCAGGCCCCAGAAGCCGTTGGTGCGCGTGCGGGCCAGCAGCGACAGGGCGGCGAAGAACGTGATGAACACGGCGAAGGAAACGACCAGGTTGTGCCCCAGTCGGGTGGAGGTCACGGTGAAGCCCGCGACCACGGCGCTGATGCCGACCACCAGGGCGGCCCAGCTGGTCCATAATCCAATCTGTTTACGCATGTTGACGATTCCTAACTCGGCCGTGAAGCCGGTGTCGACGTCGAAATGTCTTTCGGAAGAAGCGCCCGCTGAGTCAGATCCGCTGGGCGCACGACGTTCTCGATGACAACTCCATTGTCGCAGCGACGGGCGCCGGCGGGCTTGCCCGCGGCGAACAAAAAGGTGGTCGGGGTTGTTCGCGGCGAACAACCCCGGATCAGCTGCTGCGGTCGGGTTCGGTGCGCAGCCCCGCGCCCTCACCTGCGGTGGCGTGCCTGCCGATGTGGGATTCGGCGCGCATCCGGTCCACCATGTGCGGATAGTGCAGCTCGAACGCGGGCCGCTCGGAACGGATCCGCGGCAGCTCGGTGAAGTTGTGCCGCGGCGGCGGGCACGACGTGGCCCACTCCAGCGAGTTGCCGTAACCCCACGGATCGTCGACGGTGACCGGTTCGCCGTAGCGCCAGCTCTTGAACACGTTCCAGGTGAACGGCAGCACCGAGATGCCGAGGATGAACGCACCGATCGTCGACACCACGTTCAACCCGATGAAGCCGTCGGTCGCCAGGTAGTCGGCGTAGCGGCGGGGCATACCCTCGTTGCCGAGCCAGTGCTGCACCAGGAACGTGGTGTGGAAGCCGATCAGCGTCAGCCAGAAATGCAGCTTGCCCAGCCGCTCGTCGAGCAGCCGCCCGGTCATCTTCGGGAACCAGAAGTAGATGCCGGCGTACGTGGCGAACACGATCGTGCCGAACAGCACGTAGTGGAAGTGCGCGACGACGAAGTAGGAGTCGGTGACGTGGAAGTCCAGCGGCGGGCTGGCCAGCATGACACCGGTGAGGCCGCCGAGCAGGAACGTGACGAGGAACCCGATGGAGAACAGCATCGGCGTCTCGAACGTCAACTGCCCCTTCCACATCGTGCCGATCCAGTTGAAGAACTTGATCCCGGTCGGCACCGCGATCAGATAGGTGGTGAACGCGAAGAACGGCAGCAGCACCGCGCCGGTGGCGAACATGTGGTGCGCCCACACCACCATCGACAGACCCGCGATGCCGAAGGTGGCGTAGATCAGCGTGGTGTAGCCGAAGATCGGCTTGCGGCTGAACACCGGGAAGATCTCGGTGACGATGCCGAAGAACGGCAGCGCGACGATGTACACCTCGGGATGGCCGAAGAACCAGAACAGGTGCTGATACAGCAGCGGCCCACCGTTGGCGGGGTCGTAGATGTGCGCGCCCAGGTGACGGTCGGCGGCCAGCGCGAGCAGCGCGGCGGTCAGGATCGGGAACGCCAGCAGCACCAGGATCGAGGTGACCAGGATGTTCCAGGTGAAGATCGGCATCCGGAACATCGTCATCCCGGGGGCCCGCATGCACACGACGGTGGTGATCATGTTGACGCCGCCGAGGATGGTGCCCAGACCGGCGACGGCCAGGCCCATGATCCACAGGTCACCGCCCGCGCCGGGTGAGTGGATGGCGTCGCTGAGCGGGGCGTAGGCGGTCCAGCCGAAGTCGGCAGCGCCGCCCGGGGTGATGAACCCGGCGATCGCGATCAACCCGCCGAAGAGGAACAACCAGAAGGAGAACGCGTTCAGCCGCGGGAACGCCACGTCGGGCGCGCCGATCTGCAGGGGCAGCACCAGGTTGGCGAAGCCGAACACGATCGGGGTGGCGTAGAACAGCAGCATCACCGTGCCGTGCATGGTGAACAGCTGGTTGTACTGCTCGTTGGACAGGAACTGCAGGCCTGGGGACGCGAGTTCGGCGCGGATGAACAACGCCATCAGCCCGCCGATGAAGAAGAACACGAAGCACGTGACCACGTACATGATCCCGATCAGCTTGTGATCGGTGGTGGTGACGAGCTTGTAGATGATGTTGCCCTTGGGCCCGAGTCGGGCCGGGAACGGGCGGCGAACCGTCAGGGGTGGACCCTGGATCGCTTCGGCAGTCAACTGACCCCCCTTCCACGAATGGTGACGGGTCGTGCTGCCTCAGTCTACGAACCGAGGGCGCGCACAGAAAGCCGTTTCGCGAACCTTTCTCTGGTCCACCCCTGATCGGGCGTCAGCCGTTGGCTTCGGCGGTGTGCATGCCGTACGGGACGGCGGCCAGCACCGTGACCGACAGTTCGGCGCCGCTGGGCAACCGGTAGGTGCGTTGTTCACCCGGACGCGCACCGAGAATCGCTGAGCCCAACGGAGATTGGACCGAGTAGACCTCGATGTCGCCGTGCTCGGCGCCGCGCACGCCGAGCAGGAACGTCTCGGTCTCGCCGGTGTCGTCGTAGCGCACCGAGACCACCATGCCCGGTTCAGCGACGCCGTCGTCCGGCGGATCCTCCCCCACCACGGCGTTGATCAGCAGATCGTGGATCTGCTGGATGCGGCTCTGGCGGGCCCGCTTGATCGCGGTGAGGTTCTCATCGGAGCTGTCGCCGCCCGGTTCGTTGGCGCACAGTTCACGCAACGTTGTGAGTTCCTGCTGCAGGCGTTCGTAGGCTGTTGGGGACAGCCAGATACGTTGGGCACTGGTCATTTTGGGTCCTTTCATCAAAGTCCAGCCAGGGTCCGGCGGGGCGCCGGTTCGAAGGCCAATGAGTACGGTTTGGCCGCCAGCAACGTGACCCGCAGGGTGCGGCCGTCCCTGGTGACGTAGTCGCGGCGCTCGCCTGGTCGGGCACCGGCGATCGCGGCGCCCAGCGATGACTGCGGCGAGTACACCTCGATATCGGCGGCCTCCGCACCACGGATGCCCAGCAGAAACGTCTCGGTGTCGCCGGTGTCGTCGTAGCGCACCGAGACCACCATGCCCGGTTCGGCGACGCCGTCATCGGTCGGATCCTCGTCGACGATCGCGTTCTCCAGCAGATTCTCGACGCGGCGGATGCGCTCGGCGGCGACGTCGTCGGGCAACTCCCGGCGCTGCTCGGCCTGCAGGCTGGCGAGTTCGGCCTGCAGGTGGATGTAGGCGCGCCGGGTCATCCAGACGGGTTCGGTGGTGGTCATCAGCATCGGTTGAAAGTCCTTTCGGAAAAAGGGGGGAATGCCGTCAGGGGCGGGGTCACCGGTGGGGCTGCACCGGGGGCTGTACACCGCCCCTGACGACTCGCGGTGCCCGTCGTGCGGGCGCGTCAGGCGATTGCGCGGCGCAGCGGGTCGAAGGGCCGCAGCGCCTCGGGTTGTTTACCGGTGGTGATCTGCTCGGCGAGCAGGCGACCGGTGACGGGTCCGTGCGCCAGGCCCCACATCCCGTGGCCGCCGGCGACGTAGACGTTGCGCGACATCTCGCCGATCAGCGCCCGGCCGTCGGGCGTGACGGGCCGCGGCCCGACCCAGACGTCGGTGCGTTCGGCCCAGCGCACACCGTCGAGCAGCGGGCTGGCCGAGGCGACGATCGCGCCGATGCGCTCGGAGATCACCGGTTCGTGCGGGTCGCGGAACTCCATCGTGCCCGCCACCCGCAGCGCGCCCTGGTAGGGGGTGCACGCCACGCGGACGTCGGGCAGGTAGATCGGGCCCGGGATGGGCCGGTCCACAGGAACGGTGAACGAGTACCCGCGCCCGGAGGCGACCGGCACCCGCAGCCGCCGTCCGGTCAGCCGGGACAGCCATGCGCCGGTGGCGACCACCACGGCGTCGGCGGTCAGCGACTCGCCGCTGTAGGTCTCGACGACGACCCCGCTGCCGGGGCTGAAGACACCGCGCACGTCCTGGCGCAGGATCGAGGCGCCGCGCTCTTCGACGGCGCGCCCGAGCGCCTGCACGAAGCGGCCGGGGTCGACGAAGCGCTGGTTGTTGATGTTGATGCCGGCGGTGATCGCGCGCGACGCCAGCGGCACCTGCTCGCGCAGCGCCTCACCGGACAGGCCGGTGACGAACACGTTCTGTCCGGCCCGCTCGAGGGCCCGCAGCTCACGCATCATGTGTTCGGCGTCGTGCGGGGTGCGGAAGATCGCGGTGATCGGCGCGTCGGTGACCGGCGCGTCGACGCCGTTGGCGATCAGCACGTCGTAGGCCTCGATGCACTCCTCGTTGAGCGGCACGTTGGCTTCGACCGCCTTGGTCCACACCGAGGTGCGGCAGTTCGCGGCGAACTGGGCCAGGAACTTCCACAGCGCGCTGTCGACGGTCATCGGGATGTGCAGCGGCGCGTTGCGATCGCTCAGCGACCGCAAGCCGTAGCGCAGCACCGACGGGGCGTTCAGCGGGATCGTCAGGGTCGGCGACACCCACCCGGCGTTGCCCCACGAGGCGCCGGCGGCCACGCCGTTGCGGTCCAGGACCGTCACGTCGACGCCGCGTTCCTGCAGGAACCACGCCGTCGACAACCCGACGATGCCGGCGCCGATCACGATTGCCGACCGCGGGCCGCCGTCGATCCGATCGCCGCCGACCATTACGCATCCCTCCATCGTTGAATTGCTCGTTACTTCGATGGTGGTCGACGGATGCGAAATCGGGTTGCCCGCTCAGAACAAGGCGGGCTGCGGTCGTTGTGCGGATCCGACAAACCGCTGACCTGGTGCTTTGTGCTGCCGAAGCGCTCAGTCCGGGTCGGTGGCGGCCAGTTCGATCATCATCGCGAGCCGTTTGCGGGCGTCGTCGAGCGGCAGATCGGTCAACTCGGCCATCTTGCGCAGCCGGTACCGCACGGTGTTCTCGTGCACGCCCAGCCGGTGCCCGGCCTGCGTGGGGTCACCGAGCGCTTCCAGCCACGCCCGCAGCGTCGCGGCGTACTCGGTGTCGTGCTCGCGGTCGTGGCGGCGCAGTTCGGCGACCGGGCCGCGGTCGGGGGTGCGGCCCGACTGGGCCGCGGTGCGCAACCGCTGCAGCAGGATCTCGTCCCACGACTCGTCGTAGGCGGGCGGCACCGTCGACGAGCCCAGCTCGTGCAGTGCCAGGCACTCGTCGGCCTCCTGACGCGCCGCGGGCAGATCGGTCACGACGGCGGGCTTGCTGATCCCGGCCAGCACGGTGACCCGGTCCGGCAGCGCGGCCCGCAGCCCGGCCACCCACTTGCGCGCCACCGCGGCCTGCTCACCGGGCAGCAGCGTGTAGATGGTCGCGCCCGCCAACGCGCTTCGGCCCGGTCGTGACCACCCGAAGCCGGTGGTGGCGCGCTCGAACGCGAGCAGCAGGGCGGCGTCGCGGTCGTGTCCCAGGGAGGCCTGCACCGCGATCACCCGCATCGGCGCCAGCGGCAGCCCGAGCCGGCTGGCCGCCGCGGCCGCGTCGGCGCGACCGTCGAGCAGACGCAGCACCATGTCCGACTCGACCTGACGTTCCAGATCGGCGCTGGCTCGCGACCGCAGCAGATGCAGCGCGACGGTGCGGGCTCCGTCGGCCAGCGATGCGAGTTCGGTGCCGCGCAACGGTTTCGGGCACGACACCCACACCGACCCCATCAGTTCGCGGCCGGAGCGCACGGCGACGGCCATCCGGCCGGACAGCCCGTGCTCCTCGTCGGGGGCGACGAACACCGGTTCGTCGGAGTCCGCGAGGTGTTCGAACACCCCTCGCTGCCGGAAGAATTCGCGCAACTCTTCGGGCGCCTGCCGGTCCATGATCGTCGCGACGCGGGCCGCGTCGGCGTTCTCCTGCATCGAGGAGTACGCCAGCACCCGCGACAGCGGGTCCTCGATGGTCACTGCGCCGCCGGTCATCTCGGCGAGGCTGTCGGCGAGCGCGAACAGATCCGTTGGGCCGCGGCCGGATTCGGTTTCACGCCCCTCGAGAACCAGCCCGTAGACGACCGCGGCCAGTTCGCTCCACGACACCGACGGGTCGACGACCATGACGGCCACACCCTCGCCCATCCCCGCGAATGTGCTTTCGGTGGCGCCCTCGTCGCGCAGCAGCACCACCACCGCGCGGGCGGCCACCGCCCACTGCAGCGCCTCGGCGACCGAGCGGGCGCCGATGGCCATCAGCACGTCGCCGGTCACGGTGCGGGTTCCGCTGACCTCGTGCATCACCACGCTGCCCAGCTCCTTGGAGCGCGGGATCGGGCAGAAGCGCAGGCGCACGCCGTAGCTACCCAGCACATTGACCAACCGGTCCAGGGTCACCACGGGCTCGACGTTACAAGCTGGCGGGTCCGAACACCCGACCCTCAGGTCGCGACGACGCCGCGCAGCCCCTCCGCGCCGAACAGCGGTTCGAGCATCGAGGAGTAGTCCGGGCCGCGCCGGACCAACTGCCCACCGTCGACGTTGATCACCTGGCCGGTGATGAAGCTCGAGGCGTCGCTGAGCAGGAACAGCGACGCGTTCGCGATGTCGGTGACCTCGCCGGGGCGGGGCAGCGGGGTGCAGGCCGCGTAGTCGGAGCTGAGCTCGGGCGACTCGAGCACGGGTGCGACGAGTTCGGTGCGGATCAGCCCGGGCCGGATGCAGTTGACCCGCACCCAGGAGGCGCCGAGTTCGTCGGCAGCCAACTGCATCATGTGGTCGATGCCGGCCTTGGACACGCCGTAGGCCCCGAACCAGCGGTGGGTGTTGCTCGCGGCGATCGAGGAGATGCCGATGAACGATCCGCCGCCGCCGCGGACCATCTCGCGCGCCGAATGCTTGAGGACGTACATCGTGCCGTTGATGTTCAGGTCGACGGTGCGCCGCCACAGCTCGGAGTCGATCTGGGTGATCGGACCGATCGTCTCGCTGCCGCCCGCGCAGTGCACGACGCCGTAGAGGGTGCCGTGCCAGGCGGTGGTCGCGTCGACGGCACGGGCCACTTCGTCCTCGTTGGTGACGTCGGCGGGTTCGTAGCGCACCGCGCCGGGACCGCCGTGGGCGGTGATCTCGTCGGCGGCGGCGGCCAACCGGTCGGCGTTGCGGCCGACGAGCATCGCGTTACCGCCCGCGGCGACCACCGCGGCGGCCACCCCTTTGCCGATCCCGCTGCCCCCGCCGGTGACCAGCACGGTCCGGCCCGTCAACGACAACTCCACCGCAGCCCCTCTCGCCCGACTGAAACAGGTTCTAGTTATACGTCACGGCTCGTCGCGGCGGGCCGGCTTCGGCGGGCCCAGGGTGCGCCAGTCCGGCACGTTCGGCGGCAGGCCGACCGGATAGCGGTTCTCGTTGTGCGCGGCCCAGTGGGCGTGGCCGAGTTCGTGGATGTGGAACGCGTGGCGCAGGGCCTCGGTGAAACCCATCGCGTCGGCGGCGGCGTTGACCGAGTCCTTGATCAGCAGCGCGGCCATCGTCGGGCGCTCGGCGATACGCCTGGCGAACTCGAGTGTCTTGTCCTCGAGTTCGTCGCGCGCGAAGATCTTCGACACCATGCCGAGCCGGTAGGCCTCTTCGGCGTCGATCGAATCCCCGGTCAGCAGAAGCTCTTTGGCCTTGCGGGCACCGAATTCCCAGGGGTGGGCGTAATACTCGACGCCGGGCATGCCCATCCGGACCCCGACGACGTCGCTGAACTTCGCGTTGTCGGCCGCGACGATCAGGTCGCAGGCCCAGATCAGCATCAGGCCCGCCGAGATCGCGTTGCCCTGCACCTGCGCGATCGTGATCTTGCGCAGATCCCGCCAGCGGCGCGTGTTCTCGAAGAAGAAGTGCCACTCCTGCAGATAGGTGCGCTCGGCGACGGCCTCGGTGGTGGCGCCGTGCGACCGGAACGTCGGATGCTGCGCCGGACCCGGGGCGCGTTCCAGCATCGCCTCCTCCGAGCCGAGGTCGTGACCTGCCGAGAAGTTCTTGCCCCGCGCGGCCAGGATCACCACTCGCACACGGTCGTCGGCCTCGGCGCGGCCGAACGCCTCGTCCAGTTGCACCAGCAGGGTGCGCGACTGCGCGTTCTGCGCGTCCGGACGGTTGAGCCAGATCCGGGCGATCTGCCCGTCATCGAGCGTCTCGTACGTCACCTGTTGGGGCGCATCGCCTCCGGCGGCTGTGCTTGTCAGATCAGGGCTCGCCATCGCGGACCACCTCGCTTGCGTTGTTCGACGACGTGCACATTACGGTGCCCCGCCCGGCTGTAACTCGGCGGTATCCCAGCCCACATTCGGGCTTCTGCGAGGCTTACCGGCTTAGAATCACCACCATGCTGAATAACTCGTGGCGGCGGGCCGTGGTCATCGGCGGTTTCCTCGTGGCGGCGGCGGCCGCGCCCGTGGTGGGCGTCCAGGTGTCGTCACCACCGGCGGTGTCGGTGGCCCAGGGCTGCCAGGGCGGTGAGGAGATGGACGTCTACAGCACGACGTGCGTGCCGTTCCTGGTGCCGCATTCGCCGCCGATGTTCACCACGACCGCGGCCAACCCGGACATCCCCGAGATCGACGGCATCCCCTGCACCGGGCACAATTCCGGCCAGTGCATCGGGCTCGCCGAGGACCAGGCGGCGATGGGGCCGCCGGTGCAGCCGCGCAGCACCATCAGTTCCAGCCCCTGACCCCCTTTACCGGCGAACTTCTCGAAGCTGTGCAGAAAGTGTGCGGCTTCCATAGAATCCATGCCGACGAGAAGGTCAATAACTACAGAAAGCGTGACGATGGCGACCTTGAAGTTCCCTGCACAACGACTGCTTCTTGCCGGTGGCTTCGCGGTTGCGATCGCCGGCGCCCCGGCCGTCGCGGTCTTCGCAGCACCGGCGTTCGACGTCGCACCGGTCGCCCAGGGCTGTGTCGGCGGTGAAGAGCCCGACCAGTTCACCGGCGTGTGCATCCCGCACACCGTGCCCAACGCCGGTTCGGTGTTCAGCACCCCGGCGGGCAACCCCGACATCCCCGAGGTCATGGGTATCCCCTGCACCGGGCACAACTCGGGGCAGTGCATCGGCCTGGCCGAGGAAGCCCAGTCCGCGCAGATGGTCGCCCCGCCCGCGCCGGTGTTCAGCCACAGCCCGTAGATCGGGCCTGGAGAGCAGGGACGACGCCGGCTTCGCCTAGAGTTGTCCTATGCCAGCGAAATCTGATCCCGCCGAGCTCGGCGACGTCGAACCGCTCGCCGACAGCACCGCCCGCCAGGCACGGCGGGTCGTCGCCGCCTATGCCAACGACGCCGAGGAATGCCGGGTCTTCCTGTCGATGCTCGGCATCGGGCCCTCGAAGCTCGAGGCGTAATGGCACCCGAGGCCGGTCCCCAGGCCGACCCCGGGAACGCCGATTTCGTGGTGGTGGCCAACCGGCTGCCGATCGACATGGAGCGGTTGCCTGACGGCACCACCACGTGGAAGAGAAGCCCCGGCGGTCTGGTGACGGCGCTGGAGCCGTTGTTGCGCCGGCGGCAGGGCGCCTGGATCGGTTGGCCGGGGGTTCCCGACGCCGGTGAGGAGCCGATCGCGCAGGACGACATGACCCTGTGCCCGGTCAACCTGTCGGCCGAGGACGTCGCGGAGTACTACGAGGGCTTCTCCAACGCCACGCTGTGGCCGCTGTACCACGACGTCATCGTCAAGCCGATCTACCACCGCGAATGGTGGGACAAGTATGTCGAGGTCAACCGGCGCTTCGCCGAGGCCACCGCCAAGTTCGCGGCCCACGGCGCCACCGTGTGGGTGCAGGACTACCAGTTGCAGCTGGTGCCGAAGATGCTGCGCATGTTGCGGCCGGATCTGACGATCGGCTTCTTCCTGCACATCCCGTTCCCGCCGGTCGAGCTGTTCATGCAGATGCCGTGGCGCACCGAGATCATCGAGGGACTGCTGGGCGCGGACCTGGTCGGCTTCCATCTGCCCGGCGGCGCGCAGAACTTCCTGATCCTGGCGCGACGGCTGATCGGCGCCAACACCTCACGCGCGACCATCGGGGTCAGGTCGCGGTTCGGTGAGGTCAACGTCGGGTTCCGCACCGTCAAGGTCGGCGCCTTCCCGATCTCCATCGACTCGACAGCTCTGGACCAGCAGGCCCGGTCGCGCGCGATCCGGCAGCGCGCCAGGGAGATTCGCGCCGAGCTCGGCAACCCGCGCAAGATCCTGCTCGGCGTGGACCGGCTGGATTACACCAAGGGCATCGACGTCCGGCTGCGGGCGTTCTCCGAACTGCTCGCCGAGAACCGGGCCAGCCGCGAGGACACGGTGCTGATCCAGCTCGCCACCCCGAGCCGCGAGCGGGTCGAGAGCTACATCGAGATGCGCGAGGACATCGAGCGTCAGGTCGGCCACATCAACGGCGAGTACGGTGAGGTCGCCCACCCGATCGTGCACTACCTGCACCGCCCCGTGCCGCGCGAGGAGTTGATCGCGTTCTTCGTCGCCGCCGACGTCATGCTGGTGACCCCGCTGCGCGACGGCATGAACCTGGTCGCCAAGGAGTACGTGGCCTGCCGCAGCGATCTCGGTGGCGCGCTGGTGCTCAGCGAATTCACCGGCGCGGCAGCCGAATTGCGTCAGGCCTACCTGGCCAACCCGCACCATCTCGAGGGGGTCAAGGACGCCATCGAGGCCGCGCTGAACCAGGCGCCCGAAGAGGGCAGGCGGCGGATGCGGGCCCTGCGCAGGCAGGTGCTGGCCCACGACGTGGACCGGTGGGCCCGCTCGTTCCTCGACGCGCTGGCCTCCACCCGCGACGACGCACCGGCGACCGCTAGATCGGAGTGATGTACTGGATCAACCAGTCGCCGTCGACCTTCTGGTAGTCGACGCGCAGGCGGCTGCCGTCGTAGACCGGCTCCTTGGACTTGTCGGTGACGGTGCGGTTCAGATACACCATCACCGACGCTGAAGTGCGTTGCGCGTCAAGCACTCCCACGCCCACCACGTGCGCCTGGCTGACCAGCTGGCGTTCCCGTGCCTGCGGGATGATGTCGCGGTCGGCGCGGTCCCGGAACTCCTGGCGGTAGCTCGGGGTGAGCATCGGGTAGATCTCGTTGAGGGTGCGCTCGACGGTCTGGTAGTCGTAGCCGAAGACCTTCGGGATCTGCTGGGCGGCCAGCGGGCCGAGTTCGGCGCGCGCCTGCTGCTCGCCGCGTTGTTCGACGCGGTTCCAGTACAGCGAACCACCGAGGCCGGCCAGCGCGACGAACGCCGCGGCCAGCACGACCGCCAGCGCGCCGACCGACCGCGTCCGCCACGCGGATCTGGATGAGGCCATCAGTTCCCGCCGTCGGGGTATTTGAGGTCGTAGCCCGTCATGTGTCCGTTGTCGTCCTCGTGAACGATGACCCGGAGCCGATACGGTTGCGACGGCTGGTTGTTGCCGTCCAGGTCGGTGACCGTCACGCGGGCCGAGACCAGCACGGCGGCGTTGTTGGCGACCTCGTCGACCTCCTCGAGCGCCGCACCGTTGATGACCGCCTCGGCGCTGGCGTTGGTGTCGCGGAACAGCATCTTGAGGTTCTCGGTGTTGTTGCCTTCGGTCATCATCGCGCGCAGCGGGCCGCTGGTGCTCTCGACGAACCGCTCGACGCTCTGGTCGATGGTGTCCTGGTCGTAGCTGAACATGTTGACCACCATCTGCGCGGCGGTGTCGACGAAGCGCTGGTCGCGGTCCTGGGCGGCGGTGACCTCGCGTTGCTGCACGACCAGCCACACGCTCAGCCCGATCAGCACCGCGACCGCGGCCGCGGCGACCGGCAGGAACACCGCGGCCACCCGCCCGCGGTTCGGCTGCCTGCGCGGCGGCGGACCGGCCGGTCTGGGCAGCTTCACCTTGATCGGCGCCGGGGCCTCGACCTTGAGGGTGTCGGCAGTGGCGCCGCCGGCCGGGCCGGGCGGGCGGACCGCACGCCGACGCGTCCGCCTCGACGTCTCCGTCGAAGCAGTGTCTTCCGTCATTACGCCTGCCTTGGAGCCAACATCAGATCAACCCAGTTCTCTGCAGGCGCCAGTTTGTCAGTACCGGCGGCGAGAACGCCACTTCCGCCCTCGGGGTCGACGAACTTGCCGTTCTGGTCGTACGTCGCGATCTGCAGACCCGCTCCTGACGCCATCGGCGGGGCCTCGGCAGGCAGCGGACCGCTCGGCGGCGGCGGAGCCGGCGGTGCCGGCGCGGCGGGCGGCGGCGGAGGTGTCCGGCCGTACGGCGGCACCACGTGGTCGGGCGGTGCGAAGAACGGCCACGCGGGCGGCAGCTGCTGCGGCACCTCGTTCGGCGGCACCGGCAGCGGGAACGGCGCGTGCGGCGCGGGGCCCGGGCCGGGCGGCACTCCCGGCGGCAACTGCACCACCGGCGGGCCCGGGTCCGGATCCACCTGCGGCGGGATGTAGGGGAACTTGTTCGGCGGCAGGATGTTGCGGCCAATCTCGGTGGTGTCGTCGTCGTACTGGTCCATCGGCGTGCCCAGCGGCACCGGCGGACCGCGCCACGGGTTGTTGCCGATCGGCACGTATCCGCGCGGGTCGCGACACAACTGGATCGTCGGGGCGCGTTTACCCGGGAACTCCTGGCACGGGTAGTTGCGCGCGCCGCGAACCACCGCCGGGTCGTTCTGAGGCGTCTTGCAGTACAGATCCTTGGGCAGCTCGCGCAGCGTCTCATCGGCCGGTGAACGCATCTCGCTGGCCGGCACGAAACCGGTCAGACACGGCGGCGGGTCCTGCAGGTCGATCTTGAAGTCGAGCTTGCCGCCCTCGTCGGCGGGCAGGCCGCCGCCGACGGTCAGCAGCGCGGCCATCAGCGCCGGGAACACCACCAGCGCGTGCTCGAGCGACTTGCGGTAGATGACGCCGATGCGCCCGAAGTTGGCGAGGTTGGCCGCCAGCACCGGGAACGACGGCCGGATACCGGCGAACAACTCGTTGGCCTCGGCGGTGGTGCCGGGCACGGTCTGCAGCGTGGAGCGCAACTGCGGGTCGGCGTTGTTCAGCTCGGTGGTGAAGCGGGCCAGACCGTCGGCCAGCGAGCGGATGTCGTCGCCGCTGCGGATCTGGGCGTCCAGGAACGGCCCGGCCTGGTCGATCAGCTGATTGATCTGACCGTAGTTGGCGTTGGCCTCGTCGATCAGCAGCCGCGACGACTGGATCAGCCGGGCCAGTTCGGGTCCGGATCCGTTGAACGCCTTGAAGGTTTCGCGCAGCAGGTCCTGGATCCGGCTGTCACCGACACTGGTGACCAGATCCTCGGCCTCCTGCAGCAACCCGGCGATGTCCTGGCCGATCGCGGTCCGGTCCACCCCGATGATGGCCCCGTCGCGCAGCTTCGACTGCGCCGGGTTCTCCGGCGGCACCAGGTCGACGTACTGCTCGCCGACCGCCGAAACGCTCTTGACCGTCGCGGTCACGTTCTCGGGCACCGGCGTGCCGCTGTTGAGCCGCATGTGGGCCACGACGCTGTCGTCGGTCAGCCCGACCGACTGGACACGGCCGATCGTCACGCCGCGGTAGGTGACGTTCGCGTTCTCGTAGAGGCCGCCGGCGGCGACGAAGTTCGCGCTCACCTTGTAGGTACCGATACCCGCGGCCGCGGGCAGCTGCAGGTAGAAGATCGAGATCGCACCCACGGTGAGCACCGTGACGATCGCGAAGATCGACAGCTGGATTCGGGTCAGCCGGGACAGCATCTACGGACCCTCCCCGTGCTGGGTGGCCGTGCCCGGCGGGATCTCGAACGGATCGGCCGCCTGCCCGGACAGGTTCGCCAACGATCCCGTCATGAAGTCCGGCGGGGTGATCAGCTCGTGCATCCGCTTCATGTTCGGGTCCAGGCCCCACGACGTGGTGAACACCGACTCACCGGTGCGGCGCAGCGTCAGGTCGAACGTGGTGTACACGTTCAGGTAGTCGCCGCGCACCGCGTTGCGCAGGTATTTGTAGTGGAACGGGAAGGTGGGCAAAAACTCCAGGTCCTTGATGAAGTCGTCGGCGTGGTCGTTGAACGCCTTGACCACCGGGTACAGGTCCTTGAAGTCCGCGGCGAAGTCGTCCTTGGTCTGTTCGAGCACGCGCGCGGCCACCGTCGCGAAACTGCGCAGCGCGGTGAACGCGTCGACGATGTTGGCGCGGTTGTCGTTGAGCACCTTGACCGCCTCGGGCAGCCGGTCCAGCGTGCGGCCCAGGTTGTCCTTGCTGGCGGCCAGGATTCCGGCGAACCGGTCCAGTCCCTCCATCGCGGCGATGATGTCGGCGGTCTGGCGGTCCAGTGAGCTGGTCAGCTCGGCGAGCCGCGGGATCAGGTTGGCGAACGTGTCCTCGCGGCCGGCGACCGCGTTGTACACCTCTTCTGTGATGTCTTGCAGCGCACCGAGATTGCCTTTGTTGACGACGACGCCGAGTGCGGAGAGCACTTCCTCGGTGGTCGGGTAGCGGCCGGTGCGTTCGGAGTCCAGCGGGATGTGGGCGCCGTCCTCGAGCTTGCCGACGCTCGGGCCGTCGGCGGGTGGCGCCAACTCGACGTGCTGCGAACCCAGCAGCGAGGTCTGCGCGACCTTCGCGGTGGCGTTCTCCGGCAGCGTCACGTTGCCGTCCAGCGACAACTGCACCGCGGCGTAGAACGACCCGTCGGAGCGTTGCACGGCCTCGATGCCGGACACACTGCCGACCGTGACGTCGTCGACCATGACCGGCGAGTTCTGCGGCAGCGTCGCCACATCGGGCAATTCGATGGTGATCTTGTACGAGCCGGCGCCGTGTCCGGCGGTACCGGGCATGTTCAGCGAGTTCAGTCCGCCGAACGAGCAGCCGGTCAGCAGCACCGCCAGCGACGGGATCGCCACCATCTTGCGGATCACGGGGCACCTCCCCCGGGCAGCGGGGCGGGCATCGGCACGGGCGCGACATCGGCACCGGGTTCGGCGGGCGCGGCCGGCGCGACGAACGGGTCCTCGGCCACCGGCACATCGGGCGCCCCGGCGAGCGGCCCGCCGGCGTGCGAGGTCGCGGCCGGACTGCCCTCGGGGGCGGGCGGCACGAGCAGCGAGCTGAGATCCATGTCCGCGGACACCGGCGGCGGGTTGGCGCCCGGCGCGGGCTGCCACTGCAGGTACGGCACCGGCGTCTTGGCCTTGGCCTCCGTCTCGGGGGTGTCGTAGATGATCTGCCCCTTGTAGGCGGTGATGCTGTTGATCGGGTGGAACAGCAGCGGCGGGAAGTTCATCGCGATCCGCTTGAACACCGGGCCCATCCGCTGGCGGCAGATCTCGGTGCGGTTGTAGTTCGCCGGGGTCGGGGCGGCCTCGAACGCGCCGCCGCAGATGAACTGCACCGGGTTGGCGAAGTTCGGCAGCGTCAGCAGGCCGCCGACCGTGCCCTGCGCGGGGTTGTAGATGTTGTAGAAGTTCGACAGACCGTTGGGCGTGATGTGCAGGATCTGCTCGATGTCTTCGCTGCGCTCGGTCAGGATGCTGGTGAAGTCGGTCAGCTTGGTGACCTGTTCGATGAGCGCGCCGTTGCTCTCGTCGAGGAAGCCCCGCACGTCGGCCAGCGCCTGGTTCAGCGTGCCCAGCGTGCCGTCGAGGCCGGCCGCGCTGTCGGCGAGCACCTGCGACACCGACGCGACGTGGTCGGAGAACTGCACGATCTGCTCGTTGCTGTTCGACAGCGCGTCGACGAGCACCTGCAGGTTGCGGATGGTGCCGAACAGGTCGGTACGTGAATCGCCGAGCCGGCCCGCGGTCTGGGAGAGCTCGCGCAGCGCCTGGCGGAACGTGTCGCCGTTGCCGTCGAAGGTGTCGGCGGCCTGGTTGACGAACGCGGTCAACGGTCCCTGCACCGAGCCGGGTTTCGGACCCAGCTGCGCGCTCAGCGCGGTCAGCTGCTCTTTGACCTCGTCCCACTCGACCGGCACCGCGGTGCGGTCCAGGCCGATCTCGGCGCCGTCGGCCATCGCCGCGCCCTCGGTGTAGGCGGGGGTGAGCTGAACGAAGCGCGCCGCCACCAGGTTCGGCGCGATGACGAGCGCCTTGGCGTCGGCGGGCACCTGCACGCCGTGGTCGAGCGTCATGGTGACCTTGACGTCGCCGGCGCGCGGTTCGATCGAGTCGATGGAGCCGACCGGCACCCCGACGATGCGCACCTCGTCGCCCGGGTACAGGCCCACCGCCGAGGTGAAGTAGGCGGTGATCTTGTGGCCGACGCGGCTGGGCCACACCAGGTACGCGCCGACGGCCAGCGTGACCACCAGCAGCACCGCCAGCGTGGGACGCAGCCAGCGCGACATCGGATTCGTTTGCGTCATGGTGACTTCGGCCTAATGATCAGGCGCTCGGAGATGTATCCGCGCAGCATGTCGGCCAGGCTGTCCGGCAGCTTGCCGGGCTGGAAGTAGAAGTCGAGCAGCACCTCGGCGATCGGGGCGGGCGGCAGGCCGTAGAGGTTGATCTGGAAGCCCGGACCCGAACCCACCACCTCGCCGAGCGCGGTGGCGTACGGCGGAAGTCGTTTGAGCGCCTCGCTGATGTGTTCGCGGCGTTCGAGCAGGTTGTCGAGCACCAGGTTCAGCTTCTCCAGCGCGGGCCTGAACTCGCGACGGTTGTCGGCGACGAAGCCCGAAAGCTGTTGGGACACATCGTCGATACCGGCGATCAGGTTGCTCAGCGCCTGGCGGCGCTCGTCGAGCGCGGCGAACAGCAGGTTGCCGTCGACGATGAGCTTGTTGACCTGCCCGGCGCGCTGGGCCAGCGTGTCGGACACCCGCTTGGCGTGGCCGAGCAGTTGTTCGAGCGCCTCGTCGCGCTTGTTGAGGCTGCGCGACAGGTTCGCCACCCCGTCGAGCGCGCCGCGCAACTGCGGGGTGGCGTCGCGCAGCGAGTCGGTCAGCGTGGCCAACGCCTGCTCGAAACGCGGCTTGTCCAGCTCGCTGGCGTTCTGCCCGAGGTCCTGCAGCGCGGTGGCCAGGGTGTACGGGGTTGTGGTGCGGCCCAACGGGATCACCGTCGACTCGCCGGTGCCCCGCGGGGTCACCGCCAGCGATTTCTCGCCGAGCACCGTGTCGGTCTTGATCGCGACCAGCGTCTGGTCGCCGACCTTGATGTCGCGGTCTACGGTGAACAGCACCTTGGCGGAGTCGCCGGCCAGTTCCACGCCGGTGACCTTGCCGACGTTGATGCCCGACACGTTCACGTCGTTGCCGGGCGAGATGCCGCCGGCGTCGGTGAAGTACGCCTCGTACGGTTTGCCCTGCGGGAAGAACGGCAGGCTGGAGTAGCCGAACGACACCAGTACCAGGCAGGCGATCAGGAAGATGCCGAAGATGCCGGTGCGCAACGGGTTCGAATCATCGGGCCTACTGGGCATTCGGTGCACACCTCCCCTTCGACGGATCGGGCGGACCGCCCAGCGGGATCAGGATGTCGCTTCCCGCGGGGCCGTTGATCTTCAACCGTGTCGAGCAGTAGAAGATGTTGAAGAACGAACCGTACGCGCCGAGCGCGTTGAGCCGCAGATAGTTTTCGGCCAGCGGCTCGATGACCTTGTTGACGTCGGCCTTGCGCTCGTCCATCCGCTGCGCGAACGGCCGCACGTTCTCGAGCACGCCCTGGATCGGCCTGCGCGACTTGGCCAGCATGTCGGTCAGGTTGGTCTCGGCCGACGCCAGCGGGCCGATGGCCCCGGCGATCGGGTCGCGGCCCTCGGCCAGCCCGGTGATCAGCTGCTGCAACTGGTCGACGCTGGCGTCGAACTGCGCGCCCTTCTCGTCGACGGTGCCGAGCACGGTGTTGAGATGGGTGATCACGTCACCGATGAGTTGGTCACGGGCCGCGAGGTTCTGGGCGAAGGCGCTGGTGGTCGACAGCAGGTTCGACAACGCCCCGCCCTGGCCCTGCAGCAGTTCGATGACCGCGGTGCTGACCTCGTTGACCTTCTGCCCGTCGAGGCCCTTGAGCACCGGGCGCAGCCCGCCCAGCAGCGCGTCGAGGTCGAGCGCGGGCTGGGTGTTCTCGCGGGGGATGGTGGCGCCGTCCGGGAGCTTGCGCAGTTCGCCTGGGCCGGAGGTGATTTCGAGGTAGCGGTCACCGACCAGGTTCTCGTAGCGCACCACGGCGCGGGTCGAGGTGTAGAGCTGGTAGCGCTTGTCGATGTCGAAGGCGACGTCGACGGTGTTGTCGGGGTTGAGCTTGACGTCGTTGACGGTGCCGACGGGGACGCCGGCGATCCGCACGTCCTGGCCGGCCTTGAGCCGCGAGGCGTCGGAGAACGTCGCGTGGTAACCCTTCTCCGCGGTGAACCGGAACTCACCGAACACCACGATCAGCAGCGCCGCCACCAGCACCATCACCACGGTGAAGATGCTGACGTTGAGGAACGTGCGATCGCCCTTCATCAGAAATCGTCCCGTTCTGCGAAGGCCCCGTTGAACAGCCACTGCAGGGTGGACGGCGCGTCGAACTGCACCTCGGTGTTCGGCTGGTAGGGCACGTACGCGTTGTCGGTGACCAGGAACGGTGTGCGGTACCAGGACCCGCCGAACTGCTTGCTCGGAACGTCCGGCAGGCCACGGCAGTTCGGGCCGCCGGAGGCGTTCACGATCGGCAGGCTCTCCGGGTACGTGTAGCCGGGCGAGCCGGGAAGGAAGTTGGAGGCGACGAACAGGCCGGGCCGGATGCCGCCGATGACGGGGGCGAACCGGTCGACCGCCAGCGCGGTGCCCTTGAGCATGCAGCCGAACACCGGGGAGTATTCACCGGCCACCGACAGCGGCGCGCGCAGCCGCTGGATCGCGGCGATGTAGTCGTCGGCCCCCGGCTCCAGGGTGGCGGTGCCGTTGTTGCCCAGCCCGGTGGCGGCCAGCAGCGTCGCGTTGAGGTTGTCCTTCTCGTCGACGACGGTGTCGGCGATCGCGGGCGCGTTGTCGAGGATCCGGCCCAGATCGGGTCCCGCGTCGCCGTAGATGTTGGCCACCACGGCGGTCTTCTGCAGATCCTGCTGCAGCGTCGGCAGTTTCGGGTTGAGTTGCGCCAGATAGGTGTCCAGTCCGGTGAGCATGGCGCCGAGATCGTCGCCGTTGCCGCGCAAGCCTTCGCCGAGCGCGCTGAGCGTCGCGTTGAGGTTGATCGGGTCGACCTTGTCAAGCACGTCGGACAGCGTCTGGAACAGCGTGTTGACCTCGAGCTGGACGTCCTTGGCGGCCACCGTCGCACCCGGTTTGAGCTGCCCGGCCGGTTCGGGGGGCGGGATGAACTCGACGGCCTTGGCGCCGAAAACCGTTGTGCTGCCGATGCGCACACCGGCGTTCGAGGGGATGTAACGCATGTCGCCGCGGTTGATCGCCAGCGTGAGCTTGGCCTCGTTGCCCGCGTACTCGATGGCCGTCACCTCGCCGACCTGCACGCCGCGGTACTTGACCTTCGCGTCGCGGTCCATCACCAGGCCCGCGCGCGGCGACGTCACGCTGACGGTGTCGACCGGTGTGAACGCGGCGGTGTAGGACAGGTAGGTGAACACGGTGGCGGCCACCAGCACGGCGGCCAGGACCGCCGCAGCGATCCGCACGTGGCTGCGCTTGGCTTCACTGTCGGACATCGCCCCCCACCTACCCGGAGAGGTTGAAGTTGCCGGACGCGCCGTAGACGGCGAGTGAGATGAACAGGGTGATGGTGACGACGACGATCAGCGAGGTGCGCACGGCCTGGCCGACCGCGATGCCGACGCCGACCGGGCCACCGGATGCGTTGTAGCCGTAGTAGGTGTGCACCAGCATCACCGCGACCGCCATCACGATCGCCTGCAGGAACGACCACAGCAGGTCGGTGGGCACCAGGAACGTGTTGAAGTAGTGGTCGTACAGCCCGGAGGACTGTTTGTTGATGAACACCGTCGTGAACCGGGCGGCGAAGAACGCGGCCAGCACCGACAGCGAGTACAGCGGGATGATCGCGACCATCCCGGCCATCAGCCGGGTGGAGACCAGATACGACACCGAGTGCACGGCCATCGCCTCGACCGCGTCGATCTCCTCGGCCACGCGCATCGCACCCAACTGTGCCGTGGTGCCCGCGCCGATGGTGGCCGCCAACGCGATACCGGCAATCACCGGCGCGACGATGCGCACGTTGAGGAACGCCGACAGGAATCCGGTCAGCGCCTCGATGCCGATGTTGCCCAGTGAGCTGTAGCCCTGCACGGCGATGACGCCGCCGGAGGCCAGGGTGAGAAACGCCGCGACGCCGACGGTGCCGCCGATCATCACCAGCGCGCCGGTGCCCATCGTCATCTCGGCGATGTTGCGCACCGTCTCCTTGCGGTAGCGGGTGATCGCGTTGGGCAGGTAGCGCATGGTCTCGCCGTAGAACAGCGCCTGCTCGCCGAAGGTGTCGACGGCTCTGGGGACACCGCTGAAGAACCGGCGCAGCCGCACGGTGACGTCGTAGCTCATCGCTCCAGCACCCGCACCCCGACGGCCGTCATGATCACGTTGATCACGAACAGGCAGATGAACGCGTAGACGACGGTCTCGTTGACCGCGATGCCGACGCCCTTGGGTCCGCCTTTGACGGTCAACCCGCGGTAGCAGCCGACCAGCCCGGCGACCACACCGAACAGCAAAGCCTTGATCTCGGCCATCACCAGCTCGCCGAGCCCGGTCAGCACGGTCAGCCCGTTGATGAACGCGCCGGGGTTGACCCCCTGCAGGAACACCGAGAACACATAGCCGCCGGACAGTCCGATCAGGCACACCAGCCCGTTGAGCAGAAGCGCCACGAACGTCGAGGCCAGCACGCGCGGCACCACCAGCCGCTGGATCGGATCGATGCCCAGCACCCGCATCGCGTCGATCTCCTCGCGGATGGTGCGCGCGCCGAGGTCGGCGCAGATCGCCGTGGCGCCGGCACCGGCGACCACGAGCACGGTCACCACCGGGCCCAGCTGGGTGATGGTGCCGAACGCGGTGCCCGCACCCGAGAGGTCGGCGGCGCCGATCTCGCGCAGCAGGATGTTGAGCGTGAACGCCACCAGCACCGTGAACGGGATCGCGACCAGCAGCGTCGGCACCAGCGACACCCGCGCGATCATCCAGGTCTGATCCAGGAACTCCCGGAACTGGAAGGGCCGGCGGAAGATTTTGGCGAAGGTGTCGAACGACATCTCGACGAACCCACCCACGGCCCGAGCCGGTGCCGCGAGTTGTTCGATCAACCTTGGCTCCGTTCTCGAAGGGTCCGATCTTCGCCTCGTTCGCATCGTGGCGAACACATGAAATTTGTTGTCGCGGCGGGCTTCCCGGCCCTGCGGTAAGCGTTGCTCTTAGTGAGCCGGATCATACTAACTAGAACAAGTTCGCGGTGTCAAAGAACGGTAAAAGTAGGCAAAACTGTTACTTTTGCGCTGGTCAAAGCGGGTGTGACGTGGGTCATTCTAGAACGTGTTCTAGGTCACCCGCAGCGGTGGCGAACTAGACCACCGGTCTTGCTACGCCATCAGCCCGGTGGCCGAGAAACACTTCTGCGGATCACGGTCAGCAAAGTAATTCTGAAGCGTTGCGGACAGGTCGGACGGGTCCCAGGCGTCGGATTCGGCATGGAATTGGGCCTCGGCGGTCGGCGCTGCAACCAGCGTCACGGTAGGACCGTAGACGATGAACAGCTGTCCGTTAACCCCTTCGGCCGCCGGTGAGGCCAGGAAGCGCACCAGGTTGACCACGTGCTCCGGGGAGAGCGGATCGATCTGGCCCTCCGCGAGGTCGGGCGCATCGCCGAACACCTCGGCGGTCATCGCGGTGCGCGCCCGCGGGGCGATCGCGTTGGCCCGCACCCCGTAGCGCTCCAGCGCCCGCGCCATCGTCAGCGTCAGCGCGGTGATCCCGGCCTTGGCGGCGCCGTAGTTGGCCTGCCCGACCGGCCCGACCAGACCCGCTTCCGAGGACGTGTTGATCACGCGGCCGTAGACCTGCCCGTCGTTTTCCTTCGCCTTCGCGCGCCAGTAGGTGGCCGCGTTGCGGGTCAACAGGAAGTGCCCGCGCAAATGCACCGCGATCACGGCGTCCCAGTCCTCGTCGGACATGTTGAACAGCATCCGGTCGCGGGTGATGCCCGCGTTGTTGACGACGATCGCCAGCCCGCCGAGTCCGTCGGCGGTATCGACCAGTTCGTCGGCGGTCGAGCGTTCGCTGATGTCACCGGCCACCGCGACGCCCTTGGACCCGGCGGCCGCGATCTCGTCGAGGACGTCGGATTTGTCGAGCGCGGCGGCGATGTCGTTGACCACGACGACGGCGCCGGCGCGCGCCAGCCCGATGGCCTCGGCGCGGCCCAGCCCGGCGGCCGCGCCGGTCACCACCGCGACGCGGCCGGACAGATCGTTCACATCGGAGCTCATTTATGAATACCTCTAGTCTCTGCGGATCAGCGCGGCCCGCGGGCATTCCGCGATGGACTGCTCGGCCAGGTCCTCCTGGTCGGCGGGCACCGGGTCGGCCTTGAGCACGGCGTAGTCGTCGTCATCGAGATCGAACAGGTCGGGCGCGATTCCCACGCACACGGCGTTGCCTTCGCAACGGTCGCGGTCCACTTCCACTCGCATGACACCCTCCTCGCGGTCAGCGCTGTCTCGCGCATCAGTGTGACACCGGCCTGGACCCCAAGACTAGAACGTGTTACAACCGGGAGGGAACCCGGGCTGGACGGTCGGGGGGCCAGATCGTGCCTCTACAGAAGTTAGGACAAGGCGATGCGGATCGGCTACACCCCAGAGCAGGAGGAGCTTCGCCGCGAGCTGCGCTCCTATTTCGCCAAGCTGATGACGCCGGAGCGGGCCGAGGCGCTCGCGTCCAACGACGGAGAGATGGGGCGCGGCAACGTCTACCGCGAGACCGTCGCGCAGATGGGCAAGGACGGCTGGCTGACCCTGTCGTGGCCCAAGGAGTTCGGCGGTCAGGAACGCCCGCCGATGGACGGGCTGATCTTCAACGACGAGGCCGCGATCGCCAACGTCCCGGTGCCGTTCCTGACGATCAACAGCGTCGCGCCGACGATCATGCACTTCGGCACCGACGAACAGAAGAAGTTCTTCCTGCCCAAGATCGCCGCCGGGGACCTGCACTTCTCGATCGGCTACTCCGAACCCGGTGCGGGCACCGATCTGGCGTCGCTGCGGACCACCGCGGTCCGCGACGGTGACGACTACGTCATCAACGGCCAGAAGATGTGGACCAGCCTGATCGCCTACGCCGACTACGTGTGGCTGGCGGTGCGCACCAACCCCGAGGCCAAAAAGCACCGCGGCATCTCGATGCTGATCGTGCCGACCACCGCCGAAGGCTTCTCCTGGACGCCGGTGCACACCATGTCCGGCGTCGACACCAGCGCCACGTACTACCAGGACGTGCGGGTGCCGGTGACCAACCTGGTCGGCGAGGAGAACGCCGGCTGGAAACTGGTGACCAACCAGCTCAACCACGAACGCGTCGCGCTGGTCTCCGCGCAGCCGATCTTCGTCGCGCTCAACGGGGTTCGCGAGTGGGCGCAGAACACCAAGGACGTGCACGGTAACCGGCTCATCGACTCGGAGTGGGTGCAGCTGAACCTGGCCCGCGTGCACGCCAAGGCCGAGGTGCTCAAGCTGATCAACTGGGAACTGGCGTCCGCCGACAACGCCGCGCCGTCGCCTGCCGACGCGTCGGCGGCCAAGGTCTTCGGCACCGAGCTGGCCACCGAGGCCTACCGGCTGTTGATGGAGGTGCTCGGCACCGCGGCCACGCTGCGCCCGGACGCGCCCGGAGCGCTGCTGCGCGGGCGCATCGAGCGGATGCACCGCAGCTGCCTGATCCTGACGTTCGGCGGCGGTACCAACGAGATTCAGCGCGACATCATCGGCATGGTCGCGCTCGGCCTGCCCCGAGTGAACCGATAGGACCCGTCATGGACTTCAAGACGACCGAAGCTTCCGAGGATCTCGGCGGGCTGGTCCGCACGATCGTCGACTCCGTCGTGACCCCGGACCGCCAGCGCGAGCTCGACCAGCTCGACCAGCGGTTCGACAAGACGTTGTGGGGCAAGCTGATCGAGGCCGACGTGCTGTCGGCCGCCGCCCCGGAGTCGTTGGGCGGCGGCGGGTTCAGTGTGCTCGAGCAGGTGGCCATCCTGGTCGCGCTGGGCAGGCAGCTCTCGGCGGTGCCCTATCTGGAGTCGGTGCTGCTCGGCGCCGGCGCGGTGGGCGCGTCCGGATCCGAGTCACTGCAGCAGGAGTGGGCGGTGCCGGCAGTCAGGGGCGACAAGATCCTCACCATCGCGCTCGACGGCGAGATGGGTCAGGGGCCGGTGCAGGCGCAGTCGTCCGGTACGGGTTACCGGCTCACCGGATCGCGCACCCAGGTGCCCTACGGGCCGGTCGCCGACGCGTTCCTGGTGCCTGCCGAAACCGATTCCGGCACCAGGGTTTTCCTGGTCGCGGCCACCGATGACGGGGTGGCTGTCGAGTCGCTGAGCACGACCGGGCACGGCAGCGTTGGGCACCTGGAGCTGCAAGGCGTCGAGCTCGACGCCGGCCGCGTCGTCGGCGACGGTGAGGTGCTCGCCTGGCTGGCCACCCGGGCCGCGCTGGGCCGCAGCGCTTTTCAGCTCGGGGTGCTGGAACGGGCGCTGGAGCTGACCGCCGCCTACGCGCGCGAGCGTGAACAGTTCGACCGGCCGATCGGCAGCTTCCAGGCGGTGTCGTCGCGGCTGGCCGACGGCTACATCGACGTCAAGGCGCTGCGGCTGACGCTGACCCAGGCCGCGTGGCGCCTCTCGGAGGGCCTGCCCGCCGACGTCGACGTCAACACCGCGGCGTTCTGGGCGGCCGACGCAGGCCACCGCGTCGCGCACACCGCCGTCCACGTGCACGGCGGTGTCGGCATCGACATCGACCACCCGGTGCACCGGTACTTCCTGGCGGCCAAGCAGACCGAGTTCGCGGTCGGCAGCGCCACCGGGCAACTGCTGCGCATCGGCCGGGAGTTGGCCGACACCCCCGTCTAGTGAGTGACCTGCCGACCGTCGCCGCCCTGCTGCGGCCGCTGACCGACGTCGAGGACCGCGGGGTCCACTTCGAGCAGTCGTTCGCCAGTTGGCGCGACCATCTGCGGTACGCCGCCGCGGTCGGTGCCGCACTGCGGGCACAGCTCGACCCCGACCGGCCCCCGCACATCGGGGTGCTGATGCAGAACACACCGGAGTTCTCGGCGGTGCTGGCGGCAGCGGGACTGACCGGCATCGTGCCGGTCGGGCTCAACCCGGTGCGCCGCGGCGCGGCTCTGCAACGCGACATCACACACGCCGATTGCCAAGTGGTGCTGGCCGATCCGGCGTCGGCGCAGCACCTCGGCGACATCGCGCACATCGACGTCGAGTCCGACGACTGGGCGCAGGAGGTGGCCGGCTACGCGGGCACACCGGTCGTCGGCTACGACGCCGATCCGGGGGACCTGTTCATGTTGATCTACACCTCGGGCACCAGCGGCGACCCTAAGGCCGTCAAATGCAGTCACGGCAAGGTCGCGGTGGCCGGGGTGACGATGGCCCAGCGCTTCGGCCTCGGCCCGGCCGACGTGTGTTACGTGTCGATGCCGCTGTTCCACTCCAACGCGGTGCTGGTCGGCTGGGCGGTGGCGCTGGCCTCGCAGGGCTCACTGGCGTTGCGGCGCAAGTTCTCCGCGTCGCAGTTCCTGCCGGACGTGCGGCGTTTCGGCGCGACATACGCCAACTACGTCGGCAAGCCGCTGTCCTATGTGCTGGCCACCCCGGAGCGGTCCGACGACGCCGACAACCCGCTGCGCGCGGTGTACGGCAACGAGGGCGCGCCCGCCGACATCGAACGGTTCGCGCAGCGGTTCGGCACGGTGGTGATGGACGGCTTCGGCTCCACCGAGGGCGGCATCGCGATCGCCCGCACCCCGGACACTTCCCCGGGCGCGCTGGGCCCGCTGCCGCCGGGCACCGAGATCCTCGACGTCGACACCGGCGAACCGTGCGGGCCCGGCGTCACCGGCGAACTGGTGAACACCTCGGACGCCGGACGTTTCGAGGGCTACTACAACGATCCCCAGGCCGACGCCGACCGGATGCGCGGCGGGGCGTATCACAGCGGGGACCTCGCCTACCGCGACGAGAACGGCTACGTCTACTTCGCGGGCCGGCTCGGCGACTGGATGCGCGTCGACGGTGAGAACCTCGGGTCGGCGCCGATCGAACGGGTGCTGCTGCGACACCCCGACGTGGTGGAGGTCGCGGTGTACGGGATCCCGGCGCCCGATGTGGGCGATCAGGTGATGGCGGCGGTGACGCTGACCGACGGGGCCGGCTTCGACGTCGACCGGTTCCGCGAATTCCTGGCCGCGCAAACCGATCTCGGCCCCAAACAGTGGCCGTCGTACGTGCGGGTGAGCGCGGCGCTGCCCCGCACCGAGACGTTCAAGGTGATCAAACGTCAGCTGGTCGCCGAGGGCACCGACTGCGCCGACCCGGTGTATCCGATCCCGCGCTAGGAACCCGCCCGCGATCCGATGGTCACGGTCAGGGTCTGCGGCCGGCCGTCACGCACGATCTCGACGGGCTGACGCGACCCGGCCGGTGTCTGGCGCAGGGCGCCCAGCAGGTCCTCCACGGATTGCACCTTGGTGCCGGCGAATTCGACGACGACGTCTCCGGGCCGGGCACCCGCGACCGCGGCGGGGCCGCCCGGTTCGACACCGCGGATCAGCACGCCGCTTTCCACCCGCACTCCGAGCGCCTGACGGATCGCCGGGGTCAGACGGCTCAACGAGACGCCGAGGAACGGGTGGGTGGCCCGACCCTCGGTGAGCAACTGCTCGGTGACGTCGAGCACGGTCGACGTCGGGATCGCGAAGCCCAGCGACACCGCACCGGCGGCCGGCGGGATGTAGGCCTCGTTGATCCCCACCACGCGGCCGTTGGAATCGAGCAGTGCGCCACCGGAATTGCCCGGCGAGATCGACGCGTCGGTCTGGATGAGATCCACCAGCGAGGAGGTCTCCACCGCCGACCCCGGGATGTTGCGGTTGAGCCCGGAGATGATGCCGGCGGTGGCGGTGTTCTCGAAGCCCAGCGGGCTGCCGATCGCGATGGCCACCTCACCGGGCCGCGGCAGTTCGGACCGGTACTCCGGCACCGGGAGGTCGCCGCGCTCGGTGCGCACGACGGCCAGATCGGTCACCTCGTCTACGGCCAGCACCTGCCCGGCCGAGCTGACACCGTCGGCGTAGCCGATCATCACCTCCCGTGCGCCGCCCACGACGTGCGCGTTGGTGACGACGACGTCGGGTCGCAGGACGACGCCGCTGCCGACGCCGTTGGGGATCTGCACCGTCACCACGCTGGGGCTGACCCGCTCCACCACGTCGGCGTAGCCGGCGGGGTCGGGCAGCGGGGCCGGACCGGCGGCCGGCGAACTGGTCGGCGCCGGCGTGGTCGACGCGGTTCCCTGCGTGTCCTCCTGCGCGGGTGCCGCGCACGCCGACAGCATCAGCACCGCGACGCCGGCGGCGGCGATCCGTGTGGGCTTCATTGCCGTCATTTAACCCGCTCACCGCCCGTCAAACGCGTGGTTCGGCGGCGCACGGTTTGTCCGGCGCGCCACAGTGGTACTGGTCCAGGTGACCCTTAGTCGATTGACCGCGTGCCCGTGATGGATCCGGTACGGGCGCGGGCGGCGCTGTACGGCGCCGCCAAGATCTCCGCGTGGTCTCTGGTGGTGGCCGCCGCGGCCGTGGCGGTGCTGTGGCTGATCGGCGCGCTGTGGATGGCGGCGTGGCCGATCATCATCGCGTTGCTGCTGACCACGCTGACGTGGCCGGTGGCCCGGTTCCTGCGCGGCCACCGCTGGCCCGCCGCGGCGGCTGCCCTCACGGTGACCGCGGGTTTCCTGCTCCTGGTGTTCGGGGTGGCCGCGTTGATCGCGATCCCGGTCGGCGCGCAAGCCGGACTGGTCGCCGAAGGCGTCGCTCGCGGCCTGCAGACACTGCAGGACTGGGCGCAGGGCCCGCCGCTGAACCTCGACAACGACCAACTGGACAGCGTCGTCGACGCCGTCGTGAACCAGGTGCAGAGTTCGGCGTCCGATATCGCCGGAGTGGTGGTCGGCGGCGTGGGAACGGTCGTCAGCGGCGTGGTGACAGCGGTACTGAGCGTTGTGCTGCTGTTCTTCTTCCTCAAGGACGGTCCACGGTTCCTGCCCTGGGCGCGCAACAATCTGCCCGGCGCGTCGGCAGTGCACGTGCCCGAACTGCTGTCCCGGGGTTACGACGTCCTCGGCAGGTTCGTGCGGTCCCAGGCGTTGATCGGGTTCATCGACGCGGCGTTCATCGGGTTGGGCCTGCTCATCGTCGGCGTACCGTTGGTGCTGCCGCTTTCGGTGCTGATCTTCGTCGGGGCGTTCGTGCCCATCGTCGGCGCCTTCGTCGCCGGCGCCGTGGCAGTGCTGATCGCCCTGGTCAGCAACGGATTCGTCAACGCCTTGATCGTGTTGGCGATCATCGTGGTGGTCCAGCAGTTGGAAGGCAATCTGCTTCAGCCGGTCGTGCAGGGTAAAGGCCTGCACGTGCACCCGGCGGTGATCCTGCTGGGGGTCGTCGTCGGTGGGCAACTCGCCGGCGTCGTCGGCGCACTGCTCGCGTCGCCGGTGGCCGCGTTGATCGCGGTGGTCTGGCGTTATCTGCGGGACCAGTTGTCGGTACCGCCGGAAGACCCGGTCATCGACGGTTGATGCGACACCACCTACACCCGTGGCGGCCGCCCGCATTTGCCAGATACGACAAGCTCGGCATTTCTGCTCATCAACGACCTGTGGACTTCTACACTCGATTCGCCGAACGATTCTTGAGCGGACAGGAGTCACCGATGAAGTCCTTCCCGGCTGCGGCCGCACTGACCGTCGCGCTCGCGGTCGCGCTGTCGGGTTGCGGCTCCGACACCACGACCGGTACCGCCGCCCCAAGTGTCGAGACGGTCGCCTCGACCGCGAAAGTGGCTGCCCGCGACGAGAATCCAGCGGGCCCGAACCCGACCATCGCGAGCTACATCGCCGACAACGACATCTCCGAAACGCAGGTCAACCGCGGGGACCCGGGTTCACCGGTCATCGAACTGCCGATCCCCGACGGCTGGGCGCCCGCCGGCGACGACACCCCGGAGTGGGCGTACGGCGCGATCATCTACACCGGACCCGAAGCCGCCGACTACACCCCCAGCATCGTCGCCCTGCTGTCGAAGCTGACCGGCCCGGTGGACCCGCAGGCGATCATCGACCTGGCCCCCGGCGAATTGCAGAACCTGCCCGGGTGGAGCGCGATGAACGACGGCGAGGAAAGCGCGCTCGGCGAGTATCCCGCCTACCAGCTCGGCGGCACCTGGAATTCCGACGGCGTCACCAAGATGGTCGCGCAGAAGACCGTCGTGATCCCCGGCCCCGACGCGGTGTACGTACTTCAGCTCAACGCCGACGCGCTCGAGGTCCAGATGGGCCTCATCGGTCCGGCCACCATCACAATCGACGCGGAGACCACGATCAGCTTCTGACCCGCGTGCGTCGAGCCCACACCGCCGGCGCGAAAGCTAGTCCCCTCGGATGGTGTCGAGCCGGCGCGAGGCCTCCTCGAAACCGGACACCAGCTCGGCGATGATGTCGGCGACCGGGCGGATCTCGTTCATCCGGCCGACGATCTGGCCTACCGGCATCGCGACCGTGTCCGGGTTGTCGGAGTCGTTCATCCGCTGGTGCGCCTCGCTGACCAGGATGTTCTGCAGCGGCATCGGCAGCGGTTCGGGCGCGTCGGGGGCATCCCACGCGTCGGTCCACTTGGTCTTCAGCAGCCGCGCGGGCTTGCCGGTGTAGATCCGGCGGCGCACGGTGTCGGCCGAGGTGGCCCGCAGCAGCCCCTCCTGGATCGTCGAGGTGCCGCCCGGCTTGCGGTGGCCGAGGTCGTATTCGGCCGCGGTCAGGAACGCCGAACCCATCCACACCCCGGACGCGCCGAGCGCCAGCGCCGCGGCCACCTGCCGGCCGGTGCCGATACCGCCGGCGGCCAGCACCGGCGCCTTGCCGTCGAGCGCGTCGACGATCTCCGGCCACAGCACCATCGAACCGATCTCACCGGTGTGCCCGCCGGCCTCATGGCCCTGCGCGACGACGATGTCGACGCCGTTGTCCACATGGCGCTGAGCGTGTTTCGCGCTTCCGGCCAGCGCCGCGACCGGAACGCCCGCCGCATGCACCTGGTCGATGACGTCCTTGGGCGGCGATCCGAGCGCGTTGGCGATCAGCTTGATCGGGTGTTTGAGCGCCACCTCGACGTGCGAGCGTGCCACCGAGTGCAGCCACCCGAGCACACCCTCGTTGCGGTCGCCTTCCTCGGGCAGCGGCGGCACGCCGAGGTCGGCGAGGGTCTTGTCGACGAAATCGCGGTGGCCCTGCGGGATCAGCTTGTTGATGTCGACCGCGGTGCCCTCCTGCGGCACCTTGGCCGGCATCACCACATCGACTCCGTACGGCAAGCCGAGAGTGTTCTCGTCCATCCACTGCAGGACGTTCTCGAGATCGTCGGCGTCGTTGAACCGCACACAGCCCAGCACGCCCATGCCGCCCGCACGGGTGACCGCGGCGGCCACCTTCTCCGACGGCGTGAAGACGAAGATCGGGTACTGGATCCCGAAGCGGTCACACAGTTCGGTGCGGATCATGACCCACTCCCTACATGGTTCGCGTGCGCGTCGTCGGCGGGCCGTTCCTCGGTGGTGTCCTTGGCCCAGCGGTAGTCCGGCTTACCGGCCGGGGTGCGGTGGATTTCGTCGACCCACCACACCCTGCGCGGCACCTTGTACCCGGCGATCTCGCGGCGCACGAACGTGTCCAGGTCGGCCAGGGTCGGGTTGGTGCCGGGGCGACGGTGCACCACCGCGGCGACGCACTGGCCGTAGCGCTCGTCGGGCACGCCGACGACGAGCGCGTCGAACACATCCGGATGCCCCTTGAGCGCAGCCTCGACCTCTTCGGGGTAGATCTTCTCGCCGCCGCTGTTGATCGACTGCGAGCCGCGGCCGAGCATCGTGACCGTGCCGTCGGCCTCGACCTCGGCGAAGTCACCGGGGATCGCGTAGCGAATCCCGTTGAACGTCTTGAACGTCTCGGCGGTCTTCTTCTCGTCTTTGTAGTAGCCGACCGGGATGTTGCCCTTCTTGGCAATCAGCCCGCGCACGCCCGAACCGGGTTTGACCTCGTTGCCGTTCTCGTCGAGCACGACGGTGCGGTGGTCGATGGTCACCCGCGGCCCGCCGGTGTGCGACTGGCCCTTGGCCACGATGCTGGTCCCGCCGAAGCCGGTCTCCGAGGACCCGATCGAGTCGGTGATCACCCGGTTGGGCAGCAGTTCGAGGAACTTCTCCTTGATGCTGGTCGAGAACAGCGCGGCCGTGCTCGCCAGCAGGAACAGCGACGACAGGTCGGGTTCGTGCCCGGCTTCGTGCAGCTTGGTCAACGCGTCGAGCAGCGGACGTGCCATCGCGTCGCCGGTGAAGAACAGCAGGTTCACCTTGTGCTTCTCGACGGTCTGCCAGACCTCGTCGGCGTCGAATTCCGGGGCCAGCACGGTGGTCTGGCCGGAGAACAAGGACATCCAGGTCGCCGACTGCGTCGCGCCGTGGATCATCGGCGGGATCGGGTAGCGGATCATCGGCGGGTTCTGCCCGGCGGCCTTGGCCAGGTCGTACTCGTCCTTGACGAACTCGCCGGTGGCGAAGTCGGTGCCGCCGAACAGCACCCGGTAGATGTCCTCGTGGCGCCACATCACGCCCTTCGGGAAGCCGGTGGTGCCGCCGGTGTACAGCAGGTAGATGTCGTCTTCGCTGCGCGGGCCGAAATCGCGTTCCGGCGAGGCCTGTTCGAGCGCGGAGTAGAACTCGACGCCGCCGTAGCGTTTGAAATCGTCGTCGCTGCCGTCCTCGACCACCAGCACCGTCTTCACCGCCGGGGTCTCGGGCAGCACGTTGGCGACGCGGTCGGCATAGCGGCGCTCGTGCACCAGCGCCACCATGTCGGAGTTGTCGAACAGGTACTTCAGCTCACCCTCGACGTAGCGGAAGTTGACGTTGACCAGGATGGCGCCGGCCTTGACGATCCCCAGCATCGCCACGACGATCTCGTTGCGGTTGCGGCAGTACAGCCCGACCTTGTCGTCCTTCTTGACGCCCTGGTCGATGAGGTAGTGGGCCAGCCGGTTGGCCTGCTCCTCCAGCTGGGCGTAGGTGAGCTGGTCGTCGCCGCAGATCAGGGCGACACGGTCAGGCACGGCGTCGATGGCGTGCTCGGCAAGATCAGCGATGTTCAAGGCCACGGAACCTAAACTAGAACGTGTTACATTTCCAGACAAGTCTGTGGCACCGAAGCTGGAAGGTGAACATCCTTGAGTGACGCCGAGAAGGGCCCCGACGCCCTCATTGAGCAGCGCGGACACACCCTGATCCTGACGCTGAACCGGCCCGAGGCACGCAACGCGCTTTCCACCGAGATGCTCTCGATCATGGTCGAGGCGTGGGACCGGGTCGACAACGATCCGGAGATCCGCACCTGCATCCTCACCGGCGCCGGCGGCTACTTCTGCGCGGGCATGGACCTCAAGGCCGCCACCGCCAAGCCGCCGGGCGACTCGTTCTCCGACGGCAGCTACGATCCGTCGCGCATCGACGGCCTGCTCAAGGGCCGTCGGCTCACCAAGCCGTTGATCGCGGCGGTGGAGGGCCCCGCCATCGCGGGCGGCACCGAGATCCTGCAGGGCACCGACATCCGGATCGCCGGCGAGAGCGCGAAATTCGGGATCTCCGAGGCGAAGTGGAGCCTGTACCCGATGGGCGGGTCGGCGGTGCGCCTAGTGCGCCAGATCCCCTACACCATCGCGTGTGACCTGCTGCTGACCGGCAGGCACATCACCGCGGCCGAGGCCAAGGAGTACGGGCTGATCGGCTACGTGGTGCCCGACGGCACCGCGCTGGACAAGGCGCTCGAGATCGCCGAGGTGATCAACAACAACGGGCCGCTGGCCGTGCAGGCGATCCTCAAGACCATCCGCGAGACCGAGGGGATGCACGAGGAGGAGGCGTTCAAGCCCGACACCGCCAACGGCATCCCGGTCTTCCTCAGCGAGGACGCCAAGGAGGGGCCGCGCGCGTTCAAGGAGAAGCGGGCGCCGAACTTCAAGATGCGCTGAGCGACGGCGGCGCCGGGATCGCCATCGCGACGAAGTCCAGCCGCCACCACGCCTCGAACAGCTGGCGGGCGTATTTCTCGACTGTGGGTCCATTGCCCTGCGGCCCGGTCGGCAGTGTTCGCGCCGCCGCGCTGATGTCCCGGATGGTGCGCTGCCCGTCGATCAGTTGCGCGACGGCGGATTGGTTGTCGTTCAGCGTCATCCGATAGTCGGGCCGGTAGATCGCATGGTCGGCGACCCCGTAGCCGTGGCGCAGGTGCGGTACGTAGGCCAGGCAGCCGAGCGTCGTGAAATCGATGCGGTAACGCTGTACCGGCCGTTCGGCTCTGCAGGCCAGCAAGAAGTGGCAGCCGCTCCCAGTCGACGGCCTTACAGTGGTCGAGGTCCTCGACCGGGAAGGGGTACGTCCACTTCTCGTACTGCCGGAGACGACGTCGGCACGCGGGTCGGTCATCGCCGTTATGCCGAGGCGTGGAACGTCGTCAGCAAACTTCCGCCAATTCGCTTGCTTCGATTCCGCCGACATAAACCACGCCTGCGTCAATTACTGCTAAGGTTCGCCATGCCCGCTGGCAAACCCACCGCTCGCACGCTGTCGACGCGCCAGATCGCGTTCCTCGTCGCGGCGTTGCTGATCGCGGTCATGTCGTTTCAGCTCAACGCCACCATGCTGGCGCCGGCCATTCGCGACATCGAGACCGAACTGGGCAAGGGTGCGTTCGCGGCGATGTCCACGTACTTCTATCTCGCCGGCGCCGTCGGCAACGTGGTCCTGGTGCGGTGGAGCGATTTCCTCGGCCGCAAGAAGATGATGTTCGTCGTCTTGACCGTGCTGACGGTCGGCACCGCCCTCTGTCTCCTCAGCACCTCACTGCCGGTGGTGCTGTTCGGCAGGCTGCTGCAGGGTGTCAGCAATGTGACGTTCGCCCTGGCCTTTCTGATCATGCGGGAATGGTTGCCGGACAAGACGTTCGGGCTGTGCAGCGGAATCGTGACCGCGATGACGGGCGGGGTGGCGGGTGTCGACGGGCTGGTGGGCGGCTATTTGTCCGACCAATTCGGATACCGGTCGATCTTCCTGCTCATCGGTGTTGTCGGGCTCCTCGGGATCGTGATGTGCGCGGCGGCCCTGCCCGCCGACGATCCGCGCCGTCACGCCCCCGGCCGGATGGACTGGAAGGGCGCCGCCCTGATCGCGACCGGTGTCGCCGGCATCAACCTGTTCTTCGCGGCTGGCAGCGGATCGGGGTGGGCCTCGCCGCTGGCGCTCGGCATCATCGCGGCCGCGGCCGCGGCGCTCACCATCCTGGTGATCGTCGAGCGCCGAACAGAGCATCCGCTGGTCAACATCGACGCGCTGCGCGGCCGAGAGGCGTGGCCACTGATCGTGGTCACCATCCTCAACATGGCGTCGTTCCTCGTCGTCCTCGGCTTCATCGTGCCCTACATCGCCGAGGACACCGACTCCGGTTTCGGGCTCGACGGACTCACCACCGCGCTGCTGTTCATCACGCCCGCGGCGATCATCCAGTTGGCCGTTGCGCCGCTCGCGGGCCGCCTCGGCGTCCGGATCGGCTACGTGACCCTGCTGCGCGTCGGGCAGGTCGGCGGCGTGGTCGTCGGCGTCCTGATCGCGGTGTTCTCCGCCGACCGGACCCTGCTGGCGATCTTTGTCGCGCTGCTGGGGTTGGCGTACATGGGTGTGGCGATGACCGCGATGAGCATCCTCGGGGTCGTGCAGGCCCCCGACGACGAACCCGGCGCGCTACCGGGAATCGCCAACGCCGCCTACGGGATCGGGTCGTCGCTGGGGTTTGCGTGGGCCGGACCGGTGGTCGGGTCCGGCACACAGGCGAGTTTCGCTCTCGCGCTGTGGATCTGCGTCGGGATCGGGATGGTGTCGCTGGCGATGAGCATGGTGCTGCGGCCGCGGGCCCGTACCGTCAGCCGGGTACCTTCGCTGTCGGGCTGAACACCACCGGCATCCTCTCCAGGCCGGAGACGAAGTTCGCGGGCCGCAGCGGCAGGTCCTCGTCGGAGGCCAGCCGCAGGTCCGGGAGTCGCTGTAGCAGTTTGGTCTGCATGATCGACAGCTCCAGCCGCGCGAGCTGGTTGCCCAGGCAGAAGTGCGTGCCGAACCCGAACGCCAGGTGGTTGTTCGGATAGCGCTCGATGTCGAACGTGTCGGGGTTCTCGAATACCTTCTCGTCGAAGTTGGCCGACTCGAACAGCAGGATCATCTTCTCGCCCTCTTTGAGGGCCGTTCCGTGGAATTCGGTGTCGGTGGTGACGGTGCGCGCCATGTTCTTCACCGGGGCGGTCCAGCGCAGCATCTCCTCGATCGCGTTCGGCAACAACGACAGATCACTGCGCAACCGCTGGTGCTGGTCGGGATGCCGCAGCAGCTGACGGGTGCCGCCGGACAGCGTGTGGCGGGTGGTCTCGTCGCCGCCGATCAGCAGCAGCAGCACCTCGGTGACGATCTGGTGGTCCTCGAGCTTGGAACCTTCGACCTCGGCGTGCACGAGCACGCTGACCAGGTCGTCGGTCGGCTGTTCCTTGCGGGAGGCGATCATGCCCATCATGTACTCGGTGTAGGCGGCGAACGCGTCCATGGTCAGCTGGAACTTCTCCGGGTCCGCGGTGCTGCTCAGCGCGCCGACCAGGTCGTCGGACCACCGCAGGAACATCTCGCGTTCCTCGGGCCGCACGCCGAGCATGTCGCCGATGACGGCCATCGGCAGCGGCGCGGCCAGGTCCCAGACGAAGTCACACTCGCCACGCTCGCAGACCGCGTCGATCAGCGAATCACACAGCGCCTCAATGGATCCCTCGAGATCCTTCACCCGCTTGCGGGTAAAGCCGGAGTTGACGAGCTTGCGGCGCAGCAGGTGCTGCGGATCGTCCATCTCGATCATCATCTCGACGCCGGGCTGGTCCGGGCGGATGCCGCCGGCGTTGGAGAACAGCTCGGGGTTGCGCTCGGCCTCGATGACCGCGGCGTAGCTGGCGGCGGCGGCCAGCCCGTTGCGGTCGCGGAAGACCGGTTCGTGCTCGCGCATCCACTTGTAGGCCGATCGCGAGTCGCCTGCGTAGAAGGCGCCGTCGGTCAGGTCGACGTCGGGTTTGGTCTGCGGTGCCGTCATCGTCATGGCCGAACCTCCTGCGCGTCCGCGAACGACATCTCCACGTTGCCAGCCGAACTCGAGACCAGCGCCCGTTTTGGGAAACCGAGACCGGCGAGTTCCTTCGCGTAGGGGTGCTCGCCGAGCCGGACCCGCGCGCCGCCGGGCCGGTAGCGCACGTCGCGCAGCGTCATCTCGCCCAGCGTCTCGCGCACCACACCGTCCCGGTAGGAGAACGTCGGATGCGCCTGCGGTTTTCCGGTGAACGCCGACGGGACCTTCAGCCCGGGTTTGAAGTCCATGCCGACCGCGAACTGGCCGTCGATCGTGACATCGAACGAGTAGGTGTGGCCGTCGCGAACCGTGAAGTCCGCCATCACCTTCGGGTAGCCCCAGATCTTGGTGCCGGCCTCCAACGTGAACGCCTGGTCGACAGGTAGATGGTGGATGAACGCGCCCGCCGACTGCAGCGCCCGCGGTCCTGACGCCTCAGAGCCGGGCCGGTTCACCATCACGTTGGTGCCATACTCCCAGTACTTTCCGAGGTCGCCGTCCTCGTAGCGCATCAGCATCAGCACCACGATCGCGCGCCCGGGCAGATAGCGGCAGACCTGCAGCCCGCTGTAGTCGATCATCTGTTGGGCGGCGTCGGCGTCCACCGAGAACATCGCCATGTGTTGATGGGCTTGTCGGATCTGCACCGGCATCGTGAGCACCGTGCCGGCGATTGTGTGCTGAGTCACCGCGCCAATCTAGAACGCCGGGTAGACACCTAGCAAGGAAGTGTCTACTCAGCTGTGTCACGAGCGCCGGACAAGGGCCTAAACCAGCGCGGCCAGGTCCCGGATCTGCTCGGGCGAGCGCGCGCCGACGACCATCATCGTGACGCCGGCGGCCTCCCAGGCCTTGATCTGCTCCTGCACGTAGGCCAGGTCGCCGACGATCGCGGAGTCGTCGACCAGCTCGTCGGGGATGATCCTGGCGGCTTCGTCCTTGCGATCGGAGCGGAACAGCTTGGTCACGTCGTCCACGACCTCGGCGTATCCCATCCGGCGGTAGACGTCGGCGTGGAAGTTGGTGTCCTCGGCGCCCATCCCGCCCATGTACAGCGCCAGGTGCGGCTTCATCAGCTCCATGATCTCGGCGCGGTCGTCGGTGACGACCACCTGCGCCGTCGCGCAGATCTCGAAGTCCTCGCGGCTGCGGCGCGCACCCGGGCGGGCGAAACCCTCGTCGAGCCACTCGTTGTACATGCCGGCGATGCGCGGCGAGTAGAAGATCGGCAGCCACCCGTCGCAGATCTCGGCGGCCAGCGCGACGTTCTTCGGGCCTTCCGCGCCGAGCATCACGGGGATGTCGGCGCGCAGCGGATGGGTGATCGGCTTGAGGTTCTTGCCGAGCCCCGTGGTGCCCTCGCCGGTCAGCGGCAGCGGGTAGTGCGGGCCGTCGCTGCGCACGGGGGCCTCGCGGGCCCACACCTGGCGCAGGATGTCGATGTACTCGCGGGTGCGGGCCAGCGGTTTGGGGAACTTCGCGCCGTACCAACCCTCCACGACCTGGGGACCCGACACACCCAACCCGAGGATGTGCCGCCCGCCGGAAAGGTGGTCGAGCGTCAGCGCCGCCATCGCGCAGGCGGTGGGCGTGCGCGCGGACAACTGGATCACCGACGTGCCCAGCCGCATCCGTTTGGTCTCGCGCCCCCACCAGGCCAGCGGCGTGTAAGCGTCCGAACCCCACGCCTCGGCGGTGAACACCGTGTCGAAGCCGGCGTCCTCGGCGGCGGCCACCAGTTCGGCGTGGTTCTCCGGCGGCTGCGCGCCCCAATAACCCAACTGCAGTCCGAGCTTCATCGGCAGACCTCATAACGGTGTCTTGAAACCATTGTTAGAACCTGTTCTACTCGATGCCGTGACCACCAGCCAAAGCAGCCCGGTGCAGATCGATCCCCATCAGCCGCCGCTTTCGGCGCCGCTGAAGCTGTCATTCGACTACACCCGTTCAGTCGGACCACTCCTGTCCCAGTTCTTCACCGCCCTGCGCGCACGACGCATCGTGGGCGTGCGTGGCTCCGACGGCCGGGTGCACGTGCCACCCGCCGAGTTCGATCCGGTCACCTACGAGCGATTGACCGAGATCGTACCGGTGGCCGGCGTCGGAACCGTGGTGTCGTGGACATGGCAGCCGGCGCCGCTGCAGGGCCAGCCGCTGGACCGTCCGTTCGCGTGGGCGCTGATCAAACTCGACGGCGCCGACACCCCGCTTCTGCACGCCGTCGACGCGGGTTCCCCGGAGGCCATCAGCACCGGCGCGCGCGTCGCCGCGCACTGGGTCGACGAGCCCGTCGGCGCGATCACCGACATCGCGTACTTCACGCTCGGCGATCAGGCCGAACCCGAGGGCTCGAATGTTCAAGACGACGACCGCGACCCGGTGACCGTGCAGGTGACGCCGTCGTCGATCGAGATCCAGCACACCGCATCCCTGCCCGAGAGCGTGTTCCTGCGGGCCCTCGAGGAGGGCAAGCTTCTCGGCGCGCGCACCAAGAAGGGCCGCGACGGCAAGCCCGGCAAGGTGTACTTCCCGCCCAAGGAGGCCGACCCGGCCACCGGCCTGGCGCTCGACGAGTTCATCGAGCTGCCGGACAAGGGCACGGTCACCACGTTCGCGGTGATCAACATCCCGTTCGCCGGTCAGCGCATCAAACCGCCGTACGTGGCCGCCTACGTGCTGCTCGACGGCGCCGACATCCCGTTCCTGCACCTGGTCACCGAGATCGACGCGGCCGACGTGCGGATGGGCATGCGGGTGGAGGCGGTCTGGAAGCCCCGCGAGGAGTGGGGGCTGGGCATCGACAACATCGACCACTTCCGGCCGACGGGTGAGCCCGACGCCGACTACGACACCTACAAGCACCACCTGTAAAGGGCACACATGACTTCCGACCGCGCAGTAGCAGTCGTCGGGTTCGAGCACGCGCCGCATGTGCGCCGCACCGACGGGACCACCAACGGCGTCGAAATGCTGATGCCGTGTTTTCACCGGCTCTACGACGAGCTCGGCCTGCAGCAGACCGACATCGGCTTCTGGTGCTCGGGCTCCTCGGATTACCTTGCCGGGCGCGCGTTCTCGTTCATCTCGGCGATCGACTCGATCGGCGCGGTGCCGCCGATCAACGAGTCGCACGTCGAGATGGACGCGGCCTGGGCGCTGTATGAGGCCTACATCAAGATCCTGACCGGCGAGGTGGAGACCGCGCTGGTGTACGGGTTCGGCAAGTCCAGCGCGGGCACGCTGCGCCGGGTGTTGGCCCTGCAGACCGACCCGTACAGCGTGGCGCCGCTGTGGCCGGACTCGGTGTCGATCGCCGGGCTGCAGGCCCGCCTCGGACTGGACGCGAACAAGTGGACCGCCGAGCAGATGGCGCAGGTCGCGCTGGAGTCGATGACGGCCGCGGGCCGCACCGACAGCGAGAAGCCCGCCAAGTCGATCGACGAACTCCTCGAACGCCCGTACTTCGCGGATCCGTTGCGCCGCCACGACATCGCGCCGATCACCGACGGCGCGTCGGCGATCGTGCTGGCCGCCGGGGACCGGGCGCGCGAGCTCCGCGAGAACCCGGCATGGATCACCGGCATCGAACACCGCATCGAAACACCCGTGCTGGGCGCCCGCGACCTGACCACCTCACCGTCGACGGCGGCGTCGGCGTCCGCGGCCACCGGCGGTGACGCCGGTTCGATCGAAATCGCCGAGATCCACGCCCCGTTCACCCATCAGCAGCTGATCCTGACCGAGGCGATCGGCCTCGGCGATCGCACGAAGGTCAATCCGTCGGGCGGTCCGCTGGCCGCCAACCCGATGTTCTCGGCGGGCCTGGAGCGCATCGGTTTCGCGGCCCGGCACATCTTCGACGGGTCGGCGCAGCGGGTGCTGGCGCACGCGACGAGCGGGCCTGCGCTGCAACAGAATCTGGTCGCGGTCCTGGAAGGACGGTCATGAGCAAGCAGCTGGCTGCGGTGCTGGGCACCGGGCAGACGAAGTACGTCGCCAAACGCCAGGACGTGTCGATGAACGGTCTGGTGCGCGAGGCCATCGACAAGGCCCTGGCCGATTCCGGCTCGACGATGGACGACATCGACGCCGTGGTGGTCGGTAAGGCACCGGACTTCTTCGAGGGCGTGATGATGCCCGAGCTGTTCATGGCCGACGCCGTGGGCGCGACGAACAAGCCGCTGATCCGGGTGCACACCGCCGGTTCGGTGGGCGGGTCGACCGGCGTGGTGGCCGCGTCGCTGGTGCAGTCCGGTAAGTACCGGCGGGTGCTGTGTATGGCGTGGGAGAAGCAGTCCGAGTCGAACGCCATGTGGGCGTTGAGCATTCCGGTGCCGTTCACCAAGCCCGTCGGCGCGGGCGCCGGCGGCTACTTCGCACCCCACGTGCGGGCCTACATCCGTCGCAGCGGCGCGCCGAATCACATCGGCGCGATGGTGGCGGTCAAGGACCGGCTCAACGGGGCGAAGAACCCGTTGGCGCATCTGCACCAGCCCGACATCACGCTGGAAAAGGTGATGGGCTCGCAGATGCTGTGGGATCCGATCCGTTTCGACGAGACATGCCCGTCGTCGGACGGTGCATGCGCGATGGTGATCGGCAACGAGGAGATCGCCGACAAGCAGGTGGCCGACGGCAACCCGGTGGCGTGGATCCACGCCACCGCGCTGCGCACCGAACCGCTGGCCTATTCGGGGCGCGACCAGGTCAACCCGCAGGCCGGCCGCGACGCGGCCAAGGCGCTGTGGGCGGCGGCCGGCATCTCCAGCCCGATCGACGAGATCGACGTCGCCGAGGTGTACGTGCCGTTCTCCTGGTTCGAGCCGATGTGGCTGGAGAACTTGGGTTTCGCGCCGGAGGGCGAGGGCTGGAAGCTGACCGAGGCGGGTGAGACGGCGATCGGTGGGCGCATCCCGCTCAATGCGAGCGGCGGTGTGCTGTCGAGCAATCCGATCGGCGCGTCGGGCATGATCCGGTTCGCCGAGGCGGCGATCCAGGTGATGGGCAAGGCCGGCGACCACCAGGTCGAAGGCGCACGCAAGGCGCTCGGGCACGCGTACGGCGGTGGATCGCAGTACTACTCGATGTGGGTGGTCAGCTCGGACAAGCCGAGCCGCTGATGATGATGATGCAGTACACCTGCGCGGTGCCGATGTGCCCGATCGATCAGCTCGTCGACATCGCCAGGACCGCCGAGGAGGTCGGGTTCACCTCGATCGCGTTGCCGGACTCCATCTTCTACATGGAGAAGCAGGCGGCCGACTACCCGTACACGCCGGACGGCTCACGGATGTGGGACGAGAACACCCCCTGGGTGGACCCGTTGATCGCCGCCGGCGCGATGGGCGCGGTGACGTCGACGCTGCGCTTCTACACGAACGTGATGAAGCTGGGGTCGCGCAACCCGCTGCTGCTGGCCCGCCAGGTCGGTTCGGTGGCCAACCTGACCAACAACCGGTTCGGGTTCGGCGTCGGGATCGGCTGGGCGCCGGAGGAATTCGAGTGGTGCGGCCAGCCGTACGCCAAGCGCGGCAAACGGGTCGACGAGATGATCGAGGTGATCAAGCTTGTGCTGGCCGGCGGCATGGTCGAGTTCCACGGCGAGTTCTACGATTTCGACCGCCTGCAGATGAGCCCGGCGCCCAGCGCTCCGGTGCCGTTCTACGTCGGCGGCCATACCGACGTCGCGCTGCGGCGCGCGGCCCGCGTGGGTGACGGCTGGACCAGCGCGATGATGACCGGTGAGCAGTTGGCCGACACGATCGGCAAGCTCAAGGCGCTGCTGGCCGAATACGGCCGCGCGGACGCGCCATTCGAGTTCCAGGCCGTGTGCATCGACAAGTTCGGCGTCGACGGGCACCGCGAACTGGCCGAGGCCGGGGTGACCGACAACATCTTGGTGCCCTGGGTGTTCGAGGGGTTGGGCTTCGACGCGCCACTGCGGGACAAGCAGGATTCGATGAGGCGCTTCGCCGACACCTACATCCATTCGGGCTGGCAGCAGTGACGGTCACCGATCCGGGATCGCCGGTTCATCTGGCGGGCAGGCGGTCCCGCGAGGCGGCGATGGCACATGACAAGCAGGCGTGGCTGGACAACTTCGCCGATGACGCCGTCGTCGAGGACCCGGTCGGTCCCTCGCATTTCGACCCAGAAGGCAGGGGCCACCGCGGTAAGGAAGCCATCGCGGCGTTCTACGACACGGCGATCGCCCCGAGCGAGTTGCGCTTCGAGTTCGACCGGACCTACCAGTGCGGCAACGAGGAGGCCAACGTGGGCCGCATCGTGATCCACTCCGCGGGCTACGAGGTGACCGCCGAAGGCGTGTTCACCTACCGCGTCAACGGGGACGGCAAGCTGATCGCGCTGCGCGCCTTCTGGGAACTCGACCGGGCCGCGGCCAGCGCGCGCAAGCTCTAGCGGAACACCCGGTCGGCCACGGCGGTGGCCAGCCCGAGCGCGAAACGCTTGGCGCCCATGGTCGCGCTGTCGAGCAACTGTTTCGGCCGCGACGAGGAGGCCTCGCGGATGTCGACGGCGTCGCCGACCCGCACGAGGCCGGACCGGGTCACCGTGCAGTACACCCCGAGGCACCGCTGCGCGCGCGCCGCGACCGCGCGGGTGATCCGTCGGTCCACCTCGAGCCCGGGCTGGGCGCGGCTGGGCACGACGCAGCGGACGGTCTGCGAGATCACGTCGAGCCCGATGCCGCCGATCACGGCCTCGGCGCCCACCCACTGCGCCTCGGGCAGGTCCCCGTCCGGATCCTCGAGCGAGATCAGCACATTGGGCCGGAACCGGCGGACGTCGACGTCGTCGCCGATCTGGTCGGCGATGGCGGCGACGCTGCTCGTGGTCATGACGTGGACGGGCGCCAGGTCGACGAACATTCCCGGCGCCGTCGAGTAGCGGCCCAGCTTCAGCAGCTCGAACATCGGGAACTTCGCCAGGTCCGGCAGTTTCTCCCCATCGGTGACGCCGAAGTCGGCGCGCAGCTGGGCCGAGGCGATGGCGTCCTTCTGGTTGTGCAGCCGCATGCGGTGCAGGCTCGTGTCGTCGGCCGGCGGCAGGGCGGTCAGCTTCACCTCGCGGTCGACCAGTTCGGAGAGCTTGGTGTGCACCGCGGGGTCACGGCTGGACAGCACGGTGCCGTCGGGGAAGGTGATCTCGACCTCCGGGACGTTGCCGGGGCCGGCGTCCGGTGGCAGCGGGTCGACGTAGCGTGCCGTCGCCGTCAGCAACAGCGGGATGCGTCGCGCCGAGGCTGTGATGTCGCGTTCGAGGTCGCGGACCGCCCACAGCCGGTCGCCGTGCACCCCGCGCGGCCCGACATGGGTCTCGTCGACCCTGACCCCACCCAGCGACTTGACCGGATGACGCCACAGTTCGGTCACCGTGCCGATCGTCATGCCGCCACCGTACCCCCGCAGCGCGCCCACCAGCACCGACAGTGAGATCAGTACGTTGAGGTACGCAATGTCTGAGTACCGATTGAAGTCGCTGTCCGCCGCGGTCACGCTGGCGGCGCTCTGCGCCGCCGCCGTCGGCTGCGAGGCCGCGACCGACCCGAACGCGGGCACCGGAAGCCCGGCCGCCCCGCCGTCGTCCTCGTCGGTGCAGGCGGCGCCCACCACCAGCGCGACCGGCGACCCGGCCGTCGACTACGGCCGGCTGCTGCTCACAGCAGCCGATGTCAGCGACGACGAGGACACGTTCACGGTGCAGTCGACGAACCCCGGGCCCGACGGGCTGCCCGGGGCCAGCGCGCTTTTCGTCAACCAGGACGACACCCGCGCCATCGCCGACACGATCGTCGTCTACCCGGATGCCGAGACGGCGAGCAGGACGCTGCGCGACGCGCTGCCCAGCATCGGGTCGGTGGTCGCGGGCGCGACTCCGCGGCCGGTCCCGGTCGGCACCGACGGCACGCTGGCCGTCGGCACCTCACCCGACGGCGCCAAAGCGGCCACGCTGCTGGTGTTCACCCGCGGCCCGGCGCTGGTGCGCCTGGAATTCCAGAGCGCGCTGGGCGACGCCACCACCGACAGCTACGTGATCACCGTCGGCAAGATGCAGGAGATCGCGCTGCGCACCGGACTGCCGGACTAGCTCTCGTCGACGGGCTGCATCCCGGCCGTGTAACGACGGGCCAGTTCCTGATACGCGGACGGGTTGGTGTTGACCCACATCTCGGCGCCGGTGCCGGCGATTGGGCCGCGCACCTTGGCGGGCGCACCGGTGACCAGCACCTCGTCGGGGATCTTCGTCCCACCGACCACCAGCGAGTGCGCGGCGATCAGGCTGCGTCGGCCGATGATCGCGCCGTCGAGCACCGTGCAGTGGTTGGCCAGCACCGCCTCCGCGCCGATGTGCACGCCGTGCACCACGCAGCCGTGCGCGATCGTGGCGCCCGGCCCGACGTCGACGGGGATCCCCGGCGGTGCGTGCAGCACGCAGCCGTCCTGGACGTTGGCGCCCTCGCGGACGACGATGGGGGCGAAGTCGGCGCGTAGCACCGCGTTGAACCACACGGAGGCGCCGGCCTCCACGTGGACGTCGCCGACCAGCGTCGCCGTGGGGGCGATGAATGCGCCCGGATCGATGGTCGGCGTGCGGCCCTCGAATGAGTACAACGGCATTGTTCGGTTATACAGCTGGTGACGACGCTGGTAGAAGCGTTTGGATTGCGCGCCCAGCGGGAAAAACTGTAACGTGTTCTAGTTAGAGACACAGAACCGGGAGGCCCACCGTGACTACCGAAACAGCCGGGATTCGCGAGATCGACACCGGCGCCCTGCCGGACCGGTACGCCAGGGGATGGCACTGCCTCGGCCCCGTGAAGAATTTCCTCGACGGCAAGCCGCACGGCATCGAGATCTTCGGCACCATGCTGGTCGTTTTCGCCGACTCCAAGGGCGATGTCAAGGTCCTCGACGGCTACTGCCGGCACATGGGCGGCAACCTGGCCCAGGGCAGCATCAAGGGCGACGAGGTGGCCTGCCCGTTCCACGACTGGCGCTGGGGCGGCGACGGCAAATGCAAGCTGGTGCCCTACGCCAAGCGCACCCCGCGGTTGGCCCGCACCCGCGCGTGGGAGACCGACGTGCGCGGCGGCCTCCTGTTCGTCTGGCATGACCACGAGGGCAACCCGCCGCAGCCCGAGGTTCGGATCCCCGAGATCCCCGAGGTCGAAAGCGATGACTGGACCGACTGGAAGTGGAACTCGATCCTGATCGAGAACGCCAACTGCCGGGAGATCATCGACAACGTCACCGACATGGCGCACTTCTTCTACATCCACTACGGGCTTCCGACGTACTTCAAGAACGTCTTCGAAGGGCACATCGCCAGCCAGTACCTGCACAACGTGGGCCGGCCGGACATCAACGACATGGGCACCACCTACGGTGAGGCGCATTTGGACTCGGAGGCCTCGTACTTCGGCCCGTCGTTCATGATCAACTGGCTGCACAACAACTACGGCGGCTACAAGGCCGAGTCGATCCTGATCAACTGCCACTACCCGGTCACCCAGAACTCGTTCATGCTGCAGTGGGGCGTCATCGTGGAGAAGCCCAAGGGCCTCGACGAGAAGACCACCGAACGGCTCGCCGACGTCTTCACCGAGGGTGTCAGCAAAGGCTTCCTGCAGGATGTCGAGATCTGGAAGCACAAGACCCGCATCGACAACCCGCTGCTGGTCGAGGAGGACGGCGCGGTCTACCAGATGCGCCGCTGGTATCAGCAGTTCTACGTCGACGTCGCCGATGTGACGCCGGAGATGACCGACCGGTTCGAGATCGAGGTCGACACGACGGCGGCCAACGAGAAGTGGAACGTCGAGGTCGAGGAGAACCTCAAACGCCAACAGGCTGAGGCGGACGAGAAAGAGACGGCCGAGCAGCCCAGCTGATGAGCCCGCGCGAGGAAGCACCCGATGTTGACCGGCTGGCCCGGGCGATGCTGCTGCTGCACGGCGCTCATGACGACGACGATCACCACCACGGGCCGGGCGGTGACGGCGGCTCTGCTTTGAAGGCGCCGTCGTTCGGTGCGGACCGCACCGCGGCGCTGCGCGAGGCCACCCAGCGCGACCGGGACCGCTACCTGCGGTCCGGGCTGGTGTCGGTCGACTGCCGGTTCTGTCACGTGTCGGTCGACGTGAAGAAGCTGGGCCCGGCGCACACGTCGGTGCAGTGGAACACCGAGGCCACCCGACGCTGCGCGTACTTCGCCGAGATCCGGGAGTCCGGCGGCGAACCGGCCCGCGCCAGGTCTTGCCCGCGGCTGGCCGACAGCATCAAACATGCTGTCGCGGAGGGCTGTCTGGAGGAAATGTCGTCGGCCCCCTCCCCCGGCGACGGGTAAAGTTCCTTTCGCGAGCAGACACAAAATCGCATGGAAGGGGCGCCGACTATGCGATTCTCTGTCTGCTCGCCGCTCGTGGTGGCCGTGCTCGCGCTCAGTGCGGCGGCCTGCACCCGGGTCGTCGACAGTCCCGCGCCCCAGGCCGAACCGCCGGTCGCGCCGATCACCGCCGGGCAGATCGGTGACCTGCTGAGCCCGAAGGTCGACAAGACCGACGGCAACCTGTTCGTCACCGTCGAGCCGCCGGACTGCGCGGGGGTGGCCCGCGAGGTCGACCCGCCGTTCATCGCCGACTACCACCCCGCCGCCTACGACGGCGGCCACTGGATGACCGACATCTCCGGCCGCGAGGTGTACGTCGAGGAGATGGTCGGCGTGTACCGCTCCGACTACAACGCCAAAGACGCTCTGGCACAGGCGAAGAGCACAATCGAGTCGTGTCGCGGCCGGACCTTCTGGGTCACCAGCATGGCCGAGCGCGAGTACGCGTTCCAGCTGCTGCCAGCGATCGAGTCCAGCGCGCCCGAAATCGTGCTGTGGTCGTTCAGCGGCGACAACTGGGCGTGCGACAGCGCGTTCGTCGCCGCCTACAACGCTGCCATCGAGATCTCGACGTGCGGGCCCGCCAACGGCTACGACGTCGCCACCCTGGCCGAGGAGGCACTCGAGCGGATCAGGACCCTGGCCAACACCGCGGCCTAGTTTGCCCGCCGAGCAGACGCAAAGTGCCCTGAAATCGCGCGCAATGCAGTCACTTTGCGTCTGCTCGCCAAAGAAACGCTAGAGGCCGGCGAACCGCTCCTTGACCTGTTCGGCGGTCAAACCGTAGTCGGCCAGCGAGTAGGTGTGCTTCGGCGCGCGCGGCCCCTGCTTGCTCGCCTCGTGGGTGGCAGCCATCGCCTCGCGGGCGGCGTCGGTGAACTCGATGCCGAAGGCCCGGTAGATGTCCTCGACGGCGCCGACCGGATCCTTGATCAAGGCGAAGTAGTCCAGGTCGTAGAACTGCGCCGGATCATGTTTGGTGCGTTCGGCGTTGAACAGTTCCAGGCCGCGCGACCAGGTCTCCAGCGAGTCCTGCCCGATCACGTCGCCGACGAATGTGTTCGACCAGCCCTCGGTGGTGTGCTGGGCCAGCGAGCACATCGACGCCATGATCGTCTCGGCCGGCCGGTGGCACTGGATGACCAGCGCGTCGGGATAGGTGTTGAACAGCGCGTCGAGCGCGAACAGGTGGCTGGGGTTCTTGAGCACCCATCGCTTCTCGGGTTCGTTGAGCCCGATCAACTGCAGGTTCTTGCGGTGGCGCTGATACGGTTTCGTCCAGTCCTGCCGAGCCAGCCACTGCGAGTACGTCGGGACGTGGGCCAGCGTCTCGTAGGACACCGAGTGCAGCGACTGGCGCAGCAACTGCCAGCATTCCTCGACCTCGTCGGCGGTCATGTAGTGCAGACCGGTGTAGTCCGGGTTCTCGTCGTGCGCCTTGCGAAACTGCGCGTCGAGCTGCGCGAAAACCGGGTTGTCCGGCCAGGTTTCACGGGGCGGACGTGGTTGCGGGAATTCCGCCAGCCACAGCTCCAGACCCTGGTGTCGCGGGTCGGCGGCGAGGAGCCGGTGGATCGCGGTGGTACCGGTGCGGGGCAGCCCGGTCACGAAGATCGGCTTGGAGATCGCGACGTCGACGTGCTGCGGGTGCTGCTTCCACGCCGCCTCGCTGACCAGCCGGGCGACCAGCGCGTTGCGGACGAAGAAGCGCTGCATCTTGCTGCCGAGCTCGGTGAGATCGGCGTCGCGGCGGTACGACTCGAGCAGCACGCCGAGGGCCTCGCGGTAGTTGTCGTCGTCGCTGCCGAAGTCGTCGAGACCGCACGCCTTCGTGGCCGACGCGTGCAGATCCTCGACGGTCCCGACGTCGGTGCGCGGGGCACTCACGCCTTGTACTCCCCGCAGTTGACGTCCAGCGCCTGCCCGGTGATGCCGCTGGACAGGTCGCTGGCCATGAACAGGATCGCCGAGGCCACCTCGTCCTCGGTGGGCAGCCGCTTGAGATCCGAGGCCGCCGCGGTGGCCCGGTAGATCTCGTCGACCGTCGTGCCGTACTTGCCGGCCTGATGGTTGAAGTAGCTTTCCAGGGTGCCGCCCCAGATGTAGCCGGGCAGAACGGAATTCACCCGGATCCCCTGCTCGCCGAGTTCGGTGGCCAGCGACTGTGACATCGCCAGCAGCGCCGACTTGGCCATCTTGTACGCGCCGTACTTGGCCTGCGAGTGGCGCACCACCATCGAGTTGACGTTGACGACCGACCCGTTGGCCTCCGCCAGCGCGGGGGTGAAGCCCTGGATCAGGCGCAGCGCCCCGAAGACCGTCAGCTCGATCGCGTCGCGCATGTGCTCGAACGTGGTGTCGGCCAACGGTTTCATCGACGGCACCCGGAACGCGTTGTTGATCAGCACGTCGACCCGGCCGTAGGCCGTCATCGTCTCCTCGACGAGGTTGGCGACCTGCGCCTCGTCGGTGATGTCCGTGCCGACCGACAGCGCGCGCCTGCCCAGGTCCGTGACCTGTTTGGCGACGTCCTCGAGCCGCTCGACGGTCCGGGCCGCCAGCACAAGGTCGGCGCCCTCCTGTGCGCAGCGCCGCGCGAGCGTGGTCCCGAGCGCGGGCCCGACCCCGCTGATGACGACCACCTTGCCGTCGAGCAGACCCGGCATCAACCCACCATCCTGTTCTGAATCTGCTGCTGGCGCAGCGCGATCCGCTCACGCCAGGCTTCGTCGGAGATCTTGTTCGCCTCGTAGTAGGGCAGTGCGGCGGCGACTTTGTCGATGTCGAGGACCTCGACGGTGGGGCCGTCGCCCTCGGTCAGCTCCCGTGAGAGCCGCTGCCAGCGGAACTGCAGGTAACCCTTGCGGTGCCCCAGGGTCTCGCACCAGTTCGTCACGCCGGGGTTGGCGTCGGACACCACGATGCGGATCTTGTTGTCCGGATCCTGTTGCGCCTGAGTGCCGTTCAGCGATGTCTGGTGATTGATGTAGTCCAGTGAGATGTACCAGAGGCTGCCGAGCTGGAAGCCGAGATATGGTGCTTCACTGACCGGCAGCGTGATGATCATGGCCTGGTCCGGCGCCAGGTCGAAGTGACCGACCGACGAGTACTGCGTGGCCAGCCCGCCCGGCGTGAGGCGCGGCGCGACCATCGTGTTCACGGGCAACGTGTTGTAGAACCACTGCGGGAACTGCAACCACGTCTTGACCCGCTGCACCAGTTGCTTACCGGCGACCGCGTACCGCTTCTCGATCAGCTCGCGGGTCAGCGGCGGGGGCGAGGTGCCTGCGGTGTCGGTGCGTGCGATGGCGATGTGGCCGCGCTGCGCCGACCAGTCGTTGTAGACCTCGCGGATCACCAGTTGCGACGGGCTGCTCGGGGTGACCCGCCACTCGAACGTGCCGTCCTCGGCGATGTCGAGTTCGCGGTCGTCGAACGCGGCCTGACTGGGCGGGACGTTGTCGTCGGTGTACTCACCACCGAGCAGTTGAAACGCCAGATCGGTGGTGGTGCCGCGCCGGCCGGTGACGACGTACTCGTGGCCCGCCTGGACCCGGGTGCCGAAGTACAGCGCATCGGGGTTGTCGAGGCCCATCTTGGTGAACGGTCCGGTGCCCGACTGCAGGAACGGATGGTCGCGGTCGTAGTCGAACGCCAGGTGCGTGCACGCCGAGATACATCCGGCGAGGTACTGCAGGCCCTCGAGCAGGTCGGCCTCGGACTCGATGAACGGTGCGGTGGCGACGAGGTGCTCGGCTTCGGCGATCGCGTCCGTCAGTGGCTGCGTGTACACCCTGCCGAAACTAGAACCTGTTCCAAACAGAGTCAATATGCTGACCGCTCTGGTCCAAATATGGAACGGGAGTTAGCCTATCGCGGTGTCCCAAGAACCGTCGGGTCGCGCGTCGCCGCCGACCGAGCGCGTCGTCCGGATTCTGGATTTTCTGGCCCAGAATCCCGGCGAGCGCTTCGGGGTCTCGGAGTTGGCCCGCCGCGTGGGGCTGAGCAAGCCGACGTGCCTGGGTATCACCACCTCGCTCGTGGAGTCGGGTTATCTGGTGCGCGATCCCGCGGACAAGACCTACCGGCTCGGCCCGTCGCTGATCACGCTGGGACACCGCGCCCAGGAGTCGATGCGGGTGAGCCCCGCCGCGCGCGAGCACCTGCGCCGGTTGTCGTCGCGGTTCTCGGTCACCGCGGCGCTGTCCGGCGTCGTCGACGACCGCATCACCGTGCTCGACCTCGTCGCCCCGGCCGGCACCCGGACCGGCGTGGAGGTCGGCCAGAGCTACCCGTTCGCGCCGCCGGTGGGATTGATGTTCGTGTTGTGGGACGACGAGGCCGAACGCGACTGGCTGGCGAGGGAACCGACGCTTCCGCTGCGCACCGACACCGAACGCCTCACCCGGGTGATCAGCGCATGCCGGGCCGACGGTTACCTGGTCGAACGCATGACCCCGGCGGGGCGGCGGCTGTACTCGCTGATGGCGGGCATGTCCGCCGACCTGCCCGACGAACTGCGCGCCCTGCTCGGAGAGCTGGTGTCCGACATCGGCGAGCGTGTCTACCTGCGCGACGAGAGCCCCGGCGGTCGCACGCGCCACGACATCAGCGTCATCTCGGCGCCGGTGTTCGACCACTATCGACGGCAGGTGATGGTCACCTCACTGCACATCGGGAGCGCGCTGACCGACAGCGAGATCGCCGAACGGGCCCGCGCGCTGGTCGCCACCGCCGACGCCGTGACCGCGCAGCTCGGCGGGGTCAAACCCGACAGTTAGCCGGGCACGGTTTTTCACCCGCGCGGCTCGGGTATCCGACGGCGCGGTTGGGGGGTCTTCCGAAGGAACCACTGCACAAGGAGTTCACAGTGAAGATCCGAACATTCGCAGCCGGCACGGCCATCGCCGGTGCGCTGGGACTGTCTGCAATAGGTCTGGGCACCGGATTGGCGACCGCCGATCCCAAACCCGGACCGAACCCGCCCGGGCACGACGACATCTGGTTGCCCGGCGATCCGCCGGGGCACAACCCGTTCGGCCCGCCGGGGCAGGTCAAGAAATGGGACCCGCTGCAGACCCCGCCGGGACACTGGGGCGATCCCGGCGAGCATTGGAACGACCCGGCCTACTTCGGGCTACCGGTGGTGTGGCTACCGCCGAACATCCCCGGGGTGACCGCGCCGCTGAACGTGGTGTGGAACCCGGGCTCGGCGGCCTGGGGTGTGTGGGTGAACCCGACGTGGTTCGTCCCGCTCCCGCCGGCGTAGACGCGACGACGGCTCCTCCAGCGGGTGGCTGCTCCGACCGAGAACTGAACCCCGGAACGCCCGAGAACGTTACGCTGACCTGGTGAAAGTCGGCGGAGCGACGTCGTGAGCGTGGTGCCGGAATTCGGCGTCCTAGGTCCGCTCAGTGTCAGTCGCGACGGCGGCCAGCCGATAGATCTCGGTGGCCCGAAGCAGCGCGAACTGCTCGCCTTGCTGTTGCTTCACCCCAATCGGTGTCTGTCGGCGGACCGCATCGCAGACGCGATCTGGCATGGCGCACCGCCTGCCAGCGCGAACGTCACTCTGCGCGCTCACGTGTCGCGGCTTCGCGCTCGTCTGTCGGCAGAGGGCGTCCACGACGTTCCCGTCACTCAGAAGGCCGGATACGGGGTCTTCTTGAGCCGCGGCCAGATCGACAGCGCCCGGTTCGAGGACCTACTCGAAGCAGGGCAGGAGGCGCTGCGGAGCGGGAATCCCGAACGGGCCGCTGGAGTGCTGCGCGAAGCGCTGAGCCTGTGGCGCGGCGGGGTGCTCGAAGATCTGGGTCAACCAGCGTTCGCCGTAGCCGAGACAGCGCGCCTCGAGGAGCTCCGATTGGTGGCACTTGATCACCGGATCGACGCCGACCTCGCATTGGGCCGACACCATGCATTGATCGCCGAGCTCGAAAGTCTCTCTGCAGCACATCCGTTCAGGGAGCGCCTGCACGCCCTGCTCATGCTGGCGCTGTATCGGTCGGGCCGCCAAGCCGAGGCGCTGCGGGTGGGCACGGAATTGCGGCGCCGACTCGACGCAGAACTCGGCGTCGACCCAAGCCCTGACCTGCGTGCCCTGGAAACCGCGATCCTGAAACAGGATTCCAGACTTCAGCTGCCAGACCGCGATGCGGAGCGGGCCACGGTATCGATCAAGTACCGTCCGCCCACGTCAGCGCGTCGGCTCGTGTCCCGCGGACGACTGATCGAAAAGTTACGCGGCAGCGGTGGACGACGGCTGGTCATGATCCGCGGACCCGCAGGCTCCGGTAAGACGACGCTGGCCGCGCAGTGGCGCACTGTTCTTGCCGACGAGGGCACGGCCGTCGCCTGGCTCACCGTCGATGAGGACGACAACAACGTCGTATGGTTCGTCACCGATCTCATCGAGGCCGTGCGAACGGTACGTCCCACACTGGCTCGACAACTGCGGCAGGTGCTGGAGGAGCGCGGGCCCACTGTGATCCGCCGGGTGCTGACCTCGTTTATCGACCAGATCGACGACGACGGCGCCTCCGTCGTCATCGTGATCGACGACTGGCACCGCATCACCGAGGCGACCACGATCGAGGCACTGACTTACCTACTCGACCACTGCGGTGCGCACACACAGGTGATCGTCACCAGCCGGACCCGGTCGAACCTTCCGGTCAGCCGGATGCGGGCCCGCGACGAGCTTGTCGAAATCGACTCGCAGGACATGCGGTTCGATACCTCGGAATCGCGTGCATTTCTCTTGGGGACCTGCGGCCTGGCTCTGGACGACACGCACGTGGCGAGCTTGGAGCGGACTACCGACGGTTGGGTGGTCGGGCTGCAGCTCGCATCGCTGTCACTGCGCGTTTGTCGAGACCCCGGCATGGTGATCAGCCGAATGTCAGGCCGTGATCACGCCATTGGCGAATATCTGGCCGAGAACGTGCTCGATTCGTTACAACCCGAGTTGCGTGATTTCCTCATGGCCACATCGATCACCGAACGGATCAGCGGCGATCTGGCATCGACGCTGGCCGGCACCGCGCATGGACAGGGCCTGCTCGAAGAGGCCGAGAACCGCGACCTGTTCCTCCGTCGTCTTGACCCCGACGGTGAATGGTTCCGCTACCACCAATTGTTCGCCGAGTATCTGCGTCGCCGGCTCGAGCGCGACCACCCCGACCGGGTTGCACCCTTGCACGCCGCGGCGTCCCGTTGGTTCGCCGAGCAGGGACTGCAGCGGGAAGCGGTGGACCACGCGATCGCGGCAGACGACGCCGACCGTGCAGTCGAACTCATCGAACTCTTCGGCGTGGACCTGATCCGGACCGCCAAGGTGTCGACGTTTCGCGGGCTGGTGTCGAAGCTGCCGGCTCACATCATTGCGCACCGTCCGCGATTACAGCTCGCCGTAGGCTGGGCCAGCGCGATGCTGCAGCAGCCGGAAGGCGCCCGGTCCGCGCTGGAAGCATTTGAAACCGCGGTGTCGGCCTGCGGCTTGCCGGAGGCCGATCTTCATGGAGCACGACTCGAGGCCGACGTGCTGCGAGCCATGCTCGATAGCTGGGCCGATCGCACTGCAGGCGTGGAAGAACTGCTGTCCGAATGCCTTTCGAGTCCCGAGGCGGCTCCACCGTTTCTTGTCAGTGTCGCCGCGAATGTGGCCGCGTTCATGGCGCTTTGGCGGTTCGATTTCGACGCCGTGCGCGGTTGGCAGCAATGGGCTGCGCCCTACCAGGACCGGGACAATCCCTTCAGCCGGATCTATGGACTCTGCCTGTCCGGTATGGCCGCGCGCGAACAGCTCGACGACGCCGGCGCCGAACGCTGCCTCCGCGAAGCCCTTCAGCTGGCTGAGAGCTACGGGGGGATAAGGCATTCAGATGCGGAACTGCTCGCGGGCGCGCTTCTCGGCGAATTACTGTTCGAACGCGGCGAGGTCGATGAAGCAGAACGACTGCTCGATGACAGTTACGAGTTCGGGTCATCGGGCGGAACGGTCGAATTCCTGATTCTGCGGCACGTCGTGAGTGCGCGAGTCAAGGCCGCACGCGGTGACCGCGACACCGCCGCTGTGCGTCTGAATGAAGGCGCGCGGGTCGCCGTGGCACTGGGATTGCCGCGGTTGCGCTCCCACGTCGATAACGAACTCACGCGGATGGGACTGCCGATCGTCGGCCGACGAGGGCGAGTCGACCAAGAGGCATTGCCCCATGGTGGGCTGGGCGAGGCCACGGCCCAGATCCGCGACGAGGCCGTCATCCGTGGCTTGTCCGCCGAACAACCCGACCTTGCCTGTCAGCTTGCCCGCGAGTGGGTGGAGCGCCTCGTTCCCCAGGGCCGCCCGCGTGCGTTGCTGCAGGCCAAGCGCCTGTTGGCGGAAGCTATGGCAGCGGCAGGCCGATCCGACGACACCGGGCAGGCGCTCGTCACAGGCGCCCCGGCCTGAAGGCCGTACACCGTGCTGCAACGCATCTGCAACAGCGATTCGCGACGGTGGTCCCGTCATCTCATCACTGCATTCGCGGGGGAATCAGCCGATGAGCAACTGATCGACTGAAGGAGAACTCAAATGAAGAAGAAGTACCCGTTGTGGGTGTTCGGCCCCGCTGCGCTCGCCACGGCGATCGGGGTGCTCGTGCCGCCCGGCGTCTCGCAGGCGCTGTGGGATATCGGGGAGTGGGATACATGTGCGACGGCAGCGTCCGGTAGGAACGCAGCCGGGAAAACGACCACCGCACAGTTCCTCGAGGAGCTTCGGTTCTGCTGCGACAGGTCCGGCGGCGAATGGGACACCTCTGAGCGGAAATGCGAGGCGCCGCCCGCAACGGCGCAGACCGCTCCGCAGAGCCCCGGCGAAGTCGTCCAGGCGCCCACGGCGGGCACGGCCGATCCGGGCCAGAACCCGGAGCGCACCGGCGACGGCACGTACGAGGTGGTGCCGATCGGCCCCGGCGGGCCGGTTCTCTTCAACCCGTAGGCGCTGCGAACGCACTTGTGGCGCCGGGGTCGGAACCGGCGCCACAAGGTCGCACTATTGGGTTAGGCGTCAGTCAACGCCTCTGAAATCGGCGTCGGATTCACCTCGACGCCACACTGATTCGAGATTTCCGCTGCCGGCTGGTTGATCGCCTTCAGCTCCGATTCGACCTGCGGGTTCTGCTCGAAGTATGCGCTGAACGCCTGGGTCGGCTCGGCGGGCGACTGCGTCGTGATCTGTGTCAGCGCCTGGTTCGCCTCGGGGTTGGCGGCGAGGTAGGTGCTGGTCGACGCCGCCACCGTGCTCGAGGTGGTGGCAATCGCGCTCACGCTGCAGGTGGAGTCCTGCGTCGGAGCCGGCTGTGCGTTGACGACCGGCGTGACCATCGCGGCGGACCCGAAGGCGAACAGGCCGCCGGCGAACATGCCGTACAGGCCGCGTCGCACGGTCGTTGCGGACATCTTCATCGAATCACTCCTCTGGTCTGCGGCCGGTTGGCCGCTCACCGAAGGCGTAACCAGGCCCCGGGGGAAGCTAAACAACCACAGCGCAGACGTGGTGCGCGCGCCGTCAGCTCACGCTGGCCAGCGCGAACGGCAGCACGGCGGGCGCCCCAGCGGCCCTGACCACCCGCGACGCCATCGTCAACGTCCACCCGGTGTCGGTGACGTCGTCGACGAGCAGCACCGGACCCGTGTTCCCGCCCAGGTCCGGGGACTCCCACGCACCGTGCAGCGCGGCCACCCGGTAGGCCGAGTTCGCCGCGGTCACCGGCCGGCGTCCCGGCGCGTAGGGCAGCACGCCGAGGTCGGTCAGCCGGCCGAGACGGGCCAGCGCACCGGCCAGCGATGTGATCAACAGCGGATGGGTGTCCGAGTCGAGCGCCATCACCGCGGTCGGCCGGGTCTCCCAGTCCCACGAGGCCAGCACCTGCACCGCGGCGTCGACCACCTCGTCGGGCACTTCGGCGTCCGGTTCGTCGAGCAGACGCCGCAGCCGCGCGCCCCAGCCCAGGTCGGTCAGCCGCCCGATCACCCGGCCGGGTTCGGGGCCGTCGGTGATGCGGCCGCGCAGGTCCAGGCCGAGCGTGCCCAGCCCCGACGGCCACTGCCTGCGCGGGCTGATCTCGACGCCGGGCCGCATGAGCCGACGCCGGGTGTCCTCGACGGCGGTGGTGTCGACGTCGGCGTCGTAGCGCGCGCCGGCGCAGTTGTCGCAGCGCCCGCACCGTTCACCTTCGGTGAGGTCGGGATCGTCGAGTTGCGCTCGCAGAAAAGCCATTCGGCAGCTGTCGGTGGTCTGGTAGTCGAGCATCGCCTGCTGTTCGCGCTTACGGGCCTCGTCGAGCCTGCGGTAGCGGGCTTCGTCGTACTCCCACTCCTGACCCGTGCCGACCCAGCCGCCCTTCACCCGCCGCACCGCGCCGTCGACGTCGAGCACCTTGAGCACCATCTCCAGCCGGGTGCGGTTGAGGTCGACAAGCGGCTCCAGCGCGGCCGTCGACTGCGGACGCTCCGGGTCGAGTTCGCGAATCACCTTGCGCACCAGAGTTTCCTGCGGGAAAGCGACCGAGGAGAAGTACCGCCAGACGTCCTGGTCTTCGCGGCCCGGCAGCAGGATCACCTCGGCGCTGTCCGTGGACCGGCCGGCGCGGCCGACCTGCTGGTAGTAGGCGATCGGCGAGGACGGGGCGCCGAGGTGCACGACGAACCCGAGGTCGGGTTTGTCGAAGCCCATGCCGAGCGCCGACGTCGCGATCAGCGCCTTGACCCGGTTGGCCAGCAGGTCCGCCTCGAGTTGCTCGCGTTCGGCGGCCTCGGTGCCGCCGGTGTACGCGGCGACGGTATGGCCCTGCTCGGTCAGCAAGGCGGCGATGTCACGCGCCTGCGCGACGGTCAGCGTGTAGACGATTCCCGATCCCGGCAGCGAATCCAGATGTGCGGCAAGCCAAGCCGCGCGCTGGGCGGGGTTGCCGGCCTTGACCACCGACAGCCGCAGCGATTCGCGGTCCAGACCGCCGCGGAGCACCAGCGTGTCACCTCCGCCGACGCCCAACTGCGCGGCGACGTCGTCGACCACCCGGTCGTTGGCGGTGGCGGTGGTGGCCAGCACCGGGATGTCGGCGCCGAGTTCGGCGATCAGCGTGCGGATACGGCGGTAGTCCGGGCGGAAGTCGTGACCCCAGTCCGACACGCAGTGCGCCTCGTCGACCACCACGAGCCCGGCGTCGCGCGCCAGCGCGGGCAGCACCGCGTCGCGGAAGTCGGGGTTGTTCAGCCGCTCCGGGCTGACCAGCAGCACGTCGAGTTCGCCGCCGCGGACCCGCTGGTGGATCTCGTCCCATTCGGTGACGTTGCTGGAGTTGATGGTGGCGGCGTGCACACCGGCACGGTCGGCGGCGGCGACCTGGTTGCGCATCAACGCCAGCAGCGGCGAGACGATCACCGTCGGGCCGTGTCCGGCGGCGCGCAGCAGCTTGGCGGCGATGAAGTAGACCGCGGATTTGCCCCAACCGGTGCGCTGCACGACCAGGGCGCGACGGCGGTGCACCACCAGCGCCTCGATCGCGGTCCACTGGTCGTCACGCAGCACGGCCCGTGGACCGGCCAGCTGCTCGAGGATCTCCTGGGCCTGCGCGCGGTCAGTCACCGCCTCATCGTGCCCCGTGGGTGCGACAGTTTCGACCCGGTGTGTGCGCAGGGTTACATCCAGGTTTAAGGGGTATGCGACGAAGGTGTCCCTGGGTCGAGAACGGGTGTGACGATGGTCCAGTACCACTATCGCTGCGAAAAGGGCTGCGGCACAACGCAACAATCGTATTCGATGCACAGCTGCCCGGCCGTCGTCAAATGCCCGCAATGTCACGGTGACGCCCGCAAGCTGATGTCGTCACCGCACCTGGGCCGTACCGGTGTCGCGATGCGTCTTCACGATGCGACGCGCGCGACGGCAGAACGACCGAACGTCGTCGCCGCGCCCCCGCCTGCGGCCCGCCGGCAGAACGTCACCGCCAACCCGCTGCACCGCAAGCTCCCGCGAAACTGAAGGAACCCCGATGCCCGAACTCATATTTCCGCTCGATTCCAGCAAGAAGTTCCCCGACCAGCAGATCGTCGGGCACAACCGCTGGCACCCCGACATCCCCGCGGCGGTGTCGGTCAAGCAGGGTGATTCGTTCCGCGTGCACTGCCGCGAGTGGTTCGACGGCGACATCCACAACGACGACTCCGCCGAGGACATCCGCGATGCGCCGATGTCGAAGGTGCATGCCCTGTCGGGGCCGATCGCCGTCGAGGGGGCCCGCCCGGGTGACCTGTTGATCGTGGACATCCTCGACGTCGGGCCGCTGCCTCAGGAGGACTCCGGGCCGCTGGCCGGTCAGGGGTGGGGCTACACCGGGATCTTCGCCAAGAGCAACGGAGGCAGCTTCCTGGTCGACCAGTTTCCGGACGCCTACAAGGCGGTCTGGGACTTCTCCGGGGAGAAGGCGACCTCGCGTCACGTGCCCGGCGTCGAGTTCACCGGCATCACCCATCCGGGGCTGATGGGTACCGCGCCGTCGGCCGAACTGCTCGGCAACTGGAACTCCCGCGAGGCCGCGTTGATCGCGACCGACCCGGATCGCGAACCGCCGTTGGCGCTGCCGCCGGAGCCCACCGACGCCGTCCTCGGCACCCTGACCGGCGACGCGTTCGACAAGGTCGCCGCCGAGGGGGCCCGCACCGCGCCGCCGCGCGAGAACGGCGGCAACATGGACATCAAGAACCTGACGCGGGGCACCCGGGTGTTCTATCCGGTGTTCGTCGACGGCGCGAAGCTGTCGGTCGGCGACCTGCACTTCTCGCAGGGCGACGGCGAGATCACGTTCTGCGGCGGCATCGAGATGGGCGGGTTCATCGATCTGCGGGTCGACGTCATCTCCGGCGGGATGGAGACCTACGGCATCCGCGAGCACCCGGTCTTCCTGCCCGGCAACACCCAGCCGCAGTACTCGGAATGGTTGACGTTCTCGGGGACGTCGGTGACCCTCGACGGCGAGCAGCGGTATCTGGATTCCCAGCTCGCGTATCAGCGGGCCTGCCTGCACGCGATCGACTACCTGACCAACTTCGGCTACAGCCCGGAGCAGGCCTACCTGTTGCTCGGGGCCGCGCCGATCGAGGGACGGTTCTCCGGCGTGGTCGACATCCCGAACTCGTGTGCGACGGTGTATCTGCCGACGGCGATCTTCGACTTCCCGATCGCCCCGACCGCGGGCAAGCCGGTGAAGATCGACCCCGGTATCGGCGCCCCCCGCGCCGCGTCGTAGGAGTCGTAGGAGCTGCCGAACGTGGATTACCCGCACGCCAAATCGCGATCAGACGTGCGGGTAACGCACTTTCGCGCCAAGGAGGGGACCGCACCATGACCGTTGATGCCGCCGCGACGGTCGGCGGTGTGGCCGGCTGGGCGGTGTCGCTGATGGAGCGCCTCGGTGGCATCGGCGCCGGCGCCGTCATCGCCGCGGAGAACGTCTTCCCGCCGCTGCCGAGCGAGATCATCCTGCCGTTGGCGGGTCTGTCCGCGGCGCGGGGCGAGATGCCGCTGTGGGAAGCCATCGTCGGGACCACAGTGGGTTCCGTGGTGGGCGCCATCGTCCTGTACCTGGTGGGCGCCCACCTCGGACGCGACCGGGTTCACCGGCTGGCGCAGCGATTGCCGTTCTTCTCCGACGACGACCTGACGAAAAGCGAAGCGTGGTTCCGTCGGCACGGGTCTTGGGCGGTGCTGTTCGGGCGGATGATCCCGGTGGTCCGGAGCCTGGTGTCGGTGCCCGCCGGGATCTACTGCATGCCGTTCGTCCGGTTCCTGGCACTGACGACGGCGGGAAGCGCGGCCTGGAACAGCCTGCTCGTGGTGGCCGGCTACCAGTTGGGCGACAACTGGGAAACCGTGTCCACCTGGACATCTCGCTACCAGTACGCGGTGCTGGCCGTCGCCGCCGCCCTGATCGCGGGGTGGCTGGTGCAGAAGCGGCGCAGCCGAACCGGCTAGGCCCGTCGCCGCAAAAGTCCTACTGGGCGACGACAAGCCAGATCGCGGCGAAGTGACAAGCCGCGGCGACGGCGGTGCACGAATGGAACAGCTCATGGTGACCGAACGTGTGCGGCCACGGGTTCGGCCACCGGGCGCCGTAGAACAGGGCGCCGACGTTGTAGAGCACCGCGCCGGCCACCAGCAGCGCCACCACCGCGAACCCGGCGCCGTGCAGCAGCACCTCGGCGAACCAGACCGCCACGTAGCCGAGCATCAGGTACAGCGGCAACCCGACCCATCGGGGCGTCGACGGCCACAGCATCTTGAGCACCACGCCCGCAACCGCCCCCGACCACGCGATGGTCAGCATGATCGCCCCACTGCGCGGCGGCATGGCGATCAGCGCGAGCGGTGTGTAGGTGGCCGCGATGAACACGAACACCGCCGAGTGGTCGAGGCGCATCATCCACTTCTCGGCCGCCGCGGACGCCCAGGTCACGCGGTGGTAGGTCGCACTGACACAGAACATGGCGACCATCGCGAGGACGTACACGAGCGCGGCCCCGCCCGCTCGCGGTGACGCGGCGGTCCATGCGACCGATACCAGCGCCGCGCCGGCCACCGCCGCCACGCCTGCCGCACCGAGATGGATCCAGCCCCGGGCGCGGGGCTTGAGATCGGCGACGCGGGCCGCAGCGACTGCCGTCAGGGGGTCGCTCAGGGCATCTCCGTCGTCAGAGGCGATCGAACCGGAAAGGACCGCGTGACTGTGAGCGTAGTGCAGCCCCGGATGCGGCGGCCGCAGGCGCGCTAGCTAGCCGGTCTTGGCGGCGTCCTGTTCGCGCTTGATCTCCAGCGCGATGTCGATCAGCTGGTCCTCCTGGCCGCCGATCAGCTTGCGCTGGCCCGCCCGGTGCAGCAGCTTGTGCGCGGGCACGCCGTAGCGCTCGGACTGGCGGATCGCGTGCTTGAGGAAGCTGGAGTACACCCCCGAGTAGCCCATGATCAGCGCGTTGCGGTCCAGCAGGCACTCGGCCGGCATCGCGGGTGCGACGACCTCCTCGGCCGCGTCGGCGATGTCGAAGAAGTCGATTCCGGTCTTGACGCCGATCTTGTCGAACACCCCGATCAGCGCCTCCACCGGCGCGTTGCCCGCCCCGGCCCCGAACCGGCGGCACGACCCGTCGATCTGTTTGGCGCCGGCGCGCACGGCCTCGATCGAGTTCGCGACGCCGAGCCCGAGGTTCTCGTGGCCGTGGAAGCCCACCTGCGCGTCGTCACCCAGTTCCGCGACCAGGGCCGCGACCCGGTCCCGCACCCCCTCGAGCACCAGGGCACCCGCCGAGTCGACGACGTAGACGCACTGGCAACCGGCGTCGGCCATGATCCGCGCCTGCTTGGCCAGCTTCTCCGGCGGAATCGTGTGGCTCATCATCAAAAAGCCCACGGTCTCCAGACCGAGTTCGCGGGCCAGCCCGAAGTGCTGGATCGACACGTCGGCCTCGGTGCAGTGGGTGGCGATCCGGCAGATCGAGCCGCCGTTGTTCTGCGCCTCCTTGATGTCCTCCTTGGTGCCCACACCCGGCAGCATGAGGAACGCGATCTTGGATTCCTTGGCCGTCTCGGCGGCCAGCTTGATCAGCTCCTGCTCCGGGGTCTTGGAGAACCCGTAGTTGAAGCTGGACCCACCGAGTCCGTCGCCGTGGGTGACCTCGATGACCGGCACCCCGGCGGCGTCCAGCGCGGCGACGATCGCGTGCACCTCGTCCTTGGTGAACTGGTGGCGCTTGTGGTGGCTGCCGTCGCGCAGCGACGTGTCCGTCATCCGGACGTCCCAGATCGGGTTGAAGTAGATCTCCTGGGTGCTCATGCCTGGCCTCCTGCCGAGCTTGTGGCGAGGGACTCCTTGGCGATTTCCTCGCCGACCTTGGCCGCCGCGGCGGTCATGATGTCCAGGTTTCCAGCGTAGGGCGGCAGGTAATCGCCCGCACCCTCCACTTCGATGAACGTGGTGACGAGGTGCTGACCACCGTTGACCACCGACGGCTCGTCGAACTGCGGTTCGTTGAGCAGCCGGTAACCGGGCACGTAGGTCTGCACCTCGGCGACCACATCCTTGATCGACTGCGTGATCGCGTCGTGGTCGGCGTCCTCGGGGATCGCGCAGAAGATGGTGTCGCGCATGATCATCGGCGGCTCGGCGGGGTTGAGGATGATGATCGCCTTGCCGCGCTGGGCGCCCCCGATGTTCTGCACACCGGCGCTGGTCGTCTTGGTGAACTCGTCGATGTTGGCGCGCGTGCCCGGTCCGGCCGACGCCGACGACACCGACGCGACGATCTCGGCGTAAGGCACCTCGACGGCGCGGCTGACCGCGTACACGATCGGGATGGTGGCCTGCCCGCCGCAGGTGACCATGTTGACGTTCGGCGCGTCGAGGTGCTCGCGCAGGTTGGCCGGCGGGATCACGCCCGGCCCGATCGCCGCGGGCGTCAGGTCGATCGCGCGGATCCCGGCGTCGGCATACTTCGGCGCCGCGTCACGGTGCACGTAGGCGCTGGTGGCTTCGAAGACCATGTCGGGCTTCTCGCTTTGCGCCAGCAGCCAGTCGACCCCTTCGTGCGAGGTCTCCAGCCCCAGCTTGCGGGCGCGGGCCAGGCCCTCGCTCTCCGGGTCGATGCCGATCATCCAGCGCGGTTCCAGCCACTCCGAACGCAGCAGCTTGTAGAGAAGATCGGTGCTGATGTTGCCCGATCCGACGATCGCGACGGACATTTTGTCCGGCATAACTCGCTCCTCGCTCATTCGAAATTCAGCTGCACCGAGCCCAGCCCGGCGAAGTCTGCGACGTACTCGGCGCCGGGGGTGGCGTCGAAGGCCTTGGTGCACGACCCCGGCAACACGATGTCACCGGCCTTGAGCCGGACACCGAAGCTGTCGACCTTGCGGGCCAGCCAGGCCACCGCGGTGACCGGGTTGCCCAGCACCGCATCGCTGCGGCCCTTGGCCACCACCTCGCCGTTGCGGGTCAGCACGGCGTCGATCGCGGTGATATCTATGTCCTTGGGCGACACCCGATTCTGGCCGAGCACCCAACCCGCCGACGACGCGTTGTCGGCGATCGTGTCGCACAGCTTGATCTTCCAGTCCGTGATGCGGGTGTCGATCAACTCGATGGCGGGCGCGAACGCGGCCGTCGCCGCCAGTACGTCGTCCTCGGTGCACCCCTCACCCGGCAGATCGTCGGCCAGGATGAACCCGACCTCCACCTCGACCCGCGGATACAGATAGTCCGCAGACTTGACCGGCCGGTCCTCGAAGACGGCCATCTCGTCGAGCAGGTGTCCGTAGTCGGGCTCGTCGACGTTCATCATCTGCTGCATCGCCTTGGACGACAGCCCGACCTTGTGGCCGATCACCTTCGCGCCCTCGGCGACGCGCCGGCGGATGTTGATCAGCTGGATCTCGTAGGCGTCGACGACGTCGATGTCGGGATGGCCGTCGGTCAGCGGCGAGATCGGCACCCGGGTGCGTTCGGCCTCGGCGAGGTCGGCGGCCAGCTGTTCGCGCACGTCGGAACTGAGCATCGGCGGTGAAGTCCCCTCGTTTCGTCGACCGGCGCAGTTGTGGGTCGGCCGGGCAATTCTATAACGTGTTCTACATGACCGGACAGGTGTACGACGTCGTCGTGGTGGGCAGCGGCGCGGCCGGCATGGTTGCCGCCCTCACCGCAGCTCACCAGGGTCTCTCGACGATAGTCGTTGAGAAGGCGCCGCACTACGGAGGTTCCACTGCGCGGTCAGGTGGCGGCGTGTGGATCCCGAACAACGAGGTGCTCAAGCGCGACGGCGTCAAGGACACCCCCGATGCCGCCCGCACGTACCTGCACCACATCATCGGCGACGTGGTGCCCGCCGAGAAGATCGACACCTACCTCGAACGCGGACCCGAGATGCTGTCGTTCGTGCTCAAGCACTCGCCGCTGAAGCTGTGCTGGGTGCCCGGCTACTCGGACTATTACCCGGAGACCCCGGGCGGAAAGCCCACCGGACGCTCGGTGGAGCCCAAGCCGTTCAACGCCAAGAAGCTCGGCCCGGACCTGCCCGGGCTGGAACCGCCGTACGGCAAGGTGCCGATGAACATGGTGGTGATGCAGCAGGACTACGTGCGCCTGAACCAGCTCAAGCGCCATCCCCGCGGCGTGCTGCGCAGCCTGAAGGTCGGCGTCCGCGCGACCTGGGGCAAGGTCGCGGGCAAGAACCTGGTCGGCATGGGCCGCGCGTTGATCGCGCCGTTGCGGATCGGGCTGCGCGAGGCCGGTGTTCCGGTGCGGCTCAACACCGCGCTGACCGACCTGTACGTCGAGGACGGCGTGGTGCGCGGCATCTATGTGCGCGACGTGAATGCACCGGAAACCGTTGAGCCCGAGTTGATCCGGGCCCGTCGCGGCGTGATCCTCGGGTCCGGCGGCTTCGAGCACAACGAGCAGATGCGGGTGAAATACCAGCGCGCCCCGATCACCACCGAGTGGACGGTGGGCGCGAAGGCCAACACCGGCGACGGCATCCTGGCGGCCGAGAAATTGGGCGCGGCGCTCGATGTCATGGAGGACGCGTGGTGGGGGCCGACGGTGCCGCTGCCCGGTGCGCCGTGGTTCGCGTTGTCCGAGCGGAATTCGCCCGGTTCGATCATCGTCAACATGGCCGGTAAGCGGTTCATGAACGAGTCGATGCCGTACGTCGAGGCGTGCCACCACATGTACGGCGGCAAATACGGACAGGGTGCTGGCCCCGGCGAGAACATCCCGGCGTGGCTGGTGTTCGACCAGCAGTACCGCGACCGCTACATCTTCGCCGGACTGCAACCGGGACAGCGGATTCCGAACAAGTGGCTGGAATCGGGCGTGATCGTCAAGGCTGCCACCCTCGACGAGCTGGCCGAGAAGACCGGGCTGCCGGTCGAGGCGTTCAAGGCGACCGTCGAGCGGTTCAACGGCTTCGCCCGCACCGGCGTGGACGAGGACTTCAAGCGCGGCGAGAGCGCCTATGACCGCTACTACGGCGACCCGACCAACAAGCCGAACCCGAACCTCGGCGAGATCAGCCACGCGCCGTACTACGCGGCCAAGATGGTGCCCGGCGACCTGGGCACCAAGGGCGGCGTCGTCACCGACGTGCACGGCCGCGCGCTGCGCGACGACGGCTCGGTGATCGAAGGGCTTTATGCCGCAGGTAATGTCAGTGCGCCGGTGATGGGTCACACCTACCCCGGTCCGGGCGGAACGATCGGCCCGGCGATGACTTTCGGCTACCTGGCAGCGCTTCACATTGCCGGAAAGGGTTGACGCATGCCCATCAATCTCGACGAGGCTCTCGGCGCGGAACTTCCCGCCGCCGAGTTCTCGTGGACCAGCAGCGATATCCAGCTCTACCACCTCGGGCTCGGTGCGGGCACCGACCCGATGGACAAGCGCGAGCTGCGGTATCTGACCGACGACACCCCGCAGGTGCTGCCGACGTTCGGCAATGTGGCGCAGAGCTTTCATATGACCGAGCCGCCGACGGTGAAGTTCCCGGGTATCGACATCGAGCTGTCGAAGGTGCTGCACGCCAGCGAGGCGGTGTCCGCGCCGGCCCCGATCCCCCCGTCGGGCACCGGAATCGCGGTCACCCGCTTCACCGACATCTGGGACAAGGGCAAGGCCGCGGTGATCTGGTCGGAGACGACGGTGACCGATCCGGACGGCACGCTGCTGTGGACGCAGCGACGTTCGATCTTCGCCCGCGGTGAGGGCGGATTCGGCGGTGAGCGCGGCCCGTCGACGTCGTCGGAGCCGCCGGCCCGCGCACCCGATCACGAACTGTCGATCCCGGTCTCACCGCAGCAGGCGCTGCTGTACCGGATGTGCGGTGACCGCAATCCGCTGCACTCCGATCCCGATTTCGCGGCGGCGGCCGGTTTTCCGCGCCCGATCCTGCACGGCCTGTGCACCTACGGCATGACGTGCAAGGCGATGGTGGACCTGTTGCTCGACGCGGACACCGGCCGGTTGGCGAGCTACGGCGCCCGCTTCGCCGGTGTGGTGTTCCCCGGCGAGACGCTCAGAGTCCGCACCTGGGCCGACGGCGACGGATACGTCGCGACGGTGACCGTTCCCGAACGCGACGACGCCGTCGCGCTGGCCGGTGTGGAGTTCGTACCCGCCTGAGCCGCGCGATCAGCCCGGCAATCGAGTTTGCCCGTAACGGGCGAAAATACAAGAACAGCAACGCCAGGCGGCTTGCGTGAGTGAAGGTAAAATTGCCCGCGGCTGTCCCGCAGGTGCCGATTGCCAACGGCCGCAATCGATCCGCGGTCCACAAACGCCACCTGACCTGATAGTTTCGCTTCCAGTGGTGACCATCCCTGTAATCGGACGAGTCTGGAGCACATCGTGAAGATCAGCAAGTTCACCAGCATGTTGGCCGCAACAGCGACCGCGGGAATGATCGCGGCGCCGCTGGCCGGGGCCGAGGCCGAACCCGTCGCCGTGGAGACGACGACGCTGGGCAGTCAGGGCAAGTTGGTCGACGGCACCGTGATTCAAGGCTGGACCGTCACCGACCTCAAGCAGAGCAGCGACACGATTCCGCATCCGGTGGCCGGCACGTTGTGGGAGGTCACCGCGACCGATCAGGCCATCCAGGGCTCGGTGACGCCGATCGTGTCGAACTTCAACGTCAGGGCGAGCGACGGGACCACCTACCGCGCGCTGTGGGGTGCGGCCACTCCGCAGGGGGTGAACCCGGCGACGATCGCGCAGGGCCAGGAGACCTCCGGCAAGATCTACTTCGACGTCACCGGTCCCGCGCCGGACACCGTCGTCTACAACGCCGGCGGACAGGATCTGCTGGTGTGGACGGAGCCGCCGGCCTCGAGTTCGACCGGTTCGTCGCCATCCACCTACCGCAGCTATCCCGCGCAGAGCCCGGCGAGCGCCGCGCCTGCCGAGGCCGCGACCGAGACACCGGAGGGCACCGCCACTCCGGCCGCGACCGAGACACTGCCCGAGGGCAGCCAGGGCACTCCGCTGCCGGAAGGCAGCCAGGGCACCCCACTTCCGGAAGGCAGCCAGGGCACCCCGATCGTTGAGGGTGCGCCGGCTCCGGCGGCGTCTGGCGCTCCCGTCCCGGCCGCCGCAGGCACGCCGGTCCCGCCCGCCCAGGGCACTCCGGTCCCGCCCGCTCAGGGCGCTCCCGTCCCGCCCGCCCAGGGCGCTCCGGCGCCTGCCGCCGGTACCGAAGGCGCACCGCTGCCCGCGGGCAGCCAGGGCACCCCGGTCCCCGCGGGTGACGAGGTGCCGACGCCGGTGATCTACGCCCCCGCTCCCTGACGGAACGCGCTCAACCGGTCAGCGCCGTCACGAGTGAGATGACCACCACGCGTACAGCTGTGGGAAGGTCGGGCCTTCGGGCCCCGCTCGGACGGCGCTGACCGTCATCTTGACGTCGTCCGTCCAGACGACGACGGGCTGACCGTCCTGCAGCCCGCAGAACAACTGGCCGCTGATCCTGTCGGGCGTCGCATTGCGCCGCCACGGACCGGGTGACTGGATGTTTCCCGGGCAGTTGACCCGCGTTGCCCCGGCCATCGCCGCGCCGAATCCGGCGTCGAGCGCGGACCGGTCGCCGACCAGCGTGTAGGTCGCTGACACGGGCCCGCCGGGATCGGTGTTGCGTTCGCAAACCACTTGTGCCAGAGCGTCTTCCGAGGGGTCAACCGGTTCACACGAGCCCGCGGGATAGCCCTTCGGCACCTGCCTGAGCAGTTGCGCCGACTCCTCGGCGTTCTCGGGCTCCGGCGTCGCCGACGTCGAGGGTTGCGCGGTGAGCGGTTCGGGGTCCTGTGACGGCGGTCGCGTCGTCCACCAGAAGACAAGGCCACCGACCAGGGCCACGACACCGACGACGGCCGCGCCGATCACGAACGGCTTCGGATCGCGCTGGCGCTGCACGGTGCGCGGGCTGATGGTCAGCGGCGCCTCGAACCGCTCCGCCCAGGTGCTCTGCGCAGGCGCCGGGTCGTCCCACTGCGGTCCCCAGCCGTCCGGGTCGGGTTCCGCCGCGGCCGTCTCGACCGGGCCGGTGTCCGCGTCATCCGGTTCCAGCGGAGGAGCGTCCTCATCGGGCGCCGGTGACCCAGGCTGCTCGGGTGGCAGTGCGGAACTCACGCCGTTACCTCCGTGCGCGTATTTTTCACGTCTCAACCCTATGAAGTCTCAAGGGTAGTAGGTGACAGAGGCCGAAGCCCGGAAGAAGTCCGACCGGTCGCATCACCCTGGTCGTCGCGGCTGCCGACGCATGTGCGACTGCCACGTCGCGTCGACCGCATCTGCCGGAACATCTGCAGCTCAGGCAATCAGGTTGCTGCGTAATCTGTTTCGAGAACAGAAGCGCTGGCGAACCCCAGCCATGGCTCCACAGCGGTTCGCTGTCAGTAACCGGTCGCCGTAAAGCCGGAGAATCCGTAGCCCGACGGTGGCCCGCCGTGGGCGTCCTTGTAGAACCCCATGCCGGGATCACCGGTAGGAAACGTCGGGTCGGTCGCCTGGACGAGCAATTCGTCGTTGAGATACAGCGTGATGACATCACCGACAGCCGTGGCTCTGAGGATGTCGCCATCCTGCGGAACCCTCACCGCATCGACGTGCGCCAAGGAGGTGAAGTCGCCGAAGCCGCCGTTCCAGCGAACAATCTTCGCGAACATACCATTGGTATGCATGAAGGCCTCATAGCCCTTCGCGCTGGTTGAGGTATCGCTCCATCGGAGCAGAACTTCCACCTCTCCGTAACCGCCGGAAGAGTCTTTGTGGATCACCGCGCAGGCCTGCTGGTCCGGGGGAAATCCGGACAAGCGTGCATAGGAATCGTCAAAACCACCCTGGCCGGTCTGCGTGCCGTGCGCGACCCCGTTCTGTGTCTGGACGGGAGTCCAGGAAGCACCCGCGCGAGACCAGGCGCCGCCCTCGGAAATCGGGAGTTCATCGACGGGGAAACCGGTGGAGTAGAAGGGTTCGCGCGCCGCCTCGTTGTCGCATGGAGGTCCGCCCCCGGGGGGACCCGGGCCCTCGGCCCGAATGACGGTCTCGCATCCGAGGGGCACGGCTACGACGCAGGTAGCGATGATGCCGGCGAGCGTTCTTCGCATTTCAACTCCTCGGAAGACCTCGATTCAAGCGACCATAGACTTCCGACTGAGGCACAAAGGCCTGTCAGCAACTATTCGTCAATAACGCAAATTTCCACAAAATGGTTGCTATAACGGCTAGGCTACGTCGTCTGAGTCCGCCCACAGTTGTGAACTATCGGCCGCCTTCAGTCGCGCAGCCGTACCCACCGCTGCCGCCGAGCGTTGGCCGATAACGCACCGATTTGCCAGCTCTGAACTGGTCATTCAATGTAGCGTTCGTGCCGCTGCTGTCCTCAGCATCAGAGAATTTGGAGCTGCCCGCGGGATCGCGTGTGACAACCGCTCGAGCCACCTAAGGAGCGAACCGGAAACCTCGACAATCTCGGGCGAACTTCGCCTTAAATTCATTTGTGTCGCTTGACTACATATTTAGCAAACAATAGACTAGCGCCATCTGCATCATGGGTGCAGGGAATGGCAAACCGTAGGGAGGACGGGTGCCGGCACGGTGTGCGAAACATCGACTCGGGTGGAGACGGGCTGAGAGGCCCGGTGCAGGGTCCGCATGACGGAACTCGCAGTCGGGTCTGGGCTCTTCCTGTTCGGAACGTCCGAGTCAATCGGTCGGTGAGTGTTCGCGAAGTTGCGAACACTGACCTGGGGGACATATGGAAATCCAGGAACTCTGTCGCGTCCTACGCCAACGTTGGCGAATCGTGGCAATCGCGACGTTGGTCTGCGTCTCACTCTCGCTCGGCTGGTCGTTGGCGGGCCCGGTCTCGTACAAGGCGGAGGGCAGGGTCATCATCTCGACCTCCGGCAGCCTGAGCACCGGCACCGACGCATTCCATGGCGAGCAGGTGTCCGTAGAACGGGCCCCGACATACGCGCAGCTGCTGAAGGGCCCGGAAGTTGCTGCGCGGGCGTCGAAGCGACTCCACGGCGACATCTCCGCTGCAACCATTCAGGACTCCGTCGACGCGCGGATCTCCTCCCGGCTCCCGATGGTGATCGTCAGTGCTCAATCACCGAACGCCAACGACGCGGTTCAGATGGTCTTCGCCGCCGAACAGGGTCTGCAGGAGTATGTCACCGAGATCGAGCGACGCGGTCGCGACGGATCACTGTCCTCGATAACGCTCAGCGGCGACCCCCCGACGGTTGCGCGGGTGGGCAACCCTGCGCTGAACGCGACGCTGGCGGCACTGCTGGGGCTTGTCCTGGGGACGATGCTCGCTGTCTACCGCGATCGAACGGATCCGGTTGTCAAGAGCGCAAACCAGATTGGACGCCTTGGCCTCAGATACTGCGGGTCGATCACGGCTACGGAAAATGCCTCGGCGCTGGACGACGCTTTCCGCCGACTCGCCGTCGGATGTGTGGTCTCCAACCAGCTCGACACGAAAAGGGTGCTGGTTGTGGGCGTCGACCGTGGATTCGAGACTTGTTTCATTGCAAGAGGTCTGGCCGGAGGGCTGGCGGCATGTGGACGTCGGACCACACTGGTCAATGCAATCACCGGGAACCGGCGCGAAACCGGATTCGGATTGTCCGATGTGCTCAACGGATCGCGCACGTGGACAGAATGCATCCACCGGACCGGTACCGATCACCTGTTGGAGATGGGCGTCGGTACCGAAAGCACCTCCCTTGACGCCCTGCTCATCGACAGCAGGAACGAGAACGGCCGCGTCCCGCGTGGCGATCGCGATGAGCACCTCGTCATCGGCGGACCGTCGATCGCTCACTCATCGACTGCGGTCGCCTTGACCGCAATCGCCGATTCGGCGCTGATCGTTGTCACCGAAGGTGAATCGCTCGTGTCGGACGTCCTTGAAGCCAAGTTGATCCTCGAAGCAATGGACACTCCGATAATCGGAATGGTCTACGTGATCGGTGCGCCGCTGCATGACCGTGACGACAGCAATGTTCTCGCCGAGGTCGTACACGGTGCTTCGGGTCCGCATACCACGTCGAACAGCTCTCATCCCCGGCCCGTATCACCATCGGATGCGTCATGACGATGCGCGCAACAGGACGGTTGAGAAAAGCGGGAAGCCGGCTGAGCACGAGCAGGTTTGCCACCGTCGTGGTGGTGGTGCTGGCGGTGACGGTCACGCTACTGGCCAGTCAAGTGACCGACAAGATGCGTGAGACAGCGGTATCCGCACAAGCCATTGAACGACCGTCGGCGGCGACGCCGGTGTCCGAATCGCCGTCGGCGAAGGAGTTGGCGGTGTTCATCGGGGACTTGACCGACGGGTCAGCCGAAGGCGGTGTGGGGGAAAAGAACTGGACCTCAATCCTCTCCGCGAACCTTGAGAAGACTATTCCGCTGAGGACTGTGGTGGACAGCAGCGGCGGAGGTTCGGGGTACGTGGTCCGCGGGCCGAGTCCGACATTCGCTGAGCAAGTACGACGCCTCGTCACACCGGATGCGCGGGTGGTCTCGATATCTGGAAGCAGGAACGATGTGGTCGCAGAACCGAATCAGGTCACGGCGGACGCGCTCGAGACCTACACCCTTGTCGAATCGCTGGCGCCTCAAGCGCAACTGATCATCATCGGTCCCACCTGGGGTAACAGTGAGCCGAACGAAAGCATCCTCAAGACGCGGGATGCTGTCCGCGACGCCGCCGCCAAAGTGGACGCCCTCTTCGTCGACCCGATCCAAGACAGGTGGTTCACGAATGGCGAGCCAGGACTGGTCGGAGCAGACAACATGCACCCGACCGACCTCGCGAACGCGCGGATCGCCGAGCATCTGTATCCGGTCTTTCTCCAGGCACTGAGCGCGAACACCACCTAGCCGGCATTGATGACCGGGTGGGGCGAGTCCAGCTCGACAAGACAGGGGTATCGACGTGACCAATAGCATGAATTGGCTTACCCGCAAGCGCTGGCCACTCGTTGCGGTAGCGGCGGTGTGTGGAGCTCTGGTCGGCTACTTCATCGCCTTCGCCGCAGACCCTACCTACACCTCGAAGGCGACCCTGTATGTCGCGCCGCCGATCAGTAGCAGCCCTACGGACGCGGTGATGGGCGACCAGTACGCCGACAACCGCACGCAGTTATACCTTCAGCTCATCAAGAGTGACGAACTCGCCGGACTCGTGGCTAAGGAGCTGAAAAGCTCTGAACCCGCGGCCGCGCTGGTCAAAAGCATTGACGCCATCCGCGTCCATCAGGCACCTCTCCTCGAGATCGAGGCACGAGGTTCTTCCCCGGAGGCAGCGCACTCGCTGGCCAAGGCCTACGTTGACCAGCTTCCGGAATTTGCGCGGTCGGTAGAGCAGAACAGCGGCCTGCGAGAGGGCTCTGCTCTGGTTTCGGTCGCCGGGCCGACCGAAATCACGCAAGGCTCCGGCGGTTTGCAGCCCTGGCTGACGTTGATCTTCTGCACCGTCCTGTTCGCCGGTGCCGCGTCGGCATATGTCATCAGAAGGAGCTCCCGAAATCCCACCGCACGCAACATCGGAGCTCTCCGCAGAGCAATGCCGACATCCTTCATCGCAGAGGTAGGGCACGACCCCGCGGATATCCTGAAGTTCGGAGCCATGCTCTTCGCGGCACCCCATTCAACACGGCAGGTCATCTTCGCCGGCGCCAGGCGGGCAGATGCTCTTGAGGAATTCACCAGCGAGCTGACGCGGTCCCTGCGGGGCGCCGGGATAGCGTGCACACGTGTGAAATCCGGTGATCCGGTCGGGTCGAACGGGGGTGACGACGATCCGCACACCATTACGGTGTTCGACGCTCCTGGGCTCCTCGACGACAGCCACCGGATCGCCGCTCTGGCATTGCGTTCAAGAACTGCGGTGATCGTTGCGCGTCGGACGACCCTGGTCGAAGACGTCGTTCAGCTGCAGAAGCTGCTGAATTTGAACGGAATTGCCGTCAAGGGCGTCATCAGCGCCCGTCGCACAAGCGCGAAGGACGCCAGGAGACATGATGAAGTCATCGGTGTTGCCTCTGACGGTGCCCCCGGAGACACTCATCCAACGCCCGAGTTGTTAGAGGCCGGCACCGGTCCGCGTCGCGAGAGCCCTACCCGCGATGAGTAACCTCCAACTCCTGGTGCTGGCATTGATTTCGGTTGCCGCAGCGGTGTACTGGAGTGTCAAGTGGACGAGTGCGGCGTGGGCCCCGACGGTCTTGGCGTTGATCATGCTGCTCATGGCTTTCGGTGGCCCGGTCTGGGATTGGTCCAAGTGGAGCGGTGGCTCAGGTCTGAGCCCCACCGTGAGGTCGGCCTCGTTCGCCGAGTCGCAAGCGGTGACCGCGTTCCTGTGGGCCACCATCGGGGCGGCGTTGTCATCGCTGGCGGTCCCGCGAACGCAGGAGATCGTGCGCACCGGCGATACTTGGTCTCCATCGAGGAAAATCTCGATTGCGATTGTCACCACCGCGACGATCAGCCTGATCGGGTTTCTACTCGGACAGGGCCCGAGCATCGTCAGAAAACCAGTCTATGGCGAGTTCGACGGGAATGCGTTCATCCTGCGCGTGTTCTGGCCTAGCGGCCTGATAGTCGGTTTGATCTGCCTGGCATTGATCGCTGTCGAGAAAAATCGAAGGCTGCGCTTGCTCATGCTGGCAGTCGCCGCATTGTGGTTCCTCGCGACGACCGTGGAGGGCAGTCGGACCGCGGTGGCTTTCCCGATCGTGGGCGCGATGTTGATAATTCACCACGAGATTTCTCGACGACGACTGCATCTACCCATGATCGCGGCGGCGTTCACGCTTCTTGCTACCGCTGTTGTTGTGTTCAGTATCAGCTTGCTATCTCGCTCGATACCGCACGGCATTCTCAATCTTCCGAATGTCGTGGGAGTGACACTTGCAGACGCACGCGCGTCGACCGATTCGTACTTGTACCCGCTCAAGCAGCTAGCATCCTCGGTCTTCGTCTCGTTTCCCATCGCCGAGCAGTCCGCAACCTATGAGGTGGGATTGGACGTGCTGGTGGCGAATGCCAATGCCCTGCCCGGAACCGCGCAACCGGCCGAACTCGAACGCTATTGGCCCTATGAATGGGTGCCGCTCTCTTTCGCCGGAACCTGGTTCGATGCAGCCGGCTGGATCGGCCAATTCCTCCTGTTCGGCGCCATTGGCTGGATGTCCGGCAAGACCGCACACAACCTTCAGCGAAGCCAGTTTCAAACACTTTGGTTCGTGCCAATTTATACCGCCGCCATGATCGGTGCACTGTCGGCCCAGTACTCGTCTCGTATGGTCTGGAGACTCGTTTCCATCGCGGCTTTTCTCTTCTTCGTGTCTTTTCTGCTCCGGCGTACGCGGCAGTGGGAGGGACTACACAACGGCGATCAAGGGAAAGGGCCGCCGGAAGTGCCCGACGACGGAGCCAGAAGCGGTCATTCGGGGAGGCTGACTAGCTCTCGGCGCCAATTGGCGGGAGTTGACCGAACATGAGTCACAAAGCCAAAGCACCAACAGACAGGCATTGGAACAAGACCGGGATAGGCGCTCTGATTCTCGCCGTCGTCGTAATCGTGGGCGCTGCCGGCATCGCAGCTACGCGCGCAGATCAACCGCTCCCGACCGTAACCAAGGCGCCGATCACAGCCCAGAACCCGAGAGAGATGCTGGTAATCGGAGACTCCTACACAGAAGGGACCCCTCTGGGCGGCGAGGGAGACAAGAACTGGACCCAATTGGCGCTGCGCCAACTTCGCAGAGAAGGTGTCGACATCACGGCAACTGTGTCGGCTGCCGGGGGGTCGGGCTATGTGACACGCGGCCTGTCCGGAACGGTTTTCGGGCAGGCGTTGCAGAGCGCGATATCGGCAGACGGGGGAAGCGAAGCTCCAGAAGATATCGTGCTGATCTTCGGAGGGACGAACGACCAGATCGCGCCGCGAGACACCGAGGCCGTCGCTGTCCGCGATGTGCTGAAGTCCGCACGGGCGCGAGCACCCCGGGCGAAACTGATCGTCGTGGGCCCCGTATGGCCCGATTCTGAGCCCTCACCGGCGGTCCTCCAGATTCGTGACATCGTGCGGGCCGAAGCCGCAAGAGCGGGAGCCACATTCGTAGATCCGATAGCCGACAGGTGGTTCTCGGCTGAGCCACAACTGATCGGCGACGACGGCGTACATCCCACCGACATGGGCCATGTGTATATGTCGGAAAGGCTGTTGCCGGTCATTCGTTCCGAGCTGACGCGGGCGCAACAGGAACGGGAAGCGGCGGCCGAGCAGCCCGTGCGCGCCGGCGGCCGATGAAGGTGGATACGTCTATGGTGTGCACCGACGTAGGTTCACCGGCCATCCAGGAGTGGTGCAGCGGTGACACGTAACTCGGACATATCTCGCCGCCATCTGATGGTCTCGGGATTGACAGTCGCCGCCGTCGTCGGCGGCTCGAGTTGCACCACCAATTCCCCGCCGCCGCCGACAGTGCAGGACTACTTCCAGTGCGATCCGCCGCGCGACTACCCCACCATCGACTATGCGGTCGTGACGGACGCCGCTTTCGACGGAGGCGCCGACCCTTCTGGCCGACGTGACTGTTCGAATGCCGTGCGCGCCGCGGTGGCGACCGGAAAACCGGTCTACATTCCGCCGGGCAGTTATACCTACCACGGCCCCGGCATCGACCACCCAGCGCCCTTCATCGTCGGCGCCGGCCAAGGCCGAACCACTGTCACGCTCGGGCCGGAGACCACGTTCATCGATTCAGACCAGGTGTGGTTGAGCCTGACGCTTCGCGGAATCAGATTCAACGGCGGAGTTGGCCACGTCAAGAATCGCTTCCACGGCATCAACGTGACCGACTTCCATACGGTGAGCGATTGCGCGTTCATCAACTACAGCGGTGCCAGCATCTCGACAAACAGCGTGGATCACCCCTACTGGAAGATAGAGGGAAACATCTTCAGGGGATCGAACTACCTGACGTCTATGGGCATCGCCCTGTCAGGTCTGACTGACGGCACCACGATCGCGAACAACGCATTCCTCGCCAACCGCGTACACATCAAGGTCGGCCGCGGGGGTAACAACACCTACATTCACAACTGCGATTTTCTCCGGTTCGGAGGGCAGCAGGGCGTTCCGCGAATCGATGTGTGGTTCACCCTGTCTGTGGACGAAATAAACTGCGGCGCTGGAATGGTCATCACGCGATGCAAGTTCGGGAATGAATTCCTCGACGAGCGGGACCTCCGAATCGTGTATGCAGACGAGACGGACGGGCGCATGAACGACGAGAGGTGGCCGCTGCTCGACAAGCCGTCCACGAACTGGATAGGCGGGCACACGGTCACGGCGGTATTCGCCAACGGCATCGGTGATCGCGCGCCGATCCCCTTGGTCCGGTCCACCACATCGAACGTCGTCGGGTCCACATACGGGCCGGTCACCATGGCCGGTAACTCGGGGGCGCCGATCCTGTCGACGATCATGCCACTGCGGAACGGAGGACACAGCAACTACGTCGGGCCGCTGCTACGCGCCACGGGATATACCGGTCCGCTACCGCGACTTCTGGTGAGCGACCACCCGCCGGCGGGACGGTGAAGAGTCCCGACCGCGCTCTGCGGCCGATGAGTCAAGGTGACAATGCCTGATGTGGTTGATCACGCGCGGCGGCGTTTCGACTCACCGGGTCGGAGTCCGAGGCATGAGCGTGATGAGCGTTGTCGCGCAGAAGCTCTCGACACAACCGCTCTTTGTTGCACAAGTATGCGCCAGCGGTGCCGGTGCCCTCGCGATGGTGATGGCGGCGTCAGCGATGCCGCCGGACAGTTTCACCACCTTCGCACTGTTGATACTGATCACCTTCATCTCCACCGGAGCCATCCGGTCGTTCCTGTTTCTGCCGGCATTGCTCGAGACACGCAACAATCCAGGTGCGCACGTTCACATCCGAGCGGCGTCGGTCGGCGCTGGAGCCGCCGCGGTCAGTTTCGTAGTGCCCGCCGCCGTGCTCGGCGTCGCCAAACCGGGATGGCTGGCACTGCTCGCTCTCGCGAGCACATTGCCCGTGATGTCCGAGTGGCTGCGGATGCGCGGGATGGCGCTGGACGAACGATGGGCAGTAGCCCGCAGCGACGTGTTGCGTTTGGCGGCAACCATTTTGGGTGTCCCAGTGCTGTGGTGGACTCAGGCGCCCGAATCGTTCTTCCTCTTCGTCAACATCACATATCTGACGAACGTGCTCTACTTGATGGTCCGGTTGCCCGCCGTCTCCGCGCACCTGTCGCCGGTGCGGTTCTGGCGGCCGGCCGCTTCGATACTTACTGATTTCCTGATCGGGCAGCTTGTCTCGTCGATACCGATGATCGTCCTGGGCGGCGTCGGGAGTTCGCAGTACATCGGCGGCGTGCGCATTGCACAGACGCTGCTGGGTCCCCTGAATCTGATCATGGCGGCAACCTGGACCAACCTGATGGCGGACGGCGCGACCCGCGAGTCCCATTCTCAGGCAGCGAGTTTGATCCGGCACGGACGCAGAAGTGCGATACGTCTGACCGTCCTCTCGCTGGCGGTGGTGCCTCTCGTCGTTGTCATTCTGGTTTTCACGGGGTTCAGTTTCCGCGGTGCGGACAATCATTCGCTGATCGTGGGTACCGTTCTGGTCGGCGCATTGGCGCTGACGTCCGGATTCGCCGGCGTGGACAGCATGGTGCTGAGATTGCTCGGCCACCACACCACCGCTACGGTGGGCCGCGCGTTCCTTGTGGCCGCAACTGGGGCGGGATATGCGCTCGGGTACGTCGCCGGCGGCGTGGACGGAAGCTTGATCCTCGGATTCGTCTGTGCAGCAGTTGCCAATCCACTTGCGTTCGTAGTGCCTGCGGTCATCATCTACCGGCGCCATTACTCGCAGGAGTAGGAGTGGCCCGCGCGTGAGACGGTGTGCGGGGAGGCCCCCGTGGGCGGTCGCGGGAGAATTCGGCAGAGCGCCATATCGGGGGCCCATTTGCTGCTATTGTTCGGTTCACTGGTCCGTCGGAAGAACCAGTTTTCTGAGTGACGCAACCACCGGGGGGTTGAGCGTGTCCTCTACTACATCAACAAGGCCGAGCGCCTTTCTGTCCTTGGTGGTCTGGTTGCTGCCGAGCAACGGGTTCAAGATGTGGGCCCTGCGGCGCCTGGGAAACAACATAGGTCGCGACGTCAGTATCGGGCCGACCCTGGTGCTCAGCTGCGGCCGATTCTCGATCGACGACGGGGCGGTGATCTCACCGTTCAACGTCTTTCGGCACCTGGCGAAGGTGAAGATCGGCAAGAAGTGCTTCCTGGGATCGTGGAACCAGATCACCGCCGCCCGCGAATACCAGCAATACAGCGACTTGGTGGGCCTGTTGTTGTTGGAGGAGCAGGCGGCCATGACCAACCGCCATTACCTGGACTGCTCCGGCCAGATCATTTTGAAGGCTTACGCCGGAATCGGCGGCATCAGAAGCATCTTTCAGAGTCACGAGATAGACCTGGCCAACAACCGGACCACCGTCGGGCGAATCGTGCTCGGCGAAGGCGCCATGACGGGTACCGCCGTCATCATGCTGAAAGATTCACACCTTCCCGACCGGTCGGTGCTGGCCGCCGGCTCGATCGTGGTCAAGGCCAAGGGCGGCACCGAGTTACCGTCCGCCAACCTCTACGGTGGAGTCCCGGCGAAACCGATCAGGCCGGTCAGCGAATTCGCCTGGTGGCACCGTGACTCCTACCTGACACCGGTGACGGCCTTCGACGACGCGATGTTTCGGCTCAACTGACCGGGTCCTGCGGCCCGTCAGCGGATCCTGATGTCCGCCGCCCCCGAACGTCTCACGCCACTGACACCCCTCCGCCGCAAGCGATCCCGACGGTCGGTGATCCGCGCCAGAATCACTCCGACCGCCAACGCGGCGGCCAAACCGATTGCCGCCGGCTCCCATATCGAAGGCCCGTCATTCGCGGCGTCGTCGGCACGCGCAGCTCTCACCACCGTGACCAACGGCGCTGGATTCGGGCCCGTCCCGGCAGCGGCGGCGCCGGCGGCGAAGTCGTCGAAGACCGCGCCATACGCATTCGCTATGTTCGCCGCACGATGGGCGTCGTCCTCGACGGACACGGTGACCAGGAGGGCATGGCCGTCGGCATTGGCCGTCACCCGCTCGACGAGTTCTGGTGGGCTCTCGGCCAATCCCAGCCAGTCGATGACGTTCTGCGCCAGATCCTCCCGCGCGAACAGGTCCAGGTACGCACGGGCGCGCTGGTCGCGATCCGCACCCATGGACGTCGGAGTACCGGGTACGTCGACGGTCCAGATCGCGGTGGCCGAGTACCCGCGCGGTTGAGCAGCGGTGAACAACCCGGCCACGACGAGCGCCGCGGCCAGGCTGGCCAGCACGACGGGCCAGCGCGCACCGAGCTGGCTTTCAGATCCCGTAGCTGTCGACTCTGCGTGGCCGCCACCCATGGGCTCCACTCTCGGTTCCTGGCCGTTGACCGGTACGGCGATCGCAGCGATGTCCACCGACGCCGCGCGGGTGCGTGACCGCGATGGCGCCAGGAGCGCGAAGGCGACTCCCGCCACCAGCACCCCCCCGATTGCGAGTCCGCAGGCAACCCCGACCGCGTTGTGGAAGATCACCGCGGTCGTTATCGCGCCGGAGATCGCCGCGACCGTCATAGCGATCCGTAGGCTCAGCGCGTCCGCACTCCGATTGAAGGTCCGGAGGTAGATCGCTAGCGCGACCGCGAAACACGTCGCGACATACTCCAGCACGGTCACGGGAAGGATCTGCCGCGAGATATCCCAGGTCTCGCCCAGTAGCAGGAACCCGATCCTGCTCGGCAACATCACTAGGATTGCGCCACTGACGGAGAGGACCAGAGCAGAGACGATAGCGATACGCATCATCACCCGCCAGACCACGACTGGTTGCGCTGATCTGCGGGTACTCTCCGGTATCACGACGAGCTGAATAGCATTGCCGAACAGACCTATTGGTGCCAGCAATGCTGTGGCGCCACGGAGAGCAGCAGCGATTGTCGTCGTCGTGAGCGCCGCGATCAGCGCCAGGACGACGAAGACGGTGACCTGTTCGAGCCCCGCGTCAACTCCATATCGGATGCGGTGCCTCAAGCCCGCTTTCAACCATGCGATCGACCCGGTCAGTCGCGGCGCGATGGACAGTTTCGCCAGGAGGCCGATACATGCGATGACGGCGAACAGCCCCCATCCCGCGAGCAGCACCGAGATGGTCGCGAACTCGGGATGCACCCAGGTGAGAATCAGCAAGGCGATGCTGCCCGCACACCACACGCCGTCCCACACTGCGGCGACGTATGGCCGCCCCTCGGCGATCGCGACATACCTCAACACGTCCTGGGCGAGCACGAACGGCGAAGCGACGCCCAGATATACCGCCGCCGCGCCGAGATCTGCACCGAAGGCGACGATCGCCACGGCCAGCAAGGGTCCGACGACGAGCGCCGACGCGAGAGCGTAGGACCCCTCACTGCGGATGCGATCCCGGCTTTGATCCGCCTTGAGCAGCAACGGCGTGCCCAGCGCGCCGCGTAGGCAACCCACCACCGCAACCAGCGCGGTCATGAGGATCGCTATGTGACCGAAATCCTGGGGCGAAGAGACCACGGCTACCGCGAAGATGATCACGCCGTTGCCGATGCTGGAGAACACCTGGTCAAGCGCACCGGAGACTGCGCGCGAGCGGGCCAACGACATCGACGGCATCAGTGCTTCCCCGTCGAGTCCGCCCACACCCGCTCGAATCCCCCGAGCGAGTCGGTCAGCCCGTGGTTCGAGTACACCTCGAAAGTCGCGTAGTCGCCGCGCCATTCCGCGATACGGGGGTCCATCACAGTCGTTCTTCCACCATCAGGCAGGTCGATCGTCACTTCGTCGCCGTTGATGTGAATCGAGACGGCGTACGCGGTGGCGCCGTCCTCCCGCAGCGGAGCTGTGAAGTCGCCGGCGGCGATGGTCTCCAGCGGAGTGTTTTCGTCCTTTGCGACGCCGAGCGTCCAGTTCAGCGCTGTGGCCACGAAGTGCACTGGGACTGGCGGAGTAATCGGGGGCATGGCATCGCGGAGGCCCCGCGATACAAGCAGCGCGATCGCTCCGAGGGTTCCTTTCCTCGGCGAGAAGACCCAACTGGCACCCAAGGAGGTCAACGGCGCCCCCATATCCAGCGTGCTGAAGTACGCCGCCGACACCTCGTTGGTCGTCGGCTGGTAGGTGAGGCGACCGTTGCGCACCACGAAGTTCGATCCCGGGTCCTGCGGCGACTTCGACGACGACGCGGGTTGTCCGGTGTCGAACCGAGTGGGCGGCGGTCCGTCGGCGATCCTGGTGAAGTCCAGGCTCGCACGGGTGCCTGCCGGATCGGGGGAGCTGCCGCGAAGAAGTCCCCACCACAGCCCTGAGGCCAGCACCGCGGTCAGGGCCACCGCGAGGAGAACCGGCGCAATACTCAACCCGGGGCTAAACCCGGGCCCGCGACTGTTCTTGCGCGCGCTCCGCGTCCGGCTCTGCAGCATGCTCACGGACGATCTAGCGGTCCAGAAGGAGGGGCGACCACCATCTCGTCGCCTGGCACGTCACGGGCCACCACAGCCGCCGCCCCGACCGTCGCACCGTCACCGATGCGCACGCCCCGCAGGACCGTTGCCCTCGTAGCGATCCAGACCGAGTCACCGATCGCGATCGGCGCGTTGTCGAATTCGAATGTCGGGCTGCGGCGGTCGTGGCTACCGGTGCAGATGAAAGCGGCCTGTGAAATACAGGTGTTGGCTCCGATGGTGACCGGTTCCAGGTTCAGAATCCAGACCTGCTCCCCGATCCACGTGTGCGAGCCGACCGTGAGCTTCCACGGCCAGTGGATCTTCACGTCAGCGCGAATGATCGTGCCCTCGCCGATCTGGGCTCCGAAGATCCGCAGGAGCTGTACCCGCATGGGGCCGGGGCACCACCACTGCATCACGATCATCCGGGACGCCATCAACCACAGCAGTTGCATCAACCGGGGGCGTCCCTTGTGGTATCCGCTGCCTTGGAAGCCGGCAAGGTCGAACCGAGTGCCTGCATTAGAGTTCTCCTGTGCAACAGTGTGATTCGCCATCGTGGCCTCCAGCAACGGATTCACTTAAACTCTGGCCGACTGGTTGTGACAACGGAACCATTCGACCGTGTCCTTGATGCCGTCGGCGAGTGGGATCGACGGGGTCCAACCGCTGCGCTGCAAGGTGGTCACGTCCAGCAACTTGCGCGGCGTACCATCGGGTTTTGTCGTATCCCAACGGGTTTCCCCTTTGAACCCGACCACTTCTGCGACCATCTCGGCCAGTTCCTCGATCGTCAGATCCTCACCTGTGCCGACGTTGACCTGCTGCGGAGCGTCGAACGTCTCCAGCAGGTGCAGGCAGGCGGACGCCATGTCGTCGACATGCAGGAACTCGCGCCTGACTGTTCCGCTGCCCCAGTTCGTGACAACCGGCTCACCGCTGGCGCGCGCCTCGTCGTATCGGCGGATCAGTGCGGGCAGAACATGCGACGTGGTCGGGGTGAAGTTGTCCTCCGGCCCGTAGAGATTGGTGGGCATCGCCGAGATCCACGGCAGTCCATACTGTCTGCGTACGGCCTGCACCTGCATGATTCCGGCGATCTTGGCGATCGCATATGCGTCATTGGTGCGTTCGAGCGGTCCGGTCAGCAGAGCGTCCTCTTTGATCGGCTGCGGGGCGTACTTCGGATAGATGCAGGACGAGCCCAAAAACAACAACCGTTCCACCCCGTGCTCGAGCGCTGCATCCATCACATTGACCTGGATCTGGAGATTCTCCGACAGGAAGTCGACCGGACGCTCACTGTTGGCCAGTATTCCGCCGACGCGGGCGGCCGCGATGATCACCAGCTGCGGCCGGGCCCGCTCGAAGAAGTGGAAAGTCGCGCCCCGGTCGGTGAGGTCGAGCTCTCCGTGCGAGCGGAGCAGCAGATCCGTGAATCCTTCCCTGTTCAGTTTTCGCCGGATCGCCGACCCGACCATGCCGCGGTGACCGGCGATGTACGTCGGCGCAGACCGATCCAGCCGCGTCGGCACGAACTCACCTGACCTTGTCGCTGTCATTTCGGCGCCACCAATGTGTTTCGCTCGATGGTTACCGCGAGTTCTTCTAGATCCCGCCTGCGGCGTTCCATAGCCGCAGTTTCTTCCAGGCCGGCGATGGAAAGGATTTCGCCCCACCGGTACAGGTGATCGTGCCGTCGAAGGGAATTGATCACGTTGGTGGCGCTGATGCGTTCGAGGCGACGCGGGTCGGCCTCCAGTTCGGCGATGATATCGGCGATATCCCGATCCGGTGGCAGTGGGATGACCGCGTCCGGCCATCCGAAGTGCTCGGTAGACGACTCGTTCTCCGGCATGTCGCCGATGAGGACCGCACCGCCGGCGGCACCTTCGAAGTATCGGTATCCCAATTCCTGTTGGCCACCGGTGCGTTGGAGTTCGGTGTACGCGGCGGTATTCACCAGGAAGAACCGCGAACGCTGGATGTTCTCCGCCAACCGAATACGATGCTCGGCGTGGCTCGATACGGGACAGTTCGTCACCGTGTCGTACACGTAATATCGGCCGTCCCTGTCCGCCAGACGAAGCAGCGCTTCGTGCGTCGCAGGCGGGGGTCGTCGACCCAGAGCGTAGAAATCGATCACCCGGTCCGGGACACCCGGGTAGGGACAGAATTTGAGCGCGTCAACCGACGGAATCAGCTGATAGCACGGGCGTCCGGTGGCCTCGGCGAGCGGCTCGACAGTACCGCGGTTGCTGACGGTGATGTAGTCGAAGCGTGCGAGGATCTGCAGGAGTCCGCCAAGCGAGGCGATGTCAGGGGCATAGAGCTCCTGAATGTGACAGATCGAAACGTCGGCCGTCGAACGCCACATCTCGCACGGACCGAGGTTGTAAAGGTCCAGTGCTGTTTCTGTGTAGACGAACAGCATGTCGTAATGCGGTGCGAGGCCCGCGGGAGGGCGCCGCCGGCCGGTTACCGGTGCCGCGGCCTCAAGGTTCAACGCCAATCGCCGGCCCGCCTTCGCCGCAAGCCGCCTCAAGGTACGAAAACCCTTCTGCGCAGGGGTGACCCCTTCAGTCGGGGCGGGTGTATCGGCAGGCGCAACGACGTCCACTGCGTCGATCCCCCCGATGAGATCCTCGAATTCATACTGCGAGCATCGTGAGATGACGGGTGCGATGTCGCGATTGGTCACGCAGAGAACGCGTGGATCCGACGCCTTGGAACTGAAGCGGTACTTCCTCATCTCCCCATGCCTCCCCGATGGCCGGGCCCGGTCAGGGTCGGCGCCCAGCGTGAAATCGGCGCCACGAAATTCTCGCAGTGAAATGAATGCATTTGCTCCCCCAGTCCCCAGTGAATCGCTGCGCCGAAGCTCGCCGGTCGAGACCGCAAAACTGAAGATCCGGTGCGGCTCATATTCTATCCGGAGCCCCGCTCATCCGCACCCATGTATGGAGTTAAAATACGCAGTCCCATGGTGTTTCCTCTCAATCTCCTGTGAGCCGCGACATCACCGACATCACCCGTCCCAGCCGACCGATCAGCAACGAGCAGGTCTCGCCGAAACATTGACAGTCGCTCTCGCAATGTTGCGATACTTCGCCAGATCCGCGTTAGCATGAGGACTGTGGGAGTTCCGCTGACGAATCCCGTCACGACGAATTGCCGCGCATGTGGCGCCGGCCCGATCGAGCGGATCCTGGATCTCGGCGAACAGCCGATCTCGACCCACTTTCCGGAGCCGACCGCGCCGCAGGATGACACCTGGCCGCTGCGGGTCGGCGTATGCCCGGCTTGCCTGCTCCTCCAACTCGAGCGGACCGGGGCGCCGGAAGAGGCGGACGATACGGCACTGCTGGGCTTGGCAGCACAATCGAAATCCCTCGACACATACGCGCGCCAAAGTGTCCGTCATCTTCGAGATACGCTCGGACTCAGTGCCGATTCGCGCATCGTCGAGTTGGGCAGTCACGGCAATCACCTGCGCGCGGCCTTCGCCGAACTAGGCCTCGCGACCACGATCGTGGAGCCCGACGCCGACATCGCCGCCCGCATGGGCGGGGTGGCCGCCGATGTGATCGCCTGGCGTCCCGGCGATCCGCTCGGTTCCCGTACGTCGGTTCTCTGCGGCGCCGACCTCGTAGTGGACGATTTTCTCCTCGCCCATCTCGATGATGTCGACTCGGCAATCGAGGGTTTGGCAGGTCTTCTCGCGGCCGAGGGCACTTTGGCGCTCACCGTCGACCATGCACTCCCCGTGTTGACCGGCGTGCAACTCGACGCGCTGCGTCATGGGCACCACGCAGTGTTCTCGTTGCTCGCTCTCGAGCCGCTGCTGGCCCGCCACGGACTGACAGTTGTTGACGCAGAGTTGCTTCCGATGTACGGGGGCTCGCTGCGAGTCCTTGCTCAGCCGAGTACTGTCGCACGACGGCCCCGACCGGACGTGGCGCGGATACGTTATGCCGAACGTGCCGCCGGCCTGCACCGGCTCGACGCCTACCGCCACTTCGGCAAGTCGTCCGCGGATGCTGCTGTCGCGCTTCACCGGCACGTCACGGCTTCGCGTGCGGCCGGCCGCGTAGTCGTCGGCTATGGGGCGCCCTCGCGGGCGGCGACGCTGCTCACCGCGGCCGGGATCGGCCCCGACCTGCTGCCGTTCACGGTTGATCGGGCGCCGGCCAAGCACGGTCGCACCATTCCTGGCACGCGGGTGCCCATCTGCGCTCCCGACGCGATCACTGCGACCCGCCCAGACGAGATCGTGCTTCTGGCCTGGCCGATGGCCGAAGAAATAGTCGCCTCGCTGCCCGAAGTCCAGACGTGGGGCGGACGGTTCGTCATCCCACTTCCGTCACCATCGGTCATCGAGACGGACCCTAGCCCCGACCGCCACGCTTCGCCTCAGCTCAGGTGCCCGCGAGACGCGCGACGATAGGCGCCACCATGTCGACATCGCCTCCAAGGCTGAAGTAGCTGAAGCCGAACCGCTCTCGCCGCTCCAGCAGCCGCTCCACGCAACCCTCGATGCTGCCCACGAGGACCGCTGGCGAATCAGCCATCGCGGCCTCATCCGCTGCCAGCGAGTCGGCAAAGCTCGAAACGGACCTGCTCGCCGCGCGCGGCGAGTCGGTGACATGCACCAGATACGCCGAGTGTTGCAGCTCAGGGCCATCGCACGGCCGACCCGCGGCCTGCCACGCTCCCCGCACCCACTCCACCTTCTCGGCGATCCGGTCGGCGCGGAGGTCGGCGGCAGCGTCCGCGTCCGGCCGAGCGCCTCGGAGGCGCGCATGAACGCCGACGATGTCGGCTACCCGACCCGCCAACTCCAGGGCACGCCGGCCGCCGCCGCCGAGCATCATCGGTGGCCGGGGCTGCTGGACTGGGGCGGGCAACCCGACGAGCGCACTGATTTGATAATGGCTTCCGTTGAATTCCAGCGGCTCCGGACGAAACAACCCGTCAATGACGGTCACCGCTTCTTCGAGGCGGGCGAGACGGACCGACGCAGGATCGAACGGGTAGCCGGCAGCCTGGTAGTCAGATTCCATCCAACCGGCCCCGAGCCCGATCTCCACCCTGCCGCCGCTCAGTACATCGAGCGTCGCGAACGCCTTGTGGAGAGGAACAGGGTGTCGGAAATCGTTGCCCAAGACCAGAGTCAGCAAGCGGATGTGGCTGGTCACCTCTGCCGCGGCAGTCAGTGCGGTGAGCGGATCCATGACCCAGCCGGCGGTGAGGTGGTCCGAGATCGATAAGGTCGAGAATCCCAGGTCCTCGATGCGCCGGATCGAATCACGCCATGTGCTCACCGAACCTTCGAGCCGGGGCATCGGCGCGATGAATCGGAATGGTCGCAGCCCGGTCGCCAACCGAGGTAGCTCGAAAGACTCATACGTGTACTGCGATTCGGCGCATCGAGTCATCGACAACGCCCTCCTCCCGTAGCCCTTCCAGGTACGCCAGCCGGGTGAAGCGGTTGAAGAAGTCGTCGGCGATGAGCCCGTTCCTGTTGTACTCCGTGTACAGTTCGGCCGCACCGGCCTGGACGGACCACTCGGCATTGAAGCCGAGTTCCGCGCGTGCCCGGGAGAAATCAACTCGGTAGGAGCGGGGATCTGCACCTCGTTCGCCCGTGATGACGAGCCTTGATCCGGGCACGACATCCACCACCGCTTGTGCGATTTCCGCCACCGTCAGGTTGTTGCACTCGGTGCCGACGTTGTAGGCCCTGCAGTAAATCACCTCCACTGGCGCGACCAGACAGGTCGCAAATGCCGAGGCGATGTCACGCGCATGAACCAGGGGCCGCCAGGGAGTACCGTCGGAAAGCACTCGCACTTCGCCGGTGAGTACTGCCCGACCGACGAGATCGTTGAGCACGATATCTGCCCGTAGCCGCGGTGAGAATCCGAACGCCGTTGCGTTGCGCAAGAACACCGGCGCGAAGCCGCCATCAGCGATAGCCGCGACATCCGCCTCAACGCGGACCTTGCTCTCTGCGTACGGGGTGAGCGGCCGAAGCGGCGCATCCTCGGAGACCAGATGTTCGCCGGCCGCACCATAGACCGAGCATGTCGACGCATAGAGGAAGCGAGCCACCCCGGCTTCCTTGGCCAGTCGGGCCAACCGAACCGACGCGTGATGATTGATCTCGTAGGTGGTTTCCGGTGCCAGCGCCCCCAGTGGATCGTTCGACAGCGCGGCAAGATGGATCACGGCGTCGAATCCGATCAGCTGATCGACCGTCACGTCCCGGAGGTCGAGGGAACGCCCGTCACCAACTCCGGGGGGGTCATCGGGTACGGCACCCAAGATACACGCGGCAAAGTAGCCGGAATCGAGACCGAAGACCTCGTGACCGGATTCGCGAAGTATCGGCGCCATGACAGTGCCTAGGTAACCTTGGTGTCCGGTCACGAGTACGCGCATGTGATGAAACTCCTGATCCTCTTAAAACGTTGTCGGCGTACGCTGTCTCAAGCCTGGCCCGCGGACTCCAGGTACGGGATCCTTGGCTGTCGAGCGGTCCTGGCCTCGCCGAGCGCCGCCTCGGCAGCGCGTTCGCCGCTCAGGAAGGATTCGTCGGTCCAGAGGTGGTTCCACTCTCCATAGCGGCCGCACCTGTGAATACCGATCTGGTCGAGGAATTCCTCGATCGTGGCGAGGGCCGCCGTCCGGTCGTGGTCATAGATTACGTTCGCATATCGGGCGACCACCGCCTCTGACGCCAGGACCATGTCGCCGCCCTTCAGGATGCCCATCGAGCGCAGATGCGCCACAGTCGGCGCGATGAGGGCCTCAGGACATGTGGTCAGCGGTCGGTATTTGTCCGAGAAGTACCATTCGACTTGAATCGCACTCGCACCGTCGGGCACGACCCGGGGTGAAAGGCGGTGAGGGAAGCTGATGCGCGAGAAGGGAATATCCGCGTCGTAAACGTAGCGGATATGCGTTTGGCCGCCGATGCCGGGCCGATCGATGCCGAGGTTGACGAGTACAACCGATGAGAACGCGAGCCGCCTCGAAGCATCGAGCACCTCGTCGGGCACGCCGTCGATCCGTGGTATCAGCTCAGGCAGCGGAATGGAAGAGATCAACTCTGCATATGCAGCGGTGTGGCCGTTCGCAAAACGGAGTGTCCTGGCACGCGGGTCTATCCGGACGACTTCGTGATCGAGACGCACATCCGCACGCTTGACCCAGGATGTCAGGTAGGACTGATAACCGCCGTACGTCGGATACCGGAAGTGAGTGACGTAGTGCAGGTTACGGATAGGAGCCGTCGAAACCGCGCCGCGCAGTGCCTCCTCGAGTGAAGGCCGGTACATGCGAGGGCCCAACCAGTCGGTCGTCAGGTTGGCCATCGAGGTCGTGTGATACTTCTGCCCGTAGGTGATGGGAAATGTCTCGGCGAAGGTGTCCCCGTACGACCGGCGCAGCCATGACTCGTAGTCCCGGGGCGGCGACTCATCCGAAACCTCGGTGGACACGGCCACCATGTCCAAGAGAATCCGCACGATCAACTCAGGCGGCAACCCGTGGAGATTCACCTGAAGCGGATGTGTCAGAATCCGCCCCTGCCAATAGCTGTCGAGTGCGATCCCGACATCCTCGTAGTGGCCGTCGACCGCGTCGGCAAGAATCCGCTGGACCCTCTCGTCCGTGGCGAATGACACATGGGGCCCTTGATCAAAGATGAAGCCCCCGGCCAGAACATGGCTCGCGGTGTGGCCACCGAAGTGGGCGTTCCGGTCGTACACCACATAGGGTTCACCCGAACTTTCAAGAAAGTGGCCGGCTCCGAACCCGCCGAATCCAGTGCCGATCACAGTTATCGGTGCATCAGTCATGAGGTCTCCGTCCCCTTGTCAGCAGAATTGCTGTCCCCCGCTTTGTGATTTTCACCTGAACGGGCCTCGCGACGCCCCAGCGGAGGTTTCTTGTTGTCAGACACGATCGATCACCCGCATGGTCGAGTTGTGAACCGGCAACTCCGCAGAATGCAGAGTGGGCAGCGGGAAGACGATTTCGCCACCCCAGGTGGCGATATGGGCGAGCTGTTCGGAAAGCTCGACTTCGAGGTTCCACGGCAGGACCAACACCACATCCGGCCGATCCCTGTCGAGTCGCGCTGGGTGGTGTATCGGAATACGCGTGCCCGGTGTGAACCGACCGTGCTTATACGGGTTTCGGTCCACCGTGTACTCGAGGAGGTCGGTCCGGATGCCGCAGTAGTTCAGTAGAGTGTTGCCTTTGCCTGGGGCTCCGTACCCCACGACCCGTCTACCTTCGGCGCGACAGTCGAGCAGAAACCGCAGAAGATCGTGACGTATGGATTCACACTTGGGCCGCATCTTCAGGTAACCGTCGACTTTGTGTAACCCGGCAGCTGCCTCCATCGCCAGCACGTCGGCGACACGAGAGCATGTCGGCGCGTCACATTCCTTGGGCCGAGCCCAGACTCGAATGGAACCGCCGTGAGTCGGCAGCATCTCGACATCGACGACCTTCAAACCCGCCGTCGCCAATGCCCGCATCGCGGACAGCACTGTGTAGTACTGGAAATGCTCGTGGTAAATCGTGTCGAACTGGCCGAGCTTGACGAGGTTCAACGCGTGGTGCACCTCGATGCTCAACAGCCCGTCATCGGCCAGCAGGGTACGCAGCGATCGAGTGAAACCCAGCAGATCCGGTATGTGCGCGTAGACGTTGTTGGCGACGACGAGGTCTGCGGGACCGTGTTGTTTTCGCACGGCGGCGGCGAACAGCGGTTCCAGGAAAGCGGTTTCCGTTGGGACGCCCCGTGCGCGAGCGGCCGCACCCACATTGGCCGACGGCTCGATGCCAAGGCAGCGGATTCCCGCTCCGAGTACGTGCTGCAGGAGATACCCGTCGTTGCTGCCCACCTCGACCACGAATGACCGGTCGCCGAGGGCGAGCCTGCGCACGGCACCGTCGACGAAGTTTTTGGCGTGCCGCACCCAGCTGTCCGAGTACGACGAGAAGTACGCGTACTCCCTGAACGTCTCCTCCGGGGTGATCAGCGCGGGAAGCTGAAGCAGCAGACACTTTTCACAGAGTCGGAGATGCAACGGGAACGTCAGTTCGGGGGCATCCAGTTCGTCGGGGGCAAGGAAGCTCTCGCAGGGCGGCGTGGCCCCGAGATCGAGGATGCTCAAAAGACTTTCGGAATCGCAGAGTCGGCAACGCACAGGTCCTCTTTTCACGAGTTCTTGAAGGAGTGATTCAGTAGGCGCCGGTGCGTCCGAATACGGCTCTGACCGTCTTGGCGATGATCAGGATGTCCCCAACCATCGACCAGTTGTCGACGTACGAGAGGTCCAGCCGAACCGCTTCGTCCCACCTGAGGTCGGACCTGCCACTGACCTGCCACAGACCAGTGATCCCCGGCTTCACGAGCAATCTCCTGAGTCCGTCGCAGTCGTAGGTCCCGACCTCCCGCCTCAGCGGTGGACGCGGTCCCACCACACTCATCTCCTGGCGCAACACGTTGATGAACTGCGGCAGCTCGTCGATGCTGAACCGCCGCAGGATTCGGCCCACCGGTGTGACTCTGGGATCGTTGCGGATCTTGAACAGGGGTCCGTCCGATTCGTTCTTGTCGAGTAGGTAGGTCAACTGTTGGTCGGCGTTCTGGACCATCGTGCGCAGCTTCAACATCAAGAACGGTTTGCCGTCGATTCCGATGCGCTCTGCGGCATAGAAGACCGGGCCCCTGCTCGTGAGCTTGATGGCGATCACCGCGACGATGAAGACCGGAAGTGTCACGGCAAGTGCTACCAGCGCAAAGCAGGTGTCGAAGGCCCTCTTCTGGATTCGTTTGGCCCCGAGATACTGCGGTTTCTCGATATGCAGCATCGGGAGGCCGGCGATCGGTCGCATCACGAGGCGTGACAGCGCGACATCCATTGCACCGGTGGACATCACGAGGTCGACGCCCATCGGCTCGAGGTCCCAGATCAGCCGTCGGATCCCGCGTACCCCGAAGTGCTCCGTGCCGGCGATCGCCACCGTGTCGGCACCGCACGTATGGATCGCTTCCATCATGCAGGCTTCATCACCGATGATCGGTACGTGACGACCGCGGACCGCGATGTGCTCGTTCTGCGGAGGCCCGTATCCGGGAATTCCGATACCGACCACTTCCAGGCCGTCAGCGGGGTTCCTGCTCAACTCGGTGGCGAGATGTTCTGCCGCATCACGTTCGCCGAAAACCAGCGCGGCTGTCTGATATCGGCCCTGTGCTCGACGCCGCGTCAGATGCTTCCGCCACAGTTGGCGGCTGAGCACCAAACCCAACGTACCCGCCGGCAGGGCCACTGCGAGATAACCGCGCGCGATGTCGACGTGAAACAGCAGTGCCACCAACGCAATGACACCGAAGGTCCAGAACGACGCGGCGATCACGCGTCGATACTCCTCGATTCCGCTACCCACCAATCGTGGTGACCGGGTACGAAACGCGGCCAAGGCCGACAACCACAAGATCACGAAGACGATCGAGAAGGTCGGAACGTAGTACTCCACGTCACCGGGCGGCGGGAGAATCGCTCCAAATCGGACGTATTGGGCCAATGCCACCGCGGCACACACCACGATGGTGTCGGTAGTCCGCAGCCGACTCGCGAATCTTCGCTGCCACACTGTTCGTTCGAACACCCGGCTCGGTAGTAGGCCGGCCACCGGTGGTATGGGTCTCGCTGTGACCGGTTGCCCGCCAGGTGGGTCGGCGAGATTGCTAACGGCCGCTGTCATGTGCCACTGACCACCGTTGGTCTGCGGCTCTATGAGGTTGGGTTCGGTTTTGATCTGTGGCATGGTTCCCCCGCAACGTTTGAACTGGAAGTTGACTGATCAGCTGTGGTGCAACCGGACCAGGGCCTTTTCGGCTACGAAGGCTTCGGCATAGTACTGATGGCACTGAACCCCCCGGACACGCATCAACCCGAGGAAGGCGTCACTGTCGAACCAGGGCTTCTCGGCCTGACTCGGATAACAACTCTCGATCACTGTCACCTTGAGTGCGGCGGTATCCCGGTCTACCGGCAGGTAGACGTCCGGATTGGGGAGGTCCGACTCCCACTTGAGGACCTCATAGCCGAGTGTCAAGTGGTCACGGAACTCCGTTGGCACGAGCTCGGCGAGCAAGCGGTGATCCTGGTGGTGATCTCCGCGTTGCGGCGCGATCACCAGGTTCGGGTCGCACCCGGCGCGGAACCTGCCCAGGTGCTCTTTGACTTCGCCCCAGTGCTGCGGAAGCCGGCCGTCGGGAAGGTCCGACACCGTCATCCTGACCTCGGCTGTACCGCACAGAGCGGCGAGGGCTTCCTTTTCTTCGACTTCACGTTGTGTGCCACCACCGGTCAGCACCAGGACATTGACCACGATGCCCGGGTTCTCGCGAACCAGTTGCAAAAGCGTGGCGCCGGCGCCGATAGCGATGTCATCGCAGTGAGCCCCCACAAGTGCCACACTGTCGACCGTCCCCGGCGCGAGCCCGATCATCGCCCTACCCCGGCAGACTCATGCTCAGATTCCCAGACCGCCCACGGCCGAATCCCCTTGTTGTAGTCGGCGTCCAGCTCAGCACGCTCCTTGAATGTGTCGGCTGGTCTCCAGAACCCGTCGTGTCGGTAGCCGATGAGGCGGCCAGTTCCGGCCAGCGAGAAGCAAGCGTCACCGACGAGATCTCCGTTCTCCGGTATAAGGTCGATGACATCCTGATTCAAAACGAAGTATCCGCCGTTGACACCGACCGGGAACGCCGTGATCGGCAGCACTTCCTTGACCTCGCCCGTCGAAGCGACGTCGACGCAATGAAACGAGGCGTTGGGCGGAACGATCAACATGGTGGCAGTAGCGGCGACGTTCAGCGCCTTGTCGATCATCTTGTCGAGCGGCGCGTCGGTCAGCACATCCGAATAGTTGGCCAAAAAGTACGGGTCCTGGCCGAGGTGCTCACGCACTCTGCGCAGACGCTCACCGATCGGCGACTCGAGTCCTGTGTCGACGAAAGTGATCGTCCAGTCCGAAATGTCGGACCTGAGTAACTCGACTTGTCCGTCGTGCAGCACGAAGTCGTTGGACTGGGTCTCGCTGTAGCGGAGGAAGAAGTCCTTGATCTTCTCGGCACCGTAGCCCAGGCACAGGATGAACTCCTTGTGACCGTAGTGCGCGTAGTACCGCATCACATGCCACAGCAATGGGCGCGGGCCGACCATTTGAAGTGGTTTGGGGATGATGTCGCTCTCTGCGGTACGCATCCGCATGCCATAGCCGCCACAAAACAGAACCACCTTCATAGCGGTCTCCTCTCGACATCTGTGTTCATGGGAAAGTTGTGGGCGTTCGACGTCGCACGTTCGACGCGGGCTTTCTGATCACGCCGACCGCCTCGGGCGAAGGGCGGCCTCCAGGTACGACTCCGCCAACCGCTGTCCGACGGGAGTCATACCCAGGTCGTTGATGACCGCTGCTCGGCCTCGGGCACCCATTGTGCGGGCGATCCCGGGATCGTTGATCAGGGTGCGGATGGCACGCGCAAGGCTGCGTGGTCCGGGTTCGATAATTATGCCGCAGCGGTGTTTTCGAATCAGAGCGGCAAGTCCGCATTGCTCGGTGGCGACAATTGGAAGACCAACTGACATCGCCTCGAGAACCGCCATCGGGTACGGTTCCGGTCCGATCGACGGAAGGATGTACATCGCTGCGCGACGCATTCGAGCGGGCGCTTCTCCTGCCCCGACCGGGCCCTCCCATCGGACATTATCGGCCTTCGAAGCAGCTGACTGCACCTTCTTGCCTTCACCTTCATCGGGTCCGACCAGGGTGTATTTCGCCCTGACGCCCTCTGAGTTGAGAATGTGTGCCGCCTCCACAAAGTCGATGGGGCGCTTGCGCGGATGAAGACGCGCGAGGAACAGCACCTCTGGAACATCGCCGACCGCCGAAGCCGGCTCATAGAGCGGCACGCCGTTTCCGAGCGGCGAGAGGCGGGCCTCGCCACGCGCCACCTCGTCCAGGGCATCACTTTCTTCGCTGGTGAGATAGAACACCTCGTGCGCTGCGCGCAACAGTCTGCGGACGAGTAGCCCGTCGACCAGTGGCGCAAGTGGATGCGCCCCAGGGAGGATCATGCCGTGCGGTTGCAGCACGAAGGGGATCCGCATCCGCATGAGAAGCGTTGTCAACGGTAACAGCACGAGGTCCCGTCCCAGATGCACATGTGCTACGTCGAATTCGTCGCGAGCGCCGATGAGCCACTTGACCAAGCCGGGCGCCCATAGCCCGGCGAAACCCGTACGCGGCACCAGTCGTCGTGCGGGTCGAAGAACCAGCGGTATCCCATCTTGACGAGTGGGAACGACTTCGTAGTCACGCTGCGCCGCAGCCACCACGACCGAGTGTCCGCGGTCACGCAGCGCGACAGCTTGATTCAGCGCGACCCTGACGGGACCGCCGTAAGCGCCATCCGGACTGAGCATGGTGACCGCTTGAAGTATCCGCACACCATCTTTCGGTGATCGCGGTGGGACTCTGCGGTCATCTCGATTCGCCTGCACGGCGGTGGTCATCAGCTGGCCCAACTCATGAGCGCCGGCTTGTCGATCCACGGTGTGCCCGAGCATCCGAGCGCCTCGATATCGGCGTCGACCATGATGGCGGCCAGTTCCGGTGCTCGGACGTCGGCCTTCCAGTCGAGTAACTGGTGTGCCTTCGTAGGATCACCGATGAGCGAATCGACTTCGGTAGGGCGCACGTATCCCTCGTCGAACCGGACGTAATCCTGCCAGTTCAACCCCGCGTGCTCGAAAGCGAACCCCGCGAAGTCGGCGACTGAATAGCCTTGACCCGTCGCCAAGACGTAGTCGTCCGGTTCGTCAACCTGCAGCATTCGCCACATGCCCTCGACATACTCGGGCGCATAACCCCAATCCCGCACGGCATCAAGATTCCCCAGGAAGAGCTCGCTCTCGAGGCCGGCCTTGATGCGGGCGACGCTCCTGGCGATCTTCCTCGTCACGAAAGTTTCGCCCCGCCGCGGTGATTCGTGGTTGAACAGGATCCCGTTCACAGCGAACATCCCGTACGCCTCGCGATAGTTCCTGGTGATCCAGTACGAATACACTTTCGCAACGCCGTACGGCGACCTGGGGTAGAACGGCGTCAGTTCATTCTGAGGCGGCGGCGAAGCGCCGAACATCTCGGAGCTGGAAGCCTGATAGTACCGGCACGAAACACCCGCGAGCCGCACCGCCTCCAGCAGGCGGACACTGCCGACACCTGTCGTGGTACCGGTGTACTCCGGCTCCTCGAATGACACGCGCACATGCGATTGGGCAGCGAGGTTGTAGACCTCGTCCGGGTTGATCTTGCTCAACAGCATCGCTAGCCGACCGCCATCGCAGAGGTCACCATAGTGAAGGAACAGCCGGGTGTCGGGACAATGCGGGTCCTGGTAGATGTGCTCGATCCGGGTGGTGTTGAACGTCGAAGCACGCCGGATCAGGCCGTGGACCTCATACCCTTTGGCCAACAGCAGTTCGGCCAGGTAGGAACCGTCCTGCCCGGTGATTCCGGTTACCAAGGCGACCTTTTTCATCGCATACTCTTTCGGTGTCGGTCAGCGGTCAAGGTCCTGCGACCCGCCGCCAGTTGCCTTATCCATTCGTCGAGCCGGCCAAGGGCAGCCGGTTCACCCATGGCATCCGCGGCATATCGGATTCCGTTTGCTCCGAGACGCTGCCGAAGCTGTGAATTACCGCCCAGTGATATCGCGGCTTCTACGAGCAGGTCGGGCTTGCCGCAGTCGATCACAATGCCGGCTCCTGACTTCCTGACTTCCTGTGCGGCGTTGCTTTCCGGGCTGGTCGCAGCCAGTATCGACGTCCCGCTTTGGAAGTAGCTGGTGAGCTTGCTCGGTATCGACATCTCTGCCACGCCAGGCTTCTCGTTGAGTAGAAGGACGTCCGCCGCCTGCAATGCGGCAGGGAAGTCATGTTCGGGAAGTGGGTCGCGGATCTCGAGATGAGCCGACTGCCCGGCCAGGCGTTCCAACGCTCGACGTTGGTTACCGTCGCCGACGAGGACGAAACGGAGCTTCAGTTTCCTCCGATCTGCCAGTTGTGCAGCCTGAACAACGTTCTCGAGACCCTGTTTCACCCCCATACTCCCGGCGTGCAGAACGACTGTCTCGTCTTCTGGCCACCCGAGTCGCCTACGCATGACAGCGGAATCGTGAGTGTTGTCGGACCTGACGTGTGTCCAGTTCGGCACCGTCTCGATCCGGTTCGGGTCTACACCGAGGTTGCCGACCAGGTGGGAGCGGAATCGGTTGTGGGCTACCACAACAGAATCGGCCTGGCGTAGAACCCACCCCTCGACTCGCCGCGCCGCTTCGGCGGCCGGCGATCCCGCGCCCTGAAGTTCCCTCACGCCGAGCGAGTACAGATCTTGGACCCAGATGCCGAGTGCTGGACGGGGCGCGGCAGTGCGATCTCGCAGACACACCGCGGCGGTGGCGATCAGCGCCGGAGTCGTGCAGATGATCACATCTGGACGGCGCCATCGCGATGACACCGCACGCAGTCCGAAGGTGGTCTCCATGACGAGTCTGCGTGAATTGGAGACTCCTTTCGGAACCGTGTGTCTCACTCTCTTGACGGGCACGCCGCCGAGCACCTCGGTCGCCGTCCACTTCCACCGGTACTCGGGCGCCAGCCTCCACTCGGGGTAGTGCGGCATGCCGGTGATCACATTGACGCGGTAGCCGCGTTCACTCAGTCCATGACACAGCCCGGAGGCGTACGGGGCGATCCCCAGCGGTTCGGGGTTGAAGTTGATTCCGATGTAGGTGACCGATATCTGCTTGTCCAGGCATGAACCCCCACCGGGTTCGGTGCCGGCGGTCGCCGACGGGCGAATCAGGCCAGATCTGAGCGGAACCGCTGCGTTCATCCCGCCACCGCCAGCTGGTCTTCGCCCACCGCGCCGTAAGCCTCGGCAGGAGAGCGACGTTGGCTCTCGTCGAGCCACCGGACGGTTCGTGCGATTCCCTCGGCAAGATCGACGTTGGGCCGCCAACCGAGCTCACGTGCATCACCGTTGGGTGGTATCGCCCCGGTGTCTCGGACAGCTCCTCGGATCGACTCGTCCACTTCGGAGGCATCGGTGAGCCGCCCGGAACCGACGCTGTATGTCCCGGTCACATCGAGCGGTGCCGCGCCGGCGCAGACGAAGGCATCGACGGCGTCATCGATGTACACGTAGTCGAGCGTGAGCTCCTGGTGCGGGGCCGATATGCGTTGGCTACCGTTGATCATGGCGCTGGCCACGGCCGCGATCGAGGCTCCCGGCTCCGCCTGGCGTTGACGAGGTCCATAGATATTCGCCAACCTCAAGGAGATCGGCGCCAGCCCGTACATGGCTCCATAGGCATGCAGGTAAAGCTCCGCAGCGAGCTTGGCCGCTACGTGCGGTGAATGCAGCGCATACGCCACATCCCCACGGGATTGCGGTCGAGTCGTTGCAGTACCGCTCAGCCCGTACGCGGCATAGACGATCCTTCGCACGCCGGTGCTGCGACTCGCTTCACACAGGTTGATCGTGCCGAGAATGTTGCTGCGAGCGTCGAACTCGGGATTCGACAACGACGCCGACAAACTCGTCTGTGCTGCAAGGTGATAGATGACTTGCGGCCTTGTCCCGTCAACGATGTCTACGAGCTCGGGCGCCTGGATGTCGAGTGAGATGAGCGTGAACCTTTTCTCGCCCAGTCCGTTGCCGGCGATGGCCGCATCGAGATTGCCGGCATGCCCCGTGCTCAGGTTGTCCACTCCGATCACCTGATGCCCATCCGACAGCAGACGGTCAACCAGAGTGGCGCCGATGAACCCGGCGGCGCCGGTGATCAGGACACGCATGATCGGTACTCCACGATGTCGTCTCGCCGCCTGCGTGGGTGTTTTCTCAGCGCAGAGAACCTGCCTTGAAGGGAGCTCCAGAAGCAGTTCACCTCACCGACGAGACGGTCCCCTGTGGACACCTCCCACACGGGGTCATCGGTCAGTCGCCGGGCAATCCGGATTCGGTTGGCGAGTCGGTCCCGCATCGCAGCCCTACGGTGGAACGCCTCGCATGTATGCGTTTCAGTCACGAGGGTGTCCGGCATTCCGACGAAGTCACCGAACCGAAGAAGCCGTGTCCAGAGATCGAGGGCCTGCCATTCGGCCTCCTGCTTCCGCAGGTCACGACAACGTTCGAACGCGGCGCGTCGAAACATCACTCCCGCAACGGGTCCGATCGGATCGCATCCGCTACGGACAATGGTTCGCACTGTGCACTGTCCCGATCGCACGCCAACGATCCGCCTGCTACCGCAACGGTGTTCAGGGCGCGCGATGCCGTGCTGTGCGTCGCGGGTTCCGGCGGCCACGAGGGCGATCCCCCGGTCGCTTTTGAGCACACGCAATTGGGCAGCGATGCAATCGGGGTGGAGGGTGGCGCCGGCGCCCAACAGTTTGATGAAACGTCCCCGACTGTTATCGAGCACGACGTTGAACCCGGCGGCGACCGAAACGGCTGCCGCGGTTTGCACCCTTCGGATTCGAGGGGCGGCTGCGGTACCGATGCCCGTGTGGACAAGTTCGGCTGCCGCCCCCACGATCACGATCTCGATCTCGCTGATGCTCTGCGCAAGAATGCTGTTGATCGTGGCCCGCAGCGGCGACCCAGCCTCGTTGGCGATGACACCCACCGAAACGTCGGGGCTCCACCTCTGGGCCTGTCCCACCACCGGCCGGTACGCCTCCGCGATGTCGGCCCAACCTGTGACGGTTTCGCGGACTCCCGGCATGCAGTGCCCACCGGTTCGTTCGTCCGGTCGGGGCCGTGCCGGCGGCTGATCCTCGATGAGCGGCAACGACGGACTCATACCGTCACTGCCAGATGAACTTTGGTAATCAACGTTGTCCCCCCGGAGCGCTTTCGACTACCCCACAGTGAGCTTCATGTGGAGGTTTTCGAAAGTTAGAGTTTCGACATGGAGGTTCGCAAGACCGCCTCGCCGTGGTTCACGTCAGCTACTGCAGGCATTGGAAGCAACAACGTTGTCAGCGACCAAGGGACTGATCCGCCAGTGAACTCGATAACCACTCGTACACTATGGATTCCGCGACATGGGTTCGTACATGGACCATCCGATCGAAGTTTCTACTAGTTCCCGGTCTAGATCCTCGCTCAAGCCTCGCGGCGGGGGATCGTCCGCGAAATCGCTGCCGCCTGAGCCCGCGAACTCACGCCGAGTTTGGTTAAAAGGTTGTGTACATGGTTCTTTACGGTGTGCACAGCAATGCATAGCGTCTCTGCGATCTCCCGGTTCGAAGCACCTGCCTCGAGCATTCTCAAGATCTGGGTCTCGCGAGATGTGAGAACTAGTTCCTCCGCTCCCCCCTGACGCTGTGCAGCGAGTGCAGACAGCCGCCGAAGGAGGATCGCAGAAACAGCAGGCGAACAGGCGGATTCGCCCGCAGCAACCTTGCGGATCAGAATAAGTAGGTCCTCCAGCGACTCGTTCCGCAGGTGGTAGCCCGCCACACCGGCCTCGGCGCACGCGACGATTTCGGGTTCATCGTCCTCGGACATGCCCATTGCGATCACCTGCGCGCCCGGCGCACTGGAGAACATCCGACGCAGCAGCACCGCACTGTTGCGTGTCGCGACGTTCAGCAAGATGACCATGGGTGCCGAATCATGCAGTGCCGCAGTCAAAGAATCGAGATCCCACGCCATGGTCGGACGAGCTGCAGCGTTTGCAGCGATGACTCCAGCGAGATACTCGCGGTACAGCTTGCTGTCGTCGACGACCAGCACGGTCATCTCGGGGGCAGTGAGCACGCCGCGCGCCGCGGGGAACATCCGAGTATCTTGGAGAACTCGCTGACCATTCTCTGCCTGGCTGACCACCAGTGCCTCCCCCCTAGCGCCTGTTAGAGCAGCACTTCGCAATCGGCGCAAGTCGACTCGTCAACACCACAGCGGAGTCGCTTCGGGACTGGAACCCACCCCATATCGGTCTGAGTTGCTGTCCGACCAGCGGTGGCCGGATGCCGGTCCGGAAGCCCTTTGCGCCTCTGGGTTGCGTATCAGTCCAGATTCGGACTGTCTCCGGTTGAGCGTGGCGCCCTGTGCGACCGTCGCGGCCTTACCGCATCCCCGTTCGGACGTCACGTCCGCCGCCCCCGTCGAGCAACCGATTCCTCCGTTCTGTTGCTGACCCGATGTCGAATGCTAAGTGTTTGCCGTGGAGCACTCAAGCGAGGCAAAGCGCCGCTCGCCGCTATCGTTGCATAAACAAACTTCTCGAGCCGCACGTAAGTTGCCCGACGGACCAGCCCTGTCTACTTTGATGCAGCTTGCGGGTCTATTTACATACTATTGGTCTGATTGCTGCTTCGTTTACGGTCGTGTTGAATTCGTTTTCTGACCATTACCAGGTGGATTGACTCGGAAGAGCCATCTGCCGATGACAGTACGGTGCCTGAGCTCGGCGGAATCGGCGCCTACCGGCGGAATACTGTCATCGGTCCAGAAACCGCCATCTTCGGAAATGTCCCGACGCGCTCAGCAACCATGAAGCGACACCGGCGCATATTCGCTGAATCTGCACAGCGGCGCACAGTATCGCGGGCTGACGTGTGCTCAGCCGAGAATCAGACCTGAGGTCGGCACACCGGTGCCCGCGGTGACGAGAACGTGTTCGACGTTGGGCACCGGATTGACCGACGTGCCCCGCAGTTGCCGAACGCCTTCGGCGATCCCGTTCATCCCGTGGATGTAGGCCTCACCCAGCTGGCCGCCGTGAGTGTTGATCGGCAGCCGGCCGCCGACCTCGATCGCGCCGTCGGCGATGAAGTCCTTGGCGTCGCCGCGATCGCAGAAACCGAGCTCTTCCAACTGGATCAACGTGAACGGCGTGAAGTGGTCGTAGAGGACCGCGGTCTGAATGTCCTGCGGCGTCAACCCCGACTGCGCCCACAGCTGTCTGCCCACCAGGCCCATCTCGGGCAGGCCGAGTTCGGCCCGGTAGTAGCTGGTCATCGAGTACTGGTCGGGGCTCGACCCCTGCGACGCCGCCTCGATGATCGCCGGCCGGTGCTTGAGGTCCTTCGCCCGTTCCGCGGACGTCACCACCAACGCCACCCCGCCGTCGGTCTCCTGGCAGCAGTCCAGCAACCGCAGAGGCTCGGCGATCCACCGCGAATTCTGGTGGTCGTCAATGGTAATCGGCTTCTCGTAGAAGTAGGCCTTCGGATTCTTGGCCGCGTGCTTGCGGTCGGCGACCGAGATGGCGCCGAAATCCCGGCTGGTCGCGCCGGACTGGTGCATGTAGCGCCGAGCGATCATCGCGACCTGTGCAGCGGGGGTGGACAACCCGTGCGGATAGGAGAACGAGTTGTCCACACCGGTCGAGTCGGCGTTCTCCACCAGCCGCATCTGGACCTGTCCGAACCGCACGCCCGAGCGCTCGTTGAAAGCCCGGTACGCCACAACGCATTCGGCGACACCGGTGGCCACCGCGATCGCGGCCTGCTGGATCGTCGCGCACGCCGCGCCACCGCCGTGGTGGATCTTGGAGAAGAACTTCAGGTCGCCGATGCCGGTCGCGCGGGCGATCGCGACTTCGGTGTTGGAGTCCATCGTGAACGTCACCATGCCGTCGACGTCGGCGGGTGTCAGCCCAGCGTCGTCGAGCGCGTCGAGCACAGCCTCCGAGGCGAGCCGCAGCTCGCTGCGGCCGGAGTCCTTGGAGAAGTCGGTGGCGCCGATCCCGACGATCGCAGCCTTACCGGAGAACTCGCCCGCCATCAGGAACCTCCACCGATCGTGAGTGTGGCGGTGGCGATCACGTGGTCGCCGAGACTGTTGCTGCCAACGATTTTCAGGGTGATCACCTCGCCGTCGATCGCGGTCACCTCACCGGTGAATGTCACGGTGTCGTAGGCATACCACGGCACACCCAGTCGCAGCGAGATCGACTTGATCAGCGCGGTCGGGCCCGCCCAGTCGGTGATGTAGCGCTGCACCAGACCGGTGTCGGTGAGGATGTTGACGAAGATGTCCTTGGATCCCTTGGCGTGCGCCTTGTCCCGGTCGTGGTGCACGTCCTGGTAGTCGCGGGTGGCGATGGCCGTCGACACGATGAACGTCGGATCGCCGTACAGCGCCAGTTCGGGCAGCTTCGTGCCCACTTCGACAGTCGGTGTGCTCACGCGGCCGGCTCCCATGCATACAGTGTCCAGGCCGGGCCTGAATCGCCTTCCGGAAAGTCGATAAACGTTGCGCGGACCGGCATTCCGATCTCCACCGCCTCGGGGTCGACGTTGCGGAGCTCACCGAGCATCCGGACGCCCTCCTCGAGTTCGACGAGCGCGATGACGAACGGCAGCGTGCGGCCGGGAACCTTTGGCGCGTGATGCACGACGAAGCTGAACACGGTGCCCTCGCCGCTGGCCACCACGTAGTCGGTCGGCTGGTCCTTGTCCAACCACAGTGCGGGCACCGGCGGGTGCACCAGCGTGCCGTCGGAGCGCTTCTGGATGCGCAGCTCGTGGGCGTTGACACCGTCCCAGAAGAACTTGGTGTCGCGCGACGACGCAGGCCGCATCATCTTCTCGGCGTCCAGGTCCTCGGGTACCGCGGCACCCGCGGACTTCTCGGCGGGCTTGAACTTCATGATGCGCCAGAGCATTTCGGCGACCGGCTCTTTGCCGTCATCACCGCTGTACCAGGTGATCTTCTGCGTGATGAAGAACCCCTCGCCGAGTGCGGTGCTCTTCGGGCCGACGACGTCGGTCAGTTCGGCGGTGACGCTGACCTGCTCGCCGGTGCGCAGATACCGGTGGTAGGTCTGCTCGCAGTTGGTTGCGACCACGCCGATGTAGCCCGCCTCGTCGAACAGGTCGAGGATCTTGCCGAGTGGGTCGTCATCGGGTCGCACCCCGCCGAGGCCCATCATCGTCCAGACCTGGATCATCGCCGGCGGTGCGACGGCGCCGGGATGCCCGGCGGCCTTCGCGGCGGCGTCGTCGACGTAGATCGGGTTCTTGTCGCCCATCGCGTCGAGCCAGTGGTCGATCATCGGCTGGTTGACCGGATGCCTGCCGACGCGCGGCTTGCTCTTACCCTCGGACTTGACCCGTTCGGCCGCGGCCTTGATGTCGTCGACCGTCACCGCGGAACCCTCGGCACCTTCAGCCCCGCGGCCGCGATCATCTCCCGCATCACCTCGTTGACACCTCCGCCGAACGTGATCACCAGGTTGCGCTTGGTCTGCGCGTCAAGCCATTCCAGCAGTTCGGCGGTTTCAGGTTCGGCGGGGTTGCCGTACTTGCCGACGATCTCCTCGGCCAGGCGCCCGGCGTACTGGATGCGTTCGGTGCCGAACACCTTGGTAGCGGCCGCATCCGCGACGTCGATGGTCTCCCCCGCCGCGGCGACCTGCCAATTGAGCAACTCGTTGATCCGCCACATCGCCTTGAGCTCACCGAGCGAGCGCTTGACGTCGGGGTGCTCCAGCGGAGTGTCGCCGTTGCCGCCCGGCTTTGATGCCCATTCGTGCACCCGATCGTAGAGGCTGGCGAACCGGCCTGCGGGTCCGAGCATCACGCGCTCGTTGTTGAGTTGGGTGGTGATCAGTTTCCAGCCACCGTTCTCCTCACCGACGAGCATGTCGGCGGGTACCCGGACGTCGTTGTAGTAGGTGGCGTTGGTGTGGTGGGCACCGTCGGACAGGATCATCGGCGTCCACGAGTAGCCGGGATCCTTGGTGTCGACGATGAGAATCGAAATGCCCTTGTGCTTGACCGCTTCGGGATCCGTGCGGCAGGCCAGCCAGATGTAGTCGGCGTCGTGGCCGCCCGTGGTGAACACCTTCTGCCCGTTGACTATGTACTCGTCACCCTGGCGCACGGCGGTGGTCCGCAGCGACGCAAGGTCGGTGCCGGCCTCCGGTTCGGTGTAGCCGATCGCGAAATGCACGTCACCGGAGAGGATCGCGGGCAGGAACTTCTCCTTCTGCGCCTCGGTTCCGTACTGCTGCAGCGTCGGCCCGACGGTCTGCAGCGTGACGGCCGGCAGCGGTACGTCGGCGCGCTGGGCTTCGTTGACGAAGATCGACTGCTCGATCGGGCCGAACCCGAGGCCGCCGAACTCCTTCGGCCAGCCCACGCCCAGCTTTCCGTCCGAGCCCATCCGCTTGATGACCGCGCGGTACGCCTCGTTGTGACGGTCCTTCTCCATCGCCTTGGCCTCTTCGGGCGAGATGAGATTGGAGAAGTACTCCCGCAGTTCAGCCTGCAGCTGCTTCTGCTCGGGGGTCAAATCGATGAACATCCCTATCTCCCGTCGTCCCCTGGCCTCCGGCCATGGCCCCGTCGCTCGCCCGATGCCGCTCCCACCAAGTCGAGTCGGTGCGACGGACCGCCGACCAGGCGGGCCAGGTCTTTGATCGATGAGTAGTAGCGGTCCATCGGGTAGGTGATGTCCATGCCCATGCCGCCGTGCAGATGATGGCAGAGCTGCATCACCGGCGGGGCCTGCGAGGTCAGCCAGTAGCCGAGGATGTCGATGTCGTCCTGGGTCTGCGGGTCCGCATCCCGGCCCTCCGCCAACCGCCAGGTGACCGAGTTGGAGGCCAGCGTCAGTGTGCGAGAAGCGATATAGACCTCGGCGAGCTGCGCGGCGACCGTCTGGAACGTCGACAGCGGCTTACCGAACTGTTCGCGGTTCGCCACGTAATCAGCGGTGAGGCGTAGGGCGCCGGCGACCAGGCCGGCCGCGAACGCGCCGATCGCCGCGAGCGCCAGCTGATTCACCCGGCCGGCAGAGGCACCGTCGAGCACCCCGTCGACCTCGGCGTCGGCGAACGTCACCGTGTACTCGTCGCCGTGGTTGGACGTCGGCGTCTTGGTCACCGATACCCCGTCGGCCTTCGGTGAGATCACGACGACCGCGGAGTCGGTCGTGACTACCAGCCAATCGGCTTGTCCGGCATAGGGAACCGCGACCTTCGTCCCGCTGATCCGACCGCCGGCGAACGTGGTCGCCGGCCGGTCCGGCAGCGGTGCGCCCGGCTCGTTGAGCGCCGCGGAGAGCACCGCGCCCTTCGCCACCTGGGCGAGGTAGCGGTCCTGCTGCTCGTCGGACGCCGACTCCAGGATCGGAAGCAATCCGAGTCCCAGCGTCGCCAACGCGGGGCTGACGGTGCCGTGCCTGCCGATCTCCGTGAGCGCCGTGGCCACCTCGGCCAGCCCGACGCCGTCACCGCCGAGCCGCTCCGGAACCGCCAGTGCGGTCACACCACCGGAAACCAGGGCATCCCAGCTGTTGTCCCGGCCGAGCACCGAAGTGACCACGTCGGCGACAGCCAGCTGCCCTTCGTCTGGACTGAAGTCCACCCGAATCCTCCTCGATTCGATTGCGCTGCGCGAGCGACGGTCCGGACTACGCGCCCTTGCCGGTGTAGTCCACCTGCCAGTGCTTGATGCCGTTGAGCCAACCAGACTTGAGCCTCTCGGGTTCACCGATCGGCTTGATGTCGGGCATGTTGTCGGCGACCGCGTTGAAGATCAGGTTGATGGTCATCCGCGCCAGGTTCGCGCCGATGCAGTAGTGCGCCCCGGTGCCGCCGAAGCCGACGTGCGGGTTCGGGTCGCGCAGGATGTTGAAGCTGTGTGGGTCATCGAAGACCTCTTCGTCGAAGTTGGCCGACCGGTAGCTCATCACCACCCGCTCGCCCTTCTTGATCTTCACCCCGGACAGTTCGGTGTCCTCGAGTGCGGTGCGCTGGAAGGCCGAAACCGGTGTGGCCCAGCGGATGATCTCATCCGCAGCGGTGGTCGGACGCTCCCGCTTGTAGAGCTCCCACTGATCCGGGTTCTGGGTGAACGCGATCATGCCGTGGGTGATCGAGTTGCGGGTGGTCTCGTTGCCCGCGACGGCGAGCATGATGACGAAGAAGCCGAACTCGTCGTCGGAGAGCTTCTCACCGTCGATGTCCGCTTCGATCAGCGTCGTGACGATGTCCTCGGTGGGGTTCTTGGCCCGCTCCTCGGCCATCTTCATGGCGTACTGGATCAGCTCGAACGACGACATCGCGGGGTCGACGTCCGCGTACTCCGGATCCTCGCCCGCCGTCATCTCGTTGGACCAGCGGAAGATCTTGTCGCGGTCCTCCTGCGGCACGCCGAGCAGTTCGGCAATCGCCTGCAGCGGCAGTTCGCACGACACCTGCTCGACGAAGTCGCCGGAGCCCTCGGCCGCGGCCGTCTCGGCGATCCGCTGCGCACGGGCGCGCAGCTCGTCCTCGAGCCGTCCGATGGCGCGCGGGGTGAAGCCGCGCGAGATGATCTTGCGAAGTCGGGTGTGCTGCGGCGCATCCATGTTCAGCAGGACCGCGCGCTGCAGGTCGATGGCGTCGCGGGTCATGTCCTGCGGCCAGACCGGGATCGCGCCGTCGGGTGAACTGCCGAAGATGTCGTTGCGCTTGGACACCTCCTTGACGTCGGCGTGCTTGGTGACCAGCCAGTAGCCCTTATCGCCGAAGCCGCCGGTACCGCCGGGCACATCGACCCAGTGGATAGGCTCCGACTTGCGCAGCTCGGCGAGTTCGGCAACCGGAAGACGCTCGAGGTTAAGGGTCGCGTCGAGGAAGTCGAAGTCAGCTGGAATCAGGCTAGGCATGTGTATGAACTCCTCAATTGCAACGTGTTCTAGTGCCAGTAAAACATGCCTTCTGCGCAGATAAAAGGCAGGTCATCATCCTCGCTTGTCAGAGTAATGAAACGTGTTCTAGCCTGACGGAATGGGTAACCCTGTCATCGTTGAAGCCACCCGCAGCCCCATCGGAAAGCGCAACGGCTGGCTTGCGGGCCTGCACGCGACCGAGCTGCTGGGGGCCACTCAGAAAGCTCTCGTCGAGAAGGCCGGCATCGAGGCCGGGGACGTCGAACAGGTCGTCGGCGGATGCGTCACCCAGTTCGGTGAGCAGTCCAACAACATCACCCGGGTGAGCTGGCTGGTGGCCGGCCTGCCCGACCACGTCGGCGCGATGACCGTCGACTGCCAGTGCGGCAGCGGGCAGCAGGCCAACGGCCTGATCGCGGGTCTGATCGCGGCCGGCGCCATCGACATCGGCATCGCCTGCGGTATCGAGGCGATGAGCCGAGTCGGGTTGGGCGCCAACGCCGGACCCGACCGCAGTATCCTGCGCCCGGCCTCGTGGGACATCGACCTGCCCGATCAGTTCACCGCCGCCGAGCGAATCGCCAAGCGCCGCGGCATCACTCGCGAAGAGATCGATCAGTTCGGTTTCGATTCGCAACGCAAAGCCAAGCAGGCGTGGGCCGAGGGCCGGTTCGACCGGGAGATCAGCGGCATCGAAGCGCCGGTGCTCGACGACCAGAAGCAGCCCACCAGCGAGCGCCACGTCGTCACGCGGGACCAGGGTCTGCGCGACACCACGCTCGAGGGGTTGGCGTCGCTCAAGCCGGTGATCGAGGACGGCATCCACACCGCAGGCACGTCGTCGCAGATCTCCGACGGCGCGGCCGCGGTGCTGTGGATGGACGAGGACAAGGCCCGCGCGCTCGGACTCAAGCCGCGGGCGCGCATCGTCAGCCAGGCACTCGTCGGCGCCGAGCCCTACTACCACCTCGACGGCCCCGTGCAGTCGACCGCCAAGGTGTTGGAGAAGGCCGGGATGAAGATGGGCGACATCGACATCGTCGAGATCAACGAGGCCTTCGCGTCGGTGGTGCTGTCCTGGGCCCGGGTGCACGAGCCCGATATGGACCGGGTGAACGTCAACGGTGGTGCGATCGCGCTCGGCCATCCCGTCGGCAGCACGGGCAGCAGGTTGATCACGACCGCGCTGCACGAGCTCGAGCGCACCGATCAGAGCACGGCGCTGATCACCATGTGTGCCGGCGGTGCGCTGTCCACCGGCACGATCATCGAACGCATCTAGTTCCCAACCCCGGCGCTCTACCCTTCGCGGCGCAGGGTCGGGCTGAACCGCGCGCGGATGTGGTGGATCCGGCCGTCGTCCGCCGGAATGAGGAACGTTTCGCGGACCGGGGCGACAACCCGGCGCCCGGCGAACCTCGCCTTGGTGACGACGGTGAACGTGGCGTGCACGTGGTCGCCGTCGATGGTGAACGTCCGGTCGGTCGTGGCCTCGATGATGCGGTACTGAGGGCCGTTGTTGAGGCTGCGCCTCAGATGCTCACCGGAGAAACCCGTCTTCACGCCCTGTTCGACACGCACGCAGCCGGGCGCGAACGGCACCGCGTCGGCCCGATGGCTGGCGAGTGCGTCGATGTAGGCGTCGGCGGCCGCGATGCGCTCGTCGTCGGAGGCGCCGGATCTCGGTTCGGGTGTCGATGGCACCGCCCGAGCATATGCGGCCACCCCGGGGATCGGTCCGGCGGTGCACGGCGGAGCGTTTGCTGAAACAACGACCGTGTCAAATAGCGGCGGCATATTCGACGGTCACGCAGAAATGAGTGGTGATCGAATTACGCTTTCTTTGAACGGTCAAAAAGCCATTCGCAGCTTCCCGCGACGATCACAGTGGACCGTGAAAACGCGGGCAAGCCGTTCAACCCCGGCCTGATCATGAATTCGGCCACCCCGGCCAGAAAGCTGACCTGCACGTCAATTAGAACTTGCACTTGCAACCGGAATTGCCATTCGCCAGACACTCCGTCGCACTGCCGCGCGTAATCGCATGGAGAGTCGAATCGTGCCGGACCAGCACCGCGAGGACAAGCGCGTACACTCCCAGCGAAGGCACAATCAGATCCCGGCAGTGAATGCGCGACTTTGATGCGACTCTACTCACGCCTCACGGAGGGCTGAAGTCGCTTCAATAGCAAATATAATATCGCCCGCAATGCTTGATCTTGCAACGTTGCTACAACGCGCTACGTACCGCTTCTGCTACCCCGCCTCCCTTCGGACGAAGGCCGTCGAACGACGTTGCCGGCGGGCCGCGCAGCCCAGTGCGACGGCTGGGCCCATCGCTGATCTGCTTGCAGCTTCAAGCTTCTGAACTGGGGGCATAACCGTTCGAACGTGCAGTTCACGCTTCCGCCAACCCTGGTACGCGAACGCAGAGCAGCCGCCAACTCGCGATTGGATCGACAGCATCCCGCCCCTCATAGGGTTGCTCCACCTGCTGCGAGAAATTCGCCTAGCCCTAAACAGGGAAATGCTTGACGGCCATCTCAGCAAAGTCTTACAGTTACCGCGCCACTGCTCGCAAATACGCATCGTCGCGTCAGGCAGTGGGGGGAGGCTGCGAAACAGTGTCGAGCCAGCGAATTATCGGCGACCCGCCGGGGGACGGGGAGTATCGCCCGACGACAGTTCGGGTGACGAGTCCACGCGGCCGATTCGACGCGACGAAATCTCTCGCGCTCCGCCGGCGCATGGGCAGCGAAACCGACCGTGCCACTAGGCGATGTCCGTTTCACCTCAGTCGATAAGCGATCGGATGACAGCGCACTGAAAAAAGGGGGTTCGGGGAGCAGGTCACTGCACACAGTGACGTCCGGCAAAAAACTTTTGCCATCAACTATTCCAGGGACGCATCGGCGTCCTTCACCAGTAAGGAAAACAGGGATGGAACGCAAGACAACATCACCGACGGCCAAGCGCGCCGTGGCAGCGGCGTTTGCCGGTGCGCTGGCGCTGTCGTTCGGTGGCCTCACCGTGGTGCCCGACGACGCTGCCTCGCAGCTGCTGGCCGCCCCGTCGAGCGTCAGCGGCGCCTGGGGCGACCTGCCCCTGCAGGGCGGCGACGGCGGAGACAACGGCAACAACAGCGGCGGCGGCGGCGGCACCGGCGGCAGCAGCGGGAACGGCGGATCGGGTACCGGCACCGGAACCGGTGCGTCCGGCTCCGGTGGCACCGGTAGCGGCGGCGCTGGCGTCGGCGGCGGCGGCATCGGCGGCGGCGGCGTCAGCGGTGCCGCCGGCGGCGGAGGCGCGACCGGCGGAGCCGCTGTCGGCGGCGCGGGTGGTAGCAGCGGGTCGAGCACCGGCGGCAGCAGCGGAAATGCCAACGGCGGCACCGGCGGCAGCGCCGGCAATGCCAACGGCGGCGCCGGGGGCGCCGGCGGCAACAGCGGTGTGGCGGCCAGCGGGCCCGGCGTCAGCAGCGGCGGCGTCGGCTTCGGTGGAGCCGGCGGCGCGAGCATCGGCGGTAATGGCGGCGGCGCCGCGGGCGGAGCGGGTGGCAGCACCGGTTCCGGCGGACCGGGCGGCGCC
>NZ_MIHA01000008.1 GCF_001722335.1 Mycolicibacterium flavescens
AGTTACGGCGGTCAATAGCGGCAGGGAAACGCCCGGACCCATCCCGAACCCGGAAGCTAAGCCTGCCAGCGCCAATGATACTGCCCAACACGGGTGGAAAAGTAGGACACCGCCGAACACACATTAGCCCTGTGGCCCCCAACTCCGTTGGGGGCCACAGGCATTTGTGCCGCTGGATGCTCAGTCGAACAGCGTGAGCGCCTGAGAGATGTGGCTTCGCTCCATATCCAGCAGTGCTCGCTTGCGTTCGAGTCCGCCGCCGTAACCGGTGAGACTTCCGTTCGAGCCGATCACTCGATGGCACGGGACGATGATTCCGATCGGGTTGTGCCCGTTGGCAAGTCCGACTGCGCGAAAGGCGCTCGGTGCGCCGATCTGCCGCGCGATCTCGCCATACGATCGTGTCTCGCCGTAGGGGATCGTCAACAACGCCGCCCATACCTTGCGCTGAAACAGCGTTCCGATCATGTCGAGGTCCAGGGTGAACTCCGTCAGGTCGCCGGCGAAGTACGCGTCCAGCTGTTCAACCGCGTCGCCGAAGACACTGTCATCTGCCACCCAGCCGTCACGGGCTGGCTCGTAGGTCTGATCAACCATCCGCAAGTGCATCAGCCGGCCATCTTCTCCCGCCAGGGTCAGCTGACCGACCGGACTATCCATCGTCCGAAACATTAAGTGCACCATCACTTCTCCTTCGGTGGCCAGTCGTTGACCGCGTGATCCAGAGCGGTCCACAGATGCTGGGTCGCGTATGAGCGCCACGGGCGCCAACGCACGCTACGGTCGGTCAGCGCACGCGGATCGTCGGGCAGGCCGAGGTGTCTGGCCGCCACCCGAACCCCAAGGTCGGTGACCGGAAACGCATCCGGGTCTCCGAGTCCCCGCATAGCGATCAATTCCGCTGTCCAGGGCCCGATCCCGGGCAGCGCCTGCAGTTGCGCGCGGGCGGTGTTCCAGTCGCAGCCCGGGTCGAGGAGCAGCTCGCCGTCGGCGATGGCGCGGATCAACGCGGCCAGTGAACGCTGTCGCGCCTTCGGGAAGGCCAGATGCACCGGGTCGACCTCGGCGAGTTGGTCGACCGCTGGGAAAACATGTGTCAGACCGCCGTTGGCGTCCGTGATCGGCCGGCCGTACGCGGCGGCGAGCCGTCCGGCGTGGGTGCGGGCCGCCTTGACCGAGACCTGCTGGCCGAGAACCACGCGCACGGCGAGTTCGTGCTCGTCGACGGTTCGCGGTATGCGTTGTCCCGGTGCCTTGGCGACGAGCGCCTTGAGGTCGGTGTCCGCGCCCAGCGCGTCGACAACCGCCTCCGGATCGGCGTCGAGGTCGAGCAGGCGCCGGCAGCGCGCGATCGCGGCGGCCAGATCGCGGAAGTCGTCGAGCTGGATGCGGCACTGCACATGGTCGGGTTGGGGTGTCAGGGAGACGATTCCGTTGCCGTACTGCAGTCGTAGTGTGCGGCGGTAGGCGCCGTCGCGGACCTCTTCGACGCCGGGCACCGCGCTGGCCGCGAGATGCCCGAACAGCCCCTCGTAGGCGAACGGTGTGCGGACCGCCAGCCGCAGCGCCAGCGCTCCCGATGCCGCATCGGACTGACCGAACTTCGTGCGGGCACGCTGACGTAGCGCGGTGGGGGTCAGATCCGACACCGACCGCACTGTGTCGTTGAACTGCCGGATACTGGAAAAGCCCGACGCGAACGCGACGTCGCTGAACGGCAGGTCGGTGGTCTCGATCAGCACGCGGGCGGTCTGCGCTCGCTGTGCCCGGGCCAGCGCCAGCGGATTCGCCCCGACCTCGGCCAGAAGCAGCCGCTCGAGCTGACGGGTGGTGTACCCGAGGCGGAGGGCCAGGCCGGTGACCCCCTCCCGGTCCACGGTGCCGTCGGCGATCAGCCGCATCGCCCGCGCGACGACGTCGCCGCGGACATTCCACTCCGGCGATCCGGGCGAGGCGTCGGGGCGGCAGCGCTTGCACGCCCGGAAACCGGCCTTCTGCGCGGCCGCCGCCGTGGGATAGAACCGCATGTTGTGCGCGTACGGCGGCCGGACCGGGCAGCTGGGCCGGCAGTAGATCTTCGTCGTGAGCACGGCGGTGACGAACCAGCCGTCGAACCGGGAGTCCTTGGACTGGACGGCCCGGTAGCAGCGGTCGAAATGGTCGTGCACGCCCTAACGATTACACGCGACCACCGACACCACTGGCGGAAAACCGACATCGTCGTCGGCACCACGCAAATATTTCGGATGGCTAACGATTCGACCGTCCCCGGCGTCGTGGCCGGGCAGTCGCACCGCGGCTGTGGTGTCGTGGGCTGATGGTGACTCGAGCGTTTCTCAGCGTTTCCGTGGGCAGTATTGCGGCGGCGTGCTCGGTGCTCCTCGCGCCGACCGCCACTGCTGCGCCGACTTCCGATGCGCAGGGCTATGTCGACTCGACCGCCCGATGCGCGGCGCCTAGCAAGGTTGTCGTGTTCGGCAGCACTGCGGGTTCGCGCGTCGCCATCTGTGAATCGGCCGACGGCGAGTACCAGTACCGCGGGGTGCGGATGCGGGACGGCGCGAAGCTCATCGCGCCCGCCACCCAGTCCGGCGACGGATACACGGCCGAGAACGACGGGATCACCTACACCGTGACCGAGGACTCCCTGGAAATCAGCGACGGCGCCCGGGTGATCCGCGAAGAGTCGATGGTCGACTTCCACCAGGCACAGTCCGGCAATTCGCCGGGCGCATCGCCGCCACCGGCGACGTCGACGCCGAAGAAGCCGTTGCCGCCGCCCCTGCCCGCCGAGGTGGGCGGCAGCTGACTCACGGTTCGCCGAGACGTCCACGGGCGACGGCCGCAGCGCCGTCGCCGGTGATCAGCCACAGCGTGGTCAGCTGCGCGATCAGCTCGTCCACGGTGATCGCCGCAGTGCCGTCGACGAACGCCAGAACCGCATCGGCGGTGCCGCCGACCAGAAACGCCGGCGCCACTTTCGCCAGCGGGTCCTTCGCGAGTTCGACGCCGTGCACGGTGCGCGCGTGCTCGATGAGCACATCGGTGAGGCTGCGCATCACCGCGACGCGGTGCGCGCGCAGACCCGGGGTCGCGGACACCCCGCCCAGCAGCACCCGCGCCCGGCGCGGATCGTCGACGAGGCTGTGCACCAACGCCGTGACACACGCAAACGCCTGCTGGTCAACGGGTTTCGCGAAATTAGCGACGGCCGCGCCCACGGTGGCGTCCCGCACGGTCGCGGCGATGTCGTCGATCACCGCGCCGGCCACCGCGTCGACCTCGGTGAAACTCTCGTAGAAATAGCGCTTGTTGAGGCCCGCGTCGGCGCACAGTCGTTCCACGGTCACATCGCGCCACTCGTCGCGGCTCATCGCCTCCAGGGCGGCCTCGAGCAGTCGCGAGCGACGCTGCTGCTGACGCTGCGCGCCGGAGACACCTCCGTAGCTGCGCGGTGACGACGAGGCCATGACTCCGATCGTCGCACCATTGACAACGCTTCGACAAAACTGGCACGGTTACGTACCAGATGGTCGTCGAAGGGATCGCCCGATGCTCAACCTCATGGAGCCGCCGGCCGCACTGTCCGACGCGCGGCAACGGCTCCAGGGGCGCCTGCAAGAGATCGGCGCGGCGGTCAGTGACCGGTGGCCCAGTCGCGACCGGCCCTTGGCGCCGCCGCCCGCCGGGTCCGGGCTCGCGCCTGTCATGGGCAATTACGGCATGCCATTTCTCGGCCACGTCCTGCCCACCCTCGTCGACCCGTTGGAGTTCGCCCGCCGCCGGTACGCGGAATACGGACCGGTGTCGTGGGCCGGCGGCGTGGGCTTCCGCGTCGTCATGCTGCTGGGACCCGAAGCGCTGGAAGCGGCGTGGGTCAACCGCGACAAGGCGCTGTCCAGCACGCGGGGCTGGCAACCGGTGATCGGTCCGTTCTTCCACCGCGGCATCATGCTGCTGGACTTCGAGGAACACCGCGACCACCGGCGCATCATGCAGCAGGCGTTCACGCGAACCGCGCTCAACCGGTATCTCGCGTCCACAGCCGACGGCGTCGACCGCGCGCTCGCGGCGTGGCGCCCGGCGCCGCGGTTCCCGGTCTATCCGTCGATCAAGCATCTGCTGCTGCAACAGGCCGCCGAAGTGTTCGTCGGCACCGAACTCGGCGCCGAGTCCGACCAACTCATCGACGACTTCCACCACACCGTGCACGGCGGGCAGGCGATCATCCGCGCGGACGTACCCGGTGGCACCTGGGCGCGCGGACTTCGGGCCCGCGAACGCCTGGAGCGCTACTTCGGCGACCAGATCGCGCAGCGCCGCAACGGCGACGGCACCGACCTGTTCTCGATGTTGTGCCGCAGCGAGTCCGAGGACGGTCAACGATTCACCGACGACGACATCGTCAACCACATGATCTTCCTGCTGATGGCCGCGCACGACACAACAGCCATCGCGTTGTCGATGCTCGCCTACGAACTGGGCCGAAACACCCACTGGCAGCAGCTCCTTCGTGAGGAGGCGATGGCGCGCCCGGTCGAGTCACCCACACTCGAGGATCTCGAGGACTATCCGCTACTCGACGGCGCGTTCAAGGAGGTACTGCGGATGTACGCCCCCGCAGGCACGTTGTTCCGCCAGGCCATCCGCGACACCGAGATCTGTGGCCACTTCATCCCGCGCGCAAGCCAGATCGCGATCAGCGTCCACGCGTCGATGCGGCTGTCGGACTGGTGGCCCGACCCCGACACCTTCGACCCGACCCGGTTCACCGACGCCGTGAACCGGGCGGCGGTCAGCCGCTACGCGTTCGCGCCGTTCGGCGGGGGTGCGCACAAGTGCATCGGCCAGCAGTTCGCCGACATGACGGTCAAGACCGTGATGCACCACATGCTGCGCCGCTTCCGGTGGGAAGTCCCCGCCGGCTACCAGGTGCCGCTCACCTGGGGCACCGGACCCACACCCGCCGACGACCTGCCCATCCGACTCGAGTCCTACTGAGCACAGCCGGGGAACTGTTCCTGCAGAGCGCTTTTGACGTCGGCGAAGCCGGCGAGCGGCTTGTCGGCCACGTCGGGTTGCCGGTGGCACGCCGTGAACGTGCCGACCTCGCCGACCAGCTGACGGCTACGCGCCGTACACGATCGCCACCGCGGCGGTCAGCGACTGCATGGTCCTCTCCCGGTCGTCGCCCATGCCGACCAACGCGTCGACCACCAGGGGGCCCAGGATCTGGCTCATGCCGTGCCCCTCGCGTCCGAAGAACCCCGCCATCTCGAGCAGCACCGCGCCGTGGGTGATGCTCCACATCCGCCCGGCGACCACCGCCTCCCCGTCGTCGCGGATGCGTCGCGCGGCGATCATCCGGCGGACACTGGACAGCAGCGCCTCGAACGACACCGCCCACTCCGCGCGGGCGCTGGCGCTGCCGGTGACCGTGAGGTCGGCGTGGAAGCGGTTCAGTGACTCCGCCGACGTACCGAACATGAGTTGGTAACGCTGCGGATTGGCCAGCGCGAACTCGCGGTAACGCATGCCGATCACGAAGAAGTCGGCCACCGGATCGTCGGTCTGCTCGACGGTCAACGCGCTGGTGAACCGCATGAACGCCGCGCTGGCGATCGCCTCGATCAGCCCGGACATGCCCCCGAAATGCGTGTAGACCGCCATTGTCGAGGTTCCGGTCTCGGCGGCGAGCTTGCGGGCGCTCAGCGCGGCCGGGCCGTCGCGCTCGAGGATCTCGATGCCGGCTTCGACCAATTGCTCCCGCGCGCTCACCCTTGCGATCGTGCCATAACGGTGTTATACAAAGGCGGGTATAACGCTGTTATAGGGAGGCGGCATGGCGAACCGTTACCTGGAGGGCGCGTTCGCGCCGCTCGCCGAGGAGTTCACGCTCACCGACCTCGCGGTCACCGGCACGATCCCCGACTACCTGGACGGCCGTTACCTACGCAACGGCCCGAACCCGGTCGGCGAACTCGACCCCGAGCTCTATCACTGGTTCGTCGGTGACGGCATGGTGCACGGCATCCGGATTCGCGACGGAAAGGCCGAGTGGTACCGCAACCGCTGGGTGCGCGGTCCGCAGACCGCGCGCGCACTGGGGGAGCAGCCTCCGAACGGGCGCTTCCCGGTCTCGGGCATCGGCGCCAACACCAACGTCGTCGGCCACGCCGGCAAGACCCTGGCGCTGATCGAATCCGGCGTCGCCGCCGTGGAATTGACCGACGAGCTGGACACCGTCGGCGCGTGCGATTTCGACGGCACCCTCGCCGGCGGCTACACCGCGCACCCCAAGCGCGATCCGGTCACCGGTGAGCTGCACGCCGTGTCCTACAACGTCTACGGCGGAAACACGGTGCAGTACTCGGTCATCGGCCTCGACGGCCGGGCCCGGCGGGTGGTCGACGTCGAGGTCACCGGCGCGCCGATGATGCACGACTTCTCGCTGACCGAGAACCACGTCGTCTTCTACGACTTGCCGGTCACGCTCGACGCCCGCCAGATGGTGCAGATGGGCGTACCGCGCGCGCTGCGGTTGCCCGCTCGACTTCTGTTGTCGGCGTTGATCGGACGGATCCGCATCCCGGACCCGATCGCCGCGCGGCAACCTCGCCGCGGGTCGGGCGACCGCCGGTTCCCGTACTCGTGGAACCCGAAGTACCCGGCGCGCGTCGGCGTGATGCCGCGCGACGGCGACAACGGCGACGTGCGCTGGTTCGACGTCGAACCGTGCTACGTGTTCCACCCGATGAACGCCTACGACGAAGCCGGCACCGTCGTCATCGACGTCGTGCGACATCCGAAGATGTTCGACACCAACCTACTCGGACCCGACGAGGGCCCACCCACACTCGACCGGTGGTCCGTCGATCTGGCCGACGGGAAGGTGCGCGAGTCGCGCACCGACGACCGCGGCCAGGAGTTCCCCCGCATCGACGAGCGCCGCGTCGGCAGACGTCATCGCTACGGTTACACACCGGGTTTCCCGAACGGCGAGGGAAGCGACACGCTGCTCAAGCACGACTTCGTCGGGAACGGGTCTGAGCCACGTTCGTTCGGGGACGGCAAGATCGTCGGCGAGTTTGTGTTCGTGCCGTCGGCCCCCGACGCCGCCGAGGACGACGGGGTGTTGATGGGTTACGTCTACGACAAGCGCACCGACCGCAGCGAGCTGGCCATCCTCGACGCGCAGACTCTGCAGGACGTGGCCAGTATCAAGCTGCCGCACCGGGTACCCGCCGGGTTTCACGGCAACTGGGTGCCCGCCTAGGATCTCACCCATGGCCGAACTGGTGCAGCGCTACCTGGACCAGATTCGTGCCGAACACGCCGACGACGGCGACGGGGCGTTGGCCGACTACATCCCCGAACTCGCCACCGTCGACCCCGACCGGTTCGGCCTTTCGCTGTCGCTGGCCGACGGATACATCTACGAATCGGGCGACGCTGCAGTCGAATTCACGATCCAGTCGGTGTCGAAGCCGTTCACCTACGCGTTGGCTCTCGAGCACATCGGCGCCGACGCCGTCGACGCGAAGATCGGCGTCGAACCGTCCGGCGAGGCGTTCAACGAGATCAGCGTCGACGAACGCACCAAGATCCCGAAGAACCCGATGATCAACGCCGGCGCGATCACGGCGGCCTCCCTGGTCCCGGGCACCGGAGTCGACGACCGGTTCGAGCGGATCCTCGAGTTCTACTCCGCCTGCGCAGGCCGCGAGTTGAGCGTCGACGAGGACGTCTACGCCTCGGAAAAGGCGACCGGGGCCCGCAACCGCGCGATCGCCTACATGCTGCAGAGTTTCGGCGTGCTCGACGGCGATCCCGACCGGATCCTCGACGTCTACTTCCGGCAGTGCTCGATCACGGTGACGAGCACCGACCTCGCCCGGATGGCGGCCACCCTGGCCCGCGGCGGTGTCGACCCCGGCCACGGACGGCGGCTCATGCACCCGGCGGTGGTGCAGCGCACGCTCAGCGTGATGGTGACCTGCGGGATGTACGACGCGGCGGGGGACTGGGTCAGCGCTGTCGGGCTCCCCGCGAAAAGCGGTGTCGGAGGCGGTATTGCGGCGGTGCTGCCGGGCCAGCTCGGAATCGGGGTCTACTCACCGCTTCTCGACGAGAAGGGCCACAGCGTGCGCGGTGTGCGGGTGTGCCGGTCGTTGTCGGAGAGCCTCGGTCTGCACTTTCTGTCGGTGCCGCGCGAGTCGCGCTCGACCATCCGCGCGTCCTACGACGTCGAGTCCGGTGTGCGGGTCTACGAGTTGCACGGCGACCTGCTGTTCGCCGGGGCCGAGCGGGTGCTGCGCACATTGGAGCGCGAATGCGTGGACTTCGACGTGGCGATCCTGGAGATATCGCGCGTCGATGACATCGACGACGCCGCACGGCGCATGCTCGCCGGGATGCGCGAGTCGCTGCGGCGGTTGGACAAGGACGGTTACATCGTCGACCCCGACGCGGCGATGGCCGACGCGGAGGTGACCGTCCACGTGTTCGCCACGCTGGACGAGGCGCTGGCCGCCGCCGCGCAGCTGCGTGCCTCAGACGGGTAGCGCCAGGCGGGTCGGTTCGTCGTGCCCGCGCAGCATCACCGACTCGCCGTTCGTCCAGTGCGCCCGCTCGTCCTCGGCTGCCCCCGCCACCGCGTCCGAACAGGCCAGCAGATGTGCGGGGGTCTCCTTGGCCAGCTCGCAGAGCCGGGCCGCTACGTTGACCGGTTCACCGATCACCGTGTACTCGAAACGTTCCTTGGCGCCGACGTTTCCGGCGACCGCTTCGCCGGCGGCCACACCGATCCCGGCTTCCAGGCCGGACACTTCCTCATGGATTCGACGGGCGATCGCCCGGCCGGCCGCCAGCGCTTCGTCCTCGGGTCGGTCCAGGCGGTTGGGCGCGCCGAACACCGCCAGCGCACCGTCGCCCTCGAACTTGTTGACGAAACCGTGGTGACGGTCGACCTCCTCGACGATCACCGTGAAGAACCGGTTCAGCAGGTCGACGACCTCGGTCGCGCGCTTGGTGGTGACCAACTGGGTGGATCCGATGATGTCGACGAAAAGCACCGCGACATGGCGCTCTTCGCCGCCGAGCTTGGGCCGCTGCTTCTCGGCTGCCGCGGCGACCTCGCGGCCGACGTGGCGGCCGAACAGGTCACGCACGCGTTCGCGCTCCTTGAGCCCTTCGACCATTCTGTTGAACCCGCGCTGCAACTCGCCCAGTTCGGTGCCGTCGAAAACGACGACCTTGCAGTCCAGATCGCCGTCCTCGACGCGTTTGAGCGCGCTGCGCACCACCCGCACCGGCGTCGCGGTCAACCACGACAGCAGCCACATCAGCACGAAGCCGAACACCAGCGTCGCCGCGGCGATGCTGAGCACGGCGAACCCGAACTGGGTGGGCGTCAGATTGCGCAGTGCCAGAGCGAAGATCGCGGTGACCGCGATGCCCATCACCGGTACGCCCGATCCGAGCAGCCACACCAGCATCGTGCGGCCCATGATCCCGGCGGTGAGCCGCCGTGGCGGCGGGCCGGCCTCGAGCGCCTGCGCGGCGACGGGCCGCAGCGCGAACTCGGTGATCAGGTAGCACGCAGTGGCCACCACGATGCCCGGGAAGCTGACCGCGAACAGGAACCGGGGGATGAAGTCGCCGTCGTGCAGGCCGTAGAGCGTGGTCAGCAGCGCCGCACCCACACCCCACAGCACCAGCACCGTGCGGGCCACCCGCCACGGCGCGGCGAACGTGTCGTGCTGGTTGGTGCGGTCCGGTTTGCGTTCCTCGATGGCCCACCGCAGCGACCTGACGATCTTCCTGGTGACCCAGAAGATGCCGATGCCCAGGGCGAACACGATGTAGGCCGGGCTGACCCCGAAGGTCAACCACGCCGGCACGTCGGAGAACACGCTGGGAGTCGGGAACACGAACGCCACCAGCACGGTGGCGACGACGATGCCGCAGAAGTTGGTGAACAGGATCAGCGACGTGAGGATGATCTGTATCCGCACTCGGCGGCGCACCTGGCTCTCGCTGACCTTGCCGAGCACCCACGCGCCGTACTCCGGGGTGGTGGACAACCGACCGCTTTGCTGGGTGACCGTCTCCAGGACGCGTCCCAGCCGATGCGCAACGCTTCGTTTGACGGTCATCGTGCCTAGAGCCTAAATCGCCGCGACGGCGCCTAAGGTGGTCGGGTGCGTCTCGTGATCGCCCAGTGCACTGTTGACTACGTCGGACGTCTGACCGCACATCTGCCCTCGGCCCGGCGTCTGCTGCTGATCAAGGCCGACGGTTCGGTGAGTGTGCACGCCGACGACCGCGCCTACAAACCACTGAACTGGATGACGCCGCCGTGCCGGCTCACCGAGGACACCTCCGGACCGACGCCGGTCTGGGTGGTCGAGAACAAGGCCGGTGAACAACTGCGGATCACCGTCGAATCCATCGAACACGACTCCAGCCACGAACTCGGAGTGGATCCCGGGCTGGTCAAGGACGGCGTCGAAGCGCACCTGCAGGAGCTGCTGGCCGAGCACGTCGAACTGCTCGGCGCCGGCTACACCCTGGTGCGCCGCGAGTACATGACCGCAATCGGGCCGGTCGACCTGCTGTGCCGCGACGAGAACGGCCGGTCGGTCGCGGTGGAGATCAAGCGCCGCGGCGAGATCGACGGGGTCGAGCAGCTCACCCGCTATCTCGAACTGCTCAACCGCGACACCCTGCTCGCACCGGTCGCGGGCGTCTTCGCCGCCCAGCAGATCAAGCCGCAGGCCCGCACACTGGCCACCGACCGCGGTATCCGCTGCGTGACGCTCGATTACGACAAGATGCGCGGGATGGACGACTCCGAGTTCCGGTTGTTCTGATGGCCCGCAGGCGCCGGCCGCACCGGCCACCGCCGCCGCTGCCGCGGCGCGTCGAGACCGGGCCCGACGGATACGACTACGAAGTCCGCCCGGTGCCCGCGGCGCGGGCCGTCAAAACCTACCGCTGTCCCGGATGTGACCACGAAATCCGGCCGCAGACAGCGCATCTGGTGGTGTTACCGGCCGACATGGGCGAGAACGCCGTCGACGAGCGGCGGCACTGGCACACCCCGTGCTGGACGCACCGGGCCACCCGCGGCCCGACGCGGCGATGGTCTTAGGGGGCCAGTGGTGCTAGTGGTCCTCGGCGGGCTCGACCAGTTCGACGAGCACGCCGCCGGCGTCCTTGGGGTGGATGAAGTTGATCCGCGAGTTCGCGGTGCCCCGGCGCGGCTCGTCGTAGAGCAGCCGGACACCGTCGGCGCGCAGGCGCTCGCTGAGCGCGTCGATGTCGCTGGTGCGGTAGGCGAGCTGCTGCAGGCCCGGGCCGCGCTTGTCGATGAACTTCGCGATGGTCGAGGTCTCGTCCAGCGGCGACATCAGCTGGATCTGCGCGCTGCCGACGGCACTGCCGCGCACCGAGAGCATGGCTTCGCGGACGCCCTGCTCCTCGTTGACCTCCTCGTGCAGCACGATCATGCCGAGGTGGTCGTGGTACCACTTGATCGCGGCATCCAGGTCCGGCACCGCGATCCCCACGTGGTCGATCGCCGTCACCAGGGCGCTGGCGAGCGCTGGACGAGCGTCTACGTGTTCAGTGGTCATAACGTAACGGTAACCTTGAGACAGATGTTTGCGGAATGTGTCATGGCACACAGTGGTGTACCCAATCCCGAGAGGACCTAAATGACCACATCGGTAATCGTCGCCGGAGCACGTACGCCCGTCGGCAAGCTCATGGGATCGCTGAAGGACTTCTCGGGCAGTGATCTCGGCGCCATCGCGATCAGAGGTGCCCTGGAGAAGGCGAACGTCGACGCCTCGGCCGTCGAGTACGTGATCATGGGCCAGGTGCTGACCGCCGGGGCGGGCCAGATGCCGGCCCGTCAGGCCGCGGTGGCCGCCGGCATCGGCTGGGACGTGCCCTCGCTGACGATCAACAAGATGTGCCTGTCCGGTATCGACGCGATCGCGCTGGCCGACCAGCTGATCCGGGCCGGCGAGTTCGACGTCGTCGTCGCCGGCGGCCAGGAGTCGATGACCCAGGCGCCGCACCTGCTGGTCAACAGCCGCTCGGGCTACAAGTACGGCGACGTCACCGTGCTCGACCACATGGCCTACGACGGCCTGCACGACGTGTTCACCGATCAGCCGATGGGCGCGCTGACCGAACAGCGCAACGACGAGGACCAGTTCACCCGCGCCGAGCAGGACGAGTTCGCGGCCCGCTCGCACCAGAAGGCCGCCGCGGCGTGGAAGGACGGCGTCTTCGCCGACGAGGTCGTGCCGGTGTCCATCCCGCAGCGCAAGGGCGACCCGCTGGAGTTCGGCGAGGACGAAGGCATCCGTGCCAACACCACCGCGGAGTCGCTGGCCGGCCTCAAGCCGGCGTTCCGCAAGGACGGCACCATCACCGCGGGTTCGGCCTCGCAGATCTCCGACGGCGGCTGTGCTGTCGTCGTGATGAGCAAGACCAAGGCCGAGGAGCTGGGCCTGACGTGGCTGTGCGAGATCGGCGCGCACGGCGTGGTCGCCGGACCCGACTCGACGCTGCAGAGCCAGCCCGCCAACGCCATCAAGAAGGCGGTTGCGCGCGAGAAGATCTCGATTGACCAGCTCGACGTCATCGAGATCAACGAGGCGTTCTCGGCGGTGTCGCTGGCGTCGACCAAGGAGCTCGGTGTCGACCCGGAGAAGGTCAACGTGAACGGCGGCGCGATCGCGATCGGTCACCCGATCGGGATGTCGGGTGCGCGCATCACCCTGCACGCCGCGCTGGAGCTGGCGCGGCGCGGTTCGGGCTACGCGGTGGCGGCGTTGTGCGGTGCCGGCGGTCAGGGCGACGCGCTGATCCTGCGCCGGCCGTAGCGCCGCGGTCTACGACGGCATGTAGTAATCGATCCGGACCTCGGGCACAATGGCGGCCATGACTAGCGCCTTCGATCTCCGGACCGTCGCCGGCCGGTTCCGTGTCATCGCCCTGCTGGAAGCGGTCAGCTGGGTCGGACTGCTGATCGGGATGTACTTCAAGTACCTCGGGACGCCGCGCACCGAGATCGGCGTGAAGATCTTCGGGCCTGCCCACGGCGCGGTCTTCGTGGCGTTCGTGGTGGCCGCGTTCCTGGCGGGGATCGCGTTCGCGTGGGCGGCGGGTACCTGGCTGCTGGCGATCGTCGCCAGCATCGTGCCGCTGGGCAGCGTGATCTTCCTCATGTGGGCCGACCGCACCGGTCGGATGGGCGAGGTGGCGGCGGTGTCGCAACCGCGCGGGCCGGTGCCGGAGACGACGTGACAAAATTGAGCGCGTGAGTCGTCCACGCCCTCCCATGGCGGCCTCTATGGCCGGTGCGGTTGATCTGTCTGCCCTCAAACAGCGGCCTACGGGCGACGGTGGCGCGTCCGCCGCGTCCGCCCCGCCCGGCGCGGTGGAGGTGACCGAGGCCAACCTCGAAGACGAGGTGCTGGTCCGGTCCAACCAGGTCCCGGTCGTCGTGCTGCTGTGGTCGCCGCGCAGCGAACCCAGCGTCCAGCTGGGCGACGCGCTGGCCGCGCTGGCCAGCGCCGACGCCGGCAAGTGGTCGCTGGCGACGGTCAACGTCGACGTCGCGGCCCGGGTGGCGCAGATGTTCGGTGTGCAGGCGGTGCCGACGGTGGTCGCGCTGGCCGCCGGACAGCCGCTGTCGAGCTTCCAGGGCATGCAGCCTCCCGAGCAGCTGCGCCGCTGGATCGACTCCCTGCTCAACGCGGTCGCAGGCAAGCTGCCCGGTGCGGGCGAGGGGGAGGAGCCCGAACAGGTCGATCCCGCACTCGCGCAAGCCCGTTCGCATCTGGACGCCGGCGAGTTCGATGCCGCCCACGCGGCGTATCAGGCCATCCTCGACGCCAACCCGAACCACGCCGAGGCCAAGGGCGCCGTGCGTCAGATCGCGTTCCTGCAGCGGGCCACCACACGCGCGCCCGGCGCGATAATCGCCGCCGACGCCGCACCCGATGACATCGAGATGGCGTTCGCCGCGGCCGACGTCGAGATCCTGCAGCAGCAGGTCGGCGAGGCCTTCGACCGCCTGATCCGGTTGGTGCAACGCACCGCAGGCGATGACCGCACGAAGGTCCGCACGCGGCTGATCGAGTTGTTCGACCTGTTCGACCCCGCCGACCCCGAGGTGATCGCGGGCCGGCGCAAGCTGGCCAACGCGCTCTACTGATTCATCGAAGCCGACGAATTGGCGGGTTTCCGGCGCGTTTTTCCGCCATTTCGTCGGTTTCGGCGGCACTGCCACCCGGCGCTATCAGTGGGGCTCGTACTCGAACCACAGGGCGGCCAGCGGCGGCAGCACCATGACCGCCGACGCGGGCCGGCCGTGCCAGGGCTCCTCGGTGGCCTCGACGGCGCCGTAGTTACCGATGCCCGACCCGTTGTAGATGTCGGCGTCGGTGTTGAGCACCTCGCGCCAGGTGCCGGCGTGCGGCAGCCCCAACCGGTAGCGGCTGTGCTCGGAGCCCGAGAAGTTGAACACGCACGCGAGCACCGACCCGTCGTCGCCGTAGCGCAGGAAGCTCAGCACGTTGTTGGCCGAGTCGTTGGCGTCGATCCACGAGTAGCCGTCGGGGCGGGTGTCCTGCGACCACAACGCCCGCCTGCTTTGGTAGATCGCGTTCATGTCCCGCACCATGCGCAAAATGCCGGTCGAGAAGCCGTTCTCGTCGAGCTGATACCAGTCGACGCCGCGCTCCTCGGACCACTCGGCCCGCTGCCCGAACTCCTGGCCCATGAACAGCAGTTGCTTACCGGGATGGGCCCACTGGTAGGCCAGCAGCCCGCGCAGTCCGGCGGCCTTGCGGTGGTCGTCACCGGGCATGCGGCCCCACAGCGTGCCCTTGCCGTGCACGACCTCGTCGTGGCTGATCGGCAGCACGAAGTTCTCGCTGAACGCGTACAACATCGAGAACGTGATCTCGTGGTGGTGATAGCTGCGGTGGATCGGGTCACGCTTGACGAACTCCAGCGTGTCGTTCATCCAGCCCATGTTCCACTTCATCGAGAAGCCAAGGCCGCCAAGGTTCGTCGGCCGGGTCACACCGGGCCACGAGGTGGACTCCTCGGCGACCGTGACGATGCCCGGCGCCGCCTTGTGCACGGTCGCGTTCATCTCCTGCAGGAACTGCACGGCCTCGAGGTTCTCGCGACCGCCGTAGATGTTCGGTGTCCACCCGCCCTCCGGGCGCGAGTAGTCCAGATACAGCATCGAGGCGACCGCATCCACCCGCAGGCCGTCGATGTGATACTCCTGCAGCCAGTACAACGCGTTGGCGACCAGGAAGTTGCGCACCTCGGCCCGGCCGAAGTCGAACACGTAAGTGCCCCAGTCGAGTTGCTCACCCCGACGCGGATCGGAGTGCTCGTAGAGCGCGGTGCCGTCGAAACGGCCGAGCGCCCAGGCGTCCTTCGGGAAGTGCGCGGGCACCCAGTCGATGATCACGCCGATGCCGGCCTGATGCAGCGTATCGACCAGATGGCGGAACTCGTCCGGGGTGCCCAGCCGCGACGTCGGCGCGTAGTACGACGTCACCTGGTACCCCCACGAGCCGCCGAACGGGTGCTCGGCCACCGGCATCAACTCGACGTGGGTGAAGCCGTTCTCGACGACGTACTCGGTGAGTTGGGTGGCCAGTTCGCGGTAGGTCAGCCCCGGCCGCCACGACATCAGATGCACTTCGAGGGTGCTCATCGGCTCGAACACCGGGTTCTGGCTGGCCCGCCGGGCCATCCAGTCCTGGTCCTCCCAGGTGTATTCGCTCTTGGTGACCTTCGACGCGGTCTTGGGCGGAACCTCGGTGGCGAACGCCATCGGGTCGGCGCGCTCGCTGACCGAGCCGTCCGCACCGTGGATGCGGAATTTGTAGAGCCCGCCGATCTCGAAGCCGGGCCAGAACACCTCCCACACCCCGGTCGAGCCCAGCACCCTCATCTGGGCTTCGTTGCCGTCCCAGTGGTTGAACTCGCCGATCAGGCTGACGCCCTTGGCATTCGGTGCCCACACCGCGAACGACACCCCGTCGACCACACCGTCGGGCGTGGTGTAGCGGCGCGGATGCGCACCGAGGATCTCCCACAGCCGTTCGTGCCTGCCCTCGGCGAACAGGTGCAGGTCCACCTCGCCGAGAGTGGGTAGGAAGCGGTACGCGTCGGCCACGGTGTGCACGCCGTCCGGGTAGTGCACCTCGAGGCGGTAGTCCGCGAGACCGGTGAACGGCAGCGCGACCGCGAAGAGCCCGGCCTCGATGTGCTGGAACTCGTGGTGTTCGCCGCCGATCAACGCGATCACCTTGAGCGCGTGCGGTCGGTAGGCGCGGATCACGGTGTGGTCGTCGTATTCGTGCGCACCGAGTACCGAGTGCGGGTCGTGGTGCTCACCGGCCAGCAGTCGGTTCAGGTCGGCGGTGTGCGGCCGCAGATGCGGGCTGCTCGCCTGGGTGGTCTGCGTCATGTCGTCACTCCCTACGCAGCAGATTGAGTCGTTGGTCGGCGGGCACCTGTGGCATGTTCAGAATGTGGGCCACTGCCCGCGCAGGTTCCAGGCGCACGTAATTGGCCTGGCCCCACTGGTATTCGTCTCCGGTGATCTCGTCGCGCACCCAGAACCGGTCGAACGGCTCCATTCCCAGTGCGCCCATGTCGAGCCACAGGGTCCCCTCCTCGGCACCGAACGGGTTGAGGGTGACCACCACCAGCACCTGGTCGCCGGAGACCGGGTCGAACTTGCTGTAGGCCAGCAGCGCGTCGTTGTCGACATGGTGGAACCTGATGGTGCGCAGTTGGTGCAGGGCGGGGTGCACCCGACGGATCTCGTTGAGCCGGGTCAGGAATGGCTCAAGTGACTCGCCGTCGGCGAGCGCGGCCTCGAAGTCTCGGGGCCGCAGTTCGTACTTCTCGGAGTTCAGGTACTCCTCGCTGCCCTCGCGCACCGCGCGGTGCTCGTAGAGTTCGAAGCCCGAGTACACCCCCCACGCCGAGCTCATCGTCGAAGCCAGCACCGCGCGGATCGCGAACATGCCCGGGCCGCCGTGCTGCAGGCTCTCGTGCAGGATGTCGGGGGTATTGACGAACAGGTTCGGGCACGCGTAGTCGGCGTGTTCGGCGATCTGTTCGCCGAACTCGGTGAGCTCCCACTTGGCGGTGCGCCAGGTGAAGTACGAATACGACTGTGTGAAGCCGAGTTTGGCCAACCCGTACAGCCGCGCCGGACGGGTGAACGCCTCGGAGAGGAACAGCACGTCGGGGTCCTCGTTCTTGACCTGGCCGATCAGCCAGGCCCAGAAGTTCGGCGGCTTGGTGTGCGGGTTGTCGACCCGGAAGATCTTGACCCCGTGCGCGATCCAGTGGCGCACCACCCGCAGCACCTCTTCGTAGAGGCCGGCCGGGTCGTTGTCGAAGTTCAGCGGGTAGATGTCCTGGTACTTCTTCGGTGGGTTCTCCGCGTAGGCGATGGTGCCGTCGGGCAACACGGTGAACCACTCCGGGTGGTCCCTGGCCCACGGGTGGTCGGGAGCGCACTGCAGCGCGAGGTCGAGCGCGACCTCCATGCCCTCGTCGCGGGCGGCGGCGACGAAGTCGTCGAAGTCGGCGAGCGTGCCCAGCTCCGGGTGCACCGCGTCGTGGCCACCCTCGTCGCTGCCGATCGCCCACGGCGACCCGACGTCGTTGGGCGCGGCGGTCACGCTGTTGTTGCGGCCCTTGCGGTGCACCTTGCCGATCGGGTGGATCGGCGGCAGGTAGACGACGTCAAAGCCCATCCTGGCGATGCGCGGCAGCGCCTTGGTCGAGGTCGCGAAGGTGCCGTGCACGGGATTGCCGGTGGCGTCCCAGCCGCCGGTGGAGCGCGGGAAGAACTCGTACCAGGAGCTGAACCGCGCCTTCTGGCGGTCCACCCAGATGCCGTACTGGTCGCCGCGGGTGACCAGCTCGCGCAGCGGGTAGGCGTCGAGCAGCTCGCTGACCTCGGGCGACAGTGCCGCGCCGGCGCGGGCGAACGGGTCACCGGGTTCGCGCAGCCGCGCCGCCGCGTCGATCAGCGGATAGCGGTGCTGGCGCGGCACACCGGTGGCGGCGCGTTCCAGCAGTTTCGCGCCCACCAGCAGATCGTTGTTCAGTTCCGATTCGCTCTGGCCGGCGTCGAGTTTCGCGGTGACGTTCTTGCGCCACGTCGCCAGCGGATCCCCCCATCCGTCGACCCGGTAGGTCCACAGGCCGGGGCAGTCGGGGGTGAAGGTGCCGTGGAACACGTCGGGCGTCCGGCCGGTGGACATCGGTAAGTGCTGGGGCTTCTTGCGCGGTGACGCGCCGATCACCGTCTCGATCGGCACCGGATCGGCCGATTTGACCAGTCCGGGCGGATCGGCGGCCAGCTGCGGATAGCCGGGGCCGTGGTAGCGCACGACGAGGGTGGCCGCGACGGCGTCGTGGCCTTCGCGCCAGACCGTCGCGCTGATCGGCACGACCTCGCCGACGACTGCCTTGGCCGGGTAACGCCCGCCCGAAATGACAGGCGCGACGTCATCGATCCCGATACGACCGGCCACTCACCACTCCTTCAGTCGAGTTCAACAAGCCTCGTCGCGCCCTATACCCACCGTAATGCTCAGCCCAACCCAAAGCGGGCCAAGCAGTGCGACCGCGCGGTCTGCACACCGCCGGATAGTCAGTAAGGTTGAGTCGCGTGAAAGCTCTCCGCAGGTTCACCGTCCGTGCCCACCTGCCCGACCGGCTCGCCGCGCTCGAACGGCTGTCGGTCAACCTGCGCTGGTCGTGGGACCGCCCCACCCAGGATTTGTTCGAGACCGTCGACGAGGAACTCTGGAAGCGGGTCGGCTGCGATCCGGTCGGATTGCTCGGCCTGGTCAGCCCCAAACGGCTCGACGAACTGGCCGTCGACGACTCGTTTCTGCGTCGTCTCGACGGGTTGGCCGCCGATCTCGACGACTATCTGAGCCGGCCGCTGTGGTATCAGCAGGAGGTCGAGCACGGCGCGCAGCTGCCCAACGGCATCGCGTACTTCTCGATGGAGTTCGGCGTCGCCGAATCGCTGCCCAACTATTCCGGCGGGCTGGGCATCCTCGCCGGCGATCACCTCAAGTCGGCGTCGGATCTGGGTCTGCCGCTGATCGCGGTCGGGCTGCTGTACCGCTCGGGCTACTTCCGGCAGTCGTTGACCGCCGACGGCTGGCAGCACGAGAGCTACCCGTCGCTCGACCCGCAGGGCCTGCCGCTTCGGCTGCTCACCCACCGCGACGGCCGCCCGGTTCTCGTCGCGGTCGCGATGCCCGACGACAACCAGCAGGACCACGAGCTGCGGGCGCGGGTCTGGATCGCCCAGGTCGGCCGGATCCCGTTGCTACTGCTCGATTCCGATGTCCCCGAGAACGACCACGACCTGCGCTCGGTCACCGACCGGCTCTACGGCGGTGACCAGGAACACCGGATCAGGCAGGAGATCCTGGCCGGGGTCGGTGGCGTGCGCGCCATCCGGGCCTTCACCGAGCTGGAGGGCAGGCCGGCGCCCGAGGTGTTCCACATGAACGAGGGGCACGCGGGTTTCCTCGGTGTCGAGCGCATCCGCGAATTGATCGACGCCGGACTGGATTTCGACACCGCGCTGACGGTCGTGCGGTCCTCGACGGTGTTCACCACGCACACGCCGGTGCCCGCGGGTATCGACCGGTTCCCGGTCGAGATGGTTCGGCGCTACTTCGGCGGCTCCACCGACGGGCCGTCCGGCGCGATGTCGCGGATGCTGCCGGGTTTGCCGCTGGACCGCATCATCGCGTTCGGCGAGGAGGAGGACCCGACCAAGTTCAACATGGCCCACATGGGTCTGCGGCTGGCGCAGCGCGCGAACGGCGTCTCGCAGTTGCACGGCCGGGTCAGCCGGGAGATGTTCAACGATCTGTGGCCCGACTTCGACCCCGGCGAGGTGCCGATCGGCTCGATCACCAACGGGGTGCACGCGCCGACCTGGGCGGCCCCGCAATGGATGCAACTGGGTCGCGAGCTGTTGGGCAGCGAGGATCTGGCCGAGGCGCGCGAACCCGCCGTCTGGGAGCGTCTGCACCAGGTCGACCCCGGGCACATGTGGTGGATCCGGTCGCAGCTGCGGGAGCAACTGGTCAACGACGTGCGCGCCCGGCTGCGTCGGTCCTGGCGGGAACGCGGTGCCTCCGAAGCCGAATTAAGTTGGATCGCAACCGCATTCGATCCCGGCGTGCTGACCATCGGCTTCGCCAGGCGGGTGCCGACCTACAAGCGGCTGACGTTGATGCTGCGCGACCCGCAGCGGCTGGAACAGTTGCTGCTCAACGACGAACGGCCGATCCAGCTGATCGTCGCGGGGAAATCGCATCCCGCCGACGACGGCGGTAAGGCGTTGATCCAGCAGGTGGTTCGGTTCGCCGACCGGCCCGAGGTGCGGCACCGGATCGCATTCCTACCCGACTACGACATGTCGATGGCCCGCCAGTTGTACTGGGGTTGCGACGTGTGGCTCAACAATCCGCTGCGGCCGCTGGAGGCGTGCGGGACCTCGGGGATGAAGAGCGCGCTCAACGGCGGGCTGAACCTGTCGATCCGCGACGGGTGGTGGGACGAGTGGTACGACGGTGAGAACGGCTGGGAAATCCCGACCGCCGACGGTCTGGCCGACGAGAACCGGCGCGACGACATCGAGGCCGCGGCGCTCTACGAACTGCTGGAGAGTGTGGTCACGCCGAAGTTCTACGACCGCGACGAGCGCGGCGTGCCCACCCGGTGGGTCGAGATGGTGCGGCATACGCTGATCGCGCTGGGGCCCAAGGTGCTGGCCTCGCGGATGGTTCGCGACTACACCGAGAAGTACTACGCGCCGGCCGCGCAGTCGGTGCGGCGCACCGTCGAACCCGGCGACGACGGCCAGCCGTTCGGCGCGGCAAGGGATCTGGCCGCGTACCGGCGCCGGGTGCAGGAGTCGTGGTCGAAGATCAAGATCACCGACGTCGACAGCTACGGGCTGCCGGACACCCCGCTGCTGGGCTCGGAACTGTCGCTGACCGCGACCGTGGATCTGGCCGGGCTGCGGCCCGACGAAGTCACCGTGCAAGCCGTGCTGGGCCGCGTCGACGCGACCGATGTGCTCATCGACCCGGTAACGGTCCCGATGGCGCACACCGCGACCGCCGACGGGGGTAACGAGGTCTTCTCTGCGACGGCGCCGCTGCCGGTCGCCGGGCCCGTCGGCTACACGGTGCGGGTGCTGCCGCACCACCGGTTGCTCGCCGGCGACAACGAACTCGGCCTCGTCACGCTCGCGTGACGGCCGCGCTGAAGGTCGCGCTCGACGGCGGACCCTACGGGTTGACGGCCGGTCCGGACGGCGCGCTGTGGGTGACGCTGGCGCAGTCCGGCGCAATCGCGCGGGTGTCGCGCACCGGTGAGGCGACGGTGTACCCGCTGGAGCCGCAGGCCCGCCCGACGATCATCACCGCCGGGCCCGACGGCGCCCTGTGGTTCACCCGCAGCGGGGACAACCGCATCGGCCGCATCAGCACCGGCGGCGAGGCCGTCGCGTTCGACCTGCCCGACGGCAGCGACCCCTACGGCATCACCACCGGACCCGACGGGGCGCTGTGGTTCACCGCGATGACCTCCGGCGAGATCGGGCGCATCACGGTCGGCGGCGAGGTGACCAGCCGGGCGGTGGTGGGCGGGATGCCGTCGATGATCACCGCCGGGCCCGACGGCGCGCTGTGGTTCACGCTCAACGAGACCGCCGCCATCGGGCGCCTGACCGTCTCCGGCGACCTGACCGTGCGCGAAACCCCTACGCCCGCTTCGGGACCCGTCGGCATCGCCGCGACCCACGACGACGCCGTGTGGTTCACCGAGATCCGCGCCGAGCGGCTCGGCCGCATCCCGATGGACGATGCGATCCAGGAGATCGACCTGCCCGGCAAGCCCCACGCGGTGGCCGCCGATCCCGACGACGGGGTGTGGGTCACGCTGTGGGGTTCGAGCCAGTTGGCCCGCGTCGGCGGCGACGGCGACATCGTCACGATCGACCTGCCGAGGGACAGCGAACCGCACGGCGTGGCCGTCGACGGTGACGGCGCGGTGTGGGTCGCGCTGGAGGCGGGGTTCGTGCTGCGCATGCCCTCCTGAGCTCAATTCGGGGATCTGTCGTCGGCGGGCAAACGGCGCGCGGTAGGTTCCGAAGCGTTGCTAACGACTGGAGGACACGTCGGTGACGTTCGGGATTGTGCTGCGACGCGGCATCACGGTGGCCGCTATCGCGGGTGTGTTGGGAAGCGGCGCGGTCGCGCCGGGGGCGGCCGACCCCGAACCGCAACCCGTGGTGGTCGACGCGTCATCGGCGCCGCCCGAGGCCGCGCCTCCTCCCGGTGAGCTGCCCCCGCCGCCCGAGGGGGCGGTGGCCTCCACCCCGCCCGCGACCACCGAAACCCCCGACGGCTGGCGTCTGACGCTGGGCGCCAAAGACGAGACCCAGGCACCGATACCACCGCTGACCACGGCGCTGTCGTCGCGCGAGTACGTCGTCGGTGGGACCTACACCGGGTCGCTGACCGGCCCCGGCGAGGACGAACCGCCGCACGGCACGCTGGAAGTCGGTTACGAGATCGGCTGCGGAATCGACATGAGCACGTCCAACGGTGTGTCGCTGACCGGCACCGCGGGCATCAACCCGTCGATCGGCCTGATCGGCACCGACTTCATCTCGCCGTTTCCCGACGGCCTGGTGCCCGGGCTGGGCGGCAACATCGGCGGCGGCATCACCGTCGGTCTCAAACCCGGCCTCGTCAACGTCATCCCGGTGACGAAGAAGGAGTACACCGGCGCCGAACCGTGGGTGATGGTCAGCCACTTCCGGGTCAAGATCGACGGTTGCGTCGGCGAGTCGTTCATCCGGTCGTATGCGTTCCTGAGCAGGTCCACCGACATGTCGGACGCGATCGTGGCCTGGTACGGGGTGACCAAGAAGGTGTGAGCGGATCAGTCGAACCGCTTGAAGCACCGTTCGACGTCGCCGAGCACCCCGACGCGGAATGCGTCGATGCGAGAGAATCCCGACGGCACCGACTCGCCGTTGACGTCGCTGGCCACCAGCCCGTTGGTGAGGATGCCCGAAACCGCCTCGTCGAGGTCACCGGCGGTCAGCGCGACGGTGTTGCCATCGGGTGTGACGACCGGCCGCGACAGCTCCGTGGTCGCGACCCCGGTCAGACACGCGGTGCGCAGCGCGGCCTCGGCGTCGTCGAGGTCGACGCCGCCGTGCTCCCGCTGCAGGGCCTGCACGTAGCGCGACATCAGCACCGAGTAGGCCGTGTTGTCGCCGGCGGCCAGCGCCATCGGGTCGTCGATCTCCGGCGGCGCGCCGAGCTCGGCGAGTTCATCGAGTTCCACCGAGATCGTGTTGGTGGCGGGGCAGAACGAGACCGGGGGACTGGGTCGCGCGTCGGGGCAGTCGGCCGGTTGGAAGGACAGTTGCGGTGGGTTCGCCGGCGCGAACACGATGTCCATCGCGTCGACGATGGCCCGCACCGACGTCTCGGAGACCTCCCAATCGCCGCTTTCGTCGGCCTCCAGCAGGACCGGCAGATCGCCGCGGCGCTGGCCGATCTCGCGCAGGTCGATGCCCGCACACGCCGTGGCGCCGTCGGTGAAGCCGAACTGGAACGCCGAGAGCCGTTCGAACGCCGAACCGTGCTCGTCCACGCCGACCTCCGGGTCGTCCTCGCTGAGTAGTGGATCGCGAAACGAGATCACCGCGGCGAGGACGCTGTTGAGCCCCTCCCCGGTCGACACGGTGAACCTCGGCGAATTGTCCTCGGCCACCCAGCGCATGTACGCCCCCGCCAGGCAGTCGGCCTGCTGTTCGGATACCAGCGTCGGGGTGTCCTGGTCGACCAGGCCCGCGTGGAACTGGACGGCGTGCCCGTACTCGTGGGCCAGCACCATCGTCACGCCCATCTCGCCGTGCGCGCGCCGCAGGCTCGGCAGCATCTCGCCGCGGTCCCACCCGATGGTGTTGTCGTCGCGGCAGAAGCCCGCGTTCACCAGCGCGTAGGTGTCTGTGCCGCAGAAGCCGATGCTGTCGAATCCGTTTGCGTCCCAGGAGTACACGTCATCCACCGGGGTGAACCGGCCGCCGAACACATCGCCGTAGGCGCCCTCCCAGAACAGTTCGATGTCGCTGATCGCCTGGCGGGCCAGTGTGTCGTCCTCACCGCCGTCGGTCCCGATGACCACGCGGGTCGGCGCCTCGGCGTCCGGCCGCAGGCCGGTCGGCCCGTCGGTGGCGGGCATCCCCGCGACGCGGAACGGGTCGGCGAACACCGAAACCGGTTCGCCCGCAAGCGTCGTGGTGCAGCCCGACACCAGCACCGCCGACACGGCCGTGAGGGCGGCCGCCAGCGTTCGTCGGCTCATGGACGCCGCCTCTCGTCAGAAATCGCTGACCAGAATAGGAAACAATCATCACGCGCGGAGACGTTCGAGCGCCTCGCGCACCCGTGCGGTGTTCGTCGTCGCCCAGTACGGCGGCAGCGAGGCCCGCAGAAACCCGCTGTAGCGGGCGGTGGCCATGCGGGAATCGAGCACCGCGACCACGCCGCGGTCGTCGACGCTGCGCAGCAGGCGGCCCGCGCCCTGGGCCAGCAGCAGCGCGGCGTGGCTGGCGGCCACGGCCATGAACCCGTTGCCACCGCGCGCCGCCACCGCGCGCTGGCGCGCGGTCAGCAGGGGGTCGTCGGGCCGGGGGAACGGGATCCGGTCGATCAGCACCAGCGACAGCGAGGGCCCCGGCACATCGACGCCCTGCCACAGCGACAGCGTGCCGAACAGCGACGTCTCCGGGTCCTCGGCGAACCGCTTGACCAGAGCCGACGTGGTGTCCTCGCCCTGACACAGCACCGGGGTGTCCAGTCGCTCCCGCATGATCTCGCTGGCGGCCTTGGCCGCGCGCATCGAGGAGAACAGCCCGAGCGTGCGGCCGCCGGCGGCGGTGATCAGCGCGGCGATCTCGTCGAGTTGTTCGGCCGAACCGGAACCGTCGCGGCCCGGTGGTGGCAGATGCGCTGCGACATAGAGGATTCCGGATTTGGCGTGTTCGAACGGCGAGCCGACGTCGATTCCGCGCCACCGTTCGTCGGTGAGTCCCCAGGCCGCGGCCATCGCGTCGAACGTGCCGCCGATGGTCAACGTCGCCGAAGTCAGCACCGTGGTTGCGTGCTCGAACAGCCTGGTGCGCAACAGACCTGAGACGGCCAGCGGCGCGACCCGCAGCAGTGTGCGCGTCGTGCCGCGCGACTCGTCCCGTTCCAGCCACACCACGTCGGTGCGGTCGGGGATCGCGGGGACGAAGGAGTCGAGGATGCGCGACGCGGTGTCGCCGAGATCGGTCAAGGCGGTGACGGCCTCGGTGCGGGCCGACGCGGCGGCCGGATCGCTGGGTGCGGTGTCGATGGCCGACCGGACCCGGTGCGCGGCGTCGCGGACCGCGGTCAGGTAGGTCGCCAGCTCGTCGTCGAGGACGTCGATGCGGCCGGGCGCGGTGTCGTGGATGGCCGACGCCAGCGTCGCCGTCGCCGCCTCCAGTCGCTGGGCGAGTTCCTCGTCGACCAACCGCGCCGACCGGCGCTGCGCGACCGACATCGACGTCGCCGACAACTCCCCGGTGGCCACCGACGTCACCCGGTCGACCAGTTCGTGGGCCTCGTCGACGACGAGCAGCCGGTGTTCGGGCAGCACGGCCGCGTCGGAGATCGCGTTGATGGCCAGTAACGCGTGGTTGGTGACGATCACGTCCGCGTGGCCGGCCTTCTCGCGGGCCTTCTCCGCGAAACAGTCGGCGCCGTATGGGCAGCGCGCCACCCCGATGCACTCACGCGCCGACACGCTGACCTGCGACCAGGAGCGGTCCGGCACGCCGGGCTTCAGATCGTCGCGGTCGCCGGTGTCGGTGTCCGAGGACCAGGCGATCAGCCGCTGCACATCGCGGCCCAGCGCGCTGGCCGCGACCGGTGAGAACAGCTCCTCCTGCGGCCGGTCGTCTGGTTCGGCGGCCCCGTTGTGGATCTTGTTCAGGCACAGGTAGTTTCCGCGGCCCTTCAGCAACGCGAATTCGGGGGTGCGGGGCAGGGCGCCGGCAAGCGAGTCCGCGAGCCGGGGCAGGTCGCGGTCGACGAGTTGGCGCTGCAGCGCGATCGTCGCGGTGGAGACCACCACGGGTTCTTCCGCGGCGACAGCCCGCGCGATCGCCGGCACGAGGTAGGCCAGTGATTTGCCGGTGCCGGTGCCGGCCTGCACCGCGAGATGCTCGCCGCTGTCGAACGCGCGCGCGACGGCCTCGGCCATCTCGATCTGGCCGGTGCGCTCGCTGCCGCCCAGCGCGGCCACCGCGGTGTGCAGCAGTTCGATGACCTCAGAGGTGTCGGACGTGGCGACCTCCCACGCCTGGCGGGATCAGCCGCGTCGGGACCGCCGGTTCGCCGCGGGAGAGCGCCAGCCCGTCCCACGGCAGGCTCGTCAGCCCGTCGGCCACGTGCCTGCGGGCGGCGTCGAAGTCGAAGGAGACGACGGGCTCGCCGCCGCAGACCAGCGGCACGGTCAGCGACCGCGCCTGCACCCCTTCGGGGAGCTCGGGCGGGCGGCCGTACGGGTGGACGACCTCTTCGACGATCGTGCCGGTCGGCTTGGCCAGTCGCAGCGCCTGCTTGCGGCCGCCGTGGGACTGCTTGTGGCTGCTGCGCTTCTCCACCGGGATCCCGTCGACCTCGGCGAGCTTGTAGACCATGCCCGCCGTCGGCGCGCCCGACCCGGTGACCAGCGACGTGCCGACGCCGTAGCTGTCGACCGGTTCGGCGCGCAGCGACGCGATCGCGAACTCGTCGAGGTCGCCGGACACGACGATCTGCGTTTTGGTGGCACCCAGCCGGTCGAGTTGGGCGCGCACCTGGCGGGCGAGCACCCCGAGGTCGCCGGAGTCGATGCGGACGGCGCCGAGTTCGGGGCCGGCAACCTCGACCGCCGCGGCGACACCGGCGGTGATGTCGTAGGTGTCGACCAGCAGCGTGGTGCCGACTCCGAGCGCGTCGACCTGCGCGCGGAACGCGGCGCGCTCATCGGGGCCGTCGGCGGTGGTGTGCAGCAGCGTGAACGCGTGGGCGCTGGTGCCCAGCGCGGGTACCCCGTGGCGGCGCTGCGCCTCCAGGTTCGACGAGCCGGCGAACCCGGCGAGGTAGGCGGCGCGGGCGGCGGCGACCGCAGCGTGTTCGTGAGTGCGCCGCGAGCCCATCTCGATGAGCGGGCGGTCTCCGGCGGCGCTGACCATGCGGGCGGCGGCCGAGGCGATCGCGGTGTCGTGGTTGAAGATCGACAGCGCCAGGGTCTCGAGGACGACGCACTCGGCGAACGTGCCGTGCACCGACAGCACCGGGGAGCCGGGGAAATAGAGCTCGCCCTCGGCGTAGCCGTCGACGTCGCCGGTGAACCGGTAGTCAGCCAGGAAGGCCAGCGTCTCGCGGTCCAGGAATTCCGATACCGCGGCCAGTGTGTCGTCGTCGAATACGAACTGCGCCAAAGCATCGAGGAACCGTGCGGTGCCCGCCACCACGCCGTAGCGGCGGCCCTCGGGCAGTCGGCGGGCGAACACCTCGAAAGTGGTGCGCCGGTGCGCGGTGCCGTCGCGCAGCGCCGCCGCGAGCATCGTCAGCTCGTACTTGTCGGTCAGCAGAGCAGACGATGCGCCGGTCACACCGCCACCGTAGTAGCTCGGAGCCGCCATTCGGCGTTGGCTATCCTGAACGACATGGTTACGCCGGCCAAGGCTCGACCGGGGACCCGCGAGGAGCGGGACGTCAAGTCCGTCCAGCGCGAGGACGCGGCCGCCGACACCCCGTGGGTGACCATCGTGTGGGACGACCCGGTGAATCTGATGACCTACGTGACCTACGTGTTCCAGAAGCTGTTCGGCTACAGCGAGCCGCACGCCACCAAACTCATGATGCAGGTCCACACCGAGGGCAAGGCGGTGGTTTCGGCGGGCAGCCGCGAGTCGATGGAGATCGACGTGTCCAAGCTCCACGCCGCCGGGCTGTGGGCCACCATGCAACAGGACCGCTGACAGACACGTGCGTAAATGGAAACGGGTCGAGACCGCTGACGGCCCGCGCTTTCGGTCAGCCGTCGCCGCGCACGAGGCCGCCCTGCTGCAGAGCCTGGCCCAGTCGCTTCTCGGCATGCTGGAGGAGCGCGAATCCTCTGCGCCCGCAGACGAACTCGAAGCGATCACCGGTATGCGCACCGGCAACTCCACTCCGCCCGACGACGAGACCATGAAACGGTTGCTGCCGAACTTCTTCCGGCCGCAGACCGAGCACCCCGCGGGGTCGACCGCCGCCGAGAGCCTCAACGGCGCGCTGCGCAGCCTGCACGAGCCCGAGATCATCAACGCCAAACGCGATGCGGCGCAGACACTTCTGGACACGCTTCCGCGCGACGGCGGCAAATTCGAGCTGTCCGAGGACGACGCGCACGCCTGGGCGGCGACGGTCAACGACATGCGGCTGGCGCTGGGCACGATGCTGGGCATCTCCTCGGACGGCCCCGACGCGCTGCCCGCCGAACATCCGATGGCCGGTCACCTCGACGTCTACCACTGGCTGACCGTGCTGCAGGAGTACCTGGTGCTGGGGCTGATGGGAAAGAACAGGTGAGCCGATGAGTTCGATCACCGACGTCGCCGGGATCCGGGTCGGACAGCACCACCGGCTCGACCCGGACGCGGCCCTGGGGTCGGGCTGGGCGAGCGGCACCACGGTCGTGCTCACCCCGCCGGGCACCGTCGGCGCGGTCGACGGCCGGGGAGGCGCGCCGGGCACCCGCGAGACCGACCTGCTCGATCCCGCCAACTCGGTGCAGCACGTCGACGCGGTGGTGTTGACCGGCGGCAGCGCCTACGGCCTTGCGGCCGCCGACGGCGTCATGGTCTGGCTCGAGGAACAGGGCCGCGGGGTCGCGCTCGACGGCGGCGTCGTGCCGATCGTGCCCGCCGCGGTGATCTTCGACCTGCCGGTCGGCGGCTGGCAGTGCCGACCGACCGCGGAGTTCGGCTACACCGCCGCCCAGCAGGCGGGCACCGAGGTGGCGGTCGGGACCGTCGGCGCAGGCACCGGTGCGCGCGCCGGCGTGCTCAAGGGCGGGGTCGGCACCGCGTCGGTACAACTGGATTCCGGCGTCACCGTCGGCGCGCTGGTGATCGTCAACAGCGCCGGCGAGATCGCCGACACCGCGACCGGTCTGCCGTGGCTGGCCTATCAGATCGACGAGTTCGGGCTGCGGCGTCCGCCGGCCGAGCAGATCGCCGCGTTCGCGGCTCGCAGGCTGGAGTACAGCCCGCTCAACACCACGATCGCCGTCGTGGCCACCGATGCGGCGCTGAGCGCAGCGGGCTGCAAACGCGTCGCCGTCGCCGCCCACGACGGGCTGGCCCGCACCATCCGGCCGTGCCACACCCCGATCGACGGCGACACCGTGTTCGCGCTGGCCACCGGCGCGGTCGAGGTGCCGCCGGACCCGACGACGCCGGCGTCGATGTCGCCGGAGGTCCCGCTGATCACGCAGGTCGGGGCGGCCGCGGCCGACTGCCTGGCCCGCGCCGTGATGGTCGGTGTGCTGGCCGCGGAACCGGTGGCAGGAATACCCGCATACCGGGATCTGTTGCCCGGAGCGTTCGAGTAACCGCGAAACTGCGTTCCCGCAGCCGTTTACTCGATCTTTCGCTGCTGGAATACAGTTTCGGGCAGAAAGGGGTAGCTGTGCTGGTCATCCGAGCGGATCTGGTCGACGCGATCGTCGCCCACGCCCGCGCCGACCATCCCGACGAGGCGTGCGGGGTGATTGCCGGCCCGGAGGGCTCCGATCGTCCCGAGCGCTTCATCGCGATGACCAACGCGGAGCGCTCGCCGACGTTCTACCGGTTCGACTCGATGGAGCAGCTGCGGGTGTGGCGGGCGATGGACGAGGCCGACGAGGTGCCCGTCGTGATCTACCACTCGCACACCGGGACCGAGGCCTATCCCAGCCGCACCGACATCTCCCTGGCCCAAGAACCCGACGCCCACTACGTGCTGGTGTCGACCCGCGACCCCGAGGAACACGAACTGCGGAGCTACCGCATCGTCGACGGCGTCGTCACCGAGGAACCCGTCAAGATCGTCGAGCAGTACTAGAAAGGCTTCACCGATGGCAGTCACCGTGTCGATCCCGACCATCCTGCGCACCCACACCGGCGGGGAGAAGCGCGTCACCGCGACCGGCGAGACGCTCGCCGCCGTGATCAGCGACCTGGAGGCCAACTACTCCGGCATCTCGGACCGGCTGATGGACAAGGACAAGCCGGGCAAGCTGAACCGCTTCGTCAACATCTACGTCAACGACGAGGACGTGCGGTTCTCGGGCGGGCTGGACACCGCGATCTCCGACGGCGATTCGGTGACCATCCTGCCCGCAGTCGCAGGAGGCTGACCTTGGCGCGCTACGACTCGCTGCTGCGCGCGCTGGGCGACACCCCGCTGGTCGGGCTGCAGCGGTTGTCGCCGCGGTGGGACGACGACACCGACGGCGCCCCACACGTGCGGTTGTGGGCCAAGCTCGAGGACCGCAACCCGACCGGTTCCATCAAGGACCGGCCCGCGTTGCGGATGATCGAGGAGGCCGAGAAGCAGGGGCGGCTGTCGCCGGGCGCGACGATCCTGGAACCGACGAGCGGCAACACCGGCATCTCGCTGGCCATGGCGGCGCTGCTCAAGGGCTACCAGATGATCTGCGTCATGCCGGAGAACACGTCGATCGAGCGGCGCCAACTGCTCGAGCTCTACGGCGCGCGCATCATCTACTCGCCGGCCGAGGGCGGATCGAACACCGCGGTCGCGCACGCCAAGGAGTTGGCGCTGCAGAACCCGTCGTGGGTGATGCTCTACCAGTACGGCAACGAGGCGAACTCACTGTCGCACTACGAGAGCACCGGTCCCGAGCTGCTGACCGACCTGCCCGAGATCACGCACTTCGTCGCCGGCCTCGGCACCACCGGAACCCTGATGGGTACGGGCCGGTTCCTGCGCGAACGCAAACCTGACGTCAAGATCGTCGCGGCCGAACCTCGTTACGGCGAAGGGGTTTACGCGCTGCGCAACATCGACGAGGGGTTCATCCCGGAGCTGTACGACCCCGAGGTGTTGACGACACGGTTCTCGGTGGGGTCCTACGACGCGATCCGGCGCACCCGCGACCTGGTTCAGGTCGAGGGGATCTTTGCCGGGATCTCCACCGGCGCCGTGCTGCACGCGGCGCTGGGCATGGCCGCCAAAGCGGTCAAGGCCGGTGAGCAGGCCGACATCGCGTTCGTGGTGGCCGACGCGGGGTGGAAGTATCTGTCCACCGGTGCCTACGCCGGTAGCCTGGATGACGCCGAAGACGCGTTGGAAGGGCAGCTATGGGCTTGAGCGGTCCGGGATACGGACATCCCGCCGCGACACCGGGGCCGAAGAAGCGGCCCGCGTGGGTGGTCGGCGGCGCGACGGTGCTCAGCTTCGTCGCGCTGCTGTGGGTGATCGAACTGTTCGACGCCCTGTCCGACCACAGCCTCGACGACAACGGGATCCGGCCGCTGGAGACCGACGGGCTGACGGGAATCCTGTTCGCGCCGCTGCTGCACTCGAATTGGGATCACCTGATCGCCAACACCGTTCCGGCACTCGTGCTCGGCTTCCTGATGACGTTGGCGGGGCTGGCGCGGTTCATCTACGCGACGGCCATCGTGTGGATCCTCGGCGGGCTGGGCACGTGGTTGATCGGCAACGTCGGCATGCACTGCCCGTATGTGGGGGTGCCGTGCCAGGCCAACCACATCGGGGCCTCGGGGCTGATCTTCGGCTGGCTGGCCTTCCTCATCGTGTTCGGGTTCTTCACCCGCAACGCGTGGGAGATCGTCATCGGCGTGATCGTGCTGCTGGTCTACGGCAGCGTCCTGCTCGGCGTGCTGCCCGGTACCCCGGGCGTGTCGTGGCAGGGTCATCTCAGCGGCGCAGTCGCCGGGGTGATCGCGGCGTATCTGCTCTCCGGTCCGGAACGCAAGGCGCGGGAACGACGCAGGGGCCCGGCCAACCCGTACCTCACGACGTGACGGCGGAGGTGTCCGCCGACGCCCCCGTCGGCATCTTCGATTCCGGTGTCGGCGGGCTGACGGTCGCGCGCGCGATCATCGACCAGCTGCCCGACGAGAACATCGTCTACGTCGGCGACACCGGCAACGGCCCATACGGACCGCTACCGATCGCCGAGGTCCGCGCCCACGCGCTGGCCATCGGCGACGACCTCGTCGAGCGCGGGGTCAAAGCGCTTGTCATCGCGTGTAATACGGCGTCGGCGGCGTGCCTGCGCGACGCCCGCGAACGGTACGCACCGGTGCCCGTCGTCGAAGTGATCCTGCCCGCCGTGCGGCGCGCGGTCGCGGCCACCCGCACGGGGCGCATCGGTGTCATCGGCACCGCCGCCACCATCGCCTCCGGCGCGTACCAGGACGCGTTTGCGGCGGCGCGCGACACCGAGGTGATCGGGGTGGCCTGCCCCCGGTTCGTCGACTTCGTCGAGCGCGGGGTGACCAGCGGACGCCAGGTGCTCGGACTGGCCGAGGGCTACCTGGAACCACTGCAACGCGCTCAGGTCGACACCCTGGTGCTGGGCTGCACGCACTATCCGATGCTGTCGGGTTTGATCCAGCTGGCGATGGGCGAGAACGTGACGCTGGTGTCCAGCGCCGAGGAGACCGCCAAGGACTTGCTTCGCGTGCTGACCCAACTCGATTTGCTGCGGCCGCACGGCGGTGTGCCGGCACGCCGACTGTTCGAGGCAACCGGCGACCCCGACGCGTTCACCGCGCTGGCCGCGCGTTTCCTCGGCCCGACACTCGACGGCGTTCGCCCTGTTCAACGTCACTCCGGCGCCGCAAGATGATTTCCGTCGCGCAAACCGGCGATGTTTTCGTCACGAGGTTCTGGGGCATGGCAAGCTAGTGGGCGTGCGAATCACCGTGCTCGGTTGCTCCGGCAGTGTTGTCGGGCCTGATTCGCCGGCGTCCGGATATCTCGTGACGGCTCCCGATACTCCGCCGTTGGTGCTCGATTTCGGCGGTGGTGTGCTGGGCGCGCTGCAGCGCCACGCCGACCCCAACGACGTCCACGTTCTGCTGTCGCACCTGCACGCCGACCACTGCCTCGATCTGCCGGGACTGTTCGTGTGGCGGCGCTACCACCCGTCGCCCGCGCAGGAGCGCGGCGTGCTGTACGGCCCGGCCAACACCTGGGCGCGTCTGGGCGCGGCGTCCTCGCCCGAGGGCGGCGAGGTCGACGACTTCACCGACATCTTCGAGATCCGCCACTGGGTCGACACGGGGAAGTCACCATCGGGTCGCTGACGGTCGTCCCGAAACTTGTTTGCCATCCGACCGAGTCGTACGGCATGCGGATCACCGATCCGGACGGCGCCACGTTGGTCTACAGCGGCGACACCGGGTACTGCGAACAACTCATCGACCTGGCCCGCGACGCCGACGTCTTCCTCTGTGAGGCGTCCTGGACGCATTCGCCGGACCGGCCGCCGCGGCTGCACCTGTCGGGCACCGAGGCGGGGCGCGCCGCCGCCGAGGCCGGTGTCCGCGAACTGCTGCTGACCCACATCCCGCCGTGGACGTCGCGCGAGGACGTCATCAGCGAGGCCAAGGCCGAGTTCGACGGGCCGGTGCACGCGGTGGTGTGCAATGAGACCTTTGAGGTCAGGCGCGCAGCGTAGGTTCTGACGGGTCAGGCCGAGCCGATAGGGTTGACGCCGTGTCCGCAAGAGAAGACGGTCGGTCCGACGACGAACTGAGACCGGTCCGGATAACCCGGGGCTTCACCACCCACCCGGCAGGGTCGGTGCTCGTGGAGTTCGGCGAAACCCGCGTCATGTGTACGGCCAGCGTCAACGAGGGTGTGCCGCGCTGGCGCAAGGGTTCCGGGCAGGGGTGGCTGACGGCCGAGTACGCGATGCTGCCCGCCGCCACCCACGAGCGCTCCGACCGCGAATCGGTCAAAGGCCGGGTCGGCGGCCGCACACAGGAGATCAGCCGGCTGGTCGGCCGGTCACTGCGGGCGTGCATCGACCTGGCTGCGCTGGGCGAGAACACGATCGCGATCGACTGCGATGTGCTGCAGGCCGACGGCGGCACCCGCACCGCGGCGATCACCGGGGCCTACGTCGCTCTCGCCGACGCGGTGACCTATCTGTCCGCAGCGGGCAAGCTGTCCGATCCGCGGCCGCTGTCGTGCGCGATCGCCGCGGTGAGCGTCGGGGTCGTCGACGGCCGCATCCGCGTCGACCTGCCCTACACCGAGGACTCGCGCGCCGAGGTCGACATGAACGTCGTCGCCACCGACACCGGGACCCTCGTCGAGATCCAGGGCACCGGCGAAGGCGCCACGTTCCCGCGCTCGACGCTGGACAAGATGCTCGACGCCGCGATGGCCGCCTGCGAGAAGATATTCGAAATCCAGCGCAGCGCACTGGAATTGCCGTACCCGGGGGTGCTGCCGGAACCGACGACGCCGCCGAAGAAGGCGTTCGGCAGCTAGCCGGTGTCCTGAAGGTCCAGTGTCGGCAGGCACAACCGGGCGAGTTCGTCGAGCGGGATCTCCAGCACCGCCGCGAGTGCGGCCACGGTCGTGAACGCCGGGGTGGCCAGGCGTCCGGTCTCGATCTTGCGCAGGGTCTCCGGCGAGATCGATGCGGCCCGGGCCACTTCGGCCGGCTTGCGGTCGCCCCTGGCCTGCCGGAGGTAGGCGCCGAGCCGTTTACCGACCGCGCGCTGCTGCGGAGTCAGGGGTGAACGGACCATGTCCTGCAGGATACGTCAGCGCGGTATGAAAATACCGGCCTCCTGGTCTAGGGTGGTATTTCTATACCGCCCGACGCCGCGGAGGATGCACATGCTGGAGTTGAAAACGCCGCGCGAAGTCGACGCGATGCGGATCACCGGTGGCTTCGTCGCCGAGGTGCTCGACGATCTGCAGGCGCGCGCCCGCGTGGGAACGAACCTGCTCGACCTCGAGCAGCGGGCCCGGGACATGGTTGCCGAGCGCGGCGCGGTGTCGTGTTACTGGGACTACGCCCCGTCCTTCGGTCGCGGACCGTTCCGCAACGTGATCTGTCTGTCGGTCAACGACGCTGTGCTGCACGGCCTGCCGCACGACTACACCCTGCGCGACGGGGACCTGCTCAGCATGGACATGGCGGTTTCGATCGACGGGTGGGTCGCCGACGCGGCGCGCAGCATCATCGTCGGGACACCACGCGCACAGGATCAACGCCTGATCGAGGCCACCGAACGCGCGCTGGCCGCCGGCATCGCGGCCGCGCGGCCCGGTGGCCGGCTGGGCGACGTCTCGGCGGCCATCGGTGCGGTCGCCGCGCAGTACGGCTATCCGGTCAACACCGACTTCGGCGGTCACGGTCTGGGCCGCACCATGCACGAGGATCCGCACGTGCCGAATTTCGGGCGGGCCGGGCGCGGCCTCAAACTGCGGCCCGGTCTCACGCTCGCACTCGAGCCGTGGTTCGCTTCGGGCACCGACAAGATCGTCTACGGCCCCGACGGGTGGACGATCCGATCGGCGGACGGATCGCGCACCGCCCACAGTGAACACACCATCGCGATCACCGACGGAGACGCGCTGGTCCTGACGCGACGCGCGGCATGAGCTCGTGAGGAGGAGTCGATGACCCGGGTGCTGGTGGCCAGCCGAAACGCCAAGAAGCTGGCCGAGTTACAGCGGGTGCTCGACGCCGCCGGCATCTCGGGGCTGGACCTCGTCTCGCTCGACGACGTGCCCGCGTTCGACGAGGCGCCCGAGACCGGAGCGACCTTCGAGGACAACGCGTTGGCCAAGGCGCGCGACGCGCACGCCGCCACCGGCCTGCCCGCCATCGCCGACGACTCGGGGTTGGAGGTCAGCGCACTCAACGGGATGCCGGGCGTGCTGTCGGCACGGTGGTCCGGGCAGCACGGAAACGACGCCGAGAACACCCGACTGCTGTTGGCCCAGTTGACCGACGTGCCTGACGAGCGCCGGAGCGCGGCGTTCGTGTCGGCGTGCGCGCTCGTCGACGACGGGGCCGCGGTCGTCGTGCGGGGGGAGTGGCCCGGCAGCATCGCCCGCGAACCCCGCGGCGACGGCGGATTCGGTTACGACCCGGTGTTCGTGCCCACCGGTTCGTCGCGCACCGCCGCCGAACTGCGCCCCGACGAGAAGGACGCGGCGTCGCACCGGGGCCGGGCGCTGGCGGCGTTGCTGCCCGCACTGCGGGAGTTGGCCGCTCGCGGGTGAGGCCGGCGCAAATTTTGTCTAGCCGGACTAATCGGTAGCATCCCCGAGGTGCGTCGCTCCGCTGCCCCGTCCGAGACCGAGCGCACCCGTCACCCCGCCGTCCTGATCGCGGTGCTGGCCGCCGCGGGCATCAGCGTCTCGCTGATGCAGACGCTGATGATCCCGTTGATCCCCGAACTTCCGGTGCTGCTGCACACCGGCCCCGCCAACGCTTCGTGGACGATCACCGCGACGCTGTTGGTGGGCGCGGTCGCCACACCCGTGTTCGGTCGCCTCGGCGACCTGTACGGTCCCAGGCCGATCCTGATCGCGTGCGCGGCGCTACTGACGGCGGGCTCGCTGCTGGCGGCGGTGACCAGCGAGTTGTTGCCGCTGATCGTCGGCAGGGGACTGCAGGGCTTCGGCCTGCCGATCATCCCGCTGGGCATCAGCGTGCTGCGCGCCGCGGTGCCACCGGAAAGAGTCGGCGCGGCAATGGGTTTGATGAGCTCATCGCTCGGCGTCGGCGGCGCGATGGGGCTGCCGCTGTCGGCGATCATCGCCCAGAACTTCGACTGGCATATGTTGTTCTGGGTGTCGGCCGGCCTGGGCGCCGGGGCGCTGCTGCTGTTCGCGTTCCTGGTCCCGCACATCCCGGCCAGTTCGTCTGAGCGCCTCGACCCGCTGGGTGCGCTGGGACTGGCGGCCGGGCTGAGCGCGCTGCTGGTGGCGATCACCAAGGGCTCGGGCTGGGGCTGGACCAGCGCCATGACGCTCGGGTTGTTCGCCGCATCCGCGGTGATCTTCGTGCTGTTCGGGGTCTGGCAGTTCCGGGTCCCGTCCCCGACGGTCGACCTGCGCACGACGATCCGCCGGCCGGTGCTCACGACGAACCTCGCGTCGATCGCGGTGGGATTCTCGCTGTTCGCGATGTCGCTGATCGCCCCGCAGATCCTCGAACTGCCGCTGGAGACGGGATACGGACTGGGTCAGTCCCTGCTCACCACCGGGCTGTGGATGGCACCCGGCGGCCTGACCATGATGCTGGTCTCGCCGGTGGCCGCGCGGATCGCCGGCACGCGTGGGCCGCGGTTCACGCTGATCGTGGGTTCGGCGATCGTCGCAGGCGGTTATCTGGCGGGCCTGTTTCTGATGAACAGCGCCTGGCAGTTGTGTGTGTTCAACGTGCTGGTCAGCGTCGGCGTCGGGTTCGCGTTCTCGTCACTGCCCGCGCTGATCAACGCCGCGGTGCCCGTCTCGGAGACCGCGGCCGCCAACGGGATCAACGCGCTGGCCCGCTCGCTGGGCACCTCGATCTCCAGCGCGGTCATCGGCGCGGTGCTGGCGGGGATGACCATCACGGTCGCGGGCCACGAGGTGCCCTCGCTCGCGGGTCTTCAGGCGGCGCTGATCATCGCGGCCAGCGCGGCAGCGCTCGCCGCGCTCATCGCGCTGGCCATCCCGAAGCCGGCGCCCGGCGAGGACGGTGCACAGCGCAAGCTGGCTACAGCCCGTAGCGCTCCTTGATCTCCTTGGTCTGAACCTGCTCGACGATGATGCCGACGAGCGGGATGGTGCCGGCCAGCAGCACGCCCACGGTCTTGGCGATGGGCCAGCGCACCTTGACCGCGAGGTTGGCGGTGAACAGCAGGTAGACGAAGTACACCCAGCCGTGCACCACCGCGATCCAGTTCAGGCCCTCCACGTGGTAGACGTACTTCATCACCATCTCGTAGCACAGGGCGATGAGCCAGATGCCGGTCATCCAGGCGAGCGCGCGGTAGCCGGTGAGCGCCTTGCGGATCTCGCCGGAGGTGATCGACGGTTCGGTCATGGGGCGGGGTGTTCCTTATCTTTCTTCGCGAGTTCGGCCAGATAGGCGTTGTACTCGCGTAGTGCGGGGTCGTCGACGGATTCTTCGGATCGTGTTGCGGCGGTTGGCTTCTGCGGCAGCAACCCCTCGGGGATCTCGGTGACGTCCTCGCGGCTCGGCGGGGCAGGCGGGGCGTCCTCGTAGCGCACGAACTTGTAGTAGGCGTACACCACGAATCCGGCGAACATGGGCCACTGCAGCGCGTATCCGAGGTTCTGGAAGCTGCCGGAGTGCGACTCGAATCGGGTCCACTGCCACCACGCGAGCGCCAGACACCCAGCGGCACCCAGGACCACCAGCGCGATGAGCGCTGGTCTCCTACGTCGTGTAGTGGACACCTTCCAACGGTACCGTGACGCTCATCTCCCGACGAATTCGTCGGCCCGAGCCCGGCGGGACGGTTCGGTCCAGACGGTACGATCGGCACGCTGCGGGCGTGGCGAAATGGCAGACGCGCGGTCTTTAGGTGTCCGTGCTCGAAAGAGCGTGGGGGTTCGAGTCCCCCCGCCCGCACAACGGCGATCAGGTCTTCGCGAAGTAGCCCACGCCGCCGGCCGGAATCCGGCCGAAGCCGGCCTTCAGCAGCGGCGCCATGATCTTCACCGGCAGAGCGACGGCGTTCTTCGGTTCGATGGCCACGACCCAGGTGAACCGCGTCTGGTCGCCGTCGGGTTCGATCAGGTAGTCCTCGGCGAAGCGCTTGAAGGCCGGCAGCGTCGACTCGTAGACGTAGAAGGAATGATTGCGGCCGTCGTCCCAGCGAAAATACCGCTCGCGCATCGTGGCTCCGCCGGGCGCCACCACGTCGCGGGTGGTGCCGACACCGAACGGACGCGGTGAGGTCCACGTCACGCTTCGGATGGACGGTCCCCACGCGGCCAGCGACTCGTCGGAGGTCAACGACTCCCAGACCTTCTCCGGCGGTGCGGCGAACAGCTTCTCGTAGCGGAACACGTGAGGAGCCGAGGCGAGGAAGTCAGCGTCGGCCGGCTCGAGCGGATACCAGCGCGTCATAGCTGCTCATCATGGCAGCCGACGAGGCATCCGACACGGCGTCGGTCAGGTGTCCCGGCTCTGCACGGCGAAGCAGATCAGGCTCGAGACGAAGCTGAGTGAGGCGATCGCCCCGGACACCGCGGCCAGCGCCGTATCGGAGGCGCCCCAGCTGGCCAGGCACACTGCGACGGCGATCACCGCGGTGACGATCAGGAACAGGCCCGTCGTGGCGAGGGCTTCGACGGACGGGTTGTCGGCGGGGGCGAGGGCGTGCTCGCGCATCGGTTCTCCTTGGTGCGCAGGATTTGTTGCGCGGAGATTGCCCGCTGCTGACGGCGACGAAACCCAGGGTGGCGCGAATGCGCCTCAGCTCACGTTTCGGACCGGGAAGCCGTTGCGCTCGGCCAGAGACTGAAGTTGCCGCAACGCGAACTGCCGGGCCCGCCCAGTATTCGGAATGTAGATACCGGCCCACAGCCCCACCGCGCCCGGTGTCTGGCAGGCGTCCTGCGCACACAGCCATCGCCTCGGGCATGCCCGGCACAGCTCCTTGGCGCCTTCGTCGGCGCGCGTCATCCACCGGTCCGGATCCTGGATGCACGCGCCCAGCGGGGCCTCATCGGGCGCATCCGGACGAATGGTCCGGGGGATCATCCGATCCTCGGGCGCCATCTGAGTCTCCTTTCGGTTACGAACGCTGCGATTGCCCACTTCGATGACAATACGCGTGTATCGCTTTTTTACGATACAGACGTATTGGATATCGTGAGAAGGTGCACATCCTGAACTGCGGGAATTGATGTCCGCGCCACCGTCGGAGACGGCGTCGGCGGACGACCGGCGATCGAGCGCGGAACGGATCCGTGACGCCGCGCTGAAATGTTTCGCCGCCCGCGGGACGGCGGCCACCTCACTGCGTCTGGTGGCGTCGGAGGCCGGTGTCTCCCTGGGGTTGGTGCAGCACCACTACGCGACGAAGGCCAACCTGATCAAGGCCGTCGACAACCATGTGCTCTCGGTGATGAACAGCTCGCTCGCGCGGCCCATCCCCGATCCGCCCGCCGACTCGATCACCGATGTCGGCAACCGGGTGACCTCGCTGGTCGTCGACGAACCCGACGTAGTCGCCTACGTCGGGCGGGCGCTGACCGACGGCAGCGAGCTGGGTAACCAGTTGTTCGACTCGCTGGCGGCCATCGGCGCGCAGCGGTGGCGGGTTCGCGCCGAGCAGGGGCTGACCCGCGAGGATCTCGACCCGATCTGGGGCACGCTCAACCCGCTGGTGCTCGCGCTGGGCGCGTGGATCCTGCGGTCCCACATCGAGCGCCACCTACCGGAGCCGTTCGAGTCCCCGACCCAACTGCACCGCTGGCAGAACGCGACCGATGCGCTGCTGCGCGAGGGGCAGATGCGGCACGAGCCCTGAGGCTCACAGCGATCCGGTGCCGACCCGCTTGCGGTAGCTGGTCGGCGTCTCGCCGCAGAACTGGGTGAAGGACCGGGTGAACGAGCTGAGGTTGTCGAATCCGACCGTCGTTGCGGTCTCCTGCACGGACTGACCGGGTGCGGCGAGCAACGCCATCGCCTTGAGCATGCGAGCATGCAGAAGGTATGTGCGCCAGGATAATCCGATCGACTCCTGAAAGAGGCGGCGCAACGTGCGCTCGGAAACCGACACCGCCCGGCTGACCTCTTCGGCCGTGACCTTGTCGAGGTGCTCTTTGGTGTAGGCCATCGCCGCCGCGACGATCGGGTGCTCCGAACTCGGCAGGCTCAGCGGCGCCTCGTGGTCGAGCGCTTCGGAGACCAGGTTGGCCAGCGTGCGGAAGAACATCTCGGAGACGCGCTCGTCGTCGGGATCGCCCGATCGGCGGTCGATCGGCCAGCGCAGTGCGTAGATCATCATCTCGCGGATCAGTGGCGAGACCGCAAGGATGCGGGCACGGTCGCCGCCCTGCGGGATCAGCTGCGGGTCGAACATCACCGCGACGGTCTTGACGTCGGGGTTCATCGTCGCCTGGTGTTCGAGCCCGACTGGGATCCAGGCGGCCTGCTGCGGGGGCAGCAGGTAGTGCGCCGAGTCGGTCTCCACCTCGACGACGCCGCCGATCGCGTACTCGATCTGGTGCACTTCATGCGAATGCCAGCCGGTGATCAGCCCGTCGCCCTCGTAGAGATAGCTGCCCGCCAGGGCCTGTCCGCCGCGGCGCAGTTCGATGACACGGCGACTCCTGCCGTCGGCGACGTTGGCCGATTCGGCTAAATGTCTGTCCGATAGCGCAGAGACGGTCACGGCAATAGACGGTACTAGTAGGGATATGAACGTTGACGACCTGATCCTGGTGAGCATCGACGACCACGTGGTGGAACCGCCCGACATGTTCCTGCGGCACGTGCCTGCCAAGTACCGCGACGAGGCCCCGGTCGTGGTGACCGACGACAAGGGCGTCGACCAGTGGATGTACCAGGGTCGACCGCAGGGCGTCAGCGGCCTCAACGCGGTGGTGTCCTGGCCCGCCGAGGAGTGGGGCCGCGATCCGGCCGGCTTCGCCGAGATGCGCCCGGGTGTCTACGACGTGCACGAGCGGGTCCGCGACATGAACCGCAACGGCATCCTCGCCTCGATGTGCTTCCCGACGTTCACGGGATTCTCCGCGCGGCACCTCAACATGACCCGCGAAGAGGTCACGCTGGTGATGGTCTCGGCCTACAACGACTGGCACATCGACGAGTGGGCCGGTTCCTACCCGGACCGCTTCATCCCCATCGCGATCCTGCCGACCTGGTCACCGGAGGGGATGTGCAACGAGATCCGCCGGGTGGCCGCCAAGGGCTGCCGCGCGGTGACCATGCCCGAGCTGCCCCACCTCGAGGGCCTGCCCAGCTACCACGACGAGGACTACTGGGGACCGGTGTTCCGGACGTTGTCCGAGGAGAACGTGGTGATGTGCCTGCACATCGGCACCGGGTTCGGCGCGATCAGCATGGCCCCCAATGCCCCGATCGACAACCTGATCATCCTGGCCACCCAGGTGTCGGCGATGTGCGCCCAGGACCTGCTGTGGGGTCCGGCGATGCGCAACTACCCGGACCTGAAGTTCGCGTTCTCCGAGGGTGGTATCGGCTGGATCCCGTTCTACCTGGATCGGTCCGACCGGCACTACACCAACCAGAAGTGGCTGCGCCGCGACTTCGGCGACAAGCTGCCCTCCGACGTGTTCCGGGAGCACTCGCTGGCCTGCTACGTCACCGACAAGACGTCGCTGAAGCTGCGTCACGAGATCGGCATCGACATCATCGCCTGGGAGTGCGACTATCCGCACTCGGACTGCTTCTGGCCTGATGCGCCCGAGCAGGTCCTCGCCGAGCTGAACGCCGCCGGGGCGTCGGATTCCGACATCGACAAGATCACCTGGCAGAACTCCTGCCGGTTCTTCGGCTGGGATCCGTTCAAGCTGACCCCCAAGGAGCAGGCCACCTCAGGTGCTTTGCGCGCCAAGGCAACCGACGTCGACGTGTCCATCCGCCCGCGTAAGGAGTGGGCGCGGCTCTACGAGCAGAAGCAACTCGCCAAGGCGTGACCTGATTCAGCCCCGGGTGGCGTCGCGCGGGGCATCGCCGAGCCGAATCCGCTGTATCGAGGCCAGAATCGACGCCACCCCGATGCCGACGAACACCACGCTCAGCATCAGGTAGACGAGGCCGCCGTGGGTGAAGAAGGTGTGACCGCGCAGCCCGCCGAGCACGATGGCGAAGATGCCGCCGACGATCAGCCACCGCGCCTGGCGCACGGTGGGCGGCACGAGGCTGCTCACCACACCAGCCCGCGGACCATCTCGGCCGGCGGGATGTCCTCGACGGCGATGATCCCCTGCGGCGCATCGCACACCCAGTCGATGACGTTCACCACCCGCGCGGCGGTGGACAGGCAACCCGCCTCGGTGACGTCCAACGTCGGGTGCGACAGCAGCGTGCTCATCTCGACCCGGGGTTCGCCCTCGACGATGACCTTGTGTACGCCGCTGTGGCTGTCGGGCGGATACTCCCAGTCCGGCGCGGCCGCGGGGGTGAGCCGCGTGGTGTGCTCCACGGTGATCAGCGGGACACCGGCGCGCACACCTTCGGCCGCGAAGCGCACCCCGGCCATGCCGCCCGGCTCGACCGTCATCAGCTTGCACTCGATGCGCCGGTCGGTGTACCACGGCTCGAAACGTTGTGTCACGTCGTCGAGCTCGACGCCGAGATGGTGAGCGATGTTGCGGACCAGCCCGCCGAACATCGTGGTGATGACCCCGGGCTGGAAGGCCATCGCTGTCTCGTCTTCGGCGGTGTTGCCGAATCCCATTGCCGTGCCCGTGTACTCGTAGTCGTCATAGTTGCCGTAGTCGAAGACCTCCTGCACGGTGACCGACTCCGCGCGAGCCACCAGGCTCAGCGCGGCCAGCACCGCGGTGTCCCCGGAGTATCCCGGGTCGATCCCATTGACGTAGAGCGACGAATTGCCTGCCGCGCAGGCCTTTTCCAGCGGATCGCGCAGCCAGTCGTCGATCTGTCGGGGCGTCACCAGCCACACCATCGACGTGCCGACGACGTTGATCCCGGCGGCGAGGAACTTCGCCATCTGCTCGATCGCCTCCATCGGCCGGGTCTCGCCCAGCGCGGTGTAGACCACGCAGTCCGGTTGGAGCGCGATCAGCGCGTCGACGTCGTCTGTGGCGACGACGCCGGTCGGCTCGCCCAGACCGCAGAGTTCGGCGGCGTCGCGGCCGATCTTGTCGGGGTTGGCGGCATGCACTCCGACGAGGTCGAGGTCGGGTCGGCCGATCAGCGCCCGCAGCGAGTGCTGGCCGACGTTACCGGTGGAAAACTGTACTACTCGGCGCATCTCGGTTCTGCTTTCGCTCAGTAGTCGGGAATGGGCAGGGGTGAGTTGTTCGAGTCGATACCGCCGTCGACGTGGAAGATCGCGTTCGTCGCATAGCAGTCGCGGGTGGCCAGATAGACGCACAGCCGCCCGAGATCCTCGACGCTGCCCAGGCGGTGCAGCGGGGTCGCCTCGAGCATCTTGTCGAGCGAGCCCGGCATCATGTCCAGGCTGCCCTGCAGGCCATCGGTGGCGAAGGAGCCCAGCGCGATCGCGTTGACCCTGATCTTGGGTGCCAGCTCCTGCGCCATGGCACGGGTCAACGCCTCCAGCCCACCCTTGGCAGTGCAGTACGCCGTCAACGCCCGGATGCCGAAACGCGCTGAGCCCGAGGAGATGTTGACGATCGAGCCGTGCCCCGCCGTCAGCATGTGTGGCGCGCAGAGCTGGCTCATGATGAACGCCGACGTCACACACCAGTCGAAGGTCAGCCGGAAGTCGTCGTCGGTGATGTCGAGGAACCGTGCGTAGGTGGAACCGCCGACGTTGTTGATCAGGATGTCGATCCGGCCGAATCGGTCCATCGCGGTGCTCACCACGCGCTCACCGTCGGGTCGGCTCATTGCGTCGGCGACCAGGGCCAGGCCGCTACCGCCGGCGTCCTCGATGCCTTTGATCGTCGCGACGATGTCCGACTCGGTGCGCGCGGTTCCGACCACGGTGGCACCGGCCTCCGCGAGCACCCGCGCGATCCCCTGTCCGACGCCTTTACCCGCGCCGGTGACGATCGCCACCTGCCCGGCGAGATTGAACTGCTCCAGCGCCATCCCGACTCCTCCACAAAATTGACTGAAGTCAATCACACATGTCAATACCTGATGTGTGTTGCTATCGTCGGGGCATGGCAGTGGTCGACAAACCCTCAGCGCGTGAAGCTAAACGCCTGCAGACGAGGGAGCGCCTGATGGGGTCCGCCATTGCCGAGTTCAAGCGATCCGGGATGGCCGAGGCCGACGTCGGCGCCATCGTCGCCGCCGCCGGGGTCGCGCACGGCACGTTCTTCTTCCATTTTCCGACCAAACAGCACGTGCTGATCGAACTCGAACGGCGTGAAGAAGAGCGCATCGCCAAACAACTCGGCCGCTACGCCGACGCCGAGCGCAACCTGTCAGAAATCCTCCAAGAGGCTGTGCGACTGGTGCTGGGTCTGGAGCGCCGCCTCGGTGCGGTGTTGTTCAAAGACTTTCTCGCGCTGCACTTCTCTCAGACCCGGCCCGCCGATGAGAGCAACGAGCACCCGGTCATCGTCCGGGTCGCCCAGGAGATCGAGCGTGCCCAGCAGGCCGGTCGGGTGCAGGCCGACGTCAACCCGACCAACAGCGCGGTGTTCTTCCTGCTCGGACTGTATGCACTGTTGACGACCACCCACGAGTGGCCCACCCAGAAATCGATGCTCGACGACTACGTGACCCGGACCCTGCGCGGGATCGAAGCGCACTGAATAGTTGACTGCAGTCAGTCTGGCTGAAAAGCTCACCCCTGGGCTGAACAGGAGGTGACCAGTGGCCATGTCGGCGAACATCGCGGCCGGAAGCGGTCTCGATGACCACATGGAACGTTCGCGCCAGGTGCAACGGCAGGCCGACAAGTGGCTGATCTCGGGCAGCGTGCTGATCGGTACCGCGGCGCTGGGCATCTTCGGTCTGCCGCTGTTCCTGCGCGGGGTGTGGATCCTGCGCCAAGCGCACCGGGAGGGGCTCAGCGTCCGGCCGATGCTGGTGACGCTGCTCGGCTACTGCGTCATCGTCGACGCCGCGATCAACGTGTTCGGTTGGGCGCTCGATCTCGTGGCCCACCATACGATCCTGGCCCGAGTGTTGTTGAACGGCTGGGGCGCAATGTTCGACGCCGGATACTTCTGGCACTACAACGAACTGTGGCTCGGTGGAGCGGCCGGCCCGGGGGAGAAGGCGCTCGAAGTCGGCCTGATCCTCACCGTGTTCTGCATGCGGATCGCCGCGGGCATCGGCTTTTTGCAGATGAAGCGGTGGGGCCACCAGTGGATGATCATCACCTGCTGGATGGGCGTGGTGATCTGGTGCGTCTACGTGTTCAACATGACCATGTACGCCGACGTCCGCTACGCCGGGGTGATCCTGCCCGTGGTCGGGTGGTGGATCTACGACATCTTCTACATCACGCCGTTCCTGGCGATTCCGTACCTGCACTCGGTCAATCGCGAGATCTTCTCGGATTGAACGCAGTTCTACTGACTGAACTCATTGACTTCAGTCAGTAGCTGCGTTACAAAGGGCGGACCATGACCGCACAGGCCAACCCGTCGACGCGCCAAGCGCGCCGACTCCAGACCCGGGAGCGCATCCTCGGCGCGGCGATCGCCGAGTTCAAGCGCTCCGGAATGGCCGGCGCCGACGTCAACACGATCGCGACGGCCGCGGGCGTCGCGCACGGAACCTTCTTCTTCCACTTCCCCAGCAAGGAACACGTGCTCGCCGAACTCGAACGCCGCGAAGAGGCGCGGATCGCCGACGAGTTCGCCGGCTTCCTGCGTCAACGGCACGACCTGGCGACCACCCTGACCGGGCTCGTCGACCTGGTCACCGGCCTGGAGCAGCGGTTCGGGTCAGTTCTATTCAAAGAAATTCTGGCGCTGCACTTCTCGCCGTCCCGCCCGCACAAGGACGAGTGGACCGACCACCCGGTGATCGTGCTTCTGGTAGCCGAGATCGAACGAGCGTGCGGCGACGGCGAAGTCCATCCCGAGGTCGACGCCTTCTACAGTGCCACGTTCTTCCTGCTCGGCATCTACGGGGTGCTCACCACGACCGAAAACCCCGCCACCCGCGACACGATGCTCACCAAGCTGGTGTCGTCTGCCGTCTACGGGCTGGAGGTGCGGTGAGCGGATCGCACAGACAACGACACGACGACGAAGGAGTACTCGATGTGGGCCTGGATCTGGGAGATTCTGCGCTACGTAGGTGCCTGGGGCGGGGCGGCGCTCGTCATCTGGTTCTGGTATTGGATGTTCTCCAGCCTCGGCACGTTCTAGGGTCACGATGACCGAGCTCCCGGATGCGCACGCGCTGGCGATCGAACGTAGCTGCGCGGTCACCGCTTTCGCGCTGAGCGGCCAGCGGCGCGAAGGCGTTCGCCTGGTCACCGGCGAACACCGCCAGTTCAGCCTGAGCGGTGCACTGGACTATGTCCAGGTCCCTTACCCGTCCCTGGCCCGGGACTGGACCCGCCGGACACTGACATGCGGTGTCGCGCTGCAATGCTCGCCTTCAAAGGAGCGCCTGGTCGGCTATCGGCTCAACGAACTCGCCACGCGTGAACTTCGAGCGCTGACCCTCGTCGAGGCGGCTGTCGCGCTCGGCTGGATCGCGGACAACTGGCCGGGGCTGCTGAGCGAAACGCAGCGGGTGGTGCCGGATCTGACCCCGCTTCCGGCCGACATGAGCGCCGAGGACATGCTCGACCGGGCGATCACGATGGCGCGCGGTAATGACCCCCTGATCGTGCCGGCCCTGCTCGGCAGGCTCCCACTGGCCTACACCGTCCCGCAGGGCCTGTCGGACAAGATGCGACGCACGTTCGGCAGAATGCCTTGGACCACAACGCAGAAGAGGCTGCCGCGCCCGTACTCGGTGCCGGTCGGTGGGGACGGCGGGGTGCGCAACCCGAACCTGCCGCCACCGAGCCGCCCCCAGGACAACGACCTCGACGTCACACCCGAACATCGGCCCGGTATCCCGTATCCCGAGTGGAACCAGTGGACCAAGAGCTTCATGCCCGACCACGTCGCGGTGCTGGAACGCCCCCACCCCAGCCGGGATCAACGCCCCGACGCGGCGTCTGCCGATCTGCGCAGATGGTTCTCCGAATACACCCACCGCGCCATGAAGAACCGTCTCGAGGACGGCTCCGATCTCGACGTCGAGCAGTACGTCAGCCACTACATCGATCTGACGACCGGCGAGGCGATCGAACCGCGGATCTTCCGGGAACTGCTGCCCAGCAACCGCGACGTCACGACCGCGCTTCTGCTAGACGGTAGCTCGTCTCTGGGTGTGCACGGCGGGACGATCTTCAAACTCGAACTGGCCTGCGCGGACGCCCTGTCGCGCGCGATGACCCACGCGCGGGAACGACACGGCATCTTCGTGTTCACCGGCAACACCCGCCACCGCGTCGAGGTCAACTGCCTCAAAGATTTCGCCGATCGCCGCTTCGTGCCGCCCAGTCGGCTCGGTCTGTCGGCCGGCGGATACACCCGCCTCGGTGCCCCGCTGCGGCACCTGACCAGCCGGCTCCTCGCCCAGCCGTCCGAGCGTCGGTTGCTCATCGTCATCGGTGACGGCCTCATCTCCGACGAAGGCTACGAAGGTCGCTACGCGTGGGCCGACGCCGCCCACGCCGTCGAGGAGGCCGCCGAGGCGGGCGTGTCGATGTACTACGTCGGCGTCGGCCCCACCCGGGTCGACCCGCTGCCGGAGGTCTTCGGGCCCAAGCGGTCTCAGCGCATCAAGCGCATCGAGGACTTGCCTCGGGTCCTCGCCCACGTCCACCGCGAGCTCGTCGCCGCATGACCGACACCGAATTCAAGGAGCTGCTGCCATCGTGACATCCGACACCTACTACTCGAACGGCAACGAGGTCCAGCTGTTCGAGCAGGCCTACCGCCAGCGGCTGCCGGTGATGCTGACCGGCCCGACCGGTTGCGGAAAGACCCGGCTCGTCGAGCACATGGGGGTGCTGCTGCGCCGGCCGGTCGTGACCATCAGCTGCCACGACGACCTGACCAGCTCCGACCTCGTCGGCCGCTTCATGGTGACCGGAGGGGACGTCGTGTGGACCGACGGGCCGCTGACCCGCGCGGTCAAGGCCGGCGCGATCTGCTACCTGGACGAGGTGGTGGAGGCCCGCCACGACTCGCTGGCGATCCTGCACTCGCTGACCGACCACCGTCGCTCGCTCTATCTGGACCGCGCGGGTGAAGTCGTGCAGGCGCCGGAGAGCTTCATGCTGGTCTGCTCGTACAACCCCGCCTACCGCAGCTCGCTCAAGGAACTCAAACCGTCGTTCCGGCAACGGTTCGTCACGCTGCCGATGGCCTACCTGCCGCCGGACCGCGAGGCCGAGGTGATCGTCGCCGAGGCCGCTGTCGACCCGGCGGTGGCGCGGCGACTGGTCGCGTGCGCCACCGCAATCCGCACGGCCGACGAGGCATTCCACTTCGAGCCGCCGTCAACGCGGGTGCTGGTCACCGCCGCGCACCTGGTCGCCGCGGGCGCCTCCGAACTCGACGCCGCCGAGGCCTGCATCCTGGCGCCGTTGTCCAGCGACGGCGCGGTCACCGACGGCCTGCGCGAAGTGGCGGTCGCCAGCCTGGCCCCCGCCGACACCCCGAACTCAGCGCGTTAGAAAGGAGCGTCCCGCGTGGACCCGAAAGAAAAGCAGCGCAAGAAAGCGCTGATCATCCTGCAGATCGTCATCTACGGCTATCTACTGGCGATGTTCGGAATTCAGCTCTACATGTCGTTCGAACGCGGATGGTGGTCGCTGTGAGCGTCGGTGCGGCCCCGTCGGTCAGCCTCGAAGACCATCACGAAGAATCCCGCCTCGCCCAACGCCGGGCCGACAAGTGGATGATCATCGGCGCCGCGCTGATGGGCATGTGGGCGCCCGGGCTGATCGGCTTCCCGATCTTCATGCGCGGTGTCTGGCTGCAACGGCAGGCCGCGCGCGCCGGGCTGTCGGTGCGGCCGATGATCGTCACGCTCATCGGCTATCTGGTGCTGATCGACGGCATGCTCAACAGCCTCGGCTGGGCGCTGGACCTGGTGGCCAACCACACCCTGATCAACCGGGTGCTGATGATCGGGTGGGGCCACATGTTCGACGCCGCCTACTTCTGGCACTACAACGAGCCGTGGGTCGGCGGTTCCGCGGTGCCGGGTGAGAAGGCGTACGTCGCGGGCCTGATCCTGACCGTGTTCGCTATGCGCTGCGCCGCGGCGATCGGCTTCCTGCAGATGAAACGCTGGGGCCACCAGTGGATGATCATCACCTGCTGGATGGGCGTGGTGATCTGGTGCGCGTACGTGTTCAACATGACGATGTACGCCGACGCCCGGTACGCCGGTGTGCTGTTCCCGGTCATCGGGTGGTGGCTCTACGACATCTTCTACATAACCCCGTTCCTCGCGATCCCGTACCTGCACACGGTCAACCGCGAAATCTTCTCGGACTGAGCAAAAGGAGCACGTCATGACACCACCTGCGGGCTCATCGGCCACCGATGAGAAAGACCCCGCCGCGGACCTTCCCGCGGGCACCACGCCGTACTACGCGCGGATGCACAAGTACATCAAGCGCGCAGTGCTGGTGTGCCTGATCGCACTCGTCATCGAAGGCGCGTTCACGTTGCCGTTCATGGCGGTGTGGTACGGGTACCCGACCTTGAGCCTGACCGAGATCTGCAGCGGCCTGCTCAAGGTCCGCTACTCCGACGACACGCTCGAGTGCAAGGTTCCGTATCCGCCGCTGGGTCCCCCGGAGGGCGCCGAAGGCAAGGACACCGCACGCGACGAGTGGGGGATCCAGCCGGTGCCGAAGTACGACCGGATCGGGTTCCGCGAACTCGTGCGGATTCACGAAGAGAGCGAAGCCCGCAAGGCCGCTCAGCAGCAAGAGGATTCGGCTCGGTGAGCTCGGCGGCCGAACACGCGGACAACTGGGATCTTCGGCACGAGGATTTCAACGACAACGACTTCCTCTACGAGGTCTACGACGTGATGCGGCAGAGGTCGGCGTTCGCCCACACCGACCACCCATTCCTCTCCGCGACAGCCGGCGGCGCGTGGGTGGCGGTGCGGTACGACGAGTGCTACCGGATCCTGCAGGACTGGCAGCACTTCTCGAGCAACCCGACACCCGAAGGAGCCGAACAACTCGCCGGTGATCTGGTCATCACGCTGGATCCGCCGCGGCAGCAGAAGTTTCGCAAGGTGCTCAACCCGTACTTCTCGCCGGCGCGGATGAAGGCGCTGCAACCACAGATCAGGGCCGAAACCGACCGGCTGATCGACGATTTCGTGCAGGCCGGACGCGGTGACCTGGCCCAGGTGGCCTGGCGTCAGCCCGGCATCGTGTTCTTCAAGTATCTGCTCGGGATGCCCACCGACGATGTCCCGCTGTGTATCGACTTGACCGACACGGCGCTCAACGGGGAGACCGAGGAAGCCAGGATGGGCGCCTGGGGCGGGCTCTACCAACACATCCACGATGCGGTCACCGCGCGGATGTCGCAGCCCGCCCGCGACGACATGATCGACGTCCTGCTCACCGCGGAGATCGACGGACAGCGGCTTCCGCTGCAGGACGTGGTCTCCAACGCGATGCTACTGGTACAGGCCGGGCTCGAGACCACGGCCAACGCGATGTCGTTCGCGTTCCACCACCTGGGAGCTAACCCGCAGGAGCGGGACCGGCTGATCGCCCAACCCGACCTGCTGCCGCGTGCAGTCGAGGAGTTCATTCGGTTCGCCGGGTCGATCCACGGCATTCCCCGAACGGTCACCGAACAGGTCGAGATGAGCGGGCAGTCCTTCTGTCCGGGCGAGTCGGTCCTGGTGAACTACGCTGCGGCCAACCGTGATCCCGCCGTCTTCGCCGACCCCGACAAGTGCCTGCTGGACCGCCGCGAGAACCGTCACCTCGGGTTCGGCGCCGGGGTCCACCGCTGCCTGGGCTCGAACCTCGCCCGGCTGGAATTCCAGATCGGCCTGGAACAGGTGCTCGAGCGGATGCCGGACTACACGCTGGCACCCGACGCCGAAGCGGTGTTCCACGGCTCGTCGGTGACGCGGGGTTACCGGTCGATCCCCGTGGTATTCCGGCCCGGGCAGCGGTCGGCGGCATGACCTACCGGGTGGTGCAGTGGACGACCGGCAACGTCGGGACGAAGTCGGTGCACGCCATCACCCGCAACCAGGAACTGGAACTCGTCGGATGCTACGCATGGTCGGCGGACAAGGTCGGGGTCGACGTCGGCGAACTGTGCGGTATCGCATCGCTGGGCGTGACCGCCACCCATGACCTCGACGCCCTGCTGGCCCTGCGCCCCGACTGCGTGGTCTACAACCCGATGTTCGCCGACGTCGACGAACTCTGTCGGATCCTGGCGGCCGGCGTCAACGTCGTGACCACCTCGGAGTTCATCACCGGAACCGGGCTCGGTGACGGCCGTGACCGCATCACCGAGGCGTGTCGGAGCGGGAACGCGACGATCTTCGGCAGCGGCATCAACCCGGGCTTCATCCAGCTGTTCGCGGTCGTCACCGCAGGCATCTCCGACCGCGTCGACCGCATCCGCATCGTCGAATCGTTCGACACCACCATCTACAACTCCCCGGAGACCGAAATCCCCATGGGCTTCGGCTATCCCATCGACCACCCGGAGCTTGTCGCGGTCACCGAGCACGGCTCGCGGATCTTCCGGGAGGCCGTAGAACTGGTCGCGCACGCACTCGGCGCGCAGCTCGACGACATCCGCTGCGAGGCCCGGTACGCGCAGGCCACGCAAGATCTCGCGCTGCCCGGCGACTGGACGATCGAGGCCGGGTGCGTCGCCGGAATCGATGTGCGGTGGACGGGCATCGCGGCCGGTCGCGAGATCATCGAGATCCGCGGGGTGTGGACCAAAGGCCAGAGCCTGGAGCCGGTCTGGTCCACCGAGTTCGGGTACACCGTCACCGTCGAGGGACGGCCCACCATCAAGAGCACGCTGAGCTTCGAACCCCCGGCGGATTTCGTCGGCGAGACGCTCGACGACTTCATCATGCTCGGGCTGACCATCACCGCCATGCCCGCGATCACCGCGATACCCGCCGTCGTCGCAGCGCCACCGGGCATCGCGACCTACACCGATCTGCCGCTGCTGCTCCCGAGAGGAGTGCTCAATGTCTGAACGGAAGTACCGGGTGATCCAGTGGATGACCGGCGACGTCGGCCGGGTCGGTGTACGGCATTTCGCCGAAAACCCGGTCTACGAACTTGCCGCCGTGCTGGTGCACAGCCCCGACAAGGTCGGCAGGGACGCGGGGGAGATCGCCGGAATCGGACCGACGGGGGTCATCGCCACCGACGACGCCGAAGCGGTCATCGCGCTCGACGCCGACTGCGTCTTCTACACCCCGGTGATCATGGACGTCGACACCGTGTGCCGGCTGCTGCGCTCGGGCAAGAACGTCGTCACCACCAGCGGATTCTTCCATCCGACAGAGCATTTCCGCGACGGCGGTGAACTGATCCGCGCCGCGTGCGCCGAGGGCGGAACGTCGTTTCACGCGGGCGGTATCCACCCTGGCTACGCCGGTGACATCCTGCCGCTCACGCTCGCCCGCGTCGCCTCCCGCGTCGACCGCGTCGAGGTGTGGGAGGTCGTCAACGTTCTCACCGACGCGCCGATGGACCACATCGACTGGATGGGATTCGGAAAGGACAGGGACAAGTTCCTCTCGGAGCCGACGATCCTCGGGCTCGGGGTCCCGTTCTTCGCGCAGTCGATGCACATGGTCGCCGACGGTCTGGGCGTGACCATCGACGAGGTGACCGCCGGCCTCGAGGCCGCGACAGCCACCCGCGACATCCCGCACGACGAGGGCGCCATCCCGCGCGGAACCGTGGCCGCACAACACCATACGTGGACCGCGATGGTGGGTGGCGCCCCGCTGATCGTGTACCACGCCATCTACCTGACCGGCGGACCCGACGAGCTCGACCCACCGTGGGACTGGGGCCGGACCCGGTACCGCATCGTCATCGAGGGTGATCCGCCGACCGAGCTGACCATGCACGGGCGGGTAGCCGCCGACGGCACCATGACCCACCCCGGATACACCTGGACGGCGATGGGCGCGATCAACGCCATCCCGGATGTCTGCGACGCGGAGCCGGGCTGGTTGACCCATCTGGACCTGGGCCTGATCCGACCGCGCGGGCTGGTGCGCAGATGACAGCCGGTCCGCAGCCGCGGTTGCACCACGTCGTGTTCGCGGTGGCGCCGGAACGTCGCACCGAGGCGGCCGCGTTGTTCACCGAGCTCGGGTTCGCGCTCGAGGAGGCCGAACTGACCGAACTCGGTGTGCGGGTTCATCTGGACTGGGACCGCGGCATCGAGTTGATCAGCCCGGTGCCCGGATCGACCGCGTCGGTGGCGGTGAAGGTCAACGCATTCCTCGACCGCAACGGCGACGGCGTCTACACCGTCGTGGTCCGGGTGCCGGACGCCGCTGCCGCCGAAGCCGTCGCCGGGCGTCACGGGTCGACAACGAGATTCCGGCAGGGCTTCTCCGGTGAGGGGTCCTACCTCGAGGAGATCGACCTGTCGGTGCTCGGGCTCCCGTTGACCTTCCTCGCCACCAACGTGTCATGACCGCGGCCACGCTCAGCGTCTTCGAGGCCGATCTGCCGACGCTGACCTACGACCTCACCGCGACACCGCAACAGATCTATCCCGAGTTCCGTTCGGCTCAGCAGCAGGCGCCGGTCGCGCTCGGACCGATCGGACCCGAGGTGCTGTCCTATGAGCTGGCCAGGGCCGTTCTGCGGGATCCCCGCTTCGGCATCCCGCCGGGAATCCATCTGTCGGCACACGGCATCACGTCGGGCCCGTTGTGGGACAGGGTCACCCGCAGCATCCTCAACATGGAGGGCGACGAGCACCGGCGGCTGCGCGGGCTGGTGTCACGCGCCTTCACACCGCGTGGGACCGCGCGGATGGATCCCACCATCCACACCGTGGTCAACGAACTCGTCGACCGCATCGAAGGGCAGGGCAGCTGTGAGTTCGTCGAGGCGATCGCCAGGCCGTACCCGATTCCGGTGATCTGCGCGCTGCTCGGCGCACCGCGCGAAGACTGGCAACGCTTCTCGCGGTGGGCCGAGGACATCTTCAAGATCGTCAGCTTCGACTGCGACCTGGCCGCCGAGGAGCCCGTCATTCTGCGCGCCTGGGGTGAATTCGACGCCTACATCGACGAGATGATCGCGCACCGACGCGAGAACCTCACCGACGACTTGCTTTCCGAGCTGATCCGCGCCGAGGACGACGGGGACCGCCTCGACGCGGCCGAACTGCGGATGCTGGCGTTCAGCGTGCTGATCGCCGGGACCGACACCACCCGCAGCCAGCTCGCCGCGTCGATGCAGGTGCTGTGTGACCACCCCGAGCAATGGGCGCTGCTGCGGGAGAGACCCGAACTCGCCATGCCGGCCGTCGAGGAGACCATGCGTCACTCACCGTCGATGTGCAGCACGGTGCGCAGCGCCCTCGACGACGTCACGATCGGTGGCCACACGTTCCCCGCCGGAACCTTCATCCTCGTCAACACCTTCGCCGCGAACCGGGATCCGGCCATCTACGACGACCCCGCCCGGTTCGACATCACCCGGGACGAGCCGCCGCCAATCCTGACCTTCGGCGGGGGAGCGCACTACTGTCTCGGCGCCAACCTGGCGCGGCGCGAACTCGCCGAGGCGCTCACGATCCTGGCGCGACGGGTCCCGGACCCGCGCGTCGTCGGGCCGGTGCCCTGGCGGCCCCTGCTGGGGATGAGCGGACCCGTCAGCCTGCCGATCGAGTTCGGCTGATGGCCTACCGGATCGACCCCGATGTCCTGCACGACGTCGCGCGCCGGGCCGTCGGTGCCCCGCTCGACAACACCTCGGTAGACAGCGGCGAGTTGGTCACCCGTGCGGTAGAACTGCTCGCGCAGGCCTACCCGGATCTGATCGCGCCGACGACCGGTCGGTGGGTCGGCAGCAAGGCCGGCGGCATCCTCGGCAAGGTGCGGTTCCTGTACTTCAGCCCGCGCGAGTACATCGTCATCTTCGGATCTCCCACCGGCACGCAGGGATTCTCGGGACGTTACAAGCGCGTGGAGATCCACAAGTTCCTGATGGCCCCAGATCGACTCCTACGACCTGGAATCCGACGATCTCACCGCGACGACGCTGCGGCCCGGCGAGCGCACCTGCCTGCCGAAGGGACAGGCCCGCGGGTTGACCATCCACCCGGGCTCCTGGCATCTCGAGTACGGCCGGGGGGCGGTGGCGACCACCCTGCCCTTCGCCATGGTCGACACCCTGCTGGTGTCACTGGAACTCGAGTCGGTCCGCCGCTCGAGCGTCGAGTTCGCCCGGCTGATCCGTGGTCGCCCTCGACCACCCACCCGGTAGGAAACACGCCGACACCGCCGAGATCACCGACACTGCAACGAGGTACGCCACGATCGAGTTGCTGGTCTTCGTCGCCGCATACAACGCTGTGGCGATCGTGGGAGCGAACGCCGAGCCCACGACCTGTGACAGGGTGTAACCGATCGACACCCCGCTGTAGCGGACATCGGGATCGAACGCCAGGCTGAACAGCGAGCCTGTCACCCCCGCGGCCGGGGCCATCGCCAAACCGAACACCAACAGCAGCGCGACCGCGAATAGTGCAGCGCTGCCGGTGTTGATCAGCGCGAACACCGGCCACACCGACAGACCCATCAGGATCACACCGGCGAGAAACACCGGTTTGCGGCCGACGCGGTCGGACAGGGCGCCGAACAGCGGATAGGTGATCACCGCGACCACGGCCGCGACCGCGACCCCGAACAGCGCCTGGGTGCGGTCGATGCCGGCGACGGTCGTCCCGTAAGACACCAGATAGGCCACACAGATATAGGCGAACACCCCCTGCGAGAGGTAGGCGCCCGCGACGAGAAGGATCTGGCGCCAATGCTTTCGGAAGGCCTGAGCGATCGGCATCCGCACCAACCGTTCCCGCTGACGCAGCGCGGCGAAGTCCGGGCTCTCCGACACCGACAACCGGATGGCCAACCCGATGACGATGAGCACCGCGCTGGCGAGGAACGGCACCCGCCAGCCCCAGCTCAGGAACTGATCGTCGGACAGCTGCGACACCGCCCAGAACGCCAGCGTCGCGCACGCCGTTCCCGCCGGCGCCCCCATCTGAGGAAAGGCGCCGTAGAGGCCCTTACGGTGTGCCGAGGCGTGCTCGACGGCCATCAGCGTGGCGCCGCCCCACTCGCCGCCGACCGCGAAGCCCTGGGCAAGACGCAAGAGCGTCAACAGAACCGGCGCCGCCAGCCCGATCTGCGCGTACGTCGGCAACAGCCCCATCAGCACCGTCGCACCGCCCATGATGAGCAGCGAGTAGACGAGCATCTTCTTGCGTCCGACGCGGTCGCCGAAGTGGCCGAACACGACGCCGCCGAGCGGCCGCGCCACGAAGCCGACACCGAAGGTCGCAAACGACAACAGCAGTCCCGTCGCCGGCGACACCGCGGGGAAGAACAGCTTCGGGAACACCAGTGCTGCGGCGGTGCCGTAGATCAGGAAGTCGTAGAACTCGACCGTCGTTCCGATGAAGCTGGCCAGGGCCACCCGCATCGGCGACCGTGATGAGACCGTCGGCATGCCTGAGAGTGTGCCTGATAACGGCCGCCGGATGAATGGATGTGCGTTATGTGCGAACGGTGGCTTCCAGTGGTTTACCGGCGGTCTCGCGCATCGTCAGCAGCGTGGCGAACGTGAGCACCGCGGCTGCGATGACGTAGAACGCCGGCGCGATCTGGTTTCCGGTCCGGTCGACCAGCCACGTCGCCACATACGGTGCGGTCCCGCCGAAGACCGCGACCGACAGGTTGTAGCCGATGGAGTAGCCGCTCGAGCGCACCCGGGTGGCGAACAGTTCGGCACCGGCGGCCAGGGACGCCGACACGAACACCGACTCGATCGCCGCCAGCGCCGCATGCGCGGTCACCGCCGCGGCCAGCGACCCCGAATTGAGCAGCAGGAACAGCGGATAGGAGCCGACGGCGAACCCGATCGCACCCGCGTACAGCAGCGGCTTGCGGCCGATCCGGTCCGACAGCGCACCCAGGGGCGGGATCAGGATCATCGCGACCAGGCAGGCGACCGTGATCGAGATGAACGCGTCGATCTTGGTGAAGTTCAGTGTTTCGGTGAAATAGCTTGGCAGATAGGTGAACACGAGGTAGAAGCCGACGTTGTGGATCACCACGAGCCCGATGATCTGCAGGATGGGGCGCCACGACGTGGTGACCGCGTCGCGCAGCGGCGTCGACGACACCTCGCCTTCCTCGCGCAGCCGCTCGAACTCCGGCGTGTCGGCCAGGCGCAACCGGATGTAGAGACCCACCACGCCGAGGGCGCCGGCGATCAGGAACGGGATCCGCCAGCCGTAGGAATTCATCGCGGACTCGCTGAGCACGGTCTCCAGTCCGGTGACAGTCAGCGAGCCGAGCAGGAATCCGACGACCACCGACCACACCAGGAACGAGACGATGAACCCGCGGTTCCTGTCGTTGGCGTACTCGGCGAGAAAGCATGCACCGCTGCCGTACTCGCCGCCGGCGGAGAAGCCCTGTAAACACCGCAGCAGAAGCAGAAGCAGCGGCGCCGCCACGCCGATCGATTCGTAGCTGGGCACCAGACCGATCGCCAGCGTCGACGCCGACATCAGCAGGATCACCAGCGCCAGTACCCGCTGGCGGCCGATCCGGTCGGCCAATGGGCCGAAGAAGAACCCGCCGAGGGGGCGCATGAAGAACGCGGCGGCGAAGATCGCGAATGTGTTGAGCAGCGCTGCGGTCTCGTCGCCGGGCGGGAAGAATTTATCGGCGATGTAGGTGGCCAGAAATCCGTAGATCGCGAAGTCGAACCATTCGACGGTGTTGCCGATCGCCGCGCCGCCGACCGCGGTCCGGATCACCCGGGTCTCCGGGCTGCGCACAGTCATACCCGCCTGTTCCCCGATCGGCGTCGTCTTTAACCCGGTCGGGGCGGGCCCGGGGCGAAGATCTCGGTCACAGTGTCGCGGCCCCGCAGGATCTCCGAACCCTGCGCCGCCCAGCGGGCCGCTTCGGCGTCGGTGGCGCGGACCAGCGCGGCACCCGAGCACAGCGCGCGGGCGCCGAACTCCTTGGCGCGGTCCGCCAGCCGCGCCGCCTCGTTGACCGGGTCACCGACAACGGTGTACTCATAGCGGTTCTCGGCGCCGATGTTGCCCGCGAACACCGGCCCGGCCGACACCCCGATGCCGAAGTCGACGCCCAGGCGCTGCAACTCGGCGACCAGCACACGGGCGGTGGCCAGCGCGGCGCCGGTCGGGTCGTCGAGCCGAAGCGGCGCCCCGAAGACCGCCAGCGCGGCATCACCCTGAAACTTGTTGATCAGCCCGTGCCGCTCGTCGACCGCGGCGACGACGATGCGGAAGAACTCGTTGAGCAGTTCGGCGATCTCCACCGGCTCGTGCGTGACGGCCAGCCGCGTCGAGCCGACCAGGTCGATGAACAGCACGGCGACGTCGCGCTCGTCGCCGGACAGTGACTCGTTCTCCTCGACGGCGCGGCGCACCACCTCCTCGCCGACGTGGCGGCCGAACAGATCACGTAGCCGGTCGCGCTCCCGCAGCCCGGCCACCATGCTGTTGAATCCGCGCTGCAGGCGGCCGATCTCGGACCACTCGTAGACGTCGACGGACCGGTCGATGTGCCCGCGCTCCACCTCGGCCATCGCCTGCACGACATCCTGCAGCGGGTCCGAGATCGACATCGAGACCAGGATCATCGCGCGCAGACCCAGCACGACCGCCACCAGGGCCAGCACCAGTAGCGCCAGCTCGATGGCGCCGGTCTGTTCGGTGAGCCAGCCGCGGTTGCGCATCACCAGCAGCGTCGCGATCGCCAGCCCCGGCAACGCGGTGCACACCAGCCACATCAGCAGCAGCCGGGCCCGCACCCCGGGTGCTGTCAGCCGCGGCGTGCTGGGATCCGGTGCCACACTGGTCAACACGGGTCGCAGCGTGCGCAGCGTGAACAGGAACCCGGTGCACACCGTGGCGATCGCGCCGAACAGCATGGCCGATCCGATCACGGCCAGCGTGGTGGGTCGCGCGTCGAGGTTCAGTGGAACCAGCACCGCGGCGGTGAGCAGCCACGGCGCCACGGTGGCCGCGGACTGGCGCCGCATGATGTTCAGGGTCGCTTGGCGTTCGGCGGGGGTGGGCCGTCGGCCCGCGGCCAGGAAACGCAACGAGGGGAGCAGGATCGCGACCGCGCTCGCCGCGACGATCGCGGTACCGACCGCCAGCAGCGTCGCCGCGGTCACCACGTTGCCGACCGTGAGCACGCTTTTACCCGCCAGCGAGGCGACGATCACGATGACCTCGCCTGCGGTCAGCACATAGGCGAACGCGAGGCCCGCCGCGTACCGGAGCAGCAGGCGGCGTGGCCTCACGCAGTGGACGGTATCAGTCGCTCGCGGGCAGCGGCTTGGCTTCCTTGAGGGCCAGGGGAGTGTCGCCCACGCTCAACGTGCCGGCGCCCGCCTTGGTCACCAGCACCTCCGCGCCGCCCTCGTCGACGTAGCGCTTGCCCATCGCGGTGCCGTCGGAGAACGCGGGATCCAGTTGGGCGTCCGCGGACTTCTCCGCGTCCAGCGGGATCATCGGGACGCCGCCGGCGCGCAGGTCGTCGAGGCTGTCCGACGCGCGGACGACGATGACCTGCGTGTCGCAGACCTGGCTCTGCAGCCGGGTGCCGTTTTTGACCATGTTGTGCTCCTTAGGATTTGGCAGCGGTGAATTCGTCGACCAGTTCGCGCCGCAACACCTTGCCGGTCGGGCTGGTGGGTAATTCGTCGCGGAAGACCACCCGGTCGGGGGTGCGGGATCCGCGTAGCTGGCCGCGCACGTACTCACGCAGCTCGTCGGGATCCGGGGACGCGCCGTCGGCGGGGACCACCACGGCGACGATGATCTGGCCCCACTGCGGGTCCTCGGCGCCGAACACCGCGCAGTCGTGCACCGCGGGATGCTCGACGAGCACCTCCTCGATCTCCGCGGGTGCGATGTTCTCCCCGCCGCGGATGATCGTGTCGTCGGATCGGCCGCCGATGAACAGGTAGCCGCCTTCGTCGACCATCGCGACGTCCTTGGTGGGGAACCAGCCCTCGGCGTCGAGCACGGAACCGATCTCGGCGTAGCGGCCGGACACCTGCTCACCGCGCACGTAGAGTTCGCCGGTTTCGCCCGGTCCGAGGACGTTGCCGTTCTCGTCGCGGATCTGTACCTCGATGCCCGGCACCGGTTGGCCGACCGAACCCAGCCGACGCAGCACCGCGTCCTCGGCGGAGGCGAGCGCCTCGCGGTGGTCGTCGGGGCCGAGCACCGCGATCGTCGAACTGGTCTCGGTCAGGCCGTAGGCGTTGACGAAGCCGACGTCGGGCAACAGGTCGAGGGCCTTGCGCACCAGGGGAAGCGGCACCTTCGAGCCGCCGTAGGCCAGGCTGCGCAGCGTCGGCAGTGCGGTGCCTTGGGTCTCCAACGTCGTGACGATCCGGTCCAGCATGGTGGGTACGACGGTCGCCGACGTGACGCCTTCGTCGCGCACCAACCGGATCCACTCCGCGGCGTCGAACTGCGGCAGGTACACCATCTTGCGGCCGGCGTAGAGGTTCGACAGCGCCGCGCTGACCCCGGCGATGTGGTACGGCGGCACACAGATCAGCGCCGCGTCGCCGGGTTCTGCGGAGTCGAACTCGACCGTGCCGGTGATATAGCTGGTGAGGTTGTTGTGGGTCAGCTCAACGGCTTTGGGGCGCGATGTGGTCCCGGAGGTGAACAGCACCACCCCGACGTCCTCGGGGTCGGCGAACTCTGCGGCCGGTTCGGCGGTGTGCGCGGCGGCGAGGAACTCGTCGGAACCGATGACCTGCTTGCCCGCACCCTCGACCATCGCGCGATATTCGTCGTCGGCGACCACCAGCGGCTGGGTAAGCCGGTCGATGAGTTCACGCAGACCGTCGGCGGACAGCCGGTAGTTCAGCGGGGTCACCGGAACCGCGGCGCGCGCCGAGGAGAACAGCAGCAGCGGCAGCATCGCCCCGCCCATGCCGACGTAGGCGACGTGCGACGCGCCCGACGCGGCGATGACACCGGCACCGCCGTCCGCGAGCGCGCTCAACTCGCCTGTGGTCAGCCGTAATTCGCCTGACACCACGGCGGTGCGGTCCGGGTTGCTCGAGGCCATCTCGAGCAACAGCGCGATGCTCATGATTTGTCGACGAAAATATCAAGGATGGGGTCGTCCCCACCGCCGTAACGGGACAGGTCGGTGACGCCGGACTCGGCGAGCAGCTCGGCGTCGATGAAGCACCTTCCGTTGACGTCGGCCGCGGGCCGGGACAGGATCAGCGCCGCCGCGTCACCCATGATCTGCGGGTCGCGGGACCGTTCGATCGCGTCGGAGAAGCCCGGGGCGTTGGCCACCGCTGCGGTCGCAATGTAGGTCTGCGGCCACAGGCAGCTGAATCCGATTCCGGCGTCGGCATATTCGGCAGCCCAGCCCAGCGACAGCAGCGTCATACCGTATTTGGACAGCGTGTAGGCGGGGTGCGCGCCCAGCCAGTGCGGGCTCATGTTGAGCGGCGGAGCCAGCGTGATGACGTGCGCGTCGGCGGACCGGCGCAGGTGCGGCAGGGCCGCCTTGGTCAGCAGGAACGTGCCGCGCACGTTGATGTCCATCATCAGGTCGAACTTCTTGGCCGACAGTTCCTCGGTCGGCTCGGTGGCGATGGCGCTGGCGTTGTTGATCACGATGTCGACGCCGCCGAAGTGCTCCACGGCCGCGTCGATCGCCCGCTGCACGTCCTCTTCGCGGCGCACGTCGCCGACGACCGCGACACCCTTGCCGCCGGCCTCCTCCACCTCCGCGACGGCGGTGTGGACGGTGCCGGGCAGCCTGGGATGCGGTTCGGCGGTCTTGGCCAGCAACACGATGTTCGCGCCGCGCCTGGCCGCGGCGAGCGCGATCGCCAGGCCGATACCGCGGCTGCCGCCCGAAACGACGAGCGTGCGGTCAGTGAAGGCGGACATTGAACTCCTTTGACATGCGACCGGCGTCACTCGATGCTAGCCGACCCGGCACCCCGGTCGGTATTGACGTTCTCATTTTAAGCAAGTGCCATAATCGCTGTGTACCGGCCCTTCGCCGGCCTCTCCCGAGAAGCGGCAACCGCTCTCCAGTGCACGTTTCCGGCCTGCGGTATTGGCATTCTCATTTTCTGCAAGTACGTTATCGGGGATGAGCGAGCCAGTGCAGACCCCGTCGGGGATCCCGCTCGAGCCGGTCTACGGGCCGGCGGACCGCGCGGGTGATCCCCCACCTCCGGGCACGTACCCGTTCACCCGGGGCAACTTCGCGTCCGGGTACCGGGGTAAGACCTGGACTTTTCGCCAGTATTCCGGCTTCGGCACCCCCGAGGAGTCCAACCGGCGCTACCGCTACCTGCTCGATCAGGGCGGCACCGGGTTGTCGGTGGCGCTGGACCTGCCGACCCAGTGCGGGTACGACTCCGATGACGAGGAGTACGGCGAAGAGGTCGGCCGCGTCGGCGTCGCCGTCGACACCCTGGCCGACGCCGAGATCCTGTTCGACTCGATCCCACTCGACAAGATCAGCACCAGCTTCACCATCAACGGCACCGCGGCGATCCTGCTCGCGTTCTACGTCGCGGCCGCCGAGAAGAAGGGCGTGCCGCGCGAAAAACTGACCGGCACCATCCAGAACGACATCCTCAAGGAGTACGCCTCCCGAGGCACGTGGATCTGGCCGCCGGAGCCGTCGCTGCGGCTGATCGCCGACACCATCGAGTTCTGCGCGGCCGAGGTGCCCAAGTTCAACGCGATCTCGGTGGCCGGCGCCCACTTCCGCGACGCCGGCGCCAACGCGGTCCAGGAGATGGCGTTCACTCTCGCCGACGGCGTCACCTACTGCGACACCGTGGTCGAGCGCGGCCGGATGACGATCGACAAGTTCGCGCCCCAGATCTCGTTCTTCTTCTACACCCACGGCGACTTCTTCGAGGAGATCGCGAAGTACCGCGCGGGCCGTCGGCGCTGGGCGACGATCGTGCGGGAGCGCTACGGCGCCACCACCGACAAGGCGTCGATGTTCCGCTTCGGCTGTGTGGCAGGCGGGGCGTCGCTCTACGCACCGCAGGCGCAGAACAACCTGGTCCGGGTTGCCTACGAGGCGATGGCCGCGGTCCTGGGCGGGGTGCAGTCGATGTTCACCGCGGCGTGGGACGAGCCGTTCGCCCTGCCCAGCGAGGAGTCGGCCACGCTGGCGCTGCGCACCCAGCAGATCCTGGCCTACGAGACCGGGGTCACCAAGGTCGCCGATCCGCTCGGCGGGTCCTACTTCGTCGAGGCGCTGACCGACGCGACCGAGGAGAAGATCGTCGAGATCATGGCTGATCTCGAGACCCACGGCGGCATGGTCCGCTGTATCGAGGACGGGTACCTGCAGGGGCTGATCGCCGACGAGGCGTTCAAGATCCACCAGGAAGTGGAGTCCGGAGCCCGGCCCGTGGTCGGGGTGAACAAGTTCGTCGTCGACGAGCCGCCGCCGGACCTGGCCACCTACGAACTCGACGCCGAAGGGCGCGACAAACAGCTCAAGCGGCTGGCGAAGGTCAAGGCCGAGCGCGACGGCGTCGCGGTCAAGGAGGCGCTGGCGGCGCTGGCCAAGGCCGCCGAAGGTGATGACAACCTGATGCACAAGCTCGTCGACTGCGCCAATGCATACTGCACGGTGGGCGAGATGGTGTCGACGCTCAAGGCCGTGTGGGGCGAGTTCCAGCAGCCGGTGGTGTTCTGATGGCGCGTACACAAGGAGCAGATCTGTGACTCAGCCGGTCCGCGTACTGGTCGCCAAACCCGGTCTCGACGGTCATGACCGCGGCGCCAAGATCGTCGCGCGGACGCTGCGCGATGCCGGTTTCGAGGTGATCTACACCGGGATCCGGCAGCGTATCGAGGACATCGTGTCGATTGCACTGCAGGAAGATGTTGCGCTGGTGGGTCTTTCGATCCTGTCCGGCGCGCATGTGGCGTTGACCGCGCGCACGGTGGATGCGCTGCGGGAAGCCGACGCCGGTGACATCGCCGTCGTCGTCGGCGGCACCATCCCGCAGGGCGACGTCGACAAACTGCTGTCCGCGGGCGCCGCGGCGGTGTTCCCGACGGGCACGCCGCTGGACACCCTCGTCGACGAGGTGCGCAAGCTGACCGCCGGTTCGCAGGTGGACAGATGAAATTGTCGCCGAATGTGAAACGTCGGTGATTTTTCAGAGCTTTTCCCGCCGAGGATTCACACTCGGCGCGCAACTGCCGGAGGATGAAGTGACATGCGCCTTGGTGTGATGATCGGGGCCGAGCGCGGCGACATGTCCCGCAAGGTCAGCAAGCTGGTGTCCGACATCGAGTGGGCGGAATCGGCGGGTATGGACACCGCGTGGATGCCGCAGGTGCCCAACGATTTCGACTGTCTGACGATGGTCGCGGTGATGGCCGCCCACACCTCGAAGATCGAGCTCGGCACCGCAGTGGTCCCGCTGCAGGCGCAGCACCCGATCGCTCTTGCGCGCCAGGCGCTCTCGGTCCACGCGATGGCCGGCGGCCGGCTCGCGCTCGGTGTCGGTCCGTCGCACCACTGGATCGTGCGCGACATGCTCGGCATCCCCTACGAGAAACCGGCGGCCTACACCCGCGACTACCTCGAGGTGCTCAACGCCGCGCTGGCCGGACCCGGCGACGTCGACGTCGAGAACGACAGCTTCACGGTGCACAACCCCACGGTGCTCGGCGCGGAGAGCCCGCTGCCGGTGCTGGTGGCCGCGCTGGGCCCGGTGATGCTGCAGATCGCCGGTGAGCGCGCCGACGGCACGGTGCTGTGGATGGCCGACGAGAAGGCGATCGGCGAGCACATCGCCCCGAAGATCAACAAGGCCGCCGCCGAGGCGGGCCGGCCCGCACCGCGCATCGTCGCGGGCATCCCGGTGTGCCTGTGCGCGAACTCGGAGATCGAGGCGGCCAAGGAGCGGGCCAACCGCATCCTCGCCGAAGCCGAGACCTCGCCGAACTATCAGCGGCTGCTCGACCGCGGCGACGCCCGCAGCGTCGGTGACCTGTGCGCGGCCGGGGACGAGGAAGCAATACTGCGGCGCTTCCGGCGGTTCGCCGACGCCGGTGTCACCGATCTGTCGGTCCGCCTGCTGCCGATCGGCGACAACCGCGACGAACTGGTCGCGTCGAAGTACCGGACCCGCGAGGTGATCGCCGAACTGGCCAAGCAGGTGCGGTGAGCGCCGGCCCGCTGGCCGGCATCCGGATCATCGAGGTCGGGGTCATGCTGGCCGGTCCGTACGCGACGATGCTGCTGGCCGACCTCGGCGCGGAGGTCATCAAGGTCGAACCGCCGGGCGGCGAGATCTCCCGGCAGGTCAGCGACAGCTACTTCGCGAGCCTGAACCGCAACAAGAAGAGCGTCGTCCTGGATCTGCGCTCGGACGCCGGACGGCAGCGACTCGGCGAACTCGTCGCGGATTCCCATGCGCTGCTGGTGAACATGAAGCCGTCGGCGATCAGGAAGCTCGGGCTGACCTACGAGTCGCTGCGCCGGTACAACGAGCGGATCGTGTGTGTGGCGATGACCGGCTTCGGCCTCGAGGGCGGCGACGACCCGGCGTTCGACTACGTCATCCAGGCCGCGACCGGGGTCGCCGCGATGACCGGCCATCCCGACGGGCCGCCCACGCTGCCCGGATACTCGTCGGCCGACAACTCGACCGGTCTGGCCGCCGCGCTCGGGTTGCTGGCGCAGATCGTCTCCGGCCGGGGCGGGCAGGTCGACGTGTGCCTGCGAGACGTGATGTTGTCGCAGCTGAACTACCGGGCGTCGGCGTATCTCAACGACGGCGCCGCGCCGCTGCGCTATCCGTACGGCGCGCACTCGTACTACGTTCCCGCGCAACTGTTTGCGACGGCTGACGGGTACCTGGCGCTGTTCATCACCCACGACGGCTTCTGGCGCGCGTTCGCGGGCGAGGCCGGCATCGAGGGCTTCCCGACCATGGCCGAGCGCGCGGCGCGGCGCGACGCGGTGCTCGAAGTGGTGTCCTCGGCGCTGGCCACCGACACCGCCGCCAACTGGGAGACGCGGCTGCGACCGCTGGGCATTCCGGTGGCCGCGGTGCGCACGCTGCCCGAAGCGCTGGAGCGCACACCCGAGATGGTGGTCACCGCTGGCGATTTCCGGTTGGTCGGCAGCCCGATCCGGATCGACGGCTACCAACCCGAGTACCGGCCGGCGCCCGCCGTCGACGAGCACGGCGATGCGGCGACTCAGTCGTCGTAGGTGACGCTGATCGAATCGGTGTCCGGAGTCGCTTGGCAGGTCAGGATGTATCCCTCTTCCACCTCGTCGTCCTCGAGGGCGTCGTTGACGCGCATCGTGGCGTGGCCCTCCAACACCTTGCCCATGCAGGTGCCGCAGTTGCCGGCTTCGCAGGAGAACGGCGGGGACAGTCCTGCCCGCCGCGCGCTCTCCAGCAGCGTCTCGTCGGGCTTGCGCACCACCGAGACCTTCTTGCGGTCGAGCACGATCGTCACCTGCCCGCCGGGAGTGGCCTCAGGCGTCGGATCCGCGGTCATGAGCTCTCCTGGGCACATAGGTTCTGTTCAGATGAGAATATCATTCTCTTTTAATGATACGATCTTCTCGCAACATCGTGCGACACGGGTAGTGAGGACAGGGTGTGAGTGAGGAGCCGGTCGCGCTCGCGTTCGAGGAGCGGGAGTACAGCCTGGCCGAACTCGACGCACTGACCAGCGGAATGGCGGCCACACTCGCAGACCGCGGGGTCCGGGCCGGCGACCGGGTCGCGCTGATGTCGTCCAACCGCCCCGAGTTCGTCATTGCGCTGCAGGCGGTCTGGCGACTGGGTGCCGCCGCCGTGCTGATGAGCCCGGCGTGGAAACGCACCGAAGCCGAGCACGCGATCGCGTTGACCCGACCCGGCCACGCCGTCGGTGACCATCCGGTACTGGCCGAGCTCATGCCGATGCTGTCCCTCGACGATCCGATCACCCCCGGGCAACGGACGTTCGACGTGGTTCCGGCCGACCGTGACGCGCTGTTCGTGTTCAGCTCCGGCACCACCGGCATGCCGAAGGCGGTGCGGCACACGCACGCGTCGTTCGCCGTCGCCGTCGAGCACTGGCGCGCGGCGCTGCAGCTCACCTCGGCCGACCGCATGCAGATCATGACGCCACCGTCGCACATCCTCGGTCTGCTCAACATCGTGATGGCGCTGGACACCGGAACCTGGATCCGGCTGCACCGGCGCTTCGACATCGACCTGATGCTGCAGCACATCGAGAGCGACCGGATCACCATCGAGATGGCCGTCGCACCAATCGCTTTGGCACTCGCGGCGCACCCGGACCTGGAATCACACGACCTTTCGTCGCTGCGGTACATCATGTGGTGCGCCACACCGGTCACCGAGAGCGTCGCCGAGGCCGTCACCGCCAGGACTCAGGTGACGTGGGTGACCGCCTACGGGGCCAGTGAACTGCCGGTGATCGCGTGCAACGACCTCGACGGCAAGCACCTCGACACCGTGGGCAAACCGGTTCCGGGGGTTCGCGTGCGGGTGGTGTCACTCGACGACGGTGAGCCGCTGGGCGCCGACGGTGTCGGCGAGATCCAGGTGCGCTCGGAATCGGTGATGGCGGGCTATCTTCCGGAGTCGGCGACCCCCGACGCGTTCGACGACGGCTGGTACCGGACCGGCGACGTCGGCACCCTCGACAGCGAAGGCTGGTTGCGGATCACCGACCGGTCGAAAGAGATGATCAAGGTGCGCGGCTTCCAGGTCGCGCCCGCCGAGATCGAAGCGGTGCTGCACGGCCATCCCGCGGTCGACGACTGCGCGGTGTTCGGCGTCCCCGACCCGGTCAACGGAGAGGCGATCGTCGCCGCGGTCAAGACCCACGCGTCGGTGACCGCCGAGGAACTGCAAGCGCTGGTCGGCGAGCGGCTGGCAGCATACAAGCGGCTCACGCGGGTGGCGTTCGTCGCCGAGATCCCGCGGCTGCCATCAGGAAAGGTCTTGCGTCGAGTGTTGAAGGAGCGTCTGTGGACGTCCGTCTGACCAGTGAACAACAGCAGCTGCGGGCGGCCGCCGCGGCCGTGGCCGACGAACTCGGACCCGGTTCGGTGGCCGATCTCGACGACGCGAGTCGGGTGGCGCGGCTGGAGAAGGCCGTGCACGCCACCGGTTTTCGCACGTTGCGCTCGGACGGCGCGTCGGGTGTGGAAGTGGCGATCGTGGCCGAGGAGTTCGCGCGCGGGCTGGTCGACGTGCCGTTCGTCGGTCCGATACTCGCCGACGACCTGCAGTCGCGGTGCGGACATGCCCCCGCCGCGGCCGACGACGGCGAGTCGGTCGACCTGACGCGCAGCCTCGCCGGTGTCGTGGAGTCCCCGCCGGAACTGGCCGAGCTCTCCGAGGAGGACGCCGGCCGGTGGCGTGCGCTGGCGTTGACCGTGACCTGCGCCGACCTCGTCGGGGCGGCCCGCGGCACGCATGCGTTGGCTGTCGAGTACGCCAAGGTCCGCGAGCAGTACGGCGCGACGATCGGGTCCTACCAGGCGGTCGGGCACCTGCTGGCCGAAAGCCTGGCGTTGATCGAAGGGGCGGTCAGCGTGTCGCGGCACGCTGCGTGGGCGGTCGACGAGCTGCCGGTCGCCGAGGCGATCGAGGCGGCCCGGGTAGCCAAGATCTACTGCGCGCGAAGCGCATTGACGGTGTGCGAGACGTCGATCCAGGTGCACGGCGGGATCGGCAACACCTGGGAGTGCCTCGCGCATGTGTATCTGCGGCGGGTACTGGCCGCGACCGAGACGTGGCCCGTGAAGCTGGAGGAGTTGACCATTGGACTTTCGTGATTCGCCGGAGGAAGCGGAGTTCCGGACCCGGCTGCGCGACTGGCTGACCGAGCAGAAGGGCAAGTTCCCGACATCGGGTGACGAGTACTGGGCCGCTCAGGGCGCCTGGCACCAGGCTCTGTACCAGGCCGGGTTCTTCGGCACCTCGTGGCCCGAAGAGTACGGCGGGCAGGATCTTCCGCCGGTCTACGACGTGATCGTCGACGAGGAGATCGCCAAGGCGGGCGCCCCCGCGCGGCCGAGCCTGGGGTACCTGGTCGTGGGGTTGTCGCATCACGGCAGCGAGGAACTGCGGCAGCGGTTCCTGCCCGGCATGATCAACGGCACCGAACGCTGGTGTCAGGGTTTCTCCGAGCCCGGTGCGGGCTCGGATCTGGCGTCGCTGACGACGACGGCGACCCGCGAGGGCGACGAGTACGTGATCCACGGGCACAAGATCTGGACCAGCTACTCCGACGTCGCCGACTGGTGTCTGCTGCTGGCCCGCACGGACAAGGATGTGGCCAAGCACAAGGGGATCTCGGCGTTCATCGTGCCGATGCACCAGGACGGCATCGAACAGCGGCCGCTGAAGATGATCAGCGGGGTCACCAAGGAATTCGGCCAGGTGCTGTTCGACGGTGCGCGCGTGCCGGCGGCCAACATGGTCGGCGCGCCCGGCGAGGGCTGGAAGCTGGCGATGACCGTCGTCAGCCACGAACGCGAACCGTCGACGCTGGGCTTCTCGGCGCGGTACGGAAAGCTGGTGCGCCAGTTGGCCACCCGGGTCGGCCCGGCACCCGAGGAACTGGCGTGGGCGTGGGTGCAGACCGAGATGCTGCGGTTGCACGTGCGCAGGCGGCTGTCCGAGCAGCTGGACGGGTTGACCCACGGGCCGCAGGGCTCGCTGGACAAGCTGCTGATGACGTGGACTGAGCAGTCCGTCGGCCATGCCGCGCTGGCCACCGTCGGCACCGGCGACGAGGAGTTGTTCGGCGCCTACATGTACAGCCGCGCGCAGAGCGTCATGGGCGGTACGTCGCAGATTCAGAAGAACATCATCGCGCAGCGAATTCTTGGATTGGGGTCCTGATGTACGACATGCCAGACGAAATCGACGTCCGCGCCGACGGGGCGTTGCGCATCATCACGCTCAACCGGCCCGACGAGCTCAACGCGGTCAACGACGCGCTGCACGTCGGACTGGCGCGGGTCTGGGAGGAACTCAACGAGGACACCGGCGCACGCGCGGCGGTCATCACCGGTGCGGGGCGGGCCTTCTCGGCCGGCGGTGACTTCAACTACCTCGACGAGCTGCGCAAAGACGAAGCGCTGCGCCAGAAGACGATCAAGCATGGTCGCGATCTGGTGATCGGCATGGTGCGCTGCCGCATCCCGGTGGTCGCGGCGGTCAACGGCCCGGCGGTCGGCCTGGGGTGCAGCCTGGCGGCGCTGTCGGACGTGGTGTACATCGCGGAGAACGCGTTCTTCGCCGACCCGCACGTCACGATCGGGCTGGTCGCGGCCGACGGCGGACCGCTGGTGTGGGGCTCGCAGATCAGCCTGCTGCAGGCCAAGGAGTTCGCGTTGACCGGTGTGCGGATCAAGGCGCAGCGTGCCGTCGAACTCGGGTTGGCCAATCACGTGGTCGAGGACCCGCTGGCCGAGGCCGTCGCGTGCGCGAAGAAGCTCATCGAGTTGCCGCAGCAGGCGGTCGAGGCCACCAAGCGCCTGATGAATCTGCAGTTGGAGAAGTCGGTGCTGGCGTCGCTGGATTACGCGAACCTCGCCGAGTATGTGTCGTTCGGGACGGCCGACTTCAACAAGATCGTCGACGGTCTGGTCGCCAAGAACAAGTAGCGCTTGTTGGCGTGAGCGTGCATGTCTGCAGACGACACGCCGGGACAATTTCAGCGTTCGCGCACGCTCGACCCGTTGCGAGCGAGCGCATCTCGCCGGTGCGGCGCCCGCGCATGCTGCGAGATAGCGGCCATGGTCGTCGAGCCGCGGAAATCACGACCGGGAATGTCATTTCGTGCACGCTCGCGCGATCGCGAGCGTGCACAAACTGCGGAAAACGCGCGGCGTGTCGTGCGCAGACACGGACGCTCGCCGCAACTGACGCTCGCCGCAACTTAGAAGGTGAGTGACTCGCTGCGCTGGATCGTGCCCGTGACCCCGGCGGCCGTCTGCTGGGCCAGTCGGACCGCCGCGACCGCCATCGCTTCGGGTGGTTCGACCATCTCGGGCGGCACCTGCATACCCGCGCCGCCGGCCTGCCAGCCCTCCGTGAGCACGACGCGCGACGGGCTCAGGCAGTTCACCGCGATGTTGTCGCCGCGCAGGTCGGCGGCCAGGCCGAGATACATCCGCTCGACGGCGGCCTTGGACACCCAGTAGGCGTTCGCGCCGTGGTCGATCATCTCCACGCCGGTCGTGGTGATCGCGATCAGCGACCCGCCGCCGCGAGCCCGTACGTGCGGGATCACCGCCTTCGTCACCAGGAACACGCCGGTGGTGTTGACGTCCAGGCACAGCTGCCAACGCTTGAGCGGCGTCGACTCGATCGGCCCGAGCCACAACACCCCGGCGTTGGCCACCAGGATGTCGATGCCGCCGAACTCCGAAACCGTCGCGGCCACTGCGGATTCGACGGACTCCTCGCTGGTGACATCGCAGGTGACGGGCAACGCCCGACCGCCCGCGGCCGTGATGCCGTCGGCGACCCGGTGAATCGTGCCAGGCACCTTGCCTTCACGCTCGGTACGCGCGGCCACCGCGACGGCCGCGCCCTCGCGCGCCAGGGCAGCCGCGACCGTCGCACCGATGCCGCGGCTGGCCCCGGCGACGAAGGCGACCTTCCCCGACAGACTCACTTCGGCGGGAAGCGTAGGGCTCCGTCGAGGCGGATGATCTCGCCGTTGAGGTAGTCGTTCTCGATGATGCTCTGCGCCAGCTGCGCGTACTCCGTCGCGCGGCCCATCCGCTTGGGGAACGGCACCTGCGGACCCCAGTACTGCTCGAGCTGATCGGCGGCCTGGCCGTAGGCAGGCGTGTTGATGGTTCCCGGAGCGATCGTGACGACGCGGATTCCCAGCGGCGAAAGATCGCGCGCGGCATTGAGGGTCATGCCGATGACCCCGCCTTTGGCGGCGGCGTACGGGAGCTGACCGATCTGGCCCTCATAGCCGGCGATCGACGCGGTGTTGACGATGACGCCGCGGGCACCCTCCTCGAGCGGTTCGGTCTTGGCGATCGCCGCCGCGCTCAACCGCATGATGTTGAACACCGCGGTCAGGTAGTACTTGATCGTCTTCTCGAACGCGTCCAGTCCGAGCGGGGAGCCGTCCTTGCCGACCAGCCGGCCGCCGCCGGCGGGCCCGCCGTGGGTGTCGACCGAGATGCGCAGCGGGCCGAGGGATTCCGCCTCCGCGATCGCGGCCAGCACCGACTCCTCGGAGGTGGCGTCGGTCGAGACGTAGCGGATGCCGAGCTCGTTCTCCAGTTGCCTGCCCTTGTCGTCGGCCAGATCGGCGACGACGACCTTGGCGCCTGCGCCGTGCAACCGTCGCACCGTCGCCTCACCGAGGCCACCGGCACCACCGACCACGATCGCCGAGCTACCTGCGATTTGCATGTGATTCCCCTTCTTGCAACTGTCGCTCTCGGTCTGAGAGAATAACATTCTCCTACGGTTGGAAACAGAGGTGCAGGCATTGGTGTCGGCAAGGTCATCGCTGGCGGTCGTCGCGGTACCGGCTCCGTAGGATTCACGACGATGACTATCGAAGAACTCATCGAGGCGGCGCGCGGCGGCTCGACGCGGGCGACGGGCCGGCTGCTCAGTCTGGCCGAAAGCCCGCGGCGCACCGAGGTTCTCGAGGCGATCGGACCCGTCGACCCGCCTCGCGTGATCGGTGTGACGGGGCCGCCCGGCGCCGGGAAGTCGACGACGGTCGGGGTGCTGGTCGGCGCCTACCGCCAACGCGAGGAACGGGTCGCGGTGTTGGCGGTCGACCCGTCGTCGCCCTACAGTGGGGGAGCGCTGCTGGGCGACCGGATCCGGATGGCCGCCCACATCAACGATCCCGGCGTGCTGATCCGGTCGGTCGCGGCCCGCGGCCACCTCGGCGGTCTGGCCGCCGCGGTGCCCGCGTCGCTACAGGTGCTCGCCGCGCTGTCGTACGGCCTGGTGGTGCTCGAGACGGTCGGTGTCGGGCAGTCCGAGATCGAGATCGCCGCGGTTGCCGACCCGACCATCGTGATCCTCAATCCGGGTGCCGGAGACGCGGTTCAGGCGGCCAAGGCGGGGCTGCTCGAGGTCGCCGACATCGTGGTGGTCAACAAGGCCGACCGCGACGGCGCCGATCAGACGGTGCGCGATCTGCACGCCGAGACCTCGGCGCCGATCCTCAAACTCATTGCGGCACAGGGTGAGGGCATCGACGAGTTGATGGAGGCCATCGCGGCCCACCACCGCTCCGACAGCCCGCAGCGTCGGGCGGCGCGGGCCCGCTCCCAGATCCTGTCCCTGGCCCAGAGCCTGCTGCGCACCCACCCCGAACTGGATCGGCTGGCCGACGCCGTGGCCGAGGGCCGCGACGACGTCTACGCCGCCGCCGAGCGGCTGTTCGGGGTGCCGCTGAACCCCTGACCGCGCCCGGGATAATCCCCGCGAGCAGTCGCAAAGTGCCCCGAAATCGCGCCGCAGCGGGTCACTTTGCGTCTGCTCGCGCGGAAACGGCGAGGCCCGCTCGGTAGCCGAACACCATCGCCGGGCCGATGGTGCCGCCCGCGCCGCCGTAGGCCTTGCCGGTCGCGCCGGCCATCGCGTTGCCCGCGGCGAACAGTCCCGGGATGGCCGAGCCGTTGACGTGCAGCACCCGGCCGTCGGCATCGGTGCGCGGTCCGCCCTTGGTGCCCATCGCGCCGATCGACACCGGGACCGCGTAGTAGGGCGGCGTGTCGATCGGACCGAGGGTGCGGCCCGCGGGGGTGGGCGCCTTGTCGTCGCCCCAGTAGCCGTCGTAGGCGCTCGAACCGCGGCCGAACTCCGGGTCGGTGTCCTGCGCGACGCTGTCGTTCCAGGACTGCAGCGTCCGGGCCAGCCCGTCGGCGTCGATTCCGGTCTTGTCGCCGAGCTCGGCCAGATCCTTCGACGGCGAGAACCATTCCGGCGCAGGGCCGTCCGGGTCGATGCCGAGGAAGCCATACTTCTTGAGGTGCAGCGAGTCGAACACGATCCAGGCCGGATCGTTGGCGTAGCCGTGTCGCGGATCGAGGTAGTGGAACGGGCCGGCCATCGAGTTGTACTCGCCCGCCTCGTTGAGGAACCGCCTACCCGCGCGGTTGACGATGATGCTGCGCGGACGGGTGCGTTCGAGGCGCACGCTGCGGCTGCGGGGACGCCCCTCGAACGTGTCGCCGGGCAGCTGCACGATCGGCACCCACCACGCCTCACCCATGTTGGCCAGATCCGCACCGTGCGCCATCGCCATCCGCAGCCCGTCGCCGGTGTTGTTCGGCGGTGACACCGGCCCGCGCATCGGCCCCCGCAGATAAGCCTCGACCAGCTTGCGGTCCCACTCGAACCCGCCGGTTCCCAGCACCACGCCGCGGCGGGCACGGACATTGAAACTGTTGCCGCCCTGTTCGATTCGCACACCGGTGATACCCAAAGCGTCGGCGTGCAGCTCGACCGCGCGGGCGTTGGTCTGCGGTGCGACGCCGAGGTCCAGCAGACCCTTGAGCAGCCCGGCGATCAGTGCCGTTCCTGCCACGCAGTAGTCCCCGGACTCGTCGTCGACGGACGCGTGGATACGGGCGCGGGTCTCGGCGTCGATGCCGACGTTGCTGAAATCGGCGGGGAACGAGGTGATGCGGTCACGCCATTCGCCGAGGCGGCTCAGATCGAACGGCCTGGCGTTGAGCGAGCGACCGCCGGAGGGGCGACCGCCGGGCAGTTCGGGCTTGTAGTCGGGGAAGCCCTCGGCCACCTCGAAACGCAGCTCGCTGTGCGCCTCAACGTAATCCAGCATCTCCGGGCCGGTGCGCACGAAGGTCTCGACGAGCTCGTCGTCCATGTAGCCCAGCGACTGGGCCCGCAGGTAGCTCATCGCGTCCTCGACGGTCAGTTCACCGTCGGGGGACCGGTCGTGCGCCGGAATCCAGATGATGCCGCCCGACACCGCGGTCGTGCCGCCCACGGTCGCGGCCTTCTCGTAGACCTGCACCGAAGCGCCACCGGTGGCCGCGGTCAAAGCGGCCGTCAGCCCGGCTCCGCCGCTGCCCAGTACGACCACGTCGACGTCGTGATCCCAGTCCGTCACGTGCTGCTCCTCGTTGAACTGACCCTCTAGCTGAGGATCGCGGATAACTCCTCGGCCGCCCTGATGACGGCCTCCCGGCCGTCCCTCACGACGTCCTCGCGGTGGGAGATGAGGTTGATGCAGGTCGGCGGCGCCGGCGGACGCCGACGGACCGGCACCGCGAGACCGTATGTGTTGGGCTCGACCTCACCGTGGGTGATGACCCAGCCCTGCTGTCGGGTCAGCGGCACCAGGTCGCGCTCGCCGGGTCGCGGCGGCATGCTCGCCAGCAGCGCGATGCCCGCCGCGCCGCGCTCCAGCGGATAACGGCTGCCCTCGTGGAAGGACAGTTGGTAGAAGACGTTGGTCGGCACGATCACCGCGATCGCGACCTGTTGATCACCCTCGGCGACCAGCAGGGACACGGTGCTGCCGAGTTCGTCGGCCAGCCCGCGCAGTGTGGCCAGGCTCAGTTGGCGGACGTTGTTGTCGAACGACGCCCCGAGCACCGCGAGCGCCGCCGCCGAGCGGTACCGGCCGTCTTCGCCCTTGGCCACCAGCCGGAACTGCGACAACGTCGACAGCAGTCGGTAGGCGATGGTCCGGTGCACCCCGATCTGGTCGGCGACCTGCTGTGCGGTCAGCCCGGTGCGGGCGGCCGCGACCAGCTGCAGCGCGGCCAGGCCTCGGGCCAGGGTCTGCGAACCCGGCGCACCGCTGACCGGCTCATCCCGGGCAGGGGATTTGCCCACTTGTGCGCTTCGGCCCGGCGGCATGGCGCCCCTTCCTCGACCCTTGACATTCCGCTGCGACGAGAGTGATGCTCTGACTATAGTGCACGTGAGTGTGCGATAAATGAGCAGAACGCTTACAAAATACGAGAATTCGATTCTCGCAGTCAAGAGAGGGCTGAGTGTGTCCGCCGAGTTCGAGAGCGTCTGGAGCGACCTCCAGGGCGTCGCCTTCTCCCAGGGTTACCTCGACGCCGGCGGCGTCCGCACCCGGTACCTGCACGCCGGCGGCACGGATCGGCCCGTGCTGGTCTTCCTGCACGGCTCGGGCGGGCACGCGGAGGCCTACGTCCGCAACCTGGAGTCGCACGCCGAACACTTCTCGGTCTGGTCGATCGACATGCTGGGGCACGGCTACACCGACAAGCCCGGCCATCCCCTCGAGGTGCGCCACTACGTCGACCACCTGATCGCGTTCCTCGACGCCATCGGTGCGCAGCGCGCCCACATCAGCGGTGAGTCGCTCGGCGGATGGGTCGCGGCGCGGGCCGCGGTCGATCACCCCGACCGCCTGAATCGACTGGTGCTCAACACCGCTGGTGGATCACAGGCCGACCCCGAGGTGATGAAGCGGATCATCACGCTGTCGATGGCGGCCGCAGAGAACCCGACCTGGGAGACGGTGCAGGCCAGGATCAAATGGCTGATGGCCGACAAGACCAAGGACTACGACGACATCGTCGCCAGCAGGCAGCGGGTCTACCGTCAACCTGGCTTCGTGTCGGCCATGCGCGACATCATGGCCCTGCAGGACCCCGAGATCCGAGGCCGAAACCTGCTCGGGCCCAACGAGTACGGCGCCATCACCGCACCCACGCTGGTGGTGTGGACCAGCGACGACCCCACCGCCGACGTCGACGAGGGGCGCCGCATCGCCTCGATGATCCCGGGCGCCCGGTTCGAGGTGATGCCCGGCTGCGGCCACTGGCCGCAGTACGAGGACCCCAAGACCTTCAACCGGCTGCACCTGGACTTCCTGCTGGGGCGTACCAGTGAGTGAGCAGGTCGACGTCCTGATCGTCGGCGCCGGGCCGTCCGGGCTGACCCTGGCCAACATCCTTGGCCTGCACAAGGTTCGAACCCTGGTGGTCGAGGAGCGCGACACGCTGATCGACTATCCGCGCGGCGTGGGCCTCGACGACGAGGCGCTGCGCACCTTCCAGTCGATCGGCCTGGTCGACCGGGTGCTCCCGCACACCGTGCCCAATCAGATCCTGCGGTTCTACGACGCCAAGCGCCAGCTGCTGGCCGAGATGGCACCGCCGGACGCGCGGTTCGGCTGGCCCAAGCGCAACGGTTTCGTGCAGCCGATGGTCGACGCCGAACTGTTCGGTGGCCTCGAGCGTTTCGACCATGTCGAGGTCCGGTTCGGGTGCCGGATGGAGACCTGCACCGAGGACGACGACGGTGTCAGCGTGCAGTTCGCGACGGGGCAGGACCCGGTGCGCGCCCGCTACGTCGTCGGCTGCGACGGTGGCCGCAGTGCCACCCGCCGGCTGATGGGCGTGTCGTTCGACGGGACGACGTCGTCGACGCGGTGGCTGGTCGTCGATGTCGCCAACGACCCACTGGGGCACCCGAACAGCGAGGTCGGTGCCGACCCGGCGCGCCCGTACGTGTCGATCTCGATCGCCCACGGCATCCGCCGCTTCGAGTTCATGATTCACCCCGACGAAACCGACGAGCAGGCCGACGATCCCGCGTTCGTGCGCAGGATGCTCGCGACCCGGGTTCCGCATCCCGACCGCGTCGACATGATCCGGCACCGGGTCTACACCCACCATTCGCGGATCGCGGGTTCGTTCCGCAAGGGCCGGCTGCTGCTGGCCGGCGACGCCGCCCACCTGATGCCGGTGTGGCAGGGGCAGGGTTACAACAGCGGCATCCGCGACGCGGCCAACCTCGGATGGAAACTGGCCGCGGTGGTCACCGGTCAGGCCGGCGACGCGCTGCTCGACACCTACGACCTGGAACGGCGCAAGCACGCCCGCGCGATGATCGACCTGTCGACGATGGTGGGCCGGGTCATCTCGCCGACGAACAAGCGGGTGGCGGCGCTGCGCGACCGCGTCATCCACGGCGCGTCGATCGTGCCGTCGCTCAAGCGCTACATCCTGGAGATGCGGTTCAAGCCGATGCCGCGCTACCAACAGGGAGCGGTGTTCCACGGCGAGCCCAGCGCGGCAGCCAACTCACCCACCGGCACCCTGTTCATCCAGCCCCGCGTCGACACCCGCGAACGCCAGAACGTCCTGCTCGACGACGTCCTCGGGCCGGGCTTCGCGGTGCTGTGCTGGAGCAACAACCTGCGAGCGATCCTCGGCGACAAGGCGTTCCGGCGGTGGCAGGAGCTGGGTACCGAGTTCATCGAGGCCCGCCCGATGACGCAGCTGAACTGGCCCGGGCACGACGACCCCGACATCGTCGTGATCGGCGACAAGACCGGCGCGCTGAAGTCGTGGTTCGACGTCTACACCGACTCCGTGCTGTTCCTGCGTCCCGACCGCTGCATCGCCGGGGCCTGCATCGCGCAGCGCGCGCCCGAAGTGAGCGAGTCGCTCTTCGACGTTCTCTGTCTGACCCAGGGAGGAGGCTCCGGTTCTCATGGGCACACTGGCCCTGTGCTGCATGTCGCACAGCCCGCTACTGAATCTTCCGGGACCGTCACCGGAACTCCTTGACGACATCGAGTCGGCGCTCAACGACACCCGCCGATTCGTCGCCGAGTTCGACCCCGAACTGGTGGTGATCTTCTCGCCCGACCACTACAACGGGTTCTTCTACCGGACGATGCCGCCGTTCTGCATCGGCACCGCCGCGCAGGGGGTCGGTGACTACGGCACCCACGCCGGCCCGCTCGACGTGCCCGCCGATATCGCAACCGACTGTGCCCGAGCGGTTCTCGAATCGAGCATCGACATCGCGATCTCGGCGAGTATGGACGTCGACCACGGCACCGTCCAGCCCCTGCAGAAACTGTTCGGTGACGCGACCGCGCGCCCGGTCGTCCCGATCTTCATCAACTCGGTGGCCACCCCGCTCGGGCCGGTACGACGGGTGCGCGCGCTGGGCGCCGCGGTCGGCACCTTTCTCGCCACGCTGGGCCGGCGGGTCCTGATCGTCGGTTCCGGCGGGCTCTCCCACGACCCCCCGGTGCCGACACTGGCCAGCGCACCGCCCGCCGCGCTGGAGCGCATCGTGCACGGGCTGCCGATGAGCACCGAGCAGCGGCAGGCCCGCCAGACCGCGGTGATGGACGCCGCACACGCCTTCGCGCACGGGGAGAGCCCGCTGCAGCCGCTCAACCCCGAGTGGGACGCCGCGTTCCTCGACCTCGTCGACGGCAACCGGCTCGCCGAGGTGGACGCCTGGTCCAACAGCTGGATCGAACAGCAGGCCGGCCACTCGGCGCACGAAATCAGAACCTGGATAGCCGCATTCGCCGGGCTGGCCGCGCACGGGCCCTACCGCACCGAGCAGCGGTTCTACCGGGCGGCACCCGAGTTGATCGCCGGGTTCGCGATCAGGACGGCGGTATTGGATGTCTGAGAAGTTCGACCACACCGTCGACGTGCTCGTCGTCGGCTCCGGTGGCGGCGGCATGACCGCGGCGCTGGCCGCCGACGCGTTCGGCCTCGACGCGCTGGTCGTCGAGAAGGCCGCCCACTTCGGTGGTTCCACGGCCCTGTCCGGCGGCGGCATCTGGGTTCCTGGCGCACCCGCGCAGCGCAAGGCGGGCTACGTCCCCGACCCCGACGGCGTCGTGGAGTACCTGCGTCAGATCACCGGCGGACTGGTCAGCGAGGCACGCCTGCGCACCTACGTCGACGCCGCACCGGAGATGATGGAGTTCCTCGAGCGGCTCAGCCCGTGGTTCGAGTTCGTCTGGAAACCCGGCTACGCCGACTACTACCCGGAACTGCCCGGCGGCTCCGAACTCGGCAGCACCATCAACGTGCCCGCCATCGACCTGCGCAAGCTCGGCGACGAAGAACAGCACCTGCTGCAGCCGCTGGCCCTGGCGCCCAAGGGAATCTGGTTCGCCCCGAAGGATCTGCGGCTGTTCTACCAGGTGCGACAGAACTGGCGTGGTAAGGCCGTGCTGCTCAAGCTGATCTGGCGGATGGTGCGCGCCCGGGTGTTCGGCGACCGGATGGCCGCCATCGGGCAGTCGCTGGCCGCGCGGATGCGGCTGGCCCTCAAACAGCAGAACGTGCCGCTGTGGCTGAGCTCGCCGATGACCGAACTGATCACCGACGTCGACGGGAAGGTGGTCGGCGCGGTGGTCGAACGCGACGGGCACCAGCAGCGCATCGGTGCCCGGCACGGCGTGATCCTGGCCTCCGGCGGCTTCGACCACGACATGGAGTGGCGCCGCCAGCACCTGCCGCTGCTCGAAAAGGACTGGAGCTTCGGCAATCCGGCGTCGATGGGGGACGGGATCCGGGCGGGGGAGAAGGTCGGCGGTTCGACCGACCTGCTCGACGAGGCGTGGTGGTTCCCCGCGATCTGCTGGCCCGACGGGCGTCTGCAGTTCATGCTCAACGAACGGATGATGCCGTCGCAGTTCGTCGTCAACGGCGAGGGTAAGCGCTTCATCAACGAGGCCGCGCCCTACATGGATTTCGCCCACGCGATGATCGAGGGCCACAACTCCGGGGTCACCCACATCCCGTGTTGGCTGATCACCGACATCCGCTCGTTCCACCGCTACGTGGTCGCCGGGCATCTGCCGATCCCCAAGATCCCGTTCGCGCCGGTGCCCACCGGGTGGAAAGTGCCCAAGGCGTGGCTGGAGTCCGGAGTTGTGCACGAGGGCAACAGCTTCGAGGAGCTGGCGACCAAGATCGGGGTGCCGCCCGGCCAGTTACGCGCGACCGCCGACCGGTTCAACGCGCTGGCGCGCACCGGCCACGACGACGATTTCAACCGCGGCGACTCGGCCTACGACAACTACTACGGCGACCCGACGCTGCCCAACCCGAACCTGCATCCGCTGGGCAAGCCGCCCTACTACGCGTTCCAGATCATCCTCGGGGACCTCGGCACGTCCGGGGGGCTGCGCACCGACGAGCACGCCAGGGTGCTGCGCGCCGACGACACGGCCGTCGACGGCCTCTATGCGGTGGGCAACGCGTCAGCGGCGGTGATGGGCCGCAGCTACGCCGGCGCAGGTGCGACCATCGGTCCCGCAATGACTTTCGGCTATGTCGCCGCCAAGCACATCGCCGAGCAACTGTCCGGTTCTGTGGGTCAGGCCGGCACCAGAACCGATACGGCATCCGATACACACCGGAAGGTAACGAAATGAAGATCTCGCTGTTCTACGAGTTTCCGCTGCCGAGGCCGTGGAGCGACGACGACGAGCATCAGCTGTTCCAGCACGGGCTCGACGAAGTGGAACTCGCCGACAAGGCGGGCTTCTCCACGGTGTGGCTGACCGAACACCACTTCCTCGAGGAGTACTGCCACTCCACCGCACCCGAGATGTTCCTGGCGGCCGCCAGCCAGCGCACCAAGAACATCCGGCTCGGTTTCGGCGTCATGCATCTGCCTCCGCCGATCAACCACCCGGCGCGCATCGCCGAGCGGGTGTCCACACTGGACCACCTGTCCAACGGGCGAGTCGAATTCGGCACCGGCGAGGGTTCCTCGGTCGCCGAGCTGGGTGGGTTCAACATCGACCCGGCCGACAAGCGGACGATGTGGGAAGAGGCGCTCGAGGTCACGATCCGGTGCATGACCGAGACACCGTTCACCGGCTTCAAGGGCGAGCACGTCGAGATGCCGGCCCGCAACGTGATTCCCAAGCCGCTGCAGACCCCGCACCCGCCGGTCTGGGTCGCCTGCACCCGGCCGTCGTCGGTGCAGATGGCCGCGCAGAAGGCGATCGGGGCGCTGAGCTTCGCCTACACCGGCCCCGAGGCGCTCAAGGAGCGGGTCGACGGCTACTACAAGGAGTTCGAGGAGAAGGGCGCACCGGTCACCCCGGAGATCAACCCGAACCTGCTGGCCATCGGCGGCGACCTGTCGATGATGGTGGCCAAGACCGACGAGGAGGCGCTCAAGCGGCTCGGAATCGGCGGCGGCTTCTTCTCGTTCGGGATCATGCACTACTACATGACCGGCATGCACACCCCCGGCCGCACCGGGGTGTGGGAACTCTACGAGCAGGCCGTCAAAGAGGACCCGACGCTGGCGTACGGCCCCGGCCGCGGTGCGATCGGCTCACCGGACACTGTTCGGGAGTTCCTGCGCGGCTACGAGGCCAGCGGGGTCGACGAGATCATCCTGCTGCTCAACCCGCGCAGCCACGAAGGCACGATGGAGTCGATCGAGATCATGGGTCGCGACATCCTGCCCGAGTTCATCGAGCGCGACGAGAAGGCGCGGGCCGACAAGGCCAAGCGCCTCGAGCCGGTCATCGAGAAGGTCGAGTCGCGTCGGGAGGCCTCCGAGGCACCGATCTTCGACGAGACCTACAGCTTCGGTGGTCTGCCGACCGGCCGCGGCGGCAAGTTCACCGCCGGCGAGATCCCCGAGGCGATGGCCGAGATCAACGAGGGCCGCGTGAAGGCAGCGCAGGCGGAGAAGGCGGCGCGCGAGCAGGCGGGCTGACGGCCGGTGAGCCAGACCGGCGAACTGTGGCGGTATGACGGGCGCCGCGTCGTCATCACCGGATGCGCCTCGGGAATCGGCGCGCACGTCGCGCGGCAGGTCGCCGACCTCGGCGCCGAGGTGATCGGCTGCGATCTCGCGGCGCCCGCGGACGCGGTCGGCGAGTTCGTCGCACTCGACCTGTCCGATGCCGAGTCGATCGACCGGGCGGCCGGCCAGATCGACGGCCCCGTCGACGCGCTGTTCAACATCGCCGGTGTGTCGTCGGGCATCAAGGACCCGCTGCGCGTGGTGCGGATCAACTTTCTCGGCACCCGGCGCTTCACCGAGGCGCTGGTGCCGAAGATGCCCGCCGGGTCGGCGATCGCCAACGTGTCCTCGCTGGCGGCCTCGGCCTATCGCGAGAACGCCGCGGTCACCGCCGGCCTGGTCGACACGGATTCGATCGAGGCCGGGATCGACTGGTGCAAGGCCAATCCCGACGCGCTTGCCGACGGCGGCGGCTACCGGCTGTCCAAGGAAGCGATCATCCTCTACGGGATGGCTCACGTCGCGGCGCTGGGCGCCAAGGGGATCCGGATCAACTGCACCGCCCCCGGGGTGACCGACACACCGATCCTCGACCAGTTGCGCAGCGCATACGGCCCGGAGTTCCTGGACTCCTTCCGCAACCCGCTGGGCCGCGCCGCCCAACCGCACGAGCAGGCCGCCGTGTTGACCTTCCTGAACAGTCCGGCGGCCAGTTACCTGACCGGACAGGTGATCTGGGTGGACGGCGGGACTGTCGGCGAGACGGATCTCACGGGCTCGGTGACACGACGATGAGAGGCGAATCATGGCCAGCATGAGCGAGTTCCGGCGCGTCGCCGACGAGGTGCGCAACTGGGGCCGCTGGGGTGACGACGACGAACTCGGCACCCTGAACTTCATCACCCCGGAGAAGGTCGCCGAGGCCGCGTCGCTGGTGAAGAGGGGCGCGGTGATCCCGCTCGGCGGTGACTTCAGCGCGGGCGGACCGCAGGGCGCGTTCAAGTTCCGCCAGAACCCCACCCACGTGATGACCGTCGACGGCGGTGACGCCTCGACGCTGGTGCAGTACGGCCCCGAATGGCTGCGCAACGCGGTGGCCGGCGACGTCAGCGCGTTCTTCGCCGACAACCCGTTCCGGTTCAACGACGACATGGTCGTGATGCCGCTGCAGGCCGCCACGCAGTGGGACGCGATCTCGCACGTCTACTACGAGGACAAGCTCTACAACGGTTTCCCCGCCGACTCGGTGACCAGTTTCGGTGCCTTCCACCTCGGGATCGAGAAGGTCGACGTCAAGGGCATCACGTCGCGGGGTGTGCTGCTCGACGTGGTCAAGCACCGCGGTGCCGAGGTGTTCCTCGAACCCGGAAACCCGGTCACCCCGGCCGAACTCGACGACATCGCCCGCGCGCAGGGCGTCGCGATCGCCGCCGGCGACATCGTCGTCGTGCACACCGGGTGGTGGACGCGGTTCCTGTCCACCGGCGACGGCGCCGAACCGGGCTCCGGGCTCGACTGGACCTGCGCGTCGTGGCTGCACGACCACGACGTCGCAGCGGTGGCCGCCGACAACCTGATGGTCGAGGATCCCGACCCCGCCAACGGCGTCGAGGGCACGTTCCTGCCGATGCACATGATCTGCCTGCGCGACATGGGGTTGATGTTCGGCGAGTACTGGGACCTGGGTGCCCTGGCCGCCGACTGCGCGGCCGACGGTGTGTACGAGTTCCAGCTGATCGCCCCGCCGCTGAAAGTCGTTGGCGCGGTGGGGGCACCGGTCAGCCCGATAGCGATCAAGTAGGTGACAGCGATGACTTCCACTACGGGCGGCGCGCCGTTCGTCGTCGGACTGGGTGGCACCCTGCGGGCCAACTCGTCGACCGAACGCGCGCTGCGCTACTGCCTGGCGTCGGTGGAACGGCAGGGCGGACGCACCCGGCTGTTCGCGGGGCCCGATCTGGACCTGCCGATGTATGCCCCGCATTCGCTCGAGCGCACCCCTCAGGCCCTCGAACTGGTCGGGGCGCTGCGCGACGCCGATGCGGTGGTGGTCGGGTCGCCGGGCTACCACGGGGCGATCTCCGGTTTGGTGAAGAACGCGCTCGACTACATCGAGGACCTGCGCGAGGACCCCCGGGTCTACCTCGACAACACGCCGTGGGGCTGCGTCAGCTGTGCCTACGGTTGGCAGGCGGCGGTCGGCACACTCGGGCAGCTGCGGTCGATCGGGCACGCCCTGCGCGCGTGGCCGACACCGCTGGGGGTGGCGATCAACTCCGCCGACCAGATCTGGGATGACGCAGGCGAACTGACCGACCCGACGATCCGCGATCAGCTGGACATGCTCGCCGCCCAGGTGTTGACGTTCGCCAGGGTCCCGCGGGAGAGCGCGTGACCGTGACGCCCTCCGGCGCGAGCAGACGCAAAATGTCCTCATCCGGGCCAATTTCCGGTCACTTTGCGTCTGCTCGCGCAGAAAAAAGGACCATCCTCGTCGACGGGTTGACCACCGGGTATCTCGAGGCGGGTGAGGGTGACCCGGTCGTGCTGCTGCACGGCGGCGAGTTCGGTGCGAGCGCCGAGATCGGCTGGGAGAGAAACATCGACGCGCTGGCCGAGCACCACCGGGTGCTGGCGCTCGACATGCTCGGATTCGGCGAGTCGGCCAAAGTCATCGACTTCACCGACGGTCGCGGCATGCGGATCCGCCACATCGCCCGGTTCTGCGAAGCGCTCGGTATCGACTCCGCACACTTCGTCGGTAACTCGATGGGCGCGGTGAACCTGTTCGTCGACATCACGTCGGACGCGCCGCTGCTTCCGGTGCGCAGCCTGGTGACGATCTGCGGCGGCGGGGACATCCAGCGCAACGAACACTCCGCGGCGCTCTACGACTACGACGCCACGCTCGACGGCATGCGCCGCATCGTGCAGGCGCTGTTCTACGACCCGTCCTACCCAACCGACGAGGCATACGTGCAGCGGAGGTATGAGGCCAGCATCGCGCCGGGAGCATGGGAGGCGTTGGCGGCGGCCCGCTTTCGCCGCCCCGGCCTGGACGCGCCGCCACTGCCGTCCAGCCGGCGCGCGTATGACCGGATCGACGTGCCGACACTGGTCGTCGAGGGCGGAGGCGACAAGCTGCTGCCCCCCGGGTGGGCGGCCGAGATCGCCGGCCAGATCCGCGGCGGACGGTCGGCGGTGATCGACGCGGCCGGTCACTGCCCGCAAATCGAACAACCCGACGCGGTCAACGAACTGCTACTCGGCTTCTGGGCCGAGCTTGATGAAGGAGCGACGACATGACCGGCGAACTCGAGGGCAAGGTCGCGGTGATCACCGGCGGCGCATCGGGTTTGGGTGAGGGCCTGGTGCGACGGTTCGTCGCCGAGGGCGCGCGCGTCGTGGTCGGCGACATCGACGGCGATGCCGGCGCGCGACTGGCCGCCGAACTCGGCGAGCGCATCCGGTTCCTCGAATCCGACGTCGCCGACGTCGCGCAGGTGACCCGCCTGGTGACCACCGCGGTCGAGGATTTCGGGGGCCTGCACGTGATGGTCAACAACGCGGGCGTGTCAGGAAAGATGTTCGGCAAGTTCCTCGACGACGACCTCGCCGACTTCCACCAGGTGATGGCGGTCAACGTGCTGGCCGTGATGGCCGGTACCCGCGACGCCGCGCGGCACATGTCCGGCAACGGCGGCGGGTCGATCATCAACCTCACCTCGATCGGCGGCATCCAGGCCGGCGGCGGTGTCATGACCTACCGCGCGTCGAAGGCCGCGGTCATCCAGTTCACCAAGTCCGCCGCGATCGATCTCGCGCACTACGAGGTACGGGTCAACGCGATCGCGCCGGGCAACATCCGCACCGCGATCGTGCGCAAATCCGCGGTCGGCGAGGACCTGCAGCGCCTCGAGGAGTTCGAGGCCAAGATCCGCGAGCAGATGCGCAACGACCGTCCGTTGAAGCGGGAGGGCACCGTCGACGACGTCGCCGAGGCCGCGCTGTACTTCGCCGGCGACCGCTCCCGGTACGTCACCGGCACGGTGTTGCCGATCGACGGTGGGACCACTGCGGGCAAGGTCATCGTGCGTAAACCGAAGCCGTGACGACTTTAAATCAGTCACTTGACTTAACCCTTCGGTCGCGGTTGACTGTGACCGTGACCACCGCTGCCAGAAGTGTGCGTACCGAGAGAGCCAGCATCACGCGGGAGGCGATCCTGGCCGCCGCCGAACGGCTGTTCGCCGAACACGGCGTCTACGCGGTGTCGAACCGTCAGGTCAGTGAGGCCGCGGGGCAGGGCAACAACGCCGCGGTCGGCTACCACTTCGGCACCAAGACCGACCTCGTGCGGGCCATCGAGCAGAAGCACCGCGGCTCGATCGAAGGCCTGCTCGAGCGCATGGTCGCCGCCACCGGTGACTCCGCGCGGCTGCGCGACTGGATCGCCTGCATGGTGTGCTCGCTGACCGAACACCTGGATCAACTCGGCAACCCCACCTGGTACGCGCGGTTCGCCGCGCAGGCGCTGGCCGACCCCGCCTACCAGAAGATCGTGGTCAAGGACGCGTTGGCCTCACCGTCGCTGCAGCGCGTGGTCGACGGCATCACCCGCTGCCTGCCCGACCTGCCGATGGCCGTGGTCACCGAGCGAAACATCATGGTGCGCAACTTGATGATGCACACCTGTGCGGATTTCGAACGCGCCTTCGCCGAGGGTGCCGACATGCCCAGGACGACGTGGAGTTCGGTGGCCTCCGGGCTGATCGACGCCATCGTCGGCCTGTGGGAAGCGCCGATCACGGAGGCGCCCGCGCGATGAAAGTGACTGTGGATCAGGACAAGTGCGTGTCGTCGGGCCAGTGTGTGCTCAACGCCGGCGACCTGTTCGACCAACGCGACGACGACGGTGTCGTCGTCCTGCTCGACGACAGCCCGGGCGAGGACCGGGCCGAGGACGCCCGCAAAGCGGCCGCGGCCTGCCCCGCACTCGCCATTCACATCGAGGAATGAGAGCTCAATGTCTGACACCCTGACCGGTACCCCCGACGTCTCCGCGGAGATCCCCGAGTACCCGATGGAGCGCGACGCGCGCTGTCCGTTCGCCCCGCCGCCGCAGATGCTGAGGATGGGCGAGGTCAAACCGCTGTCGCGCGTGCGCATCTGGAACGGCACCACACCGTGGCTGGTCACCGGACACGCCGTCGCGCGCGAGCTGTTCGCCGACGCCCGCGTGAGCGTCGACGACCGGATCGAGGGCTTCCCGCACTGGAACGAGCACATGCTCTCCACGGTCTACAAACGCCCGCGCTCGGTGTTCACCTCAGATGCCGAGGAGCACACCCGGTTCCGCCGGATGCTGTCCAAGCCGTTCACCTTCAAGCGGGTCGAGGGCCTGCGCTCCGCCATCCAGCAGGTGACCGACGAGTGCATCGACACGATCCTGGCCGGCCCGCAGCCCGCCGACATCGTCGCCCAACTGGCGCTGCCGGTGCCCACCCGGGTGATCAGCGAGATGCTCGGCGTCCCATACGAGGACCACGAGTTCTTCCAGCACCACGCGAACGTCGGCCTGGCCCGCTACGCCTCGGCCGAGGACGGCCAGAAGGGCGCGATGAGCCTGGCGAAGTACCTCAGCGACCTCGTCAGGGCCAAGATGGAGAACCCGTCGGAGGACGCGGTCTCCGACCTCGCCGAGCGGGTGAACGCCGGGGAGATCAGCGTCAAGGAGGCCGCGCAGCTGGGCACCGGTTTGCTCATCGCCGGCCACGAGACCACCGCCAACATGATCGGCATCGGCGTGCTGGCGCTGCTGGAGAACCCCGAACAGGCGGCGCAGCTGCGGGATTCGGATGATCCGAAGTTCATCGCGAACGCGGTCGAGGAGCTGATGCGCTACCTGTCCATCATCCAGAACGGGCAGCGCCGCGTTGCGATCGAGGACATCGAGATCGCCGGTGAGACGATCCGCGCCGGCGAGGGCATCATCCTCGACCTGGCCCCGGCGAACTGGGACGCCGCGGCCTACCCCGAACCCGACAAGCTCGACCTCAGCCGCGACGCCGGCCAGCAGCTGGGCTTCGGCTACGGCCGGCACCAGTGCGTCGGCCAGCAGTTGGCCCGCGCCGAACTGCAGATCGTGTTCCACACGCTGCTGCGCCGCATCCCGACGCTGCAGCTGGCCATCCCGTTCGAGGACGTGCCGTTCAAACACGACCGCCTCGCCTACGGCGTCTACGAACTTCCGGTGACCTGGTAGTCAGGTCCGTTCCTCAGCCCGATTGGAGTGTCAACGATGTCAGCACCAATTACGACCCTGTATCCGCCCGAGGGTTTCGGCGCCCCCAAACACCGCAAGGGCCACGCCACCGGTGATTTCGGGCTGCCCGCCGGAACCGAGATCTTCTCGGCGGACAACCACATCTCGGTCGCCGACGACATCTTCTACGACCGCTTCCCCGAGGAGCTCAAGGGCGCCGCGCCGCGCATCTGGTACGAGGACGGCGCCTACATGGTGGGCATGAAGGGCAAGGCCTGGACCGGCGGCGACTTCGGCCGGGTGCTGATGCAGTACGACGACCTCGCCGGTGCGGCGTCGAACAACATCGAGGCCCGCGTGCGTGAACTCAAAGAGGACGGCATCGACAAGGAGCTGGCGTTCCCCAACGCCGTGCTGGCGCTGTTCCACTACCCGGACAAGTCGTTGCGCGAGCGGGTGTTCCGCATCTACAACGAGCACATCGCCGACCTGCAGGAGCGCAGCAACGGCCACTTCTACGGCGTCGGTCTGATCAACTGGTGGGACCCCAAAGGCACCAGGAGCACGCTGGAGGAGCTGAAGGCGCTGGGCCTGAAGACGTTCCTGCTGCCGCTGAACCCCGGCAAGGACGACGACGGCAACATCTACGACTACGGCAGCACCGACATGGACGCGGTCTGGGACGAGATCGAAGCCGCCGGGCTGCCGGTCAGCCACCACATCGGCGAGACGCCGCCCAAGACGCCGTGCCAGCACAACAGCGTCGTGGTCGGCATGATGGTCAACGTCGACTCGTTCCGCGAACAGTTCGCCAAGTACGTGTTCTCCGGCATCCTCGACCGCCACCCGAACCTCAAGATCGGCTGGTTCGAAGGCGGGATCGCCTGGGTGCCAACGGCGTTGCAGGACGCCGAGCACATGCTGGCGTCGTACCGGCACATGTTCAACCACCAGCTCGAGCACCCGGTGCGGCATTACTGGGGCAACCACATGAGCGCGTCGTTCATGGTGGACCCGCTGGGCCTGCAGCTCATCGACAAGATCGGCGTCGACAACGTGATGTGGTCGTCGGACTACCCGCACAACGAGTCGACGTTCGGCTACTCGGAGAAGTCGCTGAAAACCGTCGTCGACGCGGTTGGGCCGGAGAACGCCGTGAAGATCGTGTCCACCAACATCAAGAACTTCCTGGGGGTCTCGTGACCACGTTTGCACCTCAGTCGACGTCGTTCGACATCCCCGAGTTGCCCGACCGGGCCCGGATGTACCGCGAATGCGGTGCCCGGCTGCGGGATTCGATGCGGAACAAGGGTGTCGACGCGCTGGTTCTGCTCGGCAACGGCAACGTCGTATACGCGACCGGCGTCAGCTGGCCGCTGCTCGACGCGGGCCTGTCGCACGTGGAACGTCCGGTGGCGATCGTGCTCGCCGACGATCCGCACCCGCACCTGTTCATGCCGCTGCGCGAGGGCTCGGCCGCGCAGAGCGAGGTGCCCGAGGACCACGTGCACGGCCCGCTCTACCTCGAATTCGACGAGGGCGTACAGGTGTTCGCGAAGGTACTGGCCGACCTGGTGCCGGCGGGCGGCACGGTCGCCGTCGACGAGCTGACCGGCGCGATGCGTCGCGCGTCGAGCACGCTGTTCCCGGCCGGCCCGCCGTCGGACGCCGCGCAGGTGGTCGGCCCGGCCAAGCTGGTCAAGACCCCCGACCAGGTCTCGTGTGTGCGCAACGCCTGCCGCATCACCGAAGAAGCCATGGTGGATGTGCAGAAGGCGCTGGCACCGGGAGTGCGCCAGGTCGATCTGTCCGCGGCGTTCGTGCGGCGCGCGTTCGAACTCGGCGCGACGGCCAACATGCTCGAGGCCATCTGGCAGGTGATGCCGACCACCAGGACCAGCGGCTCGGTGTGGACCACCACCGGTGACCTGGCGCTGCCGCTGCTGACCACCGAGCGTGAACTCGAGCGCGGCGACGTGCTGTGGACCGACGTCAGCATCACCTACACCGGGTACTGCTCGGACTTCGGCCGCACCTGGCTGGTCGGCGAGCAGCCGTCCGAGCGCCAGCAGGCCCAGTTCGACAAGTGGCGTGAGATCCTGTCCGCCGTGCTGGCGGTGACCAAGGCCGGCGCGACGTCGGGCGACCTGGCGCGCGCGGCGATCGCGGCCAACGGCGGCACCAAACCGTGGCTGCCGCACTTCTACCTCGGCCACGGCATCGGCACCAACGCCGCCGAGATGCCGATGATCGGAACCGATCTCGGCGAGGAGTTCGACGACAACTTCGTGTTCCCCGCCGGCATGCTGCTGGTGCTCGAACCCGTCGTGTGGGAGGACGGCACGGGTGGTTACCGCAGCGAGGAGATCGTGGTGATCACCGACGACGGTTACCGCTCGATCACCGACTACCCCTACGCGCCCTACGGACAGGATCGGATCTGAATGGCACTCGAGATTCTGCCTGACGCAGCGGATCTGCGTCGGGGACGCCGCGAGCGGGCACTGGCCCAGATGGCCGACCGCGACATCGACATCCTGGTGTTGGGCCGGCAGGCCAACGTGCGCTATGTCACCGGCGCACCGCAGCTGTGGGTCGCGGGCACGCGGCCGTTCGGTCCGATCTGCGAGGTGGTCCGCTCGACCGGGGAGATCCACCTCAACAGCACGTGGGACGAGGGCATCCCCGACGAGATCCCCCACGACCACCTCTACGGCCTGGCGTGGAACCCGATGACCCTGGTCGAGGTGCTCAAGGCGCTGCCGGGCGCGGCCACGGTCAAGCGGGTCGGAACCGATTCGCTGACACCGACTTTCGCGCAGCTGCTGCCGATGGCGTTCCCCAACGCTGAACTCGTCGACGCCGAACCCGCGCTGCGGGCCGCGCGGCGGATCAAGACCGCCGAGGAGATCGCGGTGCTGCGCGGCGCGCTGTCGGTGGCCGAGACCGCGCTCGACGCGGCCCGTGCCGAACTGGCGCCCGGCGTCACCGAACGGTCGCTGCTCGGTGCGCTGATGGAGGCGATGGCCGCCGGTGGCGTCACCACCCCGGCCACCCAGGACGGCGCGTGGGTGACCAGCAAGGAGCATCCGTGGCGGCGGGCCCGCAGCGACGGCCGCGTCGAAGAGGGTGACCTCGTGGCGTTCTCCGCCGGCGCACTGGCCGACGGGTATGTCGGCGAGGTCGGCCGCACCTGGCCGGTCGGCGAGGTCGGCGGCACCGCGATACCGGAGGTCTACGACCGCTGGAACCGACTGTGGGACAAGCTGTTGGCTGCGTGCCGTCCCGGCAACCGCGCCAGTGACCTGCTGGCCGCCTACGAAGCGGTGGGCGAACCGCTGCCGGCGATGCCCGTCGCGCACGGGCTCGGGCTGGGCTACGACTCGCCTGTGGTCACGCCTGCGCTGCGCGCGACGGTGGCCGACGAGGTGCTCGAGCCCGGCATGGTGCTCGCGGTCAGCGGCTACGTCTGGCAGCAGGGTGTCGGCGCGGTGTTCAGCCGGGAGGCGGTGCACATCACCGCCGACGGCGCCGACGTGCTGACCTCCAGCCCGTTCTACAGTGGTGCGAGCGTCGGAATCGGTTGAGGCCATGTCGGACTCCGGGAGTCGGCCCGCCCCTGAGGAGATCGTCCTCTACGAGAAGGACCCGGCGACCAAGATCGCGACGATCACGTTCAACCGTCCCGAGTACCTGAACGCCCCGACATCGGCGGCGCGGCTGCGGTATGCCGACCTGCTGCGCGGGGCCACGGTCGACGACGACGTCAAGGTCGTGGTTATCCGCGGTGTCGGCGAGAACCTGGGCAGCGGGGCCGATCTGCCGGACTTCATGGCCGGTGACGACGCCGCGCGGCTCGCCGAACTGCGGGTCGATGACCCGCAGGTGACGTATCCGCCGAAAGAGTCGTTCCGCCACGGCGCGACGATGGGGCAGTGGTACGCCAACGTCGCGGCAGGCAACCGGGCGCTGCAGGAGCTGAAGAAGATCAGCATCGTCGAGGCTAAGGGGTACTGCTACGGCTGGCACTTCTACCAGTGCGCCGACGCGGATCTGGTGATCTCCAGCGACGACGCGCTGTTCGGGCATCCGTCGTTCCGGTACTTCGGGTGGGGCCCGCGGATGTGGACCTGGGTGATGACGATGGGGTTGCGGCCGTTTCAGGAGATGGTGTTCACCGGCCGGCCGTTCACCGCGGCGGAGATGAAGGAGTGCAACTTCCTCAACAAGGTGGTGCCGCGCGGCCAACTCGAAGCCGAGGTCGACAAGTACGCCACCGCGTGCGCGCGGAACCGGCCGGTGGACAGCGTGTTCCAGCAGAAGATGTTCTTCGAGGTGGTCAAGCAGTTCCAGGGTGAATACCTCGGCAGCCTGATCTCGGCGATGTTCGAGTCGATGGGCGGGGCGGCGCGGCCCGACGGCGGGGACTTCATGCTCGGCGACGCGCTCGACGCCGGTCTGGCCGACGCGGTCAACGGCAACGACGACAAGTTCCCGCCCGAGTTCCGGCTGAGCAAGTCCAACCGCAGAAAGAAGGAATAGTGGCGGCGCTTGACGACTACACCATCGTCGACCTGTCCAGCGGGATCGCCGGCGGCTACTGCACCAAACTGCTCGCCGACGGCGGCGCCACGGTGATCAAAGTGGAAGGCCCGCAGGGTGACCCGCTGCGGACATGGTCGGCGTCGGGCGCCGCCGTGGAGCCTGGCGGCGACGGCCCGCTGTTCAGCTACCTGGCCTGCTCCAAGCACAGCGTCGTCGTCGACCCGGCCGTCGCCGCCGACCGCGACATGCTGCGCGGGTTGCTGTCGGGCGCCGACGCGGTGGTGTGGTCGCGCGGGTCGGCGGTCGCCGAACTCGACGAGTTCGGTCCCGTCGCCATCGAGCAGGCCTACGGGCATCTGACCGTCACCTCGATCACCCCGTTCGGCCTCGACGGGCCCTGGGCCGACAAGCCGGCCACCGAGTTCACCACGCAGGCGTGGTCGGGCGGGGTGATCGGCCTGGGCCGCGGCGCGCAGGACCGGGCGCCGGTGTTCGTCGCCGGCCAGATCGGCGAGTACCTCGCGGGTGCCTACGCTGCGGCGGCCACCGTGGCGGTACCAGCCGGGCTTGTGGACCTGTCAATACTCGAAACCCAGATCCTGTGCCTCACTTACTATTCTGTGTCGTTTCACGACGCGCTCGGCCGCCCGTTCCGGGACCGCCGGAGGTTGACGGTTCCCGGCGTGGCGTCGGCCGCCGACGGGCTGGTGGCGCTGGGCTGCGGCACCGCGCAGCAGTGGTTCGACCTGTGCGCGATGGTCGGCCACGACGAGTGGATCGACGAGACCTCGGAGCTGTCGATCACCGAGCAGGCCAACATCCACGCCGAGCAGATCTACGAGTGGGTGAGTGAAAACCGCGTGGAGGACATCCTGGAGCTGTCGTCGGCGTTCCGGATCCCCAACGCGCCGGTGGGCAACGGCGCGACCGTGACGGCATTCGAGCAGTTCGTCGAGCGCGGCACGTTCGTCACCAACCCGCGCGACGGGTTCACCCAGCCGGGCCCGCCCTACCGCACGTCCCCGCCGCTGCTGCGGTCGCCCGAGCCGGCGCCGCGACTGGGCGAGCACACCGAGGCCTACCAGTCGCGAAATAGCATTCCCGGTTGTCAATCGGGCCGTACAACAGCCAGGAATGCTCTTTCGGGGCGCTTGCCGTTCGACGGTCTGCGCGTGCTCGACATGACCAGCTTCTGGGCCGGGCCGTCGTGCACCCACGTGCTGGCGATGCTCGGCGCCGAGGTGATCCACGTCGAGTCGACGGCGCGGCCCGACGGCACCCGGTTGATCGCCGGGGTGCCGGTCACCGAGCAGCGGTGGTGGGAACAGTCGCCGATCTTCGCGGGCCTGAACACCGGCAAGAAGAGCCTCACGCTCGACATCCGCTCCGAACGGGGCGTCGAACTGCTGCGCGAACTGGTCAAGACCTGTGACATCGTCGTCGAGAACTACACACCGCGGGTGCTCGAGCAGATCGGGCTCGACTTCGAGGCGGTGCAGCGCCTACGGCCCGACGCGATCATGTTGCGGATGCCGGGCTTCGGACTCGACGGACCGTGGCGCGACAAGCCCGCGTTCGCCTACGTCATCGAGGACTGCTCCGGAATCACCTGGCTGACCGGACATCCCGACCAGAATCCGGTCGAACCGTACTCGGTCGGCGACCCCAACGCGGGGGTGCACGGCCTGACCGCGCTGATGCTGGCGCTCGAACACCGTCGCAAGACCGGGCAGGGTGTGCGGATCGAAGCCGCGATGGTCGACGCCGCCCTCAACGTCGCGGGCGAACAGGTCGTCGAGTACGCGGCGACCGGCACCCTGCTGCAGCGTCACGGCAACCGCGGGCCGACCGCGGCACCGCAGAACCTCTACCGCACCTCAGAACTCGACGAGTTCGGCCGCCCCGACGACTGGGTGGCGATCGCCGTCGCCACCGACGAGCAGTGGGCCGCGCTGGTCGACGCCCTCGGTGACCCGGCGTGGGTGACCGACGAACTGGTGCACGTCGACGGCCGTCGTGACCACCAGGACATGATCGACGCCCGGCTGACCGAGTGGTGCGCCGAAAGGACCGGCGACGAGATCGTCGAGACACTGTGGTCGGCGGGTGTTCCGGTGGCCAAGGTGATGCAGCCGCACCGGGTGGGCGATCTGCCGCAACTGGTGCACCGCGGATTCTACGAGCGCGTGGACCATCCGGTCAGCCCCGTCGCGCGCTACAGCACGGTGCCGATGCGCATGTCGTCGGTGACCTCGCCGCTGCACCGCGCACCCGCACCGCTGCTCGGGCAGCACAACCGCGAGGTCCTCACCGGGTTGGGATTGAGCGACGACCAGATCGACGCGTTGGAAACCGACGGCGTCATCGGTTCGGCTCCGGCGGGTCTGACCATTCGCACCACGAAAACTGGTTGACTCGACCCATGGCGATCGACCCGTCCGACATCCTGCTCACCGACCGCGTCGCGGTCGTCACCGGCGGGGGAGCGGGCATCGGGCGCGCCATCGCCGACGGACTGGCCGCATTCGGGGCCACGGTGGCGATCTGGGAGCGCGACCCCGACACCTGCGCGGCGGCCGCGGAAAGCTGCGGCGGGCTGGGCGTCGTCACCGACGTGCGCGACACCGGGCAGGTCGACGCCGCGCTGCAGCAGACCGTCGACGCGCTGGGCGAGGTGTCGATCCTGGTCAACAACGCGGGCGGCACATTCTTCTCGCCGCTGCTCGACACCACCGAAAACGGTTGGGACGCACTGTACAAAGCCAACCTGCGCCACGTGCTGCTGTGTACGCAGCGGGTGGCCCGCCGACTCGTCGACGCCCGGACGCCGGGCAGCGTCATCAATGTGACCTCGATCGAGGGTGCGCGGGCCGCACCCGGATACGCCGCCTACGCGGCCGCGAAGGCCGGCGTCATCAACTACACCCAGACCGCGTCGTTCGAGCTGTCACCGCACGGGATCCGGGTCAACGCGCTGGCGCCCGACCTCGCGCTGACCGAGGGGATCGCGCATCTGGCGAACGGCACGCTGTCGCCCGACTCCGCGCCGGCCATACCGATGGGGCGTCCCGGGCATGTCGACGAGATCGCCTCTGCCGCGGTCTTTCTGGCTTCCGACATGGCCCGCTACATCACCGGGCAGACGCTGCACGTCGACGGCGGCACCGAGGCCGCGGGCGGCTGGTATCACCATCCGCAGACCGGGCGGCCGACGCTGGGCCCGGCGTAAATTGCGCCGAGAGTCGACTTTTTGGCGGGTTTCGCGCGATTTTCGCGTAAAAACCCGACGCTCGGCGGCCGAAACACAGCGCCGTCAGTGGGTCCAGCCCTCGGCGGCCTGCTCCTCGAACGCCCGGTCGATGCGTTCGAAGCGGCGACGGATCGAACCCCGCGCGGCGCTGTGCGGAATGACGTAGAGGCGGTTGGCGAGGATGCCGTCGGCCATCAGACGCGCGACGTCGTCGGCGGTGACCTCGGGGTCGGTGGTCGCGGCGGGCAGGTCACCCGCCGGGGTGGGCGGGCCGTAGTCGTCGCTGCGCACGCGCTCGCTGTTGGCCATCAGGTCGGTCTCGACGATCATCGGGCAGAGCACCGAAACCCCGATGCCGTTGGCCCGCACCTCCCGCGACAACGTCTCGGCCAGCGCGACGACGCCGTACTTGGCGACGCAGTAGGGCCCGAGGCCGACGTTGGGGATGAGCCCGGCGAACGACGCGGTGAACGCGATGTGGCTGGGCTCCTCCTGGGCGATCAGCCGCGGCAGGAACGCCTCGACCCCGTGGATCGGGCCCCACAGGTCGACGTCGAGCACGAAACGCCAGTCCTCGTGGCTGGTCTCGGCGACCGGACCCGCATACGCGATGCCCGCGTTGTTGAAAACCACGTGCACCGAACCGAACTCGCGGAAAGCCTCGTCGGCCAGCGCCGTGACGTCGTCGAGCTTGCGCACGTCGCAGACCACGCCGCGGACGTCGACGCCGTCGTCCCGCAACGCCGCCACCGCCGTGTCCAGCGCGGCCGCGTTGACGTCGGCCAGCATCAGCCGCGCGCCGCGGCGGGCGAACTCCCTGGCGGTGGCGAGACCGATGCCGCTCGCGCCGCCCGTGATGACCGCCGCGCGGCCCTGGTAACCGTCCACAGCGCGCCACCCTATGCGGTTACGGCCGCTCCCAGGAGGGATCGCCCAAGTTGTCGCGGATGGCGCCCCACGGGTCGGCGTACTGTCCCGGCGCGTTGAAGTACACGCTGCGGCGCTTCATGAACTCCCGCACCACCGGCGCCAGCAGCCGACCCGGAAGCTGGGCGAACCAGAACTTCGACTTCAGCTCGCCCATCATGTCGTCCCACGTGTACCGCTGGAAGCCCAGCGCCTCCTGGGCTCTGGTGGTGTCCATCCAGTCGGTGACGAACCAGTCGGTGTCGCTGTCGGGGTTGCCGGGACGCCCGGGCGGGATCGCGCCGGGCATGCCCAGTGCCGCGACCAGAGCGGGCGCGAGGTCGCCGTAGCAGTGCCGGTGTGACTCGTCGCCGGCGATCAGCAGGATCTCGCCGGCGACGTCGGCGGTGGTGGCTGCCGCGCAGGCGAACGCGACGTCGCGGACGTCGACGGTCTGCACGCGGTTGTCGGTGGGCAGCGCGCTCTCGAAGAGCATGGCGTCGCTGCTCAGCGGCAGCGCTGCGAGGTCGGTGCTCAGCACCCCGCCGAACCGCAGCACCACCCATTCGAGTGTCGAGCCCCGCACGATCTCCTCGGCCTCGGCCTTCGTTCCGCTGTAGATGTCGCACGGGCGCATCGGGTCCTCGGCGCGCAGCGGCGAGGGGGTGCGGTGCGGGTTGCGGGCACCGAACACCGCGTTGCTCGACGCGTGGACGAACCGCGGCGGCGTCGGCTGCGCCTCGGCAATCTGGACCAGCGTCGCGGTGGCCTCGACGTTGACCTTGCGGGCGGCCTTCCGGGCCCGGTAGATGGCCGGCGCGATGACCGCGGCGAGGTGGATGACGGCCGCCGGTGCGGTCTCGGACACCAGGCGCTCGACCTGTTCGGCATCGGTAAGGTCGGCCCAGCGGAACTCGACGCCGTCGGGCAGTTTCGCCGCGGCTTTGCGGTTGGCGGGGGTGTCGAGGTCGGCGGCCACGACCCGGCGACCGTCGGCGGCCAGCTGGCGCACGGTCGCCGAACCGACCAGCCCGAACCCGCCGGTGACGAGCACCGTGCCAGCCATTGACTCTCCTACCTGCGGATATGGTATTCTCTTTTTTGGAGAGTACTCTATTTCATCCGGTGTCGATAGTGGGGGACCAGAAGTGGGAACAGACACGGGTATGAGCAGCGGCGGTGCGGGCCAGAACAAGGAAGTCGCCAAGTGGGACCCCGGCTTCGCCGAGCAGATCGTCGATCGGGTGGGGCCGCTGATCAAGCGGTACTTTCGCGCCGAGGTCCGTGACCTCGACCGGATACCTGCCGTGGGTGGCGCACTGGTGGTGTCGAACCACTCCGGCGGCATGTTGACCCCCGACGTGCTGGTGTTCGCGCCGGCGTTCTACAAGAAATTCGGTTTCGACCGTCCCCTGTACACGCTGGGCCACCAGATGATCTTCGTCGGACCGGTCGGCGACCTGCTGCGGCGCGCGGGTGTCATCGAAGCCACCCGGGGCAACGCCGCCAATGCCCTCCGGGACGGCGCTGTCGTCCTGGTATTCCCGGGGGGCGACTACGACTCGTACCGGCCTACGTTCACCGAGAACGTCATCGACTTCGCCGGCCGCACCGGATACGTCCGCACCGCGATCGAGACCGGTGTGCCGATCGTGCCGATGGTGTCGATCGGCGCGCAGGAGACACAGCTTTTCCTCGCGCGCGGCGACTCGATCGCCCGGCGCATCGGACTCAAGAAACTGCGCGCGGAAATCCTGCCGGTCAGCTTCGGACTTCCCTTCGGGATGTCGGTCTTCTTCCCGCCGAATCTGCCGCTGCCGTCGAAGATCGTCACCCGCGTCCTCGACCCGATCGACGTCACCGCCGAGTTCGGCGAGAACCCCGACATCGACGCCGTCGACCTCCACGTCCGGGCGGTCATGCAGGCCGCGCTCGACGAATTGGCCCGCGAACGCCGCTTCCCTGTGCTTGGGTGAACCGACATGGCTGACACTCTCGGACTCGTTCAAACGCTTTGGCGCGCAGGTCTGATCGCCCCGCTGCGCCCCGACAAGTACCTGCGGATGGGTACGGCGGTGCGCCGGGTCGGGATGACCGCGACGGTGGGCTTCGCGATCGCCGCGCAGCGCTGTCCGGACAAACCCGGGCTGATCGACGAGCGCGGCACGCTGACCTGGAAGCAGCTCGACGACCGGTGTGACGCGCTGGCCGCGGGTCTTCAGGGGCTGGGCACGCCGAAAACCGTTGCGGTGATGTGCCGTAACCACCGCGGATTCATCGAGGCGCTGGTGGCCGCCAACCGGATCGGGTCGGACGTGCTGCTGCTCAACACGTCCTTCGCCGGCCCTGCGTTGGCCGAGGTGGTCGACCGCGAAGGCGCCGACGTCGTCATCTACGACGAGGAGTTCGCCGAGATCGTCGACCGTGCGATGGCCGACAAACCCGATGCGGTGCGGATCCTGAGCTGGACCGACGGGTCCGCGGACACGCTGACCGCCGAGAAGATCATCGACGACAACCGCGGCAGGCGGCCCGAGCCGAGCCAGCGCAAGAGCGACATCATCCTGCTGACGTCCGGGACGACGGGCACCCCCAAGGGCGCCAAACGCGGTGCGGGCAGCGGCGGGGTCGGCGACCTGAAGGCCGTGCTCGACCGCACCCCGTGGCGCACCGAGGAACCGATCGTGATCGTCGCGCCCATGTTTCACGCGTGGGGCTTCTCGCAGCTGCTGTTCGCCGCGCTGCTCGCCTGCCCCATCGTCACTCGGCGCAAGTTCGACCCGGAGGCGACGCTGGCGCTGGTCGATCAGCACCGCGCGACCGGTCTGGCGGTCGTGCCGGTGATGTTCGACCGCATCATGGACCTGCCCGACGAGACCCGAAATCGCTACAGTGGCCGCTCACTTCGCTTCGCCACGGCCTCGGGCTCGCGGATGCGGCCGGACGTCGTCATCAAGTTCATGGACCAGTTCGGTGACGTGATCTACAACAACTACAACGCGACCGAGGCCGGGATGATCGCCACCGCCACCCCGGCCGACCTTCGCGCCGCACCCGAGACGGCGGGAACACCGGCCGACGGCACCGAGATCCGCATCCTGGACGCGGAGTTCAACGAGATGCCGACAGGGGAGACCGGCCAGATCTTCGTGCGCAGCGGCACGCTGTTCGACGGGTACACCTCCGGTAAGACCAAGGACTTCCACGACGGCTTCATGGCGTCGGGGGACGTGGGTTACCTGGACGACGCGGGCCGGCTGTTCGTGGTCGGGCGCGACGACGAGATGATCGTCTCCGGCGGCGAGAACGTCTACCCGATCGAGGTCGAGAAGGTGCTCGCCGCGCACCCCGAGGTCGCCGAGGCCAACGTGCTCGGCGTCGACGACGAACAGTACGGGCAGCGTCTGGTCGCGTTCGTCGTCCTCGAATCCGGGGCGGGCACGACGCCGGACGACCTCAAACAGCACGTGCGCGACAACCTCGCGAACTACAAGGTGCCGCGGCAGATCACGGTGCTCGACGAGTTGCCGCGCGGCAGCACCGGCAAGGTGGTCCGCAAGGACCTGCTCGACCTGGTGGACTAGCGCAAGGCGGGCGCCGGGGCCATCGCGGTGTCGACCGTCGAGAGGCCGGGAAGCCCTGCCGCACGGCGGATCTCGGTCAGCCCGTGGATCATCGCGTCGGTGGCCTCGTGCACGTCATCGAACGTGGCGTCGTCGGAGAGCACCGAAATGTCCACCTGGTCCACGTAACTCCACACCGTCATGTTGAACGCGCTGCCTGCCGACAGCACCCCGACCGAGTAGATCTCGGTGACCCGGGCCCCGCCGACGTGCCCGTGTTCGCGCGGCCCCGGGACCGTGGAGATCGCCACGTTCATCACCCGGTTGTGCGCCGCGCGCGAGGACTGCCAACGGAACAGCGCCGGGGCCAGCGGAGGCGGCAGGTACTCCATCATCTGACCCTGCAGTTTCGGCCCGAGCAGATCGTGGATCTCCTTGGCGCTCGCCGTCGCCCGCGACGTCAGACGCACGCGCTCGAGCGGGTCGTCGACGTGCACCGGCAGCGACACCGCCAGCCCGCTGATCTCGTTTCCGGTGACCCGGTCGGGGGAGCGGTCGGTCGACACCGGCACCGACGCCAGGATCGGCCGGTCGGCGCGGCCGTCGTAGCGCAGCAGCAGCTCGCGAAGGCCGCCCGCGGCGGTGCCGAGCACGATGTCGTTGAACGTCACCCCGAGTGCGCGCGCCGTCTCCTTCACCTCGGCGAGTGCCACCGACGCCGTCGCGAACGTGCGCCCGGGCGAGACGACGTGGTTGAGGAACGTCGGCGGTGTCCGGAACAACCGGGCACGTTCGGTGTCGCGGTCACGCTCGCGGGAGCGTCGGCCCACCCGGGTGACGCCGCGGACCGCGTCGAGCGCGACCTTCGGCAGGGCGGCGACGTTCTGCATGTGGTCGCGGCCCGCGGCGCGCAACAGTTCACCAGGTGAGGGAGCCTCGCAGGTGTCGTAGTCGTCGCGCTCGTCGGCCGACGGGGACCCGGTCAGATCCATCAACCGGGCCAGCAGGTTGGCCGAGGCGACACCGTCGGCCAGCGTGTGGTGGACCTTGCCGATCAGCGCGAACCGGTCGTCGGCCATCCCCTCGGCGAAGTGGAACTCCCACAGCGGACGACGGCGGTCCAGCGGTGTGCTGGCGATCGCACCGATCACCTCGTCGAGTTCGCGGCGGCCGCCGGGGCTGGGCACCTGCACCTGCCGCAGGTGGTAGTCGAGGTCGACCGGGCAGTCCTCGAGCCACATCGGGTGGTGCAGCTTCCACGGGATGTCGACCAGCGTGTAACGCAGCGGGTCGAGCAGGTGCAGTCGCCGCGCAACCGTGCGGCGGAACACGTCGAAGGTGAACGGCTCACCGTGTTCGGCGTGGTAGTCCGCGGCGTGGATGATCGCGACCTTGAGCGTGTGCGTATGCAGGTTCGGGGTCTCGCTGTACAGCAGCATGGCGTCCATGCCGTTGAGTCGCTTCACATCCCACCCCCTGCACCCGTCGAAGGCTCCATCGAACCATCCGCACCGTCAAGATCGGTGGGTTTCGGGTCAGGCCCGGGGTTTTACGTCAGCGCATCGAGCGCGGCAGGGGTGTCGAGGTCGACGTAGGCCGCGGCGTAGCGTTGCGCCAACGCCAGGCTGATCTCGGCGCCCTGCCAGGCGTCGCCGCCCGACAGCGTCGCCATCCAGATGGCCAGCCCGTGCGCGACCGACGCCCGGTACCGCAGCCAGACCTCATCGGTCGACGGCAGTTCCCCGGCCGGCAACGCCAGCGCGCCGCGGTATTCGTCGAGCAGTTCGCGTTCGGCGGTCCTGCGGTCCTCGATCGTCAGCGCACCTTGTAAGAAGTAGCCGAGGTCCAGGGACCAGTTGCCGCGCCGGGCCATCTGCCAGTCCAGGAAGCCGACGTCGTCGTCGGGCAGCACGTAGGTGTTGCCGATGTGCGGGTCGCCGTGCAACAGCGTCTGCGGGGAGGTCGTCAGCGTGCCGATGTAGCGCGCCCACAGGTCGACGAACAGTTCGGTGCCGCTGAGCCCGAGCACCACCGAGGGAACCGTGTTGCCCAACCGCTCGTGCGCGATGTGCAGCGGCGCGTGCTCGAGGCCCTCGAATGCGACGAACGGTTCCAACCAATCCAGGCCGGGCGTGGCCGCCAGCCGCTCGTCCCAGAACCGGCTGTGCATCCGGGCCAGCCCGCGGACGCCGTTGGCGACCTGCTCGACTGACATCGGCCGGGTGGAGTCACGCGGGTCGGCGCCGCGCGCGACGACGTCCTCCATGATCATCACGAAGTTCGAGCCGGGCTCGTCGATCAGCGCGGCGTAGACGGCCGGATGGTCCAGCGGCAGCTCGACATCGGAGCTGAACAGCCGCGGTTCATGGAACAGCCCGCTGGTCAGCGCGACCAGTTCGGCGTGGTCGGGATCGACGGCCTTGGCGAACACGGTCGCCGGTCCGCTCCCCGCGGCGTAGGTCAGCGCCAGCCGCGCGCGTCGGTTGGTACCGTCGTCGCGCAGCGCCACCGTGACACCGTCGACGGTGGCGCCCGGGAAGTGGTTCCCGAGCGCCGCCGTCATCCAGCTCGGCGTGATCTCGTCCCAGCTGCGCGGAAGCGACAGCTCAGCAGCGGTCATCGGGCTACTTCAGGCAGCTGCCGCCATCGACCGGCAACGTCACGCCGGTGATGTAGCGGCTCTCGTCGGACGCCAGGAACAGCACCGCGTTCGCGATGTCCTCGGGCTCGACCCAGCCGATCGGCAGCGTGTGCATCAGTTGGCCGACGACCTTCATGTCGTCGGGGCCCGGGTTCTCCAGATCGGGACGGAACAGCCGCATCGTCGGCTCGTTCATGAACAGCGGGGTGTTCACGTTGGTCGGGTGCACCGAGTTGACGCGGATGTTCTGCGCGCCGAGTTCGACGGCGAACGTGCGCATCAGGCCCACCACGCCGTGCTTGGCGGCGACGTAGTGGCCGGTGTGCGGGTAGGCCTTCAGGCCGCCGACCGAGCTGGTCAGGATGATCGAACCGCCGCGGCCCCCTTCGAGGATGTGCGGGACGCCGGCCTTGACGGTCTTCCACACGCCGCCCAGGTTGACGTCGATCATTGCGGTCCAGTCGGTTTCGCTGGTCTTGTCCAGCGTCTGCCCGCCGTTACCGATGCCGGCGTTGGCGACGATGATGTCGAGGCGGCCGAGCTGCTCGACGCCGGTGTCGACTGCGGCCTTGAGCGCGTCGTAGTCGCGGACGTCGACCTCGGCGGTGTAGATGCGCCGGTTCAGACCCTTGACCAGGTCCGCGGTTTCGGCGAGGTCCTCGGGCGTCGACGCTTCGATCAGCTCGACGGTGTCGACCTTCTTACAGATGTCGACAGCGATGATGTCGGCGCCCTCCTGCGCCAGCCGCACCGCGTGCGCGCGGCCCTGACCGCGCGCCGCGCCGGTGATGAATGCGACCTTGCCTTCTACGCGTCCTGCCATGTGTCAGTCCTTTTGATGATTGTCGGGATTGGTTGTGATCAAGCGTGGGTGACGAAGGTGGGCATCGACTGCCAACCACGCACCGCGGTGGTGGGGGAGGGTGTCGCGTTGTCCCAGTCGACCTCCCATGTCGGGAAGCGCTTGAGGATCTCCTCGAGCGCGATCCGGCCCTCCAGCCGCGCCAGCGCATTGCCCATGCAGAAGTGGGTGCCCGCCCCGAAGGTCATGTGCGAGCGCTGCACTCGGTGGATGTCGAAGACATCGCCGTCGGGCGGGAAGCGCCGGTGGTCACGGTTGGCGGCCCCGACGAGCATCAGCATCGCCGACCCCTCCGGCACCGTCTGACCGTAATACTCGATGTCGCGGGTGACGTAGCGGGCGATCTGCAGCGCGGGCGGCTCCCAGCGCAGGATCTCCTCGACCGCTTGCGGTATCAGGCTGTAGTCGGCGCCGAGTTCGGCGCGCTGGTCGGGGTATTCGGCGAGAGTCTTTCCGGCCCAACCGATCAGGCGTGTGGTGGTTTCGCTGCCGGCGGTCGCGATCACGGTGAGGTACATCAGCAGTTCTTCGCGGCGCAGCTTGCGCCTCGTGCCCGTCTCGTCCTCGAACTCCGCGTTGAGCAGGTCGGTCATGATGTCGTCGGACGGGTGTTCGGTGCGGTAGTCGATGAACTCGGCGAACACCTCGCCGGTGGCCATCAGGTCGACCGAGTCGCTCTGCAGGGTGGCCTCACCGTGGTCGGTGACCCGTCGCTGGTCCTCTTCGGGGATGCCCAGCAGCATGCCGATGACCCGCATCGGCATCTGCGCGCCGAGGTCGTTGACGAAGTCGAACTTGTCCGAGTCCGCCAGCGGGTCCAGGCAGCGGGCGGTGAACTCGCGGATCTGCGGTTCCAGCGCGAGCACTTTGCGCGGGGTGAACACTCGCGAGAGCAGGTTGCGGTGGATGTTGTGGATCGGCGGATCCTCGAAGATCAGCGTGCCGGGCGGAATCTCCATGCCGGACTTGATGATCTCCAGCAGAGCGCCGCGGCCGGAGATGAACGTCTCGTGGTCGATGACCGCCTTGTTGACGTCTTCGAAGCGGCTCAGCGCGTAGAAGTCATGCCGCTCGTTGTAGTACAGCGGGGCTTCTTCGCGGAGTCGGGCGAACACCGCGTAGGGGTTCATGTTGAGGTCGATGTTGTACGGGTCGTAGTAGAGCTCATCCGTCGCTTGCTGCACGTCGGAGTTCTCAGCGCTGATCGTCACAGGTCGCCTCTCGATGAACCGGGGGTCACGTAAGACACGGGGCTGGCATCTGTCTCACAACTCTGGCATTCAGCCGGCGAAAGTGTCAATAACGGATTCATTTTCGACCATGCCAGCTCTTCTGTCTGAAGAATCACGTTCTCGCAAAGGCGCACCGATCCGGCGCGCATCGCCGAGAACATGGTTCTCACGATGGAAGTGAGAACGGAGTTCTCCGGTTACTTGGCGGCGAATCCGTGGGAGCAGAAGTCCCAGACTTCGTCAGCGGTGATCGGCTTGGGCCCGGCGTCGTCGGCGCCGTTGGACTGCGCGACGAACATCACCGTCTGCATGGTCATCGCGGCCATCCGCTTGGGGTTGATGCCTTCGCGCAACTGGCCGGCCTCGCTGGCCTCTTCCATCAGCTCGGTCAGCAGGGCCAGCAGCGGCGCGTGCGCGATCTTCACCTCGGACGGGTGCGAGAGCAGCAGTCGGGGCGCGAAATCGGTGAACAGCGGTCGCTTGGCGGTCGGATCGGGCCGCGAGGACTCGAACAGCAACTGCACCGCGACCTTGAGCCGCTCGATGGGCTCGTCCTCGGTGGTGGTGGCCGCGCGGATCTGGTCGGCCGATCGGCTCAGCGCATCCTCGAAGAGTGCGAGCAGAAGCTCGTGCTTACCGTCGAACTGCAGGTAGAAGCTGCGCAGCGACTGCCGCGAGCGGTCCACGACCTCCTGCACGGTGAAGTCGGTGCTGCCCTTTTCGATGATGATCGCCTGGGCCGCGTCGAGGAAGCGCTGAACGCGCTGCGCAGCCCGCAGCTTGGCGGTCTTGATCGACCGCTCGACCGCACGCTGCTTCCACGCGGGTTCCTCGCTGGGGCTCGTCACCGGCGGCTCAGACGCAGGCCGAGTGGGGAGAACATGAACTGACTGTACCGGAGAACGCCTTGCCATTGCGGTCCTCGACCCCCTCGCGGCCAACGTGTCAGAGATTGTAACTTTCTCACGATGAGAATAGTATTCTCATTTCCGGGATAACTGTAGTCCTACCAAAAATTTGATCCGCGGGAGTCTCGTGCAGCTGACCTTCGATGCCGACGTCGAGGCTTTCCGCGCGGAGTTCAACAGTTTCCTCGATGCGAATCTTCCCGACGAGGCGGTCGCGCTGGCGCGGTCGCGTTCGAGCAGCGACGTGCCGGCGTGGGCCCGCGACTGGCAGCGGCTGTTGTTCGACAACGGCTGGTTGCTGCCCGGCTACCCGCCCGAGTTCGGCGGGCGCAACGCCACGATCCTGCAGCAGTACGTCCATCAGGAGGAACTCGCGCGCCGGCGCGTGTACCTGACCTACAACGTGCAGGGGGTCGGGATCATCTCGGCATCGCTGATCTCGTTCGGGACACCTGAACAGCAGCAGCGCTGGGCGGTGCCGATCCTGCGCGCGGAGATCACCGCGTCGCTGGGGATGAGCGAACCCGGCGCCGGCTCGGACCTGGCGTCGCTGCGCACCACCGCGGTGCGCGACGGTGACCACTTCGTCGTCAACGGCCAGAAGGTGTGGACCTCGGGCGCCCACGACGCCGATGTGCTGCTGACCTTCGTGCGCACCGACCCGAAAGCCGCCAAGCACAAGGGCATCAGCGTGCTGATGATCCCCACGGACCTTCCCGGTGTGGTGCGGCGCCCGTTCGCGTCGCTGTGCGGCACCGACGACCTCGACTTCAACGAGGTCTTCTTCAACGACGTCCGGGTGCCCGCGGAGAACCTGATCGGACCGCTCGACGAGGGTTGGTGGGTGGCCAACGGCTCGCTCGGCCACGAGCGGAACATGCTGTGGCTCAGCTACGCCGATCGCCTGCAGGAACTGGTCGAAGACTTCCGCCCGTCGTCGGCACTCGACCGCGACCGCTACGCCGGGCTGGTGATGGACAATCACGCGCTGCGCCTGCTCGGGTCGGTGGCGCTGGCGCGGGCCGCGCGCGGTGATGAGGACGTGCCTGCGCTGTCGGTGCTCAAGCTCCTCGGCTCGGAGGCGTCGCAGGCGGCGACGGAGTACGCGCTGGCGGCCGCGGGGCCGGACGCGCTGCCCGCTCCGAACTTCAGCGGCCCGTACAGCGCGCACCACCTCGACCTGTACCGGTGCGGGTGGTTCGAACGCTATGCGCGCACCTTCGGCGGCACGATCGCCGGCGGCACCTCGGAGATCCAACGCAACATCATCGCCCAGCGGTTGCTGGGTCTGCCCCGCAACTAGAAGGACTGGCCATGTACATCGACTACGAGGTCGCCGACCGGATCGCGACCATCACGTTGAACCGGCCCGAGGCCGCCAACGCGCAGAACCCGGAACTGCTCGACGAACTCGACGCCGCGTGGACCCGCGCCGCCGAGGATCCCGAGGTGTCGGTGATCGTGTTGCGCGCCAACGGGAAGCACTTCTCGGCCGGTCATGACCTGCGCGGTGGCGGACCGGTGCCGGACAAGATCACGCTGGAGTTCATCATCCAGCACGAGGCGAGGCGTTATCTGGAGTACACGCTGCGCTGGCGCAACGTGCCCAAGCCGTCGATCGCCGCGGTGCAGGGCCGCTGCATCTCCGGGGGACTGCTGCTGTGCTGGCCGTGCGACCTGATCATCGCCGCCGACGACGCCCAGTTCTCCGATCCGGTGGTGCTGATGGGCATCGGCGGCGTCGAATACCACGGACACACCTGGGAACTGGGGCCGCGGAAGGCCAAGGAGATCCTGTTCACCGGCCGCGCGATGACCGCCGAGGAGGTCGCCGCCACCGGCATGGTGAACAAGGTGGTGCCGCGCGAGGACCTGGACACCGAGACCAGGGCGCTGGCCGAGCAGATCGCCAAGATGCCGCCGTTCAAGCTGCGCCAGGCCAAGCGGGCGGTGAACCAGACGCTCGACGTGCAGGGCTTCTACGCGGCGATCCAGTCGGTGTTCGACATCCATCAGACCGGGCACGGCAACGCGCTCAGTGTCGGCGGGTGGCCGGTGCTGGTGAACCTCGAAGAGATGAAAGCCAACATCAAGTAGCGCCCCCCTTTTTACGGCGAGCGTGCGCGTGTGCACACGACACGCCGCGCATTTTCAGCATCTTGTGCACGCTCACGCCGCCTGAGCGTGCACAAGCTGTCGTCGGACCCGGGCCACGAAGTCCCAGGCGTGATGCCGTACGTCGTCGAAGACGATCGCGATGACGATCCAGCCGATGTCCTGCAATGCCAGTCGGCGACGACGGTCGTTGCGCACCGCCTCGGGATCGGAGTGCCAGTCGACGCCGTCGTACTCGACCGCGACGCGGAACTCCGGCCATGCGAAGTCGAGGCGACGCAGCTCGCCGTTGCCGTCGACCACCTCGTACTGCAGGTCCGGCACCGGCAGCCCCCCGTCGATCATCACCAGGCGCGTCTCGCTCTCCATCGGCGACTCCGCGCGGGCATCGGCGAGCGGCAGAAGATCCCGTACCGCGACGATCCCGCGCCGGCCAGCCTGTTCGATTGCCGCGCGCCACATTTCGCCGCGGCTGCAGGTGCCGGAACGCAACGCCGCATCGAGTGTCGCGAGTGCTCGCGGGCGGCGCAGCGCGCGGGCCACTTCGACGGCGGTCCAGGCCGGCGTCGTCGCCGCCCGGCCGTCGACCATCACCAGCGGCGCCCCGTCGCGGCGGTGCACGACCAGACCGTCAGCGTTGCGCAGTTGCCGGCGGGGCGGATTGAGCACATGCAGGTCAGCGGGTTGCTCGGTGTCGAAGCCGAACAGCGCGGCCGCGGTCGACAGACACACCGGCACGGTGACCCCGCACGCGAGGTCGAGACCGCGCAACCGCATGTCGTCGGTCGGTTCGCCGAGGCCATACACTCCGTGCCAGAGACGCTCCAGATACCGGGTTTTGAGGACCGATTCGAACTCGTAGCGCGAGACGAGCGCCAGGATCTGACCGCTCGTCGCCACTCCACCCTGCGCGTCGAACAACTGCTTCAGTGCCGCATCCATACCGGCCATCGTCAGCCTGGTGACGCCGTCGCGAACACACGTGAGACTTAACCTGTGGATGGATCACCACTTGTGCACAGTCGCGGCGGCGCGAACGTGCACAAGTGCACGATTTTCGTGGGCGTGTCGAGTGCAAAGCAATGCACGCTCGCCCCGACGAGGTGAGGGCCCTCGCCCCAACGAGGCGGGGGCTACAGTTCGGCGAGGCGGGGGGCCGAGCCGCGCGCCCGCAGACCCGCGCCGGCCCGTCGCGTCAACTCCCTTGTGTTGCCGAGCAATCCGTCCAGCACCAGTGCGCGCTTGATGTGCACGTGCAGGTCGTGTTCTTCGGTGAAGCCGATCCCGCCGAGCACCTGCTGACAGCGTTTGGCCGCGGTCAACGCCGCCTTGCCCGCGGCGGCCTTGGCCAGCATCGCGGTCAGGTCGGGGCTTTCGGTGCCCGGCAGGCCCAACGTCGCCTCGGCGCCTTCGATGGCCACCAGCGTCTCGGCCAGCCGATGCCGGATCGCCTGGAACGACGCGATCGGCTTACCGAACTGCACCCGGTCCAGTGCGTGCTGACGGGCCAGCGCCAGCATCGCCCTGGCCGTACCGACCAACCACCAGCCGACCGCCCGCCGCGCCTCACCCATCCGCATCAGCTCACCGTCGGGCACCGCGCGCAGCGGCAGCCCGCCGAGCGTCGGCTCCGCGTTGGCGGTGCGCTCCCACACCACCCAGCCGCCACCGGCGAACGGCATCGGCGGGGTGCCGCCGGGCAGACCGCCGATGGTCTCGAGCAGCACATCGTTGAGAACCGAGGCGTGCGAGCCAGTTTCGCCGAGCAGCCGGAACACCAACGGGATCGCCATGTCGGGCATGTCGGCCAGCATCTCGGCCCAGCCCAGTTCGGCCAGCGCGGCGTCGAGTTCGGCGCCCGATGTCGAGAGCATGGTCTTGCGCAGGGTGTCCTCGAGCATGCCGAGGGATTCGGCGTCCAGAGCGTCCATGGTCACTCCTTCCCGAGGTCGAGCAGCCGGCGGGCGATGATGTTGCGCTGCACCTCGGCGGTGCCGCCGTAGATGCTGGCCGCCCGCGAGTACAGGTAGTCGGTGCGCCAGAAGTCGTCGGTCAGCTCGATGTGTCCGGGCAGCAGGTCGCGCACGGTGTCGAACAGCCGTTGCTCGGCGCCGGCCAGCAGCACCTTGTCGATCGAGGTGTCCGCACCGAGCTTCTGACCGCCGGCCAGGCGGTGCTGGGTCGCACGAGACCGGCAGCGCAGAGTGTGCAACGCCAGGTACGCCTCGCCGAGGTCCGAATCCGACGCTGTGCCCAGCCCTTTGACCTCGTTGATCAGCGTGTCGAAGCGGGCGTACAGGTACGCGATCCGCTGCCAGAAACACGTCGAGCGCTCATAAGGCAGCAGGTCCATCGCCAGTTGCCAACCGTCACCGACGTTTCCGAGCATCCGGTCTCCCGGCACCGCCACGTCGTCGAAGTACACCTCGCAGAACTCGTCGACGTCGTGCATGGTGCGCAGCGGTCGCACGGTCACGCCGGGGGAGTCGAGGTCGACGAAGAACGCCGTGATCGCCTCGTGGTTGGGGGTGTCCGGGCCGCCGGTGCGGGTGAGCAGGATGCACCGCGTCGCGTACTGCGCGAAACTCGTCCAGACCTTCTGCCCGTTGACGACCCACTGGTCGCCGCGTTGTTCGGCGCAGGTGGTCAGCGACGCCAGATCGCTACCGGCGCCCGGTTCGGAGAAGCCCTGACACCACGACTCCTGGCCGGACAGCAGGCGCGGCACCATCTCGGCGGCCAATTCAGGGCGCGCATAGTCGATCATGGTCGGTGTCAGCACGTCGAGCATGGAGTACGGGCCCGGATGGTCGAGGCCGCGCCCGACGACCTCCTCGCCGACGATCGCGCGCAGGATGTCCGGACCGCCCAGTCCGCCCGCCGATTCCGGCCAGCCGTACCGCATCCAGTCCGCGTCGTACAGCGCCTTGAGAACCCGCAGGTGCTGTTGCTGGTGGGCGTCGAGCGAGTCGTCACCCGGTGGTGGTGTGAGGTCGTTGGCGTCGAGCCATTCCCGCAGTGCCGTGCGGAACGCGGCCGGCTCGAAGAGGGCTTCGCTCATCCGGCTTCGGGTCTCCCAATCGCATGCGGACGACCGGAATCGTGCTCGCCGCTGCGCCGGATGAACGTCATGGCACGGGTTTTCAGCCGCCACCCGTCGTCGGTGCGCAGATAGGTGTCGTTGTAGTAGCCGATGCGCATGTCGTGCTTGGAGTGCTCGATGAAGCACAGCGGCTGGGTGCCGGTGGCCTTGTCCGGATCGTCGGGATCCAGATGCACCAGCGAGGTACCCGTCATGAACAGCCCCTTGGGGGCGGCGTCGACGAGTTCGGGGAAGCGGGCCAGCGTGTACGTCGAACCGAACGCGCTGTAGGTGCCGTCCGGGGTGAACACCGAGATCAGGCCGTCGATGTCACCCTGGGTGATGGTGACGGCGTACTTCGCCAGCAGTTGCTGGATCTCGACGAGATCCTCGATTCGCTTGGACTCAGTCATGTCGGAAGACCTTACCGCCCTTCATTACGAAGTTGACGTCTCGTGTAACGCTGATATCGGCGAGCGGGTCGCCCGGCACCGCGATGATGTCCGCGATCTTGCCCTCGGCGATCCGGCCCAGGTCGGGCTTGTCGATCAGGTCGGCCGCGACGACGGTCGCCGCGCGCAGCACCGCCGCCGGCGGCAGGCCCCAGTCGACCAGGGTCACCAGCTCGTCGGCGTTCTTGCCGTGCGGGATCGCCGGTGCATCGGTGCCGACGGCGATCTTGGCGCCCGCTTCGTAGGCGGCTTTGATCGACGTGCGCGCTTTAGGGAACATCTCGGCGGCCTTGTCCTGCAATTCTTTCGGAGCCCGTGACACGTCCATCGCCTCGGCGAGCCGACGGGTGCTGACCAGGAACCGGTCGTTGTCGACGAGCATCCGGATGGCTTCGTCGTCCATCAGGAAGCCGTGTTCGATGCAGTCGATGCCACAGGCCACGGCGTGTTTGACGGCTTCGGCGCCGTGGGTGTGGGCGGCGACCTTGAGCCCGCGTCGATGCGCCTCGTCGACGATCGCGCGCAGCTCCTCGTCCGAATAATGTTGTGCGCCTGCTTCTCCGGTCAGCGACATCACGCCACCGGAGACGCAGACCTTGATCAGCTGCGCGCCGTGCTTGATCTGGTAGCGCACCGCCTTGCGAATCTCGTCGACGCCGTTGGCGATGCCCTCCTCGACCGTCAGTTCCAGCGCGCCGGGCATGAACGCGGCGAACATCGTCGGATCCAGGTGCCCACCGGTCGGGGTGATGGCGTGACCGGCGGGGATCACCCGCGGCCCGTCGATCCAGCCGGCGTCGATGGCCTTGGCCAACGCCACGTCGAGCAGATAGCCACCGGTCTTGACGAACAGCCCGAGGTTGCGGACCGTGGTGAACCCCGCCCGCAACGTGCGTCGCGCATTGCCGACCGCCCGCAACACCCGGGTGGCCGGGTCGTCCTGCACCTGGGACAGGCCGGGGTTCTCACCCCGGCCGCCCATGAGCAGGTTGACCTCCATGTCCATCAGGCCGGGCAGCAGGATCGCGTCGCCGAGGTCGATGACCTCGCCTTCGGCTGAGCCCCCGACTCCTGCTGAACTGTCGGCTCCGCCGACTCCTGCTGAACTGTCGGCTCCGTCGACTCCTGCTGAACTGTCGGCTCCGCCGACGGAAACAATGCGGTCGCCGTCGACCCGGACGACGCCCGGCCGGATGATCTCGCCGGCGTCGACGTCGAGTAGACCCGCGGCTTTGAGGGTCAGCACCTCTAGACCACCGGCTCCTTGATGCACTCGATGTAGGCCGCCCCGCTGTCGAGCACGCGCGGCTGCTTCCACACCTCGATCGGGAACGACACGTTGACCAGCGACTGCATCATGTGGATGAGAGCCTTTGCGTCATCGGGCATTCCGTCGAGCGGGAACCGTGCGTCGCAGTACTCCATGACGGCTTCAAGACGCTCCATGCCTGCGTCGTAGAACTCCTGCATCTCCTCCATGGTGGAGGACAGCCGCTTCTGGTAGCGCTCTTCCTCGGTGGGCAGGCACCAGTCGGTGAACCGCTCCAGATCGGCGAACTCTTCGGGCAGCTTAGGCATTGACGGCGTCCTTCTCGCTGGCGGCCTGTCCGTTGGTCAGGCCCTTCTCCTTCTTATACGCGTTGACGTAATCCCACGCCGTCTTGTGCAGATGGCGCAGCAGGACCTCCTGGTCGCACAACGGGAACTCCTTGACGACGCGGGTGTTGATCATCGTCTGCGTGGCCTCGAGGGTATTGGCGTCCTGGAACGCGTACTCCTTGAACGTCACCGCCGCCAGTTCGTGCGCGAGTCGCTCGCGGGTGTTGGTGGCGGGCACGAAGTACAGCGTGCACTCGAAGATGTGCTTGTCCACGTCGGTGGGCCAGTAGTGGTAGGTCAGATACCAACCCGGCGCCCACAGCAGCAGCGTGAAGTTCGGGAAGAATTCGAACGAATCCTGACCCCAGGCGTGGTGCCGCGACGGGTTGACCGCCGGCGGCAACTCGTCGGGCAGGATGCCCTTGATCTTCGGGCGGTCCCACGGGCCGAACAGACCGCTGTGCAGGATCCGCTCGATCGGCTTGACCATGCTCTCGTCCTTGGGCGGGCTCATCCCGCCCCACGAGGACACCATCGAGTGCTTGCCCTTGATGTCGTAGGCCAGCGCCTCGAAGCCGTAGCTGGCCAGCTTCTCGGCCTCCTCCTTGACCGCCTGCTTCATGTGCAGGATCGGTGCGTGGTAGAACTCGACGAACGCGTCGATGAACAGCTTCCAGTTCGAGTTCACCTCGGCCCGATAGGAATACGTCTCGGTCATCTCGTGGAAGGGGTAGCCCTCCAGGCCCTTGGCGAAGTCGCCGAGGTAGTCGACGAGCGGCTCGGCGTCGTTGTCGAAGTTGATGAAGATGAAGCCTTCCCAGACCTCGCAGCGCACCGGCACCAGGCCGTAGTCGCCCTTGTCGACGTTGAAGAACTCACCCTCCTGCTGGATGAACGTCAGGTCACCCTTGAGGTTGTACCGCCACGCGTGGTACTTGCAGGTGAACTGGCGGCAGGTGCCGGAGACCTCTTCGTTGGGATAGTCGTTCCACACCAGCTTGTTCCCGCGGTGGCGGCACATGTTGTAGAACGCGCGCACCTCGTTGTCGCCGTCCTTGACGATGATGACCGAGGTTCCGACGCCGGCTGACGGCATCTCGCGGGTGAAGTAGCTGCCCTTCTTGGGGAGCCGCTCGACCCGGCCCACGTTGAGCCAGCACTTGCGGAAGATGGCCTGCTGCTCGAGCTTCCACTGCTCCGGATCGATCGAGTCGGTGTAATCGACCGGAGCGGTGCCGAGCTCGGGCCAGTGCTCGGTCCAGCTGCCCTCTTCGGGTTTGGGGAAAAATGCCACGGTGTTACCTCTCTGCGTGCGTTTCGGAGTCGGGTTCTACGCCGAAGGTGTTGATGGCCATGGCTAGTGCGCCATAGCAGCCGATGGTGAAGACGAGGTCCATCAGCTGACGTTCCTCGAGATGTGCGGCCAGCGCGGCCCAGGTCGAATCGGACACGGTCGATGCGTCCCGGAGTTCGTCGACCGCCCGCAGCACGGCGCGGTCCAGGTCGGTGGCGGCCTCCCCGCGCTGCAGCGCCTCGATGTCCTGATCGGTCAGGCCCTCCTGGCGGCCCATCACGACGTGGTGGCGCCACTCGTACTCGCAGTTGGCCAGGTGGGCGACACGCAGGACCGCCAACTCCCGCAGCCGCGGTGAGAGCGTCGATCCGTACAGCAGGTGGAAATTGAACCGCAGGAACGCCTTGGTCAGCTTCGGATGACGGACCAGCGTGGCCAGCAGGTTGCCGGCCGACTCGGGGTTGCGCCGTTCGGGAGACAGGGCTGACAGCGCGCCGTCGACGGCCTCGTCCCACTGCTCTGCCGGCAGGGGTGCCACTCGCAAGACCGGGCTCCTTTCCATCGCCTCTCCGGTATGAGAATCAGGTTCTCATATTTCGCCAGTAGATTTCCACCTTTCTACCGAATGGTCAACGCATGCGACTAGATGCGGAGGTCACCGGGGTGGTGCCGGAGGCGCAATCGCCCTGCCAGGAGGGCCTAGGGTGGCTTTCGAACATTGATTCTCGTACGGTGAGAAGATAGTTTCCTCACATCGAGAACAAGCTTGATGGTTAGCCTCAGGGGATGGGACGAAAGGAACGGGCATGAACAAAGACGACATGATCCTGATCAGCGTCGATGACCACATCGTCGAGCCGCCCGACATGTTCAAGAATCATCTGCCCAAGAAGTACATCGACGAGGCGCCGCGACTGGTGCACAACCCCGACGGCAGTGACACGTGGCAGTTCCGTGACACGGTGATCCCCAACGTCGCGCTCAACGCGGTGGCCGGCCGGCCCAAGGAGGAGTACGGGCTGGAACCGCAGGGACTCGACGAGATCCGGCCCGGCTGCTGGCAGGTTGACGAGCGGGTCAAGGACATGAACGCCGGCGGCATTCTGGGTTCGATGTGTTTTCCGTCCTTCCCCGGGTTCGCCGGCCGGTTGTTCGCCACCGAGGACCAGGAGTTCTCGTTGGCGTTGGTCAAGGCCTACAACGACTGGCACGTCGAGGAGTGGTGCGGGGCCTATCCGGCGCGCTTCATCCCGATGACGCTGCCGGTGATCTGGGATCCGGTGGAGTGCGCCAAGGAGATCCGGCGCAACGCCGAGCGCGGTGTGCATTCGTTGACGTTCACCGAGAACCCCTCGGCGATGGGGTATCCGAGCTTCCACGACTTCGAGCACTGGAAGCCGATGTGGGATGCGCTTGTCGACACCGAGACCGTGCTCAACGTGCACATCGGGTCCTCGGGTCGGCTGGCCATCACCGCCCCCGATGCGCCGATGGACGTGATGATCACGCTGCAGCCGATGAACATCGTCCAAGCCGCCGCGGACCTGCTGTGGTCGCGCCCGATCAAGGAGTACCCGACGCTCAAGGTCGCGCTGAGTGAAGGCGGCACCGGCTGGATCCCGTACTTCCTGGAACGGGTGGACCGCACCTATGAGATGCACTCGACGTGGACCGGTCAGGACTTCGGCGGCAAGCTGCCCAGCGAGGTGTTCCGCGAGCACTTCTTGACCTGCTTCATCGCCGACCCGGTCGGGGTGGCCACCCGCAACGCGATCGGGATCGACAACATCTGCTGGGAAGCCGACTACCCGCACAGCGACTCGATGTGGCCCGGGGCCCCCGAGCAACTCGACGAGGTGCTCACCGCCAACAACGTGCCCGACGACGAGATCAACAAGATGACCTACGAGAACGCGATGCGCTGGTACCACTGGGACCCGTTCACCCACATCACCCGCGAACAGGCCACCGTCGGTGCCCTGCGCAAAGCCGCCGAAGGCCACGACGTCTCCATTCAGGCGCTGTCGAAGAAGGAGAAGACCGGGGCCTCGTTCGCGGACTTCGCGGCCAGCGCCAAGCAGGTGACGGGCAACCAGGACTGAGAGGTCTGCCAGTATCGGAAGCTCCGGCCGCAGGGCCGGAAGCAACGTCTTGGAGTGCGCCGGTGCGGAAGCTGCGTTCACGCGCCGGCGCACTGCTCTGCGAGACGATGACAACGCTCCGCGAGAAGACGACAAGAGGAGAACGACCGTGCCCGGCGGGATGAGTTTCGAGCTGACCGAGGACCAGGAGCTGATCCGCAAGTCCGTCCGTGAGTTGGCGAGCAAGTTCGACGATCACTACTGGATGGAAAAGGATCTCGCGCACGAGTTCCCGCAGGAGTTCTACGACGCGATCGCCAAGGGCGGCTGGCTCGGCATGACCATCCCCGAGGAGTACGGCGGGCACGGTCTGGGGATCACCGAGGCGACGCTGTTGCTCGAGGAGGTGTCGCGCTCCGGGGCCGCGATGAACGGCGCCAGCGCCATCCATCTGTCGATCTTCGGGATGCAACCCGTGGTCAAGCACGGCTCCGACGAACTCAAGGCAGAGACGCTGCCGCGGATCGTCAACGGCGATCTGCACGTCTGCTTCGGCGTCACCGAACCCGGTGCGGGCCTGGACACCTCGCGCATCACCACCTTCGCCAAGCGCGAAGGCGACAAGTACCGGATCAACGGGCGCAAGGTGTGGATCTCCAAAGCGCTGGAGTCCGAGAAAATTCTGCTGCTGACCAGGACCGAGACGCCGGCCGACTTAGAAAAACGCGGCGCCAAGAAGACCGACGGCATGACGCTGTTCCTCACCGACCTCGACCGCGACCACGTCGACATCCGTCCCATCAAGAAGATGGGGCGCAACGCGGTCAGCTCCAACGAGGTGTTCATCGACGACCTGATGGTGCCCGTCGAGCACCGCGTCGGCGAAGAGGGCAAGGGCTTCAAATACATCCTCGACGGCCTCAACCCCGAGCGGATGCTGATCGCCGCCGAAGCGCTGGGCATCGGGCGGGTGGCGCTGGAGAAGGCCGTGAAGTACGGCAACGAGCGCCACGTGTTCAACCGGCCGATCGGGATGAACCAGGGCCTGCAGTTCCCGCTGGCCGACTCGCTGGCCCGACTCGACGCGGCCGAGCTGGTGCTGCGCAAGGCTACCTGGCTCTACGACAACGGCAAACCCTGTGGGCGCGAGGCGAATACGGCCAAGTACCTGTGCGCCGACGCCGGTTTCGGCGCCGCCGACCGGGCCCTGCAGTTGCACGGCGGCATGGGTTACTCGGAGGAGTACCACGTCTCCCGTTACTTCCGCGAGTCACGGCTGATGAAGATCGCCCCGGTCAGCCAGGAGATGATTCTGAACTTCCTGGGCGAGCACGTGCTCGGGCTGCCGCGCAGCTACTGACGACGGAGTTACAACTGATGGTCAACTATTTCGACTTGTCGGGTCGCTCGGCGCTGGTGACCGGGGCTGCGGGCGGTATCGGCTCGGCTGTCGCGCAGGCCCTGGCCGATGCGGGCGCCGCGGTGCTCGTCACCGACGTCGACAAGGACGCCGCAGCGGCGGTGGCGCAACGGATCTCATCGGGCGGCGGGCGCGCCGAGGCTGCGGCGCTCGACGTCGCCGACCGGGACTCGGCCGACGCCGCCGCCGCGCAGGCGGCTGCCCTGGCCGACGGTGCCCTGCACATCGTGATCAACAACGCGGGCGTGACCAAGCCGGCGATGTTCGAGAAGACGACGCAGGAGTCGTTCCGGCTGCTGTTCGACATCCACGTGATGGGCGCGTTCAACGTCACCCAGGCCGACCTGCCCCACATCCCGACTGACGGCACCGGCCGCATCGTCAACGTCACCTCGGCGGCCGGCCTGACCGGCACGCTGGGCCAGGTCAACTACTCGACCGCCAAGGCCGGGATCATCGGCTTCACCAAATCCCCTGCCCGCGAACTGGCGACGAAGAAGATCACGGCCAACGCGCTGGCGCCGCTGGCCGCCGCACCGATGACCGAGACCATCCGCACCAACGAGAAGTTCTCGGCCAACATGATGAACCGCATCCCGATGAAACGGTGGGCGTATCCGGAGGAGGTCGCCGGCGCGTTCGTGTTCATGGCGTCCGACGCCGCGTCCTACATCACCGGACAGGTGCTGCCGGTCGACGGCGGCATGGTGATGTGAGCACCGCAGCGCCACTGAGCGGCGTCACCGTCGTCGCGATGGAACAGGCCGTCGCCGCACCGATGTGCACCCGCGTCCTCGCGGACTTCGGTGCCCGCGTGATCAAGGTCGAGAACCCCAATGGCGGTGACTTCGCCCGCGACTACGACGACGTCGTCAACGGCCCGGGCGGCCTTGCCGCGCACTTCGTCTGGTGCAACCGCGGCAAGGAATCGGTCACGCTTAACACCAAGTCGCCCGAGGGCCTCGACCTGCTGCACCGCCTGCTCGACCGGGCCGACGCGTTCGTGTCCAACCTGGCGCCGGGGGCGACGGCGCGGCTGGGCCTGTCGCCCGCCGACCTCGCCGAACGCCACCCGAACGTGATCCCGGTGGAGATCGACGGCTACGGACCCGGCGGGCCGATCTCGCACAAACGCGCATACGACCTGCTGGTGCAGGCCGAGGCGGGGTCCTGTGCGGTGACCGGATACCCCGGGATGCCGGCCAAACCCGGGCCCGCGATGGCGGATTTCAGCACCGGCCTCTACGCGGCGATCTCGATCCTCGCGCTGTTGCTCGGGCGCGCCCGCAGCGGTGGCGCGGATCCTGCACCGTCGGTGGCGTTGAGCCTGTTCGACGTGATGACCGACGTGATGGGGTACCAGCTCACCTACACCCAGCATTCGGGGATCGACCAGGAACCGCTCGGGGTCGGCTCACCGGCGGTCGCGCCGTACGGCGCGTTCCCGACCCGCGACGGGCACACCGTGGTTCTCGGGACGACCAACGATCGGGAGTGGCAGCGGGTGGCGCGCGAGATCATCGACCGCCCGGATCTCGCCGAGGATCCCCGCTTCGCCACCAACCCGGACCGCTGTGAGCACCGCGAGATTCTCGAGGAGGCGATCGGATCCTGGTGCGCGCAGCGCGATCTGGCTGAGATCCAGAAGATCGCCGACGCGGCGGGCATCGGCAACTCCCGCTACAACCTGCCCAGCGAGGTCGTCGCGCATCCGCATTTGACCGCGCGTGACCGGTGGCGCACCGTCGCCACCCCCGCGGGCGACATCTCCGCGCTGCGGCCGCCGCCGGTGATCAGCGGATTCGAACAACCGATGGGCCCCATCCCGGGGCTCGGCCAGCACACCGACGCTGTGCTGAGCGAACTCGGTTTGAACGCAGCCGATCTCGCGCGGCTGCGCGCCGACGGTGTGATCGGACCCGCGTACTCATGAGCGATGTGCTGCTGAGCTCCGACCGTGACGGTGTGCGGACACTGACGCTGAACCGGCCCGAGCGCAAGAACGCGATCAACGCGCAGTTGTGGGAGGAACTCGCCGATGCGCTGCGCGCCGCCGCCCGCGACACCGAACTGCGGGCGCTGGTCGTCACCGGCGCCGGCGGGGCGTTCTGCTCGGGCGCCGACATCGGCACCCCGGAGGACATCCACCCGCGGCACAAGCTGCGCAAGCTGACCGATGTCGCGCTGGCCCTGCACGAACTGGCCGTGCCCACCATCGCCAAGGTGACCGGCGTCGCGGTCGGCGCCGGCTGGAATCTCGCGCTCGGCTGTGACTTCGTGGTCGCGACCCCGGGTTCGCGGTTCTGCCAGATCTTCGCCAAGCGCGGTCTGTCGGTGGATCTCGGCGGTTCCTGGCTGTTGCCCAAACTGGTGGGCCTGCAGCAGGCCAAACGTCTGGTTCTGCTGGCGGACATGATCGACGCCGACGAGGCCCGGTCACTGGGCCTGGTGACGTGGATCAAACCGGAAGCCGAGATCGACGGCTTTGTCGACGACCTGGCCGCCCGGCTGGCCGCGGGCCCGCCGGTCGCGCTGGCCCAGAGCAAGGCGCTGCTCAACGACGGCGCCAACGCGACGCTGCGTGATGCGCTGGCCAACGAGGCCCGCGCGCAGCCCGGTAACTTCGCGACCACAGACTCGGCGGAGGCGTACGCCGCGTTCGCGGAGAAGCGGGACGCGGTATTTGATGGTCGGTGGGCGATTCGGCCCGGATCGGAGAAGGACAATGCGTGAAACGGTGATCGTCGAGGCGGTACGCACACCGGTCGGCAAACGCAATGGCGGGCTGTCGGACATGCACGCCGCGGACCTGTCGGCGATTGTGCTGACGGCGCTGGTCGAACGCGCCGGCATCGACCCCGAGATCGTCGACGATGTGGTGTGGGGCTGCGTGTCGCAGGTCGGCGACCAGTCCAGCAACATCGGTCGGTACGCGGTGCTGGCGGCCGGGTGGCCCGAGTCGATTCCCGGGACCACGGTCAACCGCGCGTGCGGATCCTCTCAACAGGCCGTCGACTTCGCCGTGCAGGCGGTGATGTCCGGCCAGCAGGACGTGGTCGTCGCGGGCGGGGTCGAGGTGATGAGCCGGGTGCCGCTCGGTTCGGCGCGCGCCACCGGTATGCCGTACGGGCCGAAAGTGCTTGACCGCTACGGTGATTTCACGTTCAACCAGGGCATCTCGGCGGAGCTGATCGCGCAGAAGTGGGGATTTTCGCGCACCCGGCTCGACGAGTACTCGGTCCGCTCGCATGAACTCGCCGCCGCCGCACAGGACAGCGGCGCGTTCGAATCGCAGATCATGCCGGTGTTCACCGACGGTGGGCCCGTCGTCGGTGACGAGGGGGTCCGGCGGGGGAGCACCGTCGAGAAGCTCGCCGGGCTCAAGCCGGCGTTCAAGGACGACGGGGTGATCCACGCCGGGAACTCGTCGCAGATCTCCGACGGCGCAGCGGCGCTGCTGGTCATGACGGCCGAGAACGCGGTGGCGATGGGCCTGAACCCGATCGCCCGGTACCGCGCCGGCGCGGTGACCGGGGCCGATCCGGTGCTGATGCTGACCGGACCGATCCCGGCCACCGAGAAGGTTCTGCACAAGGCCGGTGTCGGCATCGACGAGATCGGCGTCTTCGAAGTCAACGAGGCGTTCGCGCCGGTGCCGCTGGCGTGGCTCGCCGAAACCGGAGCCGACGAGTCCAAGCTCAACCCGCTCGGCGGGGCGATCGCGCTCGGACACCCGCTCGGCGCGTCGGGAGCGGTGCTGATGACCCGCATGCTCAACCACATGCGCGACAACGGGATTCGATTCGGCCTGCAGACAATGTGTGAGGGCGGCGGCACCGCCAACGCCACGCTCGTCGAGCTGATCGCCTGAACCGGAGAGGCACGCGTGCGTAGAGATCTGTTCACCGAGGACCACGAGGCGTTTCGCGAACTCGCCCGCGACTTCGTCGAAAAGGAGGTCGTCCCGCACTATCCCGAATGGGAGAAGGGCGGGCGGATGCCGCGCGAGGTGTTCAAGCGGATGGGATCGCTGGGCATGCTGGGCGTGGAAATCCCCGAGGAGTACGGCGGCGGCGGCACCCCGGACTACCGGTACAACGTCGTCCTGCAGGAGGAGGCGGCGCGCGCGCTGGTGACGCTGTCGACGGTGCGCACCCAACTCGAGGTGATCCTGCCGTACTTCCTGCACTACGCCAGTGCCGAGCAGCGGCAGCGGTGGTTCCCCGGGCTGGCTTCGGGCGAACTGCTGACCGCGATCGCGATGACCGAGCCCGGGACGGGGTCGGATCTGGCGGGCATGCGCACCACCGCGGTGCGGGATGGCGAGGACTGGATCCTCAACGGCGCCAAGACATTCATCACCGGCGGCATGCAGGCTGACCTGGTAATCGTGGTCGCGCGCACCTCGACCGACCCGGAAAACCGGCGCAAAGGCCTGACGCTGTTGGTCGTCGAGGACGGGATGGTCGGCTTCACCCGCGGCCGCGAGCTGGAGAAGATGGGCTGCAAGGTCCAAGACACTGCCGAGCTGTCGTTCGTCGACGTGCGCGTGCCGGCGGCCAATGTGCTCGGCGAGGTCGACGAGGCGTTCGGCTATCTGGGCCACAACCTGGCCCAGGAGCGGCTCACCGTCGCGGTCGGGTCGGTGGCCCAGGCGCGCTCGGCGATCGCGGCGACCATCGATTACACGAAGAGCCGCAAGGCTTTCGGCACCCCGGTGGCGTCGTTCCAGAACACCAAGTTCGAGTTGGCGGCGTGTTCGACGGAGGTCGAGGCCGGCCAGGCCATGCTCGACCGGGCGGTCTCGCTGCACGTCGACGGCGAGTTGTCGGGCGCTGACGCGGCCCGGACCAAGCTGTTCTGCACCGAGATGCAGCAGCGGGTGGTGGACCGGTGCCTGCAGTTGTTCGGCGGCTACGGCTACATGATGGAGTATCCGATCGCGCGGCTGTACACCGACGCGCGCGTCACCCGCATCTACGCAGGCACCAGCGAGGTCATGAAGGTCATGATCGCCAAGTCGCTCGGCCTGTGAGTTTCGGCCACCGAAATCACTGGGGTAATTGGGGTTTGATCTCCTCGATGACCCACTGCGCGTAGTCCAGATACTCGTCGACGCCGCTGACGGGCGGCAGGGGTACCGCGCTGACCGTCACGCCCTGTTGCGCGAGTCTGCTCAACCGGTCGACGATCTCGCCGGCACTCATGCCCGGAGTGGCGTCCGGCGCGTCCTGCACGGTGTGCCCTTCGCCAACCCGGTTGGTGCCCAGACCGTGCACCACGTCGAACGGCCGACCGTCGTATTCCGGCTGGGACCTGATGAAGTCGACGCGTTCGGCGATCTTTTCCGGCGGGGTGAGGAACGACCACCATCCGGAGGCGTACCTCGCCGCGCGGCGCAATGCGGCGTCGGCGTCGCCGCCGATCCAGATCGGCAGGTGCGGCTTCTGAAGCGGTTTGGGCTCGAATGCGACATCCTCGAACGAGACGTACCGGCCGTGGAAGCGCGGTGATTCGCTGGTCCACAGTTCGACGATCGCCGCGAGGTACTCGTCGGCGATGCGACCGCGTTCGCGGAACGGCACGCCGAGCAATTCGAATTCCCGCTCCAGCCAACCCACCCCGAACGTGACCATCATCCGGCCGCTGCTCATCCAGTCGGCAGTGGCCAGCGCCTTGGCCAACACGATCGGGTGCTGCAGCGGCAACACCGTGATGCACGAGTTGAGCATGATCCGCTCCGTCGCGCCGGCCAGGTACGCCTGGGCGACCGTCGACTGCAGGTAGTGCGGCCCGGAGAGCTCCACATGATCGTTGGGAATGATGAAATGCTCTGGCACGGCGATCATGTCGTAACCCCACCGATCGGCGCACTTGGCCATCCGGGTCTGGTCGGCGCCCGTCACGGCCGCTTCCCACGGCTGCATCATCGCTTTGAGCCGCAGCATGTGCGGCAGGTTGAAGACCAGTTTCACGTCGGACTCCTGTCACGTGGTTTCGGTGTCGGCAGTGGCGCTGACCGCACCCAACTACGCCGAAATCGTCCCACTCACGTGCATACCTCCGCAGCTAGTGTGATTTGGTCGATCGATCAGGAGCGTGGCACCAATCGGTCCGGCTGTCAACCGAACGTCGCTCAGCGCTGCGGGCGGTCCCCGCCCTGTCCACCCCAGAGGTCGAGAAGCCGCTCCATGAACGTGCGCATCTCGTCGTGGCCGAGCGTGACGCCGACCGCGTTCTCGTTGCACAGGCTGCGGGCGATCTGCACGATGAGCATCGACACGGCGACCGGCGGATAGTCCTCGAGATCGATGCCCTTGGCGCGCAGGGCGACGGTGACGGCGGCGGTCTCGATGTCGCGCACCCGCTCGGCGTACGCCTTGAGCTCGGCGCGGATCGCCTTGCGATGGTTCGCCAGGGCCATGAACTCGGTGTTCAGGGCGGTTCGTCGCAGGTCGGTGTTGATCTGCCACAGGGTGGTCAACGGGTCGTCGTCGGTGAGCGCCGCGCGCATGTTCTGCAGCGACGCCTCGGCCCCGGCGCGCAGCACCTCGACGAACAGGTCGTCCATCGTGGGGAAGTAGTAGTAGACCAGCGCCTGTTTGACGCCCGCTTCGGCGGCTACGCGCCGTGAGGTCGCCGCGGCGTAACCCTCGTCGCGCATGACCTTGGCGGTGGCCTCGATCAGCCGTTGGCGCGCGCCCGCTTCAGCGGGTTTGGTCTTCTCCGCGCGCGGCATCAGCGGCCCGGCGCGTGGTCGCTTGACCGGTTGTTCTGGCCCGTGGTAGGCATGGCGCATCCTAACAGTTTGGTCGATCGATCAGCTCTAGGTGTGGATGCCAGGACCGAAAGGACGACCGTCGTGACCGATCTCGCCTCGGTGGACTACTTCTCCGACCATGCGATCAGCCAGGACCCCTACGCCTACTGGGATCACCTGCGTGAGCAGGGGCCGGTGTTCCAGGAGCCGAACCACGGCGTCTACGCGGTCACCGGATACGCGGAAGTGGTGGCGGCGTTCAAGGATCACGACTCGTTCAGCGCGGTGAACGCGATCGGCGGGCCGTTCCCGCCGCTGCCGTTCGAGCCCGACGGTGACGACATCACCGAACAGATCGAGGCGCATCGGCACCTGTTCCCGATCCACGAGCACATGGTCGTGATGGACCCCCCGGCCCACGAACGGGCCCGATCGCTGCTGACCAAGCTGCTGACCCCTCGTCGCCTCAAGGAGAACGAGGACTACATGTGGCAAATGGTCGACCGCCAGATCGACCAGTTCATCGACAACGGCCGCTGTGAGTTTCTGTCCGAGTACGCCAAACCCTTTGCCACGTCGGCGATCATCGACCTGCTCGGGGTGCCGGAACAGGACCGCCCGGAGTTCCTGGCCGCGCTCGGTGTCGAGGAGCGCCACGGCAGCCGCGTAGGCGCGCTCGACGGCGCCCCGGTGGGTAGGGACCCCCTGCAGTACCTCGACGACAAGTTCGCGGGCTACCTCGCCGAGCGGCGCCGCGAGCCGCGCGAGGACGTGCTGTCGGGAATGGCGACCGCCCGCTACCCCGACGGCTCGACCCCGGAACTCATCGAGGTGGTCAAGCCCGCGACCTTCCTGTTCGCCGCCGGCCAGGAGACCGTCACCAAACTGCTCAGTGCCGCGGTGCAGACCCTCGGCGAGCGCCCGGAGTATCAGCAGCTGTTGCGCGAGCATCTCGAACGGATCCCCGCGTTCATCGAGGAGTCGCTGCGTACCCAGTCGCCGACGAAGGTCGACTTCCGGCTGGTCCGCAAGAGCACCACGCTCGGCGGTGTACCGCTGAAGGCCGGCGCCGTCGTGATGCTGTGCCTGGGCGCGGCCAACCGCGACCCGAGCAAGTTCGAGGACCCGCACGCGTTCCGGCCCGACCGCAAGAATGTGCGCGAGCACATCGCTTTCGGCCGCGGAATCCACTCCTGCGCCGGGGCCCCGCTGGCCCGGGTGGAGGGGCAGATCACGGTCCGACGGTTGCTCGACCGCCTGAGCGACCTGCGGATCAGCGAGTCGGTCCACGGTCCGGCGGGGCAGCGCAGCTACGCGTACGACCCCACATTTCTGCTCCGTGGCCTGACGGAACTGCACATCGAGTTCAGCCCGGCGACCTAGCGGTGGTTGCGACTTCGGTGCAGTTGGGTGCGCTGGGCGCCGCTTGCGACACCGAAATCGCCGCTGACCTGCGGCTGTGATGGCCGTCTAAACCCGATTCTGCTGAGACGCTTGTCACAGCGCCGAAACCTACCTACTGTGTGTTCACTAGGTTGGTTCGAAGGGAGTCCGGTGTCCGGCACTGAAGCCGCGCGACCGTATGCCACGCTCCTCGCCAAAGGTGAGGACCGTAGGCAGCGCATCCTCTCGGTGGCCGAGCGGCTGCTGGCCCGCAACGGCTGGCGCAGCACCTCGCTGGCGCTGATCGCCAAGGAGGCCGGGGTGACCCCGGCGGGTCTGCTGCACCACTTCGAGTCCAAAGAGCAGCTGCTCAACGCCGTGCTCGACGCGCGTGACGCGGACGACGCGATTCACGCCGACTACCGTTCCGGCGACCTCGTCACCGAGCTCGCGCGGGTCCCCGAACGCTTCGACCGCGCACCTGAGCTCGTCGGCACCTTCACCGTGCTGCTGGTGGAGAACATCGCCCCCGACGCCCCGCTGCACGACCGGCTCGTCAAGCGCTACCGCGATGCGGTGGACATCATCACCGCGATCATCGAGCGCGGACAGGAAAGCGGAAAGTACCGCTCAGACGTCGACGCGGCCGGCAAGGCCGTCGAGATTCTCGCCTTCACCTATGGAATGGAGACGCTATGGCTGCTCGACCCATCAATCCAGTTGGCCGGGGTGTTCAAGGAGTACGCCGAGTCGCTGGGACGCGAACTGGCGCCGCGGAGCTCGACATGAGGTACCGGCTCGACGTCGTGGCGCCGACGGTCGTCGACGCGGTGACCTACGCGGGCGGCTGGATCTACGACCGCGTGATGGCCGGCTGGGACGTCACGGTGCTCGTCGGTGGTGACGAGGATGTCCGGCCGCTGACGATCCTCGGCGCCGATACCCTGGAGCTGCAGAGCGTTCTGGCGGACTGGGAGGGACGGCCGCACCCGCAGACCGTCGCGGTGGCCGCGAACTTGATCGACCGTGACCCGCGGGTGCTCCAGCATGTGCGCAACGCGCTCGAGCACGGCGGCACCGAGGTGACGCTTTGGGGCGAGCGGGTGCCCGCCGACCTCGACAGCAGCGTGGACTCCGTCGAACATCACCTCAGCGCAGCGGCGCGCGCGTTCAAGACGAAAGCCCTTGCCGCCGCAGGGGAGTCGAGTGCCGTCGAGGTCAGCGCGTGTGAGACGTTCCGCTGCGGGATGATGGCCTCGGTAGCCGCCGACCTGGTCCCGGCGAGCTGACTTTTTGATCGCGAGCAGACGCGAAATGTCCCTTTTCGCGGCACTTTCAGGGCAATTTGCGTCTGCTCGCGCCTATGAGGTGAGGTCGATGAGCACCTTGCCGACCGCCCGGCCGTCCGCGACATGGCGCAGGGCGCGCGCGGTCTCGGCGAACGGGTAGACCGCGCCGATGTGCGGGCCGACCCGCCCGTCGACCAGGTGACCGCGTAACTCCGACTCATTGCGGGCGAACTCGTCCGGGGGCACATCCTGAAAGTGGAAGCCCAACACGTGGACACCCTTGACGAGGACGAGGTTCAGCGGGATACGCGGGATCGTGCCCGACGCGAAACCGACGGTGACAAACCGCCCGCCGCGGCGCAGCGACCGCAGCGCAGGTTCGGACAGCTCACCGCCGACCGGGTCGACGACGGCGTGCGCACCGTCGGGGACCGCGGCCCGCAGCGCATCGCGCAGCGCAACCTCGCGGTGATTGATCATCCGGCTGGCACCGTAACTTTCTGCAGCGGAGAGCTTTTCGTGCGACGACGCCACCGCGGTCACCCTGGCGCCGAGAACGACGCCGAGCTGGACCGCGGCCAGCCCCACACCGCCGCCGGCACCCAACACCACGAGCTCGTCACCGCCGCGGATCCGCGCCATCGACCGCAGCGTGTGATACGCGGTGCGGTACGCGACGCCGAACACCGCGGCGCTCCGGTCGTCGACACCCTCGGGGATGCGGGCGAGGGTGTCGCCCGGGACGACGACCTGCTCGGCGAACGCGCCGCACAGCCCCGCACCGGTGACCCGGTCGCCGACCGCGACTCCCTCACATCCGTCGCCGAGTTCCACGACCTCGCCGGCGAACTCGCTGCCCGGCACGAACGGCGGCGGCACACTGATCTGGTACGCATCGGCCATCAGCAGGACATCGGGGAAGTTGACTGCCGCGGCGGCCACCCGCACCCGCACCTGCCCGGGTCCGACGGACGGCGTCGGCCGGTCCTCGATGCGGATCACCTCCGGCGGCCCGTAGGCCGGGCAGACGGCCGCGCGCATCAGCGGTAGTCGCTGGATTCGGCGAGGTCGGCGGCCGAGCGCATCAGTTCGACGATGATCGGCCCGTAGGCCAGCAGCTTCTCGTCGTCACCGGCGCGCTGGTATCCCTGTTCGAGCACGATGGCCAGCTTCCACTTGGCCAGCACCAGGTAGTAGTCCAGGTCGTCGACCTGACGTCCCGACACCGCCGCGTAGTGCGCGACCACCTCGTCGCGCGACGGCATCCCGCGCATGTCCACGTAGCTCATCTCCGATTCGCTTGGCGCATCGGTGTTCTCCGGCCAGCTCTGCACCATCCAGCCCAGGTCGAGCTTCGGGTCGCCGACAGTGCCCATCTCCCAGTCGACGATCGCCGCCAACTGGGCCGGCGCACCGTGCCGGTACATCACATTCGCGAACTGGTAGTCACCGTGCATCAGGCCGGGGATGAAATCCAGCGGCCGCCGCGCCCGCAGCCACTCGGTCGCGGTGTCCAGGCCGTCGATCTCGCGGCCCTTGATGCGTTCGAAGAACGCGGTCCAACGGTCGACCTGGCGTTCGTGGAAGCCGTCGGGACGGCCGAGGTCGTGCAGCCCCTTGGCCTTCCAATCCACCTGCGACAGCAGCGCGATGCCCTCGGCCAGCTGGTAGGACAGCCCGCCGCGGGCCGCGGGATCGGAACCGAACGGTTCGGGCCACTTCCGGTCGGTCAGCTCCATCGGCGACCATCCGTCGACGAAACCCATCAGGTAGAACGGCCGCCCGAGTACCGATGCGTCCGCGCACACGGCGACAGCTTCGGTATGCGGGACGTCGGTACCGTCGAGCGCCTCGATGATGCGCCACTCGCGCAGGATGCCCTTGTCCCGGTCGGCGGGCGCGCCGGGCGGGGGCATGCGCAATACGCAGCGGTGCTCACCGCGGCGCAGTTCGTAGATCACGTTCTGGGTTCCGCCAGAGAGGAACCGGGTGTGCAGCGGCTCGCCCCGGCCGGGCAGCGACGCCGCATCCATCCAGTCCGTCAGGCGCGCGGTATCGAGTGCGGTCACAGGTTGCCCACCTCGTTCTCGAGATAGTCGGCGAACTTCGCGCGGGCCTGCTCCCGCTTGGCCGGTATCCATTCGCTGGGCCACGTGTCGGGGTTGGGTTGGTAGTCGCGCAGCACTTGTTTGGCGACGGTGACCTTGTGCACCTCGGTCGGACCGTCGGCCAGCCCCATCACCGCAGCGCCGGTGACCATGCCGAGGAACGGCATCTCGTTGGTGACGCCGAGCGCCCCGTGCACCTGCATTGCCCGCCAGGCGATGTCGTGCAGCACCGTGGGCATCACCACCTTGACCGCGGCGATGTCCTTGCGCACCTTCTTGTAGTCGTTGTACTTGTCGATCTCCCACGCGGTGTAGAGCACCATCAGCCGGAACTGCAGCAACTGCGCGTACGAATCGGCGATGTAGCCCTGCACGAACTGCTTGTCCGACAGGCGGCTGCCCTGGGTCTCGCGGCTGAGCGCCCGCTCGCACATCATGTCCAGTGCCTTGCGGGACAACCCGATCGTGCGCATCGCATGGTGGATCCGGCCACCGCCGAGGCGGGTCTGGGCGATGGCGAACGCCTGGCCTTCACCGCCGAGCAGCGCCTCGTTGGGCACCCGCACGTTGTCGTAGTGGATCAGCGCATGCGAACCCTCGCCGTCGGGCTCACCGTGCAGACCCACGTTGCGGACGATCTTGACCCCCGGCGTGTCCGTTGGGACCAGAAACATCGACATCCCCTGATAGGCACTGACATCGGGATTGGTCACCACCATGACGATCAGGAACGACGCCGTTGCGGCGTTGGAGGAGAAGAACTTCTGACCGTTGATCACCCAGTCGTCGCCGTCGCGCACGGCCCGCGTGGTGAACAGAGTGGGATCGGCACCGGCGTGCGGCTCGGTCATCGAGTAGCACGAGAACAGCTCTCCGTCCAGAAGCGGACGCAGGTACCGCTGCTTCTGTGCCTCGCTGCCGTAGTGGGCGAGGATCTCGGCGTTACCGGTGTCCGGGGCCTGGCAACCGAACACGATCGGCGCCCACTGCGAGCGGCCGAGGATCTCGTTGAGCAGTGCGAGTTTGAGTTGACCGTAGCCCTGGCCGCCGAGATCGGAACCCAGGTGCGTGGCCCACAGCCCTCGGCGGCGGACCTCCTCCTTGAGGGGGTCGATCACGCTGCGCCGCCTGGCGTCCAGGGGCACATACTGCTGGTCGGGGAAGACCAGGTCCAGGGGTTCGATCTCCTCGCGGACGAACTCGTCGGCCCAGTCCAGAAGTTTCTGGTACTCGGGGTCGGTCTCGAAATCCCACGCCATCGTGGTCTCCTTTCGCTAACTGATTTGTGGTCTATGCGGTCTCGACGTGCCCGGCGCGCAGATTGAACCCGGCGATCAGCGCGGCGATGTCCTCGGTGACGACCTCAGCGAATGGCCGCTTCCCGAAACTGCCTCCGGCCCAATGCCGGACACCCTCGCTGACATGCATGCCCGCGAGTTGGGACAGGTGCTGCACGTCGACGTGTGCACCGATCTTCCCGTCCTGCTGCGCGCGGGCGAACAGTTCACCGAACATGTCGGCGTCGGTGGTGTCGTCGGGTGCTTCGCCGGCGAGGATCCGGTGTTCGTGTCGGTAACCCTCGAGGATCGTCTCGACGATCAAATCGCGGGGGTTGCGGGCCATCGACCGTTCGAGGCTGCGCAGCGCCTCGCCGATGACGGCCTCGACGTCGTAGTCGCCGCGCAGCAGCGCGGCGACCTTCTGCTGCGCCGCCCGGGTCGACAGCAGGCCGACCTCGAAGAGGATGTCCTCCTTGGTGGGGAAGTAGAAGTAGAACAGACCTCTGGAGACCCCGGCCGCGCGGCAGATGTCGGCGACCGTCGTCTTCGCGTACCCGCCGGTGCGCCACAGCGCCATCGCGGACTGCACGAGCGCGCGCTTGGTCTCGTGCGAGCGCGCGCGCTGGTAAGAAGCTCTGCGCTGACTACCGTCAGCGGGTGCTTCTCGGTCGGTCCGCGGCACAAGCGCACTGTAACAGCGTAACTGGCTCTTGCAAATAGTTGACGTTTGTCTAACTATCTAGGGGTGGCGGGAACACTGGAGGGTCGGCGCATCCTGGTGACGGGTGGCGCGACGGGTATCGGGGCGGCGGCGGTCGACGTTCTGACCGGGGCGGGCGCGCGGGTGGCCGCGACGTACCACCGCACAGCTCCGCCCGACGTCGCCGGTGTCACGTGGATGCAGTGCGACGTGCGCGACGCCGCGACAGTCGACCGGACGGTGCGCGCGGCGGCAGACAAACTCGGCGGGCTCGACGTGTTGCTCAACGCGGCCGGGCTGTGGCAGCCGGGGATCCCGGGCCAGATCACCGACGACGAGATCGACCTGCTGCTCGACACCAACGTCAAGGCCACGATCTTCACCAACCAGGCCGCCTATTCGGTGATGCGTGCCGACGGCGGCGGCCGGATCATCAACTTCGGTTCGGCCGAAGCGGTGATGGGCAGCCCGATCTCGGCGGTCTACGCAGCGACCAAGGGTGCGGTCGCTGCGTGGACCCGCTCGGCGGCCCGAACCTGGGCGGGTGAGAACGTCACGGTGATCGCGTTGGCGCCCGCGGTGCAGACACCCGGCGCCGACCGGCTCCGGGAGTTTCTCGGGCCGGCCGCCGAACTGCTCGACGAACAGATGAAGTCGTCGATCCCGCTCGGCGGCACGCTCGGTGACCCGGCTCGCGACCTCGGCCCCGCACTGGTGTTCTTCTGCAGCGAGGGTTCGCATTTCATGACCGGACAGCTCGTGGCCGTCGACGGCGGACTGGTCATGCTCGGCGCGTAAGGCATGCCGAACCTATGTGGTGGAGTCGAATTCCGCTGCCAGTGACGCGACGAACTCCTGGGTGCGACTGCGCGACGCGTGACGTTGCGCCGGGTCCGCTCCGAGCCCCACCACCCGCAGTGCCAGGTCGGTGACGCCCGCGTCGCGGTAGCGGCGCAGCCGGGCCAGCACAGCCGCCTCGTCGCCCGCGGCCATGGTGTCGCCGACATCGTCGGCGTCGCCGTGCTCGAGCAGACGCACATAGTTGGGGGAGAAGTCGGCGTGGCCGAGCACTTCACTGGCGTAGCCGCGGGCGTCGTCGACTTCGTCGTCGCTGCACAGGGCCACCGGGACCCCGGCGACGATCCGCACACCGCTGCGTCCGGCGTCCTCGGCGGCCGCGGTGATGGTGGGCACGACGTAGTCACCGATCGCGCGTTCGTCGGCCATCCACAGGATGGTGCCCCCGGCGCGTTGCCCGGCGGTCCGCAGCATCGTGGGGCCGAGCGCGGCGATCAGCACCGGCATGGCCCCGGCGTCGACCACGTCGACGGCAGCGTTCACGCGGTAGCTGCCGTTGTCGACCGCGACCGCGCCGGGCCCGCTGAACGCCGCGTTGAGCACGTCGAGATAGTCACGCACCAGACTGGCCGGCCGGGTGTAGTCCAGGCCGAGCTGGTCGGCGATGATCCAGTGGTGCGACGGGCCGATGCCGAGGGTGAAGCGCCCGTCGCAGGCGGCCTGGGTGGTCAGCGCCTGCTGGGCCATGATGAGCGGATGGCGGGTCTGGATCGGCACCACCGCCGTGCCGAGTTCGATGCGCTCGGTGGCGCCGCCGAGCAGCGCCACCGCGGTCATGGCGTCCAGATAACCGGGTACCTGCGGCATCCAGAACGACGCGAAACCCTGCCGTTCGGCGGTCTTTCCGTCGTCGAGCAGACCAGCCAGCCGGTCCGCGCGGGCGCGCTCCCGATCGGAACCGACCATCAACCCGATGCGCATTCAGATCCTCCGCTCACGGATCATGTCGGCCCCACCGGTGGGGCCGACCAGGGTGAAAGGGCGCGGCCAGCAGCGGTTCGACACCGTGCTCGCGCCACCGGTCCTTCAGGCGCGGCCGAAGCCGCTCGGCGACGGCGACCGGGTCGTCGTCGCGGAAGCAGTAGGTGACGCCCGTGCGATCGGGAAGCCGATCTTGCCGGTCGCGCCGGTCACGAGGATCTTCTCTGCTCCGATCATCCAGTTCTTCATAGCGCACCGGGACGCAAATGTTAAGTACTTGATACGTTGGGTTCGTGCAGCTCACGTTCGATGACGACGTCGAAGACTTCCGCGCGGAGTTCGTCCGGTTCCTGGACGCGAACCTGCCGCCCGAGGTGGAAGCCGCAGCAGAGCAGTCGCGGTCGACGTCGCACGTACCGCAGTGGGCCCGCCGTTGGCAGCGACTGCAGTTCGATCACGGCTGGCTGCTACCGGGCAATCCGCCCGAGTTCGGCGGCCGCAACGCCGGGATCCTCGAGCAGTTCGTGCACCGCGAGGAGCTCGCGCGGCGGCGGATCTACCACGCCTTCAACCCGCAGGGTGTCGGCATCATCGCGGCGTCGCTGCTGTCCTTCGGCAGCGACGAGCAGAAGCAGCGCTGGGCGGTGCCGATCCTGCGCGCCGACATGACCGCGTCGCTGGGCATGAGCGAACCGGGCGCCGGTTCCGACCTGGCCGGTCTGAGCACCCGCGCGGTGCGCGAGGGCGACGGGTTCGTGGTCAACGGGCAGAAGGTGTGGACGTCGGGCGCTCACGACGCCGACGTCATCCTCACGTTCGTCCGCACCGACCCGGATGCGCCCAAACACAAGGGGATCAGCGCGCTGCTGATCCCGACCGACAGCCCGGGCCTGGTGCGCCGGCCGTTCGCGTCGGTGTATGACCGCGACCACCTCGACTTCAACGAGGTCTTCTTCACCGACGTCCGGGTGCCCGCCGAGAACCTGGTCGGCCCACTCAACGGCGGGTGGCGGGTGGCCAACGGCTCGCTCGGCCACGAGCGCACGATGATGTGGATGGCGTTCGCCAACCGGTTGGAGCAACTGCTGCAGGACTTCGTCCCGGCCGCGGCGGTGGACAAGGACCGCTACGCGACGGCCGCGATGGACTACCAGGCGTTGCGGCTTCTCGGATCCGCGGCGCTGGGCCAGGCCGCGCGCGGCGAGCGCGACATCCCGGGTGTCTCGGTGCTCAAGCTGTTCGGTTCGGAGGCCGAGCAGCGGGCGCTGGGCTACGCGCTCGATGCCGCGGGTGCCGAGGGGCTGCGCAGCCCGACGCTGACGGCGCCGTACAACCCCTACAGCCCAGAGCTTTTCACCGCCGACTGGTTCACCCGCTATATCAGCAGTTACGCCGGAACCATTTCGGGCGGTGCCTCGGAGATCCAGCGCAACATCATCGCGCAGCGGGTGCTCGGCCTGCCCGCGCGCTGAGAATCCTGGCGCGAGCAGACACAAACTGCCTCACTTTCGCGGGTTTTCAGGGCATTTCGCGTCTGCTCGGCACTGGTTTCGGGGCGGCGAGTTCGCGCAGCGGCGCCATGAACAGCTCATCCATCCGGGGGCTCAGCTCGGCGAGCGTCGCTGCGCTGGCGTGGCCTGCGGCGCCGAAGACCCGCTCGAGCGCCTCCGTCCCGCCCGTGGTGCCGAGCGAAAGGCACAGGCACCCAACGCCGTCCATGCGCAGCTCGTCGAGCGCGCGGTGCGCGTCGGCCTCGGCGTACCGGCCTTCATAGCCGTCGTCGTACGGGTGACCGTCGGAGAGCACGACCAGCAGCCGGTTCGGGGTGCCCGCCTCGGCCTTGAGGATCTCGCCCGCCCCGCGGATGGCGGCGCCCAGGCGCGTGTAGTTCGACGGCTTGAGCTGGTTGAGCCGGGCACGGGTGAGCGCGTTGAAGCGCTGGTCGAACGTCTTGATCGCCGGCAGGTGCACGGCGTGGCGCCCCTGAGAACGGAACGCGTACACCGCGACCCGGTCCCCGAGATGTTCGAGCGTGGCGGCCAGGGTCGCTGCCGCGCGGCGCTGGTGATCGTGCACCGCCAGGCCGGCCGGGTCCGAATCGGTCGCCGAACCGGACGCGTCGAGCAGGATCAGCACGCCGAGATTCCTGGCGATCTTGCGGTGCTCGTTGTAGATGTGTTCCGGCGGTGAGAATCCGCACCGCAGATCGACGGACAGGTCGACGAGCGCCTCGACGTCGAGTTCGTCACCGTCGGCGCGACGCCGCAGCACCTTGGGGCCGAGACCGACGCGGGACAGGCGTCGGCGCAGCACGTCGTCGTGGGTGACGGCGCCGGCCGACACGTCGGCGTGCGTGGTCAACGGATAGTCGATGACCCGGCACCAGTCGGGCCGGTACCGGTTGTGGTGGACGTCCCACTCGGCATGCAGCGCCCCGCCGACGCCCACGGCGGCACCGGGTTTGGCGTCACCGGTGAAGTGGATACGCGTCGGCAGCGGCCGTGCCTCGGGACCCGCGGCGCGACCGCGTCGCACGGCGCCGACCCGCATCTCCGCACCGCCGGTGCCGCTGCCGCCCGCGGACCTGTCGGCGCCCAGCAGCTTGCGCAGGAAGTCGCCGACCGCCTCGGAGTTGAACAGCGGGTTGTCGAAGAGCTTGAGGATCTTGCTCTCCTCGGCGGGCCCGTCGTCACCCTCGTCGTCCTGCTCGTCGTCGGCGTCGACGCGGTCGAAGCGCAGACGCAGGTCCTTGTCGGCGGCCCGCTCGCCGGGCACCGGCGGGGCGTTGCGCAGCCGGGTGGGTCTGATCGCGCCGAACCAGTCCGGCGGGTCCGCGAGCTTGGCGCGGCTGCGGGCGATTTCGAGTGATTCGTCGGCGGTCGCGGTGATCGGGGGCGCGGCGGCGCTCAGCGGTGCCGCGGCGGGCAGTCGGTCGGCGAGGTCCGCGAGTGCGCGGCGTCCCTCGACGGCCAGGTACCGACGGCCCAGGCCGGGTCGCGCCCGCAGGCTCTTGACCAGCTGCGGTTCCAGGCTGCCCGCCGCGAGCAGCGCGCTCTGCAGCAACACCTCCCGCCGCTGCCGTTCGGTGTCACCGCCGGCGCTGACGAAGATCGTCCGACCGTTGGTGTGCGCCGGTCCGTCCGGCGTTTCCGCCACCTCCACCGACCGCCCGGCGGCGAAGCTGGCCAGCAGCCGGAACCGTTCGGGCCCTTGCAGATCCGTGGCTGTCACGGCCCCGGCAGGACGGCGTCGACGAGTTCGCCGAGCGCGCGGATGACATCGCGGTCGTCGGTCAGCGCCTCGACGACCGCCGACTGGACCGCCCTGCGCAACCCGAGTCCCTCGGCGACCAGACCGCCCGCGAGGATCAGCATGCGGGTGGAGGAGGCCTCGCGAAGCGGTGAGCCGTCGATGGTGCGGATCGCGCTGCCGACCGCCACCAGTGCCCGCGCGGTCGCCGCGTCGACGCCGGCCTCATGCGCGACGATCTCGGTCTCGACGTCCGGGGGTGGGAAGTCGAGTTCGATGGCCACGAACCGCTGACGCGTCGACTCCTTGATGTTCTTGAGCACGCTCTGATAGCCCGGGTTGTACGAGATCACCAGCTGGAAGCCCGGTGCCGCGGACACCGTCGTGCCGAGCCGGTCGACGGGAAGCTCGCGACGGTGGTCGGCCAGCGGGTGGATGACGACCGTGGTGTCCTGCCTGGCCTCGACGATCTCGTCGAGATAGCAGATCGCGCCCGAACGCACCGCCCGCGTCAGCGGCCCGTCCACCCAGACCGTCTCGCCGCCCTTGAGCAGGAACCGGCCCACCAGATCGGCCGAGGTCATGTCCTCATGACCGGCCACGGTGATCAACTCGCGATCGAGTTCATGCGCCATCGCCTCGACGAAGCGGGTCTTACCGCAGCCCGTCGGCCCCTTCAGCAGCACCGGCAGGCCGCGGCGGGCCGCCGCGCGGAACACCTCGGCCTCGTCGCCCACGGGGCGGTAGAACGGTGCGGTCGAACGGGTTTCGACCGTCGGCGCATGGTTGTTGGTCGACAACTATTCGCTCCGCTCGTGCGGGATGACCGGCGGCATCTCCACACCGTCGGGCAACACCAGCTCGCCGTCGGTGTTGACGTAGCCCGAATGCCTGGTCGGGATCGGCAGCGACGGGTCGGGGCACGGCCGGTCGGTGCCGTCGCCGCAGATACCCGACGTGAAGTACGAACGCTTCTGCACATCCTCGGGCCACGGGTCGGCGTGCGTGGCCATGAACTGCGCGGGAATGATGTAGAAGGTGAAGAACGACGCGCTGATCGCGGCGAAGATCGCCAGGAAGCGGACGAACTGCTGCTTGGCGAAACCGCCACGCACATTGTCCAATCCGCGCTCGACCACGGTGCGGCCGCGGTCGTCGGTGAAGAAGCGCAGGCAGCACAGCGCGGCCTGGACACCGCCCCACATGAGGCCCTCGTAGATCGGCCACTGGTAGTAGGTGCCTGCGTTGATCGACAGCGCCTGGATCGCGCCGGGGAAGGTGTACATCCCCAGCGGCATGAGGATCAGACCCTCCATCACGAAGTCGAAAACGAAGCCCCAGGCGAACGCGACGCCGATCAGGCCCTTGGTGCCGAGGTTGGGCCAGCGCGTCTGGGCCTTACGCATGACCCAGCAGCCCAGGATCGTGCACAGCAGGACTCCGTAGGCGTATCCGGAGACGTTGATGCCCAACGGTTCTGCGACCTGGGCGCCAGGCCGCTCGGGCGACATCCAGCCGGGGACGTGCGGGGCCCAGGAGCCCATGTTGAAGGCCCAGGCGTTGTACGTGCACCAGGTGTTGATGTAGTTGAGCAGCGGGTCCTGGAAGAAGAACAGCCCGGTGGACACCATGATCATGCCGTCGAGCGTGATGCGTCGCTCGCGCCGCCACGGGCGGATGATGAACCACCAGATCGCGACCGGGAACAGCGCCGGCGAGCCGATCTGCCACATCATCAGCGCGACCTTCATGAAGGTCGGCGGGTCCGTCGGCCCGGGATCGACGGGAGTGAAGTAGGGGCCGGTGATCCACCGGATCCACACGTAGATCTGGAAGACCAGGATGATCCCGCCCGCGGTGGCCCAGATCTTGACCCGTCGTGAGGACCGCGGGGCCGGCTCCTCGAGTCGACCGACCGAGCTCAGTGACTCGGTGACCGGGGGCCGCTTGTCCGACAGTTCGCTCACGACAGCCTCCTTGCTCGCGCATCGGCAGCACGAATTCGGCTCAATATACCGACGAGTATCTGGAGAACTCAATGGTTTCTCAGAATCTTGTGGCAGACTCTCGTCATGGTTGAGCGTTGGACGCGGGAGCGCCGACTCGAGCACACACGTTCTCTGCTGCTGGACGCCGCGGAGACTGTGTTCGGTGAAAAGGGGTTCACCGCAGCGACTCTCGATGACATCGCGTATGCCGCCGGATACACCAAGGGGGCGATCTACAAGCACTTCTCCACCAAGGAGGAGCTGTTTCTGGCCGTCAGCGACCGGTACTGGCGCCGCTATTTCGACAACTTCGCCGAGTTGATGTCGGCGGCCAAACAGGTGGGGGCCCGGGAACGCGACGAGATCGCCCAGCGGTGGCGCGAGCTGAGCCGGGATCGCGGCGCCGAACACGCCGCGCTCGGTCACGAGTTCACGCTCTATCTGCTGCGCAATCCCGACGCGCGAGAGCGTGTGGCCGCCAAGCGGTCCGAGGTGGTCGAGGCGCTGGCGAAGTTCATCGTCGAAGGCATCGACCGGCTGGGCGGGACGCTGTTGATCTCGCCGGTGACGCTGGCGCAGGTGCTGATCGCCACCAGCGATGCGATCGTGCTCGGCAGTGAACTCGACGACGTCGACCTCTACCGGCCGATCGTCGACATGTACGTCTCGGCGATCAAGCTGCCCTAGTTTCCCCCGCGAGCAGACGCAAAGTGTCCTATTCGCGGGCGTTTTCGGGTCACTTTGCGTCTGCTCGCCAGGAGAACCTCAGCCCTGGGCGGCTACCGAGATGGATTTGGTGTCGGTGTAGCCGTCGATGCCCTCGCGGCCGAGTTCGCGCCCGTACCCGCTGCCCTTGACGCCGCCGAACGGCGCGAACGGGTCCATCGTGTAGCCCTGGTTGACGCCGAAGGTGCCGGTGCGGATCCGGGCGGCGACGCGCAAGCCGCGCTCGGGGTGCGCGGTGAACACCGATCCCGCCAGGCCGTAGTCGGAATCGTTCGCGATGGCGACCGCCTCGTCCTCGTCGGAGTAGGGGATGACCGTCAGCACCGGGCCGAAGATCTCCTCCCTGGCGATCCGCATCGAGTTCGTCGCGTCGGCGAACAGCGTGGGCCGCACATACCAGCCCGTGTCGACGCCGTCGGGCATGGTTGCGCCGCCGGTCACCAGGCGCGCCCCTTCGGCCTCGCCCGTGTCGATGTAACCGCGTACCCGCTCCTGCTGGCGGCGGGAGACCAGGGGGCCGACCTGGGTGGCGGCGTCGGCGGGATCACCGACGGTCAGTGCGGACAGCTCGACGGCCAGCGCATCGGTGAACGGCTCGGACCGCCGGGCCGGCACCAGGATTCGGGTCAGCGCATTGCAGATCTGGCCACTGTTGGACAGGCTGGCCGACCGCACGGCGGCGGCGACCGCCTGCGGATCGGCGTCTTCGAGCACGATCGCGGCGGACTTGCCGCCGAGTTCGAGGCTGACGCGTTTGAGATCGGCCGCGCACGCCGCGGCGACCGCCCGGCCCGCGACCGTCGACCCGGTGAATGAGACCTTGTCGACCCCGGGGTGCCGCACCAGGTACTCGCCCACGGCGCCGTCCCCGGGCAACACGCTGACCACGCCGGGAGGGAGGTCGGACTCGGCGATCAGCTCGGCCAGCAGTAGCGCGTTCAGCGGCGACTCGGGCGCCGGTTTGAGCACCACGGTGCAGCCGGCCAGCAGCGCCGGGACCAGCTTGGTGGCGATCAGGAACTGCGGCATGTTCCACGGCACGATCGCGGCCACGACGCCCACCGGTTCCCGACGGATGTGGACGTCGGCGCCGTACATGCCCGGCCGCACCTCGATCCACGGGTAGGACTCCGCGAGATTGCAGAAGGCGGTCAACATCATCGCCGGCAGGCCGACCTGCGCCCGCGCAGCGAAGCTGATCGGCGCGCCGATCTCGGAGGTGATCACCTGGGCCATCTGGTCACGGCGCCCGTCATAGAGGGCCCCGAGCCGCCGGATGGCGGCGATCCGTTCGGCGGGCTCCAGCCGCGGCCAGGGGCCGGTGTCGAACGCCGTCCGCGCGGCAGCGACCGCGGCGTCCACGTCGGCGGGCGCCGCCGCCGCGACCTGTGCCACGGGCTGTTCGGTGTGCGGGGAGACGACCTCGATGCGCTCTGCGGTGCTCGGTTTTGACCACTGTCCACCGATGAACAACTCTTCCGATCGCATATGCCCGCCTTCCCACGCCGATTTCTGCACCGAGGTCGTGATTTCTGCCGGCCGACAGCCCTGGCGCAGAAGTCGGTGATGTCGATGCCTCGCCGACCATTATCAACTACTTGCGATTGTGATTTGGAGCATATACCGTCGGCGCTGCAGCCCCCCGGCATGCTCGACGCCGGATGGTCGACAGGAGAATCCCATGGCCCGATTTCCGAAACCACCAGAGGGAAGCTGGACCGAGCACTACCCAGAACTGGGTACTGACCCGGTTTCCTACCAGGACTCGATCAGCCCCGAGTTCTACGAGAAGGAACGCAAAGCGATCTTCAAGCGTGCCTGGCTGAATGTCGGTCGCGTCGAACAGGTTCCGCGCAAGGGCAGCTACTTCACCAAAGAGCTCAAGGTCGTCGGCACCTCGATCATCGTGGTCCGCACCGGCACCGGCGGGCAGGAGCGAAGCGACTCGGGGATCAGCACCGGCGGGATCAAGGCCTACCACAACATCTGTCGGCACCGCGGCAACAAGTTGGTGTGGAACGACATGCCGCTCGAAGAGACCAGCGGGGTGTGCCGCCAGTTCACCTGCAAGTACCACGCCTGGCGCTACGACCTCGACGGCAACCTGACGTTCGTGCAGCAGGAGGGTGAGTTCTTCAACTTGGACAAGAGTCGCTACGGCCTGGTGCCGGTGCACTGCGACGTCTGGGAAGGGTTCATCTTCGTCAACTTCGCCAAAGAGCCCGAGCAGTCGCTGCGCGAATTCCTCGGGCCGATGATCACGGACCTCGAGGGGTACCCGTTCGACAAGATGACCTCGCGCTTCGTCTACCGCTCCGAGGTGAAGGCGAACTGGAAGCTGTACATGGACGCGTTCCAGGAGTTCTACCACGCGCCGGTACTGCATGCGAACCAGTCGCCGACCGCGTACTCGAAGGCCGCCGCCGAGGCCGGCTTCGAGGCGCCGCACTACCGCATCGAGGGCCCGCACCGGTTGGTGAGCACCTCCGGGGTGCGGGCCTGGGAGATGGCCGACGAGATGCGCAAGCCCATCGAGGACATCTGTCGCAGCGGGCTTTTCGGGCCGTGGGACAAGCCGGATCTGGGGGAGATGCCCGCGGGCCTGAACCCGGCCAAGTGCGATCCGTGGGGGCTGGACTCGTTTCAGTTGTTCCCGAACTTCGTCCTGCTGTTCTGGGGGCAGGGGTGGTACATCACCTACCACTACTGGCCGACCTCGCACAACACCCACATCTTCGAGGGCGCGGCCTACTTCCCGCAGCCGCGCACGCCCCGCGAGCGCGTCGCGCAGGAACTGGCCGCGGTCTCGTTCAAGGAGTACGGCCTGCAGGACGCCAACACGCTCGAGGCCACCCAGTCGATGATCGAGTCCGAGGTGCTCGACGAGTTCCTGCTGTGCGACCAGGAGGTGCTGATCCGGCACCTGCACAAGGAGACCGCCGCGTGGGTCGAGGACTATCAGCGCAAGCACCAGCAAGTCGGGCAGGGAGTCTGACCGTGTCACACAGCGAAGAGGCCAAGCTACCACCCGAATTTGCCGACCTCGAGCAGTTCTCCGACTGGTGCCTGGGCACCGAGGCCGAGCGGTACGCCAAGCGGCTGGGCAGCACGATGCAGGAGATGCAGGCGTTCTACGACGCGATCACCGCGCGGGCCGAGGAGGCGCTCGCCTACTGCGACAAGTTCTCCCTCGACGAGCTGCCCGAGGACGTGCTCAACCTCATGCATCTGCTCTATTCGATGATCCAGGTGTCGTTTCCGGTCGAATGCTGGAAGCAACCGAAGGTACCCGACACGGGTGCGACGAAGCTGGACTGCGTCGTAGAACCCGTCCCGTGACCACCACCGTCCTGCGCGCCGCGCGGTGGGCCGACGTCGACGCCGGTGAGGTGCGCTCACCGGCGGTCGTCGTGGTCGAGGACAACCGCATCGTCGCGGTCAATCCCGCTGAGCCGCCCCCGGATTCAGCCACCGAGATCGACCTCGGCGACGTCACGTTGCTGCCCGGCCTGATGGACATGGAGCTCAACTTCCTGATCGGCGGCCCGGGCGGACCCGAGGGACTGCCCAGCCCGATGCACGGCGTGCAGGACGATCCGGCGTACCGCACGCTGCGCGGCGCGGTCAACGCCAGGACGACGCTGGAGGCCGGGTTCACCACCGTGCGCAACCTCGGTCTGATGGTCAAGACGGGGGGATACCTGCTCGACGTCGCCCTGCAGCGCGCCATCGACCAGGGCTGGCACCTCGGACCGCGGATCTATCCGGCCGGCCACGCGGTGACGCCGTACGGCGGGCACCTGGATCCGACGGTGTTCCAGCGGCTGGCGCCGGGGGTGATGCCGCTGTCGGTGGCCGAGGGCATCGCCAACGGCGTCGACGACGTCCGCGCCTGCGTTCGATATCAGGTTCGCCACGGCGCCAAGCTGATCAAGGTGTCGGCCTCGGGCGGGGTGATGTCGCACAGCACCGCCCCCGGCGCGCAGCAGTACTCCGACGAGGAATTCGAGGCGATCGCCGACGAGGCCCACCGCGCCGGGGTCCGGGTCGCCGCACACGCGGTGGGGGACAGCGCGATCCGCGCATGCATCCGCGCCGGCATCGACTGCATCGAACACGGCTTCCTCGCCAGTGACGACACCATCCAGATGATGGCGGACACCGGCACGTTCCTGGTCTCCACCACCTACCTGACCCAGGCGATGGCGATCGACCGCATCGCACCGGAACTGCGCAAGAAGGCCGAGGTGGTGTTCCCGCAGGCGCAGGCCATGCTGCCCAAGGCGATCGCGGCCGGGGTGCGGATCGCCTGCGGCACCGACGCGCCGGCCATCCCGCACGGGCAGAACGCCAAAGAGCTGTGCGCACTGGTCGAGCGGGGCATGACGCCGATGCAGGCGATCCGCGCGGCGACCGTCGTCAGCGCCGAGCTGATCGAGGCCGACGACGAACTCGGCCGCCTCGCGCCCGGCTATCTCGCCGACATCATCGCGGTACCCGGAGATCCGTCACGCGACATCGCCACCACGCTGGACGTGCGGTTCGTGATGAAGGACGGGCGCGTCTACAAGCACGACGGGACCGCCGGACATGGCTGACGATCTCGGCATGGAGCTCGGCGACAACATCCTGTGGCATCTCAAACAGGCCTGGTACTTCGCGCTCACCGCGGTCAACGATGCCGTCAGCCAACACGGCGTCAGCACCGCCCAGATCGGGGTGCTGCGCCAGCTGGCCAACGAACCGGGGCTGTCCGGCGCGGAACTGGCGCGCCGGATGCTGATCACCCCCCAGGGTGTGCAACTCGCGCTCAAGGCGCTCGAGCAGCGCGGCCTGGTCGAGCGCAAGACCGATCCGCAGCACGCCCGGATCCTCAAGGCGTACCTCACCGCCGAGGGACGCCGCGTCGCGGCCGCGGTGGTCGGTGACGCGATCGCGGCCCACGAGGCCGTCTTCGGAGTCCTCACTCCCGACGAGCAGCGCACGCTGCGCGATCTGCTGGCTCGGGTTGTCGAAAAAGGCACCGGGAACACCCTTTTCGACGATCACATCGGGGATTGACCGATCAGCGGTTGCCGAATCCGGTATGGCTGCGGATCAGCGGCAGGTCGGCCATCGTCGCGAAACCGGCCGGCGCGGCGATGACGGACGGAACGGCGTTGAGGACCTGCATCGCGGTCGCCACGTTGGCCGACCGGACGTGTTCGGCCATGTCGGCGTCGCGGGTGAAGCTGGCCAGCGAGAAGAAGTGGGCCTGCATCGAGGGGTCGCCTTCGATCGTCAACGTCCATCCGTGCCGCGGTTTCGGCCAGTGCCGCGGGTATTCGCCGCCGACGGTCCACAGTGTCTCGATCTCGACGAGGGCTTCGCCGTGACGGCGTCCGGTCCATGTCCAGCGTTGGCCCGCAGTCGTTCCCGCCGGCAGCAGCCGGTCGAAGATCTGGTGGTCGTTCTCGGCGGGCACGGCTTCCACCGTCGCGGTCACCTCGTCGACACCGGCGTGCAGCGCGTCGGCGATCAACCAGACCTGCTCGCTGAAGATCGCGCTGTTGAAGGCCAGGAAATCGGTACCGGTCGGGCTGATCTCGTCGACCGGCCGCCCGAACGCCATGTTGTCGAACGTGATCGAGGTGCTGTCGTAGACCGTCCAGTCCGCGCGTTCCTGCAGTGTGACCTTGTCGATGGTGCGGCTCATGCCCGACAGTGCCAGGGGCAGCACTCCGGAGAGGTTGCCCGGGTTCAGCCCGGCGCCGTGCACAGTGGTGTCTCCGGTGCGGCACGCCTGCAGCAGGCGCTCGCGCACGTCGGCGTTCGTGCGGTTCGGGTGGAACAGGAACGCGGTGGTGACGACGTTCTTGCCGGAGGCCAGCAGCGCGCACACCTCGTCGATGTCGGTGTTGCGCGGGGTGTAGAGCACGCAGTCGGCGGCCAGGGCGAGGATCTCGTCGACGTCGGTGGTGGCGGTGACTCCGACCGGCCCCCGGCCCACCAGGGCGCCGACGTCGCGGCCGGCCTTGTCGGCGGAGTACACCCGCGCACCGACGATCTCGAGGTCACGGCGGTGGTCGATGATCGCCGTGAGCAGTTCGGTGCCGACCGCGCCGGTGCCCCATGCGATGACGCGGTGTCGGGTGTCTGGCTCGTCCACGCAGCCATTCGACCACGTGGCGGCTGCCGGACCGAGTGGAACCGCCCCTTGAAACCAATCACAAGTACTTGATATTGTGGCCTCGATGTCGGACCAACTCGCCGAATTCGCGCCGTTGCGGATCAAACGCGTCGTGCGCGAAACCCGCGACGCGGTATCGCTGGTGCTCGACGTCCCCGAGGGCTGTTCGGACCGCTTCCGGTACCGGGCCGGGCAGTTCCTGACGCTTCGGGTGCAGGTCGGCGCCGACCAGCATCAACGGTGCTACTCGATGTCGTCGTCCCCGCACCTCGGTGAGGACCTGCGGATCACCGTCAAGCGCGACCCCGGCGGTGTGGTCTCGAACTGGTTGAACGACACCGCGACCGAGGGCGCGGAGATCCACGCGGCACCGCCGGACGGGCGGTTCGTGCTCGGCGACGACGAACGCGACATCGTCGCATTCGCCGGTGGCAGCGGCATCACACCGATCTTCTCGCTGATCGGGTCGGCGCTCGCCGGTGCCGGGCGGAGTGTGCGGTTGTTCTACGCCAATCGCGGACGCGAATCGGTCATCTTCGGTGCGGCGTTGACCGCGCTGGCCGAGGCGAACCCGGACCGGCTGACCGTGGTACACCACTTCGACGAGGAGTCCGGCGTCGTCACGCCCGGCGCGGTCGAGGCGTTCGTCGACACCGCCGCCGATGTGGACTACTTCATCTGCGGCCCCGGGCCGTTCATGGACACCGTGGCCGACGCGTTGCTGGACCGCGGTGTCGCGCGCGAGCGGGTGCATCTGGAGCGGTTCCAGGTGGAGCCGGCGTCCGCCGACGCCGTCGAGGCCGCCGAGCAGACCGAAGAGATCATCATCGAACTGGACCGTAAGAAGATCACCGCGCCGTACCGGGCCGGCAACACGCTGCTGCAGACCGCGCGGATCGCGGGGCTGCGCGCCCCGTCATCGTGCGAGACCGGTTCCTGCGGAACGTGTATGGCCCGGCTCGAGTCGGGGAGCGCGCGCATGCTCAACAACGACGCGCTCGACGACGACGATGTGGCCGAAGGGTGGGTGCTGACGTGCCAGTCGCTGCCGACGAGCCGGTCGGTCCACATGGTCTACGAGTAGAGGTGGTTGATGTGACGTGGTCGTTGATATGACGGGGTCGGATCGATGAGCCGGGTCGCGGTGGTGACCGGCGGCGCGTCGGGCATGGGTGAGGCGACGTGCCACGAACTCGGCAGGCGCGGGCACAAGGTGGCGGTGCTCGACCTCAACGGCGACGCCGCGCAACGCGTCGCCGAAGAACTTCGGGCCGAGGGCGTCTCGGCGCTCGGGGTCGCGGTCGACGTGAGCGACCGGGCCACGGTCGAGGAGGCGTTCGCCAAGGTCCGCTCCGACCTCGGCCCGGTGCACATCCTGGTCACCAGCGCGGGCGCGGTGGACTGGGCACCGTTCACCGACATCACGCCGCAGGCGTGGCAGCGGTTGGTCGACGTGAACCTGACCGGGACATTCCACTGCTGTCAGGTCGCAGTGCCCGACATGCTCGCCGCCGGTTGGGGCCGCATCGTGATGATCTCGTCGTCGAGCGCCCAGCGCGGCTCCCCGAAGATGGCGCACTACGCGGCGTCCAAGGGCGCACTGCTGTCGTTGACCAAATCCCTTGCCCGCGAATACGGCCCGGCCGGGATCACGGTGAACAACATCCCGCCCTCGGCGATCGAGACCCCGATGCAGCATGCGGGTCAGGCGGCCGGACACCTGCCGTCCAACGAGCAGATGGCCGCGACCGTTCCGGTCGGCCACCTCGGCACCGGCGACGACATCGCCGCGGCCGTCGGGTTCCTGTGCTCAGAGGAGGCCGGTTTCATCACCGGCCAGATCCTCGGCGTCAACGGCGGGTCGGTGCTGTGACCTGCTCGCTCAAACACCAACCACGACACGGAGGTTCGCATGGGAAAGTGGCCTAAGCCGGCAGAGGGCAGCTGGACCGAGCACTATCCGCAACTGGGTACCGGTCCGATCTCGTTCCGCGACTCGATTTCGCCGGACTTCTACGAGCTCGAACGCGAGGCGGTCTTCAAGCGCGCCTGGCTCAACGTGGCCCGCGTCGAGGAACTGCCGCGCGTGGGCAGCTACCTGACCAAGGAGATCGAGGTCGCCAAGACGTCGGTGATCGTGGTCCGCGGCAAGGACCAGCAGATCCGCGCCTTCCACAACGTCTGCCGGCACCGCGGAAACAAGCTGGTGTGGAACGACTTTCCCGACGAGGAGATCAAGGGCACCTGCCGGCAGTTCACCTGCAAGTACCACGGGTGGCGCTACGACCTCAAGGGTGACCTGACGTTCGTGCAGCAGGAGGGCGAGTTCTTCAACCTGGACAGTTCGCGGTACGGCCTCAAGCCGGTGCAGTGCGACGTCTGGAACGGGTTCATCTTCATCAACTTCGACCCCGAACCCCGGTGGAGCCTGCGCGAATTCCTCGGCCCGATGATCACCGCGCTCGACGACTACCCGTTCGAGCTGATGACCGAGCGCTACGAGTTCGAGGCGCGCAACAACAGCAACTGGAAGATCTTCGCCGACGCGTTCCAGGAGTACTACCACGTGCCGTCGCTGCACTCCCAGCAGGTGCCCAGCGCGGTGCGGCAGCCGAACGCGACGTTCGAGTGCGGCCACTTCCAGATCGACGGACCGCACCGGCTGGTGTCGACCGCGGGCACCCGGCGCTGGCTGCTCGACCCGGAGTACATGTACCCCGTCGAACGGGTCACGCGCAGTGGGCTCGTCGGCCCGTGGCGCACTCCGGAGACACACCAGTCGGCCGGCCTGAACCCCGGCGGGATCGAACCGTGGGGCATCACCAACTTCCAGATCTTCCCGAACCTGGAGATCCTGATCTACCACGGGTGGTACCTGCTGTACCGGTACTGGCCGACGTCGCACAACACCCACAAGTTCGAGGCGTACAACGCTTTTCACCCCGCGCGCACCGTGCGTGAACGCGTCGAGCACGAGGTCGCGTCGGTGGTGCTCAAGGAGTTCGCGCTGCAGGACGCCGGGATGCTCGGCGGCACCCAGGCCGCGCTGGAGTACGGCCTGGACGAGCCGATCGTCGACGACTACCCGCTCAGCGACCAGGAGATCCTGGTGCGGCACCTCCGCCACGAGGCCGTCAAGTGGGTCGAGCAGTACAAGGCCGAGCGTTCCCCGGTGGGGGTGTGACATGGCGCGGCTGCCCGATGCGTTCGCAGAATTCGAGTCGTTCGCCGAGAAGTGGTGTCTGCCAACCGAAGCCGAGCGGTGGGCGACTCGGATGGCGACCCCGATGTCGGAGATCCGCGAGTTCTACGACGCGTTCACACCGCGGTTCGAGGAGGCGATCGACTACTGCGACAAGTTCCCGCTCGACGACCTGCCCGAGGACGTGCTGAACCTGCTGCACCTCGTCTACTCGATGATCATGGTGTCGATGGCCGTCGAGGTGTTCGGTACCCAGAAACCCGCCGACTCCGCCGACGCGGTGATGAACCGCGTCAGCGCGCCGGTGCCATGACGAAGGAGACGACACCGTGAGCCTGCTCACCATCAACAAGCTCACCGCATCGGTGGGCGCGGAGGTGACCGACGTCGACTCCGAGGCGCTGGCCCACGACGACGCGCTGGGCGGCGCCATCCTGGATGCGTTGGAGGACAACGGCGTACTGGTGTTCCCCCGGCTGGGCCTGACGCCCGAGGCGCAGGTGGCGTTCTGCCGTCGCCTCGGCGAGATCGACCACTCCTCGGACGGACACCACCCGGTCGCCGGCATCTACCCGGTCACACTCGACAAGTCCAAGAACTCGTCGGCGGCCTACCTGAGGGCCACCTTCGACTGGCACATCGACGGGTGCACGCCCACCAACGACGAGTGCCCGCAGAAGGCGACGGTGCTCTCAGCCAAGCAGGTCGCCGAGACCGGTGGCGAAACCGAGTTCGCGAACTCCTACGCGGCCTACGAGGCGTTCAGTGACGAGGAGAAGGAACGCTTCGGGGCGCTGCGCGTCGTGCACTCGCTGGAGGCCTCCCAGCGCAGGGTCAACCCGGATCCGTCACCGGAGCTGGTGGCCCAGTGGCGGTCGCGGCCCACCCACGAGCACCCTCTGGTGTGGACGCACCGCAGCGGCCGCAAGTCGCTGGTGCTCGGTGCGTCGGCGGACTACGTCGTCGGCATGGACCTCGAGGAGGGCCGCGCTTTGCTGGCCGAACTGCTCGACCGCGCCACCGAGCCGCACCTGGTCTACCGCCACCGCTGGTCGGTCGGCGACACGGTCATCTGGGACAACAACGGGGTGCTGCACCGTGCCGCGCCGTACGACCCGGACTCGCCGCGCGAGATGCTGCGCACCACGGTGCTCGGCGACGAACCCATCCAATGAGCGGTTTCGGTGCGCTGCCGATCGCTGGTCGACCGGCAGCGCCCCGAAACCACCCGCTGGGCGCTCGTTGACGGCGACGTGCGATTATGGAAATCTGATAACCAGATATGAGAATCACGTTCTCGTGATTTGAGATCGTCGAAACGGAGGGCGCATGGCCGAGGACCTCACCGAGGACATGACCAAGGTCGACTTCTTCCGGGATGGACGTCTGACCGACGACCCGTACCCGTTCTACGAGGCGCTGCGCAACAAATGCCCGGTGAGCCGCGAAGACCACTACGGCGTGACGATGGTAACCGGCTGGCAGGAGGCCGTCGACGTCTACAACGACGCCGAGACGTTCTCGTCGTGCATCTCGGTCACCGGTCCGTTCCCCGGCTTCCCGGTGCCCCTGGAAGGTGACGACGTCACCGACCTGATCATCGAGCACCGCGACGAGATCCCGTTCAGCGACCAGTTGCCGACGCTGGATCCGCCGACGCACACCAACCACCGCGCCCTGCTGATGCGGCTGCTCACGCCCAAGCGCCTCAAGGAGAACGAGGACGCGATGTGGCATCTTGCCGACGAGATCCTCGACGACTTCCTGGCCCCGGGACAGGGGGAGTTCATCAAGGGGTTCGCCGGCCCGTTCACGTTGCGGGTGATCGCCGACCTGCTCGGCGTGCCGGACGAGGACCGCGCCGAACTGCTCGAGCGGCTGGCGCGCGGCACCCACGGCGGCGGGCTCGGCAATGCCGACAAGACGCTGACCAAGACCCCGATGGAGTACCTCTACGAGGTGTTCGCCGAGTACGTGGAGGACCGGCGGCGCGAACCGCGCGACGACGTGCTGACCGGGCTGGCCACCGCGACTTTCCCGGACGGAACCGTGCCCGAGGTCGCCGACGTGGTGCGGGTGGCCACCAACGTGTTCTCGGCCGGGCAGGAGACGACGGTGCGGCTGCTCTCCACCGCGCTGAAGGTGATGGGCGACCAGCCGGACATTCAGCGCAAGCTGCGCGACGACCGCAGCCTGCTGCCGAACTTCATCGAGGAGTGCCTGCGCATCGAGAGCCCCGTCAAGGGCGACTTCCGGCTGTCGCGGGTGCCGACGACGATCGGGGACCAACCGCTCGGCGCCGGCTGCACGGTGATGGTGATCAACGGTGCGGCGAACCGGGATCCGCGCCGCTTCGAGGATCCCGACAGTTTCGACCCGGAGCGCAAGAACGCCCGCCAGCATCTGGCGTTCGGGCGCGGCATCCACAGCTGCCCCGGTGCGCCGCTGGCCCGCGCCGAAACCCGCGTCGGGCTGGAGCGGTTGCTGGACCGCACCACCGACATCCGGATCAGCGAGGCCCACCACGGCCCGGCCGGGCAGCGCCGCTACGACTACATCCCGACCTACATCCTGCGGGGGTTGACCGAGTTGCACCTGGAGTTCGACGTCATCGCGGGTGATGCCTGATGAAGGTCACCGTCGACGAGGACCGTTGCGCGGGGCACGGCATGTGCCTGACGCTGTGCCCGGAGGTGTTCGAGCTCAGCGACGACGGGTGGGCCGTCGCGAGCCCCGAAGAGGTGCCGGCGGGCCTGGAATCCGCCGCACGCGATGCCATCGCAAACTGTCCCGAACGAGCGATCCGCGAAATCGACTGACAACAAAGGAGTTTCAATGGCCAAGGCGTACATCCTCATCACCGAGGACATCAAGGATCCCGAAGGCATGGGCGAGTACGCCAAGCTGGCGAGCCAGACCATGGCCAGCGCGACGCTGCTCGCCTTCGACCAGAAGGCCGAGGTGATCGAGGGCACCTGGCACGGCACGCAGACGGTGCTGCTGGAGTTCGAGTCCGAGGAGGCCGCCAAGGCCTGGTACTACTCGGATGAATATCAGGCCGCCGCGAAGCTGCGTCAGGCCGCCGCGGACTGCAACGGCGTCATCCTGCACGGCCTGGGCTGACCCCCACCCTCAATTTTTTGGCGCGAGCAGACGCAAAGTGCCCCGAAATCGCGGGTTATAGGGTCACTTTGCGTCTGCTCGGCAGCGTTTTAGTGGGGCTGCAACGGGCCGGTGGGCGTCGTCGTGGCGGCATGGACGAGCAACTCGGCCAACTCCCGCGGGCGACTCAAAAACGGTGAGTGCGACGTGTCGATGGTCAACTGCTCGACGCCGAGGCGACGCGTCACGGTGTCGGCAAGCCACTGCGGCATCGACCGGTCCTGAAGGCACCGGATGAAACTGCGCGGCAGATCGGCGGCCCAGAACCGCGGCACCGACACCGGCGTGACCGTGGTGTCGCCGAAGCGCTCCGGGCCGAGGCGTTCGAACGCCCACCGCGCGGTCGCCTCGTCGCAGTCGTGATAGAAGTACCGCCACGCCCCTTCGAAGTCGGCGAACCACATCGCCCCGTCGTCGTCGAACTTCAGGTAGCTCAACATCTCTCCGACATCGGCGTCGAAATCCTCGCCGAGTTCCTGCTCGTCGTCGCGCATCGCCATCGCCTCGGGATAGGTCCGGCCCTCGCGGGGCAGCGCGGCCGCCAGGTAGACGACGTGTCGCACCAACCCGGGCGCGGCGTCGGCGGCCAGCGTCGCGTCGAAGCCGCCACCCGAATGGCCGACCAGCACACTCGGTTCCGCAGCGCCGGCGTTCAGCGCGGACACGATCGCGTCGCGACGGTTGGCCAGCGTCGACTCCTCGTCGACCCGTGCGCCGTGCCCGGGCAGGTCCACCGCGACCGCATCGTGGCCCATCGCGGTCAGTTCGCTGATCGTGCGATCCCAGCACCACGCGGCGTGAAATCCGCCGTGTACGAGAACGAACCGCATCAGCTCAATTTGCGGACCGGCACGTGCGACCATCCCGCGACGTTCTGCATCGCGACCCGTCGGCAGTCGTCCCACAGCACCTCGTAGTGCGGGATCAGGTCGAGCAGCCGTTCGAGCGCGATCGCCGTCTCCATCCTGGCCAACGCCGCACCGAGGCAGCTGTGGATGCCGTAACCGAAACCCAGGTTCTGCGCCTCGGTGCGGTTGCGGTCGATGTCGAAAGTGTCCGGGTCGGTGAACGCCTCCGGGTCGCGGTGCGCCGAAGCCTGAAGCAGGAACACCGGCTTGCCCTCGGGGATCGTCACACCGTGCAACTCGACGTCGCGCATCGACCGCCGGACGTTGTAGTGCACCGGTGGTTCGTAGCGCAGCAGTTCCTCCACCGCGGCCGGAATCTTGCTGCGGTCGTCGAGCAGCTTCTGCCACTGCTCGGGGTTGCGCGCAAAAGTGACCGCCGCGTTGCCAACCAGCTTGGTGACGGTCTCCGCACCAGCACCACCGAGAAGCGTTGCGAAACCGGCGATCTCGAAGTCGTCCAGTGACTCCACCTCGCCGTCCTCGCGGGTGATCTCCGCGGCCACCAGTCGGCTGAACATGTCGTCCTGCGGGTTGGCGCGCCGCTCCTGGATCAGTTGGAAGTACAGGCCCATGGCTTCGCCGATGGCCTGCATACCCTCTTCGGACATATCGACCTGGCCGGGCTCGCGATGCAGCGACTTGTCCACCCATTCCCGGACCTGCTGGCGGTGCTCTTCGGGCACGCCCAACATCTGGGTGATGACCTCGACCGGGAAGAACGCCGAGAAGTCGGCGACGACGTCGAAGTGGGCGGGGTCGGCGTTGGCGAGGTACCGGTCGATGGTCTCGGTCACCATCGGCCGCATCGCCTCGATCGCGCGGGGGGTGAACACCTTGTTCACCAGGCTGCGCATGTGGCGATGTTCGGGCGGATCCATCAGGATGATCATCTTCGCCGGCATCGGCTCGTCAGAGCGGATGGTCGCCAGATCCAGACCGTACGCCGACGAGTAGGTCGCGAAGTCCTTGTACGCCGCCGCGACGTCCTCATGCCGCGACAACGCGTAGAAGTCCAGTTCCTCGTTGTAGTAGACCGGCGCTTCCTCACGCAGCCGTCGGTAGATCTCCCACGGCCCGTCGAAATACTCCTGCGAGAGCGGGTCGAAGACCAGTTTCGATGTGGTCATGCGTCTTCGATCGAGATTGCCTGGCGGGGGCACTGGCGCACCGCTTCCCTGACCTGCTGCTCGTTCTCCGGAGTCACTTCCTCCTGCAGCACGTGCAGGTAGTCCTCGTCATCGAGATCGAACACCTCGGGGATGATGCCCATGCACACCCCGTTGCTCTCACAGAGCCCGAAGTCCACCACGATCTTCTGTGTCATGCGCGATCCCGCTCCGCTCCTCGCTGTGTCATGCGCGATCCCGCTCCGCTCCTCGCTGTGTCATGCGCGTTCCCGCTCCGCTCCTCGCTGTCTCACCGCAGCACCTTCACCGGAACATGGTGGTAGCCGGCCACGTTCTGCATCGTCACCCGCTGCAGGCCGTCGAAATCGACCTCGTAGCGCGGCATGAAATCCAGCAGACGGTCCAGCGCGATCGCGCTCTCCATCCGCGCCAGCGCCGCGCCCAGGCAGCTGTGGATGCCGTACCCGAGCCCGAGGTTCTGCGACTGGGTGCGGTCACGGGTGATGTCGAAGGTCTCCGCGTTGTCGAACGCCCGCGGATCCCGATTGGCGGCCGCGCCCATCAGGAACACCGGCTTGTGCGCGGGCACGGTGCCGCTGGGCAGTTCGACCTCTTTGAGGCTGTAGCGGACGTTGTACTGCACCGGGCCGACGTAGCGCAGCAGTTCCTCGACCGCGGCCGGGATCAGGCTGCGGTCGTCGAGCAGCATCTGCCACTGTTCGGGGTACTCGGCGAACACCACGACCGCGCTGCCGACGAGCTTCGTCACCGTCTCCGCACCCGCGCCGCCCAGAAGTGTTGCGAAGCCCGTGATCTCGATGTCGTCCAGTTTGCGCAGGTTGCCGTCGTCGTCGGGGATCTCCGCGGCGATCAACCGGCTGATCATGTCGTCCTGCGGGTTCTGCCGCCGCTCCTGGACCAGGCTGTAGTAGTACATGCCCGAGTCGATGTTGGCCTGCATGTTCTTCTCGGACAGTTCGATCTGGCCGGGCAGGCGTTCCAGGCTGGTGTCGATCCAGTGCCGCACCTGCTGGCGGAACTCCTCGGGCACCCCGGCCATCCGGGTGATCACCTCGACGGGAAACGGTCCGGAGAAGTCCTGCACCACATCGAAGTTGTCCGGGTCGGCCTTGGCCAAATACTCGTCGACGAGTTCGACCACGGTCTCGCGCTGGGACTGGACGGCGCGCGGGGTGAACGCCTTGTTGAGCAGGCTGCGCATGTGCCGGTGGTCCGGGGGATCCATGAAGATGATGGACTTCTGCGGCACGTCACCGGTGCGCACCATCGCCAGGTCGCACCCGTAGGCCGACGAGAACGACTCGTAGTCCTTGAACGCGGCCGCCACATCGGCGTGCCGGGTCAGCGCGTAGAAGTCCTCCTCCTCGTCGTAGTAGATCGGAGCCTCGTCACGCATCCGCTTGTAGATCTCGTACGGGTTGTCGAAGTACTCCTGCGAAACCGGGTTGAACACCAGCTTGGGCTTCGTCATGTTCTCCTCTTTCGCGGCGGGCTGTCGACCGCATTCGTTACGCGAGGGCGCAATACTGTAACGCTCCTAGTATGCCTCACCGGGCGTCTGCGGGTAAGGCGAATCGCCACCTTCGTCAGCCGATTCCGGCTTCGATGACCTGATCGAGCAAACCGAGATCACCGCCCAGGTCGGCGGTGGTGCGCCGGACCACCGCGACGTCCTTGCCGATGAACTCGCCGACGTCGGCGACGAACCCCTGCACCGAGCCGCGCGCGGCGACGAACTCGCCGACGCGGCTGGCACCGCTGCCGTGCCGCACCGACGCCAGCAGCTTCGACTCCTCGACACCGAGCCGGGCGCCCAGGTCCACCGCGGTGCGCAGCAGGCCGATCTGCGCGGCGAACAGGCTGTTGTTCACCAGCTTGACGGCCTGGCCCGCGCCGAGCGCGCCGACCGGCAGGATCGGCTCGCCGTAGCTCGCCAGCACCGGTCGGGCCCGGTCGAGCGCCTCTTCGGCGCCGCCGACGAACAGCGTCACCTCGCCGGCGGCGATGTTGTGGGGCCCGCCGCTGACCGGCGCGTCGATGACGTCGATGTCGCCGAACTTGGCCGCCAGCTCGCGCACGGTCGCCGGGCTGCCGGTGGTGTGCACGACCAGCGTCGAGCCCGGCCGCATCGCGGCGGCCACACCGTCGGCCAGGCATACCTGCCGGACCTGCTCATCGGTGAACACGCACACGATCACCACATCGGCGTCGACGGCGACGTCCGCGGCGTCGGGCACCGGGTGGGCGCCGAGGTCGCGGATCGTGGCGCGCTTGTCGTCGGTTCGGCCGAGCACCGTCACCCGGTGGCCGTGCTCGACGAGGCGGCGCACCATCGGAGCGCCCATCCGCCCCGCCCCGATGAAGCCGACCGAGGTCACCGCGGATGGTCCATGTCGGTCAGCGCGGTGTCGGCGACGGTGAACACCGCGCCCTCCGGCACCGACCCGGCCGCGGCGATGCTGGCCGCGTGCCGGACGTCCTTCTGCAGCAGCGCGCCGGCGATCGGTGCCAGACCCTCGACCGTGCCGCCGAACATCGCGATGCTGCCGAGCGCCTTGCTGGTCGCCGATCCCCCGTTGAGCACCTCGGCGAGCCGGACCCGCGGAATGCCAAGCGCCTCACCGAGATCGAGGGTGCTCAGCGCGGCACCGAGGTTCGCGGTGAACAGCAGGTTGTTGAGGATCTTGGTGACCTGGCCGCTGCCGAGCGGACCCAGATGCACGATCGGGTCGGCGTAGGTGGCGAACACCGGCCGGCAACGCTCGACGACCTCGTCGTCGCCGCCGACCATGACCAGCAGCTTGCCTTCCTCGACGGCGGGGCCGCCGCCGCTGACCGGCGCGTCGATCACCGAGATGCCCTTTTCGGCGGCGGTGGCGGCGATTTCGCGGCAGGTGTCGGGATGCACGGTGCTGTGGATGGCGATGATGCCGCCCGGTGCCAGGCCCGCCAGCACTCCGGTGTCGCCGCCGAGCACCTCGCGCACGTCGTCGTCACCGACCACACACAGGCAGACCAGGTCGCTGGCGGCGGCCATCTCGGCCGGAGTGCCCGCGGTCTTGGCGGGTGTGTCGGCGTACGGTTCGAGGCTGGCGGCGCGGCGGGCCCACAGCGTGGTCTCGAAGCCGCCCTCGGCGATCCGCCGTGCCATCGGGCCGCCCTGGCTGCCCAGTCCGATGAATCCGACCCGCATCAATCCGCCTCCACTTTCTGTTGAGTGTCGCGCCGTTGCCGACTGCACTGCTCGACGAACGACAGGACCGCCTGGTGGTAGTCCGCCGCGGCGAGCGACAGCGAGATGTTGTGGCCTGCACCGGCCTGGCGGTGGTGCACGAACCGCGGCGTCGCGGTGAACAGCGCTTCGATGTCGGCCAGCGCGTCCGGGTCGGTGCGCCACACCCGTTCGTGCTCGGCGACGGTGAAGTGCACGGGCACCGTCACCTCGGCCGCCTTCTCCGGGAAGTCCCGCCGCGGCCAGTTCTTCGTGGTCTCGGTCTCGTAGGGCGCGCCGGTCGACGAGTTGGTGATTCCGGACAGCACTTCGGGTGGGTACACCTCGGCGGGTTGCCACAGCAGGTCGCGCAGGCCCACCGGCCGGCGGGTCTCGGTCGTGGTCTTGATGATGTCGATCGCCGCGTCGGCGTAGCGCAGGCCGGTGCCCGCCAGGGCCAGGCCGAGCACGTGGGCGCCGGCGTCGCTGGCGGCCATGCGTACCGCCAGCTCGCAGCCCGCCGAATGGCCGAGCAGGAAAACGCCCGCGCCGCGCGGCTTTTCGCCGAGCACCTTGTCGAGCGCCCCGAACGCCAGCGCCACCCGCTGCCCGGGGTCGTGCATCGTGTCGGGGTAGGGCGCAGAGCTGCCGTACCCCGGCCGGTCCAGCGCCACGACCGTGAACCCCCGCGCCGCACCGGCCCGCAGCAGCGACAGCTCCGGATGCCCCGGGCAGTCGAAATACGCTGCGGTGCTGGCACCTCCGTGGAAGGCGACGACGACGGCGGTCGGCTGCTCGGCCTCGGCGACCAGACCCGACATCGGGACGCCGTCGACGAGCACGACGCGGGGCCGCACGGTCACGCCGGACGCGCTCACGAGTCGGTCCGCATCAGGATCGCACCGCTGGGGGTGAGGCCGCCGCTGCTGACCACCGCGACGCGGGCGCCCTCGACCTGGCGGTCGCCGGCGTCGCCGCGCAGCTGGGTGACCGCCTCGTGGATCAACCCCATCCCGTGGGTGCGTCCGTGCGACAGTTGCCCGCCGTGGGTGTTGAGCGGGATCACCCCGTCCCGGGCGATCGCGGTGCCGCCGTCGAGGAAGTCCTTGGCTTCACCGATCCCGCAGAAACCGAGTGCCTCCAGCCACGACAGGCAGTTGAACGTGAACCCGTCGTAGAGTTCGGCGACGTCGACGTCGTTGGGCCGCAGTGACGTTCGGGTCCACAGGTGGGCCGCCTGACCGAGCACCTGCGGTTCGTGGGTCAAAGTGCCCTGATCCCAGTCGGTGCGCTCGACGATCTGCGTGCCGACCGCCTCGAACAGCACCGGCTTGTGCGGCATGTCCCGGGCGGTCTCGACCGCCGACACGACCACCGCGACGGCGCCGTCACACGGGACGTCGCAGTCGTAGAGCCCGAACGGTGTGGTGATCGGCCGGGCGTCGAGGTAGTCGTCCATCGTCATCGGGTCGCGGTAGATCGCGGTGGGGTTCAGCGCCGCGTTCGCCCGCTGGTTCAACGCGATCCAGCCGAGGGTCTCGCGGGTGGTGCCGTACCGGTCGAAGTGCCGCTGGGCGTTGAGCGCGAGCGTGTGCGCGGCCGACATCGCACCGAACGGCATCTGCCAGCTGCTGGTGCGGGCGCCGCCGGGGGGCGAGGCCTTGCCCTCCTTCATCAACTGCTGGAACGTCGCTTCCCACAGCGTGCGGAAGCACAGCACGTGGCGCGCCATCCCCGTCGCGACGGCCATCATCGCGGCGATGACCGACCCGCCGGGCCCGAAAGTGTCCATGCCGCCGTTGATCCAGGTGGGCCGCAGACCCAGCGCGTTCTCCAGCGCGGTGACGCCGCCCTCGCCCATACCGGCGACGTCCAGCCCGGGGTAGGTGGCCAGACCGTCGATGTCGTCGAAACTCAGCCCGGCGTCGGTGACAGCCTGCTCGCAGGCCTCGATGGTCAGCGACAGCGGCGCCACCATCAGCCGCCGGCCCAGTTTCGAGGCGCCGATACCCGTGATCGCCGACCGTTCCTCGAACTTCTGCGTGGTCAGCGGTGCCCTGACGTGACGGGCGAAGTCCTGTGGTGCGATCTCGTCTTCGGGCAGCGGACCGCTCTGTCCGTCGCTGCTGGGCGCGAAGACCGGCAGCCAGACGTCGTCGAGTTGCTGGAACCGGACCTCGACCGGCTGGCCGGGTTTGAGGTCGTCGGGTTCGCAGTCGACGATGTTGGTGGTCAACCGGACTCGCGGATCCTCGACGATCGCCACCTGTGCGATCACGTACGGCGGCGGCAGGTCCGGGAAGCCGAACCGGTGATTGACCGTGAACGCCGACAGCGTGGCCCGGCCCGACACGTCACGCACCCCCATGTCGCGTCCGCGGCAGTAGCGGCACACCGGCTGCGGTGGATGGATCAGCGCGGTGCAGTCCCGGCACTCCTGGATGCGCAGGACGCCGTCCGCGCCGGCGGTCCAGAAGAACTCGTTGAGGACCGTCAGTTCCGGAAGCGGTCGGGTCACCGCACGAACTCCGAGATCGCCTCGCTGCCATCGGTTCTGGGGTTCGGCTCCGGGGACTCGTGCACATCTTCGTGCGCCGTGTTGTCGGTGGACGGCCGGTGCTCGCCCATGTAGATGATCGCGTGGACGGGGCAGTCGAGCAGCGCGCGCATCACGGCGTCGCGGTCCTTCTCCGGTACCGTCCCGTCGCCGATCAGCGACGCGTATCCCCAGTCGTCGAGCGAGAAGTACTCGGGTGCGTGCTTGGCGCATATCCCGAACCCGTCACACAGGGTCCGGTCGAGTCGAATCCGCAAGCCGTCACTCATGATTGGGCTATAGCCTCCACCTCGTAGGGCCGGACCTGATGGAACGCGCCGGAACGGCAGGATTCACAGTCACCGGACAGATGACGGGCCACCACCTGGGGGAACTGCCGCAGCAGGCTCGCGGCGACATTGGTGGCGCCGTCGAGCGTGCCGCAGGCGCCGCGACCCCGCAGGACCACCGACCAGCGCTCAAGACGGGTGAGATCCTCGTCGGTGGCGTTGCCGTCGCGCAGCGCGGAGGTGACCGCGGACATCGCGGCGGTCCCGTTGAAGCACGAACCGCACTGCCCGGCGTTCTCGTTGTCGAAGTACGACATCACCGACGCCGCGACGGCGACCGGGCATTCGTCGGTGAGCAGCGAGAGCGCCCCGCATCCGAGACCGCTGCCGAGTCGGCGGATCGATTCGTGGTCGAGGGTGGCGTCGAGGATGTCGGTGTTCACCAGGCCGGCGAAGTAGCCCCCCATCAGCACGCCGGTCACCGCGTCGGCGGGCACCCCGTGCACATCGAGGAGTTCGGAAACCGCTGCCCCGTGCGGGATTTCGTAGAGCGCAGGCGGGCGTCCGCCGCCGGTGACGGTGGCCAGGAACGTGCCGGGCGACATCGGCGTGCCCACTGCCCGGAACTGCTGGGCGCCGTGCTGATGGATGTAGGGCAGGTGGGCCAGCGTCTCGACGTTGCTGACCATGGTCGGCAACCCGTGGACGCCCTCCTCGAAGGGCCGCGGGGGTTTGTCGGTGGGTTTGGCCGGTCCGCCGTTGATGCGGCGCACCGCGGCGGTCTCCTCACCGGCGACGTATCCGGCGTCGACGGTGACCAGCGCGATCTCGGCGGCGCCGAACGTCTCGGCGGGCACGTCGGCCAGCGCGGCGGCCACCGCCTCGGCGGCGGCGGGGTCCGAGACGTAGACGAAGCCGCGGGACGCGCCCGCGACCGCGAGTGCCAGCCGCAGCCCGTCCAGGACGAGATGGGGTCGGTGGCGCAGCAGCCACCGGTCCTTGATCGAGGCGGGCTCACCTTCCTCGCCGTTGGCGACGACGACGGTGTCCGAACCGCGGCGGTGCGCGTCGTGCACGGTGCGCAGTTTGGTGCCGATCGGGAAGGCCGCGCCGCCCCGGCCCAGCAGGCCGGACAGGTCGACCTGCACGAGCAGTTCCTCGGCGTCCAGCAGCGGGAGGTAGCCGCCGTCGCGGGTGTATTCGGCGTAGCTCTGCGCGCCGGTCTGCCCGGGCCGCAGCAGGCGCGGGGGACAGTCCGGCCAGGCGGCGACGGTGAACTCGGTGGCGGTGGTGGTCATGATAGGTCCTTCCGGGCCCCGGATAGGCTGACGGACATGAGGACTGCGGTGGTGCGCGTCGGCGTCGACAAGGCCGGTGAGCTCACGGCCGCGCAACTCGACGACGGTGTGGCGCGCCTTCGCGATGCCGCCGCGCCGGCCGGGATCGAGGTGGTCGCCAACAACCTGTCCGGGCTGCCGCCGTCGCGTCGCGAGGTCGAACTGCTGATCGCCGGCGACGATCCCGAGGAACTGCAGAGGATCGCACTGGAGTTGTGCGGCAACGCGTTCGGTACCACACCGGTTCCCGGGGTGTTGACGTTCATCAGCCGCGGCACCGACGACGACGCGCACGGCGTGCTCGCGGGCCTCGGCTTGTCCGGTGAGATCGAACGCGTCGCCGACGCCGACGGCTGGGACGTCGTGCACGTCACGCTGCGCAGGGCCGACCTCGAGCGGGTCCCCGAAAGCCGTGTCCACACCGCGCTGGAGGCGTCGCTGAACTGCGAGGTGCACATCCACACGTGTTGAGGCCTCGCCGGGATCATCAACTGTCCAGGAACTTCAGAATCGCGGGCGCCGCCTGCACCCACGTGTCGAACATGTTGAACCGCTTTACCTTTCCTGAGGCACGGGCCTCGCCGGCGCGTTCCCAGGCGTCCTCCGGCCACGGCGGGTCGATCACCTGCGAACCCTTGATCAGGCAGCTGACCTCCAGCGACGTGCGCTTCGGGTGGTCGAGGTCGTTCTCGCCGCCGCGGATGATCAGCGTCGGCACCTTGATGTTGTCGAACATCTCGTCCTCGACACCCGGGATCGTCTGACCGGGCTTGGGCACGAAGGCGTTGAGCCAGCGCAACATCAGCTTGAGGAACGCGTCGGGATCCTGGGACAGGAACCGGTCACGGTTGGCCGGGTTCTCGGCGATGCGCTGCTTCCACTCGTCGACACCGATGACGCCCTTCATGCCCGACCCGCGGACCGCCAGGATGCTCGGGACGATGTAGTACGAGCCCAGTACGAACGAGCCGTACACGCCGCCGACGATGTTCCACACCACCAGCTTCCGGACGATCTCCGGATAGAGCATGGTGGTCAGCATCGAGTCCCGCGCGCCGCCCGATCCGCCCGCGATGATGCACGGCCCGATGTCGAGTCCGGTGATCAGCGCGTGCAGCGTCTCGGCGCGCATGTGCGATTCGCTCTGCCCGTAGAACTGCACGTCGGACTTGCCGCAGTTGGGCCGGTCCCACAGCAGCACCCGGTACCCGCCCTTGACGAGCTTCTGGGCCAGCGGCCGCAGCCCCTCGATGTCCTTGCTGAACCGGCCGCCGGGCGTCAGAGCGATGAAATCGCCTTCCTTACCCAGGATTTCGTAGACGACGTTGCCGCCGTTGACCTCGAAGGTCTTCTCGCCGCGCTTGAGTGTCGGGCCGGCGGCCTCGGTCGTGGTCATGCTGAGCCTCCGCGAGGGTGCGCAATCTGCTGAATTTCGGCGGCGTGTCGTGGGCAGACCCGCACGCTCGCCGTAGTTGTGATCATGCCTGGACCAGCACCTCGTTGCCGACCACCCGCACCGGGTAGGTCCGGATACTCCACTCGGGTTTGACCGCGGTGGTGCCGGTGGCCAACTCGAAACCCCACTGGTGCCAGGGACAGTAGATGTACTCCATGTCGCGGACCATCACGGCGTCGCCGGGCACGCTGTCGTCGACCACGGTGCGGCCGCGGGCGCGGCCCGAGCACAGCGGTCCACCCTCGTGCGGGCAGTAGTTCGCGATCGCGTAGAACGTGCCGTTGACGTTGTACACACCGACGCCGTGGCGCCCGATCGGCACCAGTTTGTGCTTGCCGGGCGGGATCTCGTCGACCGTGGCGACGACGTGTTCACGCCCCTGCGCCAATCTTTTCGGGCCGGCCGGGGGCGCCTTCTCCTGTTCGCTCACTGGGCTGAAATCCCCAGTCGCTGCGCTCCTACCCGCCGCATCAGAACACCCGCACCTGGCCCTCGAGGGCCGGAACCGTGTCGGGAAGGTGATACGTCGCGATGCCGTTGCGGAACATCACGGCTTCGCGCGCGTGCTCGGGGAGATGCTTGACCAGCCAGCGGGGGTCGTCGAACGTCCAGTGCGGGTAGTCCGACGAGTACAGCAGGATCTTCTCGCACTCCATCCACTCGAACGCGCGCGACAGTTCGGTCTTGTCCTCCGGGTAGTCCAGCGGCTGGGTGGTGAACTTGATGTGGTCCTTGACGTACTCGGACGGCTTGCGCTTGATGTCCAGCCACGACTTGCGGGCCTCGTAGATGGCGTCCATCCGCCACATCAGCGGCAGAATCCAGGTGAACGCGTGCTCCACCAACACGATTCGCAACGTCGGGAACCGGTCGAACAGCCCGTCGAAGACCATGCTCATCACCTGGTTCGCCGCCAGCAGCGAGTAGGTGACCATGAAATCGTGGTTGTAGCTGGGGAATCCGACCGGCGGGATCGGCAGCTCCTCGTGGTGGCTGCGCGACAGGTGGCAGCTGACCGTGATGTCGTGCTTGGTCGCGGCCTCCCAGATCGGGTTGTACTTCGGATCACCCCACGCCGGGCGCGGCTCGGCCTTGATCAGGATCTGGCCCATGTAGGGGTGGCCGGCCCAGCGCTCGATCTCGCGGGCCGAGTCCTCGGGCGCCTCGATCGCCGCGCAGATCGACCCGCGCCAGCGCTCGTGCCAGTTGTTCTTGCTGTCGAGCCAGTGGTTGGCCTGCCAGTCGTTGAGCGCCACGCTCATCGCGTGGTTCACCTCGGGGAACCGCGCCGGGTAGGCGGCGGGCTCCAGGATCGCGATGTCGGCGCCCGCCTCCATGATCAGTTGCTTGAACGCCAGCTCGGGGTCGCTGCCCGCGAAGTTGCCGTCCGACGGGAAGGTGTCCACCCGCATCGCGTAAGCGTGCGCGTAGTCCGGGGCGTCGTAGTAGATCTGGTCACCGATGCGCCGCGGCAGGAAGTACTTGCTGCGCCACGGTTCGGGGATGTACTGGGTGAGCTCGCCGGCCCTCGGTGTCGGATGCACGTCGGAGTCGACGCACCGCACCGCGACGCGCTCGGCCGCGGGCTTGCGCTCTGTCACTGTCACCGTCATCGTGGCTCCCTGCTCTCGCGTGCTTCCCGGGTCTCTATCACTGTGCGCCAACTCCGGCGCCGACGTCTATGCCGTAGAGCTCGGCGGCGTTGCGCCAGCACAGCTTGTCGCGCTGCTCGGCGGTGTAGGAGGACGGCACGGTCGGCTCGTTGAGCTGCCAGTGCGGATAGCTCGAGCCGTACATCACCATGTCGTCCTTGCCGGTGAACCCGAACCATTCCCCGGCGAACTCCACATCGCCGGGGCCGTCCATCGCGCCCTGCACGAAGTAGGTGTGGCCGGGCAGGTAGTCGCTGGGCATCTTCGGGGCCCACGGCGTCTGCTCGAGGTGCGGGCGGCCGAAGCAGTCCATCCGCCAGATGAACGGGGTCAGCAGGTCGGCCGCGCCGTCGGCCCACACGAACTTCAGCGTCGGCATCCTCTCGAACACCCCTTCGACGATGAGGTTCATCAGGTGGTAGAGGTAGTTCAGCGCCATGAAGCTGACGTAGTTCTCGTACGTCCGCGGAACACCCGACGGGGTCGGGGCGTACTGCACACCCGCGCCGACCTCGATGTGCACCGCCACCGGCAGGTTGGCCTCGGCGGCCGCCTCCCAGATGGGCCAGTACTGCGGCTTGCCGTACAGCTCGCGGGACTGCAGCGGAACCGCGATCTGCACGACGCGCGGATGGCCCGCGTACTTGGCGATCTCGCGCAGCGCGCCGGTGACGTCGTCGGGGTTGACCCGGATGGTGCCGCGGAACTTCTCGGCGTGCGGGTTGTCCTCCAACCACCGGGTGACCATCAGCTCGTTGTGGGCGGCCGCGATCGCGGTGCCCAGGTGCCGGTCGGGCATGATGCCGCGGGTCATCGGGTGCAGGACCGCCACGTCGACGCCGCGCTCACCGAACAGATGCGCGCCGACGAACTCGGGATCCGAGCCCGGATACCGGCGGTCGGCGTCGGTGCCCGGCGCGTACTCGCCGCCCGGGGCGCCGTACCAGTCCATCTCGTAGTCGGGGAAGCCGCGGCTCTTGAACGGCTCGCGCAGGAAGCTGCGGAAGTCCTTGTTCGACTTGCTGAAGATGTGCACGCTGGCGTCGATGAGGGGAGTGGTGCTCCCGTCAGTGTGTTGCATCACCAAGGCGTTCCTCCGATGTCTACGCAAACCGCCGAACACCCCCAGTGTAAAGCGTTGTTCTTCAATGGCAAGAATCGAGTTCTCAACGAAACGCTTACTTTTGCGCAGGTCAGGGTGTCTGCTGGTCATATGCACGACACGCCCGCACCGAAACGAGGTAGTCGAAAGGGGAGAATGCTTTCACCCGCATTGGAGAATGCTATTCTCACTCCGACGCGCTGCCCACTACCGTCCCGGGAGGCCTGGTGTTACTGGAGTTCGACGCCGATCAGCGACTCTGGCAGGAAACCGTGCGCGACGCGGTCACCAAACAGTGCCCGGCCTCGCTGATCCGCGGTATCGCCGAGAACGGGGTCGACCCGTCACCGCTGTGGAAGACCTACGTCGACGCGGGGTGGACCGAACTGGCCGACCCGGAGAACGCGGTCGAACTGGCGATCGTGCTCGAGGAACTGGGCCGCGCCACCGACCCGACACCGTTCCTCGCGACGCTGACCCAGTTCGCGCCGCTCATCGGTGCGGGCTTCGACCCCCAGCAGGCCGGTACCGCGGTCTACGGCGGGGTCTCCGCGTACCGGGACGCCGACGGCTGGCGGCTCAGCGGCACGGCCCGCTACGTGCTCGACGGTGACCGCGCCGAACGCCTGGCGGTGGTGACCGACGCCGGCGTGTTCGTCGTCGACGCCGACCAGGTCACCACGCGGCGCACCGCGGTCTTCGATCCGGTGCTGCACATCGCCGAGGTGTCGCTGCTCGATGTCCACCTACCCGACACCGCGCGGGTGAAGGCCGACGTCGAACGGGCCCGCCACGTCGCGCTGACCGGGATGGCGATCACCACCGTCGGCGCCTGCCAGCGCATCCTCGATTTGGTCATCGAGCACGTCAAACAACGTCAGCAGTTCGGGGTCGCGATCGGCTCGTTCCAGGCCGTCCAGCACAAGACCGTCGACATGCACGTGGCGACCGAGCGGGCCAGGGCGCTGGCGTACTTCGCCGCGTTGACCATCGCCGCCGACGACCCGCGGCGCCGGCTGGCCGCGGCCATGGCCAAGGCCTCGGCGGGGGAGGCGCAGGCGCTGGTGTTCCGGCACGGTCTGCAGCTGTTCGGCGCAATGGGTTTCACGTGGGAGAACGATCTGCAGTTCGCGCTCAAGCGGGCCAAGGCCGGGGAGCTGTTGCTCGGCGGCGCCGCCGAGCACCGCGCTGTCATCGCCGAGGAGTACAGGAGCAACGGTGCAGCTGACTTTTGATTCCGACGTCGAGGAGTTCCGCGCCGAGTTCGCGGCCTTCCTCGACGAGCACCTGCCGTCGGAGGCGCAGACGCTGGAGCGGCCCCGCTCGGTGTCGCACATGCCGCAGTGGGCCCGCGACTGGCAGCGGCTGCTGTTCGACAACGGATGGCTGCTGCCCGCGCAACCGCCGGAGTTCGGCGGCCGCAACGCGACCGTCGTGCAGCAGTTCGTCCACCTCGACGAACTGTGCCGCCGCCGCATCTACCACAGTTTCAATCCGCAGGGCGTCAACATCATCGCGGCCTCGCTGCTGACGTTCGGCTCCGACGAGCAGAAGCACCGGTGGGCGGTTCCCGTGCTCAAGGCCGAGATCACCGCGTCGCTGGGGATGAGTGAACCCAGCGCCGGATCGGATCTGGCGTCGCTGCGCACGCGCGCGGTCCTGGAGGGCAACGAGTTCGTCGTCAACGGCCAGAAGGTGTGGACCTCCGGCGCCCACGACGCCGACTACCTGCTGACGTTCGTGCGCACCGATCCCGACGCGCCCAAGCACAAGGGCATCAGCGCGTTGATCATCCCGACCGACACCCCGGGCGTGGTGTGCCGGCCGTTCGCCGACATGACCGGCGAGGAGAACCTCGACTTCAACGAGGTCTTCTTCACCGACGCGCGGGTGCCCGCCGAGAACCTCGTCGGACCGCTCAACGGCGGCTGGGGAGTGGCCAACGGTTCGCTCGGTCACGAGCGCACGATGATGTGGCTGGGCTTCGCCGACCGGATCGACAACATGATCGCCGACTTCACGCCGCGCACCGACCTCGAACGCGATCAGTACGCCACGACGATCATGGACTACCAGGCGCTGCGGGCGATGGGCTCGGCCGCGCTGGCGCGCGCTGCGCGCGGTGAGATGGACACCGCATCGGTGTCGGTGCTCAAACTGCTGGGATCCGAGGCCGAGCGGCAGGCGATGGAGAACGCGTTGACCGCCGCGGGGCCCGACGGCCTGGTGCACCCGTCGACATCGGGTCCGTACGCGCACATGAACCTCGACCACTACTTCGCGAGCTGGTTCGAGCGGTACGCGCGCAGCTTCGGCGGCACCATCGCCGGCGGCACCTCCGAGATCCAGCGCAACATCATCGCCACCCAGGTACTCGGCCTGCCGCGGCGCTGATCCCGGTGAGCGAGACCCTCGAGATCACCCGGCCGCAGCCGGCAGTGGTTGCGCTGCAACTGAATCGGCCGCGGCAGCTCAACGCGATCAACGAGGTGATGCGCGACGAACTCGTGCGGACCCTGGCCGAGATCGCCGCGGACACCTCCGTCGACGCGGTGATCCTGACCGGCGCCGGGCGCGGCTTCTGTTCCGGGCTCGACGTCCGCGCCTTCGGGCCCGGCATCCCGCCGGCGTCGGCTCCCGCGGTCGACCGGATGCGGTTCCAGGAGTCGATGGCCGCGCTGCCGCAGGCCATTCGGGCGCTACCGCAGCCGGTGATCGCGGCGGTCAACGGGCCGTGCGTCGGCGCCGGGCTGGCCCTGTGCCTGGCCGCCGACATCAGGATCTGCTCGGCCACAGCGACATTCGGCAACGCGGCGATCCTGCTCGGGCTCTCCGGCGCCGAGATGGGGATGAGCTACCACCTGCCCAGGATCGTGGGCACCAGCGTCGCCGCGGACTGGATGCTGACCGGGCGCACCGTGAGCGCCGAGGAAGCCGACCGCCGCGGTCTGGTCAGCGAGGTCGTCTCACCGGACGGACTGACCGAGCGCGCACACGAGATCGCCGCCACCATCGCGGGACTCTCCACGCTGGGTGTCCAGTTGACCAAACGCGCGCTGCAGGCGAACACCGACGCACCGGCACTGGAGGCAGCGATGGAGCTGGAGAACCGCAACCAGGTGCTCAGCCATGCCACCGACGACGCCGCCGACCGACGGCAGAAGTGGTCCTGAGCGCGGACGGAGGACCGGTAAGTGGGATGGGATTTCGCAACCGAACCCGAGTGGGCCGGGCAACTGGCGTGGGTGGAGGAGTTCGTCCGCGAGGAGTGCGAGCCCATCGACCTGATCGTCAAAGAATCGCACGACCTCAACGACCCGGTGCGCCAGGCGCTGATCCCGCCGCTACAGCAGATCGTCAAGGAGCGCGGCCTGTGGGCCACCCACCTGGGCCCGCACCTCGGCGGGCCGGGCTTCGGCCAGGTCAAGCTCGCGCTGCTCAACGAGATCCTCGGCCGCTCGGAATGCGCGCCGATCGTGTTCGGCTCCCAGGCGCCCGACTCCGGTAACAGCGAGATCCTCGCCCACTACGGCACCCCCGAACTCAAGCAGCGCTACCTGGAACCCCTGCTCGACAACCGCATCGTGTCGTGCTTTTCGATGACCGAGCCGCACGGCGGCGCCGACCCGAAAGTGTTCACCACCACCGCCACCGAAGACGGCGACCACTGGGTCATCAACGGCGAGAAGTGGTACTCGTCGTTCGCGTCGATGGCGTCGTTCATCATCGTGATGGCGATGACCGACCCGGATGCACCGCCCTATCAACGGTATTCGATGTTCGTGGTGCCGGGCGGCACGCCCGGCATCAACGTGCTGCGCGACGTCGGGCTCGGCTACCAGCCGCTCGGCGGCGGAGGGCGCGAAGGTTATGTCCGCTACGAGAACGTCCGCGTGCCCGCCGATCACATGCTCGGACCGCGCGGCGGCGCGTTCGTCGTCGCGCAGACCCGCCTCGGCGGCGGCCGCATCCACCACGCGATGCGCACCGTCGGCCTGGTGCGGCGGATCTTCGACATGCTCACCGAGCGCGCGGTATCGCGCTACACCCAGGGTTCGGTGCTGGCCGACAAGCAGATGGTCCAGGAGATGATCGCCGACTCGTGGATGGAGATCGAGGCGTTCCGGCTGCTGACCCTGCAGACGGCGTGGAAGATCGACAAGTACAACGACTACAAGGCGGTGCGCGCGGACATCTCCGCGGTCAAGGCGATGATGCAGAAGGTGCTGCACGACGTGTCCGCGCGGGCGCTGCAGTTGCACGGGTCGCTGGGCACCTCCCACGAGATGCCGTTCGTGCAGTACCTGACCGAGTCGTTCGTGCTCGGACTGGCCGACGGACCGACCGAGGTGCACAAGGTGACCTTGGCCCGGCTGCTGCTCAAAGACGTCGAACCGGCGCCCGACGTGTTCCCCTCGCAGCACCTGCTGCGGCTACGCGCCGCCGCCGAGGCCAAATTCGCCGACAAACTCGCGGGCATTCCGCGCAGCTGACACCGGGAGGCACACAATGTCGTGTGAGGGCAAGGTCGCGCTGGTGACCGGCAGCAGCCGCGGCCTCGGAAAGGCCATCGCCCAGCGGCTGGCGGCCGAGGGGGCGACGGTCGCGCTGACCGCCCGCACGGCCGAACCCGACCCGAAATACCAAGGCTCACTGCGCCAGACACGCGAAGAGATCGAAGCCGCAGGCGGAACCGCGATCGCCGTCGCGGCTGACCTGTCTGACAGCGCCGAGCGGGAGCGGCTCTTCGCCGAAGTGGTCGAGCGGGTCGGTGCACCCGACATCCTGGTCAACAACGCGGCGGTCACCTTCCTGCGCCCGCTTGACACGTTCCCCGAACGCCGGGTCCGGCTGATGATGGAGATGCACGTGGTGGCGCCGCTGCACCTGGTTCAGTTGGCGGTGCCGGCGATGCGGGAGCGCGGCCGGGGCTGGGTGCTGAACCTGACCTCCGTCGGCGGTGACCTGCCGCCGGGGCCGCCGTTCGCCGAGTTCGACCGCAGCGCCGGTTTCGGGATCTACGGCACCGTGAAGGCGGCGCTGAACCGGTTGACGAAAAGCCTTGCCGCCGAACTGTTCGACGACGGAATCGCGGTCAACGCCGCGGCGCCGTCCAACCCGGTCGCCACCCCCGGCGCGGGCAGCCTCGACCTGGCCAAGACCGACACCGAGGACATCGGGCTTATCACCGAGACCGCGTATCTGCTCTGCACCGGCGACCCGCGGGTGCTGACAGGGCGGATCGCCCACACCCAGCCCTTCCTCGCGGAGACGCCGTGACGCGCGAGTGTGGGGTTTTGTCACGCCAACCGGCGGTTCGGTGTGACGGTAACCCACGTTCGGCGCGCGAAGGGGTGTTCGAATGAGGGTGCAGCCGGCGGCGTACCTGCGCACCACGCTGCCGCTGGACCTTGCCGTGCTCGACGACCTCGACGGCGGCCGCTACCACTCGATCTGGTTGCCCGACCACATGGTCAGCTTCTGGCCGGACTCGATCTGGACGCCCGAATTCACCGATCTGGCAACGGTGTCCCCGTCGCCGCACCGGCACCTGGACGGGTTGGCGGTCGCCGCGGCCGCCGCCGTGCTCACCAAGAACGTCCCGCTCGCCACCAGCGTGGTCGACACCGTGCGCCGCCATCCGGCGCTGCTGGCGCAGAGCGCGCTCACCATCGACCACCTTTCCCGCGGACGGTTCATCCTCGGACTCGGCAGCGGCGAGACCGAGAACACCGTGCCGTACGGCTTCGACTTCTCCACGCCGGTCAGCCGTTTCGAGGAGGCGCTGCAGGTGATCCGGCTGCTGTGGGACAGCGACGGGCCGGTGGACTTCGACGGCCGCTTCTACCGCCTGCAGCACGCCCGCCTCGACACCGAGCCCTTCGACGGTCGCTTCCCGCCGATCTGGATCGGCGGCAGCGGGCCCCGCACCCTGGACATCGTGGGCCGCTACGCCGACGGGTGGTGGCCCACCGGGGCGTGGTCACCGGAGGACTACGCCGAAAAGCTCTCGGCTGTCCGTCATTCCGCCGACCAGGCCGGGCGCGACCCCTCGGCGATCACACCGTGCTTCATCCAGGTGTGCCTGGTGGGCCGCGACGACGCCGCGCTGGCCGAGATCCTCGACGCGCCGCTGGTCAAGTCGTTCCTGCTGCAGGTCTCCGCGCAGGCGCTGCGCAAGGCGGGCTTCGAGCACCCGATGGGGGAGAACTGGCGCGGGTACCAGGACATCGATCCCGCGGTGCTCACCCGCGACCGCATCGTCGACTTCCTCGACCGCGTCCAACCGGAGATGGTGCTGGCGATGGTCCCGCACGGGACGCCGAAACAGCTTGCGCGCGTCATCAAGGACTACGTCGACGCCGGCCTGCGTGTCCCCAAGATCATGGACTACGGGGCCATGGCCGGCCTGCGGTACAGCGCCCGGTCGGCGCAGAACGTACGGGAAGTCGAGGACGAGCTGATGGCCCTGTGCGGAGACATCCGGTGACCGCGCAGTTGGTGGCGCGCGACATGCTCGATCGCGCCGAGACCGAAACCGGACTGACCGACTACGGGGATCCGTCGCTGCCGGAACGGTTCTCCCTGGTCGTCGACCACCTCAACGCGGTCGGGATGGACGCCGACGGAAGACGGCGCGCCACCGAGACGTGCCACTGGCTGCTCACTTCCCGCCTGGAGTTCTTCGCCGACCGCGACCGCTATCCGCTGGCCGAGGAAGTGATCGAGCAGCCGATGTTCGTCACCGGCGAACCACGGTCGGGCACCACGCTGATGCACGCGCTGATGGCGGTGGACCCCGATGCCCGCGCGCTGCGGTTCTGGGAGGTGATGTACCCGTCGCCGCCGCCCGGCACGGTCGGCGGCGACGACCCGCGTCGCGCACGCGCCGACGACGATTGGCGTGAGATCAACACCAAGCTGCCGAAATGGCTGCACAGCCACCCGTACAACGACATGCTGGGCAACGGGCTGCCCGAGGACGAGCGGACCTGGGCCTTCGATTTCCGGGTACTCACCCCGACGGCGTGGTGGCGGGTGCCCATGCAGACCGTCGTCGGCGGTCTGCCCACCGACGCCGCCGCGCAGTACCGCATCCACAAAGCGATGCTGCAGCACCTGCAGTACCGTCGGCCACGGAAACGCTGGGTGCTCAAGGGGTTTCACGGGTTCCGGCTGCGGGAACTGTTCGACGCCTACCCGGACGCCACGCTGCTGTGGTTGCACCGCGACCCGGTCCAGGTCGCGGCGTCGCGCACGATGATGATGGCCGATATTCTCGAGGGCATCGTCGGTCCCGTCGACCTGCGGGCCGCCGCCAAGATGCACCTGGCGCTGACCCGCGAGAGCATCGCCAACACCATGACCAACCCACTGGTCGACGACCCCCGGATCCTGCACGTGCGCTACACCGACTTCGTCGGCGACCAGGTCGGCACCGTCGGCCGCTACTACGAGTTCCGCGGCCGAGAGCTCACCCCGCAGGCCGCGTCCGCGATGCGCGACTACCTCGCCGCCAACCCGGGCGACCGGCACGGCAAGTTCCGCTATTCCACCTCGCTGCTGACCGACATCGGCGAGGATCTGGACGCACTGCACGAGGAGTTCCGCCCGTTCCGTGAGCGGTTCGGCGTCCAGATCGAGAAGCGGGGATGACGTGACCGACGAGCGACTGTCGGTGCACAGCGTGACGTTCCTCGGTGAGCCGGTGCGCGATCAGCGCGAGCACTGGCGCGCACTCGGGGTGCGGCGCCTGAGCCTCATCGATGCGCAGCTGTCCGACGACGCTCTGCGGGAATCGGTTTCGGGCGGGGAGTGCTCGGTGGAATCCGTCTACCACCTGTTCGACACCCCCGATGCCCTGCTGCGGGTGATCGATGACGCCGCCGGGCTCGGCGCGCGGGTGGTCTACATGCTGACCGGCGGCCGGGCAAACCTCACATGGGAGCACGCGGCCGAGCGGTTCTGCGAGGCCGTGGCGCCGTGCGTGCGGGCCGCCGAGTCGGCGGGGGTCGCGCTGGCGATCGAGAACGCCTCGGCCCTGTACGCCGACATCCATATCGCGCACAGCCTGCGTGACACCATCACGCTGGCCGAGATGGCCGGGCTCGGGGTCTGCATCGACCTGTTCCACTGCTGGGCGGAAGCCGACCTGCCCGCGCGGACCCGGCGGGCGCTGCCCCGTACCGAGCTGATCCAGTTGAGCGACTACGTCCTCGGCGACCGGGCGCTGCCCGCCCGTGCGGTGCCGGGGGACGGCGCGATCCCGATCGAGGCGTTCGTCGCCTCGGTGCTCGCCGAGGGATATCGGCACGGGTTCGATCTGGAGCTGATCGGGCCGCGCATCGACGAGGAAGGCCGGTTCGAGGCGGCACGCCGGGCGTGCGCGGTGGTCTCGGCGATGCTCGACGACAGCTGAGGGAGTGCGATGGCGTTCGGAGACGGCCCCGATGACCCGGCTCTGAGATCGGCGTGGGATACGTTCTGCGACAGGCTCAAAGAGGCCGGCGAACGTGCCTTCAAGGATCACAACCCCACGTCGGGCGTGCATCGGGTTGACGGGCTGCGGTTCCTGACCCAGAACCTGGGCCAGGCGTTCGACCTCGCGCTGGAAACCCGCGACACCCGCTACCCGGCGATCCACACGTTCTGCCATCCCAGCCGCAAGCTGGGCGGTGACTGCGCTGACTTCCTCTATCAGCAGGCGTGGATCGACGGGTCCTCGAGGTATCGCGTCGTCGGCGACCGCGGCAGCGCCGCCTTCTTCAACGTCACGGTCCAGGGGCCGCGCCCGGCCGGCCCCGGCGTGCTGCACGAACCGTTCGGCGATGTGCCGCAAGCGAATCTGACCGGCGCGCAGCTGCAGACAGACGACGACGGCAGCTTCGAGATCTACGTCGGTGGACCGCGACAGGGACCGAACTGGCTACCCACCACCGCGGACTCGCGGAAGCTGTTCATCCGCCAGGGCTTCGACCGGTGGGACGAGCTGCCGGCGCGTATGCACATCGAGCGGCTCGACATGACCACCCCCAGACCGCTGCCCACCCCGACGGACATGACAGCGGCCATCGAGTGGGCGGGAGATTTCCTCACCACGATGATGGACGACTGGCCCGACTACCCGTTCACCTACGGCGGTGTCGACCCCGAGCGGGTCAACAGGTTCCCCGACGTCGAAACGACCGGCGCCGACGCGAAACGCGGTCGCGCAGCTGTCAACATGCACTGGCGACTCGCCCCCGACGAGGCGCTCATCGTCGAGTTCGATGCTCACGAGGGGTTGTGGATGCTGACGAACATGGGTGCGTTCTTCACCAGCATGGACTACCTGTACCGACCGGTCAGCTACACGCCGAGCCGCACCGCCGTCGACGCCGATGGCGCCGTGCGTCTGGTGCTCTCGCACGACGACCCCGGCTACCACAACTGGATCGACACCCAGGGCTTCGAGCGGGGGAATCTCACCTACCGGCACATGCTCGACGGTGAGCCCGCTCCGTTGCGCACCCGGTTGGTCAAGCGTGCCGAACTGGCCGACGCATTGCCGCCGGACACCGTGACCGTAACACCGCAGCAGCGCGTCGCGCAGATGTGGGAACGGTTCCACGGCGTTCGCCGCCGCTACGCCGGCTGACGACTTCTCGCCGGTTTCCCCTACACCGGGTTTGCTGCCTGCGAGACTCGAGGACGCTGACCTCAGAGCCGCTGCAGGGCGAAAGTCCAGAACTGCATGCCCGGTGGACCGTTGAAACACCCGACGTTGTAATGGGATTCGATGGTGCCGCCCAGTGACCTCTCGTCCCACGAATACGTCTCGCGAGTCGGCAGATTGTAGCCGGGGCAGCGCAGGCCGTCGGGGACGTCGACGGTCATGGTGTAGCGCCCGTCCACGAGCTGGGCGGCCCCTTCGTAGTACGCGTAGAACTTCAGTCGGGGCCGCGCGCTGACGTACACGCAGTCGGGCTGCTTGTCCGGAAAACAGTTGGTGACGAACCACACCCACGACGCGCGGTCGTAGCGGTTTGTGAGCAGGTCGTAGTTGCCCAGGTTCATCATCGCGCCCGCGGGCGCCGGCGCGCCGAGCCCGCCGGCCAGCACGAGTGCGGCCACCACGGCGGTGAGCCTGGTGAGCACGGTCCGCATCATTCCGGCCCTTCCTGTCGCGTACCGACTGCCATCAAAACACTCCCCGCCCCTGTTACGTCGTCGATCAGTCGATGACGGCGGTTTCCTTGCGTTCGGTGATCGGGCGGGCCAGCTCCTGCTCGTCGCAGATCCGCTGCAACTTGTCCAACGTCTCGTCGAGCCCCGGCCCCAGCGGTTCGCTCGGGGTGAACGTCGCGGGCAGGTTGCGCATGCCCTGGATCACGCCGATGGTGTCGTAGTGCACGGCGCCCTCGGGGTCGCAGACGTAGTCGGGCATCCGGTCCAGCACCGCGGTCAGCATCGACTTGAACACCGTGCGCGCGACGTTGGAGCCGACGCAGCGGTGCACACCGATCCCGAAGCTGAAGTGCCGGTTGCCCTTCCGGTCCATGACGATCTCGTTGGGCTTCTCGAACACCGACGGGTCCCGGTTGGCCATCGCCCAGGACAACCAGAGCCGCTCGTACTTCTTGAACTGCTGGCCCTCGACCTCGACGTCCTCGGAGAACGTGCGGCCGTCGCCGGGTGCGGGGGTGAAGAACCGCAGGAACTCCTCGGTGGCCGGATGCAGCAGCGTGTCACGGTCGCGGCTGAGGCGTTCCCGTTCGTCGGGATGCTCGCCGAGCCATTCCAGCGCGTGCGCGGTCAGCGCCGTGGTGGTGTCGAACCCGCCGCCGATGATCAGACCCAGGTTGCCCAGGATCTCCATGTCCGGGGCCGGCTCGCCGTCGATCCGCAACTGCAGCAGGGCATTGACCAGGCCGGGGCGCGGGTTCTCCCGGATCTCCATCATGTTGTTGATCAGATCGATGCCCATCTCGCGATGCTGCTCGTTGATCTTCTCGCGCTCTGGCGCGTGCTCGGGGGTATAGACCGAGGCATGCGTGGGTTCGCTGTAGACGTTCCACTTCTTGAGCTCGATGCCCATCATCGCCAGCGTGAACACCGCGGGCACCACGTTCGCCAGATGCTCGACGAAATCGATGCGCCCCGAAGCGATGTGTTCGTCGAGTGCGGCGCGGGTGATCTCGTTGACGAACGGTTCCCAGCGTTTGATGGCGGCCGGCGACAGATACGGGTTGAGCGCTCCGCGGTAGGCGCTGTGCTCAGGCTCGTCCATCTCGAGGATGCCGCCGCGGACCACGGTGGCGCGACTCGCCTTCGGGATCGTGATGCCCTGGAATGGCGTCTCACCGGTGATGTCGTGGTGGTTGGACACCGCCGGGCAGCGCGCCAGTTCGAACACGTGCTTGCTGTCGGCGGCGACCCAGTGCCCGTTGTACGTGTCCGTCCACGCTATCGGGCACCGGGACTGCATCTCCTCGGTGATCTTCTCGAACTGCAACCGGTACTCGGGGGTGTGCCGGTCGAAGTGATACCGGTTCTTCTTGCGGTCGTCGTCGGTCGCGACATCGCTTTCGATGGTCACGGCTGTCTCCTAATCGATTTCGGCGGCCTCAAAGCCCGGCAGCTAGCCCGGCGTCATTCGATGACGATGGCCTGTTCGGGGCATGAGTGGGCGGCCTCGCGGACCGCGTCCTCCTGGTCGGGAGGCACCACTTCATTGACCGGCGACGCGTGGCCGTCGACATCGTCGAGCTCGAACGAATCCGGCGCGATCATGGCGCACAGGGTGTGCCCCTGGCAGCGTGTTCCGTCAACCGAAACTTTCACTGTCGCAATTCCTTCCGCTCTAGTTGTGGTAGTCGTACCACTTCAGGTAGCCGCCGGCGTCGACACGCAGCTGAGCGCCGGTGACGAACCGCGCCTCGTCGGAGGCCAGCCACAGCACCGCGTTGCTGATGTCCTCGGGTTCCACCCACGGCACCTTCATGGCCTGCTGCACGTAGAACACCGGCTCGGCGTCCTTGAGCTCCGGCTTCTCCAGGTCGGGGCGGAAGGAGCGGTACATGGGCTCGCTCTGCAGCATGTTGGTGTTGCAGTTGGTCGGATGCACGACGTTGGCGCGGATGCCGCGGGGCGCAAGCTCGGTCGCGAGGTCGTGCACGAACGCCGACAGGGCTCGCTTGGAGTGGACGTAGGCCATGCCGCCGGGGTCGTTGCCGGGATTGTCCTTCTGATGGGTGTCCATCAGCGCCGCGGTGGAGCCCGTCGCGATGATCGACGCGCCCTCCTTCAGATGCAGCAGCGAGACCTGGATGGCGTTGATGGTGCCGATCAGGTTGGTGTTGATCACGTCGATCCACGCCTGCAGGGGCGGTTGACCTTTCATGCCGGCCACCCCGGCCTGCGCGACCACGATGTCGAGCCCGCCGAGCTGGCTGATGCCGTCCTCGAGCGCGGCTTTCAGCTGCGACGCCTCACGCACGTCGGCCTTCGCGGTGACCACGCGCTGGCCGGTCTTCTCGATGAAGGCGGCGGTCTCTTCGAGATCCTGCGGTGTGGCCATCGGGTAGCCGATGGTGTCGATGTTCTCGCAGAGGTCGACGGCGATGATGTCGGCGCCCTCCTCGGCCAGCCGCAGCGCGTGGCTGCGTCCCTGCCCGCGCGCCGCGCCGGTGACGAATGCGACCTTGCCTTGTACGCGTCCCACTGAAAATCCTTTCCTCACACTCGCGATGACACTCGAATCCGATTAGGTGTTTCGGCCGCCGTTGACGCCGAGAATCTGCCCGGTGATGTATCCGGCTTCCTCGGAGACCAGGAACGCGCACGCTGCCGCGATGTCCTCGGGTCTGCCGATGCGCCGCACCGGCGTCGAGTCGATGCTCTGCTGGACGGCGAGGTAGCCGCGTTCTTCGGACTTGCGCAGCATCGGGGTGTCGATGAAACCGGGTGGCACCGCGTTGACCGTGATGCCGCTGGGGCCGTACTCGAGCGCGAGCGATTTGGTGAGGCCGTTGACCGCGGACTTCGCGGCCACGTACGACGACATGAACGGCTGCCCGGAGTGGGTGCTCGACGACGAGATGTTCACGATGCGGCCCCAGCCGGCCTCGACCATGTCGGGCAGGACCGTCTGGATGCAGTGGAAGACGCCGTTGAGGTTGACGTCGATGATGCGCTGCCAGTCCTCGAACTTCAGATCGGCGAACCGCTTGAACTTCTCCTGGCCCGCGGCGTTGACCAGAACGGTGACCGGACCGAGCTGGCTGCGGATCGCCGCGAACGCCGCTTCCACTGCGGCGCGGTCGGTCACGTCGGCGGTGTGGGCGAACTCGTCATCCGACGAGGCGATGTCGATGGTGGCGACGTGCATGCCGTCGGCGCGCAGACGCTGCGCGACGGCCAGCCCAATGCCGGAACCACCTCCGGTGACGACGGCGTTCTTCATTGCTGCAGCAGGCCTCCACCTATCAAGAATCGTCCTTCCGATTATGAGAACCGTACTCTCGTGCGTCGTAATTCCGCAAGACAGCATGGGCCTGCGGTTCGCACGAATGAGACGATCGACGGACGATTGTCGCACCGTTATTCGCAGGCAGTGGCGATTCGGCGCATTTTCTTGAGTTCTCTTGAGGCGAATGTATGATTCGCCGGGGATGAGAATGAAGTTTCCATCACAGGGCGACTCTTGCCCGCGGCTGAGGAGGAAGATGCAGGACGCGACCACCATCTCGAGCGAGGAAGCCCCACCCGCCGCCACCCCCTCGAGCGTGGATCGCCGGCTGCTGATCGACGGTCGGTTGATCGAGACCGCTCGCACGTTCCCGTCGCGCAACCCCGCCACCGGCGAGGTGCTCGGGTACGCGCCCGACGCGACGGTCGATGATGCGCTCGCGGCGGTGGCCGCCGCCCGCCGGGCGTTCGACGAGACCGATTGGTCGACCAACTCCGAGCTGCGAATCCGCTGCCTCGAACAGTTCCACCGCGCGCTCGTCGAGCACCGCGACGAACTGGCCGCCCTGACCATCGCCGAAGTCGGCGCCACCGAGGCGCTCTGCCAGGGCGCCCAACTCGACCAGCCGATCGAGATCGTGCGCTACTACGCCGAACTGCTGAAGACCTATCCGATGACCGAAGACCTCGGCAACATCGAGAGCCGCGGGATGCAGCACCACCGCTGGGTGGAGAAAGAGGCCGGCGGGGTGGTCGCGGCGATCATCGCCTACAACTACCCCAACCAGTTGGCGCTGGCGAAGCTGGCGCCCGCACTGGCGGCCGGATGCACGGTGATCCTCAAGTCCGCGCCCGACACCCCGCTGATCACGCTCGCGATCGGGGAGCTGATCGCCAACCACACCGACATCCCGGCGGGGGTGGTCAACGTGCTCAGCGGCGCCGACCCGGAAGTGGGCGCCGCGCTGACCACCAGCGCCGACGTCGACATGGTGACGTTCACCGGGTCCACGCCGACCGGCAGGCGGATCATGGCCGCGGCCAGCGAGACCCTCAAGAAGGTCTTCCTGGAACTGGGCGGCAAGTCCGCGGCGATCGTGCTCGACGACGCCGACTTCAACATGGCCGCGCTGTTCAGCGCGTTCTCCATGGTCACCCACGCCGGCCAGGGTTGTGCGCTGACGTCACGGCTGCTGGTCCCGCGCAGCCACCACGACCAGATCGTCGAACTGGTCAAGAACAACTTCGGCCTTGTGCGCTACGGCGACCCCGCCGACCCCGGCACCTACATGGGTCCGCTGATCAGCGACAAGCAGCGCGACAAGGTCGACGGCATGGTCAAGCGCGCGGTCGAGGCGGGGGCCACCCTGGTCACCGGCGGCGAGAAGGTCGACCCCGGCTACTTCTATACGCCGACCCTGCTGACCGACGTCGACCCCGACAGCGAGATCGCCCAGGAAGAGGTGTTCGGGCCGGTGCTGGTCGTGATCGCCTACGACGATGACGACGACGCGGTGCGGATCGCCAACAACTCGATCTACGGCCTGTCCGGCGCAGTGTTCGGCAGCCAGGACCGCGCGCTGGCGGTCGCGCGGCGCATCCGCACCGGCACCTTCTCGATCAACGGCGGCAACTACTTCAGCCCCGACAGTCCGTTCGGCGGTTACAAGCAGTCCGGCATCGGCCGGGAGATGGGGATCGCGGGGCTCGAGGAGTTCCTGGAGTCGAAAACCTTTGCAACGGTGGTGAGCTGATGAGTGGTCCGTTGGACGGCATCCGCGTCCTCGAGGTGGCGATGTACGGCTTCGTGCCGTCGGCCGGTGCGGTGTTGCGCGAGTGGGGCGCCGACGTCATCAAGGTCGAACACGCGGTGACCGGCGACCCGCAGCGCGGGTTGCGCCAGACCGGGTTGCTGCGCGTCGAGGGCGACCCGAACCCGAACATCGAACACGCCAACCGGGGCAAACGCAGCATCGGCCTGGACATGTCGGTGCCCGAGGGGCGCGAGATACTGATGGTGTTGGCAAAAAAGGCCGACGTGTTCCTGACCAGCTTCCTGCCCGGACACCGGCAGCGGTTCGGCATCGACGTCGACGACATCCGCGCGGTGAACCCGAACATCATCTACGCCAGGGGCAGCGCCCTGGGCCCCCGCGGCGAGGAGTCGGTCAAGGGCGGTTACGACATGACCGCGTTCTGGTGCCGGGCCGGCACCGCGGCGACGATCACGCCGCCGGGCACCCCGGGCATGGTCGGCCCGCCCGGACCGGCCTACGGCGACACCATCTCCGGCACCAACCTCGCCGGCGGCATCGCGGCCGCGCTGCTGAAACGGGAGCGCACCGGCGAGGCGTCGGTGGTCGACGTCTCGCTGCTCGGCAGCGGATTGTGGTCGCTCGGTCACACGGTGGCGCTGACCAAGCACCTGGGTCAGCGGATGGAGGCGTTCCCGCCGGGTGTGCACGGATCGCCGATCAACCCGCTCGTCGGGCTGTATCCGACCGCCGACGACCGCTACATCTCGTTCGTGATGATGCAGCCGACCAAGTTCTGGGCCGACGTGTGCCAGCACATGGGACTCGACGAACTCGTCGACGACCCGCGGTTCGCGACCGCTGAGTCGATCGCCGAGAACACCGAGACGGCCGCGGAGATCCTCAAGGAGACCATGGCCAAGCGTCCGCTCGCCGAGTGGAGCGAACGGTTCGCGACGCTGCTGGGCCCGTGGGCGCCGGTGCAGGACACGCTGCAGGCGGCCGAGGACGCCCAGATCCGGGCCAACGAGTACCTCGTGCAGGCCGGTGAACTCGAACTGGTCGCGAATCCGGTGCAGTTCGACGTCAGCGCGCCGCAAACCGGTCCGGCCCCCGGGTTTGCCGAGCAAACTGACGAAATCCTGACCGAACTCGGCTTGGATTGGGACCGCATCATCGAGCTCAAGACGGCCGGCGCCGTCACCTGATTCGGAGAAGAATCCCCATGCCCTACGTCGCATCGATCGGCACGTACCTGCCGTGCTGGGGTGCGCCCCGGCATCGCGTGCCGGGTGACGACGAGGACGCGATCACGCTCGCGGTCGAAGCCGGCCGTGCCGCGCTGGTCGCCAGCGGGGCGGTGGAACGGGTGGTCCTGGTCAGCCGCGACCTGCCGCTGCTCGACAGCAGCAACGCCGCGGTGCTGCTGGCCGGCCTGGGACTCGACCCGGAACTGGAGGTCGACGAGCGGCTCGGCGGTGCGCCCGCCACGCTGGACGCGGTCAGCTCGGCGCGTCCGCGGACCCTGATCATCGGGACCGATCTCGACCCGGCTGGGGCGGCGGCGATCCTGACCGCCGAACGCGGGCTGCAGGTCCGCACCGCCGCGCGGGTGGCACGCAGCCTGCCGGTGCGGACCCGCAAATCGACCGGCGACGTGCATGACTACGGCGACCCGCGGCTGCTGCACGAGCGCGGGCTGATCGCCTCGCTGGAGGCGGCGTGGCTGGACACCCCGGTGGCGGTGGCCGGCGTCGACCACGCGCGCGCCGCCGAACTCACGATCGGCGATCCGCCGGCGCTGCCGACCACCGGTGCGAGCTCGAGTCTGTTCGCGCTGGCCGGGATGGCCGAGCGGCAGACGACGGGTCCGCTGGTGGCGGTCGAACAGGCCAGCCTGTCCGGGCTCAGCGTCACCGGCGGGACGGCCGAGCTGCACCGGCGCGAGCCCGCCGCCCGGCCGCAGCCGCGGGGCGACTACGTGGCCGACGCCGAGATCCCGATCTCGCTGGCCGCCTACGAGCGGGCGTTCGAGGCGAAAGTGCGTTGGGAGGCCGGACGATTCGCCGACTCCGGGGACCTGGACTTCCCGCCGCGCTACCGCCTCGCCGACAACGGCGCACTGTCCACCTGCTACGAACTGATCCCCCTGCCGCGCACCGCAACCGTCTACACCGAGACGACGGTGCACATGCCGGTGCCCGGTCTGCGCACCCCGTACTCACTGGTGATCGTCGAACTCGACGGTGTGGGCGTGCGCGCGCTGGTCAAGGTGACCGGCGCGGAGCCGGGCAGCGTCGACATCGGCACCAGGGGCCGACTGGCCCTACGGCGGGTCGCGGTGCGCTCCGGGGTTCCGGACTACGGCTACATGTTCGAACCCGAGACGGTGGCCGCGTGAGACGCGTCGCCGTCGTCGGCGCCGGGATGACTGCGTTCGGGGAACATTTCGCGCTCGGCCTCAAAGACCTGTTGCCGATCGCGTTCTCCGAATGCGCGGCCAGCGTGGACAAGGGGCTGCTCAAAACCGATCTGCAGGCCGCCTGGTTTGGTGCGATGGGCACCGCCGACGGATTCCCGGCCGGCATCCTCGCCGACTCGCTGGGCCTGCCCGACCTTCCCGTGACACGGGTCGAGAACTCGTGTGCCACAGGCAACGACGCGATCCGCAATGCCCTGTTCGGGGTGGCCTCCGGCGCGTTCGACGTCGCACTGGTGGTGGGCGCCGACAAGCTGCGGGACACCACGTCGCGCAACATGCTGTGGGAGTGGGAGGCGATGGCCCGCGACATGGCCTGGGACTACCCGCTGGGGGTGGTTTCACCGGCCGGATTCGCCTTGCATGTGCGGCGGTACCTGCACGAATCGCCCGCTACCCGTGAGCACCTTGCGATGATCGCGGTCAAAAACCACCGGCACGGCGTGAACAATCCCAAAGCCCGCTTGCGCTTCGAGATCACGGTCGAACAGGCCCTCGCGGCGCCGATCGTGGTCACCCCGTTCGGGCTTTACGACTGCGCGCCCCAGAGCGACGGGGCCGCCGCGTTGGTGCTGGCCGCCGAAGACGCCGTCGACCGGTTCACCGACCGGCCGGTCTGGATCCGCGGTGTGGGTCTGGGCCTGGACTCGGTGATGCATCAGCACAAGGCCGACATGACGACGATGCCGGCCACGACGCGCGCCGCCAAGCAGGCCTTCGCGATGGCCGGAATGACGCCGTCGGACGTCGATGTCGCCGAAGTTCACGATTTCTTCACAGGCATCGAGTTGATCAGTTATGAAGATCTCGGATTCGCCGAGCGGTTCGGGGGCCACAAACTCGTCGAAGCGGAAGTCACGACTATCGGCGGGGGGCTGCCCGTGAACCCGAGTGGCGGTTTGAAGGCCAAGGGGCATCCGCCGGGCGCCACCGGCGTCGCACAATGCGTCGAACTGTTCGCCCAACTGCGCGGTGAAGCCGTCAACCAGGTGGACGGCGCGCGGATTGGCCTGGCGCACAATATCGGAGGACCGACAGCAGTGTCGGCAGTCACCATCCTGGAGGGAGTCGGCAATGGCGCAAGCTAGCGGACCGGAGCGGTGGTCGGCTGGGCTTCCGCCGTTGCGGAATCTGGCGGGTCCGATGCAGGCGGTCGGGGCGTTGTTCGCGATGTCTGCTGATGCGGTGCGGTATGTGTTCGTGCGCCCGTTTCAGTGGCGGGAGTTCTTGGAGCAGTGCTGGTTCATTGCTCGGGTGTCGTTGGCGCCGACGTTGTTGGTGGCGATCCCGTTCACGGTGTTGGTGTCGTTCACGCTCAATATCTTGTTGCGGGAGTTGGGTGCTGCGGATCTGTCGGGGGCGGGGGCGGCGTTTGGTGCGGTCACCCAGGTGGGTCCGATCGTGACGGTGTTGATCGTGGCCGGGGCTGGGGCGACGGCGATGTGTGCGGATCTGGGGTCGCGCACGATCCGTGAGGAGATCGACGCGATGGAGGTGCTGGGGATCAACCCGGTGCAGCGGTTGGTGACCCCGCGGATGTTGGCCTCGGGTCTGGTGGCGTTGTTGCTCAACAGTTTGGTGGTGATCATCGGGATTTTGGGTGGTTATACGTTTTCGGTGTTCATTCAGGATGTGAATCCGGGGGCGTTCGCGGCGGGGATCACGTTGTTGACCGGGGTGCCCGAGGTGGTGATCTCGTGTGTGAAGGCGGCGTTGTTCGGGTTGATCGCGGGGTTGGTGGCCTGTTTTCGGGGGTTGACGATTTCTGGTGGTGGGGCCAAGGCGGTGGGTAACGCGGTCAACGAGACGGTGGTGTACGCGTTCATGGCGTTGTTCGTGATCAACGTGGTCGTCACCGCGATCGGTATCCGGATGACGGCGGGATAACGGGGAGCGACCATGGGAACTCTGGCAGTCCTGCGCAGCACCTACCCGCGGTTGACGCGGGGTGCACGCCGACCGGTCGATCTGCTCAGCCGGATCGGCGACCACATGCTGTTCTACCTGCGGGCGTTGGCGGGGGTGCCGCATGCGGCGATGCATTTCCGCAAGGAGATCGTGCGGTTGATCGCCGAGATCTCCATGGGTGCGGGCACGTTGGCGATGATCGGTGGCACGGTCGCGATCGTCGGGTTCTTGACGTTGGCGGCCGGTGGCACGTTGGCGGTGCAGGGGTATTCGTCGCTCGGTGACATCGGGATCGAGGCGCTGACCGGGTTTTTGGCGGCGTTCATCAACGTGCGGATCGCCGCGCCGGTGGTGGCCGGGATCGGGTTGGCCGCGACCTTCGGTGCCGGGGTGACCGCGCAGCTGGGCGCGATGCGCATCAACGAGGAGATCGACGCGCTGGAATCCATGGCGATTAGGCCGGTGGAGTATCTGGTGTCCACGCGCATCGTGGCCGGGATGGTGGCGATCACCCCGCTGTATTCGATCGCGGTGATCTTGTCGTTCGTGGCGTCGCAGTTCACCACGGTGGTGTTGTTCGGCCAATCCGGTGGCCTGTATGACCACTACTTCGACACCTTCTTGAACCCGATCGACCTGTTGTGGTCGTTCCTGCAGGCGGTGCTGATGGCGATCACGATCCTGTTGATCCACACCTACTTCGGCTACTTCGCCTCCGGCGGACCGTCCGGGGTCGGGGTCGCGGTCGGCAACGCGGTGCGCACCTCCCTGGTCGTCGTCGTGTCGGTCACCCTGCTGGTGTCACTGTCGATCTACGGCTCCAACGGCAACTTCAACCTCTCGGGATAAGGGCGCATGAACAGCAATGTGGTTCGCCCCTTGACGGGTCTGGGCCTGGTGGTGACCATCGGTCTGATCATCGCGCTGGCCATCAGCCTGTTCCGGGGTGACTGGGCCGACACGGTTCCGGTGACCGTGATCTCCGACCGGGCCGGTCTGGTGATGAACCCCGACGCCAAGGTCAGGATGCGCGGCGTCCAGGTCGGGCAGGTCGAGTCGATCAAGGAGCGCCCGGACGGCACCGCCGAACTCAACCTCGCGATGGATCGCGGTGCGCTACACCTCATTCCGGACAACGTCTCGGTCGACATCACGTCGTCGACGGTCTTCGGTGCCAAGTTCGTCCAGATGAAGGCGCCGCAGAACCCGTCGGCCCAGACCCTGCGGGCCGGCCAGGTGATCCAAAGCCAGCACGTCACCATCGAGGTCAACACGGTGTTCCAGCAGCTCGTCCAGGTGCTGGACAAGATCGACCCGGCCAAGCTGAACCAGACCCTCGGCGCCATCGCCACCGCCTTCAACGGCCGCGGTGAGCAGTTCGGCAAAACGCTGGTCGACTTCAACGAGCTGCTCGCCAAGATCGAACCCAGCCTGCCCAATCTGGCGCACGACATCGAGGCCGCGGTGCCCACGTTCAGCGCCTACGGCGACGCCGCCGGTGACCTGATGTCGACGATCCGCAGCACGACCGAGGTGAGCAACTCGATCGTCGACCAACAGCACCAACTCGACGAATTCCTGGTCAGTGCAATCGGTCTGGCTGACCTCGGTAATGAGGTGATCGGCGGCAACAAGGACGCGCTGGCCGAGGTGACCCACCTGCTGGTGCCGACCGTCGAGATGCTCAGCACATACCGCAAATCGCTGTGGTGCGGCATCGGAGGGCTGGTGCCGTTCTCCAAGTCCGCTCCGCAGTACTCCGGGATCATCGTCAGCGCCGGCCTGACCATGGGCGTCGAGCGCTACCGGTATCCACGCGACCTGCCCAAGGTCGCGGCGAAGAGCGGTGGCGCCGACTTCTGCGATGAACTCGGACTGCCCGAGATGCCACCCGAGTTCGTGCCGCCGATGATCGTCGGCGACGTCGGCAGCAACCCCAACCAATACGGCAACGCCGGAATCCTGCTCAACTCTGAGGGCCTCAAGAACTGGCTGTTCGGGCCGCTCGACGGACCGCCGCGCAACACCGCGCAGATCGGAATGCCGGGATGACACGATCAACAGGAACCCTGATCAAGTTCAGCATCTTCGGGTTGGTGATGGCGCTGCTGACCGCCTTCCTGTTCGTCGTCTTCAGCGAGACCAGAACCGGTTCTACCGAGGGCTATTCGGCGGTCTTCCAGGATGCCTCCCGGTTGAAGGAAGGCGACAGCGTCCGCATCGCCGGCATCCGGGTCGGCACGGTGAAAAGCGTCTCGCTGCAGGCCGACAGGAAAGTCCTCGTCGAGTTCGACGCCGACACCAAGACGAAGCTGACGACAGGGACCAAGGCCGCGATCCGGTATCTCAACCTGGTCGGGGACCGCTATCTCGAGTTGATCGACACCCCGGATTCGGTGAAGATCCTGCCGGTCGGCGCGCAGATTCCCGTCGAACGGACCGCTCCCGCACTGGATCTCGACCTGTTGCTCGGTGGGCTCAAACCCGTCATCCAGGGACTCAATCCTGAAGATGTCAACGGGCTGACCAGCTCGCTGATCCAGATTCTGCAGGGGCAGGGCGGCACCCTCGAATCGCTGCTGTCGAAATCGTCGTCGTTCACGAACTCGCTGGCCGACAACAACGAGGTCGTCGAGCAGCTGATCGACAACCTGCGCACCACGCTCGACACCCTGTCCCAGGACGGCGAGGAGTTTTCCGGCGCCATCGACCGGCTGGATCAACTGGTCAAGGGACTGGCCGACGACCGCGACCCCATTGGCGCCGCGATCGATGCGCTCGACAACGGAACCACCTCCCTGGCCGACCTTCTCAGCCGCGGCCGGGCACCGCTGAACGAGAGCGTCGACCAGTTGGCGCGGCTCGCCCCGCTGGTCAACACCGACCTCGAGCGGCTGGACGCCACCATCCAGCGCCTGCCCGAGATCTACCGCAAGCTGGCACGCGTCGGGTCCTACGGTGCCTTCTTCCCGTACTACATCTGCGGTGTGACGTTCCGTGCCAGCGATCTCGAGGGTCGCACCGTGGTGTTCCCGTGGATTCGGCAAGAAACGGGAAGGTGTGTGGACGAGTAATGCTGAAATACCGTGGTGCTCAGTTGATGCGGGCCGGTTTCATCGGCGTCGTCCTCATCGTCCTGGTGATCACCGTCGGGCTCCAGCCCGAGCGGCTGCTGTCCTGGGCCACCTCGCTGCGGTACCAGGCGCTGTTCACCGAAGCGGGCGGGATCACCGTCGGCAACGACGTGACGGTGTCGGGTATCAAGGTCGGGTCGGTCTCATCAGTGGAACTGGTCAACGGTGATGCCCTGGTCGGCTTCACCATCGACGGCAAATACGCGCTGGGATCGGACACCACCGCGCACATCCGGACCGGCACCCTGCTCGGCGAGCGGGTGCTGGCGTTGGAATCGGACGGCAGCGGCACGCTCGATCGCAGCGAGACGATCCCGACGTCGCGGACGTCGTCGCCGTACTCGCTGACCGACGCGGTCAGCGACCTGACCGCCAACACCGCGGCCACCGACACCGGCAACCTGAACGAGTCACTGGACACGCTGGCGGCCACCCTCGATCAGGTTGCGCCCCAGTTAGGGCCGACGTTCGACGGGCTCTCGCGGCTGTCGACGTCGTTGAACAACCGCAACCAGAGCCTGGCCGAACTGCTGCGCACCGCAAGCGATGTGACCGGGATCTTCGCCGAGCGCAGCCAGCAGGTCAACCAGCTGATCCTCAACTCCAACGACCTGCTTGCGGTGCTCAACGAGCGGCGGTACGCGATCACCAGCCTGCTGCAGGCGACCTCGGCGGTGTCCCAGGAGCTGACCGGGCTGGTCGCCGACAACGAAAAGGAGTTGGCGCCGGCGCTGGAGCACCTGAACACGGTCACCGCGATGCTGGAGAAGAACCGCGACAACCTCGCCAAGATGCTGCCCGGCGCGGCCAAGTACTACCTGACCCAGGGTGAAATCGTGGCCAACGGTGCGTACTACAACGCGCTGGTCCCGAACCTGACGTTCGCCCAGATCCTGCAGCCGTTCTTCGACTACGCGTTCGGTTTCCGGCGCGGCACCGACGCCGGCCAGCCGCCGGACCAGGCCGGCCCGCGGGCCGAACTTCCCCTCCCCGTCAACGGCATTCCGCAGCCAGGAGATCTTCCCAATGATGGCAACCCGTAAGCGGATGGTGGCCGGCACGGCGATCCTGCTGGCCATCGGTCTGGTCGCCGGCGCCGCCGTCCTGGTGCGCCAGGTGTTCTTCGGGCCGACCACGATCACCGCGTATTTCCCGACCGCCACCGCGATCTACCCGGGCGACGAGGTCCGAGTGTCGGGTGTGCAGGTCGGCACGATCGAGGCGATCACCCCCGAGGGCACGCAGACCAAAATGGTCCTCAAGGTCGACCGCGGTGTGCCCGTGCCCGCGGACGCCAAGGCGATCATCGTCGCGCAGAACCTGGTCGCCGCGCGGTACGTGCAGCTCACCCCCGCCTACCGCAACGGCGACGGACCGACAATGGCCGACGGCGCGGTGATCCCGAGCGACCGGACCGCGGTGCCGGTCGAGTGGGACGAGGTCAAGACACAACTGCTGCGTCTGTCAGACGAATTGGGCCCGAAGACCGGCGTGTCGGACACGTCGGTGTCGCGGTTCATCGACAGCGCCGCCAACGCGATGGGCGGCAACGGAGAGAAGCTGCGCCAGACGCTGTCCCAACTGTCCGGTGTGGCAAGGATTTTCGCCGAGGGCAGCGGCAACATCGTCGACATCATCAAGAACCTGCAGGTGTTCGTCTCCGCGCTGCGTGACAGCAAGGAGCAGATCGTGCTGTTCCAGAACCGGCTGGCGACCCTAACCAGTGTCATCAACGACAGCCGCTCCGATCTCGACGGTGCGCTGAGCAACCTGTCGGTCGCAGTCGGCGAAGTCCAGCGGTTCGTCGTCGGAAGCCGCGACCAGACGACCGAGCAGGTTCAACGGTTGGGCAGCCTGCTCCAAATCCTCGTGGACAACAAGATGGCGCTCGAGAACGTCCTGCACATCACCCCGAACGCGATCGCGAACTTCCAGAACATCTACTACCCCAACGGCGGATCGGTGACCGGTGCGTTCTCGATCGTCAACTTCAACAGCCCGGTGCAGATGTTCTGCGGCATGATCGGCGCCGTCGCCAATGCGACAGGGCCCGAGACCGCCAAACTGTGCGCACAGTATCTCGGTCCGGTACTGCGCCTGCTCAACTTCAACAACGTCCCGCTGCCGATCAATGCGTACCTGCGTCCCGCGGTCAGCCCGGACAGGATCATCTACACCGATCCCAAGCTCGCGCCTGGCGGCAGCGGACCCGGCGATGCGCCCGAACCGGCGCCGTCGGTGTCCGCCTACACCGGTGCCGGTGACGTTCCGCCGCCGCCGGGGTGGAACGCGCCCCCCGGGCCTCCGGGGTTGTACAAGCCCGACGACGACGGGCCGGCAATACCGTCGCCGGCTCTGTTCCCGGGCGCGCCGATCCCCGGTCCGCCGAACGTGATCAGCGACCTGCCTTCTCAACCGCAGACGGTCGAGGGGATGTTGCTGCCACCGACTCCGGCGCCGGCCGCCGCCCCGGTGGACCCGAACGCACCGCTGTTGCCTGCCGAAGGGGCGCCGCCAGCATGATCTGTGGTCACGTGAAGAAGTTGGCGGTCGCCGGTGTGAGCCTGGCGGTGACGCTGACCGGGTGCTCGTTCCAAGGGGTCAATTCGCTGCCGCTGCCCGGCGCGGTCGGGCGCGGCCCGGACGCGGCCATCTACCATGTGCAGGTCGCCAATGTCGCGACCCTGGAAGCGAATTCGCCGGTGCTCATCGACGACGTCGTGGTGGGCAGCGTCCGGAAGATGACCGTCGACAACTGGCATGCCGACGTCGAGATCTCGGTGAAGCCCGACGTCGCCGTCCCCGGCAACGCTGTCGCGACGGTCGGCCAGACCAGTCTGCTCGGATCGATGCACCTGGCGCTCAACCCGCCGCTGGGCGAGAAGCCCGACGGCCGGCTGCAACCGGGCGCCACGATCCCGTTGAGCGACTCGTCAACCTACCCGTCCACCGAACGCACGCTGTCGTCGCTGGCGACGGTGGTCAACGGTGGGGGACTGGGCCAGATCGGCGACATCATCCACAACTTCAACACCGCGCTCTCGGGTCGGGAACCGCAGATTCGCGAGCTGCTGACCCGGCTCGACAATTTCGTCGGGATCCTTGATGGGCAGCGCGACAACATCATCGCCTCGATCGAGCAACTCAACCGCGTCGCGGGCACGTTCGCCGGTCAGCGCGAAGACATCAACCGCGCGCTGCGCGACATTCCGCCGGCCCTGGATGTGCTCATCAAGGAGCGGCCGAGGCTGACCACCGCACTTGATCGGCTCGGCCGGTTCGGCGACACCGCAGCGGATCTGGTCAACGAAGCCGGTGACGACCTGGTGAAGGATCTGGAGAACCTGGGACCGGTGCTCGGGGCGCTCGCCGACGTCGGGCCCGACCTCAACCTGGCGCTGTTGTGGGCGACGGCGTTCCCGTACGGTCCGACGTTCGCCGACCGGATCACCAGGGGTGATTACATCAACCTGTTCGCGACGTTCGACCTGACCTACCCGCGGCTGAAGAAGACCATCCTGCTGGGCACACGGTGGGGCGACGAGAATGCGAAACTGATTCCGGCGCCCGGCGATCCGTACTTCCTGAACTATTCGTACAACCCGATGAGCCTCGGGGTGGCGCCGCCACCGGACACCGCCCCGCCGGAGGGCAACCCGCCGCCGGGCACGGCGCCTCTGTTTCCGGCGGCCGGCCCGCTGCTGCCGGTCAAGCCACCGCCCCCGGCAGCGCCGTGGCTGCCGCAGGCCAAGGCGATCACGTCGTCTCAGATCTTCGCGGGACCGTACGGGCCGGACGCGCCACCGGCGCCGCCGGCGGAGGTTGCACCGACTCCGGGAGGCGGTGGCTGATGCTCACCCGCTTTGTACGAAATCAGTTGATCATCTTTACGATCGCCTCGATCGTCGGCGTCACGGTGATGCTGTTCGCCTACATGCAGGTGCCCACACTGTTGGGCATCGGCCGGCTGAAGGTGACCCTCGAGTTGCCCGCCGCCGGTGGGCTCTACCGCTTCGGCAATGTCACCTACCGCGGTGTCCAGATCGGCAAGGTCACCGAGGTGAACCTGACCGAGACCGGCGCGGAGGCGACGCTGTCGCTCGACACGTCACCGAAGATCCCCGCGGACCTGCAAGCCGAGGTGCGCAGCGTCTCGGCGGTCGGCGAGCAGTACGTGGACCTGCGCCCGCGCACCGACTCCGGGCCGTACCTGCAGAACGGGTCCCGAATCCCGGTGAAGGACACCACCATTCCGCAAGAGGTCGGACCGGTCCTGGAAGGGATCAACAAGCTCGTCGGCAGCATCCCCGGAGACCGGATCTCCGACCTGCTCGACGAGTCGTTCAAGGCGTTCAACGGTGCCGGACCGGACTTCCAGTCACTGATGGACTCGGCCGCCCGGGTGAGCGCCGACGCCAACGGTGTCTCGGACCAGACGCGCGCCCTGATCGACGACAGCGGACCGCTGCTCGACTCACAGGCCGAGACCGCGGATTCGATCCGGACGTGGGCGAGAAGCCTGGCCGGGGTGACCGGCCAGTTGCAGCAGAACGACCCGCAGATCCGGACACTGCTGCAGCAGGGACCCGGTTTCGCGCAGGAGGTTTCGACCCTCCTCAACGAGATCAAGCCGACGCTGCCGATCCTGCTGGCCAACCTGACGACCGTCGGCCAGGTGCTGCTGAAGTACAACCCGTCGCTCGAGCAGCTGTTGGTGATCTTCCCCGGCATCATCGCCGCCCAGCAGTCGTTCGGGCTTCCGCAGAACAACCCCACCGGCCTGCCGACCGGCGACTTCGCCATCACCATCAACGACCCGCCGCCGTGCACGGTCGGGTTCCTTCCGCCGTCGAGTTGGCGGTCCCCTGAAGACATGACCTCGATCGACACCCCGGACGGGCTGTACTGCAAGTTGCCCCAGGACTCGCCGATCGCGGTGCGCGGGGCGCGCAACTACCCGTGCATGGGCATTCCGGGTAAGCGGGCGCCGACCGTGGAACTCTGCAACGACCCCAAAGGCTATACGCCGCTGGCGATGCGGCAGCACACGCTGGGCGCGTACCCGATCGACCCGAACCTGATCTCGCAGGGCATCCCGCCCGACGACCGGACCGACTTCTCCGAGCGTCTCTACGCGCCGGTGGAGGGCACGCCGCTGCCGCCGGGTGCCGCGCCGTCGGGAACACCGCCCGGTATGCCACCGCCACCGCTGCCGGTGGCCGGCGCACCCGTGGCCGATCAGCCTCCGTCGCTTCTGGCGCCTGCACCTGCACCGGTGGCCCCGCCGCCTCCGCCCGGAAACTCCGTCAACGGCACGCCGATCCCGGCGCCGCCGTCTGCGGATCACGGTGCGCTACCGGTTGCGCCAAGTGCGCACGGCACCAATCAATCCGGCGGGCCGTCGGTGGCAGTGACGCACTACAACCCGCAAACCGGCGGATATATGACCCCGGACGGCATGCTGGAGCACACCAATCTGCCCACCAACGAACCGAAGTCGTGGAAGGACCTGCTGCCGACGTGAGCGGCGACCGGTCTGCGGCCGTAGCGGCCGCAGACCGGAGCGGTCAGGTCAGATCCGCTCCATGCGGACCGGTATCTCGATCACCAGCGGCTGGTTGCGTCCGCACGCCCCGGTGGGCCCCTCGGTAGCCTCGCGTCCCATCAGGAAATTGGTGTTCTTGACGTTGCGTTCGTTTCGGGGAGCGTCCCATCCGGTCAGGATGTACTTCTGGTGGCCGGGCGCGAAGGTGCCGTCGGGGCAGGGCAGCCAGTTCGGGATGTCGTGGTCGATGTACCAGTAGTCCTTCAGCCGGACGGTGCCGGTCCAGCCGCGGTCGCTTTTGACTTCGCCGACACACTCGATCGGGCTGACGCACTGGGTGCTGACGGTCCACGTCTGGACTACGGTCTGCTGGTCGATGAAGACCAGGGCCCCGCCGGGAGCCATGCCCACCTGGGCCCAGTCGCCGTCGGACAGCACGCGGTAGGTGCCGTTGAGAGCGACGCCAAAGTCGTTCGCGTGGGCCGAGGTTGCGGTGCCCAGGCTTGCCAGCAAGGTGATTGCCGCGGCTCCCGCGGTCAGACCAACTCCACGCATGCTGGAAGTTTATCGTGGCCGGTAGTTCTGCTCTCCGAAAGGGAGAATTTCGTTCTGGCGGTGTGGAACAATGCCAGGGTGCGAAGTGTGGCCGCAGTGTTCGCTGCCCTGGTGTCCTCGGTGTGGGTGATCGGTGCGCCGCCTGCGGGCGCGCAACCCGCACTGCCGCCGCTGCCGCCACCGGGCGCCGAGTGCAACCACCCGAACTGCACACCGGGCATCCAGCCCAACATCGTGCTCGGGTCTTATTGCAACAACACAACGTACTACGTGTTCGGGGTGACGTCGTGGGGTCGGCTGGTGTTCTGCGGTTCGCCGCGACGCTACGAACCGCGGTGGTTCCGGTCGCCGGAGATGCACGGGATCAAGATGGAGAACGACCTGTGTCCCGCCATGGAGGGCGAAGTCGCCCAGGCACCCGACGGCCTGTTCCTGACCTGTGTGGCCAAAGACGGCCGATCCTACTGGGAACGCGGCGACCTGTAACGCTCTGCGTCGACTCTGCGCCCACGGCGCAGAGTCGACGGTCGAGGATCAGTCGAGCGGCGTGAACTCGATGTTGATCTCGGTGAGCCCACGCAGGATGAACGTCGGCTCATAGACGTACTGGCGCGCGTCGAGCGGTCCGTGCTTCTCCTCGCTGACCGTGATGTCGCCCAACCGGTCCAGTAGGCGCTCGATCGATACGCGGCCCTCGACGCGGGCCAGCGGGGCGCCGGGGCAGGAGTGGATGCCGCGGCTGAACGCGATGTGCTCGCGGACGTTCTTGCGGTCCAGCTGGAACTCGTGCGGGTTGTCGAAGCGCTTCGGATCGCGGTTGGCCGCACCCGGGCTGACCATCACCGTGGTGCCGGCAGGTACCGGGGTGTCGCCCAGAGTCGTTGTCTTGCGGGCCATCCGGAACACGCTCTTGACCGGGCTGTCCATCCGCAGGCACTCCTCGACGAACACCGGGATCAGGCTGCGGTCCTCGCGCAGCTGCTGCTGGATGTCGGGCCGGTCGGACAGCACCCGCATCGCCGAGCCCAGCAGTTTGGCGGTGGTCTCCTGGCCGGCGGCGAACAGGAACGTCGCGGTGCGGACCACGTCGACCACCTCGGGAGTCGAGCCGTCCGGGTACTTCGCGGTCGCGATCGAGGTGAGGACGTCGTCGCGCGGGTTCTCCCGGCGCTCCTCGATGTAGCGGGCGAACTTCTCGTCCGCCCACTCCAGGGGGTTGGTGGCGATCACCTCGTGGTCCAGGCCGCCGATGTTGGTGCCGGGGCGCTCGGCGCCGAAGGCCTCACGGAAATCTTCGTGGTCCTCCTCGGGCACACCCAGCAGGTCGGCGACGACCAACAGCGAGAACGGTTTTGCGTAGGCCGCCAGGAACTCGCACTTGCCGTCGGTGATGAACTCGTCGATGTGGCGGTCGGCCAGCCGCCACATGAAGTCCTCGTTCTCCTTGAGCCGCTTGGGCGTCAGCAGCCGCGCCAGGATGGAGCGCGCATCGGTGTGCTGCGGCGGGTCCATCGTGACCATGTGCTCGAACATCGGGATCTCGGTGCGGTGCTTCTCCAGCAACTCGCTGATGTCATCGCCTTCGGCGGTGAACGGCATCGGGGTGAACGGACCCATCACCGCGACGCAGGACGAGAAGTTCTCGCTGTCCTTGTAGACGCTGTTGGCCGCTTCCCAGCCGGTCACCGCGAGCACGTTGTTGGTGATCGGACAGCACACCGGGTCCTTGGACCGGATGTGGTCGTAGTACGGGTGCGGGTCGGGGACCAGGGAGGGGTCGGTGAAGTAGTCAACCGAATCGAAATCTGTGGTCATGGTCTGTTCGCCCTCCAGGGTCGACGCTTACCGGCGTGGTGATGAGCGGACGCCGCCGCTCGCGGGAACACATTGGCTGAATATGCTGAGCACTTGCTTAGCATGGGGTTAAGGTCAGGGTCAAGATCGCGCGACGGGTCGCCACTACGATCGGCGTGTCGGAACGGGCGGGAAAGTGAAGTGAAGCCATGACGAGCGCTTCCGGGTCGGCGCGCCGCATCGGGGCGCCGGATGCGAAGAACCGCGGCGTGCTGCTCGACGCGGCCGAACAACTGCTCCTCGAGGAGGGGTACGCGGCGGTCACTTCGCGGCGCGTCGCGGAGAAGGCCGGCCTGAAACCGCAACTCGTGCATTACTACTTCCGGACCATGGAGGACCTGTTCCTGGCGGTGTTCCGGCGCATGGCCGAAGCGGGTCTGGAGGTGCTCACCGAAGCGCTGGCGTCGCCGCAGCCGCTGTGGGCGCTGTGGCGGTTCAGCACTCAGCCCGAGGCCACCCGGCTCACGATGGAGTTCATGGGGCTGGCCAATCACCGCAAGGCGCTGCGCAGCGAGATCGTCTTCTACGCCGAACGATTCCGCGAGGAGCAGAACAACGCGATCGCCGCGGCGCTCAAGCGGTACGGCGTCGAGTCCATCGATGTGCCGCCGGTGGTCTGGACCGTGTTCGCGACCAGCGTGTCGCAGAGCCTGGTGGTCGAGCGGGCGCTCGGCATGTCGACGGGGCACGCCGAGGTGTTCGCGTTCTGTGAGGCGTGGATTCGCCGGCTGGAGGGGGACCCGCTCCCGGCGGGCAGTACGAAATAGGCGGGCTGTCACCAGCTTCGGATCGAACAGAGCGCGCCCTTGGGGCCCTGGTCCGTGGCGACGACCACCCCGTCGACCGCAAGCACGCAGTGGATGTTCGGCTTCGCCTCGCCCGGGCCGCTGGTCGCCGTGACCATCGCCCACTGATCGGGATCGGCCAGCTGCACGTCGAGGTTCCACTGCTGGTCCGGCCCGATCTGCGCCTTGGCCTTCGGGCTGAACGAGTACGGATTGTGGCTGTAGGCAGCCCAGTTCGGCGGGTCGACGTCGCGGTAGTAGATGTCGACGTAGAACGGCTGCTCGGCGAACACGGTGTACTTCACGTTGCGCAACGGGGGCCCCGGCGGCTCCTGCGCCGCCGCGGGTGCGGTGGCCGCCAGCACACCACCGACCGTCACGGCGGCCGCCGAGGCGACACCGAGCAGGGCGGACACCGAGGCGCGGAAGCGTCGCGAGAAGTTCATTTCCGGATTTTAAAACGTCGTTTGCTGACCAGGACGCGAATCGTCACCTACCGGGACAGGATCGTCGCCGACGCGGTCCCCGGCGCGCCATACACCTGCGCGAGCCCCACCTTCGGCTCGCCGGGCACCTGGCGGTCACCCGCCTCGCCGCGCAACTGGCGGACCAGCTCGTGCACCTGCCGCAGCCCCGACGCGCCGATCGGTTCACCATTGGCGATCAGGCCGCCGTCGGTGTTGATCGGCATCGACCCGTGGATCTCGGTGGCGCCGTCGGCCAGCAGCTTCTCCTGTTCGCCGTCGGCGCACAGGCCGGTCTCAGCCATGTGGATAACCTCGGCGCCGGCGTCGGTGTCCTGCAACTGGGCGATGTCGACGTCCTCGGGTCCGATACCGGCGGCCTCGTATGCGGCCCTGGCCGCGTACACCGTCGGCGAGGGGTCTTCGTCCAGCGGCGCCGAGGTCGCGTGCACCTCGTAGGCGCCGAACGTGCGGGTGCGGATCTCTGAGGCCCGCACGTAGACCGGCTTGTCGGTGAAGCGGTGCGCGATGTCACCGCGGCACATGATCACCGCGGCCGCGCCCTCGTCGGGGGCGCAGAACATGTACTGCGTCAGCGGGTAGTTCAGCACCGTCGAGTTCAGGATCTCGTCGACAGGGATTTCCTTGCGCCGGAACGCGTTCGGGTTCAGCGCGCCGTTGCGGAAGTTCTTGTTCGCCACCCGGGCCAGCGTCTCCTGGGAGATGCCGTGCTTGTGGATGTAGTGGTTGGCCTTCATGCCGAAGAACTTGGTCGTGACGAACTGGCCGTTCTCGGCGTACCACTGCGGCAGGGCCAGCTTGGCCGGGTCGTCGGTGAACGCCCCGCGCGGGTGCTTGTCCAGGCCGATCGCGATCCCGATGTCGTACTTGCCGAGCCGGATGGTGTCGGCGGTCTGCTGGATCGCCGACGCGGCGGTGGCGCAGGCGTTGAAGACGTTGGTGAACGTGATGCCGGTGAGCCCGACGAGCCGGGTCACCGCGTCGGGGTTGGACACCTCGTAGCTGCCGCCGAAGCCGAACTGGATGTCCTTCCACTCCACCCCGGCGTCGCCGAGCGCGGTGTGGATGGCCTCGGCGCCCATCTCCATCGCGGTCTTGTCGAAGCGGCCGAACGGGTGCAGGCCCACGCCGATGATCGCGACCGAGTTGTCTGCGGTGCTCATTTTCGTGGTCCTCTCTAGACCGGTTGGAACGCGAAGGTGACGACCTCGTTGCCCTCGTCGTCAGTGGTGAACGGGATCATCGTCAGCTCGACCTGCTGGCCGAACTGCAGCTTGGCCGGATCGTTCTCGGTGAGCCGGCCCTCGACTCGGATGACGTCCTCGAGCTGCACCAGGCCGACACCGAAGGGCACGAAATCCTTACCGGACGGCCCCTTATAGGGCGGTCCGGGCGGGAAGCCCTGCGTGGTCCAGGCAACCAGGGTGCCGCGCCGGGGGAGCAGTACCTGCGACATCTCGCCGGCGCTGCACTTCGGGCAGCGCTGCTGGACGGGAAAGGTGGTGGCGTCGCACTTGGTGCATTTACTGCCGATGAGTTGGGGTTTCTCATCGGGCCAGGTCGAGATCTCCGGTGCGAGTGCAATCTGGGTGGACACGGGGTGACCATAATCGGAAATGACGTTCTCGTCTAGAGAGAACCGCCGCCGCGCCCCGGTTTCGGCGGTGGTCGGTCAGGACACCACGCGTGGCGTGGCGGCGAGGCGTGCGGTCACGACGACGCGAACGCCGCGGTCCGGGACGATCGTGACGTGGTGGGCCTTGCGCTTCTCCGGCTGGGGGCGGTCCGGCGCCAGACGCACCCGGCGCAGCACCGTCGCGAGGATCACGCGCATCTCGAGCATCGCCAGGTTGGCGCCGGGGCAGCGCCGGGCGCCGCCGCCGAACGGCAATCAGGCGCTGGGGTCGGGCTCGTTGCCGTCGAGGAACCGCTCCGGCCGGAACACCTCGGGCTGGGGGTAGTGCGTCGGGTCGTCGTGCGACACCGTGCGCACATCGCCACATCGCAGCCCTGCGCGGCGACATCCGGGCCATGCCGGTGCCCAGACCGGAACTCGCACCGGTGATCAGGATCCGCTGGGGGGTCACCCGCGAAGCATAGCCACCTCAGCGCAAAGCAATTGCCGAACAACCCCTTTCGGCCACACGAGTCGGCGCCGGGAGCCGGTTGGTTGCCGTGCCCGCACCCATCGCAGCGCCTCGGTGCCGTAGCCTGCCGGTGTGGACGCTGACAAGATACAGATCACCGAGGTGTTGATTCGCTACGCGACCGGCATCGACACCAAGGACTGGGCGCTGTTTCGCACCTGCTGGACCGACGAGGTCGACATCGACTACGGAGATCTGGGCACGTTCACCGATGCGGGCGCTTTCACCGAGTTGATGGAGCAGATCCACGGCGGGATGGGCCCAACGTACCACCGCATTTCGAACGTCGCGATCACGCTCGACGGGGACCGGGCCACCGCGCGCTCGTACGTGCACGCGGTGCTGATGGCGGTACCGGGCGACGCCAACAGCTGGATCGATGCGCTCGGCCACTACGACGACGAGCTGACCCGGACCTCCGAGGGCTGGCGGATCACCAAGCGCGCCACCAACATCGCGCGGGTGCTGAGCGCCGCTGGCACGGCGACGTGACCGAATCCGACGGTGCAGAGTTCGCGGCGCGCTACGGACCGTGGGCGGTGATCGCCGGCGCGTCGGAGGGCATCGGCGCCGCGCTGGCCGACGAACTCGGCGCGCTCGGGCTCAACGTGGTGTTGATCGCACGTAACGGCGCACTGCTCGAGGAGGTTGCGTCCGGCGTCCGCGACCGGCACGGTGTGCGGACGCAGGTGGTGGTCCAGGATCTGACGGCCGCCGACGCGAGCACCAGAATCGCCGCTGCCACCGCCGATCTCGAGGTCGGGTTGCTGGTCTACAACGCGGGCGCATCGGATCGCACGACGCCGTTCCTGCGCAACGAGCTCGAGTACTCGCTGCATCAGGTGGCGCTGGACTGCATCGGGCCGCTGGCGCTCACCCACCACTTCGGACCGGCGATGTGCGATCGCGGTCGCGGCGGCATCGTGATCGTCGCCTCACTGGCCTGCCTGGCCGGATCGGCGACGCTGGCGGTCTACTCCGCGGTCAAGGCGTTTCAACACACGTTCGCCGAGGGGCTGTGGGCCGAGCTGCGACCGCACGGCGTCGACGTGTGCTGCACACCGCTGGGGATGACCTACACACCGGCACTGGCGCGGATGGGTGTGGAGTACGACCCGCAGACGCAGATGCGCTCCGAGGATGTGGCCGCCGAGATCATCGCCAACGTCGGCAGCGGGCCGACTTTCGTGGTCGGGGAGAACAACCGCGCGGTGGCACAGCAGGTCTGGACGATCGACCGGCGCACGCTGGTGGAGATGATGAGCGCGGCCTCGACCGAATTCGCCGAGAGTAGGGACAGATGACGACCCTGCCGGGACCGATCCGCCAGGTCGGCTACGTCGTGACCGACATCGACTGCGCGATCGAAGCCTGGCTCGCCATCGGGGTCGGCCCGTGGTTCGTCATGCGCGATCTGACCCTGACCGCCAGCTACCGCGGGGAGCGCTGCGAGATCACCCAGTCGCTGGCGCTGAGCAACAGCGGCGACCTGCAGATCGAACTGATTCGGCAGCAGAGCACCGGCCCGAGCGTGTTCACCGAGTTCCTCGAAGCACACGGTGAAGGATTTCACCAGATCGCTTACTGGGCAGACGATTTCGACTCCACGCTGGTGGCTGTCGCGGCCGCCGGCTGGCCAGTCGTCTGGCAGGGTGGCGAAGACGTCGGCACCCGCTTCGCCTACGTCGAGCCACCCGCCGGCGGTGTGTACGTCGCGCCGGTCGTCGAGATCATGGAACTCAACGAGGTCACCACCGGCATGGCGGCGTTCGTCCGCGACGCCGCCGCGAACTGGGACGGATCCGACCCGGTCCGCGTCCTCGGCGGGTGACCGTTCGCGAAACTGTGTTCCAGCAGGGAAAGTTCGAGTGAGGACCTGACGGAATACAGTTTCGCGGAAATCACTTGGCGCGGTTCATCGCCTTGTCGGCGGTCGCCCAGTGCTCGTCGGACACCCACAGCCGGGCGAACGCCGCGACCGCCTCGTCGGTCGACGCGCCGCGCATCACCCGCTTGATCTCACCGGCGGGGCGGTGCGCGAGTTGCCGGGCGATCGCACGCCAGTCGTCGTCGAACGTCTCGCGGGGCAGCACCCGGTCGATCAGCCCGATCCGCTCGGCCTCGGGTGCCTGCAGAATCGTGCCGGTGCCGGCCAGCAGCAGCGCGGTGCTGTAACCGACCAGCGACACCAGTCGCTCGGCGCCACCCCAGGCCGGCATGATCGCCAGCGAGACCTGGTTGAAGCCGATCTTGATGTCCGCGGCGGCCAGGCGGATGTCGGCGGCCACCGCGAACTCCGCGCCGCCGCCGAGCGCGTGGCCGTTGAGCGCCGCGATCGTGGGACCCGGGAAGCCGGCGATCCGGTCGCACACGGAGCGCATCCGGCGTGCCATCGCCGCCGCGTCGTCCTCGGTGCGCAGCGCGGCCAGCTGTTTGAGGTCGCCGCCGGACACGAACGCCCGGTCACCCGCGCCCCTGAGGACCAGGGCCCGCGCATCCTGCGCGCGGTCGAGCGCATCGTCGAGCTGTTCCATCGTCTCGGGCGCGATTGCGTTGCGGGCCTGCGGGCGGTCGATGGTGATGACCGCCAAGCCGTCGTCCAACTCGAGGTCGACCATCAGAGGTTCTCCGTTTGCGGTATTGGCATTCTCGGATTGAGAGAATAGCATCGCCTCGAGTCGGAGCTGCCGCCCGAGTGTGGGGAGTCCATGCGCACCATTCCTGTCGAGCTGACCAGACGCTACGAAGAGCAGGGGTGGTGGACGCCCGACACGCTCGGTGAGCTGCTGGCGCGTCACCTCGCCGCCAATCCGCACACCGGCTTCTGCGTGCATTCCGAAATCCGGCCCTATACGGGCACTTTCGCTGACGTCGAACACCGCGCCCGGCGCCTGGCCGCGGGCCTGCGGCGGCGCGGAGTGGGGCCGGGCGATGTGGTCGCACTGCAGCTGCCGAACTGGATGGAGGCCGCGGTCACGTTCTGGGCCACCACGTTCCTCGGTGCCGTCGTGGTGCCGATCGTGCACTTCTACGGTCGACGCGAACTCACCCACATCCTGTCGGTGGCGCGGCCCAAGGTCTTCGTCACCACCCGGGACTTCGGCCGGATGCGGTTCGACGCCGACCTGGCCGCCGACGTGCCGATCGTCGCACTGGTCGGCGAGGATTTCGACGAGCTCCTCGACCCCGAACCGATGACCGGCACCCTGGCCGCCGATCCCGCGGGACCGGCGCTGATCGCGTTCACCTCCGGAACCACCAACAACCCCAAAGGCGTTGTGCACAGCCATCAGACGCTGGGCTTCGAAACCCGCCAGCTGCTGGAGAACTATCCGAAGGACCGCGGCCGCCAACTGACCGCCACCCCGATCGGCCACTTCATCGGCATGGTCGGCGCCTTCCTGATCCCGGTGCTGGAGGGCGCTCCGATCGACCTGTGCGACGTGTGGGATCCGGGCCGGGTGCTCAAACTCATGGAGACCGAGGGGATGTCGATCGGCGGCGGTCCGCCGTACTTCGTCACCAGCCTGCTCGACCATCCCGACTGCACCGACGCGCACCGGTCGCGGTTCACCACCGTCGGACTGGGCGGGTCGACGGTACCGGCCGCGGTGACCAGGCGGCTGGCGGACATGGGGTTCTTCGTCTTCCGCTCCTACGGCAGCACCGAGCACCCGTCGATCACCGGGTCGCGGCCGACGGCGCCGGAGGACAAGCGTCTCTACACCGACGGCGATCCCCGGCCGGGCGTCGAGATCAAGCTGACCGAGGAGGGCGAGATCCTGTCCCGCGGACCGGATCTGTGCCTGGGCTACACCGACGACGAGTTGACCCGCAAGTCGTTCGACGAGGACGGCTGGTACCACACCGGCGACATCGGTGTGCTCGACGCGGACGGCTACCTGACCATCACCGACCGCAAGGCCGACGTGATCATCCGCGGCGGGGAGAACATCTCGGCGCTCGAGGTCGAAGAGGTGCTGCTGAGCATGCCCAGTGTCGCCGAGGCCGTTGTGGTGGCCGCGCCCGACAACCGGCTCGGGGAGCGGACCGCGGCGGTGTTGCGGGTCCGCGACGGGCACTCGATGCCCACGCTCGACGACGTGCGGACCCACTTCAAGCAGGCCGGCGTGGCGATCCAGAAGTGGCCCGAACAACTGCACGAGGTGCCCGCCGGGCAGGACTACCCGCGCACCGCCAGCGGCAAGGTGCAGAAGTTCCGGGTCCGCGAAATGGTCCGTCAGGCAGCCACCGGGTAGCGGAGGGACGTTGCGCTGCCACCATCTGTGAGAATAGGATTCTCCCGAGAAGAAAAGGAGTGTTCCATGGGGCAACTTTCACACCGGGTTGACATCCCGTTTCCGCTGTTCGATGCGGACAACCATCTCTACGAGCCGCCCGAGGCGATGACCAAGTACCTGCCCAAGGAGTACAAGGACGTCGTCCAGTACGTCGAGGTCAACGGGCGTACCAAGATCGCCATCAAGGGCCAGATCAGCAACTACATCCCGAACCCGACCTTCTCGCACGTCGCCAAGCCCGGCGCGTGGGAGGAGTACTTCAAGTTCGGCAACCCCGACGGCAAGAGCAAGCGCGAGCTGTTCGGTGAGCCGATGCGGTCCATCCCCGCGTTCTTCGAGCCGGCCCCGCGGCTGGAGCTGATGAACGAACTCGGCGTCGACCGGTCGTTGATGTTCCCGACCCTGGCCAGCCTCATCGAGGAGCGGCTGCGCGACGACCCGATGGCGATCCACGTCATCATCCACTCGCTGAACCAGTGGCTCGACGAGGTGTGGGGCTTCAACTACCAGAACCGCATCTTCGTCACGCCGGTGATCACGCTGCCGATCGTCGAGAAGGCGATCGAGGAGCTGGACTGGGCGGTCAAGCGGGGCGCCCGCGCGATCCTGGTCCGTCCCGCGCCGGTGCCGGGCTTCCGCGGCCCTCGCTCGTTCGCGCTGCCGGAGTTCGACCCGTTCTGGGAGAAGTGCGTCGAGTACGACGTCTTCGTGGGCATGCACTCGTCGGACAGCGGCTACTCGCGCTACACCTCCGAGTGGGACGGCGTCGCGCAGGAGATGCTGCCGTTCCAGACCAACGCGATGTCGATCCTCAACGAGTGGCGCCCGATCCAGGACGCGGTGGCGTCGTGGGTGATCCACGGTGCGCTGTTCCGGCATCCCAAGCTCAAGGTCGGCATCGTCGAGGCCGGCTCGAAATGGATGTTCCCGCTTCTGGATTCGATGGCCGAGGTGTACAAGAAGGCCCCCGAGGCGTTCCTGGGCAACCCGATCGAGGAGATCAAGAACCGCATCTACGTCAGCCCGTTCTACGAGGAGGGCATCGACGACCTGATCAACCTGATCGGCGTGGACCAGGTGCTCTACGGATCGGACTGGCCGCACCCGGAGGGCCTGGCCGAACCGACGCACTACGTCACCGCGCTGGAACACCTCTCGGTCGAGGATCAGGCCAAGATCATGGGCGGCAACCTGGGTCGTCTCGTCACAGTGTGACGCCCGGCTGGCAGACCATCCCCGGGATGGTCTTGAGCGCGGCGGACCGCTTCGGCGACGCGGAAGCGGTCGTCGACGGTCCGCTGCGCTTGACCTTCACCGAACTGGTGCACCGAATCCGGTGCGCCGCAGGAGCGTTCGCCGAACTCGGGGTGGCGAAGGGCGACCGCGTCGCGGTGTGGGCGCCGAACTCGGCCGAGTGGATCGTGGCGGCGTTCGGCCTGATGACCGCAGGCGGGGTGCTGGTGCCCGTCAACACGCGGTTCAAACCCGACGAGGCCGGCGACGTGATCACCCGCAGCGGCGCCAAGGCCGTGCTGGTGCAGAAGGACTTCCTGGGCCTGGATTACTCGGTGGCAACCGATGTTCCGGTCATCGACCTGAAGTCCGGGTTCCTCTCGCAGGGCTCACCGTTCGAGTGCGCGATTTCCGGCACCGACATCGCCGACGTCATCTTCACCTCGGGCACCACGGGCCGGCCCAAGGGCGCGATGATGAACCACCTGCAGACGCTGCGGGCCTACGAGGAGTGGGCCACGCTGGCCGATCTGCGCCGCGGCGACCGCTACCTGATGATCAACCCGTACTTCCACACGTTCGGGCTCAAGGCCGGGCTGGTCGCCTCGTTCCTGCGCGGGGCGACGATGCTGCCGGTGGCCGCGTTCGACGTCGACACGGTCGTCGACCTCATCGAGCGCGAGCGCATCACGATGCTGCCCGGCCCGCCGACGCTGTACCACTCGCTGCTCACCGTCGGTGACAAGAGCCGGCTCGCAAGCCTGCGGGCCGGGGTGACCGGCGCGGCCGACATCCCGGTCGAGTTGATCCGCCGGATCCGCGACGAGCTGCCGTTCCAGTCGCTGATGACCGGTTACGGGCTCACCGAGGCCGGCAACGTCACGCTGTCGCGCCCCGGTGACAGCCCCGAGGACGTCGCGACGACCGCCGGTCTGCCCTGCGAGGACGTCGAGGTGCGAATCGCCGACGACGGCGAGGTGCTGGTGCGCGGCTACAACGTCATGCAGGGCTACCTCGACGACCCCGAGGCGACCGCCGAGGCGATCGACGCCGACGGTTTCCTGCACACCGGCGACCTCGGTGAATTCACCGATTCGGGCCGGCTGCGCATCGTCGGCCGCAAGAAGGACATGTTCATCGTCGGCGGCTTCAACGCCTACCCGGCCGAGATCGAAGGCTTCCTGCTCGAGCACCCCGGCGTGGCCCAGGCCGCGGTGATCGGTGTGCCCGACGAGCGGCTCGGACAGGTCGGCAAGGCGTTCGTCGTCTGCAAGGACGGGCACGCGGGGCTGACCGCGGAGGCCCTCATAGCGTGGAGCCGCGAACGAATGGCGGGGTTCAAGGTGCCTCGCTATGTAGAGTTCCTCGACGAGCTGCCGTTGAACGCCACCGGCAAGGTGATGAAGGACCGTCTTCGGGACAGCGTGCGCTGAGCAGCCGCACAGTGCGTAAATTGCGTTTCCGCAGCGCATCGGTGTTTGCCGGGGCCTACGGACGCGGGTATCGTCGCAGCGATACTCCAAAATGGATAATGGCATTCTCATCGAGTTGTGCAGACAAGGAGGTCGCAGTGCCGTCTTTCAGGCGCCGCGCATCGGTCGCGGACGCGGACAGCGTCGCACCGACGCAGCAAGACCCTGAGCGGTCGGCGGACGCGGACGAAGCACTGCGCCTCGCGGAGGAGGCGGAGGCCGAAGCGGCCGAGGCCGAGGCCCGCGCCGCAGCCGCCCGTGCCCGCGCGAAGGCGATCCGGCTCCGCAAGCAGGCCGAGGAGGCCGCGGCTCCGTCCGGCGCCCCGGAGGCCGACGAATCCGCCGACGCGACGGAAACTGTCGACGCGACGGAAACTGTCGACGCGACGGAAGCCGACACCTCCGAAGCCGACACCACGGAAGCTGACACCACCCAAGCCGACACCACGGAAGCCGCCGATGAACCCGCGGCGCGCTCGCGGCGGCGGTTCCCGCGGATCCGGTGGAAGATCGTCGCCGCCGTGCTGGCGATCCTGCTCATCCTCGGTTTCGCCGGGGCGAGCGGCTACATGGTCTGGCAGCACCGGCTCACCGAGCAGGAGCAGCAGCGCACCGCCGAGTACGCCGCCGCGGCCCGGCAGAGCGTGGTGACGCTGATGTCGCTGGACTTCAACAAGGCCCAGGAAGACGTCCAGCGCATCATCGACAACACGACCGGTCAGTTCCGGGACGACTTCGAGGCGCAGGCCGAGGATTTCGCCAAGGTCGCCAAGGACTCCAAGGTCATCACCGAGGTCAACGTGAACGTGGCCGCTGTGCAGTCGATGACCGACGACACCGCCACCGCGATCGTGTCGGCGACCTCGCGGGTCACCAACGCCGCCGGCGCCAACCAGGAGCCGCGGTCCTGGCGATTGCTGGTCGACCTGGTCCGCGAGGGCGACCAGATCAAGATGTCGAAAGTCGAGTTCGTCCCGTGAGCACCGAATCCCACACCGACGACGTGGAAGTCACCGAACCGGAGTCGACCGGGGTCGAACTCGATGCCGACACCGCCGAGCCCACCGAACGCAAGGCACCGACCGGCGTGCGCCGACACCTCGGCGCCATCCTGCTGATCGTGGCGCTGGTGGCGTCGGCCGGAGTCGCGGCCTGGCTGTACTTCTTCCAGTTCCGCACCGACCTGCAGGTCAACGCCGACGCACAGAAGGTCGCCCTGGACGCGGCGACCACCGGGACCACCGCGCTGCTGTCCTACTCGCCGGACACCCTGGAACAGGACTTCACCGAGGCCAAGTCCCGGCTCACCGGCGACTTCCTCGACTACTACACGCAGTTCACCGAGCAGATCGTCACTCCGGCGGCCAAGGAGAAACAGGTCGAGACCAGCGCGGCGGTCGTGCAGGCCGGCGTCGCCGAGATGAACCCGGACTCGGCGGTGGTGCTGGTGTTCGTCAACCAGACCACCACCAGCAAGGAGAACCCCGACGGCGCGTTCGCCGCGAGCGCGGTCAAGGTCGGGCTCACCAAGGTCGACGACCGCTGGCTGATCAACACCTTCGACCCGGTGTAATGACCGCGCAGCTGTCGGCCGTCGTGCCCGTGCCGCCGGTCGCGGCCGACATCGCCCGCTACCGACTCGACGGCAGCGCGGTGCTCGAGAAGGTGGTGCGCGCTCTACTGGAGTCCGTTGCGGACCCGGCCGCTGTCGTGGTGGCGTGCGCGCCGGCCCACGTCGACATCGTCGAGACGCTGCTCGCCGACGACGACCTGGAAGCGGTGCAGGTGCTGGCCGGCGGGACCGACTGGATGCAGTGTTTGGCCGCTGTCGTCACACACATTGCCCGACAGGCGAATTCGGCACGGTACGTCCTCGTGCACGATGTCCGGCAGCCGCTGACGTCGGCCGCGGTGCGCGACAGCGTGGTCACAGCTCTGGGCGAGGGTGCTGAGATGGTGCTCCCGGTGCTGCCGGTGACCGACAGCGTCAAAGCCGTCGACGCGCAGGGCGCGGTCACCGCGACACTCGACCGCTCCACGCTGCGCACCGCGCAGTTCCCACGCGGGTTCGCCACCGCCCGGCTGGTCCGGATCGTTGACACCGGCACGGCCGACGAGATCGCCGCGGCGCTCGCCACCGGTGCGCCGATCACCACGGTCGAGGGCGACCCCCACGCGTTCGTCGTCGAGTCGCGCAGCGACACCGTGTTCGTCGACGCGGTCATGTCGAGTCGGCGCTGACACCCAGCAGCCGCTCTGCGATCGCGACATCGCGCGCGAACGTGACCTTGAGATTGCGCAGCTCGCCCGGAAACGTCTGTACTGCAAGGTCGCTGAATGATTCGACGCACGACGACGTGTCGGTGCCCTCGAAGCCGTCGACGTCGGCGCGACGGTACGCCGTCAGCAGCGGCGCCGCCTGGAACGCCTGCGGTGTCTGCACCCGGACGAGCCGCGGGTGCGCCGGTGCGCTCAACTCGGCGGTGAGCACCCCCGACATCGGCAGCGCCGGGATGGCGCCGCCGGATTCCCGCGCCACCGACACTGCCCGCTCGAACATCTCGGGGCCGGCGACCGGTCGGGCGGCATCGTGGATGAGCACGACGTCGACCGCCCCCGACTCGATGTCGGCGGCAAGATAGCGCAGCACGTTGAGCTCCGAGCCGTGCCTGCTGTCCCCGCCGGCGACGAATTCAACAGCGACACCGGGTATCTCGGCGGCCACCATGTCCCGGGCGAGCTGTTCTTCGCCCGGCCGGTACACGAACACGATTCGGTCCACCACCCGAACCCGGGTCAGGGTGTCCAGCGACCACGCCGCCATCGGCCGGCCCGCCAGCGGCAGATAGGCCTTGTTCCCGTCGGCGCCGACCCGGGTGCCCATGCCCGCGGCCAGCACCACCGCCACGGCAGCCGTCGTCGTCACCGTCGTATCTTGGCATCCGCGCGTTCAGTCCTCGGCGTGACGGTCGTAGTCCCAGCGTTCCAGCCGTCGCTGCGTGTCGTAAAGACCGAACGCCAGCAACGGTATCCCGATGGTCAGGCAGATCATCAGCGCGGTCATCGGTGACGCTCCTCGGGTTCACCGCGGGTGCCGGTGACGGCGCGGTGGGGGCGCGGCCCTCGCAGCACCGCGCGGGACGAGTGCGGGCCGGGCTTGTCGGCGCTGCGGCCCAGCGCCTCGAACGCCGCCTCTCGCCGGCCGTGATAGCGCTCGCGTTCGCAGGCCACCCAGGGCTCGCTCGACTTGTCGAGCAGTTCGCCGGCGCGCAGCAGCGGGAGCAGTTCGGCCACCTGCTGCGCGTCGAATCCGCCCGCGAGCACGTCGTCGATCAGGGCGCCGGCGTCGTACCAGTCCACCGAGACATCCGCACCCAACTGCAGATACTGCGGATCCATGCACAGCAGCGGCGCGGCACCGAGGGGGCGCAGTCGCCACACCGCCGAGCGCAGGCTGGCGACCGCCTGCCGGGTCTGCGCATGCGGCCAGAGCGTGGCGCACACCCACAGGCGGTGCACAGGTTTGTGTTTCAGTGCCACCAGCGTGACGACTCGTCGGCAGGCGGGCGGCAGGTCGATCAGCTCACCGTCGTGGTAGACGGCGAAACCGCCCAGCAGGTGCACCGAGTATCGAGCCATGACTCGATACTCGGGCCGTCGGCGCGCGACGTCGTGCGTAGTGCACTACCCCTCCTCCCTGCCGTCGCACGGCGAACTGGGCGATCGTTTAACGCGAATCGGCGCGGGTAACTCCCGAAAAGCGGCAATGCTTTCCATCAGTGAGGAGTTCGACGATGCCGAAGACGACCAAGAGCGGCAGCGCACGCAAGAGCGAACTGCCCAGCACGCTGCAGAAGTCAGACGCCAAAGCCCAGCGCACCTTCGCCAAAGCGCACGACGCCGCGGCCGAGGAGTACGGCGAAGGCGAACGCGCCCACCGGGTGGCCTACAACGCGCTCAAGCACAGCTACGAGAAGGTCGGCGACCACTGGGAAGCGAAGTCCGAGAAGGGGCCGTCCGACGCGCGGGCCCGCAGCGGCGGCCCCAACGCCAAGGGCGAAACCGCCGAGGGCGTGGACGCCAACGCCTCGAAGAAGCACTTGATGGACGTCGCCCGGCGGCTTGACATCTCGGGCCGCTCGACGATGAACAAGGACGAGCTGGTGTCGGCGATCAAGAAGGCCAACCGGCGCGAATCGGCGCGCAACCGCTAGTTGCCCCGGCGGGTTCGCACACCCTCGAGGAGCATCTCGTCCTGCCGCTCGCGTTCGGCGGCCATCAGCCTGCGGGTCTTGCGCCGGGTGATCAGGATGCCCAGCACTGCGAAGGCCCAGATCGCGTACTGCACCGTCCACGCCACCCGGAACGATTCGGAGGAAATCTCGCCGAAGCCGTCGAGGATCAACCCCATCGCCTGCATCACCAGCAGCGACGCGATGAACCCGCCCATGTTGACCAACCCGGACGCGGTGCCCAGGGTGGCGCTCGGGTTGAACGTGCGCGCGAAGTCGAACCCGACCATCGAGCCTGGACCGCCGACCGAGATCACCACGATCAGCACGACCAGCAGCCACAGGGGAGCGCGGCCCGGCAGCGCCAGCACCACCGTCCAGATCAGGGCGTTGCTGCCGATGATCGCGAGCACCAACCGGGACCGGCGGTGCGGACGTCTGCCGGTGAAGATGCCGATCAGCACGCCCGCGGAGATCGCGGCCACCACCGACACGGTCAGCAGCGTGCCAGCCAGCCCGGCTGAAAGTCCCTGCGCGCGGGTCAGATACGGGACACCCCACATCAGCGCGAACACGGTGACGGAGAACTGGGTGCCCATGTGGGTGAAGAATCCCAGCCGGGTGCCGGGGCGCAGCCACACGGTCTTGACGCTCCTGAGCGTCTCGCGCACCGAGATCGTGTCGGCCTCGACGGCGTTCCCGTTCGGGGTGTTTCTCACCAGTGCCGCGGTGAGCACCATCGACAGCACGCCCAGCGCGCCGACCGACACGTAGGCCGGCGTCCAACCGAGGGCGTTGAGCATCGCGAAGAACGGGATGGCCGAGAGCACCTGGCCGAGTTGTCCGCAGATGCCGGTCAGCTGGGTCACCAGCGGCACCTGGCGCGGCTGAAACCAGTGCGGTACCAGCCGAAGGACCGAGATGAACGTGAGAGCGTCGCCGAGTCCGAGCACCGCGCGGGCCGCGATCGCGGTCGGAAGCGACTCGGTGAACGCGAGCGCGAACTGGGCCGAGGCCATCAACGCGCCGCCGGCCAGGATCAGGTTCCTCGAGCCGAATCGGTCGAGCAGCAACCCGGCCGGGACTTGCGCGGCGGCGTAGACGATGACCTGCAGGACGACGAACGTCGACAGCACGCCGGGACTGGCGTTGAACCGCTGCGCCGCATCGAGGCCGGAAACCCCCAGGGTGGTGCGGTCCAGCACCGCCACGATGTAGGCGAACAGTCCGGTGGCCCAGACGATCCAGGGACGCACACCGGACCTTTCTCGCGTGGTGGGGTTCTCAGCGCTGACCTGTCCATGGTTCCGTAGGAGCAGCGCTGGCGCCAAATCCTTTCCGGTGAGCTCGATCACCGGTTGCCCGAGGTCGGCTAAGAAGTTGGCTGTAAGCGAAATTCTTTCCGCTAACGCGCTAGCGGGCAGAGGTATCACTGCAGATAGTGACGCATGTGGCAAATAGCTAGCAAATTGATCATTTGTGCGTCACACTTCGCTCGCAAACCCCGTCGCGGGGCTACAGTGGTCGCATGAATCGTCGTGACGTAGCGGCGACGCGCACCCTGCGAGGAGCGAAGGTGCGCGACGGTGGCTGAGTACCGTCTCGACGAACTGGCCCGGATCTCCGGTGTCAGCACCCGCAACATCCGCGCCTACCGCGAACGCGGGCTGCTCGATCCGCCGCGCCGGGTCGGCCGGTCGGCCTATTACGACGACTACCACCTCTCGCAGCTGCGGACCATCAACCAGTTGCACCGTCGTGGCTTCAACACCGCCCACATCGCCGAGTTCTTCACGAGCCTGCGTCAGGGCGCCGATCTCGCCGACATCCTCGGCATTCAGCGCGCGGTGCTCGGCGTCCGGTCCGACGAGCGGGAGGCGCCCGGCGCGGGTTCGCCGGGTTCTCTCGACGTCGACCCGGACGGCGACGAAGCGCGTCAACTGCTCGGCTACGGGCTGGCCGAGGTCGTCGACGGTGCGCTGGTGCTCAGCGACCCCGCCGTGCGGGCGGTCGTGGCGCGCTCGCCGGATCACCTGGCGTACGTGCGCGCGCTGCTGCAGATCTTCGAAGCGACCCGGGAGGCGATCGAGGGGTTGGCGGGCGGGTTCGTGCGCTCGCTCGACGAATGCGTGACCGCCCGGTTCGGGGAGAACTACACCGCGAAACCGGAGGAGATGGACGAACTCAGCCAGATCGTGCGGGACTACCGCGACCTGTGGACCGGTGTCGTGTCGAGTCATCTGGATCAGGCGCTGCAGCGGAAGATGGCCGCGGCCGACTCCGACTACACCGCGGGCATCCTGCTCGGCGGGCGGCGCGATCCCGGCGCGCGCCCGACGACGCCCTGAACCCGCTCGCGGACGCGCAGCCGGTTCGCTCGGCAACCACGCCGCTCGGGCTCGCCGACGTGAATATCGGTGCCGGCGTGGTCAGTGTTGTCAGCGTGATCACTGCGGCAGCTGTCGTATTCTGTGGTTCGTGTCAATATCGCGGCGCACCGTTCTCAAGGGTCTCGTCGCCGCGCCCGCCGCGCTGACCGCCGGCACCGGACTGCAGGTGCTGGCGACCGCGGCCGCGCCGGCCACCGGTTCGGCCGCGCCGCTGGGCATCCTGCTGGACTACGCGGCCGGCGTGCTCAAGGCCAGCGACATCCGCGCCGCGGGCGCGCTGGGCGCCATCCGGTACGTCTCCGACCGGCGGCCGGGCGGTGCGTGGATGCTCGGCAAGCCGATCCAGCTGCCCGAAGCGCGTGACCTCTACCAGAACGGCCTGAAGATCGTCTCGTGCTACCAGTACGGCAAGAAGGACACCGCCGACTGGCTGGGTGGTCAGAACGCCGGCGTCGCCCACGCCAAACGCGGGTGGGAACTGCACGTCGCCGCCGGCGGTTCCTACGGTGCCCCGATCTATGCCTCCATCGACGACGACCCCAGCTATGAGCAGTACAAACAGCAGGTCGCGCCGTATCTGAAGGGCTGGGAGGCAGTGCTGGGCAAGCAGCGGGTCGGCGTCTACGCGAACTCCAAGACCATCGAATGGGCGCTGCAGGACGGCATCGGCACGTACTTCTGGCAGCACAACTGGGGCTCGCCGGGGAAGCGGGCGCACCCGGCGGCGCACCTGCATCAGGTCGAGATCGACGAGCGCTCCGTTGGTGGCGTCGGTGTGGACATCAACCACATCCTCAAACCCCGCTACGGACAGTGGGACTAGACCTTACCGATCAGTAAGTCGGCCCAGCAAACTCATCGGGGTGTCCGGCGGCGTCGAGAGGACACTAACGAGCCAATTGTCTCGTCGCGGCGGTCCGACTCCGCTGGTGAGATCCATACGGAATTTTTATATAACGATTCGATAACAAAACTGCCTTGATCAGGGCTGTTCTGCCTACTCGACCGTAACCACCTGCATGCAGGACGTTTGTCCCGAATGCGTTCCGCGGCGATCGCGGACCGCGTTACGCAACGGATGGTTACCCGAGCGTAGAACTCATCAGTAACCATTTCGGACGCCAAAAGAGGGGTCCCTCTTATGACACTCTTAGTACGGCTGGAGTGCACGGAAGACGGTCCACGCAATGCCTCGAGGAAGGCGTCGCGGAACCGCCCGAGCCGGCCCGGACCACCGGACCAGTCGGGATTCGACGCCGAATCGCAGGCGCCGGCAGAGCAGCCGGACGCGTCTTCAGACCCACCGACCACCAGCCGACGACGAGCATGACGCGGGACCGAGGAGATAACAGCACGTGACGATCAACGAGCAGCACCGGGTGTCCACCGACCGCAGCGCGGATACCGCGATCGCCGGTAGTACCGCGCTCGTCGACCGGCTCAACGCCGGCGAGCCCTACGCGGTCGCCTTCGGCGGCCAGGGCGGCTCCTGGCTGGAGAACCTCGAGGAGCTGGTCAGCTCGGCGGGCATCGAGTCCGAACTCAGCGAGGTGGTCGGTGAGGCCGCCCTGCTGCTCGAACCCGTGGCCCGCGAGCTGGTCGTGGTCCGCCCGATCGGCTTCGAACCGCTGCAGTGGGTGCGCGCGCTGGCCGCCGACGAACCCCTTCCCGCGACCAAGCAACTGATCACCGCGGCGATCTCCGGCCCCGGCATCCTGCTCGCGCAGATGGCCGCGATCCGCGCCGCGATCCGCCAGGGGCTCGACCTGTACGACACGCCGCCGGTCGCGATGGCGGGTCACTCCCAGGGCATCATGGCCTGCGAGTCGCTGCGGGCACGCGGCACCAAGGACGCCGAACTGCTGGCCCTGCTGCAGCTGATCGGCGCGGCCGGCTCGCTGGTGTCGCGCCGGCGCGGAATGGTCGGCCGCGGCGACAAGTCGCCGATGGTGTCGGTCACCAACGTCGACCCCGACCGCATCGCCGAGCTGCTCGAGGAGTTCTCGCAGGACGTCCGCACGGTGCTGCCGCCGGTGCTGTCGATCCGCAACGGCCGCCGGTCCGTGGTGATCACCGGCACCCCCGAACAACTCGGTCGCTTCGAGCTGTACTGCGCGAAGATCACCGAGAAGGAAGAGGCCGAGCGCAAGAACAAGCTGCGCGGCGGCAGCGTATTCAATCCAGCGTTCAGTCAGGTTCAGGTCGAGGTCGGGTTCCACACCCCGCGCCTGGCCGACGGGGTCGAGGTGGTCGACCGCTGGGCCGCGCGGTGCGGGATCGACGCCGAGCTCGCCCACAAGATGACCGAAGCCATCTTCGTGCGCCCGATCGACTGGGTCTCCGAGGTCGAGCGCCTGCACGAGTCGGGCGCCAAGTGGATCGTCGACCTCGGCCCGAGCGACACGGTGACCCGTCTGACCGCACCGGTCATCCGCGGTCTCGGGGTGGGCATCGTGCCTGCGGCGACCCGGGCCGGACAGCGCAACCTGTTCACCGTCGGCGCCGAGCCCGACGTGCCGCCGGCGTGGTCGTCGTTCGCGCCCAAAGCCATTGCGCTGCCGGACGGTTCGGTCAAGGTGTCGACGAAGTTCACCCGGCTGACCGGCCGCTCGCCGATCCTGTTGGCGGGTATGACGCCGACGACCGTCGACGCCAAGATCGTCGCGGCCGCCGCGAACGCCGGGCACTGGGCCGAGCTCGCCGGCGGCGGCCAGGTCACCGAAGAGATCTTCGAAGACCGCATCGCCGAGCTGACCACGCTGCTCGAGCCGGGCCGCGCGGTGCAGTTCAACTCGCTGTTCCTCGACCCGTACCTGTGGAAGCTGCAGTTGGGCGGCAAGCGGCTGGTGCAGCGGGCGCGGCAGTCCGGTGCGCCGATCGACGGCGTCGTGGTCTCGGCGGGCATCCCCGAACTCGAGGAAGCCGTCGAGCTGATCCAGGAACTGCACACCGTCGGCATCACCCACGTCGTGTTCAAGCCCGGCACCGTCGACCAGATCAAGTCGGTCATCAAGATCGCCGCCGAGGTTCCCGACAAGGACGTCATCGTGCACATCGAGGGCGGCCGCGCCGGCGGGCACCACTCGTGGGAGGACCTCGACGACCTGCTGCTGAGTACCTACGGCGATCTGCGCAAGCTGCCCAACATCACGGTCTGCGTCGGCGGTGGCATCGGCACCCCCGAGCGCGCCGCCGAGTACCTCTCCGGTCGCTGGGCCAAGCCGTACGGCTTCCCGGAGATGCCGGTCGACGGCATCCTCGTCGGCACCGCCGCGATGGCCACGCTGGAGGCCACGACCTCGCCCGCGGTCAAGCAGATGCTGGTCGAGACCACCGGCACCGACACCTGGATCAGCGCCGGAAAAGCCCAGGGCGGCATGGCTTCCAGCCGCAGCCAGCTCGGCGCCGACATCCACGAGATCGACAACGCGGCGTCGCGCTGCGGTCGGCTGCTCGACGAGGTGGCCGGTGACGCCGACGCCGTGGCGGAGCGGCGCGACGAGATCATCGCCGCGATGGCCACCACCTGCAAGCCGTACTTCGGCGACCTCGGCGACATGACCTACCGGCAGTGGCTGCAGCGCTACGTCGAACTGGCCATCGGTGACGGCGACAGCACTGCCGACACCAAGCTGCCGAACAGCCCGTGGCTGGCCGACACCTGGCGCGAGCGGTTCGCCGACATGCTGCACCGCGCCGAGGCCCGGCTGCATACCAAGGATTCCGGCCCGATCCCGACGCTGTTCGAGGACGCCGCGCTGTTCGACGATCCCGACCGCGCGCTCGAGATCCTGCTGGCCCGTTACCCCGAGGCCGACACGCTGCGGCTGCACCCCGCCGACGTGCCGTGGTTCATCACGCTGTGCAAGAAGCCGGGCAAGCCGGTCAACTTCGTCCCGGTCATCGACAAGGACGTGCGCCGGTGGTGGCGCAGCGACTCGCTGTGGCAGGCGCACGACGCCCGCTACACCGCCGACCAGGTGTGCATCATCCCCGGCACGCAGGCCGTCGCGGGCATCACCCGCGTCGACGAGCCCGTCGGTGAGCTCCTCGACCGCTTCGAGCAGGCCGCGATCGACGAGGTGCTCGCCAACAACGGCCAGCCGATGCCGGTGGTGTCGCGCCGCCAGGCCCGCGCCGACGTCACCGGACCGCTTGCCGTGGTGCTGGATTCGCCCGACGTGCTGTGGGCCGGCCGGACCGCGATCAACCCGGTGCACCGCATCGGGGCGCCGGGGGAGTGGCAGGCCAACGAGAACCGGCCGGCGGGCAGGAGCGGAGGGCCCACGCCCGCAGGGCAGGGGACTACCCGGGGATTCACACAGGCGACGCATCCATCGACCGGTGCTCGTCTGGAGCTGACCGGTGACCGGGTGACGCTGAGCGTCCCGCTGTCCGACATCTGGATCAACATCCCGTTCACGCTGCCGTCGTGCACGGTCAACGGCGGCATGCCCGTCGTCACCGTCGAGGACGCCTCGGCTGCGATGCGGTCCGTGCTGGCGATCGCCGCCGGCGTCGACGGCCCGGATTCGCTTCCGCCCGTGCAGGACAACACCGCGACGGTGACCGTGGAATGGGACCCCGAGCAGGTCGCCGACCACACCGGGGTGACCGCCACGTTCGGCGCGCCGCTGGCGCCCGGGCTGACGCTGGTGCCCGACGCGCTGGTCGGCCACTGCTGGCCCGCGGTGTTCGCCGCGATCGGCGCCGCGGTCACCGACGACGGCTTCCCGGTCGTCGAGGGCCTGCTCAGCCTGGTGCACCTGGACCACGCCGCCCACCTGCTGGCGCAGATGCCGAAGACCAAGGCCGAACTGACCGTCACCGCAACGGGTTCGGCCGCCACCGACACCGAGTACGGCCGCGTCGTGCCGGTCTCGGTGACGATCAGCGACGCCGAGGGCACGGTGCTGGCCAAGCTCGAGGAGCGCTTCGCGATCCGCGGCCGCACCGGTGCCGCCGAACTGGCCGACCCGCCGCGCGCCGGCGGAGCCATCACCGACAACGCGACCGACACCCCGCGTCGGCGCCGCCGCGACGTCACGGTCACCGCGCCGACCGACATGAGCGCGTTCGCCGTCGTCTCCGGTGACCACAACCCGATCCACACCGACCGCGCCGCCGCACTGCTGGCCGGGCTGAAATCGCCCATCGTGCACGGTATGTGGCTGTCCGCGGCCGCCCAGCACGTCGTCGCCGCCACCGACGGCAAGCCCGCGCCGCCCGCCCGGGTGGTCGGCTGGACCTCCCGGTTCCTGGGGATGGTGCTGCCCGGTGACGACATCGACTTCCGCGTCGACCGCGTCGGAATCGACCGTGGCGCCGAGATCGTCGAGGTCAGCGCGAAGGTGGCCGGCGAACTCGTGATGTCGGCGACCGCTCAGCTGGCGGCGCCGAAGACGGTCTACGCGTTCCCCGGTCAGGGCATCCAGCACAAGGGCATGGGCATGGAGGTCCGCGCCCGGTCCAAGGCCGCCCGCAAGGTATGGGACAGTGCCGACAAGTTCACCCGCGAGACGCTGGGCTTCTCGGTGCTGCACGTGGTGCGCGACAACCCGACCAGCCTGATCGCCAGCGGCGTGCACTACCACCACCCCGACGGCGTGCTGTTCCTGACGCAGTTCACCCAGGTCGCGATGGCGACGGTGGCGGCCGCCCAGGTCGCCGAGATGCGAGAGCAGGGCGCGTTCGTCGAGGGCGCGATCGCCTGCGGTCACTCCGTCGGCGAGTACACCGCGCTGGCGTGCGTGTCCGGGGTGTACCAGCTCGAGGCGCTGCTGGAGGTGGTGTTCCACCGCGGCAGCAAGATGCACGACATCGTGCCGCGTGACCACCTCGGCCGGTCGAACTACCGGCTGGCCGCGATCCGCCCGTCGCAGATCGACCTCGACGACAGCGAAGTGAAAGCGTTCGTCGCCGAGATCTCCGAGCGCACAGGCGAATTCCTGGAGATCGTGAACTTCAACCTGCGTGGTTCGCAGTACGCGATCGCCGGCACCGTCCGCGGGCTCGAGGCGCTCGAGGAGGAGGTCGAGCGTCGTCGCGAGATCACCGGCGGCAAGCGCTCGTTCATCCTGGTGCCCGGGGTCGACGTGCCGTTCCACTCGTCGGTGCTGCGGGTCGGTGTCGCCGACTTCCGTCGCTCGCTGGAGCGTGTGATGCCGCGGGACGCCGATCCGAACCTGTTGGTCGGCAAGTACATTCCGAACCTGGTGCCCCGGCCGTTCACGCTGGACCGCGACTTCGTGCAGGAGATCCGCGATCTGGTGCCCGCCGAACCGCTCGACGAGATCCTCGCCGACTACGACACCTGGCGGAACGAGAAGCCCGGCGAGCTGTGCCGCAAGATCGTCATCGAGCTGCTCGCCTGGCAGTTCGCCAGCCCGGTGCGCTGGATCGAGACCCAGGACCTGCTCTTCATCGAGGAGGCCGCGGGTGGTCTCGGCATCGAGCGGTTCGTCGAGATCGGCGTCAAGTCCGCGCCGACCGTCGCGGGCCTGGCGACCAACACCCTCAAGCTGCCCGAATACTCGCACAGCACAACCGAAGTGCTGAACTCCGAGCGGGACGCCGCGGTGCTGTTCGCGACCGACACCGATCCCGAACCGGATCTCGACGACGAACCGGCCCCGGCCCCCGAGGCCGCCGCGCCCGTCGAGGCCTCGGCTCCGGCAGCTCCTGCACCGGCCGCGCCGGCCGCACCCGCCGGCGGACCCAGACCGGACGATCTGCCGTTCGACGCCGCCGACGCCACCACGGCGCTGATCGCGCTGTCGGCCAAGATGCGCATCGACCAGATCGAGGCGCTGGACTCCATCGAGTCGATCACCGACGGCGCGTCGTCGCGACGCAACCAGCTGCTGGTCGACCTGGGCTCGGAGCTCAACCTCGGGGCGATCGACGGTGCGGCCGAGGCCGACCTGGCCGGGTTGAAGGGTCAGGTCACGAAGCTGGCCCGGACCTACAAGCCGTTCGGGCCCGTGCTGTCGGACGCGGTCAACGATCAGCTGCGCACGGTGCTGGGACCGTCCGGCAAGCGGCCGGCCTACATCGCCGAACGGGTCACCAAGACCTGGGAACTCGGCGAGGGCTGGGTCAAGCACGTCACCGTGGAGGTGGCGCTGGGCACCCGCGAGGGCAGCAGCGTGCGCGGCGGTGAACTCGGCGGGCTGCACGACGGCGCACTGGCCGACGCCGCGACCGTCGACAAGGTCATCGACAGCGCGGTCACCTCGGTTGCGGGCCGGCGCGGCATTGCGGTGTCGCTTCCGTCCGCGGCCGGCGGCGGTGGCGGAGTCGTGGACTCGGCCGCGCTGACCGAGTTCGCCGAACAGGTGACCGGCCGCAACGGTGTGCTTGCCGCGGCGGCACGCACGATCCTCAACCAGCTCGGCCTCGAGACGCCGATCCCGGTGCCGGAGGCCACCGACGCCGAACTCATCGACCTGGTCACCGCCGAACTCGGTTCGGACTGGCCGCGTCTGGTGGCGCCGGTGTTCGACGGCCGCAAGGCGGTGCTGTTCGACGACCGCTGGGCCAGTGCCCGCGAGGACCTGGCCCGGCTGTGGCTGCTCGACGAGGGCGAGATCGACGCGGACTGGGCCCGGCTGTCGGAGCGCTTCGAAGGCGCCGGGCACATCGTCGGCACCCAGGCCACCTGGTGGCAGGGCAAGGCCCTGGCCGCGGGCCGCAACGTGCACGCCTCGCTGTACGGTCGCGCCGCGGCCGGTGCGGAGAACCCGGGCAAGGGTCGCTACGCCGACGAGGTGGCGGTCGTCACCGGTGCGTCGAAGGGGTCGATCGCGGCCTCGGTGGTGGCCAAGCTGCTCGACGGCGGCGCGACCGTGATCGCGACGACCTCGAAGCTCGACGACTCCCGGCTGGCGTTCTACCGCACGCTCTACCGCGACAACGCCCGCTTCGGCGCGAAGCTGTGGGTGGTGCCCGCCAACATGGCGTCCTACACCGACATCGACGCGCTGGTGCAGTGGGTCGGCAGCGAGCAGACCGAAAACCTCGGGCCGCAGTCGATTCACCTCAAGGACGCGCAGACCCCGACGCTGCTGTTCCCGTTCGCGGCGCCGCGGGTGGCCGGTGACCTCTCGGAGGCCGGCTCGCGCGCCGAGATGGAGATGAAGGTGCTGCTGTGGGCGGTGCAGCGGCTGATCGCCGGACTGTCGCACATCGGCGCCGAGCGTGACATCGCCGCGCGACTGCACGTCGTGCTGCCCGGTTCGCCGAACCGCGGCATGTTCGGCGGCGACGGCGCCTACGGTGAGGCCAAGTCGGCGCTCGACGCCCTGGTGACCCGGTGGAAGGCCGAATCGTCGTGGGCGCAGCGGGTTTCGCTGGCGCACGCGCTGATCGGCTGGACCAAGGGCACCGGTCTGATGGGTCACAACGACGTGATCGTCGGCGCGGTTGAGCAGGCGGGTGTCACCACCTACACCACCGACGAGATGGCCGACATGCTGGTCGCGCTGTGCGACATCGAGTCCAAGGTCGCCGCGGCGCGTGAACCGCTGCAAGTCGACCTGACCGGCGGGCTGGCCGAGGTGGAGCTCGACCTGACCGCGCTGGCGACCCAGGCCCGCGAGGAGATGGTGTCGGAGAGCGCCGCCGACGAGGACGACGACGAGGGCACCGTGCGTGCGCTGCCGTCGCCCCCGCGCGGTTACCAGGCGGCGCCGGCTCCGCAGTGGGACGACCTCGACGTCGACCCGGCCGACCTGGTGGTCATCGTCGGCGGTGCCGAGATCGGGCCGTACGGCTCGTCGCGCACCCGCTTCGAGATGGAGGTCGACAACGAACTGTCGGCGGCCGGTGTGCTGGAGCTGGCGTGGACGACCGGCCTGGTCAAGTGGGAAGACGATCCCACGCCGGGCTGGTACGACACCGCCTCCGGTGAGCTGATCGACGAGGGCGAACTCGTCGAGCGCTACCACGACGCGGTCGTGGAGCGCGTCGGTATCCGCGAGTGGGTGGACGACGGCGCCATCGACCCGGATCACGCGTCGCCGCTTCTGGTTTCGGTGTTCCTGGACAAGGACTTCACGTTCGTGGTGTCCTCGGAGGCCGATGCGCGCGCGTTCGTGCAGTTCGACCCCGAGCACACGGTCATCGCGCCGGTGCCCGACAGCGCCGACTGGCAGGTCACCCGCAAGGCGGGCACCGAGATCCGGGTGCCGCGCAAGGTGAAGCTGTCGCGGACCGTCGGTGCGCAGATCCCGACCGGGTTCGACCCGACCGTCTACGGCATCACCCAGGACATGGCGAACTCGATCGACCGGGTGGCGCTGTGGAACCTGTGCGCGACGGTGGACGCGTTCCTGTCCGCCGGCTTCACCCCGGCCGAGTTGATGCGCTGGGTGCACCCGAGCCTGGTGGCCAGCACGCAGGGCACCGGCATGGGCGGGATGACGTCGATGCAGACCATGTATCACGGCAACCTGCTGGGCCGGAACAAGCCGAACGACATCCTGCAGGAGGTCCTGCCGAACGTCTTCGCCGGCCACGTGGTGCAGTCCTACATCGGCAGCTACGGATCGATGATCCACCCGGTCGCGGCCTGTGCGACCGCGGCGGTCTCGGTCGAGGAGGGCGTCGACAAGATCCGGTTGGGCAAGGCCGAATTCGTGGTCGCCGGCGGCTACGACGACCTGACGCTGGAGGCGATCATCGGGTTCGGTGACATGGCGGCCACCGCCGACACCGAGACGATGCGCGCCAAGGGCATCAGTGACTCGAAGTTCTCCCGCGCCAACGACCGGCGCCGGCTGGGCTTCGTCGAGTCGCAGGGCGGCGGCACACTGCTGCTGGCCCGCGGCGACCTGGCCGTGCAGATGGGCCTGCCGGTGCTGGCCGTGGTGGCCTACGCGTCGTCGTTCGGCGACGGTGTGCACACCTCGATCCCGGCGCCGGGCCTCGGCGCGCTCGGCGCGGGCCGCGGTGGCCGCCAGTCGCAGTTGGCGCGGTCGCTGGCCGAGCTCGGCGTCGGGGCCGACGACATCGCGGTGGTGTCCAAGCACGACACCTCCACGCTGGCCAACGATCCCAACGAGACCGAACTGCACGAGCGTCTGGCCGATGCGCTGGGCCGCTCCGAGGGTGCACCGCTGTTCGTGGTGTCGCAGAAGAGCCTGACCGGCCACGCCAAGGGCGGTGCGGCGGCATTCCAGATCATGGGCATGTGCCAGATGCTGCGCGACGGCGTGATCCCGCCGAACCGGAGCCTGGACTGCGTAGACGACGAACTCGCCGGCGCCGCGCACCTGGTCTGGCTGCGCGACACCCTCCGGTTGGGCGAGAAGTTCCCGCTCAAGGCGGGGCTGGTCACCAGCCTCGGGTTCGGACACGTGTCGGGGATGGTCGCGCTGGTGCATCCGCAGGCCTTCCTGGCGGCGCTGAGCCCGCAGGAGCGTGCCGACTACCAGCAGCGCGCGGGCGCGCGGGTGCTGGCCGGTCAGCACCGGCTGGCGTCGGCGATCGCCGGCGGACGGCCGCTGTACGAGAAGCCGGCGGACCGGCGCTTCGGCCACGACGCGCCGGAGAAGCGGCAGGAGGCCGAGATGCTGCTCAGCGCGGCGTCGCGGCTCGGCGACGACGACGTGTATGTGGCTGGCCAGTCCTGAGATAGCGTTCTGCGCATGGCGATAGTCGGGGTCGGGATCGACCTGGTCTCGATACCCGACTTCGCCGAGCAGGTCGACCAGCCCGGCACGGTGTTCGCCGAGACGTTCACGCCGGGGGAGCGCCGCGACGCCGCGGACAAGAGTTCGTCGGCCGCACGGCATCTGGCTGCCCGCTGGGCGGCCAAGGAGGCCGTGATCAAGGCGTGGTCGGGGTCGCGGTTCGCCAAGCGGCCGATGCTGCCCGAGGCCATCCACCGCGACATCGAGGTCATCAGCGACATGTGGGGGCGGCCGAAGGTGCGGTTGTCCGGCGCGATCGCCGAACATCTGCGCGACGTCACCATCCATCTGTCGTTGACCCACGAGAACGACACCGCCGCGGCTGTCGCGATCCTCGAGGAACGCTGAGGCCTTCTTCGGCGAGCAGACACAAACTCGCACACTTCGCGGCGGGTTCGTGCGATTCCGCGTCTGCTCGCGGGGGGTGGTGACCCGTTAGTCTCGACGCCATGAGCGATCTGGTGCAGCGGGTGCGTGAGGTGTTGCCGTCGGTGCGTCGCGATCTGGAGGATCTCGTGCGCATCGAATCCGTGTGGGCCGACCCGGCGCGCCGCGGTGAGGTGCAGCGCAGCGCCGACGCGGTGGCGAAACTGTTGACCGAGGCGGGTTTGCGCGATGTGCAGATCGTCGCCGAGGGCGGTGCCCCCGCGGTGATCGCGCGGCATCCCGCGCCGCCCGGCGCGCCGACGGTCCTGCTGTACGCCCACCACGACGTGCAACCCGAGGGCGACCCGGCGCAGTGGGACACCCCGCCGTTCGAGCCGACCGAACGCGACGGGCGACTCTACGGCCGAGGCACCGCCGACGACAAAGCCGGGATCGCAACACATCTGGCGGCGTTCCGGGCACACGGCGGCAACCCGCCCGTCGGCGTCACGGTCTTCGTCGAAGGTGAGGAGGAGTCGGGTTCACCGTCGTTGTCGCGGCTGCTGGCCGCCCACCGCGACACGCTGGCCTCCGATGTGATCGTCATCGCCGACTCCGACAACTGGAGCACCGAGGTGCCGTCGCTGACCGTGTCGTTGCGTGGGCTCGCCGACTGCGTGGTCGAGGTGGCCACGCTCGACCACGGCCTGCACTCGGGGTTGTGGGGCGGTGTGGTGCCCGATGCGCTGAGCGTGCTGGTGCGGCTGCTGGCCAGCCTGCACGACGACGACGGCAACGTCGCGGTCGACGGGCTGCACGAGACCACCGCCGCCGACGTCGACTACCCGCCCGAGCGGGTCCGCGAGGAGACCGGCCTGCTGCCCGGGGTGTCCGAAATCGGTTCGGGTACTGTGCCGCAACGGTTGTGGGCCAAACCGGCGATCACGGTGATCGGTATCGACACCACGCCGATCGGCAAGTCGTCGAACACGTTGATCCCGCGGGCCAGGGCCAAGGTCAGCATGCGGGTGGCGCCCGGCGGCGACGCGGCCGAACACCTGGCGGCGCTGACCCGGCACCTCGAGACGCACGTGCCGTGGGGTGCGCAGGTCACCGTCACGCCCGGCGACCTCGGTCAGCCGTACGCCATCGACGCCAGCGGCCCGGTGTACGACGCCGCGCGCGAAGCGTTCCGGACCGCGTGGGGCGCCGAACCCGTCGACACCGGTGTGGGCGGGTCGATCCCGTTCATCGCCGAGTTCGCCGAGGCGTTCCCGTCGGCCAAGATCCTGGTCACCGGCGTGGAAGACCCTGCGACACAAGCGCACAGCGTCAACGAGAGCCTGCACCTGGGCGTGCTCGAGCGCGCCGCGGTCTCGGAGGCGCTGCTGCTGGCGAACCTGGGCTCAGAGCGCCAGGTCGCGCCGTAGCTTGGCGACGTGCCCGGTGGCTCGCACGTTGTACTGGGCCACCTCGATCTTGCCCTTCTCGTCGACGACGAACGTCGACCGGATGACGCCCTGAACGGTCTTGCCGTACATGGTCTTCTCGCCGTAGGCGCCCCAGGCCGTGAGCACCTCGCGGTCCGGGTCGGACAGCAGGGGGAACGTCAGGTTCTCCTTGTCGCGGAACTTGGCGAGCTTCTCGGGCTTGTCGGGGGAGATGCCGACAACGTCGAACCCGGCGCCGTCGAGCTCGCGCAGGTTGTCGCGGAAGTCGCACGCCTGCTTGGTGCAGCCCGGCGTCGACGCCGCCGGATAGAAGTAGACGATCACCTTGCGGCCCTTGTAATCGGACAGCTTCACGGTGTTGCCGTCGGCGTCGGGCAGGCTGAACGCGGGGGCTTTGTCACCAACCTCGAGTCGCGGAGTCTGTGGCACGCGTGGGCATCCCTTCTGTCGACCGGTGCGCTGCTGTGCGCGCGGGCTGCTCTAGGGTAGATCGGCAGGCCCCGTCCGGGGAGCAGCGACTGACAGCGGCATGGAGGCGCACGTGGCGGACCGCGATCCCGAAACCATCAAGCGGGACATCGATCAGGCGCGCGAACAGCTTGCGGTGACGGTGGACACCCTCGCCGAGCGGGCCAACCCCAGCCGGCTGGCCGACGACGCGAAGGCCGCGGCCGTGCGTTTCGTCACTAAACCGGCTGTGGCGGTGTCGCTGGCGGGCGTTGGAGCGCTCGCGCTGATTCTTGTGGTGCGCCGGATCCGGCAGCGCTGAGCGTCAGCGCCTGCGCGCTGAACGGAACCAGTCGGCCAGGGAGAAACCCGGGGGATTGGCGACTCGGCCGAGCCTGCTGCAGGTGTGGACCGCGACGGGGCTCTGGGCAGCGACCTCGTCGGAAGCACCGGCGCCCGCTGCACCCGTCGCAGAGTAACCACCCATCGGCGACATCAGCTAAGTCCTCGTTTCCCGTAGGCCACCACGCTCAGTTACGAGGCGGTGGCGTTCTAGCTAATCAGACCCTAGCAGACGTACCCGTGCCGACACAGTTCAAAACCTGAAAATCCACTTAGCGGAGATCTTGCTTGTATCGGTGTATGTGCTGGCTGAGCATTGCATACCGACTGGGATGGCCATTGCAGCACGTCCTTCGTTCGCAAAACTAAGAACCATAGGATAATTTACAAATTGGTAAGTGGCAACCAAATCACACGTTGCCGGCACTTGTGGCCGCGCACACGGCCCAGCGAGCCGCAGAAAAAGCAAAAGACGCGACCGCGGCGGTGGCCACGATCGCGTCTTCCTCAGAGCCTGAGTGCGCCGTCAGGGTTTCGAACCCCGGACCCGCTGATTAAGAGTCAGCTGCTCTACCAACTGAGCTAACGGCGCGCGTGTGAGACAATAACAGGCCTCGTGGGGGAGGGTGAAATCCCGTGCCCAGGCGGCCCCGCGACGGTCATCGAAGGCCTCCCGGAAGCGACGTCGCCGTCGCTCCCGCGGTGGATTTTGCCCGTAGACTGGGGCCTTAACAATCGATTTCTGATCTGCGAGGTGGAGTTAGTTATGTGGCGAGTCCGCTCAGTGGCCCGTCCGCGTCGCCGTGCCTGGCTGATCGCCGGCGCGCTGATCCCTGCCGTGATGCTCGGGTTGACCTCGTGCGGGTCCAACAGCACACCGGCGCAGCCGCAAGTCATCGCCGACAAGGGCACACCCTTCGGCGATCTGCTCGTGCCCAAGCTCACCGCCTCTGTCACCGATGGCGCCGTCGGCGTCCCGGTCGACTCGCCGGTCACCGTCAGCGCCGAGGACGGCGTGCTCGGCCCGGTCAGCATGCGCAACGAGGACGGGAAGGTCATCTCCGGTGCGGTCAGCCCGGACGGGTTGAGTTGGTCGACCACCGAACCGCTGGGCTACAACAAGCGTTACACCCTGACGGCCGAGTCGCTGGGCCTCGGCGGGGCCACCAGTCGGAAGATGTCGTTCGAAACGCATTCGCCGGAGAACCTGACCATGCCCTACGTCCTGCCCAACGAGGGCGAGGTCGTCGGGGTCGGGCAGCCGATCGCGATCCGGTTCGACGAGAACATCCCGAACCGGGTGGCCGCGCAGAAGGCCATCAAGGTCAAGACCACCCCGGAGGTGGAGGGCGCGTTCTACTGGCTCAACAACCGCGAGGTGCGCTGGCGCCCGAAGGACTACTGGAAGCCCGGCACCAAGGTCGAGGTCGACGTCAACACCTACGGCGTGGACCTCGGCGACGGTCTGTTCGGTCAGGACGACGTCAAGACCACGTTCTCGATCGGCGACCAGGTCATCACCACCGTCGACGACAACACCAAGACGCTGACCGTCAAGCGCAACGGCGAGGTGATCAAGACCATGCCGGTGTCGATGGGCAAGAACAGCACACCGACCAACAACGGCGTCTACATCGTCGGCGACCGGCTGTCGCACATGGTGATGGACTCGTCGACCTACGGCGTTCCGGTCAACTCGCCCAACGGGTATCGCACCGAGGTCGACTGGGCCACCCAGATCTCCTACAGCGGCATCTACGTGCACGCCGCGCCGTGGTCGGTGGGCAGCCAGGGCTCGAGCAACGTCAGCCACGGCTGCATCAACGTCAGCACGAGCAACGGCAAGTGGTTCCACGACAACTCCAAGCGCGGCGACATCGTCGAGATCGTCAACACCGTCGGGACGACGCTGCCGGGCACCGACGGCCTCGGTGACTGGAACATCCCGTGGGAGACGTGGAAGGCCGGCAACGCCAACCTCTGAGGCGGTTGGCGTCTCAAGCAACAAAAAGGGTCAGGGAGCGGATGATTCCGCTCCCTGACCCGTTTGGGTGGCTGACGGGACTCGAACCCGCGACAGCCAGGATCACAACCTGGTGCTCTACCAACTGAACTACAGCCACCATTGCCGCGTCGTGCGATGCGGCGACGTCGATACTAGCCGCTCGGACGCTGCGCAGCCGAATCGATATCCTTCGCGTCGCCGTCCGGCGGGCCGAGTTCCTCGGCGATGGCCGCAATATCGCTGGTCGACGGTCCGGGCGGCGGTACGAACGCGGTGCGCCGGTAATACTGCAACTCGCGGATCGACTCGTGGATGTCGGCCAGCGCGCGGTGCGCCAGGCCCTTTTCCGGCTGGCCGAAGTAGATCCGCGGATACCAGCGGCGGCACAGTTCCTTGATCGAGCTGACGTCGATCATCCGGTAGTGCAGGAAGTCGTCGAGCTTGGGCATGTCGCGGGCGATGAACCCGCGGTCGGTGGCGATCGAGTTGCCCGCCAGCGGAGCCGTCTTGGCCTGCTTGACGTGTCCGCGGATGTAGTCGAGCACCAACTCCTCGGCCTCGGCCACGGTGACCGTGGAGGCCCGCACCTCCTCGATCAGGCCCGACCGCGTGTGCATGTCGGTGACCACCGGGATCATCGCCGACAACGCCTCGTCGTCCGTGTGAATCACCACGTCGAGGCCTTCACCCAGGATGTTGAGGTCAGCGTCGGTCACCAAAACCGCGATCTCGATGAGCCGGTCGTGCTTGAGGTCCAGCCCCGTCATCTCGCAGTCAATCCACACCAGTTCGTCACGCACGATCTGTTCTTCCCGTCGCTTCGCTCGCCACGACGCTCACAGTAAGCCTTACCGCCGTCCGTGGCCTGCTGCACCCGCCCCTGCCGCGCACGGCGCGAAGTAGGGTGCCTGCCATGACCAGTGAGCCGGCCACCAGCCCCGCACAGCAGATCGCCGCAGGTTACGCCGCTGAAGGCGCCGCCCTGGAACTCGGCACCGTAGTCGTCGACGGCGCCTGTGACCCGTCCGCGCGCGTCCGGATTCCGTTGGCGACGGTCAACCGGCACGGGCTGATCGCCGGCGCCACCGGTACCGGCAAGACCAAATCGCTGCAGGTGCTCGCCGAACAGCTCTCGGCGGCCGGGGTGCCGTGCGTGATGGCCGACATCAAGGGCGACCTCTCCGGGCTGGCGCGCCCCGCGGCGGCCGACGCGAACATCGAAGCGCGCGCCCACGACACCGGCGACGACTGGACCCCGAAGTCGTATCCCGTCGAGTTCCTCTCGCTCGGCACCACCGGAATCGGCGTCCCCGTGCGCGCGACCGTCTCCAGCTTCGGGCCGATCCTGCTGTCGAAGGTGCTCGGGCTGAACGCCACCCAGGAGTCGACGCTGGGGCTGATCTTCCACTGGGCCGACCAGAAGGGTCTCTCGCTGCTCGACCTGAAGGATCTGCGCGCGGTGATCCAGTACCTCACCAGCGACGAGGGCAAGCCCGAACTCAAGGCGCTGGGCGCGGTGTCGACCAGCACAGCCGGGGTGATCCTGCGCGCGCTGGTCAACCTCGAAGCCGACGGCGGCGACACGTTCTTCGGCGAACCCGAACTCGAACCCGACGACCTGCTGCGCGTCGACGACCAGGGCCGCGGGATCATCACCCTGCTCGAACTCGGCAGCCAGGGCACGCGGCCGGTGATGTTCTCCACGTTCCTGATGTGGGTGCTCGCCGACCTGTTCACGTCGCTGCCCGAAGTCGGCGACCTCGACAAGCCCAAGCTGGTGTTCTTCTTCGACGAGGCGCACGTGCTGTTCTCCGACGCGTCCAAGGCGTTCCTCGAACAGGTCGAACAAACCGTCAAGCTGATCCGGTCCAAGGGCGTCGGCGTGTTCTTCTGCACCCAGCTGCCCACCGACGTCCCCAAAGACGTGCTGTCCCAACTCGGTGCGCGGATCCAGCACGCGCTGCGGGCGTTCACCCCCGACGACGAGAAGGCATTGACCAAGACCGTCCGTACCTACCCGAAAACCAGTGTGTACGACCTGAAGTCGGCGCTGACCTCGTTGGGTATCGGTGAGGCTGTGGTGACCGTGCTCTCGGAGAAGGGGATACCGACCCCGGTCGCCTGGACGCGGATGCGCGCGCCGCGCTCGCTGATGGACACCATCGGGACCGACGCGATCACCGCAGCCGCGAAAGCCAGTCCGCTGCAGGCAGAGTACGGCCAGACCATCGACCGCGAGTCGGCCTATGAACGGCTCAACGCGAAACTGGCCCCACCACCGGAGCCCGAGCCTGTTCCTGTCCCGCAGTACGACGAGGCCCTGCCGCCTCCGTTGCCCCCGGTCGCCGGTGAGGTGCGTTCGCCCGGCACCGCCGAGCCTTCGATGATGGAGAAGGTCGTCAACAGCCCGGCGTTCAAGAGCGCGATGCGCTCGGCGGGAACGGTGATCGGCCGCGAGATCACCCGCAGCATCTTCGGTACCGGGACCCGTCGCCGGCGCCGCCGCCGCTAGCCCGTTGCGCCGAAACTGTATTCCAGCAGCGAAAGTGCGAGATAACCCCTGCTGGAATGCAGTTTCGCGGAAAAAAGCTGATTAGCCGCCGCCGAGTTTCTTGTACACCGCGCCGACGATCGGCGTCACGATCGCCCGCGGGGTGTAACCGGCCGCCACCGACATCGCCTTCGACGTCACCCCGGGCACGATGCGCATCTTGTTGCGCTCCAACGCATCCAGCGACTGCTTGGCGGTGTACTGGGTGGAGATCCACAGGAAGTCGGGGATCAGCTTCTCCACCAGCGACTGTTCGTCCTCCGAGGGCAGCGTCTCACGCACCGGGCCGGGGGCGAGCAGCGTCACATGCACACCGACCTTCTTGAGCTCACCGCGCAGCGACTCGCTGAACGTGTTGACGAACGCCTTCGTCGCGGCATAGGTCGCGTTGTTCGGGATCGGCGAATTGCCCGCTGCCGAACCGGAAATCAGGATCCCGCCGGCCTTGCGTTCGACCATCCCGGGCAACACCGCGAGCACCAGGTCGTGCACGCCGAGGACATTGAGCTGGACCTGCGCCTTCTCGTCGGCGGGATCCAGCGACGACACCGGCCCGAACGTCGCGGTGCCGGCGTTGGCGCACAGGATCGAGATGTTGCGAGTGGCGAGTTCGTCGCACAGCTTGGTGCGGTCGGTCGGATCGGCCAGGTCGGTCGGGCGCACCTCGACCGTCACGCCGTACTGCGCGGTGATCCGATCGGCCAACGCGCGCAGCACCTCCTCGCGGCGCGCGGTGATGATCAGATGGTGCCCGCGAGCGGCGAGTTCGAGGGCCAGTGCCTCACCGATGTTCTGGGACGCACCGGTGACGACGGCGCGGGCGTCGGCGCTGGGAGCGGGGACTGACATGGGCCGGACTATATCGTGGGCGGACCATGACCGAGGCACCCGATTCGACCCGTCCGTCCGCCCGGATCGGGGGTCGCAAGCAGATCGTCGCGTGGGCCCTGTGGGACTTCGGGGCGACGGGCCTCAACGCCATGGTCGTGACGTTCGTGTTCTCGGTCTACCTGACCAGTGCCGTCGGCGACGACCTGCCCGGCGCCGCCAGCCCGGCCAGTTGGCTTGGCTGGGCGCTGGGACTGGCCGGACTGGTGGTCGCGCTGCTGGCTCCGGTCACCGGCGTCTGGGTCGACGCGCCCTGGCGGCGCCGACGGGTGCTGGCGGTGCTGAGCGCGCTGGCTGTCGTCCTGACCGCGGCGATGAGCCAGATCCGCGACGACTACCACTACCTGCTTCCGGGCCTGCTGCTGCTGGCCGCCGCGTCGGCGTGCAACGAACTGGCCACAGTGCCCTACAACGCGATGCTGCGTCAGCTGTCCACCCCGCAGACCTCCGGGCAGATCTCCGGAATGGGTTTGGGGCTGGGCTATCTCGGCAGCGTCGTGCTCCTGCTCATCGGCTACTTCGGGTTCATCGCCGGCGACGGTGACACCCGCGGACTGCTCGGCATCGCGGCCGCCGACGGTGAGAACATCCGCGCCGTCATGGTGCTGACCGCCGTGTGGTTCGGGTTGTTCGCACTGCCGGTGCTGATCGCGGCGCCCAGCGAGCCGCGCGACCCCGCCCGGGAACGCCCCGGGCTCGGCTTCTTCGGCGGCTACCGGGTGCTGTGGTCGGAGATCGTCAGCGAGTGGCGCCGCGACCATCACGTCGTCTACTACCTGATCGCGAGCGCGGTGTTCCGCGACGGGCTGACCGGCATCTTCGCGTTCGGCGCGGTGCTCGGCGTCAACGTCTACGGCATCTCCGGCGCCGACGTGCTGCTGTTCGGGGTGAGCGCCAGCACGATCGCGGCGATCGGCGCGGTCATCGGAGGCCTGCTCGACGACCGGTTCGGCGCCAAACCCGTCATCGTCGTATCGCTGGCGTCGATGATCGCCGTCGGATCGACCCTGATGGTGCTCGACGGGCCGATGGCGTTCTGGGCCTGCGGGTTGGCGCTGTGTCTGTTCATCGGCCCGACGCTGTCGGCGGCGCGCACGTTGATGCTGCGGCTGTCGGCCGACGGCAAGGAGGGCGTGGCGTTCGGCCTGTACACCACCACCGGGCGGGCGGTGTCGTTCCTGGCGCCGGTGTTGTTCTCGGTGTTCATCGCGATCTTCGGGACCGACCGCGCCGGGATGGGCGGCCTTCTGGTGGTGCTGGCCGCCGGCCTGCTGGCGATGCTGGCCGTGCGGGTGCCCAGAACCGGGGAAAGCCGCTAACGGTTACCGGTGCAGATCGTCAGGCCCGCGCCGGTGCGCTGCTGGACCATCTGGCCGTCGACGGTGATCGAGCAGTTCACCTCGCGACCGACGTTGATGATGCTGACGCTGGCCGAGGAGGCGGCGGGCTCGGTCAGCTCCACCTCCTTGCTCCACGGCAGCAGCACGTTGAACTCGGTCTGCAGCAGGCCACCGCTGTCGACGTAGGTGATGTTGATCGCCCGCCCGGTGCCGCTGACGACGTAGACGACGGTCTGGGTGACGCCCGGGGTCGTACGGCCCGGCACTGACGGCGTGGTCGGCACCGTGGGCACCGTCGGCGCGCTCGGCACGGTGGGCCGCGGGAACCGCGGCGTCGTGGTCGGTGTGCGCGGAACCGTGGGCCGGGACGTGGTGAAGCTGGGTTCGGCCATCGGCGGCGGCGCGACGACCGTCTCCTGGCGCGAGCTGTTGACGATGACCAGCGCGATCACCAGCCCGATCACGGTCAGCACCGCGACACCGGCCAGCAGCCACAGCCACCGCGGCGACTTGGGGTCCTCGGGAGGTTGGTTGGGTTCGCCCGGCGGGTAGGGCGGCGACCCGCCGTAGCCGGTCGCGTAGGGGTCGTACCCGTACTGGCCGTACGGCGGCAACTGCTGGGTCGGCGCGGGGCCCGGCGGCTGGTAGGTGGGGCCGTAGGCCTGGCTGGCGTACGCCGGGTCGTTGTAGGCGGACGGGTCGCCGGAGTGGGCGTAACCCCCGTCGTCGCGTCCGCGGTACCCCGTTTGCTCGTCGCGGCCGCGGCCTGGTGTGTCGGTCATGCCCACCTCATGGCTGCGAGGGTACCCGGGCACCTGGTCGACACCCCGGATCCGCCGCCCACCAGCGAGGAGACACACCGGTCGGCGAGCGACTTGCCGGGCATGCAGAATTGGACCGGTGGGAGAGCAGGTCCGTCGGGTATACGGCGCGTCGATGTCACCGGACGCGACGGCGTTCGCGCATCTCGTCGACGACGGCGGTTTCCCTCGCGCCGTGCAGCGCTTCCTGCGCGGCTGGCGGGCCAGCTCGTCGCGCGACGTCGAACTTCCGATCGACGGCCCGGTCACCCGCGTCCTGCATTCCGCCGACGGGCACTGGCTGGCCTGCGAGGTGGCGCCAGACGGCAGCACCCGAACCCAGATCTGGGTGGTCACAACCGATCCCGACGACCGCGATGCGCGTCGCATCGACTCGTGGGATCCGGGATCGCCGGAGGGCACGGCCGAACTGATCAATTGGGACGGCGCGCGGGTGGCCGCGATCCTGACCGGAGACGACGGCGTGGGCACGTCGGTGCTGATCGATCCGGGCACCGGGGAAACCGTTGTGCTCGACAGACGGTCGGGCGGGCGCCTGGTCGACGCCTGGGCCGGCTCGGCGCTGGTGCGGGTCGGCCCGCGCGGCTACCGGGATCTCATCCTGCTGCGGCGCGGCACCGAAACGGCTTTGCTGCCTTATGATCCGGGCTCGACGACCGACACCGGCATCATCCTCGACGACCATCAGCCGCGGCGCCTGCGGTCGGGTCTGGAGGGCGAGACCACCAAGCTCTACCACCCGGCGGGCACGCTCGAACCCGGCGACGCCGACGGGTATGTGCGCGCCCTGGTCCGCAGCGAGAACGGCGCCGAACACGCGCGGCTCCTCGAGGTCACCATGACGCCCGACGGTGTCGCCTACCAGATCATCGCCGAACGTCCCGGCTGCGAACTCGACGAGTTCACCGTCAGCGACGACCTGTCGACGGTCGCGCTCCTGTGGAACCTTCACGGCGCCAGCGAATTACAGATCCTCAAACTTGCGGACCTGACGCTGCAGCCGCCGATCCCGCTGCCCGGGATGGTGGCCAGTCAGCTGAGCATCAGCGCTGGCGGCTCGATGCTGGCGATGACCGTCGAGGGCCCGTCCACCCCGCCGACCGTGGAACTGGTCGATCCCCGCACCCGCGAATGGGAGCCCGTCGACCGCGAACCCAGCACCGGACCGGTCACCGCCGACCCGACGCTGGAGACCGTCGTCGCCCGCGACGGCCTGGAGTTCACCGGGTGGCTGTTCCGTCCTCGCGACGGAGTGCCGACGATCGGCGCGATGCTGTTCCTGCACGGCGGTCCCGAGGGTCAGGGCCGACCGGGCTACAACGAGTTCTTTCCCGCCCTGCTCGAAGAGGGCATCAGCGTGTTCCTGCCGAACGTCCGCGGCTCGGGCGGCTTCGGGCGGAGCTTCATGCACGCCGACGACAAGGAGCGGCGGTTCGCGGCCATCGACGACGTCGCCGACGCGGTGGCCTACCTCGTCGACAACGGGGTCGCCCCGGCCGACCGCATCGCGTGCTGCGGGTGGTCGTACGGCGGTTATCTGACGCAGGCCGCGCTGACGTTCCACCCCGATGACTTCGCCGCCGGGATCAGCATCTGCGGGATGAGCGATCTGAACACCTGGTACCGCAACACCGAACCGTGGATCGCGGCGGCCGCATATCCGAAGTACGGCCACCCGATCGGCGACCGGGATCTGCTCGAGAAGCTGTCACCGCTGCAGCGGGCCGACGCGATGACTGCGCCCCTGCTGCTGGTGCACGGCGGCAACGACACCAACGTCCCGCCGACCGAATCGCTGCAGATGTTCGACGCGTTGACTGCGCTCGACCGCAGGGTGGAACTGCTGATGTTCGACGACGACGGTCACGAGATCGACAAGCGCGAAAACCGGGCCGTACTGGTCAAAGCCATGCGCGAGTGGCTGATTGCCGCCTTTGCGCGAGCGCAGAACCAGTCGTAACCGAATCGTCGCCCGGCCCCAGGTTTGGACAAATTGTCTGCCGGGTAAACACGCTGCGCACGCGCCAGTTCACTGACAAAGGAGGCGCAGCATGCGAGGTGGCGGAATCCTCGGCGTACTTGTGCTCATCTGGTTGTTGATCGGTGTCGTCGCGGCTTATCAGCGCGGCTACTTCTCATCCAATGAAACCAATTGCGCGACAGCGGGAAGCATCGCCCTGACGGTGGTGGCGGGGCCGTTGAACTACGCGGGTGTCAACCCGAAGGTCGAGAACTGCAACCTGCCCGAACCCAGCCAGTAACCCACTGGCGGTTAACGATTCACGAGAAATGGAGTGGTTATGATAATCCTCGGATTGATTCTCGCCGTGATCGGTTATTTCACGGTCCCGGCCATCATGTACATCGGCATCGTGTTGATGGTCATCGGGGCGGTGTTCTGGATCCTCGGATCCGTCGGACGCCCCGTCGGTGGCAGGCGCGCCTGGTACTAACGCTTTGACGTCGGACCGGCCGAGGTCAACGCCGCAACGGTCATCCTTTTCAGGACGGCCCGCGGGTTGGCCTCGGCCGTTTTCGTCGTCGCGGGTTTGAGCGCGTGCGGGGTGGAGTTCATCAGGCCGAACACCGCGTGAGCCATCACCCGGGCGTCAGCCTCACTCAGCGACCGGGTCAACCGGCACAGCACCTCGACCCAGATCTCGACGTACTGGCGCTGAGCCTTGCGGACCTGCCGCTTGGCCGCGGTCGGCAGGTTCGCCAGGTCTCTGTCCTGGATCCGGATCAGATCTGATTCGCCGAGCGCGAAGTCCAGGTGGAATTCGATCAGGCCGTCGAGCGCATCCGCGGGGCCGGCCGCCGCGTCGACGACCTCCCTGGCGCCGGCCAGCAGCCGGGTGCTGATCCCGACGAGAAGTTCGACCAGCAGCGCCTCTTTGTTGGGGAAGTGGCGGTAGATCGCCGGGCCGCTGACCCCAGCCGCGGCGCCGATGTCCTCCAGCCGCACCGCGAGGTAACCCCGCTCGGCGACCAACCGTTCGGCGGCGGCGATCAACTGGGACCGGCGGTCGGACTTCGCGCGACTGCGCCGGGTGTTCGCAGGAATAGCGGACACGAAGCGCCTCCCGCCGCTGTGGACATTCCGGTTAATCGTGACTAACATCCTACGAGTTAGTCGTCATTAACTCAATCGAACGGGTCACCGATGACACCGCGCGCTTCCTACCGCGATGAGCATCTAGCTCTGGTCGGCGAACTGCGTACGAAGCTGGCCGCTGCGGCGCTCGGCGGACCGGAACGCGCCCGCGAACGCCACGTCAGCCGCGGCAAGCTGCTGCCACGTGACCGGGTGGACAGCCTGCTCGACCCCGGCAGTCCGTTCCTGGAGTTGACGCCGCTGGCGGCCGACGGCATGTACGACGACGAATGCCCGGGTGCGGGGATCATCACCGGCATCGGCAGGGTCTCCGGCCGAGAGTGCGTCATCGTCGCCAACGACGCCACCGTCAAGGGCGGCACCTACTATCCGATCACCGTCAAAAAGCACCTGCGCGCCCAGGAAGTGGCCGGCCAGAACCGACTGCCGTGCATCTACCTCGTCGACTCCGGCGGTGCCTTCCTGCCGCGCCAGGACGAGGTGTTCCCGGACCGCGACCACTTCGGCCGCATCTTCTACAACCAGGCCACCCTGTCCGCGCAGGGCATTCCGCAGATCGCCGCGGTGCTGGGCTCGTGCACCGCGGGCGGCGCCTACGTGCCGGCGATGAGCGACGAAGCCGTCATCGTGCGCAACCAGGGCACGATCTTCCTCGGCGGCCCGCCGCTGGTGAAGGCCGCGACCGGTGAGGTGGTGACGGCCGAAGAACTGGGCGGCGGCGACCTGCACTCGAAAACCTCGGGCGTGACAGACCATCTCGCACACGACGACCGCGACGCTCTACGCATCGTGCGACGCATCGTCGGCACGCTCGGCCCGCGCACCCCGCTGCCGTGGGACGTCGCGCCGACGGTCGAACCGGCAGCCGACCAGACCGAGCTCTACGACGTCGTCCCGATCGACTCACGGGTGCCCTACGACGTGCACGAGGTGATCACCCGCATCGTCGATGGCGGCGAATTCGCCGAGTTCAAAGCCGAATACGGCAACACCCTGGTCACCGGGTTCGCCCGCATCCACGGTCATCCGGTCGGCATCATCGCCAACAACGGTGTGCTGTTCGGTGAATCGGCGCTCAAGGGAGCGCATTTCATCGAGCTCTGTGACAAGAGGTCCACCCCGCTGGTCTTCCTGCAGAACATCTCCGGCTTCATGGTCGGGCGCGACTACGAGGCGGGCGGGATCGCCAAGCACGGCGCAAAGATGGTGACCGCAGTGGCGTGCGCGCGGGTACCGAAGCTGACCGTGGTGATCGGCGGGTCGTACGGGGCGGGCAACTACTCGATGTGCGGACGCGCGTATTCGCCGCGCTTCCTGTGGATGTGGCCCAATGCCAGGATCTCGGTGATGGGCGGCGAACAGGCGGCGTCGGTGTTGGCGACCGTGCGCGGTGACATGACCGCCGAGGAAGAAGAACAGTTCAAGGCGCCGATCCGCGCCCAGTACGAACACCAGGGCAACCCGTACTACTCGACCGCCCGGCTCTGGGACGACGGTGTGATCGATCCCGCTGACACCAGAACCGTTCTCGGGCTGGCGCTCTCGGTCGTCGGGCAGGCGCCGCTCGAACCGGTTTCCTACGGCGTCTTCCGGATGTGATGACATGACCTTCCACACTGTCCTGGTCGCCAACCGCGGTGAGATCGCGGTGCGGGTCATCGGAACGCTGCGCCAGATGGGCATCCGGTCGGTGGCCGTGTTCAGCGCAGCAGACGCCGGGGCCCGCCACGTCGCCGAGGCCGACGTCGCGGTGAACATCGGCGGCGCCGCGGCCCGCGACAGCTACCTCAACATCGACGCCGTCGTGTCGGCGGCCCGTCGCACCGGCGCTCAGGCGGTGCACCCCGGTTACGGATTCCTCTCGGAAAACGCACAATTCGCCGCTGCACTGCAGTCTGCCGGGATCACGTTCATCGGGCCGCCGGTCGGGGCCATCGAAACCATGGGCGACAAGATCGCGGCCAAGGCGGCGGTGTCGGCGTTCGGTGTCCCGGTGGTTCCGGGCATCTCGCGACCGGGCCTGACCGACGACGACCTGATCGCCGGTGCCGCCGAGGTGGGTTTCCCGGTGCTGGTGAAGCCGTCGGCCGGCGGCGGCGGCAAGGGCATGCGGGTGGTGCACGAGGCGTCCGAACTGCCTGCCGCGCTGGTCTCGGCACGGCGCGAGGCCGGTGCGGCCTTCGGCGACGACACGTTGTTTCTCGAACGTTTCGTGCTGAACCCGCGCCACATCGAGGTGCAGGTGCTCGCCGACGCGCACGGCACCGTCGTGCATCTGGGGGAGCGCGAATGCAGCCTGCAGCGGCGGCATCAGAAGGTCATCGAAGAAGCGCCGTCGCCGCTGCTCGACGAGGCCACCCGCGCGCGGATAGGCGCCGCGGCCTGTGACACCGCCCGCAGCGTCGACTACACCGGCGCCGGCACCGTCGAGTTCATCGTCTCGGCCGACCGGCCCGACGAGTTCTTCTTCATGGAGATGAACACGCGCCTTCAGGTCGAGCACCCGGTCACCGAGATGGTCACCGGAATCGACCTCGTCGAACAGCAGGTGCGGATCGCCGCCGGGGAGAAGCTGTCGTTCGGCCAGGACGACGTCACGCTCACCGGGCATGCCATCGAGGCCCGCGTGTACGCCGAGGACCCCGGCCGCGGCTTCCTGCCCACCGGCGGACCGGTCCTCGACCTCGCCGAACCGAGCGGCCCGGGCATCCGGGTCGACTCCGGATTGGCGCGCGGATCGGTGGTCGGCAGCGACTACGACCCGATGCTGTCGAAGGTGATCGCCTACGCCGACGACCGTGCCGGTGCGCTGCGCACCCTGGACCGCGCGTTGGCCGGTACCTCGGTTCTCGGCGTCACCACGAACGTCGAGTTCCTGCGGTTCCTGCTCGCCGACCCGGACGTCGCGGCGGGCCGTCTCGACACCGGCTTGTTGGACCGGCGCAGTCCCGATTTCGCGCCCGCGGCGGCCACCGACGCCGAACTCGTCGCGGCCGCCGCCTACCGGTGGCTGTCGGCCTGGCCCGCGCGGACCGGTGACCTGTGGGCCGCCCCGTCGGGCTGGCGGATGGGCGCCCGGGCCGCCACCACCTACCGGCTGCGCTCGGGTGAGCGCACCGACCACGTCCACCTGACCGGCACCCCGCAGCACGCCGAAGCGGTCGTCGAAGACGGCGAAAGCCGTTCGCTGTCAGCGGTGTTGGACGGTGGCCGGCTGTCGGTGGGGTACGACGATGTGCGCGTCGACTACCTCGTCGCCGGCGACGACGGCCGGATCTGGTTGGCCGGCGCGGGTCGCACCGTGATGGTCGAGGAAGTCCGCGAGGCGCCGGTGCGGCCCGACGACGCGCACAGCGGCGACGCCGAACTGACCAGCCCGATGCCGGGTTCGGTGGTGGCCGCCGGTGTCGCCGACGGCGACCGGGTGGGTGCGGGTGCGGTCGTGGTGACCGTCGAGGCCATGAAGATGGAACACGCGTTGACCGCTCCGGTCGACGGCGTGGTGGAATTGCTTGTCGCCGTGGGCGATCAGGTCAAGGTGGGACAGCTGCTGGCCAAGGTCACCGCAGATCCCGCCGTCGAGAAGGAAGAATCATGACGGACTTTATGGCGACGGGGATGCTTCCCGATCACTATGAACAACTGGCGAAGACGGTCCGCGACTTCGCCCAGAGCGTGGTGGCGCCGGTGGCGGCCAAACACGACGAGGAGCACTCGTTCCCGTACGAGGTCGTCGCCGGCATGGCCGACATGGGGTTGTTCGGGTTGCCGTTCCCCGAGGAGTACGGCGGGATGGGCGGTGACTACTTCGCGCTGTGCCTCGCGCTCGAGGAACTCGGCAAGGTCGACCAGAGCGTGGCGATCACGCTCGAAGCCGGGGTGTCACTGGGTGCGATGCCGGTGTACCGGTTCGGCAACGAGGAGCAGAAGCAGGAGTGGCTGCCGCTGCTGGCCAGCGGTAAGGCGTTGGGCGCGTTCGGTCTGACCGAGGCGGGCGGCGGTAGCGACGCCGGCGCGACCAAGACGACCGCGCGCCTCGACGACGGCCACTGGGTGATCAACGGCTCCAAGCAGTTCATCACCAACTCGGGCACCGATATCACCAAGCTTGTCACCGTCACCGCGGTGACCGGCGAGGTGGGCGGCAAAAAGGAAATCTCGTCCATCCTGGTGCCGGTGCCCACCGAGGGCTTCACCGCCGAACCGGCGTACAACAAGGTGGGCTGGAACGCCAGCGACACCCACCCGCTGAGCTTCGACGACGTGCGGGTGCCGGAGGAGAACCTGCTCGGCGAGCGGGGCCGCGGATATGCGAACTTCCTGCGCATCCTCGACGAGGGCCGCATCGCGATCGCCGCGCTGTCGGTCGGCGCGGCGCAGGGCTGCGTCGACGAATCGGTCAAGTACGCCAAGGAACGCGAGGCGTTCGGCGCCGCGATCGGCAGCTACCAGGCGGTCGCGTTCAAGATCGCGCGGATGGAGGCCCGGGCGCACGTCGCCCGCACCGCCTACTACGACGCGGCCGCGCTGATGCTGGCCGGCAAGCCGTTCAAGAAGGCGGCGTCGATCGCCAAGATGGTGGCCAGCGAGGCGGCGATGGACAACGCCCGCGACGCCACGCAGATCTTCGGCGGATACGGCTTCATGAACGAGTACTCGGTGGCGCGGCATTACCGGGACAGCAAGATCCTCGAGATCGGTGAAGGCACAACCGAAGTCCAGTTGATGCTGATCGGGCGGGAGCTGGGGTTGTGACTGAGAAGAAGGTAGTCGTTCAGCGCGGGCTGTGGTTCGAGGAGTTCGAGACCGGCGTGCTGTATCAGCACCGGCCGGGCCGCACCATCACCGAAGCCGACAACGTGCTGTTCACGACGTTGACGATGAACACCCAGGCCCTGCACCTCGACGCCGCGTTCGCCGACGCGCTGCCGCCGTTCAACGCCCGGCTGGTGAACTCGATGTTCACGCTGTCGACTCTGGTCGGCCTGTCGGTCACCCAGCTGACCCAGGGCACGATCGTCGGCAACCTGGGCTTCGGCGAAATCGCGTTCCCCAAGCCGCTGTTCCACGGGGACACGCTCTACGCGGAGTCCGAGGTGCTCGACAAACGCGAGTCCAAGAGTCGGCCGGGGGAGGGCATCGTCACGTTCTCCCACGTCGGCCGCAACCAGCACGGTGACATCGTCGCGACCGCGTCGCGCAAGACGATGGTGCGCAAACGTCCGGAGGGAGAGGCGTAGTGGCGTTGACGTCATCGGGCCCGGCGTGGCTGTTCTGCCCGGCCGACCGGCCTGAACGGTTCGAAAAGGCCGCCGCCGCAGCCGATGTGGTGATCCTCGACCTGGAGGACGGAGTCGCCGCCAAGGACCGCGAGGCCGCACGCGCGGCGTTGCTGCAGACGCGTCTGGACCCGACCCGGACGGTGGTCCGCGTCAACCCGAGCGCCACCCCCGACCACCAGCTCGACCTCGAGGCACTGGCCAAGACCGAGTACACCACCGTCATGCTGGCCAAGACCGAGGACCCGCAGCAGGTGCGCGACCTCGTACCGTTCGACGTGGTGGTGCTGATCGAAACCCCGCTGGGCGCGCTCGCGGTCGCCGACCTGGCGCGCATCGAGAACGCATACGCATTGATGTGGGGGGCCGAGGATCTGTTCGCGGTGACCGGCGGAACCGCCAACCGCTACCCGGACGGCAGTTACCGCGAGGTGGCCCGGCATGTCCGGTCGCAGACGCTGCTGGCCGCGAAGGCGTACGGCCGGCTGGCGCTGGACTCGGTGTACCTCGACATCAAGGATCTCGACGGGCTGCGCGGCGAGGTGGACGACGCGGTCGCGGTCGGGTTCGACGTCAAGGTCGCGATCCATCCCTCGCAGGTCGCGGTGATCCGGGAGGGTTACACACCGACCGCCGAACAGGTGCAGTGGGCGCGACACGTGCTCGCGGCCGCCCGCGATGCCCGGGGCGTCTTCCAATTCGAAGGCATAATGGTGGATGCCCCAGTGCTCCGGCGAGCCGAGCGCATCGTCGCGTTAGCGCCACACCCCGGCGACTAGCCGACACCCCCGCACCCGGGGGTCTGCTCCAACCGCCGCCGCGCTGAGCACCTCAGTCGCCTGGTGGCGCGATCCGCCGCCAGTGACCCTAGGAGGCGGTATGGCTGGGCCTGTTCAGGCACCGTTGGAGACGCTCGACGTCGACGTGGAGCCCATCGGGCTGGTCGGCCCGGACGGGACACCGACCGGCTCGAGCGCCCGGTACCGCCGCGATCTTCCATCCGAGACGCTGGCCTGGCTCTACGAGCTGATGGTCGTCACCCGCGACCTCGACGGCGAGTTCGTCAACCTGCAGCGCCAGGGCGAACTGGCGCTGTTCGCGTCGTGCCGCGGCCAGGAGGCCGCCCAGATCGGCGCCGCGGCGTGTCTGCGCAAAACCGACTGGTTGTTCCCGCAGTACCGCGAGATCGGGGCGTTTCTGCTGCGCGGCATCACCCCGGCGCAGATCGGCGCGGTGTGGCGCGGCAAGTGGCACGGCGGTCTCGGGTTCACCGAGAAGTGCGTCGCGCCGATCGCCATTCCGATCGGCACCCAGGGACTGCACGCGGTCGGCGCGGCGATGGCCGCCCAGCGGCTCGGTGAGGACTCCGTGACGTTGGTGTTCCTCGGCGACGGCGCCACCAGCGAAGGCGACGTGCACGAAGCGTTGAACTTCGCGGCGGTGTACCGGGCGCCGTGCGTGTTCTTCGTGCAGAACAACCAGTGGGCGATCTCGGTGCCGGTCACCAAGCAGCACGCGGGACCGTCGATCGCCCACCGCGCCGCCGGATACGGCATGCCGGGGGTGCGGGTCGACGGCAACGACGTGTTGGCCTGCTTCGCGGTGACCGCCGAAGCCGCGCAGCGCGCCCGCGACGGCGGGGGACCGACGCTGATCGAAGCGGTCACCTACCGGATGGGCCCGCACACCACCTCCGACGACCCCACCCGGTACCGCGACGAGCAGGAGGTCCGGATGTGGGCGGCGCGCGACCCGATCGCGCGATACCGCACCTACCTCACGTCGGAGGGGGTGTGGACCGAGCGGCTCGAGGAGCGGGTCCGCGCCAAATCGAGGCGGTTGTGCGCCGAGCTGCGCGACGTCGTGGTCGGCGCAGACGATTTCGACGTCACCGAGATGTTCGACACGGTCTACCACGACATCACCCCCGACCTGGTGGCCCAGCGCGAACAGCTGGCGGCCGAACTGGCGAAGGAGCTCTGAGATGACCCAGATCATCGACCGGCCCACCCGATACGACGACGACGACGCCTACGGTCCGCTGCTCGCACCGGCCGAGGCGCCCACGCTGACGATGGTGCAGGCGATCAACCGGGCGCTGCGCGACGCGATGGCCACCGACGACCGCGTCCTGGTCTTCGGCGAGGACGTCGCCACCCTGGGCGGGGTCTTCCGGGTCACCGAGGGACTCGCCGAGACCTTCGGTGAGGAGCGGTGTTTCGACACCCCACTGGCCGAATCGGGGATCATCGGAATCGCGATCGGGATGGCGATCCGAGGGTTCCTGCCGGTCCCCGAGATCCAGTTCGACGGTTTCGCCGCGCCTGCCTTCGACCAGATCGTCAGCCATCTGGCCAAGTACCGGATGCGCACGCGTGGCGACGTCGACATGCCGGTCACCATCCGCATCCCGTCGTTCGGCGGGATCGGCGCCGTCGAACACCATTCCGAATCGACCGAAAGCTACTGGTTGCACACCGCCGGGCTCAAGGTCGTCGTGCCGTCCACACCGTCGGACGCCTACTGGCTTCTGCGCCAGTCCATCACCAGCCGCGACCCGGTCATCTACCTCGAGCCCAAACGCCGGTACTGGGCCCGCGAACCCGTCGATACCAGCGCGCCGGGTCTGCCGCTCGGCCGCGCGGCGATCCGCCGGCCCGGCTCCGACGTCACCGTGGTGACCTACGGTCCGCTGGTGGCGACCGCGGTGAGCGCGGCGGAACTCGCTGCCGAACACCACGGTTGGAGCATCGAGGTGGTCGACCTACGCTCACTCAATCCGCTCGATTTCGACACGGTCGCCGATTCGATCCGCCGCACCGGACGCGCGGTGGTGATGCACGAAGGACCGCGCACGCTGGGGTTCGGCGCCGAACTCGCGGCCCGGATCACCGAGGAGTTGTTCTATGACCTCGAGGCACCCGTGTTGCGCGCCACCGGATTCGACACGCCGTACCCGCCGGCCCGGCTGGAGAAGCTGTGGCTGCCCGGTGTCGACCGGCTCCTCGACTGTGTCGAACGCACGCTGGGGCAGCCATGACCGCCATGGAGTTTCTGGTACCCGACCTCGGCGAGGGACTGGAGGACGCGACGATCACCGAGTGGAGTGTCGCGGTCGGTGATGACGTCGTACTGAACCAGACGCTGTGCACGGTCGAAACCAACAAGGCCGAGGTGGAGATCCCCAGCCCGTACGCGGGTCGCATCGTCGAACTCGGTGGCCGCGAAGGCGAGACGCTGCCCGTCGGGACGCTGCTGGCCCGCATCGAGACCGATGCCGAACCACCCGCCGAGAAGCGCAAACCCGTTCTGGTCGGATACGGCGCCGACGACGCAATGGATTCCAGCCGTCGCGCGGCCGCTCCGCCGCCGCATCGTGCCCGGGCTCGCGCCAAGCCGCCGGTGCGGAAACTGGCCGCCGACCTCGGCGTCGACCTGGGCGCCGTCACCGGATCGGGCCCCGACGGGGTGATCACCCGCGAAGACGTGCTCGCGGCGGCGGGGCGGTTCACGCCGGACACGGTTGCCGTGCGTGGGGTGCAGGCCGAGATGGCAAGGCGAATGACTTTGTCGCGCAGGGAGATCCCTGATGCGCACGCCCGCGTCGAGGTCGACGGGACCAGCCTGCTGCGACTGCGGGACCGGCTGGCTGACCACGTCGACGACTCTTCCGTCACACCGTTCGTGCTGGTGTTGCGGTTGCTGACGATCGCGCTGACCCGCCACCCGTCGTTGAATGCCACCTGGGTGGAAACCGTCGACGGCCCGCAGATCCATCTGCATTCGGCCGTGCACCTGGGTTTCGGTGTGGCCGCGCCGCGGGGTCTGCTGGTGCCGGTGGTCAACGACGCGCATCGTCTGACGACGCGGGACCTCGCCGCCACGGTGGCCCGGTTGATCCGGGAGGCGCGAGCGGGCACGCTGGCGCCGACCGAGCTGCAGGGGTCGACGTTCACGGTCTCCAATTTCGGTGCGCTAGGTCTGGATGACGGTGTGCCGGTGATCAACTACCCGGAAGCGGCGATCCTCGGAATCGGCTCGCTCAGAGAACGCGCGGTCGTCGTCGACGGCGCCGTCGCCGCCCGCCCGACGATGAACCTCACGTGCGCGTTCGACCACCGCATCGCCGACGGCGCGCAGGTGGCGGCGTTCCTGCGCGACCTGCGTGACCTGATCGAGCACCCCGAAACCGCACTGCTCGACCTGTAGGCGGCATGATCTCTGCCATGGCGGCGAGCAGTAGATGTCCGTGCGGCAGTGACCGGCCCTATCCGGCCTGCTGCGAACCGCTACATGACGGTGTGCGTACGGCCACGACCGCCGAGGAACTGATGCGGTCGCGGTACTCGGCATTTGCAAAGGGGCTCCCGGACTATCTCTTTCGGACCTGGCACCCCCGCACTCGACCGGCCGAAGTCACCGTCGACCCGGACGTGAGCTGGCGCGGACTGGCCATCAGTGACGTGGTCGCCGGCGGTGCCGACGATGCGCAGGGCGAAGTGGAATTCGTTGCACACTATGTGCGGGCCCGACAACCCGAAACACTGCGCGAACGCAGCCGATTCGAACGCCGCACGGGCCGCTGGTTCTACGTCGAGGCTGTCTAGCGGCCGGCTTTTTTGTCGGACCGTGTTGGCATGATGCGGGTATGTCTTCGGCGACGGCTTGTGGTGATGCTCCGGCGGTGAGTCGGGTTGATCGCTTGTTGCAGTTGTATGACCGGTTAGCGGAGTTGTGCGGGCAGCGAAACGCCATCGATGCTCAGGTCGTGGAGATTGTCGCCGAGATCGATCGTGACGGATTGTTGGGCGCCGCCCCCGGGGTCAAGTCGCTCAAGGCTTTGGTGGCCTGGAGGTTGGGCATGTCCGAAGCCA
>NZ_MIHA01000009.1 GCF_001722335.1 Mycolicibacterium flavescens
GGGGGCGGGTCGGGCAGCGGGCGGGTCGCGCGGCGCGGCGGGGGAGCGGCCGGCCCGCGCGGTCCCGGCGTGCTCACGTCGCACCGCCGTCGCGTCCGGGACGGTCCCGCCCGCCCCGGCTGAGCACGGGATCGCCGCTGTCGTCGTAGCGCAGCGCGACGTCGAGCGGATCGGGGCGGTCGAGGTCGGCGGGATCGGGTTGGCCGCGGAACCGGTGCCACAGCCGGCGCCCGGCCAGCAGCACCAGCACCGCACCCGCCGACAGCGTGATGAAGAACAGCACCTTGCCGTAGGCGTTGGAATGCACCGACAGGCGCACGGATTCGCCGAGCGGCAACCCGTCGGCGGTGCGCAGCGACACGTCGACCGCGAACCGCTGGGTGAAATGCACCTCGATCGGGACGCGCAGCGGCAAAAAGCCCGGCGGCAGCTCGATCTCGCCCATGTCGGTCACCGTCATCCCGGGCGGGGCGCTCACGTCGAGCCGCACCCGGATCGGCACCGGCAGATCGTTGCGCAGCGCCAGCGGCAGCGGGCTGCGCTCGGTGGCCAGCGTGTAGGAACCGCCGGGGTTGACGATCGTCACCGCGTTGAACATGTCGTCGACGGTGCGCCCGACCGTCGTGAGCCGTTGCTGCGCAATGCCGTTGCGGGTGTCGGGCGGCACGGACTGGCTCAGCGCCCGCAGCATGTCCTCGCGCAGCGGCGCGGTGTAGCCGATCCCGGTCAGGCCGGTGCGCGCGTCGGTGGTCAGCGCCGACGTCAGGCCCCACAGCCGACCGGTGACCGCGGCGATGCCCGACACCACCGCGTCGTCGAACCGGGCGGAGGGATCACCGACCTCGTCGCCGGGCAGCGCCGAGGTCTCGTCCGGCGGCACCGCGTTGCCCTCGGCGATGACGGCGGTCAGCGGGCGCGGCTGCGCGAGTCCGGCGTTGATCGCGGTGGCGACGGCGGAGAACATCGCCCCGGCGTCGTCGGGGCGCAGGTTCCAGGCCAGCGGCGGCACCACGATCTGGGTGCGCGGGGCGACGTCGGGGTTGAGGCCGCGCCACAGCAGCGCGCCGAGTGCGCTCTGCCTGCGCGCGGCCTCCGACTCCGGTCGCAGCGGGATGTCGAGCGCCGGGTCGAGGTAGCCGGGGGTGCTCGGCTCGGCGCCCGCCCCGGCCAGCGCGGCCCCGACGGCGGGGTCGAAGGGGGCGGCCACCAGGTTCGGTGTGTAGCGCACCGGCGCGGTGTCGGCGGTGGACGCGGTGTCGGATCCGTCGGCGTTCGTGTGGCCGGCCGCGATGGCCACGGTCGGGCCCTGCGCGGAGAGCAGGCGCACCGCGGGCCCGGTCAGCGGGCCGTCGGCGATCAGGGTGGCACCGCGCACCGAGGCGATTCCGAGGATCTGGTCGACGATGTCGCCGGCGATGTTGGTGGCGATGTTGGTCAGCCCCGGATCACCCACCCGGCGCAGCGCGTCGAGATCGGCCTGCGCGTAGGGGGTCGGCGCGGCGCAGATCCGTTTGGCCAGCTCCTTGAGCCGGTTGAGCCAGCCGACCGCGGCCTGCTGACCGGTGCCCGGGCGTGTCGGGGTGCCCGGGCCGGCGTCGGGCCCGTCGTTGACGACGTAGCCGCCGGTCATGGCGTTGACGGTGACCAGCAGATCGGGGTCGATGGCCAGGCAGGTGGCCATCCGGACGCGGCCGTCGGCGTCGACCTCGGGGCGGGTGGCGAACTCCACCGCCGACAGCAGCGTGTCGAGGCGACCACCGGGGGCCAGCGACGTGGCGAGTTCGTCGTCGATGAGTCGGACCGGGGTGGCGCCGCCAGGGGCGCCCGCGGCCAGGCGGGGCCGGTCGGCGATCGGCCACAGCACGGTGAGCTGCACCGGTCGCGACGTGTCCGGGGGTTCGACCGCGGTCACCGTGTCGGCGGACCCGGCGGCCGGGTCCGGGGGCACACCGAGCACCGGCAGCAGGAAGCGGGCGTCGTCGAGGCGGGCCGGGGCGCCGTAGTCGGGGGTGCCGTTGACGTTGACCATCACCGGGTACACCCCGGGCTCCTCGATCGACAGCGACGGCCGCTGCGCCGACCGCAGCGGATAGGACAGCACGAACGGAACCTCTTGTCCGCGAGCAAGTTCCGGTGTCAACGTGACGAAGTCGGCGACCGGCTCGAACTGGTCGACGTTGCCGGCGAGGTTGGTGCGCAGCCCGGTCGTGGTGGTCACGGCGGCGGCGTCCTCGAGCCGCACGACGACGTCGCGCACCGCCCGGTCACCGACGTTGAGCACGGCGCCGGTCACGGTGACGACGGGTTCGCTGGTGGTGGTCACCACGTCGGGGGAGACCGCGTCGATGCGCACCTGCAGGAACGGGGTGGTGGTGCTGGGCTGCGCGGCGGTGGTCGGCGGGACGGCGAGAGGGACGGCGGTCAGCGTCAACAACAGCAGCGCGGCCAGCAGGCGCAGCAGCGCGGTGGGGGTCACGGGCCCTGTCCGCAGCCGTTCGTCCGCCGGCCGGGCTGGGTGTGCCCGCGTTCGTTGCCCTGCCTGTCGGCCTTGCCCCAGCGCTCGGCGCCCAGGGCCGAGTCGTCGGGGCGGCGACGGTTGCGGGTGTGCGAATGCGTCTGGGGTCGCCGCCGCGGTGCGGACCGTGGCAGCGGGGGCAGCGCGGACGGCCCGTCGGTGTGCAGTTTGTCGATCAGCTCGTCGGCGACCTCGGCGAGGCGGCGCTCGTCGGCGTAGGCCAGCCGCGACGGCAGCTCGTGCAGCGGGACCCAGGCCACCTCGGTGACCTCGACGTCCTCATCGGACAGTTCGCCGCCGCGGAACCGCATCAGATAGTGGTGCACGGTCTTGTGCACCCGGCGGCCCTCGGTGACGAACCAGTAGTCGATGCTGCCGAGCGCGGCCAGCACGTCGCCGCGGATGCCGGTCTCCTCGGCGACCTCGCGGATCGCGGTCTGCTCGGCGGTCTCGCCCATCTCGATGTGGCCCTTGGGCAGCGACCACAGCATCCGGCCGCGCCGGTCGATGCGCCCGATCAGCGCGGCGACCTGGTTGTCCTTGGGGCCGTCGATGCCGTCGATGACCAACCCGCCCGCCGAGGTTTCGTGGACGGTGCGCAGCCGGTCCGGTGGCCGGCGCGGCCGCGTCTTCTTGGGCTGACCGGGTTTGGGCTCGGCGCCGTTGACGGGTTTGTGGTGGCTGCCGGGTTTCGGCGTCGGCGCGGACTGGTTGACCTGACCGGCCTGGCTGGTTGAGGCGCTGGTGGAGGGCTCGGGAGGTCCTGCCGAGCGTCGGCCGCGGCGGCGCCCTCGGCGCCGTCGTGGTTTGGCCTGTTCGCCGTCCGACACCCAAGCGATAGTAGCTGCCATGAACATTCGCTCCCGCTGCACTCACCGGTCGTGATACAGCCGTTGCCGACTCGTGCTGAATTGTCGGGCTCCCAACGCGGCCGGGGGCCGCCCGATCGTCGCCCGACTACGCTGTCCGAACGTGCCCGAATCCGCCACCGACGCTGAACTGCTTGCCACCGCGCAGGTCGCGCTGAACCGTCACCGCGATCTGCTGCGTGAGGTCGGCGCCTTGTTCGCTGACGCCGGTCACGAGCTCCATCTCGTGGGCGGCAGCGTGCGCGACGCGCTGCTCGGCCGGCTGACCGAGAAGGCGGACCTCGACTTCACCACCGACGCCCGGCCCGAGCAGATGCAGAAACTGCTGCGCGGCTGGGCCGACGCGCTATGGGACACCGGGATCGAGTTCGGCACGCTCGGTGTCGGCAAGGGCGACCACCGGCTGGAGATCACCACGTTCCGCGCCGACAGCTACGACCAGGTGTCGCGCAACCCGGAGGTCCGCTTCGGCGACACCCTCGACGACGACCTGGTGCGCCGCGACTTCACCGCCAACGCGATGGCCGTGCGGATCACCGCGGCGGGACCTGCCGAGTTCCACGACCCGCTGGGCGGGTTGGCGGCGCTGCGCCGCCGCGAACTCGACACCCCGGCCGCGCCGGAGGTGTCGTTCGGCGACGACCCGCTGCGGATGCTGCGCGCGGCGCGGTTCGTCTCGCAGCTGGAGTTCACGGTCGCGCCCCGGGTGATGGCCGCGCTGGTCGAGATGGCGCCGCAGCTGGGCCGGATCACCGCCGAGCGGGTGGCCGCCGAACTGGACAAGCTGCTGCTGGGCGCCGACCCGGTCGCCGGGATCGACCTGATGGTGCAGACCGGTCTGGGCGATGTGGTGCTGCCCGAGGTCGGGGCGATGCGGATGGCGATCGACGAGCACCACCAGCACAAGGACGTGTACTGGCATTCGCTGACCGTGCTCAAGCAGGCGATCGACCTCGAAGGCGACGAGGGCCCGGATCTGGTGCTGCGCTGGGCGGCGCTGCTGCACGACATCGGCAAGCCCGCGACCCGCAAGCACGAACCCGACGGCGGGGTGAGCTTTCACCACCACGAGGTGGTCGGCGCGAAGATGGCCCGCAAGCGGATGCGGGCGCTGAAGTACTCCAAGCAGATGATCGAGGACGTCTCGCAGCTGGTGTACCTGCACCTGCGGTTCCACGGTTACGGCGGCGGCAAGTGGACCGACTCGGCGGTGCGCCGCTACGTCACCGACGCGGGGCCTCTGCTGTCGCGGCTGCACAAGCTGGTTCGCGCCGACTGCACCACCCGCAACAAGCGTCGGGCGGCGCGGCTGCAGGCCAACTACGACGACCTCGAGCACCGCATCGCCGAGCTCGCCGAGAAGGAGGACCTGGCGCGGGTGCGCCCGGACCTCAACGGCAACGAGATCATGAAGATCCTCGGCATCCCGGCCGGGCCGCAGGTCGGCGAGGCGTGGCAGTACCTCAAGGAGCTGCGCCTGGACCGCGGGCCGCTGTCGCGCGAGGAGGCGGAGGCCGAGCTGCTGGCGTGGTGGAACGCGAAGGGCCAGTCGTCCGTCTGATCAGACATGGACTACTGCCTCGGCGACGGCGACGGTACGGCGACGATGTGGTCGGCGCCCGCGGATGTGGACGTCGACGGGGACGGGTCGCTGGACGCGGTCGGGATCGACTTCGACGGTGACGGGTTGCTCGACGACGCGATGGCCGACCTCGACACCGACGGCACCGCCGACCATCTGGTGCGCGACCACGCGGGCGAGGCCGCGTACTTCACCGACGACGGCACCGGCACGTGGGCGGTCAGCGTGGACCCGGTGCGGGGGCTGCGGTGGTTCGGTCTCGACGGCGTCGAGCAGTTCGGCGGCCCGCTGGTCGACGTCGACGGCGACGGCGCCCCTGATGACCGGTTGCTCGACGCCGACGGTGACGGGGTGGCCGACCGCGCGCTCGGTGACGGGGATGCCTACGTCGACGCCGACGCCGACGGCCGGTGGGACGTCAAGCTGACCGACGCCGACGGTGACGGCCGCGCGGATTCGGCGGGTGAAGTCTGAACCTGTTGTGCGGCAGGGCTATCCGCGGCCGGACCCCGGCGGCCCGGCGAACGCCTGCGCGATGCCGAGCCACCGTTCGGCGTCGTCGCCGACCGCGCGCACATCCAGCGCCGCCCGCGGCCTGCGCTGGGTGACCAGCATGCAGAAGTCCTCGGCGGACCCGCTGACCCGCTGCGCGGCGCCGGCCGGTCCCCAGTCCCACGTCGAGCCGTCGGGTGCGCGCAACTCGACCCGGAACGGCTCCGCCGGCGCCGCCAGGCCGTGGACGGCGAACGCGAAGTCGCGGGTGCGCACCCCGATGTGGGCGATCGAACGCAGCCGCGCGGTCGCGGGCCGTCGCACCCCGAGCGTGTCGGCCACGTCCAGGCCGTGCGCCCAGGTCTCCATGAGCCGGGCGGTGGCCATCGACGGCGCGCTCATCGGCGGCCCGAACCAGGGCAGCTTGCGACCGTCCTCGACGGTCAGCAGGGCGTCGTGCAGCTGATTTCGGGTCGCGCGCCAGTCGGCCAGCAGTTCGGCAGGCGGGGTGCCCGCCAGTTGCTCGGCGCCCTCGTCGACGAAACCGGTCGGGTTCTTGCCCGCCTCCTGTAGCAGCGCCGCGAACGCGGCCTCGTCGGTGACGGCGGTCAGCGCGACCCGGTCGGTCCACAGCAGGTGTGCGATCTGATGGGCGATCGTCCAGCCCGGCGCCGGCGTCGGCTCGGCCCACCGCGCGGCGGGCAGGTCGGCGACCAGCGCGTCGAGGTCGTCGCTCTCGGCCCGCAGATCGGCCACCATCGGCGCGGCACCAGCCATGCCGGTCACCCTAACGCCGATGCCGGGCCAGGCCCGCGTGCGCGCCGAGACCGGCGAGGTAGATACCGACCCCGGCGACCGCCAGCAGCGGTTCGCGGCCGTCGAGCGGGATCACCGCCGCCGCGCCCGACAGCGCGAGGATGAACGACATCCAGAACAACGCGTCCTGCACGGTGAAGACGTGGCCGCGCAGCGCGTCGTCGACGTCGATCTGCATCGCGGAGTCCGCGCACAGCTTGACCACCTGCCCGGCCGCGCCGAGCAGGAAACCGCACACCACCATCAGCGGCACGTACAGGCTCGCCCCGGCCAGCTGGACCGCGACGGCGAAGCCCAGCGCGCCGTTGGCCGCGCCGTAGCGCCCGAAGCGACGGATCAGCGCCGGCGTCGCGATCGTGGCCAGGAAACCGCCCACCCCGCCGGCGCTGAGGAACAGCACCGAGGTGCCCAGCCCCGCGACCACATGCGCGTCGTTGTGCCGCACGATCACCAGCACCAGAAGCGAGTTGATGCCGAACACCATCCGGTGCGCGGCCAGCCCCGACAGCGTCGCCGCCACCGTCGGCACCGCCGCGACGGTACGGATGCCGTGTACCCACCCGGTGGCGACCGCGTAGAGCGCCGAGCCGTGGATCGAGCGTTTGCTCTCGTGCGGGCCGAGCACGTCGGGCGGAAAGCGCACCGACAGCAGCAGCGCCAACGCGACCGGCACCGTGACCAGGAAGATGATCGTCGACGCGCCGGTGTCATCGTCGCCGAACAACGTCCGCGGCAGCAGCATGAACAGGGCGCCGAGGAAGGCCGCGGCCGCCCCGGTCGCGGTGGCCACCGAGTTCATCGCCACCACCCGCTCGCGGGGCACGACGTCGGGCAGCGCCGCCGACAGACCCGACGACACGAACCGGGTGAAGCCGTTGACGATCAACGCCCCCAGAAAGATCGGGAGGTCGGCGGCGCCGGCGGCCAGCATGGCGGCCACCGCGACGACGAGCAGCAGCCGGCCGAGGTTGGCGCCGATCAGCACCACCCGCCGGTCCCAGCGGTCCAGCAGCGCGCCGGCGAACGGGCCGAGCAGCGAGTAGGGCAGGTACAGCACGGCGAACGCGCCGGCGATCGCCCACGGTTCGGCTTCGCGCTCGGGGTTGAACAGGATCGCGCCGGCCAGGCCGGCGGCGAACAGGCCGTCGCCGAACTGGCTGACCGCGCGCAGTTCGAGCAGCCGCCGGAACTCGTGCATACCGCGCAGCGATCGCAACAAGTCGACGAGCGCGCGGGGGTCAGCCACCGGTGAGATCACATTTCTGAGCGAGTGAATCGGGACTGGACCCACAGTACAAATATCGCCGCGGGCCGCGCTTGTCCGCCATGACGGCGGCGGCTGGTGCCATGATGGTGGACGTGGCGCAGTCAGAGGATCCGGAGGATTTCGTCGCTCCTGCAGCGCCGCGCGTCCGGGCCGGAACGCTGTTGCTCGCGAACACCGACCTGCTGGAGCCGACGTTTCGGCGCAGCGTGATCTACGTCGTCGAGCACAACGACGGCGGCACCCTCGGGGTGGTGCTCAACCGGCCCAGCGAGACCGCGGTCTACAACGTGTTGCCGCAGTGGGCCAAGCTGTCGGCCAAACCGAAGACGATGTTCATCGGCGGGCCGGTCAAACGCGACGCGGCGTTGTGCCTGGCGTCGCTGCGGGTCGGCGTGGACGCTGCCGAGGTGCCCGGCCTGCGGCACGTGCAGGGCCGGATGGTGATGGTCGACCTCGACGCGGACCCGGACACCGTCGCACCCGTGGTCGAAGGCGTGCGGATCTTCGCGGGCTACTCGGGGTGGACCATCGGCCAACTTGAGGGCGAGATCGAACGCGACGACTGGATCGTGTTGTCGGCGTTGCCGTCTGACGTGCTGGTCGAGCCGCGGGTGGACTTGTGGTCGCGGGTGCTGCGCCGGCAACCGCTGCCGCTGTCGCTCCTGGCGACCCATCCGATCGACCTCAGCAGGAACTGAACCTCAGCTGCACGACAGCGTGCACGTCGCGCACGCCCCGCCGGCGCAGCCGCCGGTCGCAGGCGCGGCTTCACGGCGCGCGACGGACTTCGCGCTCTGCCAGCAGCCGGCGCCGACGGTGCCCAGCGCGCCGAGCACGCAGATCGCCACGACGAACAGCGCGGTGCGGGAATCGGCGGCCAGCGCGACAGCGCCGCCGGCGGCGAGCATCGCGGCGGCCGCCAGCTGGGTCGGCGCCACCGAGCGCAGCACCTCGCGCACGGGATCCTCCGACTGCGGGCGGCTCAGCAACCACAGGCCGAGGGCCGCGGTCACGACGGCGGCGCCCAGACACAACACCGCGGCGACGAACATGGCCTTCAGCTTACGAGGCCCAGCGAGGTGGTCAGGTTGGGGCGTCCCCCGGGCGCCAGGCTTCGCCCGGGGGACATGTCTAACCCCCTAGGCCCACCGGTTGCGGTGCGGCCTGGGCCGGTGCGGGGGCACCGAGCGCGGACACGTTGGTGGTCGCCGGGGCGGGCGCAGGTGCCGGCGCGACGGGCGCGGGTGCGGGTGCGGCGGGTGCGGCGCCCGGGATGCCGATCCGGAAGCCGTTGACGATCGCGTCGGTGGCGTCGGCGGCCGCGACGGCCTGATCGACGCTGGTGGTCACCGACAGCGACACCAGGTAGCGGTCGGGTCCGGCGGTGGCGATGACGTGGCGGCGCGACGTGTTCAGCGTCATCGAGTTCTCCCGGTAGGTGCCCTCGATGAGCGACGACGGCATACCGCCGTGGTCGGCGAACGACGCCGCCGTGGAGCGCCACGCGGGCAGCTGCTGGCTGTCGATGAAGCCGTGGCTGATGGCCTCCTTCGGGTCGAAGTCGCCGATCAGCTTGTAGACCACGATCTGGGCGTTCGACGTGTAGAGCCCGTTGCCGCCGACCCGGTCGGCGATCACCGCGAACGCGTCCGGCACGTTGGGGTCCGGCACGTGTGACCAGCCGCGCGGCATCGGCAGCACGATGTTGAGCGCGGTGAAATCACGGCTGGCCTGCGGCTCCATCCGCACACCCTTCTCGGCGAAGAACTCGCTGAGCGTGCCGGACGTCGCCGGCTGGATCGCGGGCACCGGCGCCGCGGGCACCGCGACCGGGGGACTGGCGACCGGGGCACCGGCGACCGGGGCACCGGCGACCGGGGCGATGCCGGTGGCCGAACTCACACCGGGCTGGGTGAGCGGTGCGGCATTGGGCCCGACGACCACGGTCTGGGTCACGGTGGCGGGGGCAGGCAGCGGGGGTCGCGGGACGAGCGGCTCGGCCGATGCGGTCGTGCCCGCGACACCGAGGACGCCGGCGGTGGCGGCGGCCACACCTGCGGCCAGAATCCGCCAGCGAGGGGCGATCTCGATCATCTGCGTCGGTCCTTCCGAACAGCACGGGGGTCAGGTCAGGCGCTGACTGTAACCACGCCGAAGCGGCGCCCACCAGGGCCGGAATCGACCTGCAACCGTGTCCTGACTTGCCCGCAACGGAACCGAGACCAACCCGTGGCCGATCGAACCCGATTCGGCGGGCTTATACCCTGTTGACGTGACCGACGCGCCGACCACCGAGACCCCGTCCCACCGTTACACCGCGGAACTGGCCGGGCGGATCGAGCGCGACTGGCAGCAGTGGTGGGACGAGCACGGGACGTTCCACGTGCCGAACCCCGTCGGGTCGCTCGCGCCGTCCGACGGCGCCGAGGTGCCCCCGGACAAGATGTTCGTCCAGGACATGTTCCCCTACCCGTCGGGCGAGGGACTGCACGTCGGGCATCCGCTGGGCTACATCGCCACCGACGTCTACGCCCGGTACTTCCGGATGACCGGCCGCAACGTGTTGCACGCGTTGGGTTTCGACGCGTTCGGGCTGCCTGCCGAGCAGTACGCGATCCAGACCGGGACGCATCCGCGGGTGCGCACCGAGGCCAACATCGTCAACTTCCGTCGCCAGCTGGGCCGGCTCGGGTTCGGCCACGACTCACGGCGCAGCTTCTCCACCACCGACGTCGACTACTACAAGTGGACGCAGTGGATCTTCCTGCAGATCTACAACGCGTGGTTCGACCCCGACGTCAACCGGGCCCGGCCGATCTCCGAGCTGATCGCAGAGTTCGAATCCGGGACAAGGTCTTTGGACGACGGCCGCGACTGGGCGTCGTTGTCGGCGGGCGAGCGCGCCGACGTCGTCGACGGGTTCCGGCTGGTGTACCGCGCCGACTCGCTGGTGAACTGGTGCCCCGGACTGGGCACCGTGCTGGCCAACGAGGAGGTCACCTCCGACGGGCGCAGCGAGCGCGGCAACTTCCCGGTGTTCCGAAAACGGTTGCGGCAGTGGATGATGCGTATCACCGCATACTCGGACCGACTGCTCGACGACCTCGACCTGCTGGACTGGCCGGACAAGGTCAAGGCCATGCAGCGCAACTGGATCGGCCGCTCGACGGGCGCGTCTGTCCTGTTCGCCACCGATGCCGGCGACATCGAGGTGTTCACCACGCGCCCGGACACGCTGTTCGGCGCGACGTACATGGTGCTGGCACCCGAGCACGACCTGGTCGACGAACTGGTCGCCGACCGGTGGCCCGACGGCGTCGACGAACGATGGACCTCCGGCGCCGCGACGCCCGCCGAGGCGGTGGCCGCCTACCGGGCGTCGATCGCGGCCAAGTCCGACCTCGAGCGCCAGGAGAACAAGACCAAGACCGGCGTGTTCACCGGTGCCTACGCCACGAATCCGGCGAACAAACAACAGGTTCCGGTGTTCATCGCCGACTACGTGCTGGCCGGTTACGGCACCGGCGCGATCATGGCGGTGCCGGGGCACGATCTGCGCGACTGGGAGTTCGCCAACGCGTTCGGGCTGCCGATCGTCGAGGTGATCTCCGGCGGTGACGTGTCCGAGGCGGCCTACACCGGTGACGGGGAACTGGTGAACTCCGGTGAGCTCAATGGTTTGAGCGTCACGTCGGCCAAGGAGGCGATCACCAACCGGCTGAGCGCCGAGGGCCGCGGCCGCCCGCGCGTGGAATACAAGCTGCGGGACTGGCTGTTCGCCCGGCAGCGTTACTGGGGCGAACCGTTCCCGATCGTCTACGACGAGGACGGGCGGGCGCACCCGCTGCCCGAATCGGCGCTGCCGGTGGAACTGCCCGACGTGCCCGACTATTCGCCGGTGCTGTTCGATCCCGACGACGCCGACAGCGAGCCGTCGCCGCCGCTGAACAAGGCGACCGACTGGGTCAACGTCGAGCTGGACCTCGGCGACGGGCCCAAGCCCTACACGCGTGACACCAACGTGATGCCGCAGTGGGCGGGCAGCTCCTGGTACGAGCTGCGCTACACCGACCCGTACAACGCAGATGAATTGTGCGCCAAGGAGAACGAGGCGTACTGGATGGGTCCGCGGACCGCCGAGCACGGCGCCGACGACCCGGGCGGCGTGGACCTGTACGTCGGCGGCGTCGAGCACGCGGTGCTGCACCTGCTGTATTCGCGGTTCTGGCACAAGGTGCTCTACGACCTCGGACATGTCACCTCGCGCGAGCCGTACCGCCGGCTGGTGAACCAGGGTTACATCCAGGCGTTCGCGTACACCGACTCCCGCGGGGCGTATGTGCCGGCCGCGGAAGTCGTTGAGCGCGAAGGGAAGTTCTACTGGCGTCCGTCCGATGTCGCCGACGGGTCGGCTCCGGGACCCGACGGTGAGATCGAGGTCTTCCAGGAGTTCGGCAAGATCGGCAAGAGCCTGAAGAACTCGGTGTCGCCCGACGAGATCTGCGACAACTACGGCGCCGACACCCTGCGCGTCTACGAGATGTCGATGGGACCGTTGGAGGCGTCGCGGCCGTGGGCCACCAAGGACGTCGTCGGCGCGCACCGGTTCCTGCAGAGGGTGTGGCGGCTGGTGGTCGACGAGGAGACCGGCGCCAACCGTGTCGCCGAGCACGAGGCGATCGACGACGAGACGCTGAAGTTGTTGCACCGCACCATCGCCGGCGTGTCCGACGACTACACGAACCTGCGCAACAACACCGCTGCGGCCAAGCTCATCGAGTACACCAACCATCTGACCAAGCAGGGTGTGACGGCCCGCGGGGCGTTGGAGCCGCTGGTGCTGATGGTGGCGCCGCTCGCACCGCATCTGGCCGAGGAGCTGTGGCGTCGGCTGGGGCACGACACGTCGCTGGCGCACGGACCGTTCCCGGTGGCCGACCCGCAGTACCTTGTCGAGGACACCGTCGAGTACCCGGTGCAGGTGAACGGCAAGGTGCGCGGGCGGATCACCGTCGCCGCCGACGCCGACGCCGATGCGCTCGAGTCTGCGGCGTTGGCCGACGAGAAGGTGCAGGCGTTCCTCAACGGGGCGACGCCGAAGAAGGTGATCGTGGTCGCCGGCCGCCTCGTCAACATCGTCCTGTGATTTCGGCGCGCTACCTGTCGCCCAGCGATCAGTAGCGCCCCCAAGCCACCCGGCAGGGAACCGACCGGGCAGTCGCGCGCGTCCAACCGTGCGTGCTTTCAGAGTTTCTACGAGCGCAGGACGGCGTCATCACGTCGGCGCAGGCACGTCGCGCCGGCCTCAGTGACCAGTCGGTGCAGCGACGCGTGCGGACCGGGCGATGGCGGCGGTGCTCGAAAGGCGTCTACTTCGTCGACGATCGCGAGTTCACCGACGCGGCGCGAGTGCGTGCGGGCGTCTGGGGCTACGGACCAACTGCGGCTGCCAGCGGTCTGACTGCGGCGTGGTGGCACGGTCTGACCCAGTACGCGCCCGACATCGTGGACGTCACCGCAAGCCGGACCGTACATGGTCGCTGCCACACGGGAACTCGCTTACGGCGCCGGGACCTCGATCCGCGCGACGTTGTGGAGTTGCGAGCGCTGCGAGTCACCGCCAAACCGCTGACTGTGCTCGAGTCGGCAATCGTGCGGCCCGGGGGAGCCAAACTGCTGGACAACGCGTTGCAACGGCACGTCGACCTCCGCGACCTGTGGAGCGCTCAAGTCCGCAACAAGGGTCGCTACGGCTCACCGGTGGCGCGGATGCTCCTACAGGCGGCGGCCGACGGCGCCCGCTCCGCGGCCGAACGGCTTCTCGTCAAGTTGTTGATGAAAGCGGGGATCACCGGCTGGAAGGCGAATTATCCCGTCGGACGTTACAAGGTCGACGTGGGCTTCCCAGAAGCGATGCTCGCGTTGGAGACCGACGGCTGGGCGTTCCACTCCGATGCTGAGGTGTTTCAGACCGACCGTAAGCGGCAGAACGCGATCATCCTGCTCGGCTGGCAGATCCTGCGCTTCACGTGGCTCGACCTGACGGTCTACCCGGACCGGGTGATCACGTCCATTCGCCAGGCGCTTCGGTGCGCTGCCAGTCGCTGAGCGATCGGATGCGCACCGAAATCGCAGATTAGCGGGGGCGGACGATCACCTCGTGGACGTGGGCGTCCGACGGTGAGTGCACCGCCTCGGCGATCACCCGCGCGACGCTCTCGACGCTCAGGAACCGCGACGGGTCGTAGTCCCCGCCTTCGTAGGCCACCAGACCCTCCTGCATCTCGGTGGCGATCCGCCCGGGATGCACCGACGTCACCCGCAGCGACGGTTCGTCGTTGCGCAGGGAGTCGGCGAACGACCGCAGCGCGAACTTGCTCGCCGAGTACGACGCCAGACCCGGCGACGCGTTGATCCCCGAACCGGAGTTCACGAACACCACGTGACCGTCCGCCGCACGCAGCGCCGGCAGCAGCGCGAGCGTGAGCGCAACGGCGCCAATGACATTCACCTCCATGCTGGTGCGCCACTCGTCGACCGTCGACTCGGCCACCCGGCCCGGAAACGCGACACCCGCGTTGTGGATCAGTACGTCGAGTTCGACGATCGGCTCCACCGCAGCGTCGATACTCGAAACGTCGGTCAGATCGACGGGCCACGTCGTCGCGCCGAACCGGCCCGCCACCTCGTCCAGTTGAGCTGACGGCCGCCCGGCCAGAAACAGCGTGTGGGTGGGCGCGAGCGCGGTCGCAATCGCCGCGCCGAGCCCTCGCGAGGCCCCGGTGATCATCGCGGTCGGCATGACTGTGACCGTACACAAGCCCCACCACCCTGCGTTTCGGCCTCGCGGGACGCATCATGGAACGGATGCCACCCGACCACAGCTTCGCGCCCACGCAGCTCGCCGCCCGCGCCGCCTACCTACTGCGCGGCAACGACCTGGGCACCATGACCACCGCGGCCCCGCTGCTGTACCCGCACATGTGGAGCTGGGACGCGGCGTTCGTGGCGATCGGGCTGGCCCCGCTGAGCGTCGAGCGCGCGGTCGTCGAGCTGGACACGCTGCTGTCGGCGCAGTGGAGCAACGGGATGATCCCGCACATCGTGTTCGCCAACGGGGTCGACGGCTACTTCCCGGGCCCGGCGCGGTGGGCCACCTCCGCGCTGGCCGCGCACGCCCCGCGCAACCGGCACACCTCGGGCATCACCCAGCCGCCGGTGCACGCGATCGCCGTGCAGCGCATCCTCGACCACGCCCGCACCCGCGGCCGCTCCACCCGCGCGGTCGCCGAGGCGTTCCTGGACCGCCGCTGGGACGATCTGGTCAATTGGCACCGCTGGCTGGCCGAGGCGCGCGATCCGAACCAGCACGGCCGGGTCACGCTGTACCACGGCTGGGAGTCCGGCATGGACAACTCGCCGCGCTGGGACGGCGCCTACGCCAACGTGATTCCCGGCACGGTGCCCGAATACCAGCGCGAGGACAACACGATCGTCACCGACGCCTCGCAGCGGCCGTCGGACCTGGAGTACGACCGCTACCTGTGGCTGCTCGAAGAGATGAAATCGGCCCGCTACGACGACGATCTGCTGCCGAAGGTGATGAGCTTCGCGGTCGAGGACGTGTTCGTCTCGGCCATTCTCGCGGTGGCGTGCGACGTGCTCGCCGAGATCGGCGAGGACTACCACAGGCCCAAGGCCGACGTCCGCGACCTGTACTCCTGGGGCGAGCGGTTCCGCGCCGGCGTCATCGAATCGACCGATGAAAGAACAGGCGCAGCAAGGGATTACGACGTCCGCGCCGACCAGTGGATCGCCACGGAGACGGTCGCGCAGTTCGCGCCGCTGCTGTGCGGCGGGCTGCCGCACGACCGCGAACGCGCGCTGGTGAAACTGCTGGAGGGGCCGCGGTTCTGCGCGCACCCGGATCTCAAGTACGCCAGCATCCCGTCGACCTCGCCGGTGTCGCGCGATTTCCGGCCCCGCGAGTACTGGCGCGGGCCGGTGTGGCCGGTGATGACGTGGCTGTTCTCCTGGTGTTTCGCCCGGCGCGGCTGGGCCGAGCGGTCCCGGATCCTGCGGCAGGAGGGACTGCGCCAGGCCAGCGACGGCACCTTCGCCGAGTACTACGAACCGTTCACCGGTGAGCCGCTGGGCAGTATGCAGCAGTCGTGGACGGCCGCGGCGGTGCTGGACTGGCTCGGGTAACTACTCGGCCAACCGCTCCAGCGGGGCCAGCGCCTTGGTCAGCGTGTCCAACTCCTCCTGGCTGAGCCGCGACAGCAGCGTCGCCAGATAGCCGCGACGGACCTCGAGCGCCTCCTGATGCTGGGCGCGGCCCTCCGGCGTGATGTCGACGAGCACAGCCCGCAGGTCAGAGGGGTCGCGGGAGCGTTTGACCAGCCCGAGTTTCTCGAGCCGGCGGATCGCGACGGTCGTCGTCGGGGTGCGCACCCGCTCGTGGGCGGCCAGGTCGGTCATCCGCATCGGGCCCTGCTCCAGCAGGGTCAGCAGGATCGACAGCTGGGCCAGGGTGAGGTCACCGGCTTCGGTGCGGTTGGTGTCGCTTCGCCGCAGCACGGAGAACACCCGGGACAGCACACGCTGCAGCTCCCCCGACAGTTCCGCGACCTGCGATTCGACCACATCCGCCATAACTTCGGCAGTCTAACCTGTCGGTCGCTGCCACGATGCGTGACGGCGGCGTAAATGTCAGAGAACTTGCGACAAAAACCGCTGCAGACGCTCGGTTTGCGCGTCGTCGAAGAGCTGCTCGGGCGCGCCGGCCTCGACGACCTTGCCGTGGTCCATGAACACCACCGCGTTCGCGGTCGACCGGGCGAAGCCCATCTCGTGGGTGACCACCACCATCGTCATCCCGTCCGAGCCCAGGTCGGCGATCAGCGCGAGAATCCCCTTGACCAGTTCCGGATCGAGCGCCGAGGTGGCTTCGTCGAAGAACATCACCTGCGGGGCCATCGCCAGCGCGCGGGCGATCGCCACCCGCTGCTGCTGCCCACCGGAGAGCGTGGTCGGCCGCACTTCGGCCTTGTGCCGCAGACCGACCCGGTCCAGCTGTGCCATCCCGAGCTCGCGTGCCTGTTCGGCGCTGAGCCGTTTGAGTTTGCGCGGCGCCAGCGTCACGTTGTCGAGCACGGTGCGGTGCGGAAACAGGTTGAAGTTCTGGAACACCATGCCGATTCGCTGCCGCAGCTCGTCGGGGTTGTCGGCGAGCACGGACCGGCCGTCGAGCAGGATGTCGCCGCTGTCGGGTTCGTACAGTCGGTTCAGGGTGCGCAGCAGCGTGGACTTACCCGACCCCGACGGGCCGATCACCGCGGTGGTGGTGCCCGCCGGCACGTCCAGGTCAACACCGCGCAACACCTTGTTCGGCCCGAACGACAGGTGAAGGTCGTTGGCGCTCAACGACACCGGATCGAAGGCCATCAGATCATCTCCTGGGATGTGGACAGCTGCAGCGGATCCTCCTCGGTGGGTTTTCGGCCGCGCCGCAACCGGTCGTCGATGAAGTTGACCAGATGGGTCAGCGGCACGGTCAGCATCAGGTAGAAGAAGCCGGCGGCCACCAGCGGCGACAGGCTGCCGGTCTGCGCGTTGAGGTCGCGGCCGACCTGGAACAGCTCACGCTGGTTGGCCACCAGACCGAGGAAGTACACCAGCGAGGACGCCTTGAGCAGCGAGATGAACTGGTTCATCAGCGCGGGCAGCACTCGCCGCACGCCCTGCGGCACGACCACCAGCTGCATCGCCGACCGATACGAAAAGCCCAGTGCGCGTGAGGCTTCCAGCTGGCCGGGTTCGACGCTCTGGATGCCGGACCGGAAGATCTCGCCGACGTAGGCCGCGGCCATCAAACCGAGCGCGGCGATGCCCAGCGGGAACGGGTTGTTACCCGTCAATCCGCCGACGATCGGGCCGACACCGAGCCCGATCAGCAGGATGATCACCACCTCGGGCAGCCCGCGGAAGATGTCGGTGTACACCCGCGCCGGCCACCGCAGCCAGCGGCTGCCGGAGATGCCCGCCACCGCGAGCAGCATGCCCAGCACCAACCCGATGACGGCGGCCGACACGGTGAGGATCAGCGTGTTCGGCAGACCGGTCTTGAGCAGATCCGGTATCGCCTGCTTGTACAGATCCCAGTCCAGGAACGCGTCTTTGAGTTGCGACAGCGTCGAGGCCGGCGCGCCGCCACCGGCCGCCGGTGCACCCTGCTGCGCCTGGTTCTCCTCGGCGATCGCGGTGAAGTCCGGCAGCTCGGGCATCGGCGCGGCCTTGGACCCGGGCTTCCAGCCCGGCGGCAGTTCGCGCGGCACCCAGTCGGTGTACAGCCGCGCCCAGGTGCCGTCGGCGATCACCGCGTCCAGTCCCGAGTTCAACGCGTCGATCAGCGGCTGGTTGTCCTTGGCGACCGCCCACGCCACGAAATTGTCCAAGCTGAACGTGTTTTCGATGATCTGCGCGGGATCGCCGGGCTGCACGGTGCCCGAGGCCTGCTGCGAGGGCGCCACCCAGGCGTCGATCTGGCGGGTCTTGAGGCTGGTGTAGACGGTGTTGTAGTCGGGGAAGATCACCGGCTGCAGCCGCAGCGTGTCGACGAGGTAGGACTCCTGCACGGTGCCCTGCACGACGCCGATCCGCTGGCCCGGCGCCAGCTGGTCGAACCCGGTGATCGGCGATCCGGTCGGGACGACGAGCGAGAAGTACCCGAAGTCGTAGCCGTTGGTGAAACCGACGGTGCGGCGGCGGGGTTCGGTGGTGGTGATCGACGAGGAGCCGACGTCGAAGCGGCGCGACGCCACCTGCGCGAGCAGCCCGGAGAACTCGGTGCCGACGAACTCGATCCGCAGCCCGAGCTTGCCGGCGACCGCGCGCAGCAGTTCGTTGTCGAAGCCGGTGAACTGGCCGGCCGAGTTGATGCAGATGCTGGGCGGCGCGTCCGACAGCGTGCCGACGGTCAACGTCCCGGGCGTGCTCAGGTTCAGCGCGCCGATGTCGACCGCGTCGAGCGGTTCGACGTCGGGGGTGGTGTAGCGGTCGGTCTCGGGGCCGGTCGCCGCGGCGGCCAGGTTGGTCGGCAGCGCGCTGGCGCTCTCGACGCCCGGCGGGGCGCACTGGTCGACGTTGGCGCCTGCCGGGCCGGCCAGGACCAGCCCCAGGCCGAGCAGCACCGTCAGCACCATCACGAGCGGTCGGGTCAGCCGCGCGAACGGATTCATGTAAGCAACGTAACCGCGAACGGTCAGAATGCGACGGGCGCGGGACGAATGACGCCGCGACGCACCAGTTCGCCCTGCATGATGCGACCCATCAGCGCGCTGCGTTTCACGCATGCGTCGCTCGCGGCCTGCGCGTCGCCGTGGCGGATTGCCGCCGTCTCGTCGTCGTAGAACGCCAGCAACGCGGCGTGGTTGTCCAGGTAGGTGCTCCAGAATGCGCGCGGCATGAACGCCTGCGAGGAGCGGATCATCGCGGCCAGTCGCGGGCCGGCGTAGGCATCGGTGATCACGCCGCGGAACTCCCAGGCGCCGTCGTGAAAGGCGCGGGTCTCCCGCGCGGCGTGCATGGTGCCCGCCAATGCGGCCAGCGACTCGATCACCTGCGGGTCCCGCGCGGCGGCCGCCCGCGCCGACGCCATTCCGGTGAGCATGCCGTGGATCTCGTGGTGTTCGCGCACGACGGCTTCGTCGAAGCGTTCGACGAACGCGCCGCGGTGATAACGGGTGGACAAAATGCCGTCGTGCTCGAGTTGCACCACGGCTTCTTGGATCGGCACGCGGGACAACCCGAGTTCGTGGGCAATCTCATTGCGGTCGACCCGGTCACCGGACCGGAGTTTGCCAGTCAGAACCAGATTGACCACGTGCGCGACCACAAGGTCTTTTTCCTTGACCCCGTACTTCTTGGGCATGGCGGCGACAGCCTCTCACGCAGACTGCCCCGCCGTGGCGATTTCGACGCTTCAGTGTCCGCCGGCGCGGCGCCGGTCGCGCCAGCGGCACAACGCTTCCGCGTCGGTGAGGTCGTAGTCCGGACCGTTCACGCCGACCGTCAGCACCGTCACCCCGAGATCCGCCAACGCATCGGCCTCGGCGATCAACGCCTCGACTCCTTTGCCGGCAACGCCTGCCGACCGTTCGATCGCCGCCGGGTCGCGGCCGACGGCGGCGCAGTGGCCGGCGAGGATCTCGGCCTTGCGCGGATACTCGCTGCTGTCGGAGAAGCTGTGCCACAACGTCGCGTACTCGGCGACCAGGCGCAGCGTCTTCTTCTCGCCGCCGCCGCCGATGAGGATCGGGATGTCGCGGGTCGGTGCCGGGTTGAGTTTGGCCAGCCGCGACGTGATCCGGGGCATCGCCGCGGCGAGGTCGTCGAGCCGGCTGCCCGCGGTGCCGAACTCGTAGCCGTACTCGTCGTAGTCCTTTTGCTTCCAACCCGATCCGATGCCCAGGATCAGCCGGCCGTCGCTGATGTGGTCGACGGTGCGGGCCATGTCGGCGAGCAGTTCGGGGTTGCGGTAGGAGTTGCAGGTGACCAGGGCGCCGATCTCGATGCGCGAGGTCTGCTCGGCCCACGCGCCGAGCATCGTCCAGCATTCGTAGTGGGCGCCGTCGGGATCGCCGTAGAGCGGGAAGAAGTGATCCCAGTTGAACGCGATGTCGACGCCGATGTCCTCGCAGCGGCGGACCGCGTCGCGGATGTGGCTGTACTTCGGGGAGTGCTGCGGCTGCAGTTGCACGCCGATGCGGATTGGTTGGCTCACGCCGTATAAGTAACCCGGATCACACGCCGATATTCCCGCCGGTCTTCCACACCGCGACCACCGACGGGCGGGCGGTGCCGTCCCCGCCGTCCGGCCAGTGCGACAGCGGGTTGTCGATGGTGTGGTCGTCGTGTTCGCCGGGATGCTGCACGCACACCGTCACCAGATCGTCGGTGACGACGGGTCCGCATGTCTCCGCGCCGACCGGCACGGTGAGGAACTGCTTGGTCTCGCCGCGGTTCGGTCCGTCCAGCGCGACGGCGAACAACCCGTCGTTGGAGTCCAACGCGTTGCCGTCGGTGGAGATCCACAGGTTGCCGTGGCTGTCGAAGGCGAGGTTGTCGGGGCACGAGATCGGGCTGACCTTGGTCTTGTCGAAACCGGCGAAGTACGTGTCGGCGGCGGCCGGGTCCCCGCACACCAGCAGCAGCTCCCAGGTGAACGCGGTGCCGGCGTGGTCGTCGGTGATCTCGAGGATCTGTCCGCTCTTGTTCTCGTTGCGGGGGTTGGCCGCGTCGGCCGCAGGTTCACCCGCGGTGCCGCGCTCGTCGTTGTTGGTCAGCGCGACGTACACCTTGCCGGTCTCGGGGTTGGCTTCGACGTCCTCGGGGCGGTCCATCTTGGTGGCGCCCACCTTGTCGGCGGCGATCCGGGTGAACACCGCGACTTCCTGCGCGGAGATCCCGTCGACCAGCGACTCGGCCTGTCCGTCCGGGCCCGAGCGCAGCAGGGGCAGCCAGGTGCCGGTGCCGGCGAACCGTCCGGTCGACGGCAGCGTGCCCGACCCGTCGAGCTCGCCGGCCGGGATGTCGCTGGACAGCTTGGCGACATAAAGCGTGCCCTCGTCGAGCAGCGTCATGTTGTGCGCCATCGCGGCCGCATCGGTGACCGGTCCGGGCCGCAGTTTCTTGCTCGAGACGAACTTGTACATGTAGTCGAACCGCTCGTCGTCGCCGGTGTAGGCGACGACGGTGCCGTCGTCGGTGACGTGGATGTTGGCGCCCTCGTGTTTGAGCCGGCCCAGCGCCGAGTGCTTGACCGGCGTCGAGGCCGGGTCCCACGGGTTGAGTTCGACGACGTAGCCGAAGCGGTTGGGCTCGTTGGGCGTCTGCACCAGATCGAAGCGCGGGTCGAAGGTCTCCCAGCGCAGCGCGGTCGGTTCGACGGAGATCCCGTACCGGTCGCGGCGGTCGGCGACGACCGGGCCCGGGGCGGGTGACCCTTCGGCGGCGCCGAAGTAGTCCTGGAAGTTCTCCTCACCGGAAAGCACTGTGCCCCAGGGTGTCACGCCGCCTGCGCAGTTGGCGAAGGTACCGGCCACGGTGCGGCCGGTCGGATCGGCGGCGGTCTTGACGAAGTCGGTGCCCGCGGCGGGACCGGTCAGTGTCATCGGGGTGTCGGCGGTGATGCGACGGTTGTAGCGGCCCATGACCGGGGTGAGTCCCTGCGGGGTGCGCTCGACCTCGACCACACCCATGCCGACCGCGGCGATCTCGACCTCGAACTGGTCGCGGGTCGGGTTGTCCTTGTCGTAGCGGGGGAACATGAAGATCGGGTCGACGTACTCGAAGTTCGTCACCAGCAGGAAGCGGTTCGGCGCTCCCGGGATCGGCAGCAGGCCGGCGAAGTCGTTGTTGAACCCGAACTGCCCGCGCTGCGCCGCGCCCGTCTGGTTGTTGACGTCGAACTCCGGCGCGCCGTCGAGAATCGGGTCGCCCCAACGGATCACGACGGCCTGCTGGTAGCCGTCGGGGATGACGACGACGTCCCCGCTGTTGGGCGCCACCGAGGTGAAGTTCATCCCGGGCGGGGTGGCATCCGGCGCCGGGGTGGACGACGGCGCGGCTGCTGGGGGATCGTCGGTGCCGCAGGCGGCCAGCGCCGATCCGGCGCCGACGGCCAGCACCGCGATCCCACTGGCGCGCAGCATCGACCGGCGCGACACCGCCCTGACGACGTCGCCGAAGTACTCGTTGTCACTGCGGTTCGGGACGGGCTTGGAGCAGGCGTCGCCGCACCGGTAGAGGCACGTCAGGTGCTGGCGGCGGGACGTGCCGTCGTGGGAGACAAACAGATTCAGCGGGATGAGGGCCACCGCGGGAACGTACGACAGCCCGGTTAGCAGCTGGCAAGCACGAGATGAACAAGGGGTCGGCGCGCCCGAGCGTTTTGCCGCGGATCTGCCGGGCCCGGGTTAACGTCAGTCCAGTTATTTACGGAGGGAACAATAAATATGGGTCAGAGGCGACGGTGGCTGCAAACCGGCGCGGCATCGGCCGGCATGGGGGCCGCGCTGCTGAGCTTTTCGCTGATGGGTCCGCACAGCGCCATCGCCGTGGCTGAGGAGAACCCGCCGTCGGCGGCGGACGCCCAGGATGGCGCGTCGCCGGGCACCGAGTCGCCCGAGCGCGATGCGCCTGACTCGGACAGCGGCGAGACGCCGGGCCCGTCCCAGAGCCCGCCGGTCACTGTGGGGAACTCGCGTGGGGAGGTCGACGACGACGAAGAGTCCACGGGGCTCGCCGACGACGGCGACGACGAGAACGACGACGAGGACGACGCTGTAGACGGCGCCGACGACACGGTCGTCGACCGGTTGGCCCCCGACGATGAGAGCGCGACCGCGGACCCCCTCGCTTCGCACGAGGATTCTCCGAGCGACCCTCCGAACGACGACCCTCCGAACGACGACCCACCGAACGACGACCTTGTGAACGACACCGCCCACCGCGTGACGCCGACCAACCTGGTGCAGCCCGGTGAATCGACCCCGGCAACCACAACTGCGGCAGCCACGACGCCAGCTATCACGGCCCCGCGGGCGCAGCCGCGCACCTGGACCGCCCTGGTCTCCCTGGCGATCGACAACTGGACCAACGCCTCCCTGCGGTGGATCGAGTCGCTGCCGGTGGACAACACCACCAAGGCCACCCTCGAAGGAGCGCTGTGGACGTTGCGCCGCACGTTCCTCAACCGGGCGCCGTCGGTCGCGCCCGTGCAGATCAGCGGCCAGATCGCCGGACCGATCGACGGCACCGTCGCCGCCGTGGACCCCGAGGGCGACCGCATCTTCTTCGTGATGACCCGCGGGCCTCGCGAAGGCACGGTGAAGCTCAACGGCGACGGCTCCTACACCTACACGCCCGGGGAGACCTTCGACGGCGTGGACACCTTCAGCGTCATGGCCGTCGACGTCGGTCTGCACATGAACCTGCTGGACCCGTTCCGGTCGATCGGCACCAACGCGCGCTCGGTGATCAACCAGGGGGCCATCAAGTTCGCGTTCAACTTCACCACCGGCGCGGAGATCTGGACCGAGGAGCGGCGGGCCGCGCTGCGGAGGTCGGCAGACGAATTGCTGCTCTACCTCGTCGTGCAGGCACCGGTCGTCCTCACCTACAACGTCTCCGGACGCGCCGAGGACACCTCCGTACTCGCCTCGGCCGGCAGCCCGTTGATCAGTGAGGAGCCCGGCTTCTGGCGCACCGTCGTCCAGCACAAGCTGCTCACCGGAAGCGACGCGAACGGCGCCGCGGCCGACGGCTCGATCGACTGGAACTTCTGGGAGGCCTGGGGTCTCGGCGATGCCGACGAGATCACCGCGGACGAGTACGACTTCGTGTCGACCGCGATGCACGAGTTTCTGCACTCGTTCGGGTTCTTGACCTACCTGGAGAGGCCCGGCGAAAACGAGGACTGGACTGCCTGGCCGATCTTCGACAGCTTCATCGGCACCGCAGACGGAGTGCGCCCGATCGGTGCGGATTATTTGTGGAACACCGACTACGACGCGATCCTCGTCGGCGGCGACGGGGGGATGTTCTTCGGGGGGCGTCACGCGACGGCCGCCTACGGCGGGCTAGTGCCGTTGTACACCCCCAATCCGTGGCAGAACGGCAGTTCGGGCAGCCATCTGAACGACGTCGTCTTCGCCGGCGGTGACCAGAAGTTGATGAATGCAGCCACCGGCACGGGCCCGGGGGTGCGGGTGCTGAGCGCATTCGAGGTCGGCATCCTGCGCGACCTCGGCTACCACGCGGTGGTGCCGCAGTCACCGGCCTACAGCGCGGCGTTGCTCGGGTTCCTGCTGCTGCGCCGCAGGCGCGGCACGCTGAAGTCAGCCAAGCGCTGACGGACTACTCCGCCAGCACGGCGCGCAGGATCTCGACCAGCTTGCGCGGCTGATCGCTCTGCACCGAGTGGCCGGCGTCGGCGACGACCTGCACATCCTTGAATCCCGGTGCGGTCCGGGCGAATTCGGCGGCGTCGTCGTCATTGACGAAGAACGAGTTGGCGCCGCGCACCAACGTCGTCGGCACGGTGAGCCGGGGCACGTCGTCCCACAGGCCCTCGAAGCCCTCACCCTTGCGCATCTCGTCGTACCGCCACGTCCAGGTGCCGTCCTCTTGCCGTTTGGCGTTGTGGAACACACCGCGCCGCAACGACTCCCGGTCCCGGTGCGGCGCCGCGGCGATGGTCTTCTCCAGCATCGCCTCAAACGACGGGAAGGTGCGGTCGCCCTGCACCAGCGCGACGGTACCCTTCTGCGCCTCGGTCATCTGGGTGTGCCGTTCTGGCGCCGAGGGGGTCACGTCGACCATCACGAGCCGGGGCACCAACTCGGGCGCGGTGACCGCGAGCCGCAGCGCGGTCAGGCCACCCAGCGACATGCCGACCACCAGTTCGGCCGACGGTGCCAACTCGCGGATGACGGGTTCGACCTCGACGGCGTTCTGCCTGGGTCCGTAGTCGCCGTCCTCGCGCCACGCCGAGCGCCCGTGCCCGGGCAGGTCGACCGCCAGCGCGGGTTCACCCAGCCCGACGATCACGGTGTCCCACGTGTGGGCGTTCTGCCCGCCGCCGTGCAGGAAGACCACCCGGGGGGCGGCGTCGCCGAACTGCAGTGCGCTGATCGGGCCGCGGTCGATGCGGCGGGCCGGCGGCACGGTCGCGACCCCGGCCTGGCGGGCGTTCTCGTCGAGGAAGATGAACTCGTCGAGGGTGGCCAGTTCGTCGTCAGGCGAGATCTCGGTCATTAGGTGACCCTACAAAACGCCGACACCGACGCAATGGCGGTCTGCCTCCGCACAAATCCGCCAAAACGTCGGTATCGACGAAAGAGGGTCAGCCCTCGATGAAGGTCTCGAGCTGGGCGCGGGCCACGTCGTCGGGCAGCTGCTTGGGCGGGCTCTTCATCAGGTAGGCCGAGGCCGCCTCGACGGGGCCGCCGATACCGCGGTCGAGCGCGATCTTCGCCGCCCGCACCGCGTCGATGATCACACCGGCGGAGTTCGGCGAGTCCCACACCTCGAGCTTGTACTCCAGGTTCAGCGGCACGTCGCCGAATGCGCGGCCCTCGAGCCGCACGTAGGCCCACTTGCGGTCGTCGAGCCAGCCGACGTGATCCGACGGGCCGATGTGCACGTCCTTGGTCTTGAACTCGCGCTGCAGGTTGGAGGTGACGGCCTGGGTCTTGGAGATCTTCTTCGACTCCAGCCGCTCACGCTCGAGCATGTTGAGGAAGTCCATGTTGCCGCCGACGTTGAGCTGCATGGTGCGGTCGAGCTGCACGCCGCGGTCCTCGAACAGCTTGGCCATCACGCGGTGGGTGATCGTCGCACCGATCTGGCTCTTGATGTCGTCACCGACGATCGGCACACCGGCGTCGGTGAACTTCTTGGCCCACTCGGGGTCGGAGGCGATGAAGACCGGCAGCGCGTTGACGAACGCCACGCCGGCGTCGATCGCGCACTGGGCGTAGAACTTGTCGGCGTCGTCGGAGCCCACCGGCAGGTAGGACACCAGCACGTCGACCTCGGCGTCCTTGAGGGCCTTGACGACGTCGACGGGATCGGAGTCGGAGACCTCGATGGTGTCGGCGTAGTACTTGCCGATGCCGTCGAGCGTCGGGCCGCGCTGCACGGTGACGTTCAGCGGCGGCACGTCGGCGATCTTGATGGTGTTGTTCTCCGACGCGAAGATCGCCTCGGACAGGTCGAAGCCGACCTTCTTGGCGTCGACGTCGAACGCGGCGACGAACTTGACGTCGCGCACGTGGTACGGGCCGAGCCGCACATGCATCAGGCCGGGTACGGTCGCCGTCTCGTCGGCGTCGTAGTAGTACTGCACGCCCTGTACGAGCGACGACGCGCAGTTGCCCACGCCGACAATCGCGACCCGCACCTCTCCGTTTGATGCCATGACGACTTTCCCTTCGTGATCCCTGTCGTGCTTTGGTTCGGTATTTCTACGGCTGCACTGAGCTGTCCGGGCTTCCTTGCCCCAGACGTTCCGCCGCAATCAACTCGTTGAGCCACTTGACTTCGCGCTCACTGGACTCCAACCCGAGCTGATGGAGCTGCCGGGTGTACCGATCGATTGAGCTGCTGGCCCGCGCAACGGCTTCACGCAGACCCTCACGGCGTTCCTCTACCTGACGACGACGCCCCTCCAAGATCCGCATCCGGGCCTCGGCCGGGGTGCGGTTGAAGAAAGCCAGATGGACGCCGAAACCGTCGTCGGAGAAGTTCTGTGGACCGGTGTCGGCGACCAGTTCCGTGAAGCGCTGCTTGCCCTTCTCGGTGAGCTGGTAGACCCGACGCGCCCGACGCATCTTGGGGGTGCCGTCGGGCGCCGCGTCCTCGACGATCAGCCCGTCGGCCTGCATCCGGCGCAGCGCCGGGTACAGCGAGCCGTAGGAGAACGCGCGGAAGGCGCCCAGCAACCCGGTCAGTCGCTTACGCAGTTCGTAGCCGTGCATGGGAGATTCGTGCAGAAGCCCCAGGATGGCCATTTCCAGCATCGCGGGCGCCTCCTCTCGAAATCCCAGCTCGTCCGTTACGGCGGTCCAACACCTCGCACCATAGTATCGCCCCGATATATTCGGCGCGAACAAAGGGTGACGCCGACGGGAACGACGGCGGTCAGCTGTCGGGGTAGCGAACCTGTTTGACCGAGCCGTCGGCGGCCAGCTCGATGTAGCCGCTGCCGTAGTCGCTGGACAGATAGACGTCGATGGACAGCGCGTTCGGGTCGGTCGGATCGCCCGCGGAGTCCACGCTCAGGTAGGTGTTGGTGATGTCGGCCGGTTTCATGTTCAGGGTCTCCGGCGCCCCGCGCAGGACGCCGACGACGGCCTTCATGTCGAACTTGGCCAGATCGATCAGGACCGGATCGCCGGATTTCGAACTCGTCGTCGGGTCGTCCCAGCCGCCGCGGTAGGAGTAGTTCAGCTCGCGCCGGTCCTCGGTCGGGTCCGGCCGGGTCAGCGACGCGTAGTCGGGGTAGACCACCAGCCGGTAGCCGTCGGTGTCGCCGAAGCGCTGCCTCATCTGCTCGAACAGGCCGGTCAGCCCGCCCAGCGAGTGCAGTTCGCGGGGGGCGGTGAGCACCACCGGGGCGACGCCGTCGGGTTTGGCGCCGGGGTCGGAGGTGAAGTTCAGCGGCGACGGCGTGTTGCCGTACAGGCCCCAGCCGATCGCGATCCCGAGAATCACCAGCACCGCGGCCATCGCCACCCGCAGACCCCAGCCGGCGCGCAGCGCGGGCAGCCTGCGCGGTGTCTTGAGCGTCGGCAGTTTGACCGGCGCGTTGTCGATCTGCAGGTCGCTGATCAGCGCCTGCAGCTCGCCGAGCGTGGTCGCGGTGGTCGCGGCCTTGACCCGCTCACCGTGTTCGGCCATCGACAGCTGACCCTCGCTCAGCGCGCTGTCGAGGATCTGGCACGTGTCGTTGCGGTCGCTGTCTTTCGCCCGCGTCCCGGTTGTCTGCCGTGCAGCCACGCGATGATCGTAGAAGCAAAGACCTGCACCTACTCAGCGGACGAGGCCCTGAGACGTCAGCACCGCCAGCAGTGCGCCGTCGGGACCGCGCAGCGAGCCGTACGCGGTGCACGCGCCGTCGGCCACCGACCCGCGTGCTTCCAGCAGCCGCCACGAGGTCGACGCCAGCAGGTGCGCGCCCGGTTGCCAGACCAGGCTCAGGTCCAGGCTCAGCAGCCAGGTGTCGCCGAACCCGGACACCTTGCCTGGTGCGTCGAACAGGTGCGCGTCGGCGTGCAGCACGTCGACGACCTGCGGGTGCACCTGCGGTTCGTCGGGTGCACAGTCCGCGGCGACCCAGAGCGCCACCTCCGGGTGGTGGCGTCCGAACTCGCGGAGTCCCGACGGATAGTCGACGCCGCGGCGGTGCGCGAACTGCAGCGAGCGGTAGGTCTGGCTGATCCAGTCCAGTGACGGGCTGGACGCGGGGTCGGGGAGTTCGGCGCTCGGGTAGCGCTCGAACGGGATGGGCGCGTCGACCGACGGCGGGTTCAGCCAGCCGTCGGCCAGCCAGCTGGAGGCGATCAGGATCGTGCGCCCGGCCTGGCTGACCGTGGCCTCGTACACCGCGGCCGTGCGGCCGCCACGCAGGGTGCGGACGTCGATCTCGACGGGTCCCGGGGCGCCGCCCTCGACGAACGTCACCGACAGCGACGCCGCCGCGGCCCGCCCGCTGTGCGCGAACACCGCCGCCAGCGCCAGCGCCGAGGTGTACCCGCCGAACGCGCGGCCGTCGAAGCACCAGTGCTCGGGCAGGTCGCGCCCGAAGCGACTGGTGTGCTCACCGGTCGATCCACCGTCGAAAGCGAAGTCACGGCCGTCCAGCATCGGTGTCTCTCCCAGCGTCAGTTCCAGCTCACACACCTTAGAGAAGGGCCCGCCGGGGCAGTCACGCCTCCGCTGCCCGAGCACCGACGTACTCTGGTCTTCGTGCGATTGCAGCGACAGGTGGTGGACTACGCGCTTCGGCGGCGGTCCCTGCTGGCTGAGGTCTATTCGGGCCGCACCGGCGTCTCGGAGGTCTGCGACGCCAACCCCTATCTGCTGCGCGCCGCCAAGTTCCACGGCAAGCCGAGTTCGGTGATGTGCCCGATCTGCCGCAAGGAGCAGCTCACGCTGGTGTCGTGGGTGTTCGGTGATCATCTAGGCCCGGTGTCGGGTTCCGCGCGGACCGCGGAGGAGCTGGTCCTGCTGGCGTCCCGATACGACGAATTCTCAGTACACGTGGTGGAGGTATGCCGCACCTGCAGCTGGAATCATCTGGTCAAGTCGTACGTGCTCGGCGCGGTCCCTCCGACCGGAGGTTCTCGGCGCGGCACTCGAACGGCGCGCAACCGTGCGCGCACGGCCAGTGAATAGCGAAGGGCGCCACGACCGGTCAGTCAACGAGGTCCGTTCCGGACGCGAGGCTGATGGCGTGAGCGCGCCCGGACCCGGCGGCGGCCGACGCCGTCCGCCGGATCAGAACCCGCCGCGGCCCAACCGGCCGCCGGCGGCGCCCGATGACCGGCACACCGCGGTGCTGCCGCCGGTGCGCGAGGCCAGGCCCCCGCATCTGCGTGATCCGGTCGACGTCGTCAAGGCCGCGCTCGACGGCACACCGGCGCCCAAGCCGCCGCCTCCGGGCCCGCCGCCACCGCCGCGGCGTCCACCGGGCGGTGGCGGATCGTCGGGAGGTGGTGGCCCTCGGGGTCCGCGCCGCAGCCTGCGCGACCAGATCAACTGGAAGTGGGTGCGTCGCGGGGCGGTCGCGATGGCCGCCGTGTTCATCGTGCTGCCGCTGATCACGTTCGGGATGGCCTACATGATCGTCGACGTGCCCAAGCCCGGCGACCTCCGCACCAACCAGGTGTCGACGATCCTGGCCAGCGACGGCAGCGAACTGGCGAAAATCGTTCCGCCCGAAGGGAACCGGGTCGACGTCAACATCGATCAGATCCCGGTGCAGGTGCGCAACGCGGTGATGGCCGCCGAAGACCGCGACTTCTACTCCAACCCGGGGTTCTCGTTCACCGGGTTCGCCCGCGCGATCAAGAACAACCTGTTCGGCGGCGACCTGCAGGGCGGGTCGACGATCACCCAGCAGTACGTCAAGAACGCGCTCGTCGGGTCGGAGCGCTCGGGCGTCGGCGGGCTGATCCGAAAAGCCAAGGAGCTGGTCATCTCGACGAAGATGTCCGGCGAGTGGTCCAAAGACCAGGTGCTGCAGTCGTACCTGAACATCATCTACTTCGGCCGCGGCTCCTACGGTGTCGCGGCGGCGGCCAAGGCGTACTTCAACAAGCCGGTCGAGGAACTCAACGTCGCCGAGGGCGCGCTGCTGGCCGCGTTGATCCAGCGGCCCTCGGGTCTGGACCCCGCGGTGAACCTCGAAGGTGCGACGGTGCGCTGGAACTGGGTGCTCGACGGCATGGTCGAGATCGGGGCGCTGTCCCCGGAGGAGCGTGCCGCGCAGGTGTTCCCGCCCACGGTGCCGCCCGATCTGGCCCGCACGCAGAACCAGACGACGGGCCCCAACGGCCTCATCGAACGCCAGGTGCAGCGGGAACTGCTCGAGCTGTTCAACATCAACGAGCAGTCGCTGAACACCGAAGGCCTACAGATCACCACGACGATCGACCCGAAGGCGCAGGCCGCCGCGGAGGAGGCCGCCGCGGAGTACCTCGAGGGTCAGGATCCCGACATGCGGACCGCGATCGTGTCGATCGATCCGCGCACCGGAGGCGTCAAGGCGTACTACGGCGGCACCGACGCCAACGGGTTCGACTTCGCGCAGGCCGGCCTGCCGACGGGGTCGTCGTTCAAGGTGTTCGCCTTGGTGGCGGCGTTGCAGCAGGGCATGGGTCTCGGCACACAGGTGGACAGTTCGCCGTTGGAGGTCAACGGGATCAAGATCTCCAACGTCGAGGGCAACAGTTGCGGCACCTGCAACATCGCCGAGGCACTGAAGCGGTCGCTGAACACCAGCTACTACCGGTTGATGCTCAAGCTCAAGAACGGTCCCGAGGACGTCGCCGAAGCCGCGCACGCCGCCGGTATCGCCGAGAGCATCCCGGGGATCGAGCACACGCTGTCCGAGGACGGCCAGGGCGGCCCGCCGAACAACGGGATCGTGTTGGGGCAGTACCAGTCCCGGGTGATCGACATGGCGTCGGCCTACGCGACGCTGGCCGCGTCGGGTGTCTACCACAAGCCGCACTTCGTGCAGAAGGTCGTCAACTCCGAGGGCGAGGTGCTCTTCGACGCGTCGCAGCAGGACAACTCGGGTGAGCAGCGCATCGAGAAGAAGGTCGCCGACAACGTGACCAGCGCGATGCAGCCGATCGCCGCCTACTCCAACGGCCACGCGCTGGCCGGGGGCCGGCCGTCGGCCGCCAAGACCGGCACCCATCAGCTCGGCGACACCGACAACAACCGCGACGCCTGGATGGTCGGGTACACCCCGTCGTTGTCCACAGCGGTGTGGGTGGGTACCACCGACGGCACCAAGCCGCTGGAAAACAAGTGGGGTTCACCGGTTTACGGTTCCGGTCTTCCGTCGGACATCTGGAAGGCCACGATGGACGGCGCGCTGGAGGGCACCGACGAGGAGTCGTTCCCGAAGCCGGAGGAGATCGGCGGGTACGCGGGCGTCCCGCAGGCCCCGCCGCCGCCCCCGTCGCCGACGACACCGACCGACGCGCCGCCGACGCCGTCGCAGACGGTCATCCAGCCGACCATCGAGGTCGCGCCGGGCATCACGATCCCGTGGGGCCCGCCGACCACGGTCCCCGTCGCTCCACCACCGCCGCCGGGCGCGCCGGTTCCCGGTCCGGCACCGGCGCCGGCACCGGGACCGGTCGGTGCTCCCGTGCCGGTGGCGCCCGGCGCCCCGCCACCGCCCCCGTGACCGACGTGGGGGAGGACGAGCACGGCGAGCCGAAATCGGCCGCGCCGCAGACTGTTTCGCCGGGACTCCTGGTGCACGACCGGCGCAGCTTCGATGAGCGGGACCTGCCCAGCCGCACCGACACGATCGGTGCCGCGCTGGCGGGCACCATCGGCGGGCCGGTCGGCAGGCACGCGCTGATCGGCAGGCAGCGGTTCCTGACGCCGCTGCGGGTGATGCTGATCATCGCGCTGGTGTTCCTGGCGCTGGGGTACTCGACGAAGGCGGCGTGCCTGCAGAGCACCGGCACCGGCACGGCCGATCAGCGGGTCGCCAACTGGGAGAACCAGCGCGCGTACTTTCAGCTGTGCTACTCGGACACGGTTCCGCTCTACACCGCCGAACTGCTCAATCGCGGGAAGTTCCCGTACAAGTCGAGCTGGATCGAGAAGGACTCCAAGGGCGAGCCGCACATCCAGTACGACGGCAACATCGCGGTGCGGTACATGGAGTATCCGGTGCTGACCGGCCTGTACCAGTACATGTCGATGTCGTTGGCCAAGACGTACACGGCGCTGACGAAGCTGGTGTCGGTGCCCGTGATCGCCGAGGTGGTGATGTTCTTCAACCTCGCGGCGTTCGGGTTGGCGCTGGCGTGGCTGATCACGGTGTGGGCGGCGTCGCGGCTGGCCGGCCCCAGACGGGTCTGGGACGCCGCGCTGGTGGCGGCGTCGCCGCTGGTGATCTTCCAGATCTTCACCAACTTCGACGCGCTGGCAACGGCTTTCGCGACCGGCGCGCTGCTGGCGTGGGCGCGGCGCAAACCGGTGCTGGCGGGGGCGCTGATCGGGTTGGGGGTTGCGGCCAAGCTGTACCCGCTGCTGCTGTTGGCGCCGTTGGCGGTGCTGGCGCTGCGGACCGGCAAGCTGCGCGAGGTCGGCAAGACCGCGGCGGCGGCGTTCGTCGCCTGGCTGGTGGTCAACCTGCCGATCATGGTGCTGTTCCCGCGGGGCTGGTCGGAGTTCTTCCGGCTCAACACCCGCCGTGGTGACGACATGGACTCCATCTACAACGTGATCAAGTCGTTCACCGGCTGGCGCGGGTTCGATCCCGACCTCGGGTTCTGGGAGCCGCCGACGGTGACGAACACGGTGTCGGCGATTCTGTTCATATCGTGTTGTATCGCAATCGGATACATCGCGTTGACGGCCAGGCAGCGGCCCCGCGTCGCGCAGATCGCGTTCCTGGTGGTCGCGGCGTTCCTGCTGACGAACAAGGTGTGGAGCCCGCAGTTCTCGCTGTGGCTGGTGCCGCTGGCGGTGCTGGCACTGCCGCACCGGCGAATCCTGCTGGCGTGGATGACGATCGACGCGTTGGTGTGGATACCGCGGATGCTCTACCTCTACGGCGAGGCGAACATGGGCCTGCCGGAGCAGCCGTTCACGATCACGGTGCTGCTGCGCGACATCGCGGTGGTCGGGTTGTGCGTGCTGGTGATCCGGCAGATCTACCGCCCGGAACTGGACCTGGTCCGCGCCCGCGGCGAGGTCGACGACCCGGCGGGCGGGGTGTTCGACCGCGCACCCGACGACCCGCCGCGGTGGCTGCCGGACTGGCTGCGCCCGGACGCGTCGAGACTGCGCACCGAGCGCGAACTGGTCGACCAGACCACCTGACCGCGATTCGGTTCTTGGCGCCGAGAGTCGGACTTCTGCCGCAAAATCGGCCGAAATGCGTCAGAAACCCGACGCTCGGCGCAGGCAGGGCGCCTGGCGGACAGCACGATTTCGCAGATCAGCGCGCTTTCCTGTAGCCTGGGCCGGTTGCCGACGCAGGCGACCCTCCTGCCGCGGACAGTCCGTGGCCGATCAGACCGTAGGAGGTGATGAGGTCTTCATGCGTCCATACGAAATCATGGTCATCCTCGACCCCACCCTTGACGAGCGCACCGTAGCTCCGTCGCTGGAAACATTCCTCAACGTCATCCGCAAGGACGGCGGCACCGTCGACAAGGTCGACATCTGGGGCCGGCGCCGGTTGGCCTACGAGATCGCCAAGCACGCCGAGGGCATCTACGCCGTCGTCGATGTGAAGGCCGAGCCCGCAACGGTGTCCGAACTGGACCGCCAGCTGAACCTGAACGAGTCCGTGCTGCGGACCAAGGTCATGCGGACCGACAAGCACTAGCCGAACGGGATGTGTACGTCGTAGCGCTTCCGTAGGCTCGCCTGCGACTACACCGCCAACTTCCAGGAGGACATCGTGGCTGGTGACACCATCATCACCGTCGTCGGAAACCTGACCGCCGATCCGGAACTGCGGTTCACGCCCTCGGGCGCGGCCGTCGCCAACTTCACCGTGGCGTCGACGCCGCGCATCTACGACCGCCAGAGCGGGGAGTGGAAGGACGGCGAGGCGCTGTTCCTGCGCTGCAACATCTGGCGCGAGGCCGCCGAGAACGTGGCCGAGAGCCTGACCCGCGGATCGCGGGTCATCGTGCAGGGCCGGCTCAAGCAGCGTTCGTTCGAAACCCGCGAGGGTGAGAAGCGCACCGTCGTGGAGCTCGAGGTCGACGAGATCGGCCCGTCGCTGCGCTACGCGACCGCGAAGGTCAACAAGGCCAGCCGCAGTGGCGGTGGCGGCGGTGGCTTCGGTGGTGGCGGCGGCGGTGGCGGGGCGTCCCGGCCGGCCGAGCAGCCGAAGGACGATCCGTGGGGCAGCGCCCCGGTGTCGGGTTCGTTCTCCGGCGCCGACGACGAGCCACCCTTCTGAACAACTGATCAGCGAAGAAGTAAGAAAGAGAAACACACATGGCCAAGTCCTCAACCAAGCGGCGGCCGGCTCCCGAGAAGCCGGTCAAGACCCGCAAGTGCGTGTTCTGCTCCAAGAAGGGGCAGACCATCGATTACAAGGACACCGCGCTGCTGCGCACGTATATCAGCGAGCGCGGCAAGATCCGCGCCCGCCGCGTGACCGGCAACTGCGTTCAGCACCAGCGTGATATCGCGATCGCCGTCAAGAACGCCCGCGAGGTCGCGCTGCTGCCGTTCAGCTCGTCGACGCGATAGGCAGGACACGAAGATGAAACTGATTCTCACCGCCGACGTCGAGCACCTGGGTGTGCAGGGCGACATCGTCGAGGTCAAGGACGGCTACGGCCGCAACTATCTGGTGCCCCGCGGCCTGGCCGTCGTGGCCTACCGCGGCGCCGAGCGCCAGGCCGAACAGATCCGCCGCGCGCGCGAGCAGAAGGCCATCAAGGGCCGCGAGCACGCCGTCGAGCTCAAGAGCGCGATCGAGGGCCTGGGCCCGGTGCAGCTGTCGGTCAAGGCGGCCGGCGACAGCGGCAAGCTGTTCGGCTCGGTGACGTCGGCCGACGTCGTCGCCGCGATCAAGAACGCCGGCGGGCCGAACCTGGACAAGCGCACCGTCCAGCTGCCCAAGGCGCACATCAAGACCACCGGCACCCACCCCGTCGCGGTGCGGTTGCACCCCGAGATCGCTGCGTCGGTGTCGCTGGAAGTCGTCGCCGCGCAGTAACCCCAGCGTCGATACGGCCGGGTGGAGGCATGCTGAGCCTCCACCCGGCCGTTGCTGTCCGGGCTGGCGAACTCATCCCGGGTGTTTGCCGCCAGCGAAGCTTACGAGCTGTTAACCTGCATGGCCCCGAACGGCAACACAACACGCCCGACCACGCAACCTCGGGCGACACGCCGGAGCAATTCTCATGCACAGCGTCTGCACCGGTTTATGGTGCGTCTAACTGCGACGATGTAGTAAGCGGTGTGGTTGATTAACAGGTTGTCCCCAACGACTCAACATGGCTGTCCAGACCTATCCACACTCCATCCACAGGGCTATGAACAGGGCCGGGTTGCACCCTCGCCAGCAACGTCTAGCGTAAGCCGTCGGCGGGGAAGCCCGAGAGTTTGTCGGACACCGTCTTTACAGTCGCGACATGCGGATCGAATGCACGTTCGATAGTGAATAGAGGGGGTGAGACGCTTCGTGGCTGTCGTGGATGACCTGGGTCATTCGGACATGGACGCACCGCCGCCGAACGAGGAGTTCGGGCGCCAGCCTCCGCAGGACCAAGCGGCCGAGCAGGCGGTTCTGGGCGGGATGCTGCTGAGCAAGGACGCCATCGCCGACGTGCTCGAGCGGCTGCGTCCGGGGGACTTCTACCGCCCGGCGCACCAGAACGTCTACGACGCGATTCTCGACCTCTACGGCCGCGGCGAGCCGGCCGACGCGGTGACCGTGGCCGCCGAGCTCGACCGGCGCGGGCTGCTGCGCCGCATCGGCGGTGCGCCGTATCTGCACACGCTGATCTCGACGGTGCCGACGGCGGCCAACGCCGGGTTCTACGCGGGCATCGTCGCGGAGAAGGCGCTGCTGCGCCGACTCGTGGAGGCGGGCACCCGGGTCGTGCAGTACGGCTACGCGGGCGCCGACGGGGCCGACGTCAACGACATCGTCGACCGCGCGCAGTCGGAGATCTACGACGTCACCGAGCGACGTGCGGCCGAGGATTTCGTGGTGCTCGAGGAGATCCTGCAGCCGACGATGGACGAGATCGACGCGATCGCCTCGCAGGGTGGGCTGGCGCGCGGTGTGCCGACCGGGTTCGTCGAACTCGACGAGGTGACCAACGGTCTGCATCCCGGGCAGATGATCATCATCGCGGCGCGCCCCGGTGTGGGGAAGGCGCTGGCGCTCGATACGCCGCTGCCGACGCCGACCGGGTGGACGACGATGGGCGACGTCGCGGTGGGCGATCGGCTGCTCGGCGCCGACGGTGAGCCGACGCAGGTCGTGGCGGCGACGGAGGTCATGCTCGGTCGACCGTGTTATGCGGTGGAATTCGCCGATGGCACAACGTTGGTCGCGGATGCGTTCCATCAGTGGCCGACGGACCGCGGGGTGCAGATCACCACGGCGTTGCGGCCGGGGGTCGACGTCATCAGTGCGGCCAGGGCTCCGGTGTTGGCTGCGGTGGGCGGCCGGCGTCCGGCGGCGTGGGGGATCGAGGCGGTGCGCCGCGTGCCCAGCGTGCCGGTGCGGTGTGTGGAGGTGGCCAACCCCGAGCACTTGTACCTGGCGGGCCGGGAGATGGTGCCGACGCACAACTCGACGCTCGGGTTGGACTTCATGCGGTCGTGCTCGATCAAGCACCAGATGCCGAGCGTGATCTTCTCGCTGGAGATGAGCAAGTCCGAGATCGTGATGCGGTTGCTCTCGGCCGAGGCGAAGATCAAGCTGGCCGACATGCGGTCGGGTCGGATGAGCGACGACGACTGGACGCGGCTGGCGCGCCGGATGAGCGAGATCAGCGAAGCGCCTTTGTATATCGACGATTCGCCGAACCTGACGATGATGGAGATCCGGGCCAAGGCGCGACGGCTGTCGCAGAAAAAGGGCTTGAAGCTGATCGTCGTCGACTACATGCAGCTGATGACGTCGGGCAAGAAGTACGAATCGCGGCAGCAGGAGGTGTCGGACTTCTCGCGAAGCCTCAAGCTGATGGCCAAGGAACTCGATGTTCCGGTGGTGGCGATCAGCCAGCTGAACCGTGGTCCGGAGCAGCGCACCGACAAGAAGCCGATGGTGTCGGACCTGCGTGAGTCGGGCTGTCTGACGGCGAATACGCGGATCCTGCGGGCGGACAACGGCGCCGAGGTGACGTTCGGTGAGTTGATGCGCACCGGCGAGCGACCGCTGGTGTGGTCGATGGACGAGCGCAAGCGGATGGTCGCGCGGCCGATGACGAACGTGTTCTACAGCGGGCACAAGGAAGTGTTCAAGGTGCGGCTGGCGTCGGGGCGTGAGGTCGAGGCGACGGCGAACCATCCGTTCATGACGATGGACGGGTGGACCCCGTTGGGAGAGTTGACCGTTGGTGACCGGGTGGCGGTGCCGCGCCGGGTACCGGAGCCGGTGCGCACCCAGCGGATGGAGGAGTCCGAGATCATCCTGCTGGCGCACATGATCGGCGACGGGTCGTGTGTGAAGCGTCAGCCGATCCGGTACGCGAGCATCGACGAGCAGAACCTGGTGGCGGTGACCAAGGCCGCGGAGCACTTCGGGGTGACGGCGATCCGCGACGAGTACGCCGCGGCGCGGGTGACGACGCTGCGGCTTCCGGCGCCGTACCGGTTGACGCACGGCAAGCGCAATCCGATCGCGGCGTGGCTGGACAAGCTGGGGCTGTTTGACAAACGCAGTTACGAGAAGTTCGTTCCGGCAGAGGTTTTCGCGCTGCCGAATGATCAGATCGCGTTGTTCCTGCGGCATCTGTGGGCGACGGACGGTTCGGTGCGTTGGGACAAGAAGTTCCATCTCGGCCGGATTTACTACGCCACGACGAGCCGTAGGCTCGCCGATGACGTGGCGGCCCTGCTGTTGCGTCTCGGCATCGCCGCGCGGACATATCGTGCCCGCAAGACGGGGTATCGGGACTGTTGGCATGTTCAGATCCCGGGCACCCACAACCAGATGCGATTTCTGCAGACAGTCGACGCACACGGCGAAAAGTTCTTCGCAGCAAGGGAAGTCTTCACAGAGTTGAAGAAGGTCGAAGGTGCGGCCGCCTCGGACACCGTGCCGAAGGCAGTGTGGGGGACGGTGCGACAGGCGCTCGCAGAGAAGCACGTCACGCATCGCGAGTTCGCCGATCTGATGAACACGCGGTTCTGTGGGTCGGCGATGTGGAAGCACAATGTCGGTCGGAGGAGGCTGCATCGAGCCGCGGCGATCCTCGACAACAAGGAGCTTCACGACCTCGCTACCAACGACGTGTTGTGGGACAAGATCGTTGAGATCACGAGCATGGGCGAGCAGGATGTTTACGACGGGACCGTCGACGGAACGCACAATTTCGTTGCAAACTTAGTCAGTCTACATAATTCCCTGGAACAGGATGCCGACATGGTCATCCTCTTGCACCGGCCGGATGCATTCGAGCGGGACGACCCCCGCGGCGGCGAAGCGGACTTGATTCTCGGCAAGCACCGCAACGGTCCGACGAAGACGATTACCGTTGCGCACCAACTGCATTTGTCGCGCTTCGCGAACATGGCCAAGCAATAGTTGGTGCGTGTGACTTCTCATACTTCATGACCAAATCCCATGTGAGATGACCACCGACTGACCAATTGGTCACGAAGCGTGAGACAGATTCGTTGCGGGCGCGTTTAGCAGAGAGCGCCGCGAGAGAGGTACCACCGCCGATGGGTAAAGGGGCTCGGAATCGTGAGAGACGTGAGCGAGAGCGCGAGCGCCAAGCCGCACGAGCGGTGAGCAGTGCTGGCGGCGGCTTGTTCGGCATGCAGCCGGTGGGAGGGCCGTTCGGCGTCGCACCCCCGTGGAAGCAGCCGAGCACGCCCGACGAGGCCATTGACGCGATGAAGCAGTTCATGGAATCGATGCCGCGCCTGATCGTGTGCGGGCGCCTGGGCCTCGACCCGCTCACGGAGACGCAGCGACGCGACATTCTCGCCGGTGTCAATCTTTACAACGCCGTCGAAACCGTTGCCGACCTCCAGAGCCGCTGGGACGTCGCGTTCACCACCACGCAGCGCCCGGACCTCGTCGAGGCTGAATTCCTCGCGGGCGGCAACGGTGATGCGTGCAAGCGGGCCCGCAGACGAGTGACGCAGCATCACGATCTGTTGGTATCGCCGCGGGCCACCGCGCAGTTGCAACGGGAGATCATCGAGAACGCGTCGACGGATGAGGCCGCGCCGTCGATCGAGCGCGACACGCTGGTGCACATCCTGCTGTCGATAACGTCTGAGCAGAACGGCAGCGACGAGTTCGCCGGCGACATGCCGACACCGGACGAGATGGCGAAGCTTCAACGCAAAATACCGCAGATGGGCATGGAAGAAATGCTCGAATACGCCAAGAAGCTCATCCCCGACGAGGTCGCGTCGAACCTCTTCAACATGCCCCAGAAGTACGAAATGCTGCTGTCGAACACCTACGACCTGTGGTTCGAGCCGTGGGCCAAGAGGTCGAAGACGACCGGGCTCGGCGCCACCCCCGCCGAAGCCTTCCAAATCGGCACCGGCGTCGAACTGCTCGACCTGCTGCGGCTCGGAAACCACATCGTCAAGCGCAGCGCCGATGAGCACCGGATTAGATTCGAGCGCGAGGAACTGATCGCCGACGGCGTCTCCGAGGCAGCGATCGACTACCTCGTCGAAAACATGGCGCTGCCGCTGGACAAGTACCAGGCTGCGATGAAAAAGGACCGGGAAGCCGGAAACATTGCGCACCAACGGTTCACCTTCACGCAGTACCCGTTCATTGCCATCGACGACAACACTTTCGTCATGATCCGCCACCAGTGGGCGATGGAACGTGTATGCGGGCCGACGCTGTACCACGAGGCTTGGTTCAGCCTGAAGAACAAGTCGAACGGACTCGGCGATCGCTTCAAGAACGCGATGAACGATGCCTTCGAGGTCTTCGTCGGTGGCATCCTGCACCGCACCGCCCTGAAGGGCAGGGGAATTCAGAAAATCGTCGACGAAGCCGACATGCAGGTCGCATGGAAGGAGCAGAAAAGCACGACGCCGTCTGTGTGCGACTGGATGATGCTCGGCGAAGGCCACTGCGTCGTCATCGACGCCACAAACCATGCAGTGAAAGCCGATGCGGCGCAAGGGCTGGCGACCTTCGACGAGTATGCCGCCGACATCGACAAGATCTACATCGAGGGCAAGTTCGAGCAGCTGCTGTCGACAATCGGCCTCGTGAAGAAGCACGGCGGTTGGGGGGGCGAAGTCGTCGACGGTGACACGAATTTCGTGCCGCTCGTCGTCATGCCCGACACCGGCGTCCCCGCCGGCATCATCACGAACTTCGACATCATCGAACGTGGGCGGAAGATGTTCGAACATCTACAGCCGCACGTCTATCCCGCTGGGCTAATCACTGTCTCAGACGTTCAGCTGCTCGAAGGAATGGCCGATTTCGCCAAGAAGATCCCGTCGGGGCCCAAGGATGACCGCAACATGATGAAGCTGATTGCTGGGTGGCGCCACGCGGTCGTATCGCAGGGCGATTCGTCGCTGCAGGTCTTTTTGCACCGCCGCGGCTTCCCACTGCCGCTCAGCGATCACATCCTCAGCAACAGCTGCGAGATGATAGGGCTGCTCGAAGGCAACAAGGCTTGGCGTAAATCGTTGGCGACGGTCAGCAGACCATATTCAAAGACGGCTGTCGTTAGTGGCGACGCTCCGGCGCTTCGGGATCAATAGTCGGATATGACCCGTCATCCGGTGGGGGGACTCGTTGATCATGCTCGTAGTACTGACTGGAGTCCAGTGAGCGGCTGCAGGTGGGCATTTACGTTCTCGAAAGGTTGAGCAGATGAAGGTTGTGTTCCTGCACGGGATTGGGGATGGGGATCCCAACCGCGTCTGGTTAGGTGCGCTGAACGCGGCGCTGGAGTCGGCAGGGCACCCGCCGATCGACGACAGCCAAGTCGTTGCGCCAAGGTACGACTCGCTTCTCACGATCGACGGCATCTCGGCGAAGATGCCAGATGTCACCTATAAAGTGAAGAACGACGACCGAAGCCGTCGTGAGTTCGAACGTCGCCAGGCGGCCGTATACCGGAGGCTGCAGGACGAGCCGGACGCGGTCCCCTTCGGCTTCAACAGCGTTCCAAAGCCGTGGATGAACGCGGCACACGCCTTCGGTGTCGACAATTTGTCCGCGATGGACCTCCCACAAGTTCGGCGGTACGTGACCAGCGAAGGCCTGCGGGGAGCCATTCTGCGTTACATCCTCGACCAGATTCCAACCAAGGGCGAGATTCTCCTCATCGGACACAGCTTGGGCAGCGTCATCGCGATCGACCTACTCGACCATCTACCCGCCAACCTTCAAGTGCGGCGGTTCATCACGATTGGAAGCCCGGCGAACAGCGAAGCGTTGCACCGCGGCAGCGAGCGGCTGCTGAAGAAGTTCCCCTACGCGACAGTCCTCGACTGGACCAACTTCTTCAGTGCACGGGACATCGTTACAATGGGCCGAGGTCTCACCTCAGTGTTTCCCGGAGCACAAGATTGCGCAGTCAATATCACCGGCTTAGACCAACACGGTGCCGACCGATACCTCAGCCATCCGGCCGTTAGCGGACTGATCGCCAACACCTTGTACCCGTCCAAGGAAGCCGTAGTTGCGTCCCGCGCGCTTGCGACGAGGCTTACTGATGATCAGCTTTTCACTCTGATAAAGCTGCGCTTCGCGTCCTGTGTGGCGAAGAACATCAAGGACACCGACCGGGCCCAGCGCTACGAAGACGCTCTGAATGTCATCCGAGACGACCTCGCCGCCCAACTCGACCAGCTAGCCGCGTCCGGTCAACCGCTGCCGGTCGAGTTGCAAGCAGTTGTGCAGGGCCAAGCGCCAGATCTGCCGAACCGACTCGAACTGCGGGAAGCCGTCGTCACCTTGACCACACTGACAGCGACGAACTTCGTGGAGCCCTACGAGATCGATACAGGGGAAGCTCCAAAGGCGGCATTGAAAGCGATGGTGATCAACCTCGGCTTTCAGCCCGGTGTAGCCACCCATATCGCAGAGGCACTCACTGAGGTGGACGATCTCCTGAAGCGCACCGGAGGGATTCCCTGGGGTCGCATCGGAGTGGCCGCGGCAGGGTTGGCGCTGATCGCCGCCGGGCCGATCGGCCTTGCAATGGCCGCTCCTGCAACGGCATTCGGTGGCGCGGCTATAACTGGTGGCCTGGCAGCACTCGGCCCTGGTGGAATGATGGGCGGAATCGCCACTGTCGGCGCCTTGGCCGCCGGCGGCGCCGGTGTCGTAACCGGAGCAGCGCTGGGCGGTTCAAGCGCCGAGATCTTCGCATTGAACGTTACCCAGCTGACGCTGCGCGTCTCGGCGGAGTACGCGCTCAAACGGCTGAATGCTCCCACTGAGGCGGAACTTTGGCCACAGTTAGTCTCACTCGAAACACAGATATCCGCAGAGCTCAACCGACTCAACGCTTTTAGCGACTCTAAGACGCCGCGGATTCACCAGTTGAAGGCCGCGCAGGACGCCGTGACGAAACTACTGGCGTTCGTCGTTGAAAAGGAAATAGGTGGATCTATTGCGATCGCACCTGCGCAATGAACGCAGGGCAAGGCAGCGACCAAGGTCGCAAGGACCTATCCGTATGCTGTGGCGATCCAATCGATTCGTGATGCGGAGGGATACTGCGGTGACCGTCATCCACACCGCGGTTGACCTACGCGTCCTCCCCGCCGATTGTCGCGGGTGAGATCCTGAAGCGATGGGAGACGCTCAGGTATTGCCACCGGACTGGTCGAGGCTCATGCACATCGGAGCCCATCAGGGAGGCATTCCCTTGCGCCCCGATCTTGACGAATTGGGTCTCGATGAAGTCCACCGTGTGTGCAACCGAGCTTGGGCCTACAGCAGAGCTGACTTCGAACCCCGCATCGACCAGGCTCTTGCCGAGAGCCAATGGCGTGAAACGTGCGCATTGGCCGGCTCCATCGCGGAGTCATTGATGCTCAGTGCAGCGAGCTTCGTGGAAGCAGAGTGGCACCAGCGCGCGATTGAAGCCGGTACCGAGCCGTCGGGGATGGCAATCGCGCAGCGCTATATCGCTGATTCGTCAGTGGACAGCACTGTAAGCGTTGGGCACCGCCTCATGAACTTCGTCGCGCGCGTGGCACGAACGAACCCGGAAACCCGTGAAAGGTTCGCTTCGATCCGCGAACTCGAGGCTCTCTCCGACACCTATATCCCGTTTCGTACTGAGACGCCAAAAGCCTGGCTGCCGCCTGGAAGCTGCCGCTCTCAAGAAGCTGCGTAAAGCGATTCCCGCGGTCCATCAAGGGTCCATCGACGCGCTGCGCGCGCTGGTCGCCAGCACGACATGGCAGAAGCTCACCGCCACCCGAGCGGAGAACTTTCACCGATGGCGCAAGGAACATGAATACGTGCTGGGCATCGACGAGACTTCGGGACACATTTCCGACGTGCTCGACGAGGCGGGGAACGTGGTGGGGAAGCGGTTCTTCGGTAGTCGCCGCGGACACCGAATCAGCGACGGCTTGACGGCGCGCACTACGTATCTGGCAGGTGAGGGGGTCCGCGAAGTAGCCCGTGCGGTTGAGGCCGTCATCACCGACACATTGGACAACCTGCCTCAGCTCACAAACGGCTTCGTGCTTGAGATTGACGCCAATGGGCACACCCGCCGCATGGGCGGCATAAGCATCTGACCTGAGGCAGCTGGCATGCTTACGGTCACGCCGATTACCAAGCCGCTGCGCCACGGCATCACAACCTGGAACTTGGCCGTGCGAGGACGGTAACGCACCAGTCTGAGATGAGCGGACTGCGGATCTGGGAATGCCGGTGTTGTCGACATAAAGTTGCGTTCGCGAGCTGCAGCGCTGACTGACCAGGTCGGCCATTATCGGTCGGGCGGCGGCGGACAGTGGGTCACGAGGCGCCTGCTGTCGGTCGCCAGTCGAGGCGGTAAGCGGTCAGCGTAGCCGAATCGATCGTGATGATGGCGCTGCTCACCGTGATTACCGTGCGTTGCAGCTGATTACGTCCCACAAAGCAATACGAAATTGCGACCGAAGCCTGAACACCAAGCCGTCAGGACGACGTCCTGGGAACGCGTAGCGCAAGCACTCCGTGAAGACCTGTGTCGGCACATACTCGATGTGCTCGCGTCCATCGAGTTTGATCGGCAGAACGATGTCTTCGGCGAACCGCCTCAGGAACAGGACTGTGTCGTAACGCTGAGCGACAAGTGCAGGACAGCGGCCGCGGATCCGCGTAATCCTCCCGTAGCGGGACTCACCTACGAGTGGCCCAAACTCGGCCGGTAGTCAGCCGCCTCGGACTCAGCAGCAAGCAACGCAGCCAATTCGCCCTCCTGCTGGGCAACAAACACACCGATCACTTGGCGGCACACCTCCGGCACGCTCACTCCACGCATATCAGCAATACGTTTCAACCCGATCAGCATCGACGTAGACACGTGAAACTGCACGGCGAATTGACCGCATGAGCCATCCTCGGGCGGCAAACCCGGACCTACCACCACAGGATCATTCGCCTCGAATTCGTCCACCTCGGTACGGCGCGCTCTCTCAACAACCCCACCACCAGCGTCGGCCGCAGTGCAGTCGGCGGAGTCCCGGAACTCCTCATGGCTGAACAAACCCATGCCGCCAACGTTAGACCTCGCAGTACTCCGAAGCCGCCAAGTGAGCGGCGCCGCTTGCCGGGGCTGCCAGAAACGGAGGGGCTGCCGTAGAGCTTTCGCTGCAATGCGGGCGAGAGCTGTACCACGAGTAACCTCGTCATATGCCGCGCAAACTCACTGACGACGAGATCACGGCGCTTCTCGACAGCCGTCCGGGCTGGGCGATTCTGACGACCATCGACAAGGACGGATTCCCACACACCGTGCCGCTGGGATACTTCCGGCTGGGCGGCGATGTTGTCATGGGTGTGCGAGATGGCACGCGCAAAGTAGCCAACATAGAGCGCAACCCGGCCGTGAGCGTCATGCTCGAAGACGGCAGAACCATGGCGGATATCCGCGGGGTGATGTTCCAAGGGCACGCACGCATCGTTCGGGACGCCGCTGAAACGCTGGAGCTCGCACGCCACGGTGCCCGGTCACGCGGCGTGCCGGAGTCCGAGTGGCCCACCGCGCCGAGACCGGGTGCCACCTACATCTACGTGACCCCCGCGCGAACCCTGTCTTGGTACTACGGCGACTCGGCGTCGGACGACGACTAGCCGCGGCGGACCTCCACGTCCGCCGCGGGCATCATTCACCTCAGGGCAGTCCCGCGGCATGAGCTGTCCCGCACACACCATGACCTGAGCCGAGAGCCGTCGGTCGTGATGATCGACAGCGCCGTGGTGAACGTGGCGTTGCCGCAGATCGGTGCCGAACTGGGTGTCGGCTTCGGCGAGCCTTGGCACCCGAAAGCGCTAACGCGACGATGTTTTGTGCGTTCAACGGGTCGGGTCGGTCTTCGTGGGCCGGCCGGTCCCACACCATCAGATCGGCAGCAGCGCCGTAAGTGAACTAGAAGAAGTCCGTCACCGCAGCGTCCGGGTCCTTCGCCCGGCGTGTGAACTCGTACGGCAGCAGATACTGCATTAGCCCGGCGTCGTAGTGCACACCCCGCGGTGCCTGCGGCATCAACGAACCCGGCAGGTACCTCCGAGATGAGCACTGCCAGAGAAGCAATTGACTCGGGCTCATCGGTATTGACCGTCTCTCTGGAGAGTGAACCGCCGCGACATGTCCGGAGACTCCACTCTTGGGAAGGATGGGGTCATGTCAGGTGGTTCGTCGAGGAGGTATCTGCTGCGCCGGGAGAACGCCGAGCTTAAGCGAGCCAACGCGATCTTGAAGACGGCGTCGGCTTTCTTCGCGGCCGAGCTGGACCGGCCACACCACTGATCTGTCGATTCATCGATGGTTTGCGCTGGGGTGTCCAGTCGATCTGCGCCGAGCTCGTCGGGCTCGGTGTGCAGATCGCCCCTTTCGACGTACTACGAGCATCTCGAGCGTGAGCCCAGCCGTCGCGAGGTCCGCGACGAGGCGATCAAAGCTCACATCAACCGTGTTCACGGCGCGAACCACGGCGTCTACCGTGCGCGCAAGGTGTGGCTGGCGCTCAACCGCGAGGGCATCGAGGTGGCCCGCTGCACGGTGGAGCGGCTGAGGGCGACCTCGGTCCGCGCGGTGCGGTGCGGGGTAAGGCCACAGCCACCACGATCGCTGATCCGGGCGCGGTGCGGCCGGCTGATCTGGTCGGGCGCCGCTTCGCCCCGCCGGCGCCGAATCGGCTCTGGGTGGCTGATCTGACCTACGTGTCGACCTGGTCGGGGTTCGCCTTCGTCGCGTTTGTCACCGATGCCTAAGCCCGCCGGATTCTGGGCTGGCGGGTGGCATCGACGATGGCGACCACGATGGTGCTCGACTCGATCGAGCAAGCGATCTGTATACGGCAGCAAGACGGTATCCTTGATTTGAAAGATGTTGTTCACCATACGGATAGAGGCTCGTAGTACATCCATCCGGTTCACCGAGCGGCTCGCTGAGGCAGGTATCCAACCGTCGGTCGGTGCAGTCGGCCGCCAGCTGAGTCCTCAATCAGAAAGTCTCCGGACATGCCATGGCGGTTCACACCGCCATCGTTGAACATCTCTGTGCGCTTGGAAGGACTCCTGGAGGAAGTCCGACAAGTAGTTTCCTACTTGGATTGAGCAGCGGGCAAGCGCTTGGTTGCCGCTTCCAAAAAGCGAAGCGGTTGGTAAACAGGCTGCGATGCAGTTGACGTGAGACCACTCGCAAGTATCCAGGCCAGTGTGCAACCGCATGTGGGCCGTGTAGAAGGCATCACTGTCTTAGGCGCGGAACAGCTAGCCATCGAGGAATGGAACGACCTTGTGCGCCACGAGTTCGAGGTGTGCCATCGCGCGCTCGTGGCCGATGTGCGGGATCCGGTACCAGAACACGACCTGGTGATAGGGCGCGCGAGCACGAATGTCTTTCAGGCGCCGGACGATGTTCTCCGGAGTGTCGACGAGCATGGTCTCGCGTCGCCAGGGCGTATCGGAGTCGGTGTCCACGCCGACCTGTGAGCGGTCCCCGGCCCACGTCGCGTACTGGTTGAACTGGTACTCGATTGCGTCCCGGTAGAAGAGGTTCCAATCCCGTTCGGGATCCTCGGACACCCACAGTGGAACGCAGATGGTGAATCGGAAGTCGTCGAGCGACCGACCGTGTCGCGCCAGGGCAGGCGCAAGTCCGTCCTCCCACAACTCCGCGAATTTGGTTTCGGGAGAGAAGAAGTCGACAGGAATGACCCCGTCGGACAGTCGAACAGCTCGGTCAAGCACCTTCGGCGCACCGCCCCCCAGATAGATCGGGATGTCGTCTTGTACAGGGCGGGGCGGCGCCGCGACGTCGGTTCCGTCGGGGCCGTCGGGCAGCGATCCGTCTCGGAGGCCCTGTCGGATGAACGCGAGTCCCCGTTCCATCAGTTCGCCGCGCCGGCGGAAGTCGACTCCGAACAGGTCGAACTCACGCGCGTAACCACCGGCCGCCACGCCGAGCTCCAGCCGTCCCCCCGACAGAAGATCGGCCACTATCGCTTGTTCGACCACCTGGCGCCACGGATGCAGTGGCAGCAGTAGGGCGTTCGTCATGAAGCGGATTCGCTCCGTGGCCACCCCTAGGCCCGCGATGAGCGGAAGCTGCGCAGGCAAGTAGCCGTCCTCGACGCCGTGCTGTTCGGTCGTGGCAAACGTACGAAAGGGCAACTGATCGGCCAGGCGCACCTCCTCGAGGAGTTCTCCGTAGCGCCTCTCGGCTCGGGGGTCGCCGGGTTCCGGCCGAACGTCGGTCCATACACCGACCGCGGGCGCATGGAGCTTCGCCGCGGCGTGGTCGTCTTCCTTCACGGGGATAACGACGGTTCGACGGTCGCGCCTATTCCACGCATGTCGTCGGGTCGGCCGCGCCTCACTCGGGCGCGACTGACGGCCTCATCAGGTCGGCCAGGCCCGCGGCGTACGCCGCGGGGGTGAGGTCCTCGAAGAACAGCCGTTGCACCATGAAGCCGGGGATCAGCCCGATCAACGTGTGGGCGATCCGCGTCGGATCGGTGTCTCTCGGAAAGTGTCCAGCGGCGATACCGCGCTCGACATAGGTGGCCCACGCCCCGCGGCCGCGGGCACCTTCACGTCGGTAAATCGCCATGATCTCGTTGGACCGAGCGGCCTCGGCCCAGGCCTGGAGCGCCACGCGATGGAGTTCGACGCCGCGCTCCTCGCCCAGGGCGACCACCCGCTCCAGCACCATCGCGAGCACCTGATGCGGCGGCGGAACATCGGCGGCGGCTTGATCCAACACGGCGGACAGTCCCTCGCTGGCCACGAGTTCGGCGATCGCCCGGATCAGGTCGTCCTTGCTCTTGAAGTAGAGATACACCGCGCCTGCTGAGAGGCCGGACTCGGCGACCACTGCCGCCATGGACGTCTTGTGGAAGCCGTCGCGAGCGACGCAGCGCAGCATGGCGTCGATGATCTGCTCGCGGCGGGCGGCCCGATGTTCCTCGTTGACCTTCGGCATCCGTGCATCATCCCAAAACGAACATCCGTTCTTGACAGGCAGGACCGTAACGGCGACCATCGCAATAACGAATGACTGTTCGTTTTAGGCTCGAGAATCCGGAGGTTCGATGGCATCACGGATGACAGGCGCGCGCGTGGACCGGCTCTGGCATTACCCCGTCAAGTCGATGATGGGCGAGGAAGTCCCAGAGGTCACGATGGGACTCGGCGGCGTGGTGGGTGATCGCGCCTATGGCTTCCTGGACGTCGAGACGGGCAAAGTGGCCAGCGCCAAGCGGCCAAAGCGCTACGGCGCGCTGATGCAGTGCCGCGCGCGGTACCTGTCGCCGCCGAGGCCCGACGCGCCGGCTCCGCCGATAGAGGTCGCCTTTCCGGACGGCACGGTGGTGCGCGACGACCTGCCCGAGCTAGCGCGCCGAGTTACGGCGCTGCTTGGTCGCGACGTGTCCCCCCTCACCAGTGCCCCGAAGGGCGCCTCAGCGGAGTTGGCCATGCCGGGCATCGCCGACGCCGATCCAGGCCCACTCAAAGCCCTGTTCCGCGAGGAAGGCGGCGAGCAGGTGCGGGACTTCAACGTCGGAATGGCAGCACCGGGCACCATGTTCGACATCGCTGCGCTACACGTCATCGCCGGAAGCACGCTACACGGGCTCGCGGGCCGATACCCGGCCGGCGATTGGGATCCACGGCGATTGCGGCCGAACATCCTCATCGACGACGGCGGCGAACTTCGCGAGGAAGACGACTGGCTGGGCTGCCACCTCCACATCGGCACCGAAGTCGTTGTCCATGTCTTCATGCCGGTGCCGCGGTGCGTGATGACGACCCTTCCGCAACCCGGTCTGCCGAAGGATCTCGGTGTGCTGAAGACGATCGCTCGATTCGGCCGCAAGCAAATAGGTCCATTGGGTCAAGTCGCCTGCGCCGGAAGCTACGCGAACGTGATCAGACCCGGCGTCGTACGCGCCGGGGACCCGGTCGTCCTCGAACGCGTTGAGCCTCGCGAGGACGCGCTCGCAACGGTAATCGAGAAGATATCTGCGAACAGTGGCGATCAACCGTAGATCGGGGGGCCGATCCCGCGGCGACGACGCCCGCTGTGTAAGCGGCCGATGCGCGGTGACGCCTGGACAACTTCACAGACCGACGGTCGGTCTGTTACGGTCGGTTTAATGGACGAAAGCCGCATGCGACACCGCACGCCGCAGCCGGCCACCGTCGCCGGTCTCGACCACCGGGTATCCAAGGGCGTCCGTGCCAGAGATTTCGATGCGAGCGAAGCTGGCCTGACCGCCGTCGCGGTGCTCGGCGCACAACTCCCCGAAGGCGGCGCGGAATGACGATCGAAGAAGCCGTGCAGTTCTCGTCGGATGGAATCCGATGCAGCGGCTTGCTCTATCGCGCAGCATCCGCGGGGTCCGCGCCGTGCGTCGTCCTCTGCCCGGGTTTCGGCGGCACCCAGGACACCCCATCGATGATCGCCGCCGCGACCGCCTTCGCCGAGAGCGGGCTGACTGCGATGACTTTCGATTACCGCGGCTTCGGCCGTAGCGCAGGGGCCGACCGTCAAGTGGTCGACCTCGCCGGGCAACGCGCCGACATCGGAGCCGCGATCAGGTTCGCCCGCGGCCGACCCGACATCGACGCACGCCGAATCGCGCTGTGGGGAACATCGTTGGGCGGTGGGCACGTCATCACCGTCGCTGCCGAAGACCCGGCCGTCGCGGCGGTCGTCGCACAGGTTCCGTTCAACGGCTTCCCGAAACGGGTCGAGGGCCGCTCGGTGACGACAACGCTGCGGCTTTTGACTGCGATCCTGCGCGACCGAGTCCGAGGCCGGCTCTCGCGGGCCCCGTACTACATCCCTGCGATTGGCGCACGAGGCGACTTGGCAGTGATCTCCAGCGACGAGGCCCGGCAGGCGGTGGCGGACATGAACTCCCCGACGTGGCGCAACGAGGTCGCTCCTCGCGCGCTGCTCGACATGATGACCTACCGGCCCGGGCGGCACGCCTCGCGGTTGGCGATGCCCGTGCTGGTGTGTGTCGGCATTCGTGACCGCGAGACCCGGGGCGGCGAGCAGATCGCCGAACTGGCCCCGCGGGGTGTCCTGCGGCGATACCCGCTCTCCCACTTCGACTTCTACCGTCCCGATCTGCGCCGCCGGGTGCTCGACGACCAGGTGGCGTTCCTTTCCGACGCCCTGAGTGAATCGGAGACATCGAACTCGACCGGAGAATCACGATGAGCGACGTCGACGACGTGGTGATGGTCTTCTCATCCGGCTGGACAGTTACGTGTCACACGTCGACGGGGATCACGATCCACTGCCGCTGCGTCGACACCTCGGCCGAATGTTCGACGAAGAGAAGGGCGACCGGGTGAAGGCCGTTCGTATGACAGGGTTTGGCGGAACCGACGTACTGCAGGTGGCCGACGTGGACACGCCGATGCCCGGACCCGGTGAGGTTCTCATCGAGGTGACGGCCGCCGGCATCGCGTTCGGCGACATCATGAAGCGTCAGGGTGTGTTCGGCACCGACATTCCGCTGCCCAGCGGCTTGGGCCAGGAGGTGGCCGGTGTCGTGGCGGGCTACGGTCAGGGCGTGACGGGAATGCCCGTGGGCACCCGCGTCACCGCGCTCGTCGAGCACGGCTACGCCGAATACGCGGTGGCGCCTGCACATTTCGCGGTGCCGGTGCCCGACGGCATCGACGACGCCGGTGCGGCGGCGCTGTGGATCCACGGGATGACGGCATACCAGACGCTGGTGGACGCAGGCGAGCTGCAACCGGGTTCGACCGTGCTCGTCCACGCGGCTGCCGGGGGCGTGGGAACGCTGGCCCTCCAGATCGCCAAGACGCTGGGCGCCGCAACCGTCATCGGGGCCGTCGGGAGGCCCGAGAAACTCGACCACGTCCGTCGGCATCGGGCCGACGTTGCCGTGGACTACTCCGAGCGCTCCTGGCCGCAACGGGTGCTCGACCACACCGCAGGCCGGGGTGTCGACCTGGTGCTCGACTCGGTCGGCGGTGAGATCGCTCGGCAGAGCCTGGAATGCCTTGCGCCCTTCGGGCGGATAGTGACGTTCGGGGCGGCGAGCGGCACGCCAGGCGACTTGCCCGCCATGGCCCTGATGAACGGTAACGCCACAGTTGTCGGCTACTCGCTCAACGGCTGGCTGCGGGATCGGCCGGAGCGAACCGTACAGACGATGCGGCTGCTGCTCACCTGGGCTGCCCAGGGTGAGATCGAGGTGACGATCGGCGGCCGCTATCCGCTCGACCGGGTGGCCGAAGCCCACCGCGCTATCAGCGACCGGCGCACGGTCGGCAAAAGCGTATTGATCCCTCGAGATTCCACGTCGGCGCGGTGAACAGGCGACACTCACGCTTTGTGCAGCGGCGGGTGCTCGAGCACGCGGGGTCGGTACTCGACCAGCTGGGTGCGCCCGTCAAAGGTGCGGTGCTCGATCATCTCCAGGGCAACGTCCGGATAGCCGTCGTAGATGCGCTCTGCGCCCGTGGCCCCGGTGATCACCGGGAACATCACGACCCGGAAGCGGTCCACCAGTCCCGCTTGAAGCAGGGAACGGCACAGGCTGAGGCTCCCGATCGTGCTGAGCAGTCCGGAGCCACTCGACTTCATCTCGCGGACCGCCGCGACAGCGTCACCGCGCACCAGCGTCGAGTTGGCCCACGTGAGCGGCTCCTCGAGTGTTGAGGAGAACACCACCTTGGTCGCTTGCGTGAGCTCGTCGACGGACTCCTCCTCTTCGGGTCTGAACTCGTCCTGGCCACTCGGAACCTCGCCGGCGGCGAAGCCCGACATCAGCCGGTAGGTGTTGGCTCCCATCAGATAGGTGACCTCCGGCTGCTCGCCGAGCCATGCGAGGTACTCCGGGCCCTCCAAACCCCAGAACCCGGGCCATCCCTCGCCCGATGCGTGCCCGTCGAGGGAGGTGATGAAGTCGACCAGAAGCTCCGCCATGACGGTGTCCTTTCTTTCTACGGTGTCACGAATTTGGACTGCCCCGCGTGCTGGAAGTCATCGCCGCCGGGCTGGTCCGGTGTCCCCGGCGGCACCGCCGCACTGGCGCCGCTGCCCCGTCCGCTGATGCACGCGATCGCGGTGCTCGAGCCCGAGCGCGACAGCAGGTTCATCAAAACCCCACTCGTACTCGGCTATTCGGGGTCACGGCCGATACCCGGCCACAGGACCCGGCTGGCCGGTCTCTAGCAGCGGTCCTGACCGCGTCCGGACCAGACCCGTTTCACTCCAATGGCTCGGGAGTGAAGGTGACGTCGACGTTGCCCACGGTCATCGTGACCTGACCCTCCATCACCATCACCTGCGCCGTGACCCGCCGATCGACGGTCTGAGCGAGTTGCCGCACCGGCGCGTGCGGGATCTGCACCACGGACAGGTTCGGCAGCCCCGCCACCTTGGGTCCCACTGTGCGCCACCAGGTGGCGACTCCGGCGGCGTACGGGAACAGCCGCACCTGATCGGCCTGGCTGACCGATTTGCCCAGGGCGCGCGCATCGGGCTGACCGACGTCGATCCACTCCAGGATCCGGCCGGTGTAATCGGCGAGCTGCAAGTCCGGCACGCCGGGGGTGGACAGGCCGGGCCCGAACGCCAACGCACCGTCGACGTCGACGAGCCGATGCGCGCGCAGCCCAAATGCCAACAACCGCACCACCATCCGCTCGTCGGTCTCACTGGGATGACGGGCCACCGTCAACGTGTGATCGGCGTAGTAACCATGGTCGACATCGGAGACGCCGAGTTCGACTTTGTACACCGTTGCAGAAAGGGCCACGTCATAGTGTCCACCCTGACGGTGTTCCCCGAAGAGTTGGGCCCCGTCAGCGGGAACGGGGGTCGGTGACGATCTCGACGAGCGCAGGCCCCGGATGGGCGAGGGCGCCGGCGATCGCCCCGGAGAGCTCGGCGGGATCCTCCACCCGAACACTGTGAGCACCGCAGTTGCGGGCGAACGCCGCGAAATCAGGGTTGTGCAGCGAGGTCTGCCACACGGCGTACTCGGCGGCCCGCTGTTCGTCGCTGATCTTCGCGAGTTCGCCGTTGTTGAGCAGTATGTGGGTGATGTTCATGCCGTACTTGACCGCCGTGGTGAGCTCGGCGAGGTACTGACCGAAACCGCCGTCGCCGGTGACCGTCACGATGGGCCGGTCGGGGGCGGCCGCCCAGGCACCCATAGCGGCGGGGAATCCGAAGCCGATCGATCCGAGGTAGCCCGACATCAGGACGGATTGCTGTTTCGTTTCGAAGTACCGGCCGAACGAGTAGGCGTGATCGCCGACGTCGACTGTGAGGACCGCGTTGGCCGGAACCAGGTCGTTGAGTGCCTCGATGACGGCCGCCGCGGGTACGCCGCAGTCGGCGCGCGCCGCCGCCCGGCGCACCTTCTCGGTCCGCCAGACGCTCCACCGTTCCGCCACCTCCGGGCGCTGGTCGACCAGATTCGGATGTGGGCGCAGCCGATCAGACAGTGCGGCACAACACATTCCGACATCACCGAGAAGCGGAACCGTCACCGGCTTGAACCGGCCGAGAACCAGTGAGTCGGTGTCGACCTGGATCGTCGGCTTATACGGTGAGATACCGGTGTGGTTGGAGAACGAAGCACCGAAGACGAGCAGTAGATCGGCCTTGTTCATCATCCAGGACGCCACCGGTGTGCCCGAGCGGCCCAGCACACCGCAGGCCAGAGGATGTGCATCGGAAATCTGGCCTTTGGCCTTGAACGTCGTCAGCACGGGGGCGTGCAGGGTCTCGGCGAGTGCGATCACGGCAGCCATGTCGTGTTTCGCGCCGGCACCCACGATCACCACGGGACGGGTCGCTGCGGCGATCTGCTCCACGGCCTGCTGTAACGGTGCGGCCGGGGGACAGATCCGCAGATCCGGCATGCGGCCCTGCGGCCCGGACGCCGGCTGATCGGCCGCCTCCAGGGTCTGCACGTCGTCGGGTACGGCCAGATGACCGACGCCTCGTTCGAGGATCGCGTGCTTGAGCGCGAGCGTCATCAGCTCACCGTGTTCCGAGCCGGCCCACACCATCTTGGAGTAGACCGCCACGTCGGCGAAGGCAGCGAGCAGATCGATGTCCTGGAACGCGCCTTTGCCCGCCACCGAGGAGTCGACGTTGCCCGATAGCGCCAGCACCGGAGCGCGGTCGGATTTCGCGTCGTAGAGCCCGGTCAGCAGGTTCGTCGAACCCGGTCCGGCGATTCCGAGGCACGCCGCTGGTCTGCCGGTGAGCTTCCCGTACGCGGCTGCGGCGAAAGCCGCCGCACCCTCGTGGCGGACACCGAAATACCGCAGCCGACCGTCACTTTCCGCGCGGTGAAGCGCTTCGGCGACACCCAGATTGGAGTGGCCGACCATGCCGAATACGGTGTCCACGCCCCAGTTGAGCATCGTCTCGACGAGAACATCGCTGACGGTCCGGGTGTGCGAGGCCGGCGGTGTGGTGGCGACATACACGCCGTCGTGACGAGCCTGCACCGGATACGTCGGGACGTCGAAGTCGGGCCCGCCCGCTGCCTGGCCGGTGAACGGGTCGAAATCGAAGCCATGCCAGGGGCAGCGGATCTTGTCGTTCTCCACAGTGCCCTGACCGAGTGGTCCGCCCTGGTGCGGACAGCGGTTGTCGATGGCGCCGTAGCGGCCGTGCAACTTGGTCACCGCGACGGTCTTCCGCCCGACCGGACAGACCCGCACTTCGCCGTCGACGAACTCGTGCAGGTCGGCGACCTTGTGCCAGTCCACGTTTGGCTGCTCGCTCCCGGATTCGGTAACGGCGTCGAAGGTGTCATCCGTCGTGGTCAAAGCGGCACCACCCCTGCGTAGGGGACTCCGGTCAGATGCGCGAAGTCCCGGTCGAATGTTGCGAGGTCGTCGAGGTTGAAGTCGGCTAGGCGACGGTGTCCGCAGGCTCGGGCCATCACCACCATCAACTCCACGGCGGAGCGCAGATAGCGATTGAGTCGCTGGGCGGCTGCCGGTACCGGGAGCCGTGCCCGCAGTTGCGGATTCTGCGTCGCGATGCCTGCGGGGCAGGCGTTGGTATGACAAGCCCGCATGCCCACGCACCCGATCGCCTGCAGCGCCGCGTTGGACAGCGCGATGGCGTTGGCGCCCAGTGCCAGGGCCTTGACCATGTCCGCCGGGGTGCGCAGCCCGCCCGTGATCACCAGCGTGACGTGACCGGCATCGGAACGGTCCAGGTGCCGCCGTGCTCGCGCCAGTGCGGGGATGGTGGGTACGGAGATGTGGTCGCGGAAGATGGTCGGCGCGGATCCCGTCCCGCCGCCACGGCCGTCGAGAATCAGGTAGTCCACGCCGATCTCCAATGCGGCGTCGATGTCCTGCTCGATGTGCTGGGCGCTCATCTTGTATCCGACCGGGATGCCGCCGGACTCCTCCCGAACCCGGGCGGCGAAGTCCTTGAACTGCGAGAGCGAGTCCCACTCCGGGAACCGGGCAGGCGAGATGGCAGGCGTCCCCGGAGCCAGCCCGCGGACCTCGGCGATGCGGTCCACCACCTTAGACCCGGGCAGGTGGCCACCGGTGCCGGTCTTGGCGCCTTGGCCGCCCTTGAAGTGGAAAGCCTGCACCTTGCGCAGGTGCTCGAAACTCCAACCGAACCCGCCGGAGGCCAACTCGTAGAAGTATCTGGAGTTGGCCTGTTGTTCTTCCGGAAGCATGCCGCCCTCACCGGAGCAGATGCCCGTGCCGGCCAGTTCCGCCCCGGTGGCGAGGGCGATCTTCGCCTCCTGCGACAGCGCGCCGAAGCTCATATCGCTGACGAACAGCGGGATGTCGAGCAGCAGCGGGCGGGCGGTGCGGGGACCGATCACGGTGTCGGTGCTGACCGGTTCGTCGTCCAACAGCGGTAGCCGCCGCAACTGCGCGGGCAACACCTGAATCGAATCCCAGGAAGGGAGGCGGTCGCGGGGCACCCCCATCGCGGCCACCGGGCCGTGGTGGCCCACCCGGCTCAGTCCGTGTGCGGCGAACTCGTGGATCTGCGTGACGAACGGTTCTTCGGGGGTGTCGGCCGTTTTGATCCAGGTGCCCTGGTAGCCGTCGTCGTCGAACTGTTGCGGGTTGGCCTCGGCGAACGCTGAGACCGCAGACTCGTCGACGTAGACCTCGCCGTCGGTCACCCAGGCGCGGAACTTCGTCAGCCCTACTGAAGGGTTGACCGGCGCGATACCGGTGTTGGTGTCATATCGCCAGCCGTGCAGGTCGCATACCAGGAGGTTCCCCTCGATGTGGCCGTCTGCCATCCGCGCACCACGATGTGCGCAGCGACCGTGCAACGCTGAGATGTCGTTGCCGACCCGGATCAGGACCAGGTCCACCCCCGCGACTTCGACACCGTGCGGGGCGCCCTCGGGGATGGCGGCCAATCCGCCCACGTGTACGGCATTGCCCACCGTAGAGTCCATCAGCCCGTCCGTTCGTTTGTGTTCGACGTTGTCATACCCGTGCGGTCCGTGTAACACCAATAGCGGATTGCGCTGAGCCACAGACCGATTCGCTGGCGGCCGGCGATTACAGTTCGCACGACGTACCCGCTGGTGGGACTTCGAGGTCGATCAGGTAGTCGGCGGCGACGGCGTTGACGCACGGATTCGTCCCCGCGGTGACAATCGTGTGGCCTTCGCCCTCCACGGTGAGCAGTGCGCTGCCGAGGGTTTCGGCCAGGCGGACGCCACCGGCGTGTGGCGTGGTGGGGTCGCCGGTGATCGACACGACCAGTGTCTTCGGCAGATCTGCGATGTCGGTGGCGTAGGGATAGCCGAGCGTCGGTTCGGCCGGCCAGTGTTCGCAGCCGTCCCGCGCGCCGGTCAGGGCGACGCCGGGATCCATGAACGGTGCGACGCGGAACACGTCGGCGCGCAACCGGTTACCGGCAGTTTCACTGAGACGGTCCTCGTCCATACAGTTGATCGCGAAGAGCGCCTCGGTGAAGTTGGTCCAGCGACCCTCGGCGTCCCGGAGTGCGAAATCGTAGTTGAGTTGCAGCAGTTCGTCGCCGCGTCCCTGCTGTAGCTGCGCTATCCCGGCGATGACGCGCGGCCACGCGGCCTCGGTGTACAGGCCGGAGATCACGCCCCCGATCGCTTCGTCGTAGTCGAGATCGGTGGTCAGTGCCGGAAGCGGTGTTTCGTACAGTGGGCGCACGATCCGATGGAACGTCGCGGTGGCGCGGTCCGGGTCGTGCCCGAGTGGGCAGACCGTCTGCGTGGCGCAGAACTCGGCCATCTGCTCGAAGGCGCGCTGAAATCCGGCGAACGCGGCGATCCGGCGCTCCGCTGTGCCCTGGTGCGGATCGATCGCGCCGTCGAGCAGCATCGCGCGGACGTTCTGCGGGAACTGTTCGGCGTACACGGCGCCCAACCGGGTCCCGTAACTCTGGCCCAGGAACGTCAGCTTCTCGTCGCCCAGTACGGCGCGCAGCACGTCGATGTCACGCGCCGCATCGCGCGTACCCACGCCCGCCAGGACGTCGAGCCCACCCGAGCGCTCCGCGCACCGGTCAACGATGGCCTTCGTATCCTGTTGCGTCCATTGCACGGTCGTGCCCTGGGTGGTGAGGACGTAGCCGCCGCGGTCGGCCTCGGCGTCGGTGAAGCAGTCGACAGCAGGCTCCGACTTGCCCACGCCCCGCGGATCGAGACCGACGAGGTCGAAGTGCTCGGTCAGCCGTTCCTCACTCAGTCCCAACGACATTGCCGCCGCGGCGAACAGCCCGGATCCGCCGGGCCCGCCGGGGTTGATGACAAGAGATCCGAGCGATTCGCCGCGGGCGGGGACACGCATCACGGCGAGCTGTGCGGTCCTGCCCGAGGGGTCCTGGTAGTTCAGTGGGACCAGCAGACGACCGCATTCGGCGGTGGAGGCGGCGGAGTACACGGCGCTCTCGATGGACGTCGTGGCGTAATCATCGCATGTCTGCCAGGAGATCGCCTGCTCGTAGAACTCGTCGAGACCGGCGTGCCGGGTACGTGCGGGTGCCGACGTACACGCCGCGAGCAGGATCGCGATGCACAGGACGAAGAATCCGGCCGTCTTCTTCGCCGGGTCTCGAGGATGTCGTCCGTGCCGGGTCACTGCGATCTCCAGGATTGTGTGGGCGGGGGGCTGGCTGTGCTGGGTGATGTCGGCCGATGCTCGACGCTGGAGCTCAGAAGACGTACCAAACCGAACAATACGGAACGGTCCGTCTCGTGACAAGACGAACCGTTGCGTATCGGTGGGCGGGCGTTTCGCAGTAGGGTCACGGGATATGTCCGCAAGTCCCAGAGACCCCAGCCGCCGCAATGAGAACTCGCGTCGCGCGATTCTCGAGGCGGCGATGTCGTTGGTCTGCGAGCTGGGGTATGACAACGTCTCGATCGAGGCGATCGCCCGGCGGGCATGCGTGGGCAAACAGACGATCTACCGCTGGTGGCCATCCAAGGGCGCGGTGATACTCGAAGCCGCCACCCAGAGCCTCGATCCCGTCGTCGTATTCCCGGACAGCGGGGATCTGCAGGCCGACCTGAGGCTCCAGCTCACCGGAATCATCGACTTGGTCACCACCACCGGATTCGGGGCGGCGTACTGCGGCGTGATCGCCGCCTGCCAGTCCGATCCCGTCTTGCAACGCGGTGTCCACGAGCAGGTCATCGAACCGAACATCAAGGGCTTTCGGGCCCGGGCCGTGCTGGCGCAGGAGCGGGGCGAGATTCGCGCCGACGCTGACGTGGCGACTCTGCGGGACATGCTCTACGGGGTCATCGAGTACCGGATGTTTCACGACATGCCGCTCGACCACGCGTACATCGACGCAGTCCTGGAGATCGCGTTCCGCGGGGTGCGCTAGCGGGGTCTTGACCCGACCGTGCGGCGTCGCCGGCGACGGCGTGTGAACTAAAACCGCGACCGGGCGTCATGCGTACACCCTAACCACTCGCACTGCAGCAGAGGGTATTTCGATCCGTCGGAGTGGCAACGTTCGCTACGCGGCACGCGGCGGAAGCGCGACGGTGTCGTCGGCCACGTCGATCGTGACCTTGCCGCGCAGCGCATACGACCGCCTGTTCTCCAGGAGTTCGTGAGCTTCGCCCATTCGAGCGAGCGGAAGAGTCGCGCCGATGACGGGCTTCACGAGCCCCCGTTCGACCAGTGTGGTCAGCGCGTCCAACTTTCCGCGGTTCTGTCGCGTAAAGACGAAGTGGTATGCGGCGTTCCTGCCCCATGCCTCGATGAGATTCTGGGGCTGCGCGATGTCGACGATGCTGACGACGCGACCGAAGTCTTTGAGCAGCAGCGGACTTCGCGTGAGCGCGTCGCCGCCGATCGTGTCGTAGACGACGTCGACCCCCGCGCCGCGGGTCAGCTCCGCCACGGTGTCGACGTAGTCCGTCGAGGTGAAGTCGATCGCCGCGTCCGCTCCGAGGGAGCGCACGAACTCGTGGTCGGCCGCCTTCGCTGTGGTGATCACCTGAGCGCCGATCGCTTTCGCGACCTGGATGGCGATCGTCCCGACCCCGCCCGCGCCGCCGTGGATGAGGATCGTCTCTCCGACGGAGAGTTGAGCCCGTGTCACCAGCGACTCCCAGACGGTGCCACCGACGAGCGTCAGGCTCGCGGCCTCCAGATGACTGAGGTTCTCGGGTTTCCGGCCGACGAGATCGACGTCGGCGACGTGCTGCTCGGCGTAGGAGCCGGGGCCGCCGAAGATCCGGGGCGTGTAGTACACGGCGTCGCCGACGCCGAATTCGGTCACGTGGGACCCGACTTCCTCAACCACACCGGAGATGTCGTGGCCGATGATCGCCGGCAGAGGAACGTGGTCCGCGTAGTCTCCGCGACGGATCTGGTAGTCAAGCGGGTTGAGGGCGGTCGCGTGGACACGCACCCGTACCTGGCGCGGTCCGACGCGCGGTACGGATACCTCGCGCACCTCGAATGCGTCGGACCCTCCGAAACGGGTCAGCACGACGGCTTTCATCGGGTCGGTCATGTCGATGTTCCTCACCACGGTTAGGGATGCGCGACGCGCCGGGACCGGCGGTGCCTACAGTGTCGCCGTCGGGACCACCGATAACCAGGGGCGTGATCGCCAATCCTCGCGAGGATAGTGACACGGCCGTCGCGCGGTGCCCCAAGCGGTGACGTCGGTACCCACCCCTCGAGCAATTGGTCACCCCGCACTGTGCCCGGTTCAGCCGACTGACGGCGACCGAAGCGGCTAGCGTGATTTCATCGCTCGCGGTAGCCGCTTCGAGAGTCAGGAAGGCGCGTCTGGCATGGAGAGAAAAACGGTCGAAAAGCCTGAGGACGCGTCGCTACTGAAGGTCCTCGGCAACTGGGACGTGCTGGCACTGGGCTTCGGCGCGATGATCGGTTTCGGCTGGGTGGTGCTCACCGGGGACTGGATCGGGTCGGCGGGCACCCTCGGGGCAGTGCTGGCCATGACGGCCGGCGGCGTCATCATGGCGATGGTCGGCCTCACGTACGCCGAACTCACCGCAGCCATCCCCAAGGCGGGCGGCGAACACAACTTCCTACTTCGCGGCATGGGGCCGCGGTGGTCGTTCATCGGCTCCTGGGGGATCGTCGGTGGATACGTGACCATCGTGGCGTTCGAGGCCGTGGCCCTGCCCAGAACCGCGTTGTACCTCTTCCCGGACCTCAACCAGGTTCGCTTGTGGGAGGTCGCGGGAAGCGAGGTGTATCTGACCTGGGCGCTGGTCGGCGCGATCGCAGCGGTCATCATCACGACCATCAACATCCTCGGCGTCAAATTAGCCAGCGCGGCACAGACATTCGTCGTTCTGCTGCTGCTGATCATCGCGCTGATGCTGGTCGTCGGCTCCTTCACCGGCGGGTCCACCGACGACATGCAGCCGCTGTTCACCGGCGGCGCGGCAGGGTTCTTCGCGGTCCTCGTCGTGGTGCCGTTCCTCTTCGTCGGATTCGACGTCATCCCGCAGTCCGCAGAGGAGGTGAACGTCCCCGCCCGTCAGGTCGGGCGCCTGGTCGTCATCGCGGTGATCCTCGCGACCATCTTCTACCTCATCACGATCGTCACCACCGCGTCCGCGATGCCCCCTGGCGAACTGGCTGAGATGGACATCGCCACCGCAGACGCATTCGGAGTGCTGTTCGGCAACGACTTCATGGCCAAGGTGCTGATCGCCGGCGGCATCGCCGGAATCCTCACCTCGTGGAACTCGCTGCTGCTCGGCGCATCTCGATTGATGTACTCGATGGCGCGCTCCGGCATGCTGCCGGCCTGGTTCGGCAAGCTCCACCCGAGGTTCCGCACCCCGATCAACGCGCTGCTGTTCATCGGCGGGCTGTCCTTCCTCGCTCCGTTCCTGGGCGAGGCGATGCTGGGGTGGCTCGTCGACTCCGGGTCGCCGAGCATCGTCATCACCTACCTTCTGGTCTCGATCGTGTTCCTGATCCTGCGCCGACGCGAGCCGCAGATGGACCGGCCGCTTCGGGTCGGTGGACGTGGAAAGGCCGGTCTGGCGATCGGCGGCGCGGCCGTCGTGCTCTGTGTCGGGTTGCTGAGCCTCTACCTGCCTGGCATGCCCGCGTTCCTCGACCCGCAGCCGTGGATCCTGTTCGGTGCGTGGTGGCTGCTCGGCGCATACTTCCTGTTCCGCATCCCGACGGGCATCGAACCGGGCGAAGACGCCGAACATCGTCTACTGGAAGCGATCAACCGGCGTGCAGACGAAAGGTGAAGCGACGCGACTCATCTCGATCGACCAGATAGCGGCGGCCGCCGATCGGCTCAGACCGGTGGTGCGACGTACGCCGGTGATCGCCTCGCGGGTGCTCTCGGAGCGAACCGGCCAGCAGGTGTACTTCAAATGCGAGAACCTGCAGCGCACAGGATCGTTCAAACCCCGCGGGGCGTACAACCGGATCGCGAACCTCTCCAGCGACGAGCGGGCCCGCGGCGTGGTCGCTGCCAGCGCCGGCAACCACGCGCAGGGCGTTGCCTGGGCCGCGACCGAGCTCGGGATCGCGTCGACGGTCTTCATGCCGGTCAACGTCGCGCTGCCCAAACTGGCAGCGACCAAGGCCTACGGCGCGCAAGTGCACCTGACCGGCGAGACGATCGACGACGCCCTGGTTGCCGCGCGCGAATACTCCGAACAACACGGTGCAGTCCTGATCCACCCGTTCGATCATGTCGACGTGGTGGCCGGGCAAGGCACCGTCGGCCTGGAGATCGTCGAGCAGATTCCCGATGTCTCCACCATCGTCGTGCCGACCGGCGGAGGTGGTCTGCTCGCCGGAATCGCCTCGGCTGCCCACGCTTTGGCACCTCAGGTCCAGGTGATCGGGGTGCAGGCCGCGAGCGCTGCCGCATGGCCGGGTTCGTTGGCCGCCGGGCATCCCGTGCGGGTGGGGTCCATGCAGACCATGGCCGACGGTATCGCGGTGCGGCTGCCGGGGGACGTTCCCTACGCGCATGTGGCGGAGCTCGCCCAGTCGGTTCTGACGGTCAGCGAAGAGGCACTGTCCCGCGCGCTGCTGCTCTGCATGGAGCGCGCGAAACTGATCGTCGAACCCGCCGGTGCGGCGGCCGTCGCGGCGCTGATGACAGGCGACCTCGACCTCCGCGGCCCGGTGTGCGCCGTCCTGTCCGGCGGCAACATCGATCCGCTGGTGCTCACGCATGTGATCACGCACGGCCTGCGTGCCGCGGGCCGGTATCTGGCGGTGCGAGTGACCATTCCGGACCGCCCCGGCGGGCTGAGCCGGTTGCTCAATGTGGTCAGCGAGACCGGGGCGAGCGTGCTCGACGTGGTGCACTCGCGCACCGCGCCGACGCTGGCTCTGGACGAGGTCGAGGTGATGCTCACCGTCGAGACCCGAAGTGAAGCACATCGACAGGCGGTGCTCGACACCCTCAGCGGTGCGGGGTTCACCGTTGACGCGCAGTCGTGAGCACACCCAGCTGGGATTGCGGCCCGGGATGCGGGTGCATCATCAGGCCGGTGCCGCCTCGCCAGTAGGCTCACCGCGTGACCGGCGAGACCCGCCCCGAGCTCCAGCGCGATGCCGAGCGCACCCGCGCGGAGCTACTCGCCGTGGCCACCGAGGTGTTCGCACAGTCCGGATTCTCGGGCGCGCGGGTCGACGTGATCGCCGCACGCACCCGCACCACCAAGCGGATGATCTATTACTACTTTGGCGGCAAAGAAGGCCTCTACATGGCCGTACTGGAGAATGCCTACCGCGGGATCCGCGACGCCGAACAGCGCCTGCAGGTCGACCACGTCGATCCGGTCATCGCGATGCGTAGCCTGGCGGAACTGACGTTCGATCACCACCTCGACCACCAGGCCTTCATCCGCCTGGTCGCCATCGAGAACATCCATCGCGGGGAGTTCATCAGCCGAATCGGGTCGCTTCGCAGCCTCGCCCGACCGGCGACAACGCTCCTCGATGAAATCTTGCAAAGCGGCCGTGACCACGGCGTTTTCCGCACCGACGTCGACGCGCTCGACGTGCACCTCCTGATCAGTTCGTACTGCGTGTTCCAAGTCGCGAACCGGTACACCTTCGGCTTCCTCTTCGACGTGGACTTCACCGATCCGGTGACGCGAGCCCATACCCGCCGCATGCTCGGCGACATCGTCATCGGCTGGCTGACCGCCATCTGACGAGCGATTCCGCTCACATTCCGACGGTTGACGAGACGGGCGACACAGTGCTCTACTGAGTTAACGAACTAGTTAGTACATTGCGTGGAAGGGTGAGCAGTGAGTTGCAGCCCGTACCTGGTGGGTCTCGTCGGACAGGGCGTCCGCCCGTCCCTGACTCCCGCCCTTCACATGGCCGAGGGCCGAGCCAACGGTCTCGACTACGTGTACCGCACCATCGACCTCAACCACCTCGGTCTCGCGGCCGGGCAGATCGGGGAAATCCTGAGGTGGGCGCGCGCACTGGGCTTCAACGCACTCAACGTCACCCACCCATGCAAGCGGCTGGTGATCCCCCACCTGGATACGATCGTCGACGACGCCGCGGAACTGGGCGCGGTGAACACGGTGGTCTTCGAGTCGGACCGCACCGTCGGCTATAACACCGACGCACCCGGTTTCAGCACGGGGTTCGTCGAAGGCCTGCCCGGGGCGGCCATCGCGAACGTGATCCTGCTGGGCGCGGGGGGCGCGGGAGCGGCCGTCGGACATGCGCTCCTGGCTCTGGGCGCCGAGCACCTGACCGTCGTCGACCTCGACGTCGACCGTGCCGTGGCGCTGGCCGGCGAGCTCGCCGAACGGCACCGGGGCGCCCACGTCGACGCCTCCGCATACGACAAGCTGTCGGTCTTGTTGCCGCACAGCGACGGTGTCGTGCACTGCACACCGACCGGCATGGCGGACCACCCGGGCATGCCGTTCGACGCGGCACTTCTGCACCCGGCCTTGTGGGTGGCCGACATCGTCTACCGCCCACTGAACACCGCGCTGCTCACCGTGGCCCGCAACGTCGGTTGCCGAACGCTCGACGGCGGTTACATGGCCGTCCATCAGGCGACCACCGCATTCGAACTGATCACCGGGATCACTCCGGACGCCGAACGAATGTCGCGGCACTTTCGCCACCTTGCCGGGTGACCGCCCGCTTGACAGACCACTGAAGGAAATGAGGAGGAGCCCATGAGCGAGGCCACGAGCAAACCACTCGACGGTGTGCCCGAACGGACGCCCAAGAAAGCTGCGCTGGCCAGCTTCATGGGAAGTGCGGTCGAGTACTACGACTTCTTTGTCTTCGGTTTCGTTGCCGCACTGGTCTTCCCGGAGGTCTTCTTCCCCGAGGGCAACGACACGGTGGCGTTGGCCCAGTCATTCGCCACGCTGGGCGTTGCCTACATTGCGCGGCCCATCGGCGCCTTCGTGATCGGGCACTTCGGTGACCGGCTCGGGCGCCGCAACGTCCTGATGTTCACGCTGGTGCTCATGGGCGTGTCGACGTTCGCGATCGGCTGTCTGCCCACCTACGAGACCGTCGGAGCGCTCGCGCCCATCCTCCTGGTGACATGCCGTCTGCTGCAGGGCTTCTCCGCCGCAGGTGAGCAGGCGGGCGCCAGTTCGCTGACGCTGGAACACTCCCCTGACCACCAGCGGGCCTTCTTCACCTCCTGGACGCTGACCGGCACCCAGGGCGGTCTGATCCTCGCCTCACTCGTCGTCATCCCGATCGTCGCGTTGCCTGACGACGCTTTGTACTCGTGGGGTTGGCGAGTTCCCTTCTGGCTCAGCGCGGTCGTTGTGGTGGTGGCCTACTTCATCCGTCGCAAGCTGCACGAGACCCCGGAATTCGAAGAGGTCAGGGCCTCGGGCACCATCGCCCGGATGCCGTTGGTACCGCTGATGCGCAGCCACTCGCGGGACGTGCTGCGGGTGTTCTTCTGTGCCTTCATCGCCGCCGTGTCAACGGTGTTCGCCAACCTCGCCATCGCCTATGGCAAGGAGATGGGACTCAACGCCGACGTGACGTTGTGGCTGGTGGTGGTCGCAAACGTGGTGGCCCTGTTGACCCAGCCGTTGTTCGGCAAGCTCGCCGATCGCATCGGACGCAAGCCGGTCTTCATCTATGGCGCGCTGTCCTCGGCGGCGATCATGCCGTTCTACCTGCTGTCGATGAGCGGCGACGACGTGGTGCTGATGTTCGCGCTGGCGGTCGCCACCTTCTCGTTCGGCTACGCCGCGGCCAACGCCGTGTGGCCGTCGTTCTACGGCGAGATGTTCTCCACCCAGGTGCGGTTCTCCGGACTGGCGATCGGTACCCAATTGGGCTTCCTGGTGGCGGGTTTCGCGCCGGCGATCGTCACCGCACTTGGCGGCGTGCAGGAGGGCGGCTGGGTGGTCATCAGCGTCTTCACCGCTGTCGTGTGCCTCATCGCCACGGCCTCGGCTCTCACGGCCAAGGAGACGAAGGACGTCTCGACCGAACTGCTGGGCGCGAAGAGTCCCGGCTCGGCGCGGGTACTCGTCGATCACTGAACACCCGCCGACCGGTTGCGACACCGCCGCACCTGACCTTCTGGAGTCCTCACCGTGCCGAACAAGACTGCCATCCCCGACACCGGTTCCGACACCGCGATCGCCAGCCAAGACGCGATCACGGCTCAGATGGCCGACATCGCGTCCGCCTACCCGCAGGCCGGCGTCGAGGAGACGCAACCGCGTCTCGACTACGCGCCGTACCGCAGCAGCCTGTTGCGCCATCCGACCAAGGACCTACACCAGGCCGACCCGGAGGGTGTCGAATTGTGGGGCCCGTGCTTCTCCGAACGCGACGTCCATCCACTGGAAGCCGATCTCACCGTCCAGCACGGCGGTGAGCCGATCGGTGAACGGACCGTCGTGACGGGCCGGGTGCTCGACGGGGACGGCCGGCCGGTGCGCGGGCAACTCGTCGAGATCTGGCAGGCCAACGCCGGTGGTCGTTACATCCACAAACGCGATCAGCACCCCGCGGCGATCGACCCGAACTTCACGGGGGTCGGCCGCTGCCTGACCGATCACGACGGCACGTACCGGTTCACCACCATCAAGCCCGGGCCGTATCCGTGGAAGAACCACCGCAATGCGTGGCGTCCGGCGCACATCCACTTCTCCTTGTTCGGAACGGAATTCACGCAGCGGATGATCACCCAGATGTACTTCCCGGGCGATCCGCTCTTCGGCCTCGACCCCATTTACCAGTCGATCGTCGATCCGAGGGCGCGCGACCGACTGGTCGCCGTCTACGATCACGACGTCACCACGCACGAGTGGGCCACCGGGTACCGGTGGGACATCGTGCTCACGGGTGCGACGCGCACCCCTTTCGAGATCCCCGACCACGCGGGTGATCACCGATGACGCCGCCGCTGACCGCCACGCCCGGCCAGACCGTCGGACCCTTCTTCGGCTACGCGCTGCCGTTCGAGCGGTCCAACGAACTGGTGCCGCCCGGCTCGCCGGACGCGGTGCAACTGTCGGGAGTGGTCTTCGACGGCCACGGCCGACCCGTGCCCGACGCGCTGTTGGAGATCTGGCAGGCCGACGCCGACGGCAGGATCCCCACCGCCGCAGGCTCACTTCGCCGCGACGGCTTCACCTTCACCGGGTGGGGCCGGGCCGGCACCGGCGATGACGGGCGGTACAGCTTCTCCACCGTCATCCCCGGCGCGACTCGACCCGGGACCCCGCAATTCATTCTCGTCACCGTGTTCGCCCGCGGACTGCTCAACCGGTTGTTCACCCGCGCCTACATTCCGGGGGAGCACCTCGCCGACGACCCGCTGTTGGCTGCACTTCCGGCCGAACGGCGCGAGACCCTCATCGCGAACCGCGACGGACGCGGGCTGCGCTTCGACATCCAATTGCAGGAAGCCGCAGGCAAACCGGAGACCGTCTTCCTGCGCTACCCGGGGCACCCGCGATGACCGACCTGTTCTGGCCCGGTGACCACCTCGCTGGCGACCTGATGAGTGACGGAGCCTTCCTCGAGGCCATGGTGGCCGTGGAGCAGGCGTGGCTCGACGCACTGGTCAGGGCGGGGATCGCCCCACCGGAGGCGCGCGCCGACCTCAGCGGCGTCCTCGCCGACGGCGACCTCGGTGCGGTGGCCCGACGGTCCGACGTGGACGGCAACCCCGTCAGTGCGCTGGTCGCGCTTCTGCGCGAGCGTTCGGACGCGGCCACCGCCCGTTGGCTGCACCGGGGTCTGACGAGTCAGGACGTGCTCGACACAGCGCTGATCGTCTGCGCGCGGGACGCCCTCGAGAAGATCGCCGACGAGGGCGCCGAGCAGGTCCGAACTCTGACCGATCTCGCCGAGAAACACCGAGCCACACCAACGCTCGCACGGACGTTGACCCAGGCTGCCCTTCCGACCACCCTGGGCGCCCGGATCGCCCACTGGCTGGACGGCGTGCTGGACGCCGCCGAGCCGCTGGCGGGGCTGAGGTCGTCGTTGCCGGTACAAGCCGGCGGCGCCGCGGGCACCCTTGCGGCCGCGACCGAACTGGCCGGTTCGGTTGACGGCGCCGTCGCGTTGAGCGACGCATTGGCCGAGCACCTCCATCTGGCACCCGCCTTGCCCTGGCACACCACGCGGTCGGCGATCACTCGCATCGGCGACGCGATGGTGACCTGTTGCGACGCTTGGGGCCACATTGCCTCCGACGTCGCGACGGCGAGTCGGCCCGAGATCGGCGAGATGTGCGAAGGACGCGGTGGCGGGTCGTCGACCATGCCGCACAAGAACAATCCGGTCCGCTCGGTGTTGATCCGCCGCGCGGCGGTCACCGCGGGCCCGTTGGCGGCCACCCTGCACGCCGCGTCGGCCGCGAGCGTTGACGAGCGCTCCGACGGCGCCTGGCACGCGGAATGGGCGACGCTGCGGACGCTGACGCGGCACACCGTTGTCGCCGCGGTGCACACGACTGAACTGGTATCGGGCCTGCAGATCGACGAGGACCGCGCCGCAGCCAATCTCGACGCCGCGCCGGGTTTGCTCTCGGAGCAGCGCGACATGACCGAACTGACCGGGCGTGCCGCGCTCCCCGAATATTCGGGCGCCGTGGACCGCTTGGTCGGCGCGACGCTGAGCAGAGCGCGCCGCTTCGTCAAGGAGTCTTCATGAGCCCGGCCGTGGCCACCGTCGACTTCGGCGGGCCCGAAGAGGGTCCGCTGATCCTGCTCGGCCCGTCGCTCGGCACCTCCGCGGCCACCTTGTGGGGTGCCGTCGCCGAACGGCTCAGCGCGCAGGCCCGCGTCGTCGGCTGGGACCTGCCCGGGCACGGACGAAGCCGACCGGGCGGACCGTCGAGCATCGCCGAACTGGCCGCGGCGGTGGTCGAACTCGCCGACCGGCACGGCGCGGAGACGTTCCACTACGCGGGCGACTCCGTCGGTGGCTGCGTCGGTCTGCAGATCGCCCTCGACGCTTCGGACCGGATGGCAACGGCGACGCTGCTGTGCACCGGTGCGGTGATCGGCACGCCGGACGGTTGGCGCGACCGGGCCGCCGCCGTGCGTGCTGACGGCGTGGCCGCGATGGTCGACGCGGCCCCCGGACGTTGGTTCGCGCCCGGTTTCCCCGAGCAGCACCCCGGCGTGTGCGCCGCGCTCCTGGACAGCCTGAGACACACGGACCCGCAGTCCTATGCGCACATTTGCGAGGCGCTGGCTGACTTCGACGTCGTAGCGCAGTTGCCCGACATCGTCACGCCGGTGCTCGCCGTTGCCGGCAGCGAAGACCTCCCCACCCCACCGGAATCGTTGCAACTCATCGCCGCCGGTGTTCGCGACGGCGAGGTCGTCGTGTTGGACGGAGTGGGGCACCTTGCACCGGCGGAGGCGCCGGACCGCGTCGCCGCCCTCATTGCGCAACGGGCCGGACTTCCGCAACGGCCTGCCACCCAGACCCCCGACGACGTCTACCGGGCCGGGATGGCCGTCCGACGGGAGGTGCTCGGCGACGCCCACGTCGACCGCGCCACCGCGGCCGCCGACGAACTGACCACCGACTTCCAGCGCATGATCACCGAATACGCCTGGGGCGGGATCTGGACCAGGCCGGGTCTGGACCGCCGCAGTCGATCGATGATCACGCTCACCGCGCTGATCGCACGCGGCCATCACGAGGAATTCGCGATGCACCTGCGCGCGGCGCGGCGCAACGGGCTGAGCAATGACGAGATCAAGGAGCTGATCATGCAGACCGCCATCTACTGTGGCGTTCCCGACGCCAACAGCGCCTTCCGCATCGCCTCCGACGTGCTGCCGGACGTCGACCGACGTGGTGATGCGTGATGGTACTGATCACCAATGATGCGCAAGCCGCGGTAGCCGGAATCGAAGACGGCGCAACCGTTCTGGTGGGCGGCTTCGGCATGGCCGGCATGCCGACCGTGTTGATCGACGCACTGATCGCCCAGGGCGCCACCAACCTGACCATCGTCAGCAACAACGCCGGCAACGGCGACACCGGACTGGCGGCGCTGCTGGCTGCCGGCCGGGTCGACCGCATCATCTGCTCGTTCCCGCGGCAAACCGATTCCTACGTGTTCGACGAGCTGTATCGCGCGGGCAGGATCGACCTCGAGGTGGTCCCGCAGGGCAATCTCGCCGAACGCATGCGGGCCGCGGGTGCCGGCATCGGCGCCTTCTACTCGCCGACGGGGTTCGGCACCGACCTCGCGGCGGGTCGCGAATCCCGCACGATCAACGGACGCGACTACGTGTTGGAGTACCCCATCCACGGCGACGTCGCTCTGATCGGCGCCTACCGCAGTGACCGGATGGGCAACCTCGTCTACCGCAAGACGGCGCGCAACTTCGGGCCGGTCATGGCGACGGCGGCCGACCTGACGATCGTCGAGGTGTCCGAGGTCGTCGAGACAGGCGCCATAGACCCGGAATGCGTTGTCACACCGTCGATATACGTCGATCGAGTGCTCGATCTCGAAGCGGCGGGTGTCGGCGTATCGGAGGCGTCATGACCATCGCACTCACCGTGTCGCGCACCGTCGAGCACCTTGACCGGCCGGCGTTGGACCGCGACGAGATCGCCCAAGCCGTCGCCTCCGACATCCCGCGTGGCTCCTTCGTCAACCTGGGCATCGGACAGCCGACGAAAGTTTCGGACTATCTCTCGCCTGAGAGCGGAGTCGTTCTGCACACCGAGAACGGCATGTTGGGAATGGGCCCGGAAGCACACGGCGAGGAGATCGATCCCGACCTGACCAACGCCGGAAAGATGCCGGTGACCGAGTTGCCCGGCGCCGCCTACTTCCACCATGCGGACTCGTTCGCGATGATGCGCGGCGGACACCTCGACGTGTGCGTGATGGGCGCCTTTCAGGTGTCCGCGCACGGCGATCTGGCTAACTGGCACACCGGCGCGCCAGGGTCGATACCCGCGGTCGGGGGTGCCATGGACCTGGCGATCGGCGCCAAGGACGTCTTCGTGATGATGAGCCTGTTCGCGAAGGACGGGACGCCGAAACTCGTTGCAAACTGCACCTATCCGCTCACCGGGTTGTCCTGCGTCAGCCGCGTGTACACCGAATCGGCCACATTCGCCGTCCGGCCCGAGGGCGTGCGAGTCATCGCGACCTACGGGGTGTCCTTCACCGAACTCGTCCACCGACTAGAGGTGCCGCTCAGACGGGTGGAGGAGTAGCAACTGATGCCTACCGTGATCGTCATGAACGGGCCGAACCTCAACCTGCTCGGCACGCGGGAACCCACCCACTACGGTTCGAGCACCCTCGATGACGTCGAGAAGCTCTGCCGGGCGGTCGGCGACGACCTCGCCCTGGACATCGATTTCCTCCAGTCCAATCACGAAGGGGTGTTGATCGACAGGATCCACGCCGCCGGAGCCGACTGGCGGTCGGGAAGTCTGCTCGGCGCAGTGTTCAACCCAGGGGCGTACGCGCACACCTCGATAGCGCTGCGCGACGCGATCAAAGGTGCCGAGCTTCCAGTGATCGAAATGCACGTGTCGAACGTTCACCGGCGCGAAGCCTTCAGACACCATTCCTACATTTCATCGGTCGCCACGGGCGTGATCGTGGGTCTGGGAGTCAAAGGCTACGAATTGGCCATCCGATCCCTCGCCGATCAAGGAGAGCAACCGTGACTTTCAGCGCGAAGCGCCATGCGAAAACCATTGCCACTGTTTGTCTGTCGGGAACACTCGACGACAAGCTCGTCGCTGCAGCGCACGCCGGGTTCGACGGCGTCGAACTGTTCGAACCCGATCTCATCGCATCGACATCCAGCGCGAATCAGGTGCGCGAGCAATGCGAAGACCTCGGATTGGAAATCGTCCTCTATCAGCCGTTCCGAGACCTCGACAGCACCGATCCAGAACAGTTCCGCCGTAATCTGAAACGACTCGATCGCAAGTTCGACGTCATGGCCGAGCTCGGTGCCGGGTTGATCTTGGTGTGCTCCAACGCGTCCGCAGACGCGGTGACCGATTTGGACGAGCTGGCAACACAACTGCGTGCCGCGGGTGATCTCGCGCAGCGTCGCGGAATGCGGATTGCCTACGAGGCGCTGGCATGGGGGAGCACCGTCAATCTGTGGCAGCAGTCCTGGGATGCGGTTAGTAGAGCCGATCACCCGGCTGTCGGCCTGTGCCTGGACAGCTTTCACATCCTGTCGAGATCCTCGGCTCTCGCCAACCTCGACGAGGTTCCGGGCGACAAGATCTTCTTCGTCCAACTCGCCGACGCTCCGCACAAGGACATGGACGTCCTGCAATGGAGTAGGCACTACCGACTGTTTCCCGGGGAAGGCGCGTTCGACCTCACCGCGTTCACCAAGGCCGTATTGAAAGCCGGCTATCGCGGCCCCTTGTCGCTGGAGGTATTCAACGATGTCTTCCGGCAAGCCTCACCCGTCCGCACGGCCATTGACGCGGTTCGCTCGTTGGAAGCCTTGGCAGCCGACCTGGACGAACGCCGGACACCCTCACGGATCCACGCCGCGTTCATCGAATTGAGTGTCACTCCGACGAACCTCGCGAGCGCGGAGCGAGCGCTGACAGCGCTGGGATTCTCGCGCGCGGCGAAACACCGTTCGAAGCCGGTCGCCGTCTGGACGCAGAACGACGCCACCATTCTCGTGAGCGTCTCGACCGACGCCGCAGAGGACGACTCCACATCGATCGCGGCGATCGGGTTCGAAACCGACGACCCGTCCCGGGTGGCTGCGGCCGCAGAAGGGCTGCATGTTGCCGCGCTGCCGCGCGTGGTCCGTCCCGGGGAGGCCGACCTGCCGGCCGTAGCCGCACCCGATGGCGTGTCGGTCTTCTTCGTCTCCGCCGATCGCGATCCGTTGGACTGGCGTAGAGATTTCGAATCCGAACCGTCGATCAACGCCGTCTTCGACGGGGGCATCTCCGGTATCGACCACATTTCAGTGACAGCGCCGTTCGACCGGTACGACGAATGCGTCCTGTTCTATCGATCCGTACTCGGGATGCTCACCGAAGAGGTAGCCGAATATCCCGGCCCTTACGGCCTGGTGCGCAGTCATCTGCTGCGGACGCGAGATTCGAGCGGGTTCGGTGTGGCGCTCGACGGCCCGTTACTGCGGCGCGGTAGGTGGTCACCTGGCGTTCAGACTCCCCAGCACATCGCGTTGACGACCCGGGACATCATCGGCACGGTGTCGAAGATGTCGAGCGATGCGCCGATGCTGCAGATCTCGGCCAACTACTACGACGACCTACAGGCCCGGCTCGACCTGACCGACGAGTTCGTCTCTACGCTGATGCGGCACAACATCCTCTACGACCGGCGGGCGGGCGGCGAGTACCTGCACGCCTACACCACGGTGATCGGCTCTCAGGTCTACTTCGAGATCGTCGAGCGGCGCGGCGACTACCGCGGTCGCCCAGTCGCCGACGCCCCGATCCGGATGGCCGCTCACGTCGCCGCACGCCGGGGTAAGGCGACCTCGAACAGCGTTCCACCTTCAGGATAAGACAGGCAGGGGGTCTTGCGGCAAGGGCGCAGTGGTGCTGCATACTTGCGAACCCCAGCAGCCCGTCCGAAGGATCCGCGTGTCGCAATCGCTTGATGAAGGCCCGTTTTTCCATGGCACCACAGCGCAATTGGGCGCCGGTCAGTTTCTCACCGCGGGTCATCGATCGAACTACCGCCCTGAGATCGTGATGAACCACGTCTACTTCACCGCTCTCGTCGACGGGGCGGGCCTTGCCGCCGAGATCGCCGCAGAACTCGCCGGCAAGGGAGCCGTTCCGAGGGTCTATGAGGTTGAGCCGACCGGGGAGTTCGAGGACGACCCGAACGTGACCGACAAGAAGTTCCCGGGCAACCCGATGCGGTCATACCGCAGTTCGGCGCCGCTACGGGTCGTCGGCGAGATCACCGAATGGACGCGGCTGACACCGGATCAGTTGCAGGAATGGCGGGAACGTCTGTCCGCGCTCCTCTCCGACGAACACGCCGAGATCATCAACTGACGCTGCCGGCGACGGGGGGCGACGTGGCGAATCTCGTTGCCAACAACAGTGGCTCACGCACTTCGGCAGGTATACCCGGCAAACTCAGCCCCTGCCGGGACGCACGTGTCGATTCGGGAAACCTCTTGCAACCTACACCGCACTTTTTGTATCGGTGGAGTCGAGGGAGGTTGCCATGTCCATCACAGAATCGAAGATTACCGCCGTGGTTCTGGTGACAACACTGCTGGCGGTTGGTTGTACGCGCGAAGCTTCCAACCCGGCCACCGAACAGACGGAAGCCTCCGGTACGCCCACGGAACAGTCGAAAGTCACCGGTACCGCAAGCGCCTGCAACGTCGTGTCGGCACCCATGACAGCGGTCCGGAGTCTGGCCAACGAGCCGCAGATCGTCATCCCCCAGCCCGCCGGATGGGAGCGCGATCCAGAGAACGAGTCCGAAGAGCGGCGGTTCGCCATGGCTAACGGAAGCTTGAAGGCGGGCCGCATCGCGTCAGCGACGGTGGCATTGAGGACGCTACAAGGCCACCGCGACCCCGCGACGGAGCTGGAAAGCGTGCGTGTCAGGACCGAAAAAGACCCTGGCAACACACATGTGACCGCCACCGACACCGAGGTGTGCGGTTTCCCCGGCCAGACAGTTCACTTCACGCGGACCAGCGACGGGTTGCCGTCGGCCGACGAGACCCTGCTGGTAGTCGTCGTCCCTGCGGCAGACGAAACCCATCAGGTCGCGGTCACGACCAGAACCACCCACGGCGACGATCCTGAGTACCAGCGTGCGATCGGAACGATCCTTTCCGGAGTCCAGGTGCTGACACCCGCTACTGCCTGACGTCTCCGGCGCCGAACGTGAAGCTATGCGCGAGTTTCGGTTGATTTTTCGCGCACAAGCTCACGTTGGCGCTCTACCTGAAACGCAAACGTCGTCGTCTCGGCGACCGACCGCCGTTCGGGCGGCGGAAGCGGCTCACCCACGGATTGCGGCCCCAGCCGGATCAACGCCTGCGGATACGCGGCGCCGTCGAAAACCTCACACGCCAACGCGATCCGGTCGCGTGAGTTCCGCAGCGGCTCCGTCAACGGACACGTCACCAGCCCGAGGGCTGTCGCAGCCAATGTCAGGTCGCTGAGCGCCTCACCTGCGCGCAGCCGCGCCAGGTCGGTGTCGGAGTCGGTCGCCAGCACCAGCATCGCGGCCTCGTCGTCGTCGTGCGCCGGTGAACCATCTGCGAACCGCAACGCGAACTCGGCGTCGCCCAGCCGGGTCCAGCGAGAGGTCGGCACGACCGACACCTCGACGTCGAACCGCGCCGCGCGGACGACGAGCTGCTCGACGGTGCCCGCGGGCAGCGCGCCGCGATAGGGTCGGCGGTCCGCCCGGCGCCGCGAAATCGCTTCGGCCAGCTCGCGGCTCCCGTCACCGCCGGGCCGCACCTCGAGGTCGATCGACGCCAGCACCCCGTCCTCGGGGAACCGACGGATCCGGCTTCCCCACCCGGCCGCGGCGAAGGCGACGACGCAGTGGTGCAGCACGGCACCGCAACCGAGCAGGACGTCGCTCCGGTCCGAGGGGCTGTCCCCGCGGCGGCGTTGCCAGTCGGCGGACAACTGGACACCGCGGTCGTCGACCAGCCATCGCCAGGGCTGGGCGTTGCCCGCCGACGGGGCCCGCGCCGCGAGGTCGAGAACCCGCTCCAGCGTCGAGGCGTCGGGGAAGGCGGCATCCACGTCGTCCATTGTGACCTGTCCTGGGCGTCAACTCAGAACCGCCGTTCACATAATCTCCACTCCTGCGATAACTTCGACACAGATGCCCTCTGCGAATGGACTCAACACATGACCCTGACCGGCGAACGCCAAGAGATCGCACTCGAGGACGTCGAGTTCAATCGTCGCGACGAGCCTGAGCGGCCGCTGCGGCCCATCCCGCCGGGTCGTGACCACTTCGCCGACCAGTGGCGCCAGATGCGTGAGTTCATCTTCGGCGACTGGATCGACATCGACAAAGAGGTCGAACCCAACACCATCACCCGCCTGCGCGACGACTACTTCTGGCAGGCCGACGAGCACATGATCGGCGTGGTCGACGCGTTCGAGCGGATCGGCCACGAGCGGGGCCGGGCAATGTTCGAACAGGCGCTGACCCAAGGGATCGAGACCCTCGACGATCCTCCGCAGGAGTTCGTCGAACTGTTCGAGCACCTCGACCAGCTGCCGAGCCAGTTCGACCTCGTGGCCGCCGAACGCGGCCGCATGCTGGCGATGTCGGCCACCATGGCGGCGACGATGATCATCCGCGGGTGGGCGTTCTACGAGACCGCGATGACCGGCGACATCTCCGCGGCCACCGGCGCCACCGGCCGGTTCGCCGACGACGGGCCCCGGCGCTTCATCGAGACCGCGCGGGTGTTCGCGGAGTTCACGCTGCCCGACATCTTCGACCGGCACTCGGAGGCCTTCCAGGACGTGGTGCGGGTGCGGTTGATGCACGCGATGGTCAGCCGCGGATTGCGTCGCAAATGGGGCGACGACGTCTATCTCAAGTTCGGCGAACCGATTCCGGTCACGTCGCTGCTCGGCTTCGGGAGTGGCATGCTGCTCGGGCGGCTCGTGGACCACGCCTTCGGGCGCAAGCTGACGCGCCGGGAACTCGAGGACCTCGCCGAGTACTCGTCGTTCTCGGGCCGGCTCTGGGGAGCGCCGGAGCGGCTGCAGTCCGCCGACGGCCTCGAGCTGATCAAGTCGCTGAACTATGTGCTGGCCCGCGGCGGCAATCCGTCACCGTGGCGGGCCCAGCTCGTCGACGCGATCGCCGGCCCGGCGCACCTGATGACGCTGACCGAGACCTTCCCCGGCTGGGCCCGCAAGCTGGTGGCGCGGCACGTCAACCAGCTCACCGCCAGCGTCGCCCTGGTCCCGGCCGGTGTGGTGTTCGGATACCAGCAGATCGAGGCGATGATCGCCGGCACCCTGTTCGAACCGCTGGGCTACAACTTTCAACGGCGGATCCAGGTGTTCGAGAACATCGCCCGCGTCAACGTCGGCATCGCGCGGGTCGCCGACCGGCTGCCGTGGACCAATCCGATCCGCGAGCAGAGGAAGCGGACCGGTGCGGCCGCGCGTGAGCGGATCGCCACGCTGAACAAGATCGCCCGCGGCAAGAACATCCCGCTGACCTACACCCATCACGACCGCTCGACGGCCGGAGAGGGCTTCACCGGATAACCCGGCGAAAGTGGATTACCCGCACGCCAAAAGCGCGAATGGCGTGCGGGTAATCCACGTTCGGCACACAGTCGCCAACTGACCAGTCATGCCTGGTTTGGATGAATCGATGCCAAATATAGCTTGGACAGGTATCGCCAACCCCACCTAGCGTGCTCGTGAGTGACCTGCGCCACGGTCGGACCTTAGGAGACAACTCATGGCGATCATGCACAGCACCCGCTTCCGCACCGGACTGGCGGTCGCCGCCGCGGTCGGCCTCACCGTCACCGGATGTTCAGGTGTGCAGAACACGACCGGAAGCGGGTCGGGGGAATCCTGGCCGTCGGGCACCGTGGAGATGTACGTCGGCGCCTCGCCCGGCGGTTCCAGCGACCTGATCAGCCGCGCCGTGTCGAAAGGCCTCTCCGACAATCTCGGCGCCTCCTTCCCGGTCATCAACCGGGAAGGCGCCAACGGTGCGCTGGCCGCCGCGGAGATCGTCAACGCCGAACCGGACGGCTCCAAGATCGCGATCCAGAACGCGTCGTTGTTCACCATCACCCCGCTCGCCGTCGCGCCGGACGAGGTGACCAACATCGACGATTTCGACGTCGTCCAGGGCGTCTCCCGCGACGACTACGTGTTGGTCACCAACCCCGCCAGCGGATTCCGCACGATCGCCGACATGCAGAACGCGCCCGACCGGGTCGTCCGGTACGGCACCACCGGGGTCGGCACCGGAGCCCAGCTGTCGGCCGCCCTGCTGTTCAAGACCAGCAACATCAACGCGCAGGCCGTGCCGTTCGACGGCGGCGCGCCCGCGCTTGCCGCGGTGCTCGGCAACCAGGTCGACGTCGCCAGCCTGCAGGTCGGCGAGGCGATCGAGAACATCCAGGCCCAAAAGCTGGTCCCGCTGGCCGTTTTCGGCCCCGAGCGCATCGAGTACCTGCCCGACGTGCCGACAGCCAAAGAGCAGGGCCTCGACGTCGAGGTGACGCAGTACCGGTTCATGACGGTCCCCAAGGGCACCCCGCAGGAGGTCAAGGACCGGCTCGTCGAAGGGATGCAAGCCACCTTCGCCACCGAGGAATACAAGCAGTTCAACAAGCAGAACAGCCTGACGCCGATGGAGATCCCCGGCGACGAGGTCCTCGAGCATCTGCGCGAAGACAAGCAACGCTACGCCGACCTGGTCGGCCAGTACGGCATCAGCCTGCGGGAAGAGGGCAGTTCGTGACGGAAACCCACGAAAAGCCGCTCGCACCCGTGGATTCGACACACCGCGCCCCCGGCGACATCCTGCACGAGATCGGGGCCGAGGTCGCCCACGAACTGGAGGAGGACCGTCCTCCCCAGGGTGGTCCGCTCTACCAGACGGTCAGCGCGCTGATCGGGACCGGAATCGGCGTCGTCGGTGCACTGCTGTCGTGGGGTTACGGTCTGGGCTCGCTGCACGAACCCGGTCCGGGCCTGTGGCCGTTCGTCGTCAGCGTGCTGATCACCGTGTTGTCGGTGGTGCTGCTGGCGGTGGGCCGCGGGTTGACCGACAGCGAGGCGTTCACCCGCAGCAGCGCGCTGCCCGCGATCGGCATCGTCACGTTCATCGTGTTCGCCGTCATGCTGCCGATGACCGGATTCGAGATACCGGCCTTGCTGCTGTGCGTGGTGTGGCTGAAGTTCCTCGGCGGTGAGACGTGGCGCAGCACGGCGATCATCAGCGTCGCGACTGTCGCGGCGTTCTACGTCCTGTTCCTGTACGGGCTCGGCATCCCGCTGCCCCACCTGATCGCCCTGTAGCGGAAACCACTCCACCATCATGGATTTCAACGCATTCGTCGAAGGCTTCGCGCTCGTCGCCGAACCGAAGAACATGCTGTACTGCCTCGTCGGAGTGCTGATCGGCATGGTCATCGGGGTGTTGCCCGGCCTCGGTCCGGCAGCGACGATCGCGATCCTGCTGCCGATCACCTACACCATCGACCCGGTTGCCGCGATCATCATGCTCGCCGGCATCTACTACGGCGCGCAGTACGGCGGCACGATCACCTCGGTGCTGCTGCGCCTGCCCGGCGAGGCGTCCTCTGTGGTCACGGTCTTCGACGGTTTCGCCCTCGCCAAGCAGGGCAAGGCGGGCACGGCGCTCGGGATTGCCGCCATCGGATCCTTTGTCGGCGCGACGATCTCGATCATCGGCCTGACGCTGCTGGCGCCCGTCGTCGCCGGGTTCGCCTTGAGCTTCGGGCCACCGGAGTACGCCGCGCTGGCGGCGCTCGGCGTGCTGCTGGTCGCGACCATCGGCAGCGGCAACAAGCTCAAAGCGTTGATCGCCGGGGCGGTGGGCCTGCTGCTGGCGACGGTGGGACGCGACAGCTTCACCGGCGCAGAGCGATTCACGTTCGACAGCCTGCAACTGGCCGACGGGATCGACTTCGTCGTCGTGGCGATGGGTCTCTTCGGTGTCGGCGAGATCCTCTACAACCTCGAGCAGCGGCACCGCAAGGCCACCCCGCCCACGAAGGTCGGCAACGTCTGGCCGTCGCGCAAGGATCTGCGCCAGTCCTCGGGGGCCATCGGCCGCGGATCGCTGATCGGCTTCGTGCTCGGCGTGCTGCCGGGCGGCGGTGCCGTGCTCTCCTCGATCGTCGCGTACGCCACCGAGAAGCGGCGCGCCAAGAATCCCGAGCGGTTCGGTCGCGGCGCGGTCGAGGGTGTCGCGGCACCGGAAACGGCCAACAACGCCGCGGCCACTTCGTCTTTCATCCCACTGCTGACCATCGGCCTGCCCGCGAACGCGTCGATGGCCATGCTGTTCGGCGCGCTGCTGATCATGGGCGTCTCGCCCGGACCCCAGTTGGTCGACGAGCGTCCCGACGTGTTCTGGGGCGTCATCAATTCGATGTACCTCGGCAACCTTCTGTTGCTGATCCTGTCGATCCCCCTTGTCGGACTGTTCGTGCGCATCTTGCGGGTCCGCCCGGCGATCCTGGCGCCCATCACCGCGCTCATCACGATCCTGGGCGTGTACACGATCAACAACTCGGTCTTCGACATCTACCTGATGGTCGCGTTCGGGATCCTCGGCTATTTCATGAAGAAGGCCGGTTTCGACCCCGGCCCGATGGTGCTCGCGTACGTGCTCGGGTCGATCATCGAGTCGAGCACGCGCCGGTCGCTGCTGATCTTCGGGGGTGATCCGACGGGCTTCTTCACCCGCCCGATCTCCGGGACGATCTTCGCGGTGTTCATCGCGCTGCTGTTGCTGCCGCTGATCACGACGGTCATCAGGGCGACCCGGCGCAAGACCGCCGACACCGACGAAAAGGTCGGTGTGTGAGCCGGTCTCAGCCACCGCTGAGGCGCCTGCGGGTGTTGCCCAAGTGCACGCGCATCGCCGCGCGCGCGGTGTCGGGATCGCTTGCGCGGATCGCCGCGGCGATGTCCTCGTGTTCGCGCTGCACTCGTGCCACGTGTCCGGCGTCGGTCATCGAGTACTCGTCGCCCAACCGGGTCCGCGGCAGCATGATCATCATCGGGCCCAGCGAGTCGAGCAGTTCGAGGTGGAACCGGTTGGCGCTGACCTCCGCGACCGCCCGGTGGAACCGGTAGTCGGCCTGCACCGCGTCCTCGGGGGCGGCGCCGACGAACTCCGCCAGCGCCGCGCTGATCGTGCGGCGGCCGCGATCGTCGGCGCGGGCGGCCGCCAGCGCAGCGGCCTCGCTCTCCACGCCGATCCGGAAATCCACCATGTCCAGCACGTCGCGCTGCGTGCGCAGCGCGGCCGACTCCACCATGAACGACGACGGCTGCGGCACCGCCAGGACGAAAGAGCCACGGCCCTGGAAGGTTTCGACCAGTCCCTCGGCGCGCAGCCGGGTCACCGCCTCGCGAACCACGGTCCTCGACACCCCGAACTCGTCGATCAGCTCGGCCTCCGACGGCAGCTTCTCACCGGGCGTAAGCTCGCCGGCGAAGATCTTGTCCTTCAGGCCCGCGACCACCCGCTGCGCCAGTGACTTCTCCGTCATCGCGTACCGACCTCCGCGCTCTCCACGGTGAGGGCGCGCATCCGGTCGCTGAGCGTGAACCCGAGCCCCGGCCGCTCCGGGAGGTACATCCGGCCGTCGCGGATCTCGACGCGCTCGTTGAACAACGGGTTGAGCCACTCGAAGTGCTCGACCCACGGTTCAGTCGGGTAGGCCGCCGCCAGGTGCAGGTGAATCTCCATGGCGTAGTGCGGCGCCAGCGCCAGACCGGCGTGCGCGGCCAGCGTCGAGAACCGCAGGAACGGGGTGATACCGCCGATGCGGGGTGCATCGGGTTGGACGATGCCGCGGTAGCCGGCGTCGACGAGGGACATGTGTTCGCTCACCGACGTCAGCATCTCGCCGGTGGCGATCGGGGTGTCGAAGACGTGGCTGAGGTCGGCGTGTCCGACCGCGTCCCAGGCGTCGAGCGGTTCCTCGATCCAGATCAGGTCGAAGGCCTCGAGCTCGCGGCACATCCGCCGGGCGCGGGCGCGGTCCCACTGCTGGTTGGCGTCGACCATCAGGGGCCGGTCGCCGAGGTGCTCGCGCAGCGCCGCGACACGCTTCAGGTCGGTACGCCAATCCGGTTGGCCCACCTTGATTTTGATCCCGCCGATGCCCGACTCCAGCGACGCGGTGGCCTTCGCCTTGATCTCCTCGACCGAGGCCTGCAGGAACCCGCCGGAAGTGTTGTACACCCGGCATGAGTCACGATGGGCGCCGAGCAACTTGGCCAGCGGCAGCCCTGCGCGGCGGGCCTTGAGATCCCACAGCGCGACGTCGAGCGCGGCGATCGCCTGCGTGGCGGTACCGGAACGGCCAACAGACGCCCCCGCCCACAGCAACGACTGGTAGATCTTGTCGATGTCGGAAGGATCCTGGCCGAGTGCGTTCTCGGCGACCTCGGCCAAGTGGGTGTACTGCGCCCGCCCGCCCGCGCGTTTGGAATAGCTGAAACCCATTCCCTCGTAACCGTCTTCGGTGCGGACCTCGACGAACAGCATCACGGTTTCGGTGAGCGGCTTCTGGCGGCCGGTGAGCACCTTGGCATCGCTGACCGGAGTGTCCAGCGGCAGGACGACGTGGGAGAGCTTCAGATGCCGGATTCGGTCGGCCACGGCCTCCCCTTACTTATACGATGACAGTCGCAACTTATCATACAAGCATTCGGAGGGGTCTCAGCGAGCGGTATCCCCGAAAAGTGCTGTGTGCCAGACATGGATGATCGCCGCCCGCAGCGGGCCGACCGCCTCCGGGCCGTCCGCGGATCGCACATAGCGGTCCAGGACCCGTTCGTTCATGGAGATCAGGGTGTGGGCGAGCGCGCCGACATCGGGGATGTCGATGGTCGGCTGGGTGGTGATGAAGTCGCTGACGAGGTCCTCGTAGCGCTGCAACCACCGGTCCCAGATGGCCGTCGCCTCGGGGTCGGCGTCGCGGGCGTCGAGCATCGCCCGGAACAGGGTCCGGTGGGCCTGCCAGGAGTCGAAGGTCCGGGTCATCGCGTCGACGACGATCTGACGCGGGTCGCCGCCGCCGGCCAGCGATCCCTCGATCGTGAAGACGTCGTCCTGGAAGATGCCGATCAGCAGCTCGGTGACGACTTCGTGTTTGCCCGCGAAGTAGAAGTAGAACGCCGGCCGCTTCAGGCCCGCTGCCCGCGCCAGTTCCGCGACGCTGATCTCCGCGAGCGACCGGGTCTGCAGCTGCTCCTCGAAGGCCTCCAGGATTCGGGCCCGGCTCTCGTCGCCGCGCGGTTGCGGTCGGCGCGCGCTGCGTCGCGACGTCGGCGTCGACTCAGGCGGCACCGGCTGCCTCGCGTGCGCAGCCCGCAAGCCGCACCGGACCGAGCTTCTCGACGCGGCGCCGGCCGGCCGGCAGCTCACGCTTGCGCATGTTGCGTTCGTAATCCCAGTAGTCCACCTGCTGGGTGTGCCGCGGTTTGTCGGCGAAGTGGCCGACGTACTTTCGTTCGTCGGCGGCGATGACGCGCTTCATCTCGGCTTCCGACGGGGGCCGGTACGTCCCGGCGAGATACTCGGCGGCCAACCGGGCCTGGCACTCCACGAAGGGGAACAGCGTCGGCACCGCCTGGGCGAACCCGATGAAGAGCAGGTCGTCGATGCCCGGCTTGAAGATCCGCTTGTACAGCGGGAGCCGGTTGTCGGGCGCCTCGATGAAGCTACGGTCGAAGAACGGGAACGTGATGTTGTAGCCCGTCGCATAGATGATCACGTCGGCCTCGACGGTCGAACCGTCGACGAACACCACCGAACGTCCGTCCAGGCGTTCGATGTTCGGCTTCGCGGTCGCGTCACCGGACCCCAACCGCATGAGCAGTTCGGCGGACTGGGTGGGGTGCGCCTCGAGGAATCGGTGGTTGGGTTTCGGTAGGCCGTAGTTCTCGGGATCACCGAACATCAACCGCGCGAACGGTTGCATCGCGCGCCGCTGCCACGACAGCGGGATCACCGGCAGCGAGCGCGCGACCTTGTCGGCGGTCCTGCCGAAGATGTACTTCGGCACAACCCAGGCTCCCGAGCGCGTCGACAGGTAAACCGTGTTGCGCCAAGACTTCTGGGACAGCTCGGAGACGATGTCGGCCGCGGAGTTGCCGATCCCGACGACGACGATGCGTTTGCCGCGCAGATCGAGTGGTTCGGTCGGGTCGATGTAGGCGTGGGCGTGGATGCTCTCACCGGTGAACTCGCCCGGGAAGTCGGGTGTGCGGGGATCCCAGTGGTGGCCGTTCGCGACGACCAGCGCGTCAAACCGTCGCGTCTGACCGTCCGCCGTGTCGAGTTCCCAACCGCCCTGCGGGAGGCGTCGCGCGTGCTTGACCTCGTTCTGGAACTGGATGCGATCCAACAGGCCGAAGGTTTCGGCGTAGTCGTCCAGGTACTCCTTGACCTGGGAGTGATGCGGGAAGTCGGGGAGGTCCGCGCGCATCGGGAAGTCGCGGAACGACAGGCAATCACGGGAGGTGTCGATGTGCAGTGATCGGTACGCGCTGGAATGCCCGTTCGGATTGCGGAACGCCCAGTTGCCGCCGATGCGGTCGGACGCTTCGAAGCAGTCGTACTCGATCCCGGCGTCGGCGAGGTTCTTCCCGGTGGTCAAACCGCTGATGCCCGCACCGATGATCGCCGTCGTTGGTGATGCCGAGGGTGATGTAGCCATGTCGCCTGCCGTTCCTGTGTAGTGCCTCACTCGCAAGGTATCAGTTTTCTGACACCTGTCAAAGAATCTGCCCGCTTAAGATGCCGGGGTGAATACCGACAGAGCACTGCGCGGTCTCATCGCGGTGTTGAGCACGCTCGCGTTGACTGTCGCGGCGGGGTGTTCGTCGGAGTCCTCGCCGACGAACCTCGCCGCGGATGTGCCGGTGCAGACCGGTCAGCAGAGTGTGCTGTTCGACGCGATCGGCGCCTCGAGCCTGGCCGTCGACGCCAAGAACACGCTGTACATGGGCGGCAGCATCGGGATCCTGACCTACACCCGCGGTGAAGAGAGGCCGAAACCGCTGCCGCACACCCGGTTCGGTGTGTCGACGCTCGCGGTCGCACCCGACGGCGCGCTGTATTTCGTCACCCTCGAACACCAGGTCCAGACGCTGAAACCCGGGTCCACCACGCCCGAACCGCTGCCGTTCGGTGAACTCCGGGAGTGGAGCGGTCTGGCGGTGTCCCGGGACGGGACGGTGTACCTGGGCGACAACTCGCGGGACGTGTTGTTGAAGCTCGCCCCCGGGGCGCAGTCGCCCACCGAGGTTCCGGTCAGCGGCGCGAGTGAACTGGGGCACCTGGTGATCGACGCCGACGACAACCTTTACGCGTCGTCGGAGGGCAAGATCGTCAAGATCGCGAAGGACGCCACGACTGCCGAGGTGGTCGAGGGCGCCCCGGCCGACGCCGGCGGTCTCGCGGTCGACGCCGCTGGCAATCTGTACGCCACCGACGTGAAGGCGGGCACGGTGTCCCGGATGCCTGCGGGCGGTGGGGACTGGGTGCAGTTACCGTTCAACGACATTCAGAGTCCGACGCGGATCGCCGTGGACGGCGACGGTAACGTCTACGTCGTCGCGGCGATCAGGGGTGAGGGCCTCAAGGTCGTCAGCCTCACCGCGAAGTAGCGTCCCGGTCAGCCCAGCGAGATCAACCCGATCGCCGCGGCCGTCAGCATCAGGCCGACTACCTGTGGGCGACTGAGCCTTTCGTGCAGGAAGAGCATCGCCAGCAGCACCGGGATCGCCGGGTAGAGGGCGGCGAGCACGGTGGCCAGCGCGAGTAGCTGCTCCTGGGTGGCCAGGAAGTACAGGACGATCGCAACCGAACCCGCCGCCCCCACGACACACGCGGGCAGCACGAACCGGCGGGGCAGGCGCAGGCGTGCGCCGCTGCGCAGGCCCAGCGGAACGATGGTGACCGCGGCCAGGATCCGTGCGGCCAGAATCGGCCACAGACCGCCCTCGAGGTCGATCCGTGAGATCGCGATGAACTGCAGCGCGAAACCGGCGCCGGCGATCAGACCGTCGAGCGTGCCGGTCTCGGCGTGTGACGACTCCGCCTGGCGGCTGCGCGAAACCAGCCACAACGCGGGTAACGCCGCGGCGACGCCGACCCACGCCAGCGCGGTGGGACGGTCACCGAGCAGTGCCACCCCGACCAGGACCGGCAACGCGACGGCGCCGACATCGCTGACGGGCACCACCACGCTCATCCGGCCGGTGCTCAGGCCGCGGTAGAGAAACGCCACCCCCACACCCGTGCCGACTCCGGACAGCGCCCCCCACGCGATCGACTCGAGAGTCAGCTGCGGCGCCGGCCAGAAGACCGCTGCGGCCGCCACCACGACGACGCCGCCGATCTGCCCGTAGAGCGCTACCGCCCAACTGTCGGCCCGGCGCGCGAGCAGTCCGCTGAAGAAGTGGACGAGCCCGAACACCACGGCGGCGCCGAGCGCCAGGGCTTCAGGCATCAACCGGGTATGGCTGGACGTTTCGCATGCGAACTGCATACCCCTCGACCGGGTGACGGTGGACATCGGCCGTCGTGCAGCGCAAGGTTGGCCCGGGAGGTGTGATGAGCGACCAGCGGCAGGTGCGCGTGCGTCGCATCTACGACGAACCTCGGCCCGACGACGGTGCCCGGGTACTGGTGAACCGGCTCTGGCCGCGCGGGATCAGCAAGGAGAGCGCACACCTCGACGAGTGGTGCAAGGACGTCGCGCCGTCGACCGAGCTGCGGAAGTGGTACCGCCACGACCCGGCGCGCTTCGACGAATTCGCCCACCGGTACCGCGACGAACTGCAGCAACCCGCAGCAGCGGCGGCCTTCGCGCACCTCAAGGAACTGGCGGCCGATCGAGGCCTGACGCTGCTCACCGCGACCAAGGATCCCGATATCAGCGAGGCCGCTGTCCTGTGTCGGCTGCTCACCGGCGGCAACGGCTGACACTTAGCACGGAATCGGCGGGCCGCCAAGGTATGTGCCCGAATTCCGTAATGGTCACCCCGCCTGACTATGTAGGTTGTCATCCAGGCCGTGGCGTGCGCCCGGCGATGTGAGGAGTCGTCAGCAGTGGAGCACGTGGATCCGACCGACCGCCTCGGGCGTGGGATGTTTCGCTACGGCATAGCCGCGCTCGCGCTCACCGCGGGCATCGCGTTCGGCGCGACGCCCGGCGTCGCCTGGGCCGATTCGCCCGATTCCGATTCGGGCACCAGCACCAGCACCAGCACCTCGACCGGTCCGGGCGATTCCAGCCCGGCGCAGGGCACCGACTCCGCCGCGAAGGCCGCGACGACGCCGGACACGTCCGGTCCCGACGACGAGGCCGACGGCGACGACGAGACGACCGACGAGTCCTCCGACACGCGGCTCGACGACACCCCCGTCGAGGCCGACGACGAAGCGGAAGCGGAGATCGAGCCGTCGGCACCCGAGGTCGACGTGCCGACTGACGACGACATCGAGCCGCCGGCGCCGGCGCCGGCTCCGGTTCCGGAGACGACGAAAGCGCGCGGTGGCCAATCCGATCCGGCCACGCCGGAAACGCTTGTCGAGCGTGACACCGCCACGCTCGAGCAGGCGCTGGTCACGTCGAGCCGGCTGAAAGCCGAGCCCGTCAGCGCCACGGTGGCCACGCTCGCCGCGCCGGTCCGCACAGCCGCGGTCGCAGCAGCCGACGTCCCGGTGGCCGCGGTCGAGATTACGACACCTGTTGCGCCGCAACCGTTGTCGCCGATCGCCCAGCTGCTGGAGCTGCCGGGCCGCATCGTCAACATGGTGCTGGAGGTGCTGGACTTCACCTCGTACGCCAACAGCCCGACGCTCCCGATCGGCCTCGGCCCGATCAACGACCTGATCTTCGGCGCCTTCCGCGAGGTGGAGCGTCTGCTGGGCCTGTGGGACACCCCGCCGGTGCAGCCGGTGGTGCCCACGCTGGTCTACGACGGGCCGACCGACAGGGTGACTCCGACGGTCGCGCAGTTCCTGCACGCGGCCTCGGCGGCGTACGTGCTCGGGTCCACGCCGGGGGATCTGCAGCCGTTCGTCGTCGACGGCTTCCAGCTCGCCGAGACCAACATTTTCACGGGCATGGTCGGCAAGGCCTGGGTGACGCCGGAAGGTCAGGTGATCATCGCCTACCAGGGCACGACCGGCGGGACGAACCTGCTGTTCAACCCGCTCATGGTGATCCCGCAGTTGATCGCCGATCTGCAGGTGGTTTTCACGCGAACCACCCCGTGGGCGTTCCACAACGCACTCGACTTCGCGCAGCGGGTCCGGGCCGAGGCGGCGCTGCAGGGTTACCGCGACGAAGACATCTTCGTCACCGGCCACTCGCTCGGCGGCTGGGAGGCGCAGTACGTCTCGCAGCAGATCGGGCTGGCCGGCGTCGGCTTCGAAGCCCCCGGCATCAACACCACGGTCGCGGGCAATGGCGCCGACTCGATGTTCGTCAACATCGGGACCTACGGCAGCACCGCGCCCTACATGGCCACCGACCTGCCCGGGCTGCAACCGTTCATGCCGCCCTATGAGCCCGGCGGCGGCAGCAAGCCGCACTACGGGCCGATCGTGATGATCGGGGACCCGGCCGCCATGACGCCGCTGTACAACGCGTCCACGCTGTGGGGTAAGGGTCTGATCGGTAGCGCGATCTTCGTGCTCGACTTCCTGGTCAACTTCTTCCAGTACCACCTGCCCGCCGTGCAGGCCTACCACCTCGACGTCATCCCCGACCCCGGTGTGGTGCCCTTCCTGGGCACCGCGCGCGGCCCGGTGCACGAGGGCTACGGCGAGCTGACGATCCCCATGCTGCTGGCCCGGGCCTCAGACGACGGCATCCTGTTCCAGCCCTGACGCGTACGCTGTGAATAACATGTGTGTAATTCGCAGTTTGCCCAGTTCAGAGCGGGTGTCGGGCTGTGCATGGACGGTGAGTGCGCGGTCGGCGCGCCCGGCGATCGCGACGCACGGACGAGTGGACATCGTCGTGAGCACTTCGTAACCTGTCCCGGGACGAGAACGCCGGGCCAACATCGGTCCTAGTAGCGAAAGATCGTGACAAACCGAATGAGCCGGGTGCGCCAATACCTTCGACGTAGGGTGTGCGTTTCGGCGGCCGTTGCGCTGACGCTGGCCATCTCGATGGGCCACGTCCACGCCGACCCGGCCGCGGACGCGCTGGCCAGACTCAACGAACTGTCCAGTCAGGCGCTGCAGACCCGCGAGGCGGTCACCGCCGCGCAACGCGACGCCGAGGCACGACGGGCCGAGCAGACCGCGGCCGAGGACCGTCACCGTGCCGACCTGGACGCACTTACCGCCGCCAATGCCCAGCTCGCGCCGTATCAGGCTGCGGTCGACCGGATCGCGGCGATGAACTACATGAGCGGCCGCGACGGTCAGATGGCGGCGCTGCTGACCGCACCCTCACCACAACAACTCATCGACCGGCTGTCACTGCAGCGGGTGGTGGCCGCGACGACGGCCGACCAGATGAAGGCCTACAAGGCGGCCAGCGAGCGCGCGGCCGCCGCCGCCGTCGAATCGGAGAAGTCGGCCGCTGACGCCCGCGCGGCCGCCGAACGGGCCGCGGCCGTCGGCGCCGAACTGCAGGGCAAGTGGAAGGAACTGCTGCGCAAGATCGCCGAAGCCGAGGCGCAGTACGCGGCGTTGACCCCGCAGCAGCAGGCCGTGATCGACAATGCAGTGCCGCCACCGCCCCCGCCCGTCGGGGCGCCCGCACCACCGCCGCCGCCACCCGGCGAGCCCGCGTCGCCGCTGGCCGCTGTCGTGCCCGACAACCTGGAGGCGCTGCCCGTCGGGGTCGCGAACGAGGCCGGACTGCAGCCCAACACGATCATGGCGGCCCGGGCGGTCAGCGCACGGTTCCCGCAGATCGGCGACATCGACGGCGTGCGGCCGGACTCGAAGCCGTGGCACCCCCGCGGCCTGGCGATCGACATCATGATCCCCAACCACCAGAGCCCGGAGGGGATAGCGCTCGGCAACGAGATCCTCGCGTTCGCGATGGCCAACGCCGGACGCTTCGGGCTGCAGGACGTGATCTGGCGGGGCACCTATTACACGCCGGCCGGTCCGCAGGCGTCCGGCTACGGTCACTTCGACCACGTGCACATCACGACGCTGCCGCGCTGACTCCCGCCGTCAGGGATGGAAGTTCCACTGGCCGCAGTCCTGGGCCAGTACGTCGTTGACGTCGACGCGGATGCCGCCGACCACCGGCCCCGGATTCGAGGCCGTGTCGATGATGCGCTGATAGAGCACAGCCGCGGGATAGATCTGGCCGCCCGACCAGGACCGGGTCTGCCACGCCCAGACGTGGCCGGGGGAACCCGACCTGCCGATGACACCGTCGGCGGCCGCCCACTGACACGGCCGGATGCCGGCGTAGATGCCGGTGCGCTGCACGCCGAGCACCGAGTTGATCCCGCGGAACCAGGGCAGCACGGTGCTGTTCCAGGCCTGGCGGTCGATGTCGTCGTCGACGCTGAAGAAGATCGGCGCGGTGCGACCGCCGCCGGCGGCGACGTGATAGTGCCAGGCGGTTTTCGCGTCGGCGACGCCGCCGGGATAGCCGCGGGTGAAGTCCGACGGCGCCGTCCCGCCGGGCTTGCCGTACTGGTAGTTGCTGACGATCACCAGGCCGGCGGCGTTCAACGACCGGGCGTAGGGCAGCGTGATCGGTTTGGCGCCGAACGACGACCCGGGCCGTGAGGTCGACACGTAGTTGATGACGCCGGCGTGCCCGGCGGCCCGGATGTCCTGCGCGGGGATCTGGCGCATCGCGAAGTCGATCAGCGTCGGGCGCGCGGCCGCGGCCGCCGGCGCGGTCCGTCCCACCGATGCGGCACCGAGGCCCGCCAGTGCCGACACCGTGGCGGCGTAGCGCAGCGCGTCGCGCCGGGATACCTGCACGGCGCGAAGTTACCAAAGTGACAGCTGTGAACAGTGGAGGCGAGGGCTGACGATGCCGGTTCGTGTCCGATCCGTTGCCCGGAGCGCCGGGTCACCCGGCCGGGGTAACCTCTAGGCCCGAGCCCTTGATCGACGCCTTGGCCCGACTCTCGGCGCGCACCGACCTCTTGCCGCGCACGTAACCGGTCGCCGAGATCGACGCCGCGAGCAACGCGCTCTCACCCTTGACGAACGGATGGAACCCGACGCCGGCGCCGCCGCGGCCCTTCACCGGGATATCGGCGACTTCGGTGACCTTCCAGCTCTTTTCGGCCAACGACAGGATCGCTTCACCGTTGGCGCACGAGACCGGCAGCGCGGCGATGACCTCGTCGCCGTCGGTGGCCAGCTTCACACCCGCAACGCCGTTGCCCGCCACACCCTGCGGGTTCACCGCGGCCGGATCGATCCGCAGGATCTTGCCGCGCCGGGTCACCAGCGCCAGGTGGAAGCCCTCGGGCAGCACACCCGACCCCAGCAGCTTGGTGATGTCGGGCGCGACCGGAATGTCGCGGATCTTGTACGGCAGACCACCGCCGGTGGTGAATTTGATCCGGCCATCGGTCCACACCGCCCACCCGAGGCCGGACGTCAGCAGCTCGCCGTGCCGGTCGGAGAACACGCCGCGGTCGTCGAGGCGCCAGGCGGTGTTGACCTTGCGTTCGCGCGGGCCGTCCTCGCCGGCGCCGGAGGTGACCGGGGTGGCGTCGAGGTCGAGCACGGTGCGACGGTCGAACTCGGGGCCCTTGAACAGCTTGGCGGTCTCGACGAGTTCCTTGTCGATCACCGTTTTGCGCGCATCGGGATTCGACACCAGTTCGGTGAGCTGGGCGAACTCGGCGTCGAGCCGTTCAGCCTCGGCCTGCAGCTCGATCACATCGAGCTTGGTCAGCCGGCGCAGCTGCAACGCCAGCACGTAGTCGGCCTGCACGGCGTCGATCTTGAAGCGGTCCTGCAGCCCCTGACGGGCCTCGTCGACGGTCTCCGATCCGCGGATCACCGCCACTGCGGCGTCGATGTCGAGGTGGATCGTCATCAGCCCGGCCACCAGATGACGCCTCGCCGTCACCTTCTCCAGCCGGTACTCGCTTCGATGCAGAACCACCGAATCACGCAGCGAGAGAAACGCCTTGATCAGCTCACGCACCGACCACCAGCGCGGCACCCGGTTCTCGTCGAGGGCCACCAGGCTCGCGGCGAACGTCGACTCCAGCGGGGTCAGGGCCAGCAGTTGGTCGCGGATCTGTTCGGCGCTGTGGCCGCGTTTGGCGGTGACGACGATCCGTAACCCGTTGCGGCGGTCGGTGAGATCCGACATGTCGGCGACGCCGGACAGCTCCCCGGACTCCACCAGCGCCCGGATCCGTTCCTGCACAGTGTTGCTCGCGACGCCGGGCGGTAGTTCGGTGATGATGACGTTCTTACCGTCCACCGACAGCGTCCCGCGAACCGTGAAGTGCCCGCGGCCGGTGGTGATGTACTCACGCAGCCCAGCCGTGCCGACGACGCTCGCCCCCGAACCCCAGTCGGGTCCGGGAATCATCTTCACCAGGCGGTCGTCGGTCATGTTCGGGGTCTTCAACAGCGCGCGGCAGGCAGCCATGATTTCGCGCGGATTGTGCGCGGGCACCTTGGTGGCCCATCCCTCGGCGATGCCGACAGCGCCGTTGCACAGCAGCACCGGCCACTGGGCGGGCAGCACCGTGGGTTCGATCCACTCGCCGTCGAAAGTCGACACCATCGGCACCGCGTGGCTGTCGAGTTCGGCGGTCAGCGCGGCGCCCGGCGCGGACAGCCGCATCTCGGTGTAGCGGTCGGCGGCCGGGATGTCGCCCTGGATGCGGGGGAAAGCGCCCTGCCCGTCAATGACTTTCACGCGCTGGAAATCGGCGGCCATCAGCGCCGCGGCCCCGTACATCGACGTACCGCCGTGCGGGTGCAGGTTGCCGGTGACGGCCGAGCAGATCTTCGACGACTTCTGCGGTTTGTTGCCGGGCAGCAGCTTGGACTCGTGCATCTGATAGAGCAGACGCCGCTGACCGGGCTTCAGGCCGTCGTAGGCCGACGGGATCGCGCGGTCACTGACGCTGTACAGCGCGAACGTCAGTTGATAGCGGTTCCAGTAGTCGTCGGCGCTCTGGTCGAGGACCAGATCCGGGTTCTGCTCCGGAACGTCGAGGGTTGCGGTCACGGTGGTCTCCTAGGTCAGGTCGAGGGAATTGGTGTCGACACGGGCGGCGATGTCGGCCATCCATGTCCGCCGGCCCTCGGGCGGTCCACCGAACAACGTGTGATGCAACTTCTTCTCGTCATCGTCAGGAAGTACGCGAATCACCGTGCGGCGCTGCGGATCCAGCACGGTGTTCCAGAAGTCGTCGGCATCCATCTCGCCGAGCCCCTTGTTGCGCTGCACCTCGACCCTGCGCTTGGAGGTCTCCTTCAACTTTGCCACGGCAGCGTCGCGCTCGGACTCGTCCTGGCAGTAGATCCGCTGGGTGCCGTCCTTGACCACGAACAGCGGCGGCAGCGTCACGTAGACCATCCCCGCTTCGACCAGCGGCCGGTAGAAGTCCAGGAACATCGAGATCAGGCTCGAGTTGATGTTCCCGCCGTCGGGGTCGGCGTCGGAGGCGAACAGGATCCGGTCGTAGCGGCACAGTTCCGGGTCGCAGTTGTCCCGCACACCGCAGCCCAGGATGCGTTCGATCGAATCGAACTCGTCCTTCGAGCGGGCTTTGTTCAGCGCGAACCCGTACACGTTGGGCGGCTTGCCTTTCAGCGGGAACGCCGCCTGGAACGTCGCGTCGCGCGCGGCTTTGATGGTGCCCAGCGCCGAATCACCCTCGCAGAGAAACAGTTCCGCACCGGATCCGCGGCCGGTCTCACGGCTGGGAAGCAGCTTGGGCGGCAGTGACAGGTTCGTGCCCAGACCCTTGGCCTTCGACGCGGCGCGCGACCGCGCCTTCGCCCCCTCCGCGCTGCGTCGCGCCCGCGCCGACTCCAGCGCCAGCTTGGTCCACAACGACACGGCGTCGGCGTTGGCGGGGTTGGCCGCCCAGATCGTGACGCTGCGGGCCACGTCCGGGGCCATCGCCACGTTCAACGACCGCGACGACACCGCGGTCTTGGCCTGTGAGTCCCAGGCGACATCGGGTGCCCGGGTGTCCACGGCCAAAGCGGTGACCGCGACGAAATCCTGTGGCTCCGGCCCTTCTTCGCCCTTGGCCAATCCCAGGTCACGCATCCGCGACGCCCGGTCGGCCAGCGCTTCGGAAAGCCCCTTCATCGCGGCGGTCAGGTGGGACCCGCCGCCGGGGGTGCGCACGGTGTTGCAGAAGGCGGCCACCGTCGCCGGTTCGGCCGGGCCCGCGGTCAGCGACCACCGGAACGGGGTCGGGCCCCGGCCGGTGGTGTACTCACCGCGACCCTCCACGACCGCGCGGATGTCGGGCGCGGGTGTGCCGGCGGCGGTGCACATCAGGTCCAGCAGCGTGTCGGTGCCCCACGGGCCGGTGAACGGCTCGAGCAGCGCCGGCGGAACCTCCTCGCCCGGCCAGCCCTCGTCGACGACGGTCAGGTGCACACCCGGCGACAGCCGGGCCGCGGCGTGCGCGCGCAGCAGCACCTCGCCGATGTCGATGCTGGTGTCGGGAACCACGGCAGGGTCGAACAGGATTCGGACGGTGGTGCCGTGCAGGTCGGGTTTGCGGTTGCCGGTGCCGCGCAGCTTCTGCGTGTCGGCGCGGGTGAACGGTGCGTCGGCGTCGAACTCCTTGCCCTCAAAGGTGCCGGGATAGCCGCGCCCGAAGCACTGCACGTAGGTCCTGCCCGCCCGGTGCACCGTGACGTCGGTGCGCGCGGAGATGAAAACCGCTGCGGCGGCGCCGATTCCGTTGAGGCCGGCGCCCGTGCTGGTGGCGTCGGTGTGCGCGGAGAACTTGCCGCCGGCCCGCGCCGTGCCGAGCGTCTTGACGATGCCGTTCTTGCCGGTGCTCGGATCGGTGTCGACGGGCAGGCCGCGGCCGTCGTCGGCCACGCTGACCGATCCGTCGGCGTGCAGGGTGATCGTGACCGTGGAGCCGCCGTGGTCGGGAACGGCGACCTCTTCGATGGCGTTGTCGATCAGCTCACGCAGCGCGGTGTTTAGTACGTCGAGCCCCAGGTTGACCGCCGGCCGCAGGCGGGTGTGCTGGACATCATCGAGTTCGGTGATGTCGGCGGCGGTGTAACTCACTGCTGGTCCTTTGTGTCGATACCGAGAAGGGGGCCGCAGGAATCGTAGACGGCGGGACCGACATCTCCGCGTAACCCGAGCGGCGGTCCAGATCACGATGTCGGCACACCGATTGACAACGTACAACCGATCGGTTGTATATTGTCGTGGTGGCCGATCAGGACGAGGACAGGGCGGACGCGTTCTTCCACGCCTTGGCTGACCGGACTCGACGGGACATCCTCCGTCGGGTGCTGGCCGGCGAGCATTCGGTCACGGCGCTCGCGGCGCAGTACGACATGAGCTTCGCCGCAGTGCAGAAGCATGTCGCCGTATTGGAGAAGGCCGGCCTCATCTCCAAGCGTCGCCAGGGGCGAGAGCAATTGGCGAGTGGTGACATGGAGGCGGTGCGGTCAGTCGCGTCGATGCTCACTGAGCTCGAGGACGTCTGGCGTGGTCGCATCGCTCGCATCGATGACCTACTCAGCGAGGAATAACCATGCCTGTCACCAATACCAGTAAGAACATCGACGACCGCACCTTGACGATCACCGCAGAGTTCGCGGCGCCCGTCGAGCGGGTCTGGCAGATCTACGCCGACCCGCGCCAGCTCGAGAAGATCTGGGGGCCACCGGGTTACCCGGCCACCGTGGTCGAGCATGCGCTGACGCCCGGCGGCACGGTCACGTATTACATGACCGGACCCGACGGTGAGAAGTACGGCGGCTACTGGAAGGTCACGGCTGTCGATGAACCGCGCAGCTTCAGTTTCGAAGACGGGTTCGCCGACGCTGACCTCAAGCCGGCCGGCGATATGCCCGTCGCGCACAGCGTCTACACCTTCGAGGCGATAGGTGACAGCGCGACCAGAGCCACCTACATCAGCACATACGAGTCGGTCGAAGGCTTGCAGAAGGTGCTCGAGATGGGTGTGGAGGAGGGCACGGCTCAGGCGCTCAACCAGATCGACGCGCTGCTAGCCAGCTGACACCGGCAGGGCCGCCGCCGCGATCGTCTCGTCCACTTCCTTCGCACGGGTGGCCATCTCGGCGTGTGCCTTGTCCAGCGCGTCGGCCTGATCCTCGTCGGCCTTCATCAGCGTCTCGATGTCGAAGCTGCCCATGTCGAGGACACCCATATCGCGAAAAGCCTTCTGCACCTTGTCGCCCCACAGCCCGATGTCCTTGACGATCGGCACGATGCGGCTGAACAGATGCGAGCGGAACTGGTTCATCATCGGCGCCGTCTCGACCCACTCGGCACACGCCTTGACGTCGAGCCCCAGGGTCTCGAACACCTCGTCGCCGCGCAGCCGGTCGCGCATCAGGTAGCACGCCTCCACGACGAATTCCTCCCGCTCATCGCGTTCGGCCTCGGTCAGCGCAGCGTAGTAGTCCTTCAGCGAGATCCGGCCGAACGCGACGTGTCGAGCCTCGTCCTGCATGACATAGGCGAGCAGCTGTTTGGCCAGCGAGCCCGGTTGCGCCAGATCGCGCTGCACGCCGAACGCGGCCAGGGCGAGCCCCTCGATGAGGACCTGCATACCGAGATAGGGCATGTCCCAACGGGAGTCGCGCAGGGTGTCGTCGAGCAGAGCGGTCAGGTTCTTGTTGATCGGATAGACCATCCCGACTTTCTCGTGCAGGAACCGCGAGAACGCCTCGACGTGCCTGGCCTCGTCCATCGTCTGGGTGGCGGCATAGAACTTGGCGTCCAGATCCGGGACGACCTCGACGATCTTGGCCGCACACACCATCGCTCCCTGCTCGCCGTGCAGGAACTGGGAGAACTGCCACGCCTGGGAGTGCTGGCGCATCTCGGCGCGGCGTCTGTCGTCGGCGGCGTCCCACATCGGGCTGCCGAACAGAGGATGGAACTCGTCGGGCAACCCGATCGGGTTCATCGGGTCGACGTCGAGGGTCCAGTCGATGCGCGACTGGGCGTCCCACTGCTTGTCCTTGCCCTTCTGGTACAGGGAAAGTAGCCGGGCGCGGCCGTCGTCGTACTCCCAGTTGAAGCGGGCCTCGCCGGCGCTGGGAACTTCCCAGGCGTACGGTGCGGGCACCTCGGTGTACTTGTCCCTGGTGGCCATGGCACGCCCCCTCAACCGGATCTGGCGCCGCTATATGACGCAGATCACAATACTCGCAACCTCCGGTGACGCCGTCAAGGTTGCAGCGCCACAATCGAGCGCGGGCGGTGCGGCGTCGACGCGACGCCGGACCGGCGCCGGTCATTCCGTTTCGGGTTCGGCCGCGGGGGCAACGCTCACAACATGAGCAAGACGGTTCGCAAGCTCGCGGCCGCGGCCGCCTCGACCGTGGCAGCCGTGGCTGCCCGTGACCTCTTCCAGCGAAAGCACGCGCTGCTGCGCAACTATCCGCTGGTCGGCCATGCCCGGTACCTCATCGAGGCGATCGGGCCCGAACTTCGCCAGTACGTGGTGGCGGCCAACGACGAGGAGCGGCCGTTCACCCGCGACCAGCGCCGGTGGGTGTACGCGTCGGCGAAGAACGAGAACAACTACTTCGGGTTCGGCACCGACAACGACATCGAGCACACCACCGGCTACCCGGTGATCAAGCACCGCACCTTCGGCCGGGCCGCCCCGCAGTCGGCGCCGGGTGTTCCGCACGACGGCCCCGTGCCGAGCGCCAAGGTGCTCGGGGCCGCGCGCGGCCGAGCCAAGGCATTCCGGCCCAGTTCGATCGTCAACATCTCGGCGATGAGCTTCGGGTCGCTGTCGGGCAACGCGGTCGAAGCGCTCAACCGAGGCTCGGCGATGGCCGACTGCCTGCACAACACCGGAGAGGGCGGCATCTCGCGCTACCACCGGCACGGCGGCGAACTGATCTTCCAGATCGGCACCGCCTACTTCGGCTGCCGCGACGAGCAGGGCCGGTTCAGCCTCGACAAGCTCAAGAACGTGGTCGCCGGCGCGCCCGTTCGGGCGTTGGAGATCAAACTCAGCCAGGGCGCCAAACCTAGCCTGGGCGGGCTGCTGCCCGCGCCGAAGGTCTCGGCGGAGATCGCCGCCGCACGCGGCGTCCCCGAAGGACGCGACTGTGTCAGCCCCTCGCGGCACGCCGAGTTCTCCGACGCCGACAGCCTGCTGGACTGGGTGGAGATGCTCGCCGCCGAGACCGGGCTGCCGGTCGGCATCAAGGCCGCCGTCGGCGATCTCGAATTCTGGTACGAGCTCACCCACCTCATGCAGACGACCGGCCGCGGCGTCGACTTCGTCACGATCGACGGCGGCGAAGGCGGGACCGGAGCCGCGCCGCTGATCTTCACCGACACCGTGTCGCTGCCCTTTCAGCTCGGCTTCGCGCAGGTGTACCGGATCTTCGCCGAACGCGGCCTGCACGAGGACGTCACCTTCATCGGCGGCGGCAAACTCGGCCTCCCCGACAACGCGGTCGTGGCGTTCGCGCTCGGCTGCGACATGGTCAACGTGGCGCGCGAGACGATGCTGGCCGTCGGCTGCATCCAGGCGCAGAAGTGCCACACCGACACCTGCCCCACCGGCGTCGCCACCCAGAACGCCTGGCTGGCCCGCGGACTGGTGCCCGAACTCAAGGCGGAGCGGGTCGCCAACTACATCAACACCCTGCGCCGCGACTTGGTCAAAGTCGCCGAGGCGTGCGGCGTCGAACACCCCGGGCTGATCGGCACGGACTCGATCGACATCCTCGACGGACGGACCGGTTCCGCGCCGTTGCACGAGGTGTACGGCTACGTCCCCGGTATGGGACTGCCGTCCCCGAGCGATCAGCTCGCGATCATCTCGCTCATGACAAAACAACAGCCGCAGGGCGTCTCGGCGCCGCGTTCGCGCGAGGCGGTCGGCTGAGCGTTAACACCGCGTCCCCGAACACCGATACCTCTGGCATGAGACCGTTGTGCGCCGTCGTCGCGCTTGCCGCATCCCTTGTTTGGGCGGCCCCCGCCCACGCGCAGAGCGCCGCACGACTTCCCGCGGTCCCCGTGGTCGCGTCGCCGACGTGTGCAGGCCAGGTCAGCACCGACGCGCAGGTGGTTCCGGTGCAGAAGGACTACCGCGTCAGCGACGGGGTGCGTGTGGCGATCAGCTACGACGCGGGCGTCTACGACGGCAGCTGTTCGCTGACGGTGACCGCCGACTGGACCAACCTCGACACCGGCGGGTCCGGTCACGAGGACATCACCGCGGTATCGACGATCGACGGACACTACGGCTTCATCGGCTACGCCAACGCCACGTTCGCCCCCGGTCCCGGCACGGTCGTCATCACGCTCAGCTCGCATCCCGGTGACGAGATGCGGCTGACCGTCTGATCACGTTCGCGCGGCGAGCTCGGACAGGATCTCCGCGGTCGGCTTCTCCTGGGCCAGGCGATATCCCGTGCCTGCCCACAGGTGGACGAGATCAGACTTGCCCGCCGCGGCCGCGGCCTTGCGCAGCGGACTCGTCAGATGATGGATCGCGGGATAGCCGAGCGGTGCGCGCGCCTCGAACTCGTCGATGAACCGGTTGCGCAGCCCGCGCGCCGGGCGCCCGGTGAACGCGCGGGTGATGACGGTCTCGGTGAACGCCGCATCGGTCAACGCCGCGCGGTGGGTGGCCGATGCGCCGCTCTCCTCGGCGCGCAACAGTGCGGTGCCCACCGCGACCGCGGCCGCACCGGCCTCAAGGACGTCGGCGACGTCGTCGGTGGCTGCCAGCCCACCGGCCGCGATCACCGGCACCCCGACCGCGTCGGTGACCGCTGCGACGAGGTCGACGAGCGGCACCGGAGTCGGCATCCGGTCGGGCGTGAACGTTCCCGAATGTCCGCCGGCGACCGCGGCCTGCACCGCGAGCATGTCGACGCCCGCCGCTGCGGCCGTATGCGCCTCCTCGACCGTGGTGACCGTCTGCACGACAGTGGTACCCGCCTTCTGCAGACCGCGGAGCACGTCGTCGTCGGGTAGGCCGAACGTGAAGCTCACCACCGGTACCGGGTCGGACAGCAGGAGGTCGACCTTCGCGCGGAACGCGTCGTCGTCGTCCCTCGGATCGGTCGGCAGGCTCAGACCGAATCGGTCCGCCTCCCGCTGAACCGCCTCCGCGTAACGCCGATAGGTGTCACGGTCGATCGGAACCGGATTCGGCGCAAACACGTTGACACCGAACGGAACTGACGCCTCCCGCAGCACCGCGATCTCAGCCCGCACCGCGTCCGGGTTCTTGTATCCGGCCGCCAGGAACCCGAGGCTTCCGGCGCCCGCCGCGGCGATGACCATGTCCGTCGTGGTGGGCCCACCGGCCATCGGAGCGGCGAGCACCGGAAGCGTCACGTTCAGGTTCGCCAGGGGACTGCTCATCGGTTCTCCTCCGGACCTCGGTGGCCTGCGCCGACCACGTTACGGAGCGCTCAGACGTAGCGGGCGCGACCGGCCCGGGCGCCCAGCAGAATCTGCAACACGTAGACCCCCGCGAACATCACCCACGGCACCGTCCAGCCGTGCGTGACGTCGTGCAGCAGACCGAACAGGAACGGGCCGAGTCCGGCGATCAGGTAGCCGAAACCCTGTGCCATTCCGGACAGTTGAGCGGTGTCCTCGGCGTTGCGGGCGCGCAGCGCGATCACCGCGAGTGCGAGCGCGAACACCCCCATGCCGATCCCGATCAACAAACTCCACAGCACCGGTTGCGCGGCGGGCGCGATCATCAGACCGACGGTGCCCGCCAGACCGACGACGCCCAACCCGACGATCCAGCCACTCTGGCTGCGACTGCGCGCCGCCAGCGGTGCGATCACCAGCGCGATCGGCACCCCGATCAGCGACGTCAGCCCGACCAGCAGCCCGGCATGGGTCTTGTCGATGCCGCTGTCGATGAAAACCTCCGGCAGCCAACCCATCACGATGTAGGCCATCATCGACTGGCAGCCGAAGAACAGCGTGACCGTCCACGCCAGTCGGTTGCGCAGCAGCGAACGTCGACCCGACATCGGGGTGGTGTTGGCCGCCCAGGTGCGCCCGTGTCGTCGTGATGCGGGCAGCCACGCGATCAGCGCGATCAACGACACCGCCGCCCACGCGGCCAGCGCCGCCCGCCATCCGCCGAGCGGGTCCTCGAGACCCGGAGTCACCGCCGACCCCAACGCGCCGCCGCTCTGCAGCGCGGCGGTGTAGATCCCGGTCATCAGGCCGACCCGCGTGGGGAACGAGTCCTTGATCACGACGGGGATCAGCACGTTGGCCAACGCGATGCCCGCACACGCCACCAGCGTCGCGGCGATCACCACATGCGGGCCGTCGATGATGCGTCCGAGCAGTCCGACGGTGATCACCGCCAGGGCGACCGAGATGGTGCGGCCCAGGCCGATCCGGGCCGCCAGCCGCGGCGCGGCGAGTCCCGCGGCGGCAAAGCACAGTGTCGGAACGGTGGTCAGCAGGCCCGCCCACGTCGCCGACACCCCGAGGTCGGCTCGCATCTCCCCGAGCAGGGGAGCCACGCTGGTGACGGCGGGGCGCAGGTTCAGTGCGGTCAGGACGACGGCCATCGCGAGCAAACCACCGCCGGCGACGCGGCTCAACGCCGGTGCCACCTCGTGTTCGTCCTGTTGGTCGAGCTGCACCCTGCTAATCTGCCATACATCCCATGATTGGTTGAAAGGATCTTTTAGTGCCCTTGGTCACCGCGCGCCGGTCGGGCCTCGTCGAGCAGGTCATCGACCAGCTCCGGGCGTCGGTCACCTCCGGGGAGTGGGCGGTCGGGCAGCGCATCCCCAATGAGACGGTGCTCGTGACTTCGCTCGGCGTCGGCCGGAACACGGTGCGCGAGGCGGTCCGCGCGCTGGCGCACGCCGGAATCCTCGAGGTGCGGCAGGGCGACGGCACCTACGTCCGCGCCACCAGTGAGGTGTCCGGTGCGCTACGCCGACTGTGTGGCGCCGAGTGGCGCGATGTCCTGCAGGTCCGGCGTGCCCTTGAAGTCGAGGGCGCCCGTGGTGCCGCCGCTCGCCGCACCGACGACGACCTCGCCGAACTTCGGACGCTGCTGGCCCGTCGCGATACCTGCCTGGCCGAGGGTGACACCGACGAATTCGCCCGTGCGGACGCCGAATTCCATCTCGCGGTGGTCCGCAGTTCGCACAACGCCACGCTCACCGAGCTGTACCGAGGGCTGATGGAGGCCATCGTGGCCAGCGTGGCCACCGGCCATGAGGCGACGGTTCACGTTGTCGATCACGGCGCGCTGGTGGACCACATCGCCGCCGGCGACATCGAGCAGGCCGCGCGCACGGCGGCCGCGATCATCGACGCGGTACTCGTCGACGTGCCCTGCTGATTTCGCCTCGGGGTGCCTGTTGCCTCACGTAAAGATGCGCGCATTGGTTGCGCAATTCGTCGCCAACCGTTGGCCGCTCTGAGCGGGGTTTATCCCCAAGTGGGAGTTGATCCACAGCCTCGAGATTTTGGCCCCTGCTTGTCGGGGGTCGAATGTATGTTCGAAGTATGTCGGGGACGGAGTCGCAGGACGCGATGGCCGGGTTGCGCGCCGCGGTGGATCGGTTGGCGGGCTGCGATTTCGACTTGTCGACGGCCCCGGAACTGATCGCCGTTCTCGATGAGCTGGAAACGGTGAAGTGCCGCCTGCCCGCGGTCGAGCACCGCGCGTTGGCGCGCCTGCAGACCGAGACCACCCCGGCGCAGATGGGCGCCACCAACTGGCGGCAGGTGCTGTCGGTGCGGTGGCGGATCTCGACCAGTGAGGCCAACCGGCGCCTGGCCGAGGCTGAGCTGTTGGCCCCGCGCCAAGCATTCACCGGAGAGGTGTTGCCGCCGCGTCTGCCGGCCACCGCCGCCGCCCAAGCTCATGGGTTGATCACCGCCGAGCATGTGCAGGTCATCCGCAAGGCGATGAACAAGGTGCCCGGGTTTGTCGACACCGCGACCCGCGAGAGCTTGGAACTGGATCTGGTGCGTTGTGCGGCCACTGCCGGGCCCAGCGCGGTGCAAGACACCGCGACGTTGCGGTTGTTTTTGATGGATCAGGACGGCCCGGTCCCGGATGAGGCCGAACGCGCCCGCAAGCGCAGCGTGACCAAATCCAAACAAGGCGAAGACGGGATGGTCGAGCTGCGCGCCACGATGACCCCGGAGGCGTGGGCGGTTTGGGAGGTGTTGTTCGCCAAGTTCGCCGCTCCCGGTATGTGCAACCCCGCCGATGAGGAGCCGTGTGTGTCGGGCACGCCCTCGCAGGCGCAGATCGACAACGATCACCGCAGCCTGTCCCAGCGCCAGCATGACGCGATGCTGGTGGTCGGGCGGATCGCGTTGATGAGTGGGGATCTGGGCCAGCTCAACGGGTTGCCGGTCTCGGTGATCATCCGCACCACGCTGCAGGATCTAGAATCCCGTGCCGGGATCGGCACCACCGGCGGAGGCACCGTGGTGCCGATCGATGATGTGGTGCGCATGGCCGCTCACGCCCGTCACTATCTGGCAGTCTTCGACCGGGCCACCGGATCAGCGTTGAACCTGTACCGCGCCAAACGCGTCGCCAGCCGCGCGCAGCGGATCATGCTGATCGCCCGCGACGGGGGCTGCACCAAACCCGGCTGCACCGTCGGCGCTTACGGGTGCCAAGCCCATCACGTCATCGACGACTGGACCGACGGGGGTCAGACCAATGTCGATGAGCTCGGCCTGGCCTGTGGGCCCGATAACCGCAGCGTCAACAACGACGGCGGCTGGACCACCCGGATGAGTGAGCGCCATGACGTGGAATGGCTACCCCCGCCACCACTGGACACCGGACAGGCCCGCCTGAACTACCACCACCGCCCCGAACTACTCCTACGCCCCGACGACGACGAGGAACCCTTCGACCCAGCCGCCGAAGCGGCCAAACGCAACCGCCACCTCCACACCGACACCACCACACCCCCAGCAGGCGCCGCCGACGCGGACCGGGCAGATCCCGTCGACGGGGATGACCGGTATGCCGAGGTGCGCCCGGCGCCGACCGGCCTTGCCGATGAGGCGGGCGCGGCCGACCAACCGGGCGACCCCGTCGACCAAGACGACCGCGAGCCCGATCTGAGCCCACCGCCGGCCGACCCCGCCAACGAACCAGTGGGGACCGCAGAACCGGTCAACCCCGTCGACGACCACGACCGCGAGGCCGGTGCCGACGCCCCACCGACTGCCCCCGGCGACCATCCCGGCGGACCCTCACCCCCGGGCGGCCAAGTGGCCTGACGGGCCCAGACCTCCAACCCGGTGACCAGAGAAAGGGTCATCCGGGCTAGAGGCATGTGCCCGTATGGTTTCCGGGCCGCGCAGAGCCGGACGGCGACGTGGAGAACGAATGCCGCCGCGAGCTACCGAACTTGATACTTGCGCGAGTTCGCGGGAGTGAATGTCCCGAGCTAAGGGGAATCCGAATCCGACACCCTCAGCCGCGACCGGCCAGCCACTTCTGCACTAGCTCGCTGTCGTGCGCATCGACCGACCGCAATTCGGTCAGCGTCGGATGCCCGGCGTCAAGCAGCGCGCTGTCGGTGTCGTGCTCGGGTGCATCGGGCACCTCGACCTCGCTCAGGCGCACCCCGCCGTCGCGGACCTCTTCGACCCGCGTCTGCACGGCCCCGCCCCGCGCCAACCTCGCGTGACGAATTGGACCCACCTGCGCCGCAGGCAGATCCGGCACGTTGAGCGACAGCACAGTGCCGTCCGGTGATTCCAGCAGCAGTTCCAGCACGGGCGCGACGAGTCCGGCGGCCGTCTCCCAGTGCCGATCGCCGCTGGGGTGCAAGTCGACATCAAGCGACACCGCCAACGCGCGGGTGTCGCTGATCTTGGCAGTCAATGCCGCACCCACCGTGCCGGAGTGCAGGATGGCCCGACCGACGTTGGCGCCGTGATTGATTCCCGACAGCACGAGGTCGGGACGCGGGTCGAACCATCCGTTGAGCGCGGCGGCCACGATGTGCCCGGGCTGCGCCTGAACCGCCCACGCCGGGACATCGAGACCGGGCAGATCCCGTTGCTCGACGACCGTGCGGCCGTCCTGGCGTACTGCGGTCAGCGCCGCACTTGCGCCGCTGGCCTGTTCGGCCGGGGCGGCGACGATCACGTCCACCCCCGCATCCAGCGCAGCCCGCACCAGCGTGTGCAGACCGGCGGAGTCGATACCGTCGTCATTTGTCACCAGTGCGAGCGGCACCCGTCACCCTCCCGAATCCCCATGACCGCTACTTCCAATCGCACAGCTCCACCCGTTCGGCGAGCGTCTCGACCGCGCGTGCGCCGCCGGTACCCAGCCCGTGCCGCACGACATTGAGCGCCCCACACGCCGCGCCGATCCGCAGCGCCTCCCGCAGCGGGCGACCGCTCGCCAGCGCGCCGACCATCCCCGCGGTCATCGAGTCACCGGCGCCCGCCGAGTCGGCGGGCTCCAGGGTCGGCATACAGATCTCGACGACGTCGTCGCTGTCGGCCAGCAGCGCCAGGGCCGGCGCCGACCCGGCGCGCGACACCACGACCGTGTTCGCCCCCTCATCGCGCATGGACCGCATCGCCGCGACCAGATCCTTGGCTTCCTCCGACTTGGCCCGACCGTCGTCGAGCAGCTCCTCGTGGCTGACCTTGATCAGATCAGGCTTCCCTGCGAGCACCGCCTCGAGCCGCTCGCCCGCCAGGTCGGCGGCTACCTTGCAGCCGTTGGCGCCGAGGTCGGTGGACAGCCGACGGTAGAGGTCGGCGGGCACCACGTCGTCCTCCTGCGGCCCGGACAGCAGCACCCGGCCGTGGGTCAGCCCCTCGGTCAGCGTGAGCTCGTAGAGCGAGTCGAGTTCGTGGCGGTCCAACGGGCTGCCGGCGGACTCCGCGATGACCTCCCGCTCACCGGAGCGACGGTCGTGCACGTACGAGCCGTTGCGGGCGCTGACGGCAACGGTCCGCACCGTGACGTCATTGACGGGCAGCAGGTGCCCGAGGACGTCGCCGGTCTCCCCACCCAGCGCCGAGCACAGCACGACCGGCACGCCGAGCGACGACATCATCCGCGACTGCCAGACCCCTTGCCCTCCGGCGTGGACGTGGATGTCCGCCGCGCCCGAACGCTGTTCTACGGTCACAGTGAGAACCGGTAGCGGCGCGAAGATGACAACCGCGCAACGGTCATCGGATCCGTCGCCGTCCTTACCGCGGGCCTTGCTGTCTGCCATGGGGCACCGGGTACCCACCTCGACGCGTCTCCACCCGCACAATTGACCCGGCTAGAGTGCGGGCATGACGCTGGCTGCTCAGTTGTGGACGGACAACGCCGATGTGGTGGCCGAGGTGCTGGCCAATCCGTTCGTGCAGGGGATCGGCGACGGTTCCCTGGACCGGGACCTGTTCGCCGGCTACATCGCCCAGGACGCGTTCTTCCTCGAATCCTTCGCCCGTGCATATGGTTTGGCGATCGCCCGCAGCGCGGACACCGACAGCCTGCTGTCGTTCGCCGAGCTGCTCAACGGCGTGCGTGAGGAACTGAGGCTGCACGCGTCCTACGCCGCATCGTGGGGGATCGACATGGCCGGCGTCGTGCCCGCCACGGCCACGCTGGCCTACACCGAGTTCCTGCTGGCCACCGCAGCCACCGCCGACCTCGCGGTGGTGTGCGCGGCGATGACCCCGTGCATGCGGCTCTACGCCCACGTCGGGACCTGCCTGGACGCCGATGCCGCCGGTCCGTATGCCCAGTGGGTGCAGACCTACGCCGACCCCGGCTTCGACGAGGTGGCCTCGGTCCTCGAGAGGCTGCTCGACCGGCTCGGCGACGACACCCCCGCCGTGCGGACGGCCTACCGCCGCGCGATGCGCCTGGAGCTGGCCTTCTTCGACGCGGCCTTCAAAGCGGGAGACTAGGTCCGAGCGGTCCGCTGCCGGCCGCGGCCCAACAGCACCACCAGCACAGCCGCCGCCAGCGACAGCGTTCCCACGACCCACATCGCGACCCGGCTGCTCCCGGTCAGATCGGTGAGCCAACCCGTGATGTACGGCCCGCCGAACCCGCTCAGGTTGCCCAGCGAGTTGATCAGCGCGATCCCACCGGCCGCGGCCGCCCCGGTGAGGAAAGCCGATGGCAGCGACCAGAACACCGGCAGCGCGCACATCACCGCGCAGGTGCAGACCGTGACCGCCAGCATCGCCAGGTAGACATTGGTCATGTAGAGCGCCGCCGGGATCGCGATGCCGCCGACGATCGCGGGAATCGCCACGTGCCAGACCCGTTCACCGGTGCGGTCCGAGTGCCGCGCCCATGGGACCATCACGATCGCCGCCACCACGTAGGGGACCGCGGTGACCAACCCTCGCTCGATGACGTCGAGATGCACCCCGTACTCCTGCTGAAAGCCCGCGACGATGGTGGGCAGAAAGAACCCCACGGCGTAGAGACCGTAGGTGATCCCGAAGTAGATGAACGCCAGCGCCAGGATCCGCGGATGGGTCAGCGCGCGCTTCAGTGGCCAGTGCCCGGCGCGCTCGGCTTCGGCCCGCTCATCGTCCAACGTCGTTTGCAGCCAGGTTTTTTCGTCGTTGTGCAACCACTTCGCCAAGTGCGGGCGGTCGGTGAGATAGAACCAGCAGACCACCCCGAGCACAACCGCTGGCAGCCCTTCGACCAGGAACATGAACCGCCAACCAGCCAGGCCGAACACCCCGTGACCCCACTCGATGATCAGCGACGACATCGTCGCGCCGACCGCGGTGGACACCGGCACCGCCATCATGAACAGCGATACCGCTCGCGAGCGCTGCTTCTCCGGGAACCAGAACGTCAGATAGAGGATGATGCCGGGGAAGAACCCCGCCTCGGCGACGCCGAGGAGGAAGCGCAGCACGATCAGCGTCTCGGCGTTGGGGACGAACGCGATTGCGGCGCTGATGATCCCCCAGCTCAGCATGATCCGCGCCAGCCAACGCCGCCCGCCGAACCGGTGCAGCGCGATGTTGCTGGGCACCTCCAGCAGCAGGTAACCGAGGAAGAAGATGCCCGAGGCGAAGCCGAACAGTTGGGCGCTCATCCCGAAGTCGTCGTTCATCCCGTTGGGACCGGCGAACGCGATGTTCACCCGGTCCAGATAGTTGACGAAGTAGAGCAGGATCAGGAACGGGATCAGCCTGCGGGTGACCTTGGTCAGCGTCCGGCTCTCGAGGCCGGGCTCCGGCAGGTAAGTGCTCATTGCGGCCCTTCTCCAGCGCAAGAATCCAGCGCGATCGCACGAAGGCTAGACGTGTGGGCAACGGTGACGAAAGCGTGTATCGGGTGACCGTCAGGGTAACGCGGCCGTTCTCATCAGGTCTCTCCGCCGAGGACCACCCGCGTGTTCCTTGCCGGTGCCATCAGACGTGCGTGCGGGAACAGTTTGATGATGATTGTGTGAAGATTTCCTGAACGGCCGGGAAGCCCGCGGTTGGGCGGCACGATGGGGTGATGGACAGTGCCTCGCAATCGTCGGCCGGCACTGCGGATTTTGGCTACCGCGCCCTCGTGGTCGATGATGAGGAATCTTTGGCCGAAGTGGTGGCGAGTTATCTCGCTCGGGAGCATTTCGAGGTTACGGTCCGCCACACTGGGGTTGAAGCGCTCGACGTGGCACGTGAGGTCGACCCGGATGTGGTCGTCTTGGATCTGGGATTGCCGGGCATTGACGGGTTAGAGGTTTGCCGTCAGTTGCGGACGTTTTCCGATGCCTATGTGGTGATGCTGACGGCCCGCGACACCGAGGTCGACACGATCGTCGGCCTGTCGGTCGGCGCAGATGATTATGTGACCAAGCCGTTCAGTCCGCGGGAGTTGGTCGCCCGGATCCGGGCCATGCTCCGTCGCCCGCGTACCGTCGGCACGCAGGTTCCGACATCCAATCCGAGTGCCGCCGACGTGCCGAAGCCGCGCGTGTTCGGTCCATTGTCAATCGACGTGGCCGGCAGACAGGTGTATCTCGACACCAAGCCAATCACACTGACTCGCACCGAGTTCGACATTCTCGCTGCACTGTCGTCCCGTCCTGGTGTGGTGTGGAGCCGTCGGCAGCTCATCGACGCGGTCTGGGGAGAACCATGGGTGGGGAACAGCCACCTCGTCGATGTCCACGTCGGGCATGTTCGGCGCAAGCTCGGTGACGACCCCGCCGAGCCGAGATTCGTGTTCACCGTGCGTGGGGTGGGTTACCGGATGGGGACGGGGCGATGAGGGCGCCGGCACGCTCCGGCATGCTCCGCCGGCTGCTGCTGGGACAGGCGTTGGTGTTGCTTACGGTCGGCGTAACCACTTGGGCGGTAGCCTCGTTGGTAGGTCCGCCGTTGTTCCGCGACCACCTCCATCAAGCCGGCGTGCCAGATGACTCCAGTGAACAGTTCCACGCCGAACAGGCGTACTGGCACGCCACCGCCATCTCGATCGCTGTCGCGATCGCGGTGGCTGCCTTGACGGCGTTCGTGGTCACCGTCTATCTGAGCCGGCGCGTACAGCACTCGCTCGCTGAAATATCCGCGGCGGCGATCACCGTCGCCGAGGGCCGCTACGACGTCCAAGTGACGCCGCCTCAACTCGGATCTGAATTCGATGGGTTAGCAGCCGCTTTCAACCAGATGGCGCATCGACTGCGGGCGGTGGAATCGACCCGCCGTCGTTTGTTCGGCGACCTTGCCCACGAAATCCGTACCCCGGTCGCCGTGCTCGACGCCTATCTGGAAGCCGTCGAGGATGGCGTGAAGACTCTCGACGCGCGTACCGTCGCGACGCTGCGTGAGCAAACCGGTCGCCTCGTGCGTTTCTCGGCTGACGCCGCCGCCCTCGCGCAAGCCGAAGAGGCGCACACGGCCATCACATCGGAATGGGTCGACTCCGGGCAGTTGGTCGAGGCGGCAATCGCCGCCGTCGCACATCGCTTCGCCGCCGAAAACGTGGCATTGACTTCCCATGTCGATGAGGCCCCCCGATTGTGGGGTGACAGGCAGCGCTTGGGGCAGGTACTGGGGAACCTACTCGACAACGCCCTTCGTCACACCGCCGCCGGCGGCCACGTCACCCTGGCGGTCGCACGTCACGGCAGCGACGCCGTCTTCACCGTCACCGACGACGGCGTGGGTGTCACCGCCGAACACCTCCCACATCTCTTCGAACGCTTCTACCGCGCAGACGTCGCCCGACATCGTGACCGGGGCGGCGCAGGGATCGGACTCGCGATCGCGAAAGCGCTGACGGAAGCCCATGGCGGCCAAATCGACGCGACCAGTCAGGGGCCGGGGAAGGGAACCACCTTCACCGTCACGTTGCCGATCGAGCCACCAACCGCTGCGCGCAATTTCGACCAGCGGGATCTTCCTGTCTCGTAACGGGAACTCACGACATCATCATGTGTGGGCCGTCCCAGCGGCTACAGCGACTTGAGTATCTCGTTCATCGTGTCGATCTCCTTCTGTTGGCTGCTCACGATCGACTTGGCCAGCGCGACGGCATCGGGGAACTGGCCGTCGTCGATCTCGTTCTGCGCCATGGTGATCGCACCCTGATGGTGCTCGATCATCTGGGAAAGGAACAGCTTGCTGGCCTCAACGCCCTGAGAATTCTGCAAGGCTTGCATTTCGGCCGGCGACAGCATCCCTTCCATCCCTTCCATGCCGGACATGCCTCCCATCCCCGGCATCATCGATCCGCTGGGCATCATTGATCCGCCCGGCATAGGTGATCCGCTTGTATCAGGGCCGTGCATACCCCCGTGGCCGGGTGGCATATTCCCCGGTGTGTGGCTCTGACCTGGCATCCCGCTCGCGCCCGGCATGCCGCTCATCTCGGGCATACCCCACTGGTCGAGCCAACCCTGCATCTGTTTGATCTCTGGTCCCTGCGCATCCTTGATCTGCTTCGCTAGATCGACCACTCGAGGATCGATGCCCTGCTTGGCAAGGATCATGTCGCTCATCTCGATCGCCTGCTGGTGGTGCGGGATCATGTGATGGGCGAACATCACGTCGGCTTGATTGTGCGCCGCGGTCGGGGCCGCAATCGAGGTTTGGGCGTTCGTGGGCGATGCCGACGGCGACTCGTTACTCGCAGAGTTGCTGCAAGCAGCGGTGAGCGATGTCGCGGCCAGGACCGCCGCAGCGGCCACCACATACCTGCTTCTTGTCACCAAACGATCCTTTCGTCGTCATCGCACTTCGATTCACAACCAAGCCTCCTCCGAACGATTCGGGCTGCAGTAGTCGTTCTGTGAAGATTCGATGAAGAAGCGCAAAGCGTTCGGACTGACGAAGCAGCGCCGTGACCGGCGATAGCCCACGCTAGACAGCCCTCGACGCCGCTGTCGCGAGGCGGTAACGAGATGGCGTCAAGTCCTCGCGCCGCCGAACCAGCCGATGCGGCGCTGCTACAGTCGGCCGCATTGTGAGGTACACGGTGGCCGTCCCTGCGACACGGGTCCGTGCGGTAATCGCGCTGGCCCTGGCGTTTTGGGTCGTCGCCGTCGCCACCCAGTGGACGCTGCCGGTCGACGACGTCGCCCCGCCGCACGGACCGCATGCGGTTGCGTCCGCTTCCGTAGGGGAACATCCCGTTGTCATCGACCATCCACACATCGGTGATGCGCCGACTCCGCTGCCTCCCGACGCGTTCGCTGAGGCCGTTCTCCCGCGGGCGTCCACCTCGCTCATCGCCCTGGGGTTGACCGCCGCCCTCGCGGTGGTAGCTGTGTGGTGGCGGCAACCTGCATTGGCCGCGATCCGTGGGCCGCCTCGAGCACAGTCGACTGTTCTCTCAGGTCGGGTGATTCTCACTCGGCTCTGCATCGCTCGACGCTGATCCGGTGGCGCCAGACCATGCCGCTTGTTGCGGTTCGGTCGGTGATCGTCGTCCCTTTCAGCTGCCGCGCGCAACCGTCCGCGGCTCAACGCAGAATCGATGCATCTCGATGAATCACGTTCTGACTGTTCACACTCTTGACTTGCATGCCCCGAACCAGAGCTGCCTCGGTCGCTACGAGCGGCCGGGCACCATGGTCGGTCACACTCCGGTGCTGCGTATCGCGGAACCGTTCACGTCGGCGCACCGAGGGTTTTGGGCCAAGCTCGAAGGCTTCAGCCCCGGCGGCATGAAAGATCGTCCGGCCATGTTCATGGTGGAACGGGCACGCGCCAGCGGCGTCCTCCCTCCCGGTGGCCGTATAGTCGAATCCACCAGCGGCACCTTGGGTTTGGGCCTAGCGCTCGCAGGCACCGTCTACCGGCACCCAGTAACTCTCGTCACCGACCCCGGCATGGAGCCGATCATTCAGCGGATGCTGAGGGCGTACGGCGCCGATGTGGATTTGGTGACCGAGCCGCATCCTGACGGTGGTTGGCAGCAGGCACGTCGTGACCGGGTGATGCAGATTCTGGCCGCCGATGAGCACGCGTGGTATCCGGATCAGTACAACAATCCCGACAATGTCGACGCGTACCGCGGACTGGCGTTGGAGTTACAGGCTCAACTCGGCAAAGTCGATCTGCTGGTGTGCTCCGTCGGCACCGGAGGCCACTCGTCGGGAGTGGCTCGGGTATTGCGAGAGTTCAACCCAGACCTGCAATTGATCGGTGTCGACACGGTGGGCTCCACCATTTTCGGACAACCGGCAACAGCACGGCTCATGCGCGGTCTCGGGTCAAGCATTTATCCGAGGAACGTCGATTACGACGCTTTCAACGAGGTTCACTGGGTTGCCCCCGCCGAAGCGGTATGGGCGTGCCGGACATTGGCTGCCACGCACTATGCCAGCGGGGGATGGAGCGTCGGGGCGGTGGCGCTGGTCGCGGGCTGGGCAGCCCGCACCTATCCATCGGATATGACGATCGCTGCGATCTTCCCCGACGGCCCGCAGCGCTACTTCGACACTGTCTACAACGACGATTTCTGCCGCCAGCACGGCGTCCTGGGCGGACCGCCTCCCACCGAACCGGCGGTCATCGACGAACCCACGCGACGTGTGGTGTCCTCATGGACGCGGTGCACAACGGTGGTGGATCCGGTGAGGACAATGCGATGAGGAGCGTCGTCAACGAATTCCGCACCTTCGGCTGGCCGAGCCGGCTGCTGATGATCAATCAATTCGGCATCAACCTCGGCTTCTACATGCTGATGCCCTATCTGGCCGGTTACCTGGCCGGACCTCTCGGGCTGGCCGCGTGGGCCATCGGCCTGGTCCTGGGAGTACGTAATTTCTCCCAGCAGGGCATGTTCATCGTCGGTGGAACATTGGCCGACCGCGTCGGGTACAAGCCGCTCATTGTCGCTGGGTGCCTGCTGCGGACTGTGGGCTTCGGCCTGCTGGTCATTGCCGGCTCACTACCCGCCATTCTGATCGCCTCAGCAGCAACGGGATTCGCCGGAGCGCTGTTCAATCCGGCTGTGCGCGCCTACCTCGCCGCCGACGCGGGACCGCGCCGCGTCGAGGCTTTCGCGCTGTTCAACGTCTTCTACCAGGGGGGGATTCTCGCCGGCCCGCTGGTGGGTCTGGCTCTGATGCTTCTCGACTTCCGCATCGCTGCGACGGCGGCCGCTGCCGTCTTCGCAGTGTTGACGATTGCGCAACTCTTCGCTCTCCCGCAGCACGATGCCACCCGGGACCAAGACGGCTCGTCGATATTGGACGACTGGAGGAGGGTCGTAGCCAATCGCCCCTTCCTGCTCTTCGCAGCGGCCATGATCGGCTCCTACGTGTTGTCTTTCCAGGTCTATCTCGCGTTACCGCTTCAGGCCAAGGAACTGATGCCGGATGCCGAAGCGCCGGTGGTTGCGGGTGTTTTCGTCATCTCCGGGTTGATCGCGGTCGCGGGGCAGCTGAAGATAACCCAATGGTTCACCAAACGGTGGGGGCCTGGGCATTCGCTGGTGATCGGCGTGCTGATTCTCGCGTCGTCGTTCATACCGATGGCCGCGCTGCCCGACGGCCGCCGTGCTGGCGAGATCGCAGCGCTGGTCGCGCTTTTCACCGGTGCTGCGGTATTGGCGGTCGGATCGGCCGCGGTGTTCCCATTCGAGATGGACACGGTGGTCTCGCTGGCCGGTGGCCGCTTGGTGGGAACGCATTACGGGTTCTACAACACGATCGTCGGAATCGGGATCCTCGCCGGCAATCTTGGCACAGGAACACTGATGCAGAAGGCAACCGAGGCGGGAAGACCAGAGCTGACATGGATCGTGTTGACCGTCATCGGTGTGACGGCGGCGTCAGCGCTCTACCGACTGGACCGGGGCGGCCGCCTTCAACCGCGGGTGTCGCTCAACGCGAACGAAACTCAGTAGCACGCCACGCCGCAACGAAACCGGGGTCAGATGTCGATCACCTCTCGACCTTCGTCTATTTCGAGGTCTCGATGCTCGACATCACCAATTGGAGATACGGGCGGTAGAGGTCTTCGCCGTCCAGATGACTGTCCAGGGTGATCCCCTCGTTCGCGGCCAGAATCACTCGAGCCAGGGTGTCGGCCTCCATCGTGAGCGTTCCACCGATCCGAGCGACGTTCTTGCTGATGAACTCGCCGAGTGCGCGGATCGTCTCGAGGCGCTGAGCGGCGACGCGTTTTCTGGCATCGGGGTTGCGCAGCAGGAACAGCTTCAGCTCCAAACCCAGTGCCGCCCGGTCCGTTCCGCTGCTGAGTTGACGCCACCGGCTGGCCAGCTCGTCGATATCGACGTCGTCGAGGCGGTGGAACGACATCATCACCTCGATGAACCCGTCGAGGAAGCGCTGCCGCTGACGGTCCACGACCTCCAGGAACAGGTTCTCCTTGGCGCCGAACTGCGAGTAGATGGCACCGCGAGTGAATCCGGCGGCATCGGCGATCTCCTCCAGCGCAGCGCCGGTCAGCCCCTTACGCGCGAAGACCTCCTCCGCGGCGTCCAACAGAATCTGTCGGGTGTGCTCGGTACGCCGCTCTTTCGTCCACCGCTCGGCCATGGGCTCATCCTCCCACCAGATTGGGCGACGGTGAGCGGTCCTCAGACTCGATGACGCGGATCTGCGAGCCGAACATCAGGTCGGCGTGGAGGTCGACGACGACGCGCCATCCCGCACGAACGCGGTCGAACATCAGCCCGCCGGCGTAACGCACCGCCTCGGCGACGGTGGCGCTGGCCACGTCGAGTCGGTAGTTGCTCACGTATGGCCTCCTCAGGCACTGGAGAATGTGACCCCGACCGCCTTTATACATAGTTGTATCTACAATACGTCTGTGTATATGGTGAGTCACGTCACACGCGGCGGATGCTCGGATCCATCCCACAGCCAAGACAGCGCCCCGCGTGCTCTCGCCGACTGAGGAGGACTGCCTTGATGCCAGCAACGCGACCAGGAGAATGGCTCGACCCGGACTCCGGGCTTGGACTCGGACTGGAAGACATCCAGCCGGACACGTTCAACACGACGATCCGAACCGACCGCTACACCTGTCCCGATTACGCTGCGCGTGAGAGGGAAGCGATCTGGACGCGGACGTGGCAGATCGCGGGCCGTGTCGAGGACCTGCCGAAGCCCGGTGACTGGAAGAAGTACGAGATCCTCGATCAGTCCTTCATCATCGTGCGCGGAAAAGACGAGAAGCTGCGGGGTTTCGTCAACGCGTGCCGACACCGCGGCAACGCGCTGTGCGTCACCGAGACCGGAAATGCCAAGCGCGGGTTCCTGTGCCAGTACCACCTCTGGTCGTACGACCTCGACGGCAGGCTCAAGGGGATGCTGCGCGAGAACCTCGCCGGGCCGATCGACAAAACCGAGAACTCGCTGCTCGCGGTATCGGTCGACACCTTCGCCGGCTTCATCTTCCTCAACCCCGATCCCGAGGCCCAACCGCTGCGGGAGTACCTGGGTGAAGACGTGGTCACATTGCTCGAGCCCTACAACATCGACAAGTTCACCACCGTCATGGACGTCACCGAGGCCATCGAGTGCAACTGGAAGGTCGTCATGGACGCCTTCGAGGAGGGCTACCACATCAACGGCATCCATCCCCAGTTGTTGCAGGTGCTGCACATCAATCCCAGGACGGCGCGTTACCGGTTCTTCGAAAACCACAGTGTCGCAATGGCTCCGTTCGAGGTCACGGGCGCCAGTGCACAGGAACAGGTCGAAGGAATGCTGGCGTTGCCGGAGACCTTCCCGGGGACCGTCGCGGTGATCCCGCGGTTCCAAGAACTCCTCGCGCCCTATCAGGACGAGGACGGAAAGGTCACGTTCCCCGACGACGTCACCCCTCGCCTGCTGCTGCAACAGGCCACCCGCGAGGTGTTGACCGGCATGGGTCTCGACGTCAGCGGTCTGACTGACAGCCAGATGGTCGACAACCAGGGCTGGGTACTGTTCCCCAACTACTTCATGACCGTCCGTGCCGGCGAATGCCACGTGATCATGTCGAGACCGCATCCCGACGGCGACCCCAACCGCTGCATCTGGCATGTGGCCAGCTACATGTACGTGCCGGAAGAGTTCCGCGACGCCGTGCGCGCCGAGGCGATCGTCGTCGACCCACCCGGCAGCCACAAGTACTTCGAGGCGCTCCAGCAGGACTACGAGCAGATGCCGCGCCAGCAGAAGGGGCTGCGCAACGACCGCCTCGACCACATGTCGCTGGTGAAGGAGGAAGTCGTTATCGCGCACTTCCATTCGGTGATCGACCGCTACATGGGCGGGGTGAAGGCATGACGACGGTTGCAGATGTCCTGGCGACAGCGACAGGGCGGACCCGGACCGTACTCGAGTACAGTCAGGTCACCAAGCGACTGGTGGACAGTGCCAAGCAGCCCGGCTTCACCGCCGAAAGCTGGGCGCCGCTCGGAGACCTGATCGCCATCGACGAGTTCGTCCGTATCGGCCCGTTCAAGGAGGTGATGAACTGGGCCGAATACACGGAATTCCTGACGAACTGGGCGAAGTCGTCGGACTGGAACTGTTCTTTCCAAAGAATCACCGAGACAACAGATCTGGTGTTCCTGGAACTCGAAGAACATAGCCGCATCGGCGACTTCAGCAACGTGGTCAACACGCTGTCGGTCTACGAGTTCGACGCCGACCACAAAGTTCGGCGCATCGCCGTCTATCTGCAGATGGAGATGCCCGGCACCGGCGCGGTGCCGAGCTTCGACGGTTGAGCGGAGTGACCCGCTGACATGCCGTTCGAAGACACCACCGCCATCGTCACAGGCGGAGCCGCGGGCCTCGGCCTGGCCATCACCGAGGCGCTCGCTGCGCGCGGCGCGAAGGTCGCGATATTCGACATCACCGCCGATGAGATCGCGACACAAGTCGATCGCCTGCGCGGCGAAGGTGCGAAAGTCGCCGGCTATGTCGTCGACGTGTCCAACCGCGCCGCGGTGGAAGACGCCGTCGCGCAGGTCCGCGCCGACCTCGGCCCCGTGCTGATCCTGATCAACAACGCGGGCATCGAGCAATTCGGCAAGTTCGCCGAGATCACCGACGAGCAATGGGACCGGGTGATGGCGGTGAACCTGCGCGGGCCGTTCATCTGCGCCCAGGTGGTGCTGCCCGACATGCTCGAGGCGCAGTGGGGACGCATCGTCAACATCTCCTCCTCGAGCGCCCAGGGCGGGCAGTCCCGGATGGCTGCCTACGTCAGTTCCAACGCCGGGGTGATCGGGTTCACCAAGAGCCTCGCATTGGAACTCGGACCGAAAGGGATCACGGTCAACACGATTCCGCCCGGCATGGTGGTCACCCCGATGCTCGAGAAGGCAATCGCCGAAGGCCGGTTCACCGCATCTTTGGAGCATTTCGCCAAGATCACGCCGGTCCGGCGAGCCGGTAGACCCGAGGACATCGCCAATGCGGCGATCTTCCTGTGCCAGGACGAATCCTCCTACATCACCGGTCAGATCATCCCTGTCAACGGAGGGCGGCGCACGTGAGTGGCTCCGATGGCTCGCTCCTTGCACCGCTGACGGCCGGCGAATGGGGAGACGACGAGTACGCCGCGTTCGGTGCGTTGATGGCCCTGCCGGGCGAGAAGGTGCCGCGCGCCGGTTCCGGTCATGCCGCCGACCCACTCAAGTTCGACATCATCGGGCTGCTCGCACGCCACCCGAAGATGGCCCGGCGGTTCCTGACCTTCAACGGTTGGCTGCTCCAGCGCGGCGAGCTGCCGCTGCGCCTGCGGGAACTGGCGGTACTGCGGGTGGCGATCACCCGGCGGTCCGCATTCTTCTGGGGTGAGCATTTCAAGGTCGCGACGGAAGGCGGGGTGCCCGAGGAAGACATCGCACGCCTCGCCAAGGGCAACGACGGTTTCGTCGGTGTCGACCGGTTGGTGCTCGACGCCACCGACGAATTGATCCGTCACGGCCGCGCCGAGGAATCGACCTGGCGACGCCTCACCGAGGAACTCGGCACACATCAGGCGATGGAGCTGATCTTCGTCGTCGGCACCTACGCGATGCTGGCGATGGCGTTCGACACCTGGCGTCTGGCCCCGCCCGCAGGCAGTGCGCCTCTGCCCGCCCCACCCGCAACTAACACGGTTCCGCTGTAGTCGCCGCGTTCGGAAAACGTTTCAATCGGCTCCGCATGGGAAACCAGCCGCCCCGAGTAGGCCTGCCGTCGATGGCGGCATTGGAACAGTCGGGGATAGGGAGATTTTCATGGCGGATGACCGCGCACCCAAGGAAGCCGTTAAGGGCATGGTCGAGGAGGCCAAGGGCAAGGCCAAGGAGGCCGCCGGGACCCTGATCGGCAATGAAGAGCTCAAACGCCAGGGCCAGGCCGAACAGCACAATCCGTCCTACATTCCGGGTGCGCCCGGCCCGGAGGCGCCGTCACTCGACGAGCCGACGGCTCCGCGCGACCCGCTGCCGCCGAAGGCCGATCAGGTCGCGCCGAAACTGCGCACGGCCACCGGCACTCCCGCCGAGGGACCGATGACCGCCCGCGGACAGCAGGGCGCGTACCTCACCACCGCGCAAGGTGCGAGGCTGTACGACACCGATCACTCCCTGAAAGCCGGCGAGCGCGGGCCGACCCTGCTGCAGGACCACCACCTTCGCGAGAAGATCACGCACTTCGACCACGAACGCATCCCGGAGCGGGTGGTGCACGCCCGCGGCGCCGGCGCGCACGGCGTGTTCCGCGGCAACGGTGCCGCCGAGAAGATCTGCAAGGCACAGTTTTTGAAGTCCGGCGAGGAAACCGAGGTCTTCGTCCGTTTCTCGACGGTGCTCGGCAACCGCGGATCCGCCGACACGGTGCGCGACACCCGCGGGTTCGCGACCAAGTTCTACACGCAGGAAGGCACCTTCGACCTCGTCGGCAACAACATTCCGGTGTTCTTCATCCAGGACGGAATCAAGTTCCCCGACGTCGTGCACGCCGCCAAGCCGCATCCGGACCGCGAGATCCCGCAGGCCCAAAGCGCACACGACACCTTCTGGGACTTCGTGTCGCTGCACACCGAAGCCCAGGCGCACACCATGTGGAACATGTCCGACCGGGGGATTCCACGGTCGTACCGGATGATTGAGGGCTTCGGCGTGCACACGTTCCGGCTCGTCGGGCCGGACGGATCGACGTCGCTGGTGAAGTTCCACTGGAAGCCGCGACTCGGCGTGCATTCGCAGGTCTGGGAAGAAGCGCAGATCACCGGCGGGGTCGATCCCGACTTCCATCGCCGCGACCTCGCGGACGCGATCGAGAAGGGCGTCTACCCCGAGTGGGACCTCGGTGTGCAGGTCTTCCCGGACACCCCGGAGCAGATGTTCGAGGGCATCGACCTGCTCGACCCCACGAAGATCGTGCCGGAGGAACTGGCCCCGGTGGAGGTCATCGGAACGATGCAACTCAACCGCAACGTGACGAACTTCTTCGCCGAGACCGAGCAGGTCGCCTTCCATCCCGGCCACCTGGTGCCCGGTATCGACATCACCGACGACCCGCTGCTGCAGGCGCGGCTGTTCTCGTACCTCGACACGCAGATCACCCGGCTGGCGGGTCCGAACTTCAGCCACATCCCGATCAACCGGCCGCACGCTCCGGTCAACGACATGTTCCGCGACGGGTACCACCAGTCCGGTGTGCATCCCGGCGTGGCGCCGTACAAGCCGAATTCCCTAGACGGCGGTTGCCCGTTCCTCGCCGGCGCGGACACCGGCGCGTTCATCGAGGTGCCCACCGTCGTTCCCGAATCGACGAAACGCCGCGACGCACCGGCCACCTACGACGACCACTTCAGCCAGGTGACCTTGTTCTACCGCAGCCTGAGCGCGGCCGAACAGGAACACGTCGCCGAGGCGTACACGTTCGAACTCGGCAAGTGCTACGAGCAGGCGATCAAGGAGCGCCAGCTGGTGGCGCTGGCGAACATCGACCCCGACCTGTGCGCGAAGGTCGCCGAGGGTCTGGGCCTCGAGGCGCCGGCGCCCACCGTCGTCCCCGCGGACCCGGAGGTCCTCAGTCCCGCCCTGTCGCAGGTCGGACAGGAATGGCCCGTCGAGGGCCGTCAGATCGGCATCCTGACGGGTCCGGAGTCCGACCTCGCCGGCGTGGCGGCCGCTGTCACGGCGATCGCGAACGCCAAGAACGTGCCGTTCGTGGTCGCCACACACGGCGGCACCCTCGAGCACGACGGCGGCGCCATCCCGGTGTCGCGCACCTACGCGACCGCCCGTTCGGTGGAGTTCGACGCGATCCTCATCGCGGGGTCGCCGGCGAACGCCAAGGCGAAGACGATCGTCGACGAGATGTACCGGCACCACAAGGCGATCGCGATGCTGCCCGAGGGAACCGGGCTGGCCGCCGTGGCAGCGGTTCCGACCGACGGGCCGGGGCTGTTCTCCGGTGACAGCGCGACGACCCTCGTTCAGTCGCTGCTCGACGCGCTCGGCCAACACCGGGTCTGGGACCGGGTCGTCGCCGCCTGACGTGCTGTCCTGACGGTCGACGGCGGCGTCACCGCACCAGCGTGGCGCCGCCGTCGAGCCGGATCTGCTGGCCGGTCATGAAGCGCGACTCGTCGGCGAGCAGATACAGCGCGGCGTAGGCCGATTCCCACACCGTGGCGCGGCCCATCTTGAGCTTGACGACCTCGTTGTGCCTCTCCGTCGCCTCATCGGCGTCAAGCCCGAACAGCGACTGTGAATCCCGGTTGGCCAGCACGGAATTGATCGGTCCGAGCATCAGGGTGTTGACGCGGATACCGAACTCGGCGTACTGCACCGCGGCGATCTCGGTGATCTGATTGAGCCCGGACTTGCCCAACGCGTAGGGCATGATGCCGATGTTGAGCCCGATCTCGTTCTTGACGCTGGCGATCGACGAGATGTTGACGATGCTCCCGGTCGTGTCGCCGTCGTTCTTCTCCATGCATTGCGCGGCAAAGAGATTGCAGTAGTAGCAGCCGAGCATGTTGACGTTGATGCCGTAGTTGAAGTTCTCGACGGTCATCGAGTTCGATTCGAAGTCGAAAGGCGGGTTTGTCGCCACGCTGTAGACCATGCCGTCCACGCGGCCGCTGGTCGCCATTGCCGTGTCGAAAATGCGTTGGCAGTCGTCTTTTTCGGCGACGTTCGCCTCGACGGCGTACGCGCTGCCGCCCTCGGCGCTGATCATCTCGACGGTCTCCTTGACCGCCGCGACGTTCACGTCGACCGCCACTACCTGCGCGCCGTGACGGGCGGCCAGGATCGAGATGGCCCGCCCGTTGCCCAGACCGGGGCCGGGACTCTGACCCGCGCCGACCACGACCACGACCTTGCCGGACAGGTCGAAAGCCTTGCGGTCTTTGCGGTCGAAGTCAGTGGACATGGTTCTCCTCGAGTTTGTGAACGGTAGTTGCGGCGAAGCTCTTCATCACTGTGTCCGCACGTGCAGGTCGACCAGGCCGCGCAGAATGTAGGTCGGCACATAGGTGTAGCGCCGGTCGCCTGCCGGACCGTGCGCGGCGTCGTCGATCCCGATGCCGGTGGTGCGTTCGAGCAGCCGCTCGAGAAGCACCCGCCCCTCGGCGCGGGCCAAGGGGGCGCCGATGCAGCTGTGCACGCCGCGCCCGAATCCGATGTGGCGCCGCGCATTCGGTCGGGCCGGATCGAACGAGTCGGGGTTCTCGAACTGGCGCGGGTCGCGGTTGGCCGCGCCGTAGTGAACCATCAGCGTGGTGCCCGCGGGGACGTGCACGCCGCCGACCGTGGAATCGGCACACGCGAGCCGGAAGTCGCCTTTGATCGGGCTCTCGAACCGCAGCGCCTCTTCGATGAAGTTGGGCAGGGCATCGGATGCGTCGCGCAGCCGCGCCTGCAGCTGCTGGTCCTCGCCGAGCAGTTGAACGGCGGTGGACAGCAGCCGCACCGTGGTCTCCTGGCCCGCCGAGAAGAGGTTGGCCGCCACGCGAACGACATCGATGACCTCGGGGGTCGAGCCGTCCGGGAACGTCGCCAGCGCCATCTCGGTCATCACGTCATCGCGCGGGGTTTCGCGCCGGTCCCCGATGTAGTCGGTGAAGCGCGCGTACAGAAACTCCAGCGGAGAGTGCGCCACGGTGGCGTCGTCACCCGTATTGCCCAGTGCCACATCGCCTGTCAGTTGCGCGGTCAGTTCGTCGTGGTCCTCTTCGGGCACACCCAACAGGTCGGCGATGACCAGCAGTGCGAACGGGCTGGCGACTGCGCCGATGAACTCTCCACCGCCGCCGGCCAGGAACGGGTCGAGGACCCGGTCGGCCAGCCGCCACATGAAGTCCTCATTCTCTTTGAGCCGCTTGGGCGTGATCAGGCGGGAGAGCAGCGAGCGGTGCGCGGTGTGCTTGGGAGGGTCGAACGACGGGAGTTGGTCGCTGAACGGCAGCGCGTCGCGGTGCTCGTCGATCAGCGCCCGCACGCGGGCTTCGTCGAGACCTTCGAGCGCGACCGGGAACTCGGCCAGGAAGCCGGTCGTGGAGGTGCACGAGGAGTACGTGTCGGGATCGCCGACGACGGTGAGAACCTCGTCGTAACCGGTGACGACCATGACGCCGTGTACGGGTTCGCGCAGCACCGGGCTGGTCTCGCGCATACGGCGGAGCACCGGGTACGGGTCGGCGACCAACGCGTCGGGGTGAAAGAAGTCGAGCGCATCCAGGGTCGTCACAGCAGTCCTTCCAGACCAAACGTACAGGGAACTACTGACCAAACGTACAGGACAAAACTGTACGAATGGTCAGCTAAAGTGTGAATGTCAGCAAGCCCACAGGAATGAGGCGCCAGATGAGCACCCACCCGGTCGAGGTCGGCGGACCGACGCGGCAGCGCCTCATCGACGTCGCGATCGAGCTGTTCAAACAGCACAGCGTGGCCGGTACTTCGCTGCAGATGATCTCGGACGAACTGGGCCTGACCAAGTCGGCGATCTATCACCACTTCCGCACCCGCGACGAACTGCTGACCGCGGTGATGGAACCGCTCATCGGTGAAGTGGGCGCGCTCGTCGTCGCCGCCGAGAAGCACCGCGGACCGCGCGCCCGCGCCGATCATCTGCTGCAGGGTTATGCGGCGCTGGCCGCGGCGAACCGTGAGCTGATCCCGTTGTTCACCGGCGACCCGAGCGTCGCTGCACTGCTGCAGGCCCGACCCGACTGGGCGGCGGTCGTCGAGCGGCAGATGATGCTGCTCGCCGCCGTGGAGCCCGGACTCGGGGGCCAGGTGAAGGCCACCCTCGTCATGTCGGGCATCGCCTCAGCCGCGGGTGTCGACTACGGCGACGTCGACGAAGCGACGTTGCGCGACCAGTTGCTCGCGGCCGGCCGGCGCACGCTGGGGCTGCGCGTGCGGTAGGGACGTACGCTGATCGGCGATGCCAGAGGATCCGAGCGGTGAGCAGGAACCGGACTACCGGTTCACGCTGGCCAACGAGCGCACGTTTCTGGCCTGGATCCGCACCGCGCTGGCGCTGATCGCCGGCGGCATCGCGGTCGTGCAGTTCGTGCCGTCCTTCGGGATTCCGGGGGTGCGTCACGGTCTCGGCCTCGCGCTGACCGCGGGCGGGGGTGCGCTGGCGGCGCTGGCGGTGCGGCGTTGGCGACAGGTGCAGTCGGCGATGCGTCGCGACGAGGATCTGCCGCCGACCCGCGTGCCTGCGCTGCTCGGCGGGGCGTTGTTCGTGGTGACCGTCGCGGTGCTGATCGTGCTGATCACCTGGCCGGCCTGAGATGAGTCGACGCGCACCCTCGAAGCCGGGGCTGGCTGCCGAACGCACTCTGTTGTCCTGGGAGAGAAGCTCATTCGGGTTCCTCGTCGGCGGAGCGTTGGTGATGCTGCGCCAGCACGGCCCGCTGGGTCCGGCGCGGACGGCGTTGGCGGTCCTCGCGGTCTCGCTGGCCCTGCTGGTACTCGCGCTGGGGGTGCGGCGGTCACGCCGGTTCCGGATCGTCGGCGACGGGCTGGTCACCTCGGCTCCGCACCTGGAGGTGGTGGCGATCGGTGCAGCGACCGTCGCGTTCGCGACTGCCGTCGTCGTGGTGCTGCTCTCCTGAACTGCGCGGCGAGTGGCCAGTTAACCAGCGCGGCGGGGCGGATTGCGCGCGATAAGTGGCCACTCGCGACAGGAGACAAGGCCAGTCGTTGTTTGCTGAATCCACCTCGGGCGAACGCTGGCCGTCCTACCATCGGGGCACGCACCAGGCAGCTGATCCGGTGGAGGTTCGCATGCTCAAGCTCACGTGCGCGGCGGCCGCGGCCGCTGTCGCTGCCATCGTGTCCGCCCCCGGCGCGGCGGCCCAGGAAGACGACTATCTCGCCGGCCTGGAGGACCGCTACCGGTTCCTCACCGCCGAGCAGATGTTGACCGAGGGCTACCGGGTCTGCGCGCTCACCAGCGCCGGCGCGCTGTCACCGGACGCCGCCGCGATGGTGATGCGCGACCTGGAGGTATCGGTGGGCCCGGCCATGGACATCGTCAGCGGCGCCGTCCTCAATCTCTGCTGACCAGGCCGCAGCCGGCCGTCGTCAGCGGAAGCGCACGTTCAGGGTGGCCAGACCGAAGATCTTCTTGCCCGCGGACTTCGCGCCGACGATGACGACGCCGGAGCGGGTTTCGGGATCCAGCGACTTGACCTTGCCGCTGAACTCGATGTCGGCGCCCTCCTTGGCCGACACGATCGCGGGCTGAGACAGCCGCACCGCGTAGCGCGTCACCGCGCCCGGATCACCCGACCACGTCGAGACGAACCCGGCGCCCAAACCCATGGTGAGCATGCCGTGGGCGATCACGTCGGGCAGGCCCGCGAGCTTGGCGATCTCCTCGTCCCAGTGGATCGGATTGGCGTCGCCGGCGACGCCCGCGTAGTTCACCAGGTCACCGCGGGAGAGCCGGGTGTGGTGGACCGGAAGTACGTCGCCGACCTTCACCTCGTCGAACGACGGCGTTCCCGGCGTGCGGCTCAGTCCACCCTCGGAGACAGTGATCGCCCCCTCGGGACGCACCGTCTTCTCGTACGCCTCGGGGTTGCTGCCGATGTCGAGGATGTTCATGTCGTGCATCATGGCGTTCTGCACGGCGACCTTGACCCCGGCGTCGATGTCCTCGGCCGTCACACCGACGACGGTCGTGTGCAGCGTGTGCACCCGCTCACCGGCGGCGTCGGTGAAGGTGTTGGTGACGGTGATGAAGTCGCGGCCCGCCGTGCGACGCACCGACGACAACTCGACGTCGATGACCAGTTCGTCCCCGGCGACGATCGGGCGGTGCTGTTCGAAGACCTCTTCGGTCTGCAGGTAGGTGTCGTAGCCGACCACGATCTCCTCGAACATGCGGCGGTTGCACTGCATACCCGGGGCCGAGGTGAACGTCAGCGGCGCCACGACGTCGGAGTAGCCCAGCTTGGCCGCGGCGTCGACGTCCCAGTGCGCGGGATGGTAATCCTGCACGGCACGGGCGTATTCGCGCACCTTCTCGCGGCCGACCAGGTAGGTGCCGTCCATCTGGTAGTGGTGGCCGACCCGCGCTTCCAACGCCGAGGTCTCTGCGGAAGCTGTCATAACTGTGCTCAACTCTTCTGCCGGCTTGTCGCGGAGGCCGACCCAAGCACAGTAACGCCCACACGACCGGTCCAGACAATCCGCTCCGCGTTGCCGTGCGGTCAGGCCGACCCGGCGGGTGACGAAAAACCCTGCCGTCGCTGCGACATCCGGCCCGGGTTTGGGAGGGCAGCGGCGGGGTAAAGCAGTGTCCGCCGAGTCTTTCAGAGCGCAGAGACGTATCGGGTGACCGGCCACCCCGATGCTGATCGGCGCGCTCGACCGGCAGTCCGACGTTCACAAGGAGACCCCGTTGCTCCGCATTGCTTCTGTGCCCGCTTCGCACGTTTACGTGCGGCACCTCGGCGATCCGCAGGGGCGCGACGACGTGGTCCGCCTGGCCGACCCGGTACCTGCCGACGGCAGGACCGTACCGGGCGGGTGGTGGCCACCGCTGATGCTCGAGCCCGGGTGGGTCACCGCCAACCACCACCGGTTCGACGTCTTCCACGTCCATTTCGGATTCGACGCCGTCGGCGCCGATGTGCTGACCGCGGTGGTGCAAGGGCTCAAGGCCTTCGACAAGCCGCTGGTGTACACCGTGCACGACCTGCGCAACCCGCACCACCACGAACCCGACCAGCACACGGTGCAGCAGGACGTGCTCGTCGCCGCGGCGGACGCTCTGATCACGCTCACCCCCGGCGCCGCCCGCGAGATCAACCGGCGCTGGGACCGGCGGACCCAGGTGCTGGCCCACCCGCACGTCCTGGACAAGTCGCACATCGAGCGGCCCCGCCGCGCTGCGGACCGCTTCGTCGTAGGGGTGCACGCCAAGAGTCTGCGCGCGAACATGGACACCGTCCCGGTGGTGGCGGCGCTCACCGAGATCCTCGCCGACCTGCCGAACACGTTGCTGCGCATCAATATTCACGATGAGGTCTTCGACCCGGACAACTACTGGTACTCGCCGGATGTGGGTGCGGCACTGTCGGAATTCAATCGGCACGAGCACGTCGACGTCTGTGTGCACCCCTACTTCACCGAGGACGAGCTGTGGGACTACCTGGCCGGACTGTCGGTGTCGGTACTGCCCTACCGGTTCGGCACACACTCCGGGTGGCTCGAGGCGTGCTTCGATCTGGGCACCGCGGTGATAGCCCCGAGCTGCGGCTTCTATGCCGAGCAACGGGAATGCGGAGTGTTCACGTTCGACGAGCACGAGTTCGACAGCGGCACGCTACGCGCAGCGGTGTCGGCCGCGTACGCGCGGTGGCGGAGCGGTCAGCCTGCACCCCGCAGCACGTGGTCGGGTCGGCTGGCCGAACGGACCAGCCTGGCCGAGGCTCACCGCGCGGTGTACGAATCGGTGCTGCGATGACGCGACCACTGCGAATCGCGTTGATCGCGTCGTGCCGATTCCCCATCCGGCAGCCGTTCGCCGGCGGACTGGAAGCACACGTCTGGCATCTGGCCACCGCGCTGGCCGAGCACGGGCACGACGTCGCGCTGTTCGCGGCCCCCGGTTCGGACGTGTCGCTGGGATGCAGCTCACTGAAGGTGTGCGAACTCGAACTCTCAGCAGCCGCCCGCGCCGACGTATCGATGCCCGCGCAGGGCTTCATGGACGATCACCATGCGTACCTGTCGCTGATGGTGCAGCTGGCCGGGTCGCACCGCGACAGCTTCGACGTGATCCACAATCACAGCCTGCATTACCTGCCGGTGGCGATGGCGCCAACGCTGTCCACACCGATGCTCACCACCGTGCACACCCCGCCGACGCCGTGGCTGGAGTCGGCCGTCAAAGCCACCGGCGGCCGCGGGACCCGGTTCGCCGCGGTCTCCGAGCACACCCGGGCGGCGTGGGCTCCGGTCCACGACTCGTTCACGGTGGTCCCAAACGGAATCGACGCTCGGCGTTGGCCTCTGGGCGACGGCGGCGAAAGCGCGGTGTGGTTCGGCCGGATCACACCGGAGAAGGCACCGCATCTGGCGGTCGCGGCCGCGCGCCTGGCCGGTCGCGCGATCAAGCTGGCCGGCCCCATCTCCGATGCCGCGTACTTCGCGACGCAGATCCAGCCCCTGCTCGGCGACGACGTCCGCTACGTCGGTCACCTGACCCAGCAGCGGTTGGCCGACCTCGTCGGCAGGTCCGCGGTGGCGCTGGTGACCCCGGAGTGGGACGAACCTTACGGACTGGTGGTCGCCGAGGCGATGTCCTGCGGCACACCGGTGGTCGCGTTCGGCCGCGGTGGAATCCCGGAACTCGTCACGCCCGAGTCCGGGTGTCTGGTGCCGCCCGGAGACGTGCAGGCGCTCGCCGCAGCCATCCCCGCCGCCGCCCGCCTGTCCCGGCGCCGGGTCCATGAGCACGCCGTCGCGCACTGCTCGGCGACGGCGATGCTGCACGCGTACCTGGCCCTGTACCGACAGATGATCTCAGCCGAAGGCGAACCCGATGATCGGTTACTACATCCACCACCACGGCTACGGCCACCTCGCACGGGCGGTCAGCATCACCTCGCACTTGCGCAGGCCGGTGACAGCCATGACCTCAGCGGTTGTGCCACCTCAGCATCCGTTCTCGGCGGTCGTCACGCTACCGCGTGACGACGAGGCTGAGGAGGTCCACGAGCCGACCGCCAACGGGGCGCTGCACTGGGCGCCGCATCTCGACCGCGGCTACAGCCGGCGGATGCAGCGCATCGCGGCGTGGGTGGCCGACGCCCAACCCGAGGCTGTCGTGGTCGATGTGTCGGTGGAGGTTGCGGTCTTGGTGCGGTTGCTGGGGGTTCCCACCGTCGTGGTGGCGCTGCCCGGTGAACGGACCGACGCCGCGCATCGGTTCGTCCACCAGCTGGCCGACCACATTCTGGCTGCCTGGCCCGCCGAGTTGAACACCCCATCCTGGCTCAAACCCCATGGGAGCAAGGTCAGTTACGTCGGGGGCATCAGCCGTTTCGAACACCGCACACCGAAAGCCCCCTCCGGTGGCGCGCGGCCCCTGGTGCTGGGTGGCGCGGCCGGACCTTTCGGGACGGACTGGGGCGATCTGACCGTCCTCGGCGGCTCGTCAGGCGTCTGGACCGACGATCCCTGGCCGTATCTGTGCGACGCCGACCTCGTGATCAGTCACGCCGGTCAGAACAGCATCGCCGATATCGCCGCCGCGCGCCGACCCGCGGTGATCCTGCCGCAACCCAGACCGTTCGACGAACAGCTCGCCACCGCAACGGTTCTCGATCGGCATGGGCTGGCGGCGGTTTCGGCTCGGTGGCCGTCGGTCGAGGGTTGGCCGGCGCTGCTGCAGCGCGCCCGGTCGATCGATCCGAACCGGTGGAGGCGCTGGCGGGTTGACGGCGCCGCGGCCAGGGCGGCTGCGGCGATCGAATCGACAGCGGCGCGATGCCGCAACCGCCTGGTGCGCAGCGCATGAAGACCGCGGTGATCACCACGGTGCACGGACGACATGTGCACCTGCGCAACCAGATTCGCGGATTACGCTACGCCGACTCTGACTGGGACCACCATGTCGTGGTGGCCCTGGGTGACCCCGGGGTCGGGCGGGAGGCGCGTCGGGACGGACACCGGGTGGAGGTCGTCGAGCTGGCGGCGACATCCCCGCTGCCGTTGGCCAAGGCGCGCAACGCCGGTGCACGCTGCGCGCTGGCCGCCGATGCGGAACTGCTGGTGTTTCTCGACGTCGACTGCATACCCGCCGCGGGCATGATCGCCCGTTACCGCCGGGTGGCAGAGCTTTCCGAGCACCGCGACGCGCTGCTGTGCGGGCCCGTCACCTACCTGCCGCCGGCGGGACCCGGTGGATACAACGTCACCACCCTCGACCGGCAGACGCGTCCGCATCCGGCCCGTCCCGCGCCCGCGGACGGCACGGTCCTGTCCACCACCGACTACGCGTTGTTCTGGTCGCTGTCCTTCGCGGTTCGACGCGCGACCTGGGAGCGCATCGGCGGCTTCTGCGAGGAGTATGTCGGTTACGGGGGAGAAGACACCGACTTCGGGCAGACGGCGGCGGCGCTGGGCGTGCCGATGCGCTGGGTGGGCGGCGCGCACGCCTACCACCAGTACCACCCGGTCGAGAATCCCCCCGTCCGCCATCGCAGTGACATCGTGCGCAACGCACGAATCTTCCATCGCCGCTGGGGAATATGGCCGATGGAAGGATGGCTGACGGAGTTCGCAGAGCGCGGCGTGATCACCCGCGACGCCGACGGCACCCCGCGGCTCACCGGTTAGGCCAACGCGTCGCCGACCTTGTTCAGAAGGTCGGTCAGCCGGCTCTTCTCGGCGGCGCTGAGCCCTGCGAACATCTCCTGTGCGGCGGCGCTGTACTGCGCCCGCCAGCTCCTGGCCTGCTTGCCGCCATCCTTGGTGGTCGTCAACCGCACTGCGCGACGGTCAATTTCGTCCTGCTCGCGGAGCACGAGCCCGTCGCGCACCAGCGCATCGACCAGGGTGGACGCGGTGGCCTGGGTGATACCGACAGCGCGCGCGACGTCGGCTGAGCGGACCGGCTGCATGCGCTCGATCTCGGAGAGCAGCTTCGCGCGCGGGGTCGAGACTTCCCGCCCGCCGAGACGCTCGTCGAAGGCTCGCACGATCGACTTGGCGGCCCGGCCGAAGGCGTCGGCAAGTTCCACGGCAGCCCGCTTTTCGTCCACGGCGAAATCTCCTCCGATCGGTTGACCCAGATTATCAGCCGCCGTATATTTCGACGCACGATAGTTAGACATCTAATGAAAGGTTCTCGATGTCGTCTACATTCCCACTCGGACCGTTCACCGTTCGGCGCATCGGCTTCGGTGCGATGCAGCTGCCCGGGCCCGGAGTGTTCGGCCCGCCCCGCGATCACGACCAGGCCATCGCCGTGCTGCGGCGCGCCGTCGAACTCGGCGTCGACCACATCGACACCGCCCAGATCTACGGGCCCGACGTCGCCAACGAACTGATCAGGGAGGCGCTGCACCCCTATCCCGAGAATCTCAAGCTGGTCAGCAAGGTCGGCGGCCGGCGCGACGAACACGCGAACTGGCTGCCGGCCCAGGATCCCGACGACCTGCGCCGCGACATCGAGACCAACCTGCGCACACTCGGCGTCGACCGGCTGGCCGCGGTGAACCTGCGGATCTTCGGCCCCGACGACGGCGGCGACGCCTACGAGCCAGGCCTGTTCGGGCGCCAACTCGACGCGATGATCGCCGCCCGCGACGAGGGCCTGATCGCCGGGATCGGTCTGAGCAACATCACCCGCCAGCACCTTGAGGTCGCGCTGGAGCACACCGAGATCGTCTGCGTGCAGAACGCCTACAACCTCGCCGAGCGCAGGTCGCAGCCCGTGCTCGACCTGTGCACCGAGCGCGGCATCGCGTTCGTGCCGTTCTTTCCGCTGGGGTCGGCGTTCTTCCCGGACAACCCGGTGCTCGGGCATCCGGCGATCAAGAAGGCGGCGACCGAGCTCGGCCGCACCCCGGCCCAGATCGCGCTGGCATGGACACTCAACGTCGCGCCCAACGTGCTGCTGATCCCGGGCACGTCTTCGGTGGCCCACCTCGAGGAGAACATGGCCGTCGCCGACATCGAGCTGCCCGCGGACCTCGAGATCTGACCGGCCGTGCGCCGACTGTGAATCTGTGGCGAAAATCCGGCCGAAAACTCGCAACCACTTCACAGTCGGCGCGGTAACGGTCGTGAACCCGGATTGGCGCTGGATACCGCGACCCGTTAGTTTCCGTCAGGTGATGTCCTCAGCTGCACGCGTGCTCGCGCGGTGGATTGCCCCCGTTATCGCCGTGGCCGCCGTCGCGGCGCCGGGCCTGGCCCTCGATCCGACGCCGGCCGATCCGGCGGTGCGCCTGACGACTGAGGCCAACCCGTTTGCGGGCAAGCCGTTCTACGTCAACCCGTCGTCGAAGGCGATGCGCGCGGCGCAGGCCGCGGACCCGCCGATCCCCGCGCTGACCGCCGTCGCCAACACCCCGCAGGCCTACTGGCTGGTGCCGGGGTCGTCGGCTTCGACGGTGGCGAAGTACGCCGGCGACGCGCAGGCCGCCGGTGCCACGCCGGTGTTCGCGATCTACGGGATCCCGCACCGCGACTGCGGAAGCTTCGCCGCCGGTGGGCACAGTTCCGGCGCGGCGTACCGCCAGTGGATCGACGGCATCGCCGCCGACATCGGCCCGGCACCCGCGGCGGTGATCCTCGAACCCGACGCGCTGGCGATGGCCGACTGCCTCTCGGGTGATCAGCGTCAGGAACGTTTCGACCTGATCAGCTACGCGGTCGACTCGCTGGGCCGCAACCCGGCCACCGCCGTCTACGTCGACGCCGGTCACCTGCGCTGGCACAGCGCCGAGGAGATGTCGGCACGGCTCAAGCAGGCCGGTGTCGACCGGGCCCGCGGGTTCAGCCTCAACGTCGCGAACTTCTTCACCACCGAGGACGAAATCGCTTACGGCGAAGCCATTTCCGGTCTCACCGGCGGCAAGCACTACGTCATCGACACGTCGCGCAACGGTGCCGGGCCGGCCGAAGGTGAGATGTACTGGTGCAACCCGAGCGGGCGGGCGTTGGGCGTAGCGCCCACCGCGGTGACCGCGGGCCCGCACGCCGACGCCTACCTGTGGGTCAAACGCCCCGGCGAGTCCGACGGCACCTGCAACAAGGGCGACCCGCCGGCCGGGGAGTTCATCAACCAGTACGTCATCGACCTGGCGCGCAACGCCGGCTACTGACAGTCAATCGATCTGCTCGTCCTCGTCGGCTTCGGTCGGCAGGGCTTCGGCGCCGGGCGTGGCCGGGGTGGTCAGGATCTCTTCGGTCTCACTCGGGCGGTTCTCCGGTGACATCGGGTCTCCTCACGTGGTTCGCGCGCGACAATCGCGGGCGGATCTGTAACGGTGCCCCCGGTTCGTACCCAGCTCACCGCGGTTTCAAGCAGGCGTTCGTTTGAGCGTCGGCGTCGCTGGAAATGAACGAGTCATGATCAGAGCGACAACCGCGGGAGTTCTCGCGCTCGGCGTCCTGACGCTGCCCGGATGCGCAGCGCTGGAGAACCAGGACGCCAACAGCGCCGCGACCACGAGCACCCGCGCCCCGGTGACAAACCCCCGCACCGAACCGCTGACCGCCGCCTCCAACCCGCCGCCGTCGAACGAACGGACCCCACCGATCGGGGACGTCTCGCTGGCGGTCGAGGACCGCGGCGACCTCGGCGAGATCATCGTCGACAGCAGCGGCCGCACCCTTTACACGTTCTCGAAGGACGCGCCGAACGAGCCGACCTGTTACGGCGAGTGCGCCGACACCTGGCTGCCGCTGCTGTCCGACAGCGACCCGGCCGGGGGTATCGGCATCGACGTGGCGTCGGCGAAGACCACCCCGCGGCGCGAGGGCAGAGACCAGGTGACCTACCGGGGGATGCCGCTGTACCGGTACGCGGGTGACAAGCTCGACATCGACGCCAAAGGACAGGGTCTCGACATGTTCGGCGGGGAGTGGCGCGTCCTGACCAAGGCCGGCGAACCGCTGAACTGAGGAATAGCGCCGGACCCACCGGTGTTGTCCGGCCGAGGGCAACCACAGTTAGGTTTGGGCATGGAATTCGGCATATCGACGTTCGTCAACGACGACACCATCGACACCGTCTCGTTGGCGAAGGCGATCGAGGAGCGTGGATTCTCCGCGCTGGCCATCGCCGAACACACCCACATCCCCGCCAGCCGGGAGTCGGCCTACCCCATGGGCGGTGATCTCCCGAGCATCTACTACCGCACGCTGGACCCGTTCGTCACCCTGGCCGCCGCAGCGGTCGTCACCTCCCGCATCGAGCTGATCACCGGGATCGCCCTGCTCATCCAGCGCGACCCGATCATCACCGCCAAGGAAGCGGCCAGCATCGACCTGCTCTCGGGCGGCCGGTTCGTGTTCGGCGTCGGCGCCGGCTGGAACCTCGAGGAGATGCGCCACCACGGCACCGACCCGAAGACCCGCGGCGCGCTGCTCGACGAACGCATCGAGGCCATCAAAGTGCTGTGGACCGACGAACCCGCCGAGTACCACGGCCAATTCGTCGACTTCGATCCCTCCTATGTGCGGCCCAAGCCGGTTCAGAAGCCCCACCCGCCGATCGTCATCGGCGGTGATTCCGACGCGACGGTCAAGCGGGTGATCCGGCACCGGGCGGGCTGGATGTCGAACCCGCTGCCGGTGCCGCGGCTGGCCAAGCGCATCGAGGCGATGCGCGCCGGCGCCGATCACGACGTCCCGCTCACCACTTTCGGAACTCCGGTGGACCCCGGCTACTGGGACGAGTTGCAGAAGCTCGGCTACCGGCAGGCCAACCTGTTGCTGCCGACCAAACCCCTCGACGAATCACTGCGCAAGCTCGACGAGTATGCCGAGAGGGTCGCCGAGTACCGCGGCTAGCACCTCTACTGTGGGCGTATGAGCAACGCTGCTGACGCCGAACGGGTCGCCGAACTGGCGCGCGAGGTCGTCGACCGGCACGACCCCAAGACGGTGCCCATCCCCGAATTTCTCGGTGCCTGTTACGACGCGGGCCTGTCGTGGGTGCACTTCCCCGATGGTCTCGGCGGCCTCAACGTCTCCCGCGGGCTGCAGGCGGTCGCCGACCGCATCCTGCAGGGCGCCGGCGGCCCGGTCCCGCTCGGCCTGAACCCGATGGGCTACGGGATGGCGGCCCCGACCATCCGCGAACACGCGCAGACCGAGGACGTCAAACGGCAGTGGCTGCGGCCGCTGGCCACCACCGAAGACCTGTGGTGTCAGCTGTTCTCCGAACCCGGCGCCGGATCCGACCTGGCAGGGCTGGCCACCTCCGCCGTCCGCGACGGCGACCAGTGGGTGATCAACGGCCAGAAGGTGTGGACCAGCCTCGCGCACCGCGCCCGGTGGGGGCTGCTGTTGGCGCGCACCGACCCCGACGTGCCCAAGCACAAAGGGCTGACCTACTTCGTCATCGACATGCACGGCGACGGGGTCGAGACCCGCCCGCTGCGGCAGATGACCGGGCAGGCCGAGTTCAACGAGGTCTACTTCACCGACGCCCGCATCCCCGACCAGCACCGCCTCGGCGACGTCGGCAACGGCTGGAACGTCGCGATGACGACACTGATGAACGAACGTACCGCGTTGGGCGGCAGCGGAAGTCGCCGCGGAGCAGGCACCATCGCCGACGCCACCGGGCTGTGGGCGTCGCGGCCCGAGCGCCGGACCGCGGTGCTGCGCGACCGGCTGACCCAGCTGTGGCTGCGCTCGGAGGCGCAGCGGCTGACCTCCGAGCGGTCCCGCGCGGCCGCGACCGTCGGCGGACCCGGCCCCGAGGGGTCGGTCGGCAAGCTGGTGGGCGCGGAGCTCAACCAGGACATCTACCAGTGGTGCATGGACTTCCTCGGGCCCGAAGGCCTGCTGTACCACGGCTACGACCCGGGCTCCCGCAGCGACGACGGCGACTGGCAGGGTCCCATCCAGCAGCGGTTCCTGCGCAGCCGCGCCAACACCATCGAGGGCGGCACCTCCGAGGTGATGCGCAACATCCTCGGCGAACGCATCCTCGGGTTGCCCGGCGATCTGCGTGCCGATGCCGGTATGGCGTGGAAGGAGGTGCCCCGTGGCTGAGGAGCTTGCGGATCAGCCCGACAAAGGGGCTGAGGAGCTTGCGGACACATCTGAGTACAAGTTCACCGAAGAGCAGGGCCAATTACGGGCAGCCGTAAGGAAATTCAGCGCCGACCACTTCTCCGAGGAGAAGGTCCGCGCGCAGATGGAGTCCGACCCGCCTTTCGACGCGAAGGTGTGGGCGCGGCTTGGCGCCGAGTTGGGTGTGCTCGGGTTGGCGGTGCCCGAAGCCGACGGTGGCGCCGGCGGGACGCTGGTCGACCAGGCGGTGGCCGTCGAGGAACTCGGCGCGCGGCTGGCGTGCGGACCGCTGTTCGGCACCGTGTACCTCGCGATCCCTGCGCTGGTCGCCGCCCCCGCCGGTGAGGTGCGCGACGAACTTCTCGCCGACCTCGTGGAGGGTCGCCGCACCGCGGCGGTCGTGGTGCCGGACCGGGCCGGTGTGTTCGACCCCGACGCGGTGACGGTCGAGGTCGCGGGGGAGACGTTGTCGGGCACGGCAACTCAGGTGGTCGACGGCGGAGTCGCCGACGTCCTGCTGGTCGCGGCGCGCGGGCCGCAGGGAGTCGGCCTGTACGCCGTCGACGCCGCACAGGTGCAGCGCAGCCCGCTGGCCACCCTCGACCTCACCCGCCCGCAGGCCGACGTCGTGTTCGCCGATGCGGCGGCACGGCTGGTGGCCGGTGCGGAGGAGGCGCCGCGAGTGCTCGAGCACGCGCTGCAGGTCGGTGCGGCGCTGCTGGCTGTCGAACAGGTCGGCGCCGCCCAGCATCTGCTCGACCTGTCCGTCGACTACGCCAAGACCCGGTGGCAGTTCGGCAGGCCGATCGGCTCCTTCCAGGCCGTCAAGCACCGGCTGGCGAACCTGCTGGTCGACGTGGAGCACGCCAGATCGACTGCGTATCACGCGATTTGGGCGCTCTCCGACGGGTCCGACGACCCGGCGCTGGCGACGAGCATCGCGCAGGCGGTGTGCTCGGCGGCACTCACCCACGTGGCGACCGACACGATCCAGGTGCACGGCGGCATCGGTTTCACGTGGGAACACCAGGCGCACCTGTACTACAAGCGCGCCACGACCGACGCCGTGCTGCTGGGCAGCGCCGAGCAGCACCGCGATCGCATCGCGGCGATGGTGCTCGACGCTGCCGATGCGGACCGGGTGCCGCGGGTCGCCGACGGCCGCCCGGCCTGACCGACCGCCCAGACACTTTTAGTGAAGGGCACTTCACTGTATGGTGGCGGGCGTCACCTAGTTCACTAGGTGAAACAGATGGTCGAACGCGCGGGAGGGCCGAATGGACGTCACCACGGATCGGCCCGCCGGCTCCCGGTTGGGCGGCGCGGCGCGGACCGGTCAGGCACTCGTCGAGGCGGCGGCCGCGGTGCTACCGCTGCGGTGGGTGCGTGCCGACTTCCCGCTGACCGCGTCCGACGTCGACCCCGGTTTTCTCACCCGTGCGCTCAGCGGTGTCGCCGCACCGGCGTCGGTGCTGTCCGCCCGCCCGGTCGGCGGTACCAACGGCACGACCGACCGCGCCCGCCTCGAACTGACCTGGGACCGCGACGGCGACCTGCCCCGGCACGTGTTCATCAAGAGCACGCCGTCGAGCGCGAAGAACCGGACCATGGTCGCCGCGTTGGCGCTGGCCCGCAACGAGGCGCTGTTCTACCGGCACGCCCGCGCCGCGCTGAGTGACCGGATCGCCCCCCGCTGCTTCGCCGCCCATGCGGGCATGGGCGCCCGCCATCTGCTGGTGCTCGAAGACGTCACCGACCGCGGCGGCGACCCGAAGGCGCTGTGCGACGACATCGACTTCGGCTATGCGCGGGCGATGATGGTCGCGCTGGGGGAACTGCACGCCGCGTTCTGGGAGTCGCCGCGACTGCACGGCGATCTGCGGTTCGTCCGCCCCGAACGGGACCGCCCGGGATTTCCGTTGCTGCTCCGGCAGTTCCGGCAAGTGCGGTCCAAGCTGCTGAAGTCCGACGAGTACCGGCTGCCGCCGGAAGTGCGCGAGATGGCGGCGTTCGTCAACGCCAACGACTGGGCGCTGCACGCGAATTGGGAGAAGGGGCCGCAGACCGTGATCCACGGTGACACCCACCTGGGAAACACGTTCGGGCTCGACGACGATGGGGTGGGTCTGCTGGACTGGCAGGTGCTCTACCGCGCGCCGGGCATCCGCGACGTCGCCTACTTCCTCGTGACGTCGGTGCCCGTCGAGGTGCGCCGCGCGCACACCGACGAACTGCTGCAGACCTATCTCGACGCGCTCGCAGCCAACGGCGTCGCCGATGCGCCGACCCCGCAGCAGGCGTGGGATGCGCTGCGGCTGTTCGCGTTCGACGCCTGGGACTCGTGTGCGATCACGCTGGTGTGGCCGGGCCTGCAGGCCCCGGAGAACGTGGAGAAAAGTGTCGAACGCGCGAACGCCGCGATTGTCGACCTCGACGTCATGCCGGTGCTTCGCCGGAGCGTCTGAATTGTCAGTGACCCGTAGAGGAGAATCCTGGTGAAGACAGATCGTCAACGAGCGCGCCGGGTGATCGGCTGGACCCGTATCGGCCTGGGCGCCGCGCTGTTCGCGGTGCCGCGCGTGGCGGCCCGCTCGTGGCTCGGGCCCGACGGCGACAACGCGGGCGTCGGCCTGCTGTTTCGCAGCATCGGGGCACGCGACCTGGCGCTGGGCGCGGGACTGCTGGCGGCCCCGGACGGTGACAAGTCGTGGTCGCGCGCCGGGGTGGTGGCCGATATCGGCGACGTGGCCGGTTCGCTCGTCGCGCTCGGTCCCGTGCCGACGCGCCGACTGCTGCCGGGCACGCTGCTCGCGGTGGCGTTCGTCGCCGCCGGCATCTGGCTCGAGTCCGAGGACTGAGCCCGCCCCGGCCGTCTTCGCTATCGTGAGCGTTGCGATGGCGTGAGGTGGCGGGTGGCAAGCATCAAGGACGTGGCCGCGGCGGCGGGTGTGTCACCGACGACGGTTTCGCACGCCTTGAACAACCGCGGCCGCATCGCCGAAGAGACCCGAGTCAAGGTCCTCGAGGCCGCCACGCAACTGGGCTACCAGGCCAACGCCCATGCCCAGCAGCTGGTCACCCGGCGCAGCCGCATCATCGCGATCCAGATGCCGGACGTCGGCGACGAGCCCGGTCCCGCGCTGCCGCTGTCGGCGTACTTCCTCGAACTCATCAACGGTGCGGCCGCGGCTTCCGACCGCGCGGGTTACGCACTGGTGGTCACGCCGTCCGGCGGCAAAGCCACCATCCTGAACAGCTTTTCGATCGACGGCGCCATCGTGGTGGACCCGCAGGGCGGTGAAGCGGTGTTCAGCACCGGGGCCCCGGTGGTCACCGTCGGGGTTCCGCCGAGCACCACCCACCACGTCCTCGCGGTCGACAACGACCACGCGGGCGCGGCGCGCGTCGTGCTGGAGCACTTCGCCGGCCTCGGCTACCGGCGGCCCGCGCTGGTCGCCGACGACTCGCGGCGGTCCTACGTCGACGATGTGCTGTCGGGCTACCGGGCGTGGGTGGCCGAGCACGGCGTCGCCGACACCGTGGTCACCATGGGCTCGGCCGACAAGGACACCGCCGACGACGTCGTCGCGCAGTTGCGCGAGGCGCAGGTCGACGCCGTGTACGCCAGTTCCGACGACCTGGCGCTCGCCCTGCTCGACGCCGCCTCGCGCGCCGGCCTGGCCATCCCCGGCGAGTTGGCCGTCGCGTCGGCCGTGGACAGCCGGTCGCTCACGCTCACCTCGCCGCAGATCTCGGCGACCAACCTGTTCCCGTATCTGACGGGTTCGACCGCGGCCGAACTGCTGATCGAGCGGTTGGACAAGGGCTCCACGGTCGTCGGCACGCGGATGATCCCGACCGGTTTCGTGGCCCGGGCGTCGACCGCCGCGCTCGCGGTCTGAACACGTCGTGACATGCGTCTTCGTGTGATGTGCTTGACACGTACGTCAACTCGTGACTACGGTCACACCCGTACTGCCAAAACCCTTTGGCAACCGTAGACAGCTAGCCTCCGGAATCACACAACGAGCTCCCGCAGGCACATTCGTATCGGTGCCAAAACGTTTTTGCGAAGGAAGGTTCCCATGCCCAACGGTCCGGACGCCCGAGCCCGCGCCAATCGTGCCGCCGTCGACGCGCTGCTCGCCGCGGACCCGGTCCTGACCGGGGTCGAGAGCGCAGCGTCCGCGATGGGGCTCCCGTCGACCACGATCCTGACCTCCGGACCGACGATGCCGTTCGCGTCGTACACCGGCGGTCAGCGCGCCGCGGTCATCGGCGGAGCACTGTACGAAGGACTGGCCCCCGACGCGGACGCGGCGGTCGCGGCTTTCGAGAGCGGGGCCATCCAGGTGCGCGGCTGTCAGGAGTTCGGCTGCGTCGGATCGCTGGCCGGGGTGACGACCGCGTCGATGCCGGTCGCCGTGGTCACCGATGCGCGTACCGGTGAGCGCGCGTACTGCACCCTGTACGAAGGCGACAGCGCCGACCGGCTCAACTACGGCACCTACACCGACGCGACCCGGCGCAACCTCGAGGATTTGCGACTGCGCGTGGCCCCCGCCATTGACGGTCTGGTAAAAGCACAGACAGAGGCGCTGCGGCTCAAACCGATCATGACCCGCGCCCTCACGATGGGAGACGAGCTGCACAGTCGCAACGCCGCCGCGACCCTTCTGTTCCTCAGGAGGCTGCTCGTGGGCGCGAAGGAGCTGGGGCCCGACATCGACGCCGCCCTCGAGTCGCTGTGCGACGACTACTTCTTCCTGCGCCTGTCGATGGCCGCGAGCAAGGTGATGGCCAACGCGATGCGCGGCTTCGAAGGCTCGAGCGTGGTCACCGCGATGGCCTTCTCATGCGCTCAGTTCGGCATCCAGACCTCCGGCACCGGCGACACCTGGTTCACCGGCCCGCTGCCCACCTTCGAGGACTACCGGATCGAGGACGGCTTCGGCCCCGACGACATGGAGTTCATGGGCGGGGAGAGCATCATCACCGAGGTCATCGGGCTCGGCGGGCTGTCGCAGGCCGCCGGCCTGCCGCTGCTGCGCTCCAGCGGCCGCGACGTGTCGCGGATGATCGCCCGCACCACTGCGATGTACGACATCACCGTCGCCGAGAGCCCCGAGTTCCTGATCCCGGTGCTGAACTACCGCGGTGCCCCGCTGGGCCTCGACGTCGAAAAGATCGTCTCCCGCCCGGATGTGACGCCGTACCTCGACATCGGCATCGCCGGGCGCTCGGGCAGACAGATCGGCGGCGGCGTCGCCCGTGCACCGGTCGAACCATTCCAGAAAGCCTGGGACTCGCTGGTCGCGAGCTGAGCCCGAGAGAACCACCTGATGCGCAACCACATTCCGGTCACGACGGCGGGTCACCTTCGTGGCGCACACCGAGCGGTCCCGCCGGTGAACCTCTAACCCCCCTCACGAGATTCGGTGAAGCGAAGGAAACCCAAGATGGATCAACTGGCGCACGACACGGCGGCCGCGCCGACAAAGGTCGACGCCGTCGGCAAGGTCGAGAGTTACGGGATCGAGTACATCCCCGACGAAGACCGGCACTCGCGGCCGCGAAACCTGCTGTGGATTCTGTTCGGCGGCAGCATGACGTTCGGGATCATCGTGATCGGCTGGGTGCCGGTCTCGCTGGGCCTGGGCTGGTGGGCGTCGGCGAGCGCGATCGTGGTGGGCTCGGCGATCGGCGCGACCCTGATGGCGCCGATGTCGCTGCTCGGCCTGCGCAGCGGCAGCAACAACCCCGTCGCCAGCGGCGCGCACTTCGGCGCGCTGGGGCGAATGATCGGCTCGGCACTGGGCATCACCGCAGACATCGTCTTCGCCGCACTGTGTATATGGGCGGCCGGAGAGGTGCTGGCGCGCAGCGTGGTTCGTATCTTCGGCATCGAAGACCAGGCCACCACGATCGCGTTGCTGATCGTTGCCTACACCCTGGTCGCGATCGTCATGACCGTGATCGCGGTGATGGGCCACGCGAACATGGTGTCGTTCACCAAGTGGATGGTGCCCACCGCCGGCCCGATCATGCTCCTCTACTGCTTCGTGGCCGCTCCGAACTTCGACCCGAACTACGCCGGCGGCGACTACGTGCTCGGCAGCTTCTGGCCGACCTGGATCCTGGGCATGCTGGCCTGTGCGGGCACGATCAACTCCTACGGTCCGTACGTCGGTGACTGGACCCGGCACATCTCCACCAAGAAGTTCCGGCCCCGCGACTCGGTCGGCGCGGCCTGGATCGGCGGATTCTTCGGCATGGGTGGCGCGTTCATGTTCGGCGCCTACACCGCGGTGACGTTCAAGGACCCGATCAACGCCTATGCCACCGAGTTCGCCAACAACGTGCCGTTCTGGTTCCTGTTCTTCGCCCTGTACCTCGCGTTCATCCCGGGCACCGCGCAGGCCGTGATCAACATCTACAACATGGGCCTGGACTTCTCGTCGATCGTCCCGGGCCTGAGCCGGGTGCGGGCCACGGTGTACCTGTCGATCGTTTCGACCGTGCTGGTGTTCATCGGCGCGTTCTACCAACAACTCTCGGCGATCGTGAGCTCCTACCTGGCGATCCTGATCGTGCTGGGCGCGCCGTGGAGCGTCATCAACCTGATCGGCTACTTCAACAACCGCGGGTTCTACGACCCGGACTCGCTGCAGGTGTACAACCGCGGCCAGATGGGCGGCCGGTACTGGTCGTCGGTGGGCCTGAACCACCGCGCCGTGATCGCCTGGCTGGCGGCGGTCTGCATCGGGATGCTGTTCATCAACACCGGCTGGTACGCGGGACCGGGCACCAAACTGTTCGAGGGCGCCGACATCGGGTTCGTGGTCAGCACCCTGGTCGCCGCGGTCGTGTACGTGGCATTCCTGAAGTTCAATCCCGAGCCGGCGTACGTGTTCGGGCCCCGCGGCGCCCGGATAGCGAGCGCCCCGCCGGAACGCTACGGCGACTTCATGCCCATCCAGGAGATGGACATGAGCAAGGTGCGTTGGCGTCTGGGGTGACCCCCGCCTCCACCACTCCCATACCGAAATCAACGACGTATCAACGAAGAAAAGGCAATACAACATGGACACGCTCAAGTCACTGGACCCTGCCCACAACGACATCGCCAAGGACCTGGCCGACACCGGGGTCCGCTACGTCACGGCCTCGTGGGTGGACATCCTCGGCAGGTCGCGGGCCAAGAGCCATCCGGTGGAGCTGCTGCCCGAACTGCTGGCCGGCTTCGCCCGGTACACGCCGCGCGGCATCAACGGAATCGGTGTGATGAACCCGGTCGAAGAAGAGGTCACCGCGATCCCCGACCTCGACACGCTCACGGTGCTGCCGTGGGACACCCGCTTCGCCTGGATGGCTGCGGACATGTGGTCCGACCGCGGCGAGCCGTTCCCGTCGTGCCCGCGGTCCATCCTGAAGCGCCAGATCCAGCGCGCCGCGGACCAGGGTTACCAGTGCACGCTGGGCATCGAACCCGAGTTCTACGTCTACCGGCCCGAGAACCTGCACTCCGGCGGCTTCGGTGACCTGACCGCGACCGGGGCGATCGAGCCGAGCCCCGCCTACGACGTGGAAACCACCTACGACGTCGCGGATTTCCTCGACGACGCGGTCGCCACGATGGAGAAGATCGGGCTCAAGGCGTTCGCGCTGGGCGCCGAAGGCGGAGTCAACCAGTTCGAGATCGACTTCTACTACAAGGATCTGCTCGAGATGGCCGACCGCGTCACGCTGTTCCGGCTGATGATGCACCAGGTCGCCAAGCGGCACGGGTTGGCCGTCAGCTTCATGCCGAAGCCGTTCGCCAACCTGTGGGGCTCGGGAGCCCACTTCAACCTCGGTCTCTACGAATACGGCAAGCCGGAGGAAAGTGTGCTGCGCATCGGCGGGTCCAGCGTCGCCGGTGAAGACGAGTGGTCCAAGGAGTCGAAGTACTTCGTCGGCGGGCTGCTCAAGCACGCCCGCGCCCTGACCGCGATCACCAACCCGCTGGTCAACTCCTACAAGCGGTTGACCCCGCGGCTCGTCGACGGCTCGGTGTCCTGGGCGCCGATCAAGATCGCGTACGGACCGAACAACCGCTCCTGCATGATCCGGCTGCCCGAGAACCGTCCGGCCATCGAGGTCCGCAACCCCGACGCGTCGGCCAACGTGTACCTCGCGGGTGCGTTCCTGCTCGCCGCCGGCCTCGACGGCATCGCCAACGAGATCGACCCCGGCCCGGAGATGACCGAATTGGCCTCGGAGCGAGACGAAATCGAGCGCCTGCCCCGCACGCTGCTGGAAGCGGTGGAAGCCTTCGAGGAAGACGAGCTGACCCATGAGGTGTTCAGCGAGGACTTCATCAAGGACTACACGGCGACCAAGCGTGACGAGTGGGAGAAGGACCACCTGCCCGTCGGCGACGCCGAGCGGACAGATCACCTGGTCTACTTCTAGCCCCCCGGTACGTCCGGTCGGGTTCGGTCAGCAGCGGACCCCTCGTCGCGCTGGCACCGAGCCCGGCCGGACCCCCAAGGAGATGACGGCAATGACGGTGACGGCAGAGAACTGGCTCGAAGGGCTGGTCGACGAGATCCGGCCGGCGCTGTACGGCGGCGCGGTGTCGGGATACCTACCCGAATTCGAGGCCGCCCGCGTCGACGACCTGGCGATCGCCATCGACTACGGCGCAGACGGCATTCTCACTGCGGGACAATGTCACTCGCTGTTCACCGCGCAGAGCGTGGTGAAGGTGTTCACGCTGCTGCTGGCGCTGCACCACCGCGGCGAGGACTACGTGTTCGAGCGCGTCGGATGCGATCAGGGCATCGGCTCGTACAACTCGCTGGAGACGTTCATCCGGGGCTCCGGTGTGCCCGTCAACCCGTTCGTCAACGCCGGTGCCCTCGTGGTCGTCGACATGCTGCCCGGCTCCGACCCCGACAGCCGGGTCCGAAACGTCGTCGACTTCATCCGCGCCCTGTCGGGCAACACCTCGATAGGCGTCAACACCGGTGTCGCGCGTTCGGAACACACGCTGGCCGACCGCAACCGGGCGCTGGGCTACTTCCTGCGCAGCCACCGGCTGATCTCAACCGACGTCGAGGAACTGCTGTGGGCGTACTGCCAGATGTGCGCGATCGAGGTCGATGTCGTCGACCTGGCGCGCGCGGCCCGGGTGCTGGCGCAGGCCCGCGACGTCGTGGTCGAAGGCCAGGTGCTGCGCGCGGCCCATCTGCGCCTGGTCCGGCGGCTGATGCTGTTCGCCGGGATGTACGAGGCGTCCGGCCAGTATGCGTGCGACGTCGGGATACCCGCGAAGTGCGGGGTGTCCGGCGCCACGATCGGCGTGGTCTACCAGCGCATGGGCATCGGCGTCTACGGGCCGGCGCTGGACCGGTCCGGAAACAGCGTCGGCGGCCTGCGGGTGCTGCGGCAGCTGTCGGGCACCCTCGACTTCGACTGACGACGCCGGTTCACTTGCCGAAGCCGGCCTTACGCAGCGCGTCGGCCATCGACCCGGTCGGTGCCGCGGCCCGGCGGCCGGCGTCCTTGTCGCGACGCGGCGGCTGCGTGCGGCGCGGTGCCGGCCCGCGGTCCGGGCGCTTGTTCTTGGCGGGCTGCGGGGTGTCGTTCAGGCGCAGGCTCAGCCCGATCCGCTGGCGGTCGACGTCGACGTCGACGACCTTGACGCGGACCACCTGACCGGAGCGCACCACCTCGTGCGGGTCGGCGACGAACCGGTCGGACATCGCCGAAACGTGCACGAGGCCGTCCTGGTGGACACCGACGTCGACGAACGCGCCGAACGCCGCGACGTTGGTGACCACGCCCTCGAGCACCATGCCCACCTTCAGGTCGGCGATCTTCTCGACACCGGCGGCGAACGTGGCGGTGGTGAACGCCGGCCGCGGGTCCCGGCCGGGCTTCTCCAACTCGGCGAGGATGTCGGTGACCGTGGGCACGCCGAACCGGTCGTCGGCGAACTCGGCGGGTTTCAGCGTCCGCAGCGCCCGCTCGTTGCCGATCAGCTCGGCCAGCGTGATGCCGGACCGGTCCAGGATGCGCCGGACGACGGGATAGGCCTCGGGGTGCACACCGGAGGCGTCGATCGGATCGTCGCCGCCGCGGATCCGCAGGAACCCCGCGCACTGCTCGAAGGCCTTGGCGCCCAGCCGCGGAACCTCCAGCAGCGCTTGGCGATTGCGGAACGGACCGGATTTGTCGCGGTGCGTGACGATGGCCTCGGCGAGGCTCTCCGACACCCCCGACACACGGGACAACAGCGGCACCGAGGCGGTGTTGAGATCGACGCCGACCGCGTTGACGGCGTCCTCGACCACGGCGTCGAGGCTGCGGGCCAGGGTGCCCGGTGTCACGTCGTGCTGGTACTGGCCGACCCCGATCGACTTCGGGTCGATCTTGACCAGTTCGGCCAGCGGGTCCTGCAGGCGCCGCGCGATCGACACCGCGCCGCGCAGGGTCACGTCGAGGTTCGGGAGTTCGTGCGCGGCGTACGCCGATGCCGAGTACACCGAGGCGCCCGCCTCGCTGACCATCGCCTTGGCCGGCGCGTCGGCGCCTGCGGCGCGGATGTCGGCGATCAGTTCGGTGGCCAGCGCGTCGGTCTCCCGCGACGCGGTCCCGTTGCCGACCGCGATCAGCTCGACACCGTGGCGGGAGACCAGCGCGGCCAGCACCGCCTTCGCCGAATCCCATTGCCGCTGAGGCTGATGCGGGAAGATCGTGGTGGTGTCGACGACCTTGCCGGTGCCGTCGACGACGGCGACCTTCACCCCGGTCCGGTAACCGGGGTCCAGGCCGAGGGTGGTGCGGTTACCGGCCGGTGCGGCCAGCAGCAGGTCCTTGAGGTTCTTGGCGAACACCGCGACCGCCTCCTCCTCAGCGCGCCTGCGCAACCGGACCCGCGCGTCGACCCGCGCCGAGATCATCAGCTTGGTGCGCCAGGCCCACTCCACGGTGCCCACCAGCCACGGCGTCGCGGCGGCCGTCGAGGTCATGTCGACCCCGAGGGTCTCGGCGATCATCACGTGGTAGCCGGCGTCGTCACCGCCGTCGAAGGTCAGCGCCAGCACCTCCTCCTTCTCACCGCGCATGACCGCGAGCACCCGGTGCGACGGCATGCTCTCCAGCGGCTCGCTGAACTCGAAGTAGTCCCGGAACTTCTGTGCTGCCGGGGTTTTGGCGACCTCGTCGCTGAGCGGGCCGGTCCGCAGCGAGCCACCGTTCCAGAATTTCTCGCGGACGGCGCCGACCAGTTCGGCGTCCTCGGCGACCCGCTCGGTCAGGATGTGCCGGGCGCCGTCGAGTGCGGCCTCGGCGGTGGCGACCTCACCGGTGACGAACTCGGCGGCCACCTCCAGCGGGGCGCGGGTCGGGTCGGCCAGCAGGCGGTCGGCCAGCGGCTCCAAACCGGCCTCGCGGGCGATCTGCGCCTTGGTCCGGCGTTTCGGCTTGTAGGGCAGGTAGATGTCCTCGACCCGCGACTTGGTCTCCGCGGCCAGCAGCGCGGCCCGCAGCTCGTCGGTGAGTTTTCCCTGCTCGTCGATCGAGGCGAGCACCGCAGCCCGCCGGGTGTCGAGTTCCCGCAGGTACTGCAGCCGCTCCTCGAGCGTGCGCAACTGGCCGTCGTCGAGGCTGCCGGTCACTTCCTTGCGGTACCGGGCGATGAACGGAACCGTCGCACCCTCGTCGAGCAGCCGGACGGCGGCCGTGACCTGGGCCTCGTCGACCGCCAATTCCTCAGCAAGGCGGGCATTTACAGATTTCTGCGGTGAGCTCTGGAGCACGGGAAGACTCTACAGGTCGGCCGGCTCAACGACGCAACGGAACCGCGGCCTGGAAGGCCGCCGCCTTGCCGTCCGACTGCCACCGCAGCCAGTTCTCCCACCGTCGCAGGTTGGACCGCTGCCACCGCGCATCCACCCTTGGCGACACCCGCCGCGCGAGTTCCAGCGCAAGGACGACGGGTGCCCGCGCCAGCAGCAACAGAACTCCGGGAACCGCCGAGGGCAGCCGGTAGCGCCTGCGGTTCCACGGCAACATGTACAGGCCGAGATAACCGGCCTGCACGCGGTAGTGGTATTCGGCGCGCAGCCGGGCCAGCCCACGATGCTGGGGCGCCGGCCTGAACGCGGGCACGAACGACTCCACCAACTCGACGCCGCTGTGACCGCTGTCGTAACTGCGCGCCGCGTCGGCCATGAACAGGATGCGCCAGGCGTCGGCGACGGTCTCGGGAAAGTAGCCGTCGCAACGCACCCCGACCAGGTACCCGCAGTAGCGGTTGAAGTGCAGCACCGCGCGCATCTCGCGCCGCGACGTGAGGTGGCCCAGCGGGTAGAGCCCGAGCGCCGGGGCGACGCTTCCGCCCAGCAGGGTCAACAGCATCGCCGACTGGCTGATCGGCAACCCCCACCGTGCGGTGTTCCACTCCGGGTGACGCCGCACCCGGTCGCGGACGCTGACGTGCATGATGCGTACGTGCAGTGAGATGTTGCGGCCTTCCGAGCCCGGCGTGAGGATCGCACCGGGCCGGCACACCTCGATCCACCACCGCGAGGTCTCCAGGTAGCGGTGCAGCGCACGTTCACCCGCGTAGCCGCCCGACAGCGAGAGCGGCACGGCGAGCCAGCCCTCGGTGTAGGTGTCGTTGGTGCCGGCGTTGCCAAGGGCGCCCAAGGCATAAGCCCACCGCCGCCACACCGCTGCGCCCTGCTCGACGAGGTCGGGGTCGACCCACTCGGGCACCTGCTCGAACTCCTCGAACAGCGCTCGCATCGATTCGGGCGCCTCGGGTACCGCATCGATACCGTCGCGCTGCGCAGCCTCGACCAGGTCGCGGGCTCTCCGCGCGCCGAGGTCACCGTGGTAGGTCTCGGCGACGAACCGCTCCGCGACCGGGTCGCCTTCGGTGAGCCCGGCGATGAAGGCGCGAGCGACGTCGTCGGAGGGATACAGGTCGATGCCGGTGAGCCGCTTGACCAGAGCGCGCTGCCGCCGGCGACGGTCGCTCAACTGCGGATACCGAAAAGCGGTGGGGGAGGACGCCGGCATGTGTTCAGTCTTAGCGCATGACGCCGCTCCGTAGGCTGGAGTCGTGTTCTTCTTCCTGTTCGGATACGGCGTCAAGCAGAAGTATCTGGGCGCCGGTCAGGTCCGGACCTGCCCGCGCTGCCACAACACGACGCAGTGGAGCAGGATGCGCGAGTTCAAGCAGTTCTCGCTGTTCTTCATTCCGGTCGCGCGGTGGCGGCGCCGGGAGTTCGAGGTGTGCGGGATCTGCGGAGCGGCCCTTGCAGGTTGAGCAGTTGCGCCACCGCGACCACCGCGGCCCCGGCCAGCGACGCGACAAGCACCGACGTGGTCTCGTTGAGCCGCACGGCGATCCCGACCAGCGCCCAGATGATCACCAGTGCGTAGGCTAAATCCTTGTGCCGCAACGTCATCACGACGCCGAGCGCAGCCGCGACGAGGATCATGATCACACCCCACGTCGGCTCTGAGATGCCGAACCCGTTCCAGCCGGCGTCGTCGAGCGTGATCGTCGCGTTGGCGATCGTGGCCACCGAGATCCAGCCCAGGTACACCCGGAACGGGATGTGCACGGTCCACCGCTCGAGCGTCGACGTCGCCGGGCGGGCCACCTGCAGGCGGTAGATCACGATCAGCGCGCTCAGCAGCACCACCATCAGCAGCATGCTCAGCGGGAACATGTTGTGGTGCCAGGCGAACAGCCAGCAGCAGTTGGCCAGCGCGGTCAGCAGATACCACGGGGCGATCGCGCCGGCGGCGCCGCTGTCGGGGCGACCCTTGACCGCCGCGACGACGAGATACGCGCTGTAGGCGATCAACCCCAGATAGATCAGGCTCCAGATGGAGAACACGTAGCCGGCGGGCACGAAGGACACCTCGACGCGGCGGGTGACGTCGCCCGTGGTCTGTCCGTTGATCGGGAGGCTGTTGGCCAGATAGTTGACGAACAACGTGGCCGCTGTGGCCAGGCAGACCGCCACCGGCAGCACCAGCGACGAGGTCGGACGACGGACGGTGGTGCTGGTCATCACTACTCCTCTGGGCCAGGTCTGCGGTATATGCCCGCTAACCGTTAGTCCGAACCCTGTCCGTCATCGGTGACAGTGAGGCCGAGTTTCACCGCATTGTCGAACTCGTCGTCGACGAGGACGACATCGCGCCCGGCCCGGTCGAGGAACGAGGCCGCGATCGAAGACCGGTAGCCCGACGCGCAGTGCACCCAGACCGTCGAGGACGGGACCTCGTGGAGCCGTGTCGGCAGTTCGTGCAGCGGAACGTTGAGCGCGTCCGGGATGTGCTCGGCGCCGTATTCGTGGTTCTGCCGAACATCGAGGACTTCCACCGATTTCGCCTCGCGCTCGTGGGCCAGCCGAGTGAAGTCGACGACCGGATACGAGCCGAGCGCACTTCCGTCACGGAGCTCGTCCATGTCGCCGGCGGCGGCACCAGTCAAGCGGTCCACTCCGATGCGCACCAGTTCCCTTTTGGCGTCGGCGATCTGGTCGGGTGTCTCACCGATCAACGTCACCGGCGCGTCCCACTCGTAGAGCCACCCGAAGTAGCTGACGAAGGAGCCGGACAACTCGAACCCCAAGGTACCCCGAATATGTCCGGCAGCGAATGCGGTCCGGTTACGGAGATCGACAACCCATTCACCGGCCTCCAGGCGGCGGCGCAACTCAGTCGGGTCGATCGGCTGGGGTGGCGTAAGATCCACCGGTGGCGGTCCTTCGCTGTTGATAGCCCCCATGTGCGCGTAGTACGAGGGGTAGGCCGACAATCCCGCAAGCAGTTCCTCGACGAAGCTCTGTTCGTCCTGGGTGAGTGCGGGGTTGTCGCGCCGCTGCTCGCCGATCGTGGATTCATCGCCGGAAGCCGGTGTGGCCGAACAGAAGCTGCCGAATCCGTGGGTGGGATAAACCGGGGTCTCGGGCGGCAGCTGCGCGGCGAGCCTACGAACGGAAAGAAATTGCGCCCGGGTGAGTTCTTCGGTGTCATCCGGGCTGATCAGATCGGTCCGTCCGGTGGTGCCGAACAACATCGAACCTCCCGTGAAGACGCCGAGAACCTCGTCGGCGTCGTCGCGGAGCACATAGCTGACGTGATGGTGAGTGTGGCCCGGCGTGTGCATCACCTCCAACCGGATGGGCCCGGCGTCGATGATGTCACCATCGCTGACGGCGCGACGGGCGTAGCGGACGTCGTCGCCGGCCGGCACCACGTACTCGGCGTCGACCGTGCGCGATAGTTCGAGCCCTCCGGTCACATAGTCGTTGTGCAGGTGCGTTTCCAATACATGTGTGATGCGGACCTTGCTGTCGTGCGCCAGCGAGAGCACCCGGTCGATGTCGCGCTGCGGGTCCACCACCACGGCGATGTCGTCGTGGGTGATCAGATAGCTGCGGTCACCGAGGCCGGATGTTTCGATGATCGAGACGTTCATGATTTTCCTTTCTGTGGTCAACGTAGGACTACGGTGTCGACGAGCACGTATGCGGCGACGACGAATACGAGGTAGGCGAACCAGCGCTGCAGACGGTCGGTGTCGACTCGGGCGCCGAAGTATCCGGCGACCAGCGAGGCGGCCATCGCGGTGGCGACGAACGCCGCGGTGAGTGACCAGTCGACGCTGACCCCCTGGAGGTGCGAGAAGATGCCGGCTGCGGAGTTGGCGACGATGATCACAAGTGAAGTGCCGATGGCGGTGGACATTTCGACCCCGAGCACTACCACCAGGGCAGGAATGATGAGGAAGCCGCCGCCGACGCCGAACAAACCGGTCAGCACGCCGACCACCAGGCCGGCCCCGATCGACCGCGGCGCGCAGCGTCGCCAGTTGACCTGACCGGATCTGACTTCGCATGCGGTGCCGGTGTTGGCCTGGTCGGTCAGCATACGCAGGCCGGCGACGACCATCACCACCGCGAATCCGATCAGCACTGCAGACTCGGGCAGGTGTCTGCTGACGGTGCTGCCGACAACGGTGGCCGGGACCCCGGCCGTCGCGAAGATTGCGGCCATTCGCCATCGAACCTGTCCGGCGCGGATTTTCGGTAGCACTCCGACCGCCGAGGCAGCGGCGACGACGATCAGCGAGACCGGGATGGCCTCTTCGACGCCCAGACCCAACCCGTAGACCAGCGCCGGGACCGCGAGAATCGATCCCCCGCCGCCGAGCAGGCCCAACAGGACGCCGATCAGCGCACCGAGGGTCAGGCCGATCCCCAAGCTCATGAATGCCCTGTACCCCGCTACCGACGCCACAACCTGCGCGTGGCCCGGCGCGGCGGTTCGGACGCCCGTCGACAACGGCATTGCTGGGGGGCCGGCACGGCGCGCATCACGTCATCGACGTGCCGGCCGCAACCGTCCCACGTCGTCTTATTGCAGGACGGGCATCGAATCGCGTAGCACATGCTGATGTTCCCTTCGTGACGTGGTGTCAGACCGCGGCATGGGTGTGCGCCCACGCGTTGTACCCGCCGAGCAGATCGGAGACCTGATCAAAGCCGTTGGCGCGCAGGAGTGATGCGGCCACGCTGGAGCGCCAGCCCCCCGCGCAGTGCAGGACGATCGGCCTGTCGGTCGGTACTTCGCCCATGCGGGTCCGCAGTTGTGCCAGCGGGATGTGCATCGAGCCTCCGATGGCGCCGGCTTCGCGCTCTCCCGGGTTGCGAACATCGATCACTGTCACGCTGTTCTCGCCCACCGACTCTTCCAGTTCGGCAACCGTGGTCCGAGATGCGGGCTGCAGCAGGTCGGCCAGTCCGTCAGGGAAATGTCCGTCGTGGCCGACGTTGAGGTATCCGATGGCATTGTCCGATCCGATTCTGGCCAGCCGTAGCGCGGCCGCCTGCTCCTGCCCCGGGTAGGTGATCAGCGCGACCGGCTCGCCGACCTCGGCCACCATGCCCGCGGTCTCGGCGAATCGGCCGTCGAAGCCCACGTTCACCGACCCGCGCAGGTGCATCGCGGCGAAGTCATCGACGCTGCGGGCGTCGAGCACCCGCACACCGGCGGCCAGCGCGGCGCGAATCTGACCGGACGATATCTCGGGTACAGTCCGCCCCTGCTGCAGCAGCGGGTGGATCCGCTTGTTCATGGCGGCATCGGAGGCGAAGTATGCGGGCGCGGCGGGCTGACCCCGCGTGATCATGGTGACGAACGCTTCTTCGCTCATCGGTTGCACCGACGGATTGCTCCTTCGCTGTTCGCCGATCGTCGATGTGAGCTCTGACGACAGGTTCTTCCCGCATGACGAGCCGGCGCCGTGTGCCGGCAGCACGCGTACGTGGTCGGGCAGCTTCAGTAGCTTGTCGTGGATGGTATGAAACATCGCCCGCGCCAGGTCGCTGGTCGAGCTGTCCCCGATGTTGACCAGATCCGGTCTGCCGACGTCACCGATGAACAACGAGTCCCCTGTCAGCACGGCCGTCGGCTCGGCGCCGGCGCGCTCGCGGACCAGCACACTGATCGACTCCCAGGTGTGTCCGGGTGTCGCCAGGATCTCCAGATCGACATCGCCCAGTGACAGGTGTTCGTTGTCGGCCAGTCGGCGAATCGGGTAATCGGTGTCGGCAGACTCGCCGAAGCCGATCCAGGAGCCGGTCGCATCGACGAGCTCGAGGTGGCCGGAGACGAAGTCGGCGTGGAAGTGGGTGTTGATCACGCCCTCGATCGTGAGCCCGTACCGGTGTGCGTCGGCCAGGTATTCGCTGATGTCGCGGCGCGGATCCACCACGATCGCGCGTCCGGTCGACTCGTCACCGATCAGGTACGACGCATGTGACAGGCATTCGATGTAGTACTGCTCGAGGATCATGTCCGAGCCCCTTTCAATAATCAGGCGATGAGGCCGAATACCCCTATGGGTATATTGGACAATACCCCATGGGGTATATATTCCGCATGTGACGCGGAGTCAGGAGAAGTGGAGGAAACGTGGTTGGTGACCAGGAAGCCATCGCCGCCGTGCTCAACCGGCTGCGGCGTGCCCAAGGACAACTGGCCGGCGTGATCGCGATGATCGAGCAGGGCCGCGAATGCAAAGACGTGGTAACTCAGCTCGCGGCGGTGTCGCGGGCGCTCGATCGCGCCGGCTTCAAGATCGTCGCCACGGGTTTACGCGAATGCGTGACCGGCGACCCGGAGGGTAATGAGAAGCCCATGACCGAGGCTGAACTGGAGAAGCTCTTCCTCGCTCTGGCCTGACCGTCCCAGACAGACAAACCAGACAGACAAAGGAGTCATCATGAGTATTGCCCTGGCCACCCACCTCAGGGCGTCCTTCGACGATGCCGTGGCGCTTACCCGTGAGGCACTGGCCGACCAAGGATTCGGTGTGCTGACCGAGATCGACGTGAAGGCGACGCTGAAGAACAAACTCGACGAGGACATGGAGAACTACCTCATCCTCGGCGCATGCAACCCGCCGCTCGCGCACCGGGCGATCGACGTGCAGCGTCAGATCGGGCTACTGCTGCCGTGCAACGTCGTCGTACGCACCGATCCGGGTGACCCGGAGACGACGCTCGTCGAGGCGATGAACCCGCAGCTGCTGGTCGACGTCACCGAGGAACCGGGGCTCAAGCCGATTGCCGATGAGGTCGGAAGCAAGCTGAAAGCGGCGATCGACGCCTTGTCTCGGTGAGGGGCGAGCCGAGCGTTCGCAAAAGCCACACCGTCGCGACCTAGGCGAGCGCTGCCAGCGCGGTCTCAGGGTCGTAGCCACCGAACCCGCTCAATTCGCCACCGCGCAGCCGATTCGCCCAGCCCGGGTCGGCGAGCAGCGCGCGTCCGATCGCCACGATGTCGAATTCGTCGGCGTCGAACTGCGCGACCAGGTGGTCCACCGGGGCGGGCGCGATCACCTGGCCCCGCTTCTCGCTGCGGAACTGCGTCGCCAGTCCGACCGAACCGACCGTGATCACCGGTAGCCCGGTCACCTTCCTGGTCCACCCGGCCAGGCTGGCCTCGCCATGTTCGGGGAACGCGGGCGTGTAGTGCCTGCGGGTCGAGGGATGCAGGACGTCGACGCCGGCGTCGGCCAGCGGAGCGAGCAATTCCTGCAACTGGCGCGGGTCCTCGGCGATGGTGGCGGTGTAGTCGGCGCCCTTCCACTGCGAGAACCGGAAGATGATCGGATAGTCCGGGCCCACCGCGGCGCGGACGGCGGCCACCACCTCGGCCGGGAACCGGGTCCGCGCGGCCAGCGAGCCACCGTAGCCGTCGGTCCGCAGATTGGTGCGCTCCCAGAAAAACTCGTCGAGCAGGTACCCGTGCGCACCGTGCAGTTCGACGGCGTCGAAGCCGATCTCCCTGGCAGTGCGGGCAGCATCGGCGTACATCGCGGCGACTCCGGGAAGTTCGTCGGTCTCCAGAGCGCGCCCCTTCGGCTTGCCGAGCCCGTCGACGCCAGAGGGGCTGACGGGGTCAACACCGTCGGCGTCCGCGCGTTCAGCGCCCTGATGCCACAGCTGCGCGGCGATCCGGCCGCCCTCCTGGTGCACACCGTCGACGACGCGCCGCCAGCCGGCGAGCACTTCGTCACCGGCGAGCGTCGGGATGCTGAACGGGTAACCGGCCGCCGGATCCGGTAACCGGACCCCCTCGGTGATGATCAGACCGACCCCGCCGGCGGCCCGGCGCCGGTAGTACTCGGCGACGTCAGCGCCCGGAACCCCGCCGGGCGACGCCTGACGGGTCATCGGCGCCATCGCGAACCGGTTGGGCACCGTCAGAGAGCGCACGGTGAGGGGTCGGAAGAGGTCGTCAATCGCCACGAACCGATCCAACGCGACGCCGACGCCGGTGATTCCATCGCCCGGGGAGGGGCCGACTCAGCGGTCGACGAGCAGGGCCTCGAACGCGACCCGGTCACCGCGGTACAGCGCCCGCACCAGTTCGATCGGCTCGTCGTGTTGGTCGACCGTGCGGCGGTTGAGCAGCAGCACCGGCATCGCGGTCGTGGTGCCCAGCAGCAGCGCCTCGCGCGGGGACGGCAGCGCGGTCTCGATCCGCTCGAGCGCGGCGCCGAACGTCACGCCGGATTCCCGCAACGCCGAATACAGCGACGTGCCCGGATCGAATGTCGTTCGCAGCCAACCGAACCGGGACACCGCAAGATAAGTGCTCTCCAGCCCGATGCGTTCCCCGTCGGCCAGCAGCACCCGCTCGAGCCGCATCACCTTCGCGCCGCGCCGGATGCCCAGTGCGCGTGCCGATTCCTCGTCGGCGCGCACATCGTCCCAACTGATGAGCTGCCGACCCGGAACCCGGCCCATCCGCTCTGCGCCCTCGGTGTAGGACCGCAGCGACAGCGGCTGCACGAGTTTCGGCCGCGACACGACCGTGCCTCGACCGCGACGTTCGATGCGCCCCTCGACCAGCAGTTCGTGCAACGCCTGGCGCACGGTCTCGCGGGCGACGTCGAAACGAGCCGCCAGCTCCCGCTCCGCGGGCACCGGGTCACCGACATCGAGCCCGGCGAGCAGATCGTCGAGCTCCGTGCGGACCCGGTACGCCTTCGACGTGCGCGTCGCCCCGGTCATCGGCCCGCGGCGACGGCGAGGCGTTCGGCGATGCCGATGAGCGCGTCGAGCTCGATGCCCGGCGCGCCGGGCTGTTTGGCGGCATCGTCATATGCCCGCAGCCGCAACGCATCCGGCCACCACGGATGCCGGGCGAACTCCACGTCGGCGGCCGCGCCGCCCTGGCATGCCAGCGACGCGACCGACACCGCCGACAGCGTCTGCCCGTAACCCGGCCGGGTCGCGACGAGATAGCGCTTGGCGGCGACGTGCGCACCGGCCAGCCATCCGACGCGCGCGCCGAACCGCGGCGCCAGCCAGTCGCGGGCGATCACGTCGTGGGCCCGCGACCCGTCGGCCAACAACGGGCTGTGCCCGACGTCGTGCAGGGCCGCGGCCAGCACGAGCCCGTCGTCGGCGCCGTCGGCCACCGCCAGCGCCGCCGACTGGCACGCATGGTCGAACTCGTCGACGGCGTCCTCGTCCCAGACCCCGCGCAGCGACTCGAGCACCGCCACCACCTGATCGCTTCCGCTCACGCGCGGAAACCTACCAGAAATTGGTCTATACCAATCGTTCATCGTGCGTTTTTCCGGACGTCAGCGGCCGGTCGCCGCGGGGTCGTCCGCCCGCGTCATTGTCCGGCTGTGCGACTCATCATCATCGGCGGCGGAATCCTCGGCACGGCACACGCTTTCGAGGCGGTCCGGCGCGGGCACGAGGTCGTGCACCTCGAACGCGAGGCAGAGGCGCGCGGCGCCACGGTCCGCAACTTCGGCCTGGTCTGGGTGTCCGGCCGGGCCTCCGAGGAACTCGAGATCACGCTGCGGTCGCGGCAACTCTGGGAGGAGATCGGCGCCGACGTGCCCGGCGTGGGTTTCCGGGCCAACGGATCGCTGACCCTGCTGCGCACGCCCGCCGAAATCGCGGTCGCCCACGAGGTTGCCGAACGCCCGGACGCTCCCGCCCGCGGCTTCACCGTTCTCGACCCCGACGAGGCGCGCGCTCTGAACCCGGCGCTGCGCGGCAAGTTCCTGGCGGCGCTGCACTGCTCGCGCGACGCCACGGTCGAGTCGCGCCAGGCGATGCCCGCGCTGCGTGCCCACCTCGAGGCGACCGGCCGGTACATCTTCCTGCCCGGTGTCGAGGCCCGCGCCGTGGACGGCACCCGGGTCCGCGACGACCACGGGCGACTGCACGACGGTGACCTCGTCGTGTTGTGCACCGGCGCCGCCCACAGCGGGCTGGTCCGCGAACTGGCCGGTGAACTGCCGGTGCGGCGGGTGCGCCTGCAGATGATGCAGACCGCCGCGCTCGGCGAACCGCTGACCACTTCCATCGCCGACGGCGACAGCCTGCGCTACTACCCGGGATTCGCCGGTGAGGCGCTCGACGGGCTCAACCGCACCCAGCCGCAGGATGTCGTCGCCGAGCAGCACCACATGCAGCTGCTGTGCGTGCAGCGCCTCGGCGGCGGCCTGACCATCGGCGACACCCACGAGTACCGCGAACCGTTCCCGTTCGACGTCGGCGAAGGCCCCTACGACTACCTGGTCGCCCTGGTCGAGGAACTGCTCGGCCGGCGCCTGCCACCGGTGCACCGGCGGTGGGCCGGCGTCTACAGCCAGAGCACCGACGCCGGCCAGATCGTTTGTCGCCGAACCCCGGCCGAGGGCGTGCACCTGGTGACCGGGCCCGGCGGCCGCGGGATGACGTTGGGGCCGGCGCTGGCCGAGCAGACCGCCGACCTGATCGGCCTGTGAGTGATTGGCCTAGACCAGATGGATGTCCGCTGTTCATCCGGAATTCCGTTCTCCGGAACCCTGCGGTCCGGCCCGCACCCGAAGGTGAGTACATGCGAATCGAACTAGCCGTCTTCGACATGGCCGGCACCGTGGTCAGCGACGACGGGCTGGTGCTGCGGTCGTTCGAGGAGGCCGCCACCGCGGTCGGCGTCCCCGCCGAAGGAGCGGAGCGCGACGCCGCCCGCCGATACGTCCTCGACACCATGGGCCAGTCCAAGATCGCGGTGTTCACCCACCTTTTCGGCGGCCGCGCCGAGGAAGCCAACGCGGCGTTCGAGAAGGCCTACGAGAGCCTCATCGACGGCGGTGTGCGCCCGATCGCCGGTGCCGCCGAGACGTTCTCGTCGTTGCGCGACGCCGGCGTGCGCATCGCGCTGACCACCGGGTTCAGCTCCGCGACGCAGCACCGCATCCTCGACGCTCTCGGCTGGCAGGACGTCGCCGACGTCGTGCTCGCGCCCGGCGCCGGCGTGCGCGGGCGGCCGAGCCCGGATCTCGTGCTGACCGCGCTGATGCGCGCCGGTGTCGACGACGTCCGCCACGTCGCGGTCGCCGGCGACACCGCCAGCGACATCGCCACCGGCCTGAAGGCGGGCGCCGGCGTCGTCGCCGGGGTGCTCACCGGAGCGCACGACGCGCAGACCCTGCGCGAAGCGGGCGCGACCCACGTACTGGACTCCGTCGCCGACCTGCCCCCGATCCTCCTGAGTTGACGTAACCGAAGCCGAAAAGGATTGTTCGACATGCCATCACACCACGTATCCCGCATCGCCACCGCCGCCGCCTGCGTGGCGCTCACCCTTGCCGGATGTTCGAGCGACGACTCCGGAGCCGGCGCCGCCAACGAGGCCGGCTTCCCCGACACCATCACCCTGGCGGCCATCCCCGCCGAGAACTCCACCGACATGCGGGCCAGTTATGAGCCGCTGATCAAGATGCTGGAGCAGGAGACCGGATCGACGATCGAGTTCGTCCAGGCCTCCGACTACGCCGGTGTGGTCGAGGGCATGATCGCCGACAACGTCGACCTCGCGTTCTTCGGCCCCTTCGCCTACGTCGTCGCCACGGTCAACGGCGCCAAGATCACCCCGCTGGGCGCGGTCATCGAAGAAGAGGGAGCCGAGCCCGGGTACCAGTCCTACGGCCTGGCCCGCTCCGACAACGCGGCGGTCAACGGCCTGCCCGACTTCGCAGGCAAGAAGGTGTGTTTCGTCGATCCCGGTTCCACGTCGGGCTTCCTCTACCCGTCGGCGGGCCTCATCGAGGCCGGGGTGATCAAATCGGGCTCTGAGGCCGACATCTCGGCCGCGATGACCCCGATCTACGCCGGCGGCCACGACGCCTCGGCGCTGGCCATCAAGAACGGCGACTGCGACGCCGGCTTCGCCTTCGACAGCATGGTCGACGAAACCATGGTCGCCAAGGGTGATCTGGCGCCCGGTGACCTCAAGACCGTGTGGAAGTCGGAGATGATCACCGGTTCGGTGTTCGCGGCCAACGAATCGCTGGGCGCCGAGGCCATCGACAAGCTGTCGGCGATCTTCACCGAAAAAGCCAACGCGAAGGCGTTCGAAGAGGCCGGCTTCTGCACCGGCGACGACTGCCTGATCACCGACGAACGCGCCTGGGGGGTGGTGCCGGTCGACGACTCGGCCTACGACGGCGTGCGCAAGGTCTGCGAGGTCACCGGCTCCGAAAAGTGCAAGGGCTGACCGCCATGGACGTCGTCGACCCCGCCCATGCGGTCGCAGGCGACGATGTGGTGGTCGCGGTGCGCAACCTCACCAAACGATTCGGTGACACGGTGGCACTCGACGACGTCTCGCTCGACGTGCACCGCAGCGAACTGCTGGTGCTGCTGGGCTTGTCCGGATCGGGCAAGTCGACATTGTTGCGGTGCCTCAACGGTTTACACCCCGTCGACGCCGGTCAGGTCAACGTCGGCGGCACCCGGGTGGACCGGGCGTCGGCCGCCGAACTGCGCGCGCTGCGCCGCCGGGTGGGCTTCGTGTTCCAGCAGTTCAACCTCGTCGGCCGGCTCAGTTGCCTGGAGAACGTGCTGATCGGCGGGCTCGGCCGGCTGTCGCTGCCGCGTTACGGCGCGCTGACCTACCCGCGCGGCATGCGCGCCGAGGCCCTGACCCACCTCGACCGGGTCGGGCTCGCCGACTTCGCCTCGCGGCGCGCCGACACGCTCTCCGGTGGCCAGCAGCAGCGGGTCGCGGTCGCCCGGACACTGATGCAGCGGCCGGCGCTGCTGCTCGCCGACGAGCCGGTCGCCTCGCTGGATCCCGAGAACGCCGGCGTCGTCATGGATCTGCTGTTCCGGATCTGCATCGAAGAGAAGCTGACCGTGGTGTGCACACTGCACCAGGTCGACCTCGCGCTCGGCTGGGCACACCGACTGATCGGGCTGCGCAACGGCTGCAAGGTCCTGGACCGGCCCGCGGTGGGCTTGAACCGCGACGACGTGATGGGCATCTACCGGCGTGTCGAACCCGAGGTAACCCGCACACCGTGAACACGTCGCTGGCGCAGCGCCCGCCGGCCTCCGGCGCCCCGCGCATCCGGCCCGGTGCCCTGCACATGGTCGCGGTCGCCGCGCTGGTCGTGACGCTGGTCTCGGCGTGGTTCATCGACTTCCTGCCCGCGAACCTGATCGGCGGTGCCGATGAGGTCGTGGCGCTGATCGAGCGCATGCTGCCGCCGAGGCTCGACGATCCCGGCCGGATCGGGACACTGGCCGTCGAGACGCTTCTGATGGCGGTGCTGGGCACCGTGCTGGCCGCGATCGCGTCGGTGCCGTTGGCGTTCCTGGCCGCTCGCAACACCACGCCGCACCCGTTCGTGTACACGGTGGCGCGGGCGGTCATCACGTTCTGCCGGGCGATGCCGGATCTGCTGTTCGCGGTGCTGTTCGTGCGCGCCTTGGGTATCGGTGTGCTGCCCGGCATCCTGGCGCTGGGGCTGCACTCGATCGGCATGCTCGGCAAGCTGTTCGCCGACGCCATCGAGGCCAGCGACGCCGGCCCGCGGGAAGCGTTGCGCAGCACCGGGGTCGGCTACTTCCGGGAGATGCTGAACGCCGTCGTCCCGCAGGTGGTGCCGGCCTGGATCGGGGCGTTCGTCTACCGCATCGACATCAACCTGCGGATGTCGGTGGTGCTCGGGTTCGTCGGCGCCGGCGGGATCGGGTTCGCGCTGCAGGACGCGCTGCGCGGGCTGATCTATCCGCGGGCGCTCGGCATCGTGCTGGTGATCCTCGCCATCATCGTCGCGATGGAACTGGCCGCGATCGGTATCCGCCGGATCCTGTTGACCCCGTCGGCCTCTGATCCGCGGCGGGACCGCGCGGCACGGTTCGGGTTGTCGCTGACCCTGATCGCGGCGACGGTGGCCTCGCTGATCGTCCTGAAGATCAACCCGGTGTCGTTGTTCACCTGGGTCGGCCCGTCGGTCGAGGTGTTCGCCCGGATGGTGCCGCCGAACTTCGACGCGCTGGGCGTCGACCTGTTCGACGCCGCACTGCAGACCATCGCGATCGGCGTGGTGTCGACGGCCATCGGCGTCGTGCTGTCCATTCCGGTCGGAATCCTCGCGGCGCGCAACGTCGCACCGAACGGCCTGTGCTACTGGGTGGCTCGCGGGTGGATCCTGGCGGTCCGCGCGGTGCCGGAGTTGATCCTGGCCGTGGTGTTCGTCGCTGCGCTGGGCCTCGGCCCGATCGCGGGCACCTGCGCGCTGGCGATCGGATCGGTCGGGTTCCTGGCCAAACTGGTCGCCGACGCGGTCGAGGAGATCGACCCCGGCCCGATGGAGGCGGTGCGCTCGGTCGGCGGCGGCTGGTGGAAGACGTTGACCGCCGCGGTGATTCCGCAGTCGATCCCGGCGATGGTCGGTTCGAGCCTGTATCTGCTCGACGTCAACGTGCGGACGTCGACGATCCTGGGCATCGTCGGCGCCGGCGGTATCGGGTATCTGCTGTTCGAGTCGATCCGCACCCTGAACTTCGACGTGGCCGGCGCGATCGTGCTGGTGATCTTCGTCATCGTCTACAGCATCGAGAGGCTGTCGGGGTGGATCCGGTCGCAACTGGTCTGAGCCGCGCCGCGGTGTGGACCGGCACCGGCGTCGAAATGCGCGACGTGCAACTGCCGGACGGCGAGACCGTGGTCCGCATCCGGCTCGCCACCGTGTGCGGGAGCGACCTGCACACCGTCGCGGGCCGGCGCGCCGGACCGTGCCCGAGTGTGCTCGGCCACGAGGCGGTCGGCGAGGTGGTGGCCATCGGGCCGCGCACGGAGCTCTCCGTGGGGGAGCGGGTGGTGTGGTCGGTCACCTCGAGCTGCGGCGCCTGCGCACGCTGCCGATCGGGGCGCACCGCGAAATGTCACGCGGTTCGCAAGGTCGGCCACGAGCCGTTCGACGGTGACTGGCCGCTGTCCGGCAGCTACGCCGAGCACATCGTGTTACCGACAGGCGTTGCGGTGCAACGGGTTCCGTGCAGGCTCGACGACCGGGTGGTGGTGCCCGCGGCGTGTGCGACGGCGACCGTGATGGCGACGTTGGAGGCCGCGGGTGCATTGCGGGGTCGTCGGGTTCTCGTCGTGGGGGCCGGCATGCTCGGGGTCACCGCCGCCGCGGCGAGCACCGAGGCCGGCGCCGAGGTGACGATCGTCGACGTCGACGAGGTGCGGGTCCGGTCGGCGCAGAGATTCGGCGCTGCCGCTGATGCCGGCGGGGTCGTCGACGTCGCGATCGACTTCTCCGGGTCGTCGGCCGCCGCGGCCGCCGCGCTCGGGCGCCTCGACGTCGGCGGCACGCTGGTGCTCGCCGGCGCCGTCCTGCCCGGTGCGCCGCTGCCGGTCGACCCGGAATCGGTGGTGCGCAACTGGTGGACGATCACCGGCGTGCACAACTACGAGCCCCACCACCTCGAGCAGGCCGTCGCGTTCCTGCACCGGACCGATGAGCTTTATCCGTGGGCGTCCCTGGTGGCCGATCCGGTCGGCCTCGACGCCACGGGATCCGTGCTCGCCGCGGCGCCGGTCGGGGCGCTGCGGGCCTCGATCGCCCCGTGAGAATCGTGCCGAGTGTGGGCTCGTGTCACGCGAACTCGCGAAAAGCGTGACGCAATCGCACGCTCGGCGGGACCCGGGTCAGCCGGCGTTGGACGCCAGCAGGGGCGGCGCCGGCGGGGTCGTGGGCTGCGCCGAGCGGTCCCCGGCCCGGCGGGCCAGCTTCTCGAGGTTCTTGATCAGCACGCTCTTACCGTCGATGCGCAGCCAGCCGCGGTGCGCGAAGTCGGCGAGCGCCTTGTTCACGGTCTCGCGCGAGGCGCCGACGAGCTGGGCGAGCTCCTCCTGGGTCAGGTCGTGGGCCACCCGCAGCCCGGCCCCCTCCTGCTGCCCGAACCGCTGGGCGAGGGCGAGCAGCTGCTTGGCGACCCGGCCGGGCACGTCGGTGAAGATCATGTCCGTGTAGGTGTCCTGGGTGCGACGCAAGCGGCGGGCCAGCACCCGCAGCAGCTGCTCGGAGATGCCCGGCGAGTCCGCGATCCACGTGCGCAGGGCACCACGGTCCATGGACACCGCCTGCACCGCGGTGACGGCGATGGCACTCGAGGTGCGCGGACCCGGGTCGAAGATCGCCAGCTCGCCGAACATGTCCGACGGGCCCATGATCGCCAGCAGGCTCGAGCGGCCGTCGGGGGTGCGCTGGCCGATCTTCACCTTGCCGTCGACGACGATGAACAACCGGTCGCCGGGTGCGCCCTGTGCGAAGATCTCCTCACCGCGCCGGAACTGGATCGGACGCAGGTGTTCCATCAGCGACGCGACGGCTGCGGGCTCGACGCCCTGGAAGATCCCCGCTCTGGCGAGGATGGCGTCGGTGCTGGCGAGAGGCATGGCGGTCCTGATCTGTAGAGATGATTGACGCCGATGATACCTCTATTTGTTTAGCTGTATCGGTGTTCCGGTCCAGCTGGTTGAGCGTCAGTCGAGCCGGCCCGCGTCCACCAACCGCAGCACCGCCGCACCCGCCTCGTCGGACTCGGCGAGATCGACCTCCACGGTGAAACCCCAGTCGTGATCGCCCGCGGGGTCGTCGAGGATCTGGCGGACCCGCCACACGTCGGGCTCGCGGTCGATGATCAGCAGCGCCGGACCGCGCGCGTCGGCGCCCGTGCCGACGTCGTCGTGTTCGTCGTAGTACTCCGCGCCGACCTGCTGCCAGCGGTCCGCCGTCCACCCCGACCCGCGGTCCAGCTCGCCGAGGTCGGACCAGCGCCGCCGGGCGAACAGTTCGACCCGGCGGAACAGCGCGTTGCGCACCATCGCGGTGAACGCCCGCTCGTTCCCCGTCAACGGGCGTGGCTTGGCCGGCACCGCGACCGGCGCGTCGTGCGGCTGGTCCGGGCTGGTCAGCTGCTCCCACTCGTCGAGCAGGCTCGAATCCACCTGGCGGACAAGCTCTCCGAGCCATTCCACGATGTCGGTGAGTTCCTCGGTCCTGGCCGCGGCGGGCACCCCGGACCGCAGCGCCTTGTACGCGTCGGACAGGTACCGCAGCACCGCTCCTTCGGAGCGGGTCAACCCGTAATGGCTGACGAACTCGCGGAACGTCATCGCGCGCTCCCACATCTCGCGCACCACCGACTTCGGGGACAGCCGGCCGTCGGCGGCCCACGGATTGCTCCGCAGGTACACCTCGAAGGTGTGGCCGAGCAGTTCGTCAAGCGGTTTCGGGTAGGTCACGTCGTCGAGAAGCTCGATGCGTTCGTCGTATTCGATGCCGTCGGCCTTCATTTCCGCCACCGCTTCGCCGCGGGCCTTGTTCAGCTGCGCGGCGAGGATCTGGCGCGGGTCCTCCAGCGTCGCCTCGATGACCGAGACCACGTCGAGCGCGAAGGTGTCCGCGTCGGGGTCCAGCGCCTCGACCGCGGCGAGCGCGAACGTCGACAGCGGCTGGTTCAGCGCGAAATCCGGTGGCAGATCGACGGTCAGCCGGTAACGCCGACCGTCGGGCTCGGGCGCGTCCAGCCGTTCGATCACCCCGGCCTGCAGCAGCGAGCGGGCGATGCCGACGGCCTCGCGGATGTGCTGCAGCTGGCGTTTGCGCGGTTCGTGGTTGTCGGTGAGCAGTCGTCGCATCGCGGCGAACGGGTCCCCGGGTCGGGCCACCACGTCGAGGATCATCGCCGTCGACACCCGAAGGTTGCTGGTCAGTGGTTCGGGGGTGGCGTCGACCAGCCGCTTCATCGTCGACTCGCTCCACGGCACCATGCCCTCGGGTACCTTGCGGCGCACCAGTTTTCGCCGCTTCTTCGGGTCGTCGGCCACCTTGGCGAACTGTTTGAGGTTCTCCACCTCGTGGTCGGGTGCCTGCACGACGACGGTGCCCGCGGTGTCGTATCCGGCGCGGCCTGCCCGCCCGGCGATCTGGTGGAACTCGCGGGCGTTGAGCAGTCGGGTGCGCACACCGTCGTACTTGGACAGCGCCGAGAAGACCACCGTGCGGATCGGCACGTTGATACCGACGCCGAGCGTGTCGGTGCCGCAGATGACCTTGAGCAGACCGGCCTGGGCCAGCTGCTCGACCAGCCGCCGGTACTTCGGCAGCATCCCGGCGTGATGCACCCCGATGCCGTGCCGCACCAGCCGCGACAGTGTCGACCCGAACGCGGTGGAGAACCGGAACGCGCCGATGTGCTCGGCGATCGTCGCCTTCTCCTGCTTGGTGCACACATTCACGCTCATCAGCGCCTGCGCGCGTTCCAGCGCCGAGGCCTGGGTGAAGTGCACGACGTAGATGGGCGCCTGCTTGGTGTCCAGCAGATCGCCGATGGTCTCGTGCATCGGCGTCGTCGCGTACGAAAAGAACAGCGGCACAGGGCGTTCAGCGTTGGCGACCAGCGCTGTGGGCCGCCCGGTGCGCCGCGTCAGGTCCTCGCGCAGGAACGTGACGTCGCCGAGGGTGGCCGACATCAACAGGAATTGGGCCTTCGGCAGCTCCAGCAGAGGCACCTGCCACGCCCAGCCTCGGTCCGGGTCGCCGTAGAAGTGGAACTCGTCCATCACCACCAGGCCGATGTCTGCGTCTGTACCCTCGCGCAGCGCGATGTTCGCGAGGATCTCGGCGGTGCAGGCGATGATCGGCGCGTCGGCGTTGACCGCCGCGTCGCCGGTGAGCATGCCGACGTTGTCGGCGCCGAACACGTCGCACAGCGCGAAGAACTTCTCGCTCACCAGGGCCTTGATCGGGGCGGTGTAGTAGCTGCGGCGCCGTCCCGCCAGCGCCGCGAACAGCGCGCCGGTGGCCACCAGCGACTTGCCCGACCCGGTCGGCGTCGCCAACACCACGTTGGCGCCGCTGACCAGTTCGATCAGCGCCTCCTCCTGCGCGGGATACAGCGTCGTGCCGTTGGCCTCGGCCCACGCCGCGAAGGTCACGAACAGTTCGTCGGGGTCCTGCGACAGGCGTTGCGCGGCGGCGGTCAGGGAGGGCTCAGGCACCGCGATGCACCGGCCCGAGCCGGTCGGCGATCTGCTCGACGGCGAACTCGACGTCGGTGAGCCTGGCCTGCAGCCGCTCCGGCACCCACGCCAACGCGATACGCGCTGGCGGCCAAGTGCTTTCGTCGACCGGAATCAACTTGAACTCCGGTGGTGAGAACATCTTGCCGATGAACGACTCCGGGGCGTAGCTGACCACCGCGACCAGGTGGCGGTTGAACACCTGGGTGGCCATCTCGACCTCGCCGCCGCGCTGGTTCGTCGTCCGCACGATCCGGTGCACGCCGCGGCTGTTGAGCTGCCGGATCAGGCCCGCCAGCACCACCGGGTTGGGCCGGGCCACGTCGATGGCGACCTCGCGGTCCCGCAACTCCTCGATGGTGACCTGGTCGCGGGCGGCCAGCGGGTCGTCGAACCGGACCGCGATCGCGCCCTGGTAGCTGGCCACCACCTTGTAGCGCAGCCGCTTGTCGCTGGCCGGTAAGTGGATCAGCCCCAGCTCGGCGTGCCCGCCGATCAGCTTCGCCGTCACCTCGGCCGCCGAACCCGGAACGCTGAACTGGGTGGGTTCGGGCAGCGTCGCGAGCACCGACTCGAGCTGGGTCAGCAGATCCGACGGCGCATACGCGGTGGCGCTGACCCGCATCGGGGCCAGGCCCCGCACGCCCTGCACGGCCGTCTGTTTGAACTCCTCGACCTGGCGCAGGATCTCGCGCGCCGGCCCGATCAGCCGCTGACCGAGCGGGCTGAGCCGCACCTCGTGGTAGCCGCGTTCGAACAGCGGGCCGCCGAGTTCCTTCTCGAACAGCTTGATCTGTTTGCTCAGCGGGGGCGGGGTGATCATCAACTTGTCCGCGGCCCGTTTGAAGTGCAGCTCGTCAGCGACAGCCACGAAATATCTGAGCCTGGTGAAGTCGATGTCCATTCCTGCCGCACTCGAGCGTGGTAGAGCTACCCCCGAATGCTACGAGATCGCCTCACCGCCTCATTCCTCGAGCGCCGGGACCTCCAGCACGCCCTGCGCGCACAGGTCGGCGATCTCACCGGGATCCAGGCCGAGCAGTTCGGCCGCGATCTCCACGGTCTGCTCCCCCAGCAGCGGCGCCTGCCCCAGCGGCGGGTCGGCCACGTGGTCGCAGTGGACCTGCACGTTCTCCATCCGGAACGGCACCGTCCCGTGCGGGTGCAGTTCCTCGCGGAACGCGCGCCGTTGCTCGTAGTACCCGAACGACGGCAGCTCGTCGGCGTGCAGGACGGCACCGGCGGGCACACCGGCGGCCTGCAGGCGCTCCATCGCGTCGAACCGGGAGCGCTGCGACGTCCAGGCGCTCAGCACCTGCGGATCGACCGGGTCGTCGCCGGGCAGGCCGATCACCCAGCGCAGCGCCTGCAGGTCGGCCTCGTCGCGCACGGTGATCGCGAGCCATTCGTCCCTACCCGCCGCCGGGAACAGACCCCACGGGTAGTCGCGCGTGCGCGGTTCGGCGCGGGTGTGCCCGCCGCGCACCAGCGCGTCCGCGGCGATGTCGGCGGCGAGGTGGCTGAGCATCACCTCGGCCTGCGAGATGCTCGCCGCCCCGCCGGCGCCGGTGCGCTCGCGGCGCAGCAGCAGCGCCAGTGCCGACAGTGTGCCGATCCGCGCCGCGACATGGTCGGGGTAGACGGTGACGGTGTCACAGAACGTCTCGGGGTCTTCCGGATCGGCCCACAGGTTGGTCACGCCGACCGCCGCGCGCACCAGCGGGCCGTAGCCCAGCCGCTTGGCCCACGGGCCGGTCGGGCCGAACGCCGAGCTGTCGACCACCACGATCTCGGGATTGATGCGGCGCAGCGTCGCGTAGTCCATGCCGAGCGCCTCGGCGACGCCGGGCTTGTAGTTCGACAGCACGACGTCGCACTGCTCGACCAGGCGGTGCGCGAGGGCGCGGCCATCCTCGGTGCGCAGGTCCAGCCCGATCGAGCGTTTGTTGCGGTGCCCGGCCGCGAACGGCTGGGTCATCGACGTCAGCTTGCCGACGCGCAACCCGTCGGGATGCGCCGAATGCTCGATCTTGACCACGTCGGCGCCCAGATCGCCGAAGAGCCGGGCGGTGTCGGCGCCGACCACGATGACGCCGAGGTCGAGGACCCGGATGCCTTCCAGCGGCAGGCCCTCTCCCCGGCGGGCGCGCGCGCTCAGCAGCGGTGCCCCCGCCGGGCGCGGCGCCGGTGTCGGCGCCTGGTTCAGCGCGCTGGCCCGGTGACCGTCGATCTCGCTGACGCCCACCGGGATCGGGGCAACCACACCGGGCGCCAACTCGACGTCACCGAAGAAGCCGCGCGCGGTGAAGTGCTCGGCGCCCAACGCCTCGGCGAGGGTGAGCACCGAAGCTGTCGGCACTCCGTGCGCCTGGCCCTGCGCCTCCAGTTCGGCGCGGGTCTTGTCGGCGCAGAACGCGGTGATCGCGGTGAGCAGTTCCGGTGAGCGGAAACGCTTTCCGAGCTTGTCGAAGGACGGGTCGGCGAAATCCTCGGGGCGGCCCAGCCATTCGAACATGCCGCGCCACTGACGTGTGGCCAGGATGCAGATCCGGACGTGGCCGTCCTTGCACGCGATGATCGGGTAGCGCATCTGCTCGGCGGTCCAGTCGCGCTGCTGGGCGCTGACCGCGACACCCGCCGACGCGCTGCCCGCCGACCCGAACGGCGGGTCGAGGGTCTGCATCGCGCCGTCGAGGACCGAGAAGTCGATCAGGTCGCCCTCGCCGGTGCGCAGCCGGTCCAGGTAGATCGCGGTCGTCAGCACCGCGGCCTGCGCCGCGGCGACCTGGTACGGCAGCTCCGCGGGCGGGATGACCGGTTCGCGGCCCGGCACGCCCGAGCGCGACAGTTCACTGGTCAGCGCGTGCAGCACCGGGGTGGTGGCCTGCCACGTGCGGTAGTCGGTGTCGCGGCCGAAGTCGCTGATCGACAGGATCACCAGCGACGGGTGCCTGCGGCGGATGTCGCGCACCTCCAGCGTCGCCTCGGCCAGCGAACCGGGCGCGGTGTTCTCGATCAGGATGTCGGTGTCGGCGAGCAAGCTGTCGAACTCGGCGGAGGCGGGGTCGACGTCCGTCGTCGCCATCCCGTGCCGGTTGATCGCCGTCTGCACCACAAGCCCGTCGACGTGCGGGCCTACGACGTGCGGGCCTACGACGTCGGCGCCGGTCATCGCGGTCGGCTGCGCGACCCTGACGTGGGCGCCGAGGTCGGCGAACAGGCGGCCGACCGCCGTCATCGGGCCAAAGGTCAGGTCGAGGATCCGGACCCCGCTCAGCGGCGGGTCGTAGGGGTCGGACATGTCAGCTCCGGCGGGCCTGGCGGAACGGGATCTCGCGGTCCGGGTCGGGTTCGCGGGGCAGCCCGAGGACGCGTTCGCCGATGATGTTGCGCTGGATCTGGTCGGTGCCCCCGCCGATCGAGGTGAAGAACGCGTTGAGCGTCAGGAAGTTGACGTCGTCGGCGACCGGGTTGTCCGGGCCGGCGAGCAGCGCCCGGGCGCCGACGATCTGCGTCTTCATCGCGGCCTCGGTGTGCAGAATCTTCGACATGGCCAGCTTGCCCAGCGACATGATCGAACTCGAGGTGCCCAGGTCGGCCGACGCTTTGGCGCGGGCGTTGTTGAGCTTGTTGAGTTCGCGCATGGCCAGCACCTTGGCCAGCGGGTAGCGCACGGCCGGATCGTCGAGGACGCCGTTCTCGCGGGCCAGCTCGATAAGGCTGTCGGCCTTGCGGTTTCGCGACCCGCGGCCGCTGTCACCCATGATCGAACGCTCGTAGGCCAGCGCGGTCTGCAGGGCGCGCCAGCCGTTGCCCTCACCGCCGAGCAGGTAGTCGTCCGCCGCGGCGGCGTCGTTGATGAACACCTCGTTGAAGTGCGACTCGCCGGTGATCTGCACCAGCGGGCGCACCTCGATACCGGGTTGCTTCATCGGCATGATGAACAGGCTCAGGCCTTTGTGTTTGGGCACGTCCCAGTCGGTGCGGGCCAGCAGCAGCGCGTAGTCGGCGGTCTGCGCGCCCGACGTCCACACCTTCTGCCCGTTGACGATCCACCGGTCGCCGTCGCGTACCGCGGTGGTACGCACGCTCGCCAGGTCCGAACCGGCGCCCGGTTCGCTGTAGAGCAGGCAGGTGCGTGAGCGCTCGACCAGGAAGTCGCGCAGCAGGTCGTGTTTGACCTTCTCGGTGCCGAGCGCGAGGATCGTGTTGGCCGGAATGTTGTACTTGTCCTGCCGTGACCCGGGGGCCTTGACCGCGGCGAATTCCTGGCCGATGACTGCTGCCAGCTTGTTGGGGTAGCCGCGGCCGAACCACTCGGTGGGATAGGTCGGCACCGCGTATCCGGCGTCGAGCACCTTCTCCAGCCACGCGATCCGCTCCGGCGACGACACCCACGGGTCGCTGCTCTTGGGCAGCGGTTCGTAGTTGTCGCGCAACCAGTCTCGGACCTCGGCGCGCAGCTCGTCGGCGCTGGGGTGATCGGTGGTGGTCATTCCTCAGGCGCCTTTCGAGACGAGGTAGCGTTCGCGGTGCAGGCGGGTGCCGCCGAACAGGTGCAGCCCGGTGCGGGCCCGGCGCAGGAACAGATGCGCGGGGTGTTCCCAGGTGAACCCGATACCGCCGTGCATCTGGATCGCGTTCATGGTGATGGTCTCGTAGGCCTCGGCGCAGGCGAAACCGGCCAGTGCGACTGCGCTGTCGGCGGTTTCGTCGCTGCTGTCGATCTGCGCGGCGGCGTGCTGGGCGGCCGAGGTGGCGTTCTCGACTTCCAGCAGCAGGTCGGCGGCCATGTGCTTGAGCGCCTGGAAACTGCCGATCTGCCTGCCGAACTGGACCCGGGTCTTGAGGTACTCGACGGTCATGTCGAAGATCCGCCGCGAGCCGCCGGCCTGCTCACCGGCCGACGCGATCACCGCGTAGTCCAGTGCCTGCTGCACGACCTCCCAGCCGGCGGTGCCGATCCGGCGGGCCGGGGTGTTGTCGAACGTGAACACCGACAGCCGCACGGTCGGGTCGAAAACCGTTGCCGCGGTGCGGGTGAATCCTGCGGCGTCCGGGCCGACCTCGTATACGCCGACACCGTCGGCGGTGCGGGCCACCACCAGCAGCACGTCGGCCACCTGACCCCAGGTGACGAAGTGGGCGGCGCCGGTGAGGTTGCCGTCGGCGTCCGCACGCACGTCCACGCCGTCGGGGGTCCACGTGCCGGCGGCGCCGGTCAGCGCGACGGTCCCGATCGCGGTGCCGTCGGCCAGCCCGGGCAGCAGCCGCCGCCGGTCGTCGTCGGAGCCGGCGGCGTTGAGCAGCGCGACGGTCAGCACGGCGCTGGAGATGAACGGGGCGGGCAGCAGCGCGGCGCCGGTCTCCTCGGCGACGGCTTCGAGTTCCTGCGCGCCGAACGCCAGGCCGCCGTACTCGGCGGCGACCAGCATGCCCAGCACCCCCTGCTCGGCGAGTTGGCGCCACAGCGCGCGGTCGAACCCGTCGTCGGTGTCCATCACCCGCCGCACGTCCTGCTCGGTGCACTTGTCGGCGAGCAACTCGCCGACCGCGGTGCGCAGCTCGGCGCGTTCGGCCACGCTGATCGTCATACCAACCGCCTCTCGTCGCTCCTCATGCTCTGATCTGTCGGGCCCGGTGTAAATCACGAATGTCGACACCGGCGGATTTCCGTTTGCGACATGCCCCCGGCGGGACGGATTTCCCAAACGAGCATGTACCGGTGAGCCGTTCGGTCGTTTACAGGCGCCGACGGGCCCGCAAACAATCGACGCATGAGCGTTCCCACGGCCGCCATCGCCGGCCTCGGCATCACCGAGCAGGGCAAGGTGTACGGCAAGACCGCCAAGCAGTTCGCCGCCGAGGCGGTGCGCCTGGCCGCCGCCGACGCCGGGCTCGAGCTGGCCGACATCGACGGGCTGCTGGTGTCGGGCGGTATCAAGGCGCGCGTCGGCGTCGAGCTGCAGCACGCGCTGGGGCTGACCGACCTGCGGCTGCTCACCGCGATGCAGGGCTACGGGTCGACGGCCGGTCAGATGGTGCAGTACGCGTCGATGGCCGTGCAGTCCGGGATGGCCGACACGGTCGCGATCGTCTGGGCCGACGCGCCGCTGAAGGAGAAGTCCAGCGCCTCGGCGGCCTACTCCGGTGGGCGGTCGCTGCCGCGCGGATTCGACGGGATCACCGCCTCCAACGGCGTCATGTCGCCGACGACGATGTATGCACTCGCCGCGCGTCGACACATGAAGAAGTACGGTACGACCTCAGATCAGCTGGGGCATATCGCGGTGGCGCAACGGGATTGGGCGCAGCGCAATCCGCTCGCGCAGTTCTACGGGACGCCGTTGACGCTCGAGGAGTACCACGCCAGCCGCTACATCGCCGAGCCGTTCCACCTCTACGACTGCTGTCTGGTCAGCAACGGCGGCGTCGCGGTGATCGTCACCTCGCTGGAGCGGGCCCGCATGCTGCGTCAGCCGCCGGTGCGCGTATTGGGCTGGGCGCAGGCGCATCCCGGCCGGGCCGGTGTGCGCAACGACGACTTCGGGTTGGTCAGCGGCGCGGCGCAGGCCGGGCCCGCGGCGCTGAAGATGGCGCAGACCACGCTCGACGAGGTCGGCGTCGCGCAGATCTACGACTGCTACACGTTCACCGCGTTGCTGACGCTGGAGGACTACGGCTTCGTCCCGAAGGGCGAAGGTGGGCCCGCGATGGCCGAGCCCGGCATGATCGGGCCGAACGGCAGGCTCAAGTTCAACACCGGCGGCGGTGAGCTCAGCGCGTTCTACATGTGGGGGATGACGCCGGTGCACGAAGCCGTGGTGCAGGCCCGCGGGCAGGGCGGTGAGCGTCAGGTCGACGACCACGACCGGGTGCTGGTGTCCGGCAACGGCGGCATCCTCGACTACCACTGCACCCTGGTGCTGGGCACGGACAACTAGGAGCCTCATGCCACTCTTTCCCGTTCAGCGCGACCGGCTTTCGGCCGAGTTCTTCGACGGCGCCAAGCGTGGCGAGTTTCTGCTGGTGCGCGACAACGAGACCGGTGAGGTTCTGGAGCCGCAGTTCGACGTGTCGGTGGCGCCGCAGCGCTACACCCGGTTCGCGGCCGCCGGCACCGGCACCGTCGTCAGCTGGTCGGTCCTCCATCAACGCGCCGGCGACGCGGTGCACCGGCTGCCGGTCGGGATCGTCGAACTCGACGAGGGCCCGTGGTGGTGGACGTCGTTCCCCGACGCCGACCCCGATGCCGACCTGTTCGGCGCGCGGGTGCGGGTCGCCTTCCAGACCCTCGGTGAGGGCGACGCCGCCGAAGCGATCCCGTATTTCGTGCCGGCTTGATCCGGCGAGCAGACGCAGAATCGCACGAATCCGCCGCAGAGTGGGCGATTCTGTGTCTGCTCGCGGGTGAGGGTCAGCGGCCGCGCCAGCGCGGTGGGCGCTTCTCCCGCCACGCGGTGATCCCCTCGCGAACGTCGTCGGTGGCGGCCGCGACCTTGCGCATGGTCTCCCCGAAACGCACCGACTCGATCCAACCCATGTTGGCGGTGCGCCACGCGACCTCCTTGGTGGCGCGCTGCGCCAGCGGTGCGGCCTCGGTCAGCGTGCGCGCCCACGCGCGGGCCTGTTCCTGCAGGTCCTCGGGTTCGACCAGGCGCCACACCAGGCCCATCTCCTTGGCACGCTCGGCGCTGACCGGCTTACCGGTCAGCAGCAGTTCCATCGCGTCCGCCCAGCGCACCCGCTCGGGCAACCGGATGGCGCCGACGATCGTCGGCACCCCGATCGACACCTCCGGGAACGCGAATGTCGCTGTCGTCGAGGCAATCACGAAGTCGCAGAACAACACTCCGGTCACCCCGTAGCCGATGCACGGCCCGTTGACCGCGGCGATCGTCGGTTTGAACAGCTCCATCCCGCTCTCGAACGAGTTGATCGTCGGCTTTTCCCAGAACGTGCCCGCAAAGGTACCGACCGATCCCTCCCCGTCCTTGAGGTCGCCGCCGGCGCAAAACACGTCGCCGTTGGCGGTCAGGATCGCCACCCACGCGTCCTCCTCGTCGCGGAACCGCTCCCAGGCGGCGTTCAGTTCCTGCCGCAGGGCACCGTTGATGGCGTTGCGGGCCTCGGGCCGGTTGAGCGTGATGGTGGCGATGTGGTCGTCGAGCGCATAGGTCACGAGGCTCATGGACCAACCCTAGGCGGGCGATGTCGAGAACCGCGTGACGGCTCCGTCCCCCGGGTGCGCGACCAACTAGGGTCGCGATCGCAACACCGGAAGGACGAGTCATGGCCAAGTATCTGATGCTCAAGCACTACCGGGGAGCGCCGGCGTCGGTCAACGACGTGCCGATGGACCAGTGGACGCCCGACGAGATCACCGCGCACATCCAGTACATGAACGACTTCGCCGCGCGCCTGCGGGCCAGCGGCGAGTACGTCGACAGCCAGGCCCTGCAACCGGACGGCGCCTGGGTGCGCTCCGACGGGCCGGGTAAGCCGCCGGTGGTCGACGGCCCCTTCGCCGAGACCAAGGACCTGGTCGCCGGCTGGATGATCATCGACGTCGACAGCTACGAGCGCGCCGTCGAACTGGCCGGCGAACTCTCAGCGGCGCCCGGCGCCGGTGGCCGGCCCATCCACGAATGGCTCGAACTGCGGCCGTTCATGAGCCACGCGCCGACGGTCACCGACTGAGCCGGTGAACCAGGCCGAGATCCGGGAGTTGATCCCCGCGGTGCTCGCCGCGCTGGTCCGACGCGGCGCGGACTTCGCCTCCGCGGAGGACGCGGTCCAGGAAGCGCTGATTAGTGCCGTCGAAACATGGCCGCACACAATGCCTTCCGACCCCACGGGGTGGCTGATCACCGCGGCGTGGCGGCGGTTCATCGACCTGACCCGCTCGGAGGCGGCCCGGCGACGGCGCGAGACCCGGGCCGCCGACGAACCCGGACCGGGACCCGCCGTCACCGTCGACGACACCTTGCAGCTGTACTTCCTGTGCGCGCACCCCAGCCTGCGCCCGGCGTCGGCGGTTGCGCTGACGCTGCGGGCCGTCGGCGGGCTCACCACCCGGCAGATCGCGCAGGCGTACCTGGTTCCCGAGGCGACGATGGCGCAGCGGATCAGCCGCGCCAAACGCACCGTCAGCGAGGTCCGGTTCGACCGTCCCGGCGACCTGAGCACCGTGCATCGCGTGCTGTACCTGGTGTTCAACGAGGGCTACACCGGCGACGTCGACCTCGCCGCCGAGGCGATCCGCCTGGCCCGCCAGCTCGCCGCGGCCTCCGACGATCCCGAATCGGCGGGGCTGCTCGCGTTGTTCCTGCTGCACCACGCGCGTCGCCCGGCCCGGGTGCGCGCCGACGGCAGCATCGTGCCGCTCGCCGAGCAGGATCGCAGCCTGTGGCGACGTGACCTGATCGGCGAGGGCATCGCGGTGCTGCAGGCGGCGCTGGCCCGCGACCGGCTCGGCGAATACCAGGCGCAGGCCGCGATCGCCGCGCTGCACGCCGACGCGCAGACCGCGGCCGAGACGGACTGGGTGCAGATCGTCGAGTGGTACGACGAACTGGTCCGCCTCACCGACAGCCCGGTGGTGCGGCTGAACCGGGCGGTCGCCGTCGGTGAGGCCGACGGGCCGCGGGCCGGGTTGGCCGCCCTCGCCGAGCTCGACCCGGCGCTGCCGCGCCACACTGCCGCGGCCGCCTACCTGCACGAGCGCGCGGGCGACTTCGCTACGGCCACAACGCTGTACGTCGATGCCGCCGCCAAGGCGCAGACACAAGCCGAGCGCGACCACCTGACGCTGCGCGCGGCGTCGCTGCGGCACCGGAGCTAGACCGGCGCCAGCCGATTCGCCCAGGGCAGCGCCTGCTCGAGCTGGGCGGCCAGCCGGATCAGCAGCGACTCGCCGCCCAGCGGCGCGACGAACTGCACCCCGAGCGGCACACCGTCGGCGGTCCAGTGCAGCGGCAGCGAGATCGCCGGGCGCCCGGTGAGGTTCGCGAGCTGCGTGTACGGCACCCAGTTGAGGTTCTTGTCGACCATGTCGTCGACGATCCCGGTGTGGCGCAACAGACCTGCGGTGCGCGTCTTGAGCAACACATCGGAGGCCCGCTGCAGCAGCGCAGGCAGGTCGAACTCGCCGATCTTCGGCGGCGGCGTCGCCAGCGTCGGGGTGAGCAGAAGGTCGTAGGACTCGAAGAACGTGGTCAGCCGGCGGGTGTGTTCGTGGCGGCGCTGCACCGCGTCCACGTAGTCGACGCTGCCGGTGGCTCGGCCGATCGCGGCCAGGATCAACGTATCCCGCTCGAACGCGTCGTCTCCGGCGCCGGTCAACCGCTTCGCCTCGTCGAGTTCCCACGCGGTGTAGACGAACCAGGTGAGCAGGAAGTCGCGGGCCAGCGCGGCGTCGTCGAACGGCGCCTGGGGCAGTTCGTCGACGTGGTGGCCGAGATCGGTCAACGCCTGCACGGTGCGGTCGACGGCCGCGAACGCCTCGCGGTGCGGTTCGGGGTTGATGGCCGAGGGCACCCGCACCCCGATCCGCAGGGTGCCGGGGTCGGCGCCGACGGCCGAGGTGAACGACGACTCCGGCAGCGCGGGCTGATACGGCGCGCCGGGTTCGCCGCCGATGATCACGTCGAGCATCGCGGCGGTGTCGCGCACCGTGCGCGACACCACGCCCTGCACCGCCGCGCCGTGCATCGATTCGCCGACCGCCGGTCCGGACGGGGTGAGACCGCGACCGGGCTTGAGTCCGACCAGGCCGCAGCAACCCGCGGGGATGCGGATGGATCCGCCGCCGTCGTTCGCGCCTGCGCACGGCACGATGCCGGCCGCCACCGCGGCCGCCGATCCGCCCGAGGACCCGCCGGGCGAGCGGGTGAGGTCCCACGGGTTACGCGCCGGTCCCCAGGCGTCGGGTTCGGTGATGCCCTTGGCGCCGAACTCCGGGGTGTTGGTCTTGCCGAACACGACCAGGCCGGCGTCGAGCCAGCGTCGCACCACCGTGGCGTGCTCGGGTGCCGGCGTCGACATCAACGCGCGGGAACCGGCCGACGTCGGCAGCCCCGCGTAGTCCTGCGCGAGGTCCTTGATCAGGAACGGCACTCCGGCGAACGGTCCCTCGCGTCGCTGCGACGCGTCGGCCGGGACGTCCCTGATGATCGCGTTGATCCGCGGGTTCACTTCTGCCGCCCGGGCTTTGGCGATGTCGAGCAGCTCGGCCGCCGTCACCTCCTTGTCGGCGACGAGCTTGGCCAGTCCGACGGCGTCGTGTGCGCGGTATTCATCGAAGTCCACGGCTCGACCGTACGGGTCCCGGCCGCGGACGTGCGACCTACCGGGACGCAGCGCTCCGCACAGGGGTGCGCGGTCGCGCGCAGCTGACGCCCGCCGCTGGGCGGTGGGTCTCGGCGCGGCGCCGGTCCTCGCGGGCGATGCGGCGGTCGAGTTGACGCGCCTGGCGTTTGGTCAGTGAGCGGCTCTTGCCGCTGAGAGCGTCGAGTTGCTGCCAGCTCAGGCCGTCGAGATCACCGTCGTGGTCATGGGTGGCGATGACGACGCAGCCGCGTAGCAGCGGCACGGTCTTCGCGGTGAACGCGGTGGTCGCCAGCAGTAACTCGGTGGCGGTGCGGTTGACGCGCCGCTGGCAACCGGCGGCCGAGGGGCTGAACCAGAAGTCGTACTGCCGGTCGGTGCTGGTCAGCGACTGCAGTCCGTGGTCTGTGATGAGGCGGTCGATATCGGCCGGGGTGTACGCGCGGGTCTCATATGCGGCGCCGGAGGCGCTCAAGTACAGAACTGTGTTCATGGCGTTGTTCCATTCGACTCTTTCTTCGGTTCCGTGACCGGCGCGATGTGGCCGACCTGTTACGGAAGTTACCCGTGTGACAAACGGGACAAACCTTGATAACCGTTCCGCATCATCTTTTTGTTCCGGGTTTTGCGCTGTGCGTCGAATTCCACGCCAGGGCTGCGGTCGGGGGCCTGAGCACGACCCTGCTGCAGATCTCGACGGGTCTCAGGCGCTGGGCTGGCCCTCGCCGTGGTCGACCAGCCGCTCCAGGGTGTGCTGCCAGTTGGCCGACCGGACGTGGTTGCACATCGCGCGGGTCACCAGGTACAGCGAGGCAGCCGCGCCGGCGACGAACGCCCAGAGCGCGCCGCCCGCGAGCACCGCGCCGAAAACCGCGCCGCTGCCGTCGTACACAGCGGTGCTCACGGCCAGCGCGACCGGGACAGCCACCACCGACACGAACACGGCGAGCAGCAGGACCACGGCTTCGATCTGATCGGTCCTGCGCACCAACGGTTCTCCCCCGCGCAGGTAGGTGAAAACCGGCCACGACGGCAGACCGAGACGGAACGTGGTCATCGCCTCGTCGTTGGCGGCTTCGATGTCGGCTGGACGCCCCTCGGCGGCGTCATGGCGGTGCACGGTCATTCCCCTTCCTGTCGCGCGATGGTTTGCTGTTCTGTCCATGATCGGCCCGAACAGCGCTGCTGGGCTTGCCCGGGTCAGACAACAAGGCGGGGGTCCTTTGTGGGCGGCCGACAACCCGGGTGCGATCGCACGGCCCGGTAGCGTCGATGGCATCCCCCTTTGCCGATCGAGACTGAGGTGTCATGGCGGATACGCCGGCAGAAGTCGTGGAAACCACCCCGCCGAAGCGGCACTTGCAGCGCCGGCGGCGCTGGCGACGAACCCTGATCGTCGCCGCGGTCCTGCTGACCCTGTTCGGTGTGCCGTGGTGGCTGCTGCTGGCCTCCGGCGCGGCCTGGCCGGCGGCGGTGTTCGTCGTCGGTACCGCGCTGTTCGCCGCGGCGCTTGTCGGGTTGCCGACCCTGATGATGCTGGGCCACGGCCGGCGTCATATCGACTGGGCCGCCGCGACCGGTGATGCGCTGCTGGGCATCGGCTGGGTGCTGTTCGTGTGGTCGGTGTTGGGACAGGTGCTTCGGCTGGTGCTGCACCTCGCGGGGGTCAGCGATCCTGCAGCGGCGAGGATCACCACCGCGGCGGTGATCGCGGTCGCGGTGGCGCTACTCGTCTGGGGGAACCGCGAGGCGCTGCGGGTGCCGCGGGTCAAGGACGTCGACGTTTTCATTGGCGGGCTCGGCCGCGGGCTCGACGGTCTGCGGGTGGTGCTGATCACCGACACGCACTACGGCCCGCTCGACCGCGCGCGATGGTCGGCGGCGGTGATCGACCGCGTCAACGAACTCGGCGCCGACGTCGTCTGCCATGTCGGCGACATCGCGGACGGCACGGTCGAGGTCCGCGAACCGCAGGCCGAACCGCTGGCGTCGGTGCGGGCCGCCTCGGCGCGGGTGTACGTGACCGGGAACCACGAGTACTTCAGCGAGGCCCAGGGCTGGCTCGACTACATGGACCGGATCGGGTGGACGGTGCTGCACAACCGGCACATCGTCGTCGAGCGCGGCGGCGACGCGATGGTCATCGCCGGCGTGGACGACGCCACCGCCGGCTCCTCCGGACTGCACGACCACGGCGCCGACCTCGCCTCCGCGCTGGCCGGCGCCGACCGGGCGCTGCCGGTGCTGCTGCTCGCACACCAACCCAAACAGGTCGCCGACGCGGTGCGGGCCGGCGTCGATCTGCAGGTCTCCGGGCACACCCACGGCGGCCAGATCTGGCCGTTCAACTTCCTCGTGCGACTCGAGCAACCGGTGGTGCAGGGGCTGAGCCGGCACGGTGAGCGCACGCAGCTCTACACCAGTCGAGGTACCGGCTTCTGGGGTCCGCCGTTCCGGGTCTTCGCCCCGAGCGAGATCACGCTGCTGACGCTGCGCCGAATGGAGTGAACGTTTTCGGCGGCGATGCCGTCTTGATTACTGCAACGTGACGGAAATGGAGCAGTGATCATGGGCGAAACCGCCGACGGGGCAGGCGTATCGGGCGACCAGGCGGGTCTGGTCGACCGGGTGCGGTCCAATCAGGCGCGGCTACGGGCAGCGCTGCGCCCGCACTACGACTTCGTGGTCTGCGGATCGGGATCGTCGGGGTCGGTGGCGGCCCGTCGTCTCGCGGAGAACGCTTCGGTGCACGTGCTGCTGCTGGAAGCCGGCGGCGACGACGACGTGCCCGCCGTGCGCAACGCCGGCCAGTGGCCGTTGAACCTGGACACCGAACGGGACTGGCAGTTCGTCGCTGCCCCCAATCCCCACCTCAACGGCCGGTCCATCCCGATGAACATGGGCAAGGTCCTCGGCGGCGGGTCGAGCATCAACGTGATGGTGTGGTCCCGCGGGCACCGAAACGACTGGGACTACTTCGCTTCCGAAGCGGGCGACCCGCGGTGGGGGTATGAGTCCGTCCTCGACATCTACCGGCGAATCGAGGACTGGCAGGGGGTGCCCGACCCGCACTACCGCGGGACCGGAGGCAACGTGTTCGTGCAGCCCGCGCCGGATCCGAGCCCGGTGGCGCCGGCACTCGTCGCCGCCGCAGCGCACGCCGGCATACCGACGTTCGACCATCCGAACGGCAAGATGATGGAAGGTGAAGGCGGAGCGGCGATCTGCGACATCCGGGTGCGCGACGGTATTCGGCAGTCGGTGTTCCGCTCGTACACCTACCCGTACATGGACCGGCCGAACCTGACCGTGTTGACCGGCGCGCTGGTGACCCGGGTGATATTGGACGGCGGCCGGGCGACCGGCGTGGAGTTCGTCCGCGACGGGCAGACCCACCGCGTCGGCGCGACATCGGAGGTGGTGCTCAGCCTGGGAGCGATCCACACGCCGAAAGCGTTGATGCTCAGCGGGATCGGCGACTCCGGCCAGCTGAGCGGATTCGGTATTCCGACCGTCCAACACCTGCCGGGGGTGGGGCAGAACCTGCAGGACCACCCGGGTATCGGATGTGTCTGGGAGTACCGCGAGCCGATCGCGCCGCGCAACGCCGGAAGCGAGGCCACCTATTTCTGGAAGAGCGACCCGAGCCTGGACGCTCCCGATCTGCAGGTCTGCCAGGTCGAGTTCCCGCTCGCGAGCGCCGAATGCGCGCGGCAGTGCGATATGCCCGAAGCGGGCTGGACGCTCTACACCGGGCTGGTCCGCCCGCAGAGTAGAGGATCGGTGCGGCTGAGCGGACCGCGTCCGAACGACCCGGTGCGCGTCGACCCCAACATGCTCTCCGACCCAGCCGACGTGCGCGCCGCGATCGCCGGCGTCGAGTTGAGCCGCGAGGTCGGCAACGCCGCGCCGCTGGCGCCGTTCGCGAAACGCGAAGTGATGCCGGGGGATCGGACGGAGACCGAGCTACTGCGGTTCATCCGCGACGCCGCGGCGACCTACTGGCACCAGAGCTGTACCGCCAAGATGGGCCGCGACGAGATGTCGGTCGTCGACGCCGAACTGCGCGTGTACGGCATCGACGGGTTGCGCATCGCCGACGCGTCGATCATGCCGCGGGTCACCACCGGCAACACCATGGCGCCGTCGGTGGTGATCGGCGAGCGCGCCGCCGAGCTCATCGGTGAGACGCACGGGTTGTCGTAGCGCCGGGGGTCGGCCGGACGGTCACGAGCGTCGGGTTTTAGGCGTGTTTCGGCCGGTTTCGCGCGATAGTTTCGACGCTCGGCGGGGCTGGGTGTGGCTGGGGTGGCGCGGTGGTCGCGAGCGTCGGGTTTTTGGTGTGTTTCGGCCGGTTTCGCGCGATAGTTTCGACGCTCGGCGAGGCTGGGGTGCGGCTGGGGTCGGCCGGACGGTCGTGAGCGTCGGGTTATTTGCGTGTTTCGGCCGGTTTCGCGCGATAGTTTCGACGCTCGGCGGGGCTGGGGTGCGTCAAGGTTCGGCGCCGGGGACAGCCGAGAGTCAGCCGAACTCCAGCATCGTGTAGGCGCCGCGATAGTTGCGGACAGGCGTGAAGTGCCAGAACGCGGGAAACACCTTGTCGAAGAAGAAGCCACGCCCGCGGGGCATCGGCAGATCGTGCACGGCGCGGACACCCGGCACCGTGTTCGCCAGGTCGGCGAGCTCGTCCGCCGACAGGCTGAACGGCATCGGCGGCACACGGTAACTCTTCGACGATCGCAGCCCTTTCGGCGCGAACCGCTTCACCATCACCGGCGGTAGATCGAACAGCATCCGTCCACCCGGAAAGCGCTTGGCGCAGTTGGTGATCAGGTCCATCGCCTCCGCGGGCTGAAGATACATCAGCAGTCCCTCGGCGGTGATGAACACGCCCTCGCTGGTGTCGACGCGGTCCATCCAGCTGTAGTCCAGCGCCGATTGTGCGAGCACCTCGATCCGCGGCGACGACGGCAGAAGCTTGGTGCGCAGTTCGACGATCGGTTCGAGGTCGACGGTGAGCCACCGGAACTGCGCGTCGGGGATCTGCGCGTTCAACCGCCAGAACGTGGTCTGCAAGCCCTCGGCGAGCGCGACGACGGTAGCGCGCGGATGCGAGCGCAGGAACTCCGCCGTGGCGCGGTCGAAGGCCAGCGAGCGCAGCGCCAGCTCCTGGCCCTTGCGGCCGAACTTGTCGAAGTCGAAGTCGATGGCGTCGACAAGTCGGATCGCCATCGGGTCGTCGATGATGGCCCTCGGGTGGCGCGCCTGATGTGCGCGCCCGTACAGGGTCAGCAGCGCGGTCTCGGAGACCCCGCGCAGGTCGCTGGCGTCGATGCGGTCGTCCACCACATCGAACCTACCGAACGGGTCGTCACACCAGATAGATCACGAACACCGCGACCAGCAGCAGACCCAGCCAGGCGTCGGTGGACCGCCGAAGCCAGCGCGGTGCGGTGCTCACCTCCATGAAGTTGCGGAAGATCAGTCGGACCTTGACCGCGGTGAGTACCAGCACCAGCGCGGTGATCGGCGCGCTGGCGCGCACGGTGTCGGTGAAGTGCGCGGGCGCCAGCCACCAGGCCCCGATGGTGATCGCCGTCAGCACGACCCATGTCCAGGTCATGGTGCGCGCCTCGCCGGTGGTCTCGGTCATGATCACCTCATCACGTAGAGCAGGCCGAAGATGACGACCCACAACAGGTCGACCATGTGCCAGTACACCGCGCCGGACTCGACCATCGAGGTGCGACGCCGGCCCGGGTTGCGCAGTTCCCGGACCACCACGCCCAGCACGATCAGCCCGATCAGCACATGGACCAGGTGCACGCCGGTCAGCACGTAGTAGAACGCGTAGAACATCTCCGAATTCGTATGCCCGGCCGAGATCTTGGCCGCCCACTCGTATCCCTTGACCACCATGAACAGCACCCCGCAGGCGCCGCCGGCGTACACCAACCGGATCGCTTTGGCGGGATGGCCCGCCCTGGCGGCCAGCACGCTGCGCGCGATGAACCACGAACTCGTCAGCAGGATCACGGTGTTGAGCACGCCGAGGTTGATGTCGAGGTGCTGCTGGGCGGCCAGGAACTCCGCGGGGTTCATCGCGCGGTAGACCATGAAGATGACGAAGTAACCGGCGAAGATGATCAGGTCGCCGAGCACCATCACCCACATGTCGACGTCTCCGGGCAGCCGCCCGGCGGCGCGACGGTCCACCGTCGACGAGGTCAGCGAATCAGGTTGTGTCACCGTGTTTCCCGTCAGTCCAGACCCGGCGCGTCGACGGGTTCGCGGGCGGTGGCCCGTCGTAGCAGCATGATCAGTGCGCCCAGCCAGACGGTGAAGACCACCACCGACCACCAGAACGCCAGGGACCCGTTCCAGGCGAATGGCCCGCTGTAGAAGACGAACATCTGCGTCGCGATGACCTCGGTCACGATCTGCCAGATCGTCACGTAGGCAAACCATTTCGGGAAGATCTCGTTCTTGTCGTAGAGGATCGCGATCGCGAACACCAGGTAGGCGGCCGAGAAGCAGCCCAGCGATCCGTTGTACGACAGCATGCCGAGGTCGTAGAGCATGCTGACGATCTCGGGGTCACGATCGGCGCGGAACGCGGCGGTCAGGAAGCACACCGCGACGAGGAGGAAGCCCGGCAGCGCCCCGACGCCCATGCCGCCGATGTAGCCGTAGGCAAAGACCGAGCCCACCGACATGCGCTTGATGTGGTAGGCGACCAGCCCGTTGGTCACCGCCGCGCCGCCGAGCAGGATCAGCAGCAGGCAGAACCCGATCTGGATGGTCAGCCCGTTCTCCGCGAAGAAGTTGACCTTGTCGGCGGCGCTCACATCCGGCCGCGGCGGCGGTGTCACCCGGGCGAGTACACAGATGATCACACCGAACACCGCGTACCAGGTGGGGAAGAACCAGCACACCCACCGGACGTCGCGCTTACCGCCGGCCGCCTCGCCCGTCGGGTCGGCGGACCGGCGTGCGGTCAGGATGCTCACCGGATGACTTCTTCCTCGCGCGCCTGGCGCAGCACCGCCCGCCGCAGCACGAAGAACATCACGATCACGAACGCCGCGAAGGCGCCGTTGCGCAACCAGAACGACAGCAGGCCGTCCCAGGCCAGCGGGCCGCTGTCGAACACCGCCGCGCCGGCGGCGGGGATCATCGCGATTCCGGTGGCCAGCGAGTAGTGCCCGACCCAGCGCGGAAAGACCGGATCGGGGCCGTCGTCGAAGTAGACCGCCACCGCGAGCAGGACGAACTGGGTGACGACCATCCCGACCGGCGCGATGAACACGATCCAGGCGAAATCGTTGAGCACCATCACCAACTCCGGGTTGCGGCCGGGCCGGAACGCCGCGACCAGGAAGAAGATGTTCGACAACGCGAAAATCGTTGCGCCGCTGACGACTGCGGTGAGGTAGCAGTAGGCGAAGACGTGGCTCTGGGTCTTCATCCGCTTCATCTGCACCACGATCACCATGAAGAACGGCAGGATCATGATCCCGCACAGGTTGAACGTCACCTGGCTGAAGCGGATCCAGGCGGTGTTCTCGGCGTAGAACGCGGCGACCTGTTCGGCGGACAGCGTCGGCGACAGCGGCGGCCAGAAGCCCGGGAACGCCAACAACGCGACCAGCAACACCGCCCCCACCGCCGGACCCGTCCACAGGCTCACCCACTGCGCCTTGATGTTGCCCGCCTTCGGCAGGTCCTGGACCTGCTCGAGGATCTGCACGAGTGTCCCTCCGTATGACTCAAGTCAGATAACTGACACCACACCGGCGGGCCTGAGCAGCGCGAAACACCTTGCAGTAGCCGGTACTGTCGGGTCGACGGTAGCGGCTTCGGGTCGAGAACGGAAGAACATTTCTGATTTGAGTCAGAACGCTACGCGCTATGGTGCCGGGGGAGTGGTCACGAGAGACGGAGCCGGCCGGTGCCGAAGACGGACAAACCCGAACGGGTGAGCAAGGGGTTGCAGACCCGCGAGCGGCTGCTCGGCGCGGCGATCGCCGAGTTCAAGCGCGCGGGGATCGCCGCCGCGGACGTCGGTGCCGTCGTCGCCGCCGCAGGCGTCGCGCATGCCACGTTCTACTTCCACTTCCCGACCAAGGAGCACGTCCTTCTCGAACTCGAGCGCCGCGAACAGGAACGCATGGCCGCCGAGCTGACCCGCTTCTACCGGCGCGACCACGATGTCCGCGCCACACTGGCCAAGGCGGTCGACGGGCTCGAGGCGCTCGAGCGTCGGCTGGGCGCGCGGCTGTTCAAAGACTTTCTGGCACTGCATTTCTCGACCACCCGCCCGCCGTCGGAGGAATGGTCCACGCATCCGGTGATCGTGGCGGTGGTCGAGGAGCTGCAGCGTGCCCAGCAGCGCGGCGAGATCCCGGCCGAGGTGGACGTGATGCTCAACGGGGTGTCGTTTCTGGTCGGGCTCTACGCCCTGCTGATCACGATGCCCGAGGCGCGCGAGATCCGCCGCCCGGTCATCGAGGAGTACCTGACCACGTACATGTACGGGTTGCGGGTGCTGAGTCCGCCCCGCGGGTGAGCCCACCGTGCGATGATGCGGCCACGTTTGTCGAACGGCGGCGTGGGGGATGTACACACCACGTTTCCTCAGACTCAGCGCGCTTCGACAAGGGGGCCTCATGCAGCCGATATCGCCGACCGACGCGATCTTCCTGATCGGCGAATCGCGCGAGCACCCAATGCATGTCGGGGGCCTACAGCTCTTCCAGCCGCCCGAGGACGCCGGGCCGGAGTTCATTCGCGGACTGTTCGACGCGCTGCTGGCCCAGACCGACGTGCAGCCCACGTTCCGCAAGCATCCGGCGTTCTTCGGCGGAGTGACCAACCTCGTGTGGTCGTCGGACCGCGACATCGAGCTGGACTACCACCTGCGCCGGTCGGCGCTGCCGCGGCCGGGGCGGGTGCGTGAGCTGCTGGAGCTGATCTCGCGGCTGCACGGCACGCTGCTCGACCGGCACCGCCCGCTGTGGGAGGCGCACCTGATCGAAGGTCTCGACGACGGCCGGTTCGCGGTGTACACGAAGTTCCACCACTCGCTGATCGACGGTGTGTCGGCGATGAAGCTGATGCAGCGGGTGCTGTCCCCGGACCCGGCCGACACCGAGGTGCGGGCCCCGTGGAGCCTGCCGCCGAGGCGTCGCGAGGGAGGGGGCGGACGGGGTCCGTCGCTGCTGCAGACGGTCGGGCAGGTCGCGGGCTCGGTGGCCGGACTCGCGCCCACCACGGTGTCGCTGGCCCGCTCGGCGCTGTTCGAGCAGGAGCTGACGCTGCCGTTCCGGGCGCCGAAGACGATGCTCAACGTGCGCATCGGCGGTGCGCGCCGGGTCGCGGCGCAGTCCTGGTCGCTGGAGCGGATCAAGAACGTCAAGGCCGCGGCCGGGGTGACGGTCAACGACGTCGTGCTGGCGATGTGCGCCGGTGCGCTGCGGGCGTATCTGGCCGAGGTGGACGCGCTGCCGGACACCCCGCTGGTGGCGATGGTTCCGGTCAACCTGCGCACCGAGCAGGACGCCGACGGCGGCGGCAACCTGGTCGGGGCGATCCTGTGCAACCTGGCTACCGATGTCGAGGACCCGGCGCGACGGCTGGCGACCATCGCCGCGTCGATGCGCGACAACAAGAAGGTCTACTCCGAGCTTCCGCGCGTACAGCAGCTGGCGGTGTCGGCGTTCCTGATCAGCGGCCTGGCCTTGGGTCTGCTGCCCGGCTTCGTCGGCACCGCGCCACCGCCGTTCAACCTGGTCATCTCGAATGTGCCCGGCGCGCGGGAACCGTTGTACTGGAACGGCGCTCGCCTCGACGGCAACTACCCGTTCTCGATTCCGCTCGACGGGCAGGCGCTGAACATCACGTTGGCCAACCGCGCGGAGCACCTGGACTTCGGGCTGGTCGGTGACCGCAGCAACGTCCCGCATCTGCAGCGGCTGCTCGGTCACCTCGAGACGGCGTTGAAGGATCTCGAACGCGCGGTCGACGGCTGATACTTTCCCCGGCGCGAGCAGACGCGAAGTGACCCGAAAACGCGCAAGATCAGGTCAATTTGCGACTGCTCGCCGGGAAAACGGTGTGGAGCACCCCCGGGCCGCGCTTAGGCTCGAAGCCTGGAGGCAAGGGGGGCGCCGGATGGACCGTCGAACAGCATGTCGGGGGGCGGCGGCCGCCGCCGCGGCGATGATCACCGCCGGACTCGCGGCGCCGAGCGCCGCCGCGGCCACCGCGTACACAATCGAACCGCTCAACTACAACTTGGTCACGACGACACCGACGTTGTTCGGCGGGGCGGTGTGCGTCACCTACGACTGCGAGAAGGTGCCGACGGCCGCGGCGCTCGACCTCTCACACCAGCGCGGCGTTTTCGGCGAGCGCGGGCCGATCTCCGCGGGAGCCCGCACGCTGAACGACCGGCTGACCGCCGACCCCGACGAGAAGCTGGTGTTCGGCTTCTCGCAGGGCGCGCAGATCGCCGGGTTCTGGCTGCGCAACTACGCGCCGACGACCACGGTGAGCCCGCAGAACACCAGCTTCCTTCTGGTCGGAGACCCGGAGAACACCTACGGGGTGCCGTGGGCGCCGCGGGTGCCCACCAACACCGGTTTCGACGTCACCGAACTCTGGGCGCAGTACGACGGGTGGGCGGACTGGCCCGACCGCTTCGACCTGCTGGCCATCGCCAACGCGGTCTACGGGATGTTCTTCGTGCATCCGACCGCCTACGACGACCTCGACCTGGCCACCGCGGAGGCCGACGGCAGCGTGGTGACCTGGCAGACCAACGGCATCACCTACAAGATGGTCGTCGACGAGACGCTGCCGATCCTGGACCCGCTGCGCAACCTCGGGCTCGGCTTCATCGCCGACATGGTCAACGACAGCTGGCGCGCCCACATCGAGAAGCAGTACGACCGCCCGTCGACGCAGGACGAGGCCGACGAGATGTTCGGCGCCCCTGCCGAGGACGCCCCCGCCGAGGACGACACCGCCGAGGACGACACCGCCGAGACGGCCCGGTCGGTGTCGCGGAAGGCCGACGACCTCGACGCGGACGAGCCTGACGATGAAGCGGTCCGGCCGGCCGCCAGGGCCGAGGCGCTGACGTCGTCGCGTAGGGCAACGGCCACGGACACGACGGACGAATCCGAAGCCGAGGATGCCGACGACGACGAGGGCCCCAGCAGAGCCGCGCGTCCGACGGTGAAAAGCGTTGACCAAGAGAAGAAGGCCGTCGACGGGTCGGCGCGCGAGGTGAAGACCGACAGCGGCGACAAGGACGGCAAGCCCGGCGGCGACAAGGACAGCGAGGACTGACACCGCGCTTGCCCGCGCGCAGATGCGGGTATAGGCCAGCAGGTGGCCGACGAAAACGGGGCGCTGACATGCCCCAAGCGGATGACGTTCGGGCCGTGCGGTGGCGTACGCCCGGACGGTCAGTGCGAGATGCGCGCGGGCCCATGCATATTCGGCGACGTGGTGCCGTGGTCGGGGGAGCTGACCGAACCCCCGCCGGTGACCGCTCCGCTGGTGCTGACCGACTTCAGCTGCCTGCCGTTCGACGAGAAGGACGTCGCGGCGACGGCCGCGCTGCTCGCACCGTCGTGTGACGCGGTGCTGGTCGGCGAACACCAGAACCGGCCCGACTTCCCGCCGACGTTGATGGGTGCGCTGCTTCTCGACGCGGGCGTGACCCCCTGGATCACGCTGTCCTGCCGCGACCGCAACCGGGTGGTGCTCGAGCAGGAGCTGCGCGGCCTGCGCCAGATCGGGGTGACGACCGCGATGTGCGTGACCGGTGACGGCCGCGCCTACGACGTGCGCCCCGACGTCACACAGACCTTCGACCTGGACGGCCCCCGGTTGGTGTCGCTCGCGGCGTCGCTGGGCGTGGCCGCCGCGGTGCCCGAAACGCCCACCGCGCCGCCGGTGGCCGCCCGGCCGCGGCGGCTGGTGGAAAAGCAGCGGGCCGGCGCCGGCATCGCGGTGCTCAACCATGTGCCGTTCCCGTACATGGTCGCCGACTTCATGACGGCGGCCCGCGCAGCGGGGCTGACGATTCCGGTGATCGCCGCGGTCGCGGTCTTCACCGATGAACTCTCGGCCGCCGTCCTGCAGGGCCTGCCCGGGCTCGAACTCGACCCGGCGGTGACCGAAACCGTTCTGGGCGCGGCTGATCCGGTCGCGGCCGGGATCGACGCGGCGGTCGAGGAAGCGCGCCGGCTGTTGTCGATCGACGGGGTGGCGGGCGTCAACGTCTCCGGCCTCGCCTCGGCCTCGGGCACCCGCGTCGGCGCCGAGATCAAGGCCGAGGTCGGCCGCCGCATCCAGGCTCAGACGGCGAGCCTCAACCGGTGAGAGAGGTGGCGCGATGAGCGAGGCGATGGAGGCCGAGTTCGACACGGTCGCGGAGTGGACGGCGACGGTGGCCGCCGCGCTGGGCCCGCAGTACTACGTGCCCGCGGGCTGTCGCGGCAGCGGAAGCCCGGCCGCTCTGGACTGGCTCATCGAGAACCTGCGGCTGCGTCCGGGCGACGAACTCCTCGACAGCGGAGCCGGCGTCGGCGGTCCGGCCGCCTACGCCGCGCAGGAACGGTCGGTGCGGCCGGTGCTCGTCGAACCGGAGACCGGGGCGTGTCGCGCCGCGCGCCGGCTGTTCGACCACCCGGTGCTCTGCGGCTCGGGGTCGGCGCTGCCGTTCGGCGACGCGACCTTCGACGCGGCGTGGTCGCTGGGCGTGCTGTGCACGATGACCGATCAGCTGGCCCTGCTCACCGAACAGCGCCGCACCGTGCGACCGGGCGGGCGGATCGGGTTGCTGGCCTTCGTCGCGCACCGCGCGATCCCGGCAGATGTGCTGCCCGACAACCACTTCCCGACCCCGCAACGCCTCGCCGGCCTGATCCGGGACGCCGGGTTGCGCGTCGAGGAGCAGATGACGACGGCCGACCTGCCGCCCATCCCCGACGAGTGGAGCGAGCGCGCCGACACGGTCGAGGAGGCGTTGGCGAAACGCTACGGCCACACCGAGGCGTGGCAGCTCGCCGAACAGCAGAGCGGTGAGATCGGCAAACTCCTGGGGGACGGGACGCTGACCGGCGAGCTACTCATCCTGCGCGGGGCCTGAACACCCTGTCGTCACCCCTCCGGTAAGGGTTGCGATATACGGTGCCCGTATGAATCGAGTGTCAGTGATCACCGGCGGCGCGGGCGGGATGGGGTTGGCGACGGCGACGGTGGTCGGCCGAGACCACGCTGTCGTGCTCTGCGACAACCGCACCGACCGGCTCGACGATGCGGCCCGCACGCTCGACGGACTCGGCATCCAGCCCACCGTGTTCGCCGGCGACGTCACCGACCGCGCGGCGGTGGACCGGCTGTTCGACACGGCGACCGGCCTCGGGCAACTGGTCTCGGTGATCCACACCGCGGGCGTCAGCCCGAGCATGGGCAGCGCCGAGTACGTCATGCGCACCAATGCGATCGGCACGGTCAACGTCAACGAGGCGTTCTACGCGACGGCCGGCGAGGGCGCGGCGATCGTCAACGTCGCGTCCATGGCCGCCCACATGCTGCCCGACGAGATGATCCCGAGAAACCGGTTCCCCCAAGCGCTGTCAGATCAGGATGCGTTCATGGCCGACATGCTGACCGCGTGCGCGGTCGTCCCCGAGGACGCGCAGTCCGGGATCGCCTACGCGCTGAGCAAGAGCTTCGTGCGCTGGTACAGCAGCGCCCAGGCCGAACGGTTCAACGGCAAGGGCCTGCGGATCGTGTCGGTGTCGCCCGGGTCGATCGACACCGAGATGGGCCGGCTGGAGGAGAACGCCGGCGCCGGAGCGATGGTCGCCGACGCGGCGGTGCCGCGCTGGGGCCGACCCGAGGAGATGGCCGAACTGCTTGCGTTCTGCGCCGGCGACAAGGCCGGATACCTCACCGGCACCGACATCCTCAACGACGGCGGGGTGATCGCGTCGATGACCGAACGCGCCCGGAAAGCCTCAGCCTGACCCGCTAAGCGTCCGGCACCGGTCCGGCGAGCTTGCCGGGACGGGCCCACAGCACCATCACCAGGCACAGCGCCGCCGCGACCCCGAACGCGATGTAGACGTTGAACATGTCGGCGGTGCCGCCGAGCAGCGCGGCGGCGATGGGACGCGAACCCAGGAAGCCGACCAACCACAGCGCCATGATCCGGCCCCGTAGCGCCTCGGGCGCGCGTTCCTGCACGACGGTGCCCAACCCGGTCATCGCCCACCCGAAACCCAGCCCGGCCAGCGCGAACCCGGCGACCGCCACCGGCGTCGACAGCGCGACCGCCAGCATCGCGCAGCCGATACCGAGGCCCACCAACCCGATCGTGGACACCTTCGCCGAGGCCAACCGGCCCCGCATCAGAGCCAGCACCGCCATGCCGAGCGCCGCGCCTACCCCGAAGACCGCCGACAGCGTGCCGACCAGCTGCGCGTCGCCGCCGAGTTCGTCGACGATCGACGGGGTCAGGGTGATCGACGAGTCCGAGGCCAGGCCGACCATCGCCACCGCCAGCAGCGCCAGCAGCAGAGGGCGGTCGCGCCACACGTAGCGCACGGCGACCCGCACGCGGTAGTCGGTGTCGGCCTCGAGCGTCGGCGGCGCCGGGAACCGGACCGCCAGGATGAACAGCGCGAACACGAAATGCAGTGCCGCGCTGACGGCGAACGCCGTTGCCGCCCCGACGTGCGCGGCGATGTAGGCGCCCGCGGCAGGCCCGACGATGCGGCCCACGGTCATCGGAAAGCTGTTCAGCGCCATCGCCGTCGACAGTTCACCGTCGCGGATGATGTTCGGCACGATCGACTGCATCGCCGGACCGCCCACCACGAACCCGAAACCGACCAGCAGCGTGCCGGCGAGCACCCCGAGCGCGGCCGACATGCCCTGCTGGTTCGGCTCGACAAAGAGCCACCCCGCGGTCGCCCCCGACCCGAGCACACACAGCACCCGGCCGAGCAGAATCTGGCGCGCAGGATCCCCGGTGTCGGCCCACTTACCGCTGGTGGGGCTCAGGATCAGTTGCGGGGCGAACTGCACGACGCCGACCATGCCGACCATCAGCGCCGAGCGGGTCGCGTCGTACATCACGATCGCCGCGACGATCCCGTGCGTCCACACCGCGACGACCGAGAAGATCTTGCCCCAGAACAGCGACCCGAAGACGGGATCGATGATCAGCCCGAACGCGCCGCGCGCACGGGTTCCGGCCGTGGTCTCCGCGGTCATCGGACCGCCGGGCGTTCGAAGCGTTCGGCGAGCCGGTCGAGAAGGTCCACGAGGGTGTCGACGTTCGCGTCGGGCCAGTCGGCGATGGTCTCGGCGACCAGTTCGCGGCGCCGGTCGGTGACGGTCTCCAGCGCGCGACGCCCCTCGTCGGTGAGCACCAGGGTGCAGCGGCGCTGATCGTCGGCGGCGTACGCCTTGGTGACCAGGCCCGCGGCCACGACGGCGCCGACGGACCGGCTGGCGGTCGAGTGCTCGACGGCCATGAACTCGGCGACGTCGCCGATCGACGCGCCGCCGGCCTGCTGACTCTGTTCGACGGCCCGCAGCACCCGCAGTGTCGACGGGTTGGTGACCGGGCCGGAGCGGTCGAGGATCCGGTTCCGCCAGCTCGGCCGCTGCCGGGCCACCGCGATGCGGGTCAGCAGCTCGTCGAGACGGTCGTAGCGGGACACGGACACAGAAACATGCATAGCACATGCATGTATTCGGCAGGAAATCCTCAGCCACGCGGTGCCAGGATGGCTGCGTGACGTTCTCACCGCTGCACGACCCCGGCTGGCGCGGCTTCGCCAGCGACAACTACGCCGGTGTGCACCCCGAAGTGCTGGCCGCGATCGCCGCGGCCAACGGCGGGCATCAGCCCGCCTACGGGCAGGACGCCTACACCGCCCGGCTGCAGCAGGTGATCGCCGAGCAGTTCGGTGAGCACGCCGAGGTGTACCCGGTGTTCAACGGCACCGGCGCGAACGTCGTCGGGTTGACCAGCGTGCTGCCGCGCTGGGGTGCGGTCGTGACCAGCGCCACCGCCCACATCCACACCGACGAGGCCGGGGCCCCGGAGCGGATGACCGGGCTCAAGCTGCTGACCGTGGCGACCCCCGACGGCAAGCTGACCCCGGAACTCGTCGCGCGTGAGGCGTGGGGCTGGGGCGACGAGCACCGGGCGCAGCCGCTGGCCGTCAGCATCACCCAGACCACCGAACTCGGCACCGTCTACACCCCCGCGGAGGTCCGCGCGCTCGCCGACCACGCCCACGAGCACGGGATGGCCGTGCACATGGACGGCTCCCGGCTGTGGAACGCCGCAGCGGCCCTGGGCGTGCCGTTCCGCGAGTTCACCAGCGACGCCGGTGTCGACGTGCTGTCGCTGGGCGGTACCAAGAACGGGTTGCTCGGCGCCGAGGCGGTGGTGATCCTCGACCCCGGCCGGGCCAGCGGTCTGACGTATCTGCGCAAGCTGACCATGCAGTTGTCGAGCAAGATGCGGTTCGCCTCGGCGCAACTGCTGGCCCTGTTCGACGACGGGCTCGGTGTGCGCAGCGCGGCGCACGCCAACGCGATGGCGGCGCGACTGCGCTCGGCGCTCGACACCCGGATCGCCGACGGCGCCCTGCCCCGTCTGGCGTTCACTCAACGCACCGAGGCCAACGCGATCTTCGCGACCCTGCCGGTCGATGTCGCCGACCGCATCCGGCAACGTGTCCGGTTCTACGACTGGGACCGCAGCCGCGGTGAGGTCCGGTGGATGACGGCGTGGGACACCACCGCGGACGACGTCGACGCGTTCGTCGCCGTCATAGCCGAGGAGATCTGCGGCAAAGACGCGCTGGCATGATGCCGGGGTGACTTACCGCCCGCCCGCGCTCGCCGACATCGTCACCACCCTCGACGTGGACCGGCGCACCGACGACCACTTCGTCGCCACCCAGCTCGACAATCCCGCCCACCACATCGTCGGCGGCCACATCGCCGGGCAGGCGCTGGTGGCGGCGAGCCGGACCGCGCCGGGACGGACACCGCACAGCGCGCACGTGTACTACATCCGGGCCGGGGATGCCCGCTACCCCGTCGATCTGCACGTCGACGTGGCCCGCGACGGCGGCACACTGTCGACCCGGCTGGTCACCGCCCGCCAGGACGGACAGATTCTGCTCGAGGCGCTGGTCTCGCTGAGCGGACCCGTCGAATCGCTGGCCTACCAGCAAACGATTCCCGATGTGCCGCAACCGGATTCGCTGCCGCCGGTGCAGCAGCAGCTGGCCGCGTTCGCCGACGAACTCGGCGGGCACTGGGTGCGTCCACAACCGTTCGACCGGCGCTACGTCGACGCCCCGCCGCGGCTTGCGATGGATCTGCCCGAACCCTCATCGCGGATGCGGATGTGGTGGCGGCCCGCCGAAGAAGTGGCCGTCGACGAGGTGCTGGCGTGCGGGCTGCTGGCCTACCTGTCCGGAACGACGATGCTCGAGGCGGCGCTGGCGATGCGGCGGGCTACCCCGATCGGGACGTTCAACGCTTTGATCGACCATGCGCTGTGGTTCCACCGGCCGGTCGACCTGTCGGATTGGGTGCTCTCCGACCAGCATTCGCCGAGCGGGATCGCCGGCCGCGGGTTGTCCACGGCGACGATGTACAACCGTTCGGGCGAGCTGGTGTGTCTGGCCACCCAGGAGGTCTACTTCGGTAGCCGCTGACTAGCGGCCCGTGGCTCCGTCAGCCTGTTCACGCAGGATGTCCATGTGACCGGCGTGCCTACCGGTCTCCTCGATCATGTGCACCAGCGCCCAGCGCATCGACGGGGCGTCCTTACCCTTGGCCGGCCGCGGCGCCCGCGACTCCAGGTCGGTGCAGGCCGCGATGACGTCGTTCGCGCGGGAGATCACGCCGCGGTACGTGTCGACCAGCTCGTCGACGGTCTCGTCTGCGGTCGCGTGAAATGTTGCGGGCCAGTCGCTGACGGGCTCACCGAGGAACGTGTACCGCTCCACGTGTGTCAGGTGTTTGAGCAGGCCGAGCAGATTGGTGCCGGACGGGACCCCCGGTGTACGGACCGCCGGTTCGGGCACTCCCTGCACCTTGCCGACGACGCAGCCGCGCAGGTAGTCGAGAAACCCGACCAGGACCTCCTTCTCGGCCAGCCCCGTCCGCGGCGGTGGGCTGTCGCGTCGTCGTTGCGGCATGGGGAAACTATGTCACGCCGTCGGCGGCGATGAATTCCGCGCCGCACGGCGGTCTGCCATGGGTGACAAGATCGCCGCTACGGAGGTACGAGTGGAACAGTTGCTGCGCGTCCAGAATTTCAACGTGTCCCGGGACGGGTACGGCGCGGGGGAGAACCAGAGCTTCGAGCGCCCGTTCGGACACGCCGACCCCGCCACCATGTTCGCGTGGTGTGGCGCCACCGCGAGCTGGCCGAACCGCACCGAACCCGGGGGCAGCCGCGGGCTCGACGACTACTTCACGCGTGACTACAGCCGCAACATCGGCGCGGAGATCATGGGACGCAACAAGTTCAGCCCGCACCGGGGGCCATGGCAGGATCTTGACCGGCAGAACCTCGACTGGCAGGGATGGTGGGGCGACGAGCCACCGTTCCACACGCCGGTGTTCGTGATGACGCATCATCCGCGCCCGTCGTTCACGCTGTCGGACACGACGTTCCACTTCGTCGACGCCGATCCGCATACGGTCCTGGCACAGGCGCGGGACGCCGCGGACGGGCGCGACGTGCGGCTCGGCGGCGGCGCCGCCACGACCAGACAGTTTCTCGACGCCGGTCTGATCGACACCCTCCACGTCGCGGTGTCTTCGGTGGACCTCGGCGGCGGCTCGCGACTCTGGACCTCGCCGGACGACCTCGACGACCGGTATCACCACGACGTGGTGCCCAGCCCGAGCGGTGTGACACACCACCTGTTCTGGCGGCGCTGAGGGTTCAGCCCTGTCCGGCGGCCTGCTGGACGTTGTCGGTGCCGTTGCCGGGGTCGACGTCTTCGGGGCCGCGCGGCAGCCGGTCCACCGCGTACTGCGCGGCCTGGTCGACCATGCCGTTGAAGATGTAGCCGCCGTGCGCACCGTTGTCGTTGCCGGTCGGTGAGCACACCGGATCGGCCGGGATGCACAGGTCCAGTGTCTTGTCCGCGTAGTGCGAGCCCACCGTGATCGGCGGCGCCCCGGTGTAGATCATTTGCAGGAAGCCGCTGGAGGGTTTGCCGAAGAGAGCAACGGCGGCAACGTGATCCGACACCGACGGCGGCATCGGCCCAGTCATCCCGGGAGGCGGGACGTAGCCTTCGGGCATCGTGTCCTCGGTGATGTAGGCGGCGACGGCCGCGCCCTGCGAGTAGCCGCCGAGCACCACTTCGGTGTCCGGGCAGTTCGCCGCCGTGGCGGTCACCTTGTTGCTGGCGTCGATGACGCCGTCGGCCGCCGTGGCAAAGTCAAGCGACGCAGGGTAATTGACCGCGTACACGTCGACCGACTTACCCGGCGTCTTGGCGCGCAGCGAATCCACGAACGCCTGTCCGGTAGCGCCGACGCCCGGTGCCTCGAACGTGCCGCGTGCGAAAACGACCTGCACATCGGGGCACGGCGCCGCCTGACTCGGTGCCGCGACGGCGACCGAACCAGCCACCACCGCAACGGCAGACGTCGCACCCGCAAAGAACCCAACACGTTTCATTCCGACCCGCCTCTGTTTTTCGAGTTGACCCCGCGACCGGCTCCGTTGACCCCAGCGGAACTGCGCCGGCGTACCCGAGATCGGTTTTACCAAAACCTGGACGTGCGTGCCGATCCGGCGGGAGGGCCGGTCCGTCCCGCCCGGACATCCAGGAATCGACCGCTCGCGGTCCTGTACAGTTCTCGCCAGCGCGGACCACGGAACTCGAGTTCCGCCGAGCCGCACGGTCGAGCGAGGAGGGTCAGGTGTTCCGGGCTTTGAAGAGGTTCTGGATGCCGCTGCTGCTGGTGGTGGTGGTCGCGCTGGGTGCCTATGCCATCATTCGGATCCGCGACTCGGCCGGTGCCCATCCTCCGAACGCAGCAGAGACGTCCGCGATCACCTCGAATTTCAATCCGAAACACATCACCTATGAGGTGACCGGGGCCGGAGGGACCGCCAACCTCAACTATCTCGATGAGAACGGTCAGCCACATCTGATCGAAAATGCCCCACTTCCATGGTCATTCACGATCGTGACGACGTTGCCGTCGATGTCGGCGAACATCATCGCGCAGGGTGACCGCGACGTCAGTGATCTGCAGTGCCGGGTGACCGTCGACGGCGAAGTGCGCGACGAGCGAGCAAGCACCGACACGGTCAAGCCGTTCATCTACTGCTTGGTGAAATCCGTATGAGAGCGGCGAGGCGACGATGCGCCCGGACGGCGCGCGGAAGGGCGACCGAATGAGCAACACGCACGCGAAGCCCCGTCGACCGTTCCTGGCGCGCATGATCCGGACTTTCTCGGTGCCCATCATCGTGTTCTGGGCGCTCGCAACCGTTGCGGTGGGGATCCTCGTTCCGTCCCTGGACGACGTCGCCGCGACCCGCTCGGTGCCTATCAGTCCCACGAATGCGCCGTCCTATCAGTCGATGCTGAATATCGGCAAGGTGTTTCAGCAGTACGATTCGGACTCCTCGGCGATGGTCGTGATCGAGGGCGACGAGGCACTGGGCGATGCAGCGCACAAGTTCTATGACGAGATCGTTGCCAAGCTGGAGGCCGATCACGAGCACGTCCAGAACGTTCAGGACTTCTGGAGTGATCCGCTGACCGCGGCCGGTTCGCAGAGCGTGGACGGCAGGTCCGCGTATGTGCAGATCTTCCTCAACGGCTCCCAGGGCACCAGCGCCAGTCACGATTCCGTGGAAGCCGTCCGTGACATCGTTGCGTCGGTGCCCGCCCCGCCGGGTATCAAGGCGCATGTCGCCGGCAACACGGTCCTCAACGCCGACACCCGTGTCGCCGGCCATCAGAGCATGGCGACCATGGAGTTGGTATCGGTCGGGGTCATCATCGTGATGCTGCTCCTGATCTACCGATCTGTCGTCACGATGGTCATCTCGATGGTGGTCATCGGCCTGGAACTTCTTTCCGCGCAGGGCTTCACCGCTTTAGCGGGCTACCTGAACATCATCGGCCTCACGCCGTATGCGGTCAGCATGGTCACAATGCTCTCGCTGGCCGCCGGCACCGACTACGTGATCTTCCTGCTGGGTCGATATCACGAGGAAAGATCCAGAGGACTCAGCCGCGAGGACGCGTATTACGTCGCCTATCACGGTGTGTCACACGTGATCCTCGGGTCCGGTCTGACCATTGCGGGCGCCTGCATGTGTCTCACCCTGACCACGCTGCCGTACTTCCAGACCATGGCCCTGCCTTGTGCGATCGCGGTCCTGGTGATCATCGCGGCGGCGCTGACGCTCGCGCCTGCGGTCCTGACCGTCGCATCGAAGTTCGGTCTGCTCGATCCCAGACGCGAGCTCTCGCAAAGGGGGTGGCGCAAAGTCGGAACTTCCGTGGTGCGGTGGCCGGTTCCGATCATCTTCGTGACCAGCCTGGTCGCCATCGTGGGCTTCGTGAGCCTGCTGACTTACGTGCCGCAGTACAACGACCAGAAGTTCACGCCCGAGGACATGCCCGCAAACGTCGCCATGGGCGTCGCCGACCGACACTTCTCGCAAGCCCGGATGAACCCCGAACTGTTGATGCTCGAGGCGGATCACGATCTGCGCAACTCCGCGGACATGCTGGTCATCGACCGCGTCGCCAAACATGTGGTTCACATGCGTGGTATCGACCGAGTGCAGACAATCACCCGACCGCTGGGTGCGCCGATCGAGCACAGTTCCATACCCTTCCTGCTCGGTGCGCAGAACGCCGGCACATTGCAGGCGGCGAAGTTCAACAACGACAACTCGGCTCAGATGCTCGAGCAGGCGGACGAGCTGAGCAGAACAGTCGCCAACATGGAACGCATGTACACCATCACCAAGGAGATGACCGAAACCACACACAGCATGGTCGGCAAGACCCATGAGATGGTGGAAACCACCAACGAATTACGCGACAGCATCGCGAATTTCGATGACTTCTTCCGGCCGCTGCGTAACTACTTCTACTGGGAACCGCACTGCTACGACATCCCGATCTGCTGGTCGCTGCGTTCGATCTTCGATTCACTGGACGGGATCGACGCACTCGCCGATCAGATCCAGAGCCTGACGGTCGACCTGGACCGTCTCGACGAGCTGCTGCCGCAGATGTTGCCGGTCCTGCAAGAAACCATCAGCTCGATGAAGACGATGCGTGACTTCATGTTGGCCACCCACAGCACCATGGCCGGAATGCAGGCCCAGCAGCAGGAGTTGGCCAAGGGCGCCACAGAGATCGGCCTCTTCTTCGATGAAGCCAAGAACGACGACTTCTTCTACCTGCCGCCAGATGTGTTCGAAAATCCGGACTTCGAGCGCGGACTCAAGATGTTCCTGTCACCCGACGGCAAGGCGGTCCGCTTCATCATCACCCATCAGGGTGATCCCGCCTCGGTCGAAGGCATTGCGCACGTCGAGGATCTCAGGGGTGTCGTCGCCGATGCCGTCAAGGGCACACCACTGGCCAACGCGAAGGTCTCGCTGGCCGGCACCGCCTCGCTGTACGCCGATATGCAGGACGGCGTGGTCACCGATCTGATGATCGCGGTTCTGGCGTCGATGATCCTGATCTTCTCGATCATGCTGCTGATCACTCGCAGCGTCGTGGCCGCACTGGTGATCGTCGGCACCGTGGCCGCCTCTTTGGGCACCGCCTGCGGCCTGTCGGTACTGCTGTGGCAGGACATACTCGGCCTCGGTGTGCAGTGGATCGTGATCCCGCTGTCGATGGTGATCCTGTTGGCGGTCGGCTCGGACTACAACCTGCTACTGGTGTCGCGGCTCAAGGAAGAAATCCACGCCGGGCTGAATACCGGAATCATCCGCGGCATGGGCGCCACAGGTCGCGTCGTCACGGCGGCCGGGCTGGTGTTCGCGTTCACCATGATGTCGATGATCGTCAGTGATCTGCGGGTGGTGGGTCAGCTCGGGATGACGATCGGTATCGGCTTGATCGTCGACACATTGATCGTGCGCGCCTTCATGACGCCGTCGATCGCGGCCGCGCTCGGCCGGTGGTTCTGGTGGCCGCTGAACACCTTCGAGATCGTCGACAGGACCAGCCGACGAAGGGCTGCGCGATCGGCCGATACCGCGCCGATACCGCGACCCTCTTCGCCATGACCCCTAGGCTCGTCAGTGATGGCAGAAAAGGAGCCGAAGTTACGCAGGCGCACTGAGGGGCGGCTGGATCGGTCGAGGGATCCCGCGATACTCGACGCGGCGCTGGCCGCTCTGAAGGAGCACGGTTACGACGCCACCAACATGAACGACATCGCCACGCGCGCAGGCGTCGGCAAAGCCGCGATCTACCGCCGGTGGTCGTCGAAGGCGGCCCTGATGACGGACGCGCTGGTGTACTGGCGCCCCAATCTGCTCACTGACGAGGCCCCGGACACCGGTACTTTGCAGGGCGATCTCGAGGCGCTCATCGAACGTGCGGAGCGCAACGAGGACGCGACCGTCACCTACGACCTGATCCTGCGCGTTGCCCTCGAGGCGGTGCACGACCGCCAAATGGCGCTGGCATTGGACGATCTGATGTTGTTGCGAGGACGGCGGATGATCTCGGCGATTCTGCGGCGGGCCGCCGACCGCGGCGAGATCAGTGCGGACCGCGATTGGACGCTGGTCGCCGATGTGGTCACCGCGATGAGCCTGATGCGCGTTGTCAACGGCCAGCACGCGGACGCCGCCTTCGTGCGCGAGGTCATTCACACGTTGGTGCTGCCGGCTGTGCGTGAACGCGGCTGAAACTCAGCGGCCGGGATCGACGGGCCCCAGCGAGCCGAGCCGGAACATCCGGACCCGTCCGGTGACCTGCGCAGAACACTGCGACAGCAGGGGATCGGACAGTTCCTCGTGCAGAACCACCTCGATCGGGCCGGCGTCACCGGCGAGCAGCACCCGGATGTGGTGGTCGGCGCGCTCGACATCGATCGGGTGCAGTGCGTCGATGCGGTTGTCGCCGAGTTGTTCTCGCGCGAAGTACTGCGCCGCCTGCACGGCATGGGGCAAACAGGTGCGCCCGCGCAGATGACGGTTGTCGAGCCGGCCGTCGAGGTACAACCGGATCAACTCCGCCGAGTCCGCCGTGTCGACCCGCCCGTAGCACAGCCCCTCGGGCAGCACCAGCATCGTCGCCGCGAACCGGTCGCCACCCAGATGTGAACACTCCCAGGTGAACTCGGGATACTCGGCGGCGATCGCGCGGCACGCGCTGCGGCCCCGGACCGCGCAGCACTGGTCGTGCTTGCCGTGTGAGCAGATCGCCACCACCGGATCCGTGGTCAGCTCGCCGTCGCTGCCGTCGAGCGCCAGGTCGAGAAAGTCGCCCGGACCGTCGACCTCGCCGCGGTACAGCGCTTCGTGCCCGACGTCGGAGTGCGCGATGAACCACCGCCACTGCCGGGCGTCCGGCCGCCGTCCGTGCTTGCGGATCGCCGCGATCCGCATGCCGGCCTTCTCGATGCGGTGCACGACCGCGCGTCCCAGTCGCGGGTCGATACAGTTCGGCGACTGCAGAAACGCCGACGGGCCCCACGCGCCGGCCAGTTCCAGAAGCACCCATTTGGAGCCCGCGGACGCGGTGCCGTACATCGGGTCGTCGCGGGCGAGCGACTGATCGCTGCAGGGGATCCGTTTCGCCGCGGTCATCCGTGGCTGCTGGGCACCGGGACGACGACCGCCTCGCGAAGCAGTCGGCGGATCAGGACGGTTCCGTCGGCGGCGTCGAGGCCGGGCAGGTGCTCGGCGTCGGCCGCCAGGCCGCGGTGCAGCGCGACCAGCGCCTCGCCGCAGATCCGGGGGAACGTGATCGTGCGGTCGGCGAGCCGCAGCACGACCCGGTCGCCGGACTCGTCGAGGGCGCCGATGAGGCCGTGCCGCCACCGCACCGCCACGGATGCGGATTCGGCGGCCGCCAGGGTGGCCAGCGGGCGCACCGCGACCGGGCGGGTCCGGTCGGCGTGCCGGCGTTCGAGATGCGCAGCGGCACCGGCGCTCAACGCGCTCGCGTCGTCGCGCAACGCCCCGACCATCTCCGCCATCACCTTGCTCACCGTCGCCATCGTCTCATCCGCCTCCGTGGGGTCGGCCCCGAGCGGCAGCGCCCTGCGGAACGCCTCGCTCCCGGCCAGCTGCTCGACCACCGAACGGGCCACGTCGAGCACCGTCACCGGGGACACCCCGATGGTGAGGTGGATCGACGTGGAGTCCAGCGCCTGCGCCGAGTGCACCCACCCGCGCGGCAGATACAGCGTGTCGCCCTCGTCCAGCACCGCGTCGATGACCGGTGCCTGCTCGACCCGCCGCCCGATCGCGGCGCGGTGCTGGGTCCACGGCTGCGACGGCAGCGGATTCGCATGCACCGGTTCGTGCACGACCCAGCGCTTCTGCCCGGACACCTGCAGCACGAACACGTCGTGCACGTCGTAGTGCGGGTCGAACCCCCGGTTCACCGGCGGGGTGATGTAGGCGTTGGCCTGGACCGGGTGCCCCAGGTCGTCGACGGCCGCGCGGACGAAGCCGATCAGCGGAGGCCACAGGCGGTGCAGGCCCTGCAACACGATCGTCGCGCCCGCGGCGAACTCGCCGAGCACCTTCGCCGAGTCGACCTGATCGGTCACCTCGGCACCGAAGCCGGCCGGCCCGAGATAGCAGTCCCGGGCCAGCAGCCCGCCCTCCTTGGCCAGCCGGATGAACGGCGACCGCACCCCGCGCTCAGCGATCAACTCGTCGACGGTGTCGGGGCTGAGCAGATCGCTGAAGTCGCGGGGCAACGCGTCGGCCCGGGTGAGCAGCGGAGCGCGGCCCCAGTGTTCGTCGGCGAATCGCCGAGGCTCGACCGCGACGCAACGCGTCAGCATCGAGCTGGTGTCACGCGGTGCCGTCGGCGCCGCCGTCGTGGCCGTCGGGGTTGGAGCCGCCGTCGGCGACACCTTCGCCGCCCGCGCTACCGTCGGCGCCGCCGTCGTGGCCCTCGGGGTTGGAGCCGCCGTCGGCGACACCTTCACCGCCCGCGGTGCCGTCCGCGCCGCCGTCGTGGCCTTCAGGGTTGGAACCGCCGTCGGCCGGGCCTTCGCCGCCTGCGCCCGAGGTGGTGATGTCGTCGTCGTCGAGTGCCATCGTGTGCTCCTTTTTCGGTTGGGCTGATACCGCAGCGTGCGCTGGTGGTGTTGCCCCAACCGCACCCGGACAAACCACGGGCCGCGGTTATGGTCGAGCGGTGACGATTCCCTACGACGAGTCGCTGCGCGAGCGGGTCCGGTCGAACCTGACCGGACACGACCGCCGCGCTGTCACCGACCCGAACAAGCGGCACGCGGCGGTGGCCGTGGTGCTGGTCGATTCCGAAGTCGGCGAGGACCGCGTCGACCCGGCCGACGTCGACAACTGGATCGGCGGTCGGCCGATGCCCTCGGACCTCGACGGCCGGATGGTCGACGTGTCCGGCGGGGCCGCGTTCCTGCTGTGCCGCCGCGCGATGCGGCTGAACTCGCACGCCGCGCAGTGGGCGCTGCCCGGCGGGCGGCTCGACCCCGGCGAGACCGCGATCGAGGCGGCGCTGCGCGAACTCGACGAGGAGGTGCGGGTGCGGCTGCCGCACTCGACGGTGCTGGGTCTGCTCGACGACTATCCGACCCGGTCCGGTTACGTCATCACCCCGGTGGTGATCTGGGGCGGCGGCCGGCTCGACCCCGACCCGGCGCCCGACGAGGTGGCCGCGGTGTACCGGGTGGGGCTGCACCAGCTGCAGCGAGAGGATTCGCCGCGCTTCGTCGACATCCCGGAGAGCCCCCGGCCGGTCGTGCAGATCCCGCTGGGCAACGACCTGATCCACGCCCCGACCGGGGCGGTGCTGCTGCAGCTGAGGTGGCTGGGCCTGGAAGGCCGCCACGACCCGGTCGACGAGCTCGAACAGCCGGTGTTCGCCTGGAAGTGACGCGTCGACGCACAATCCAGGTGCGCTTACCCGGCGACGCGGGTACCTCACGTAGATCGAGAGACGGGGTTGACTGTGAAACTGGAATTGAGTGAGTCCGATGCGGCGTTCCGCGACGAGATGCGGCGGTTCTTCACCACCGAGATCCCGGCCGATCTGCGTGAGCGGATGCAGGCCGGGCACCCGAACTTCCCCGACGACATGGTCACCAGCCAGCGGATCCTCAACGCCAACGGGCTGGCGGTGCCGAACTGGCCGGTCGAATGGGGCGGACAGGACTGGACACCGCTGCAGCGCCAGATCTGGCTCGACGAGATGCAGTTGGCCGGCGTGCCCGAACCGCTGGCGTTCAACGCCAAAATGGTCGGGCCGGTGATCGCGCAGTTCGGTTCCCAGGCGCTCAAAGAACGCTTCCTGCCGCCGACCGCCAACCTCGACATCTGGTGGTGTCAGGGCTTCTCCGAACCCGAGGCCGGCTCGGATCTGGCGTCGCTGCGCACCACCGCGGTACGTGACGGCGACAGCTACGTGGTCAACGGCCAGAAGACGTGGACGACGCTGGGGCAGCACGCCGACTGGATCTTCCTGCTGGCCCGCACCGATCCGGACGCGCCGAAGCGGCAGGCCGGGATCTCGTTTCTGCTCGCCGAGATGTCCACGCCGGGAATCACGCTGCGGCCGATCAAACTGATCGACGGCGGCTACGAGGTCAACGAGGTGTTCTTCGAGGACGTCCGCATACCCGTCGATCAGCTCGTCGGCGAGGAGAACCGGGGCTGGACCTACGCGAAGTTCCTGCTCGGCAACGAACGCACCGGCATCGCCCGGATCGGGCTGACCAAGCTGTGGATGGCCCAGATCAAGAAGCGGGCCGCGCAGGTCACCGTCGACGGCGCGCCGCTGCTGCACGACCCGCTGTTCGCCGCGCGTGTCGCCGAGATCGAAAACGGGTTGCTGGCACTGGAACTGACGCAGATGCGGGTCAGCGGTTCCGAGGCCGACGGGAAGCCCAACCCGGCGTCGTCGATCCTGAAACTGCGCGGCAGCCAACTGCAGCAGGCCGCCACCGAGCTGATGGTGGAGGTGGCCGGTGAGGACGCGCTGCCGTTCGCCACCGACGACGGGGTGGCCGCGCCGCAGTGGGCGCAGGACGCGGCGCCGCGCTACCTGAACTACCGCAAGACGTCGATCTACGGCGGCACCAACGAGATTCAACGCAGCATCATCGCCTCGACCATCCTGGGATTGTGAGCCGGCCATGGACTTCGACCTGACCGAAGAACAGCAACTGCTGCGCGACGTCGCCCGCGACGTGTTCGCCGCCGACGCCGTTGAGGAGGGCCGGCGCGCAGAGGTGTGGGCCCAGCTCGCCGAAATCGGGATCCTCGGACTGGGTTTCGATCCGACCGAGGCCGGCCAGATCGAGATCATGGTGGTGCTGACCGAGCTCGGCAGGCGGTTGGCGCCGGAACCGGTGGCCCAGGCCGCGCTGGTGCCGGGCGGGCTGATCGCCGAACTGGGCACCGAGCGTCAGCGTGAGATCGCGGCGGCCGTCGCCTCCGGGTCCACGCTGCTGGCGTTCGCGCACACCGAAACCGGGATGCGTTCGGTGGACACCGCGCTGGGCACACAAGCTCGGCGCTCCGGTGACACCTGGACCCTGACCGGCCGCAAAGGGCCGGTGCTGGCGGGGGATTCGGCGGACACCGTCGTCGTCAGCGCGAACCTGCCCGACGGCGGCACGGGCCTGTTCCTGGTCGACGCCGACGCGGCGACGCGGCGGCCGTACCGCACGTTCGACGGGCGCGGCGGGGCGCAGATCGACTTCGAGGACACCCCGGCCGAACCGCTCGGCGACGGCGGCGACGCCACCGAGCACATCACCCGGGCGGTGATCCGGTTCCAGTCCGCACTGTGCGCGGAAGCCGTCGGCGCGATGGAGGAGGCGCTGCGGATGACCACCGAATACCTCAGCAGCCGAAAGCAGTTCGGCGTCCCGCTGAGCACCTTCCAGACGCTGACCCAACGCGCCGCGGACATGTACGTGTCGCTGGAGCTGGCGCGCAGCATGAACTACTACGCGGCGATGTCGATCGCCGACGGCCGGTTCGACCCGGTGATCGCCGCGCGCGCCAAACTGCAGATCGGCCGGTCGGGCCGCCACATCGCCCAGGAGGCCATCCAGATGCACGGCGGTATCGGGATGACCGCCGAGTACCCGGTCGGCCACTACGCGGCGCGGCTCACCGCGATCGAAGCCACGTTCGGGACGTCCGACGACGCGCTGCGCACGTTGACCCGCCACATCGACGACTACGAGACCGTCTCGCTCTAGCTTCTCCCGCGAGCGCACACCTTCTACGGTTTGCGCACCGAATGCACAGGAAAGGTGCGCATGTTCATCGTCATTCTCGGGTCGGTGCTTGCGCTGATGCACCTGTACCTGTGGCTGCGGTTGGTGCGCGACACCACCCGGGCGGGACGGCTGCGCTGGGTGCTGACCGGCGTGTTGCTCGCGTTGGCGGCGGTGCTGGTCGCGGCGCTGATGCTGCCGCGGGTGGTGGGCCCGGCGGAGGCGGGGTGGTTCGCCTGGCCCGGCTACCTGTGGTTCGGGCTGGCCGCGTACCTGTTCCTGGCGCTGCTGGTCCTCGAACCGGTCCGGTTGATCCTGCGCCGACGTGCCCGCCGTGAAACCCGTTGCGAGGCAGCCGATTTGACCCGTCGGCTGTTCCTGGCCCGCGCGGGCGCCGCGGTCGCGGGGGTCACGTCGGTGGCGGTGGTCGGTTACGGCACCGTGCGCGCCGTCGGCCCGCCCGACGTGCTGCAGGTCCCGGTGCGGCTGCGCGGTCTGGACCCCGCGCTGCGGGGTTTCCGGATCGCGGTGGTGTCCGACATCCACCTCGGCCCGCTGGCGGGCCGGGCGCACACCGAGCGTCTGGTGTCGATGATCAACGAGGCCGACGCCGACCTGGTGGCGATCGTCGGTGACGTGGTCGACGGCACGGTCGACCAACTCGGTTCGGCGGCAGCGCCGTTCAAGGACCTGGTGAGCCGCGAGGGCACCTTCTTCGTCACCGGCAACCACGAGTACTTCGTCGACGACACGATGTCCTGGCTGCGTGAACTCGAACGTCTCGGGGTGCAGCCGCTGCGCAACGAGAACACCCCGATCCGCCGGGGCGGCGCGGTACTCAACGTGGCCGGGGTCAACGACCTGGCCGGGCGGCGCTACGACGACGGCCCGGACTTCGACCGCGCGCTGGCCGGGGTGCACCCGGACGGCCCGACCGTGCTGCTCGCGCACCAGCCCGTGCAGGTCGAGCAGGCCGCCGCGCGCGGGGTCGACCTGCAGCTGTCCGGTCACACGCACGGCGGGCAAATGTGGCCGTTCCACTACCTGGTGCGCGCCGAGCAGCCGTCGCTGGCCGGGCTGTCCACCGTCGACGGCACCCAGTTGTACGTCACCCGCGGCGCCGGCTTCTGGGGCCCGCCGGTCCGCGTCGGCGCACCACCGGACATCACCGTGCTGACCCTGGAGCGTGAGCCCTGACACGTGCCGGGCGTCCCTAGACTTCGGGCATGTCCACCCCCGCGCGACCGGTGCCGCACGACGGCCTGCTGCGGATCGAGGACTGCCTCGACGACGACGGCGCCGTGGTGGTGCCCGCCGGGGTCAACCTGATCTCGCTGATCGACCGCAACATCGCCAACGTCGGCGACGCGCCGGCCTACCGCTTCCTCGACTACAGCGGCGCCAACGAGGGCGTCGCGACCGAGCTCACGTGGACCCGGCTCGGGCAGCGGCTGCGCGGCGTCGCCGCCCGGATCCAGCGGGTCGCCGCGCGAGGTGACCGGGTCGCGATCCTCGCGCCGCAGGGCCTCGACTACGTCACGGCGTTCTTCGGCGCCATCAAGGCCGGCACGATCGCGGTGCCGCTGTTCGCCCCCGAACTGCAGGGCCACGCGCAGCGCCTCGACACCGCGCTGCGCGACTCGCAGCCCTCGGTGGTGGTGACGACCTCGGCCGCGGCGGCCAACGTGCGCAGCTTCCTCGCCGACCTCGACGGCGTACCGGCGCCGCGCGTCGTGATCCTCGACGAGATCACCGACACCGACGAGTTCGAACCCGTCGACCTGGATCTCGACGACGTGTCGCACCTGCAGTACACCTCCGGTGCCACGCGCGCGCCTGCCGGCGTCGAGATCACCCACCGCGCCGTCGGGACCAACCTGATCCAGATGATCCTGTCGATCGACCTGCTGGACCGAAAAGTACACGGGCTCAGCTGGTTACCGCTGTTCCACGACATGGGGTTGTCGATGATCGGCTTCCCCGCGGTGTACGGCGGGCACTCGACGCTGATGTCGCCGACGGCCTTTCTGCGCCGCCCGCACCGGTGGATCAAGGCGATGTCCGACGGCGCACGGGAGGGTCGCGTGGTGACCGCCGCGCCGAACTTCGCCTACGAGTACGCCGCGCAGCGCGGCCGGCCCGGCCCCGGCGAGAACCTCGACCTGAGCAAGGCGGTGCTGATCCTCGGCTCCGAACCGGTCGACATCGACGCGATCACCGCCTTCAACGAGGCGTTCACCCCGCACGGGTTGCCGCCCAACGCGTTCCGGCCGTCCTACGGGATCGCCGAGGCAACCTTGTTCGTCGCGACGATCGCCCCGCAGGCGCGCGCCGCCGCGGTGTACCTCGACCGCGGTGCGCTCGGCGAGGGCCGCGCGGTGCCGGTGCCCGCCGACGACGAGGGCGCCGTCGCGCACGTGTCGTGCGGACAGGTCGCCCGCAGCCAGTGGGCCGTCATCGTCGACCCTGACACCGGAGCCGAACTCGCCGACGGACACATCGGCGAGATCTGGCTGCACGGCGACAACATCGGCCGCGGCTACTGGGGCCGACCCGAGGAGACCCGCCGCGCCTTCGGTGCCCGGCTGACCTCCCGGCTGCCGACTCGCAGCCATGCTGAAGGCGTTGCTGCCGAAGCGAACTGGCTACGCACCGGCGACCTCGGCTGCTATCTCGACGGCGAACTGTACGTGACCGGCCGCCGCGCCGACCTGATCGTCGTCGACAGCAGGCAGCACTACCCGCAGGACATCGAGGCCACCGCCGAACGCGCGTCGTCGATGGTGCGGCCCGGGCACGTCACCGCGTTCACCGTCGACGGTGACCTGGTGCTGGTCGCCGAACGGGCCAGCGGCACAGCGCGAATGGACCCCGCGCCGGCGGCGGCCGCGATCCGCGATGCGGTGCGGGCGCGGCACGGTCTGCCGGTCGCCGACGTGCAGTTCGTCGCCGCGGGCGCGATCCCCCGCACCACCAGCGGCAAGCTGGCGCGCGGCGCGTGCCGCACCGAATACGTCGACGGACGCCGCTGACTCAGCCGACGCCGAGACGCTCGCGCAGCGTGTCGGTGAAGAACCGGGCCGTCGAGACCGGCCGGAACTGACGCGCGGCCGCGGTCAATGCGTCCTGCTGCTGGACGCTGAGCTCGATGTCGGCCGCGGCGACGTTGAACTCGAGCTGCTCGACGCTGGAGGCGCCCGGGATCGCGACCACGTTCGGCAGGTGCAGCAGCCACGCCAGCGCGACCTGCGCGGGCCGGGCGCCGACCTCGACGGCGACGTCGCGCAGCGTCTGCAGGAGCGGTTCGGCGCGGCGCAGGTTCTCCGTGCCGAACAGCGGGTTGGCCGCGCGGACCCCGCCGGGCCGGTTGTCGGGTCCGTACTTGCCGCCGAGCAGCCCCTGCGCGAGCGGGCTGTAGGCGATCACGATGCGGTTCTCCCGCTCGGCGAACGGCACGAGGTCGCCCAGCGCCTGCGGATGGGCCAGCGAGAAGTGCACCTGGTTGCTGATCACCGGCCCGCCCAGCGCGGCGTCGGCCTTGCACCAGCGCTCCAGCGAATAGTTCGACACCCCGGCCGCGCCGATGACACCCTCGTCGAGCAGATTCCGCATCCCCGGCATGATCACCGAATCGGGCACCACCGGATTGGGCTGGTGGACCTGGTACAGCGGGATGGTGCGCACACCCAGCCGCTGCGCGCTGGCCCTCGCCCGCTGCCTGACCACGGCGGGCACCGGCGCGACCGGGAACACCTTGCTGGCCAGCGCCACGTTGTCGCGTTCGGCGCCCAGCGCCTCGCCCAGGATCCGCTCGCTCTTGCCGAACCCGTAGATCTCGGCGGTGTCGAACAGCGTCACCCCCAGCGCCAGCGAGCGCTGCACGATCTCGCGGGCCGGCCCGGAGGCGTAGCTGTCGCCGTAGCCCCACTCCCGCGACCCGAACTGCCAGGTCCCGAGCCCGATCCGGCTGACCCGGCCCACTCCGTCGACGTCGATGTACTTCACCGGGCCCACAGTACGGACGGTCTGCATGGTTTTGCGCCCCGATACCGGGGGTATCTGAGGCGGACGTCGCACCAGCGGCGCAGCAACCTGGATTCAGTGTGGAGGCGGAGCGCATGCTCGAGTTCATCTGCCCGACCTGCGGGCACTTCAGCTTGGAAGAAGCCGCTTGTGATTCCTGCACCGGCCGCGCCGGCGAAGGCAGCACTGACCTCGCGATGGCCGGGTAGACGCGATGTCGCTTCCCCGCTCGCTGCATCCGCTCGACCTGGTCATGGCGTCGACGAGGCTGTACGCGGCGCTGCCGGTCGTCGGCAGGCACCTCGAACCGTTCGCCGGTCTGACCGCGATGGCGATGTACGGCCACCACTACGCGCCCGCCGCGGTGCGCGGGATGGTCGCACGCCGTCTCGGCCCGGCGGCGAGCGCGCCCGTCGACGGCCTCACCGAACCGGGCAGCGGTGGCCGGCGGGTCCCGCCCTACCTGGCCTTCCGCGCTCAGCGGCAACGCTGCCTGTACCGCAGTTCGGTCCGGTACGGCGACCACCCCGCGCAGTTGCTCGACGTGTGGCGCCGCCCGGACCTGCCGCCCGACGCGCCGGTGCTGATCTTCGTGCCCGGCGGGGCCTGGGTACAGGGCTCGCGGGTACTGCAGGGGCACACGCTGCTGCACCACCTGGTCAAGCAGGGCTGGGTGTGTCTGACGATGGACTACCGGGTGTCTCCGGTGAACCGTTGGCCCCGGCACATCGCCGACGTCAACGCCGCGATCGCGTGGGCCCGCGCCAACGTCGACAAGTTCGGGGGCGACCGCAACTTCGTCACGATCGCGGGGTGCTCGGCGGGCGGGCATCTGGCCGCGCTGGCCGGCCTGACGCCGGGTGACCCCGCATTCCGCGGGGAACTCACCGAGGACGCCGACACCTCGGTCGACGCGGTCGTCGGGATCTACGGCCGCTACGACTGGCAGGACCGCTCGACCCCGACGCGGAAGAACTTCGTCAACTTCCTGGAGCGAGTCGTGGTGGGCCACAAGCAGTCCCGCCGCCCTGAACTGTTCGAGGCGGCGTCACCGACGGCGCGCATCCACCGGGACGCCCCGCCGTTCTTCCTGATCCACGGCGAGCAGGACACCATCATCCCGGTCGGGGAAGCGCGCGCCTTCCGGGAGGCGCTGAGCGCGGTGTCGCGAAACCCTGTGGAGTACAGCGAGATCGGCCGTGCCGGACACGCCTTCGACCTCGTCGACAGCTCCCACGCGCGTCGCCTCGCGGTCGAGGTGGGCCGGTTCCTGGGCGGGGTGCGCGACCGGCAGCTGCAGCAGACCACCGCCGCGGCGGTCTAGGTCCACCGCGGCCGCGTTTTCCGGCACGTTTCCTCAGATATGCGCATCGTCATCACCGGGGCGTCCGGCAACGTCGGCACCGCCCTGCTGCAGAAGCTCAGCGGCTCCGACCACGAGCTGGTCGGGGTGGTCCGCAGGCCGCCGGAGCCGCGCGGGGTGTACGAGTCGGTGCGCTGGCACGCGCTGGACCTGGCCGCGCCGGACGCGGATGTGGCGTTGCGCGACGTGTTCGCCGGCGCCGATGCCGTCGTCCATCTGGCCTGGGGTTTCCAGCCGACCCGCAACACCGAGTACCTGACCCGCATCGGCGTCGGCGGGACGTCGGCCGTGCTGTCGGCCGCGCACGCCGCCGGTGTCCCGCAGTTGGTGCACATGTCGTCGGTCGGCGCGTACGCGCCGGGCCGGTACGGGGAGCGGGTCGACGAGTCCTGGCCCACCACCGGCGTGCGCACGTCGCCGTACAGCCGCGACAAGTCGGCGGCCGAAGCGCTGCTCGACGACTACGAACAGCAGCACGGCGAGGACGCGGTGACGATCGCGCGGATGCGCCCCGGCTTCATCGTCAAGCGCGCGGCCGCCAGCGGTCTGATGCGCTACGCGCTGCCCGGCTACGTGCCGATGTTCGCGGTGCCGCTGCTGCCGGTGCTGCCTCTGGACCGGCGGTTGTGCATCCCGCTGATCCACGCCTCGGACGTCGCCGACGCCTACGTGCGGGTGCTCGAGCGCGGAGCGCGGGGCCCGTTCAACCTGGCCGGGGAACCGCCGCTGGGCCGCGACGAAGTCGCCGAGGTGCTGGGCGCCAAGGCCGTGCACCTGCCGTCCGGGGTGCTGGGCGCGCTGGTCGACCTGAGCTGGCGGGCGCGGCTGCAGCCGATCGACCGCGGGTGGCTGGACATGGCGTTCACCGTGCCGCTGCTGGACTGCGGACGGGCCCGGTCCGAGCTGGACTGGCAGCCGCAGTGGTCGTCGGTGGCGGCACTGCGCGATGTCATCGGCGGGGTGGCGCAGCAGGCGCACGCCGACAGCCCGCCGCTGCGCCGGCGGTCGCTGCTCGAACAGGCCCGGCGCGACCTCACCGAGGGGCTGCTGACGACCAGGCACCTGCCGTAGATGACCGAACAGGTGGTGATCGTCGGCGCCGGGCCGTGCGGGTTGGCGATCGCGCGGCAACTGCGGCACGAACAGAAGATCGACGCGCTGGTGCTCGACCGCGCCGACGCGCCGGCCTCCTCATGGCGGCGCCGCTACGACGGGTTCCGGCTCAACACCTGCGGGCTGTGGTCGCATCTGCCCGGTCAGCGCATCCCGCTGCGGTACGGGCGGTGGCCCGAACGCGACGACATGGTCGCCTACTTCGACGACTATGCGGCACGGCAGGGTCTGCGAATCCGGTTCGGCGTCAACGTCACTGGGATCTCACGGGCCGAGAATGGCTGGGCGGTTCACGCCGACGGTTGCGTCGTCGCCGCCGAAGCCGTCGTCGTCGCCACCGGGAACTACCACACCCCGACCCTGCCGGCGTGGCCCGGACTCGAGACGTTCACCGGCACCGTGCTGCATTCCGAGGACTACCGCAACGCCGCTCCGTTCGCCGGCCGGGACGTGCTGGTCGTCGGCGCGGGCAACTCGGCCGCCGACATCGCCGTGCAACTGACCCGGACCGCGGCGCGCCCGGTCCGGATGGCGGTGCGCACCCCGCCGCACCTGGTGCCGCGGGCGGCCGCCGGGATTCCGATCGACGCGTTCAGCGCCGGGTTCGACCGGTTACCGGTGCCGGTGCTCGACCATGCGGCCGCGGTGTTCCGGCGCGCGTGGTTCGGTGACCTGACCGGCGCCGGGTTGCCGCAGCCGCGGCGGGGGATCTACACCGCGCTGCTGCGCGACGAGCAGGTCCCGACGCTGGGTGACCAGTTGGTGCCGCGGGTGAAGGCGGGTGAGATCGAGATCGTGGCGCGCGTCGAGGCCTTCGACGGTGACCGGGTGCTGCTGGCCGACGGGACCGCGCTGACCCCGCAGGTGGTGGTCGCGGCGACCGGGTACCGGCGCGGGCTCGAGCCGCTGGTCGGTGAGCTGGCAGTGCTGGACGACGACGGGCGCCCGCGGGTCAACGGGCCGGCCGGTGCGGCGCCGGGACTGTGGTTCGCCGGTTTCGACGAGCCGCTGGTCGGCCCGCTGCAGTCGTTCCGGTGGCAGGCCACGCCGATGGCGGCGGCGATCACGCAGTATCTGCGTGACGAAAAGCATTGCCCGCCAACCGATCAAGATCAGGAACCGCCGATCGTTGACCGGGTATGACGTCACCGACACAGGATGCGCGACGGGTGCCTGCGGACCTGGCCGACCGGCTGCTCGACATCCGGCGGATCTACCACGAACCCGGCATCGAGCGGTTCCCGCGGGCGCAGCAGGTGCTCGACCGGTACCCCGACGCCGAGCGCATCGAGGTGCCCTCGCACCAGGCGATCCCCGGGCTGTACGGCAACGAGGGCAACGTCGAGGACTGGGTGCGCAACAAGCGTGAGGTGCTGGTGCTCGGCGAGAAGAAGAGCCTGAGCGCGCGACGCAACGAACGCTCCAGCGACTGGATCGCGCCGTCGACGGCGAACGGGTGCGCGATGGCGTGCTCGTACTGCTACGTGCCGCGGCGCAAGGGTTACGCCAACCCGATCACGGTGTTCGCCAACATCGAGAAGATCCTCGGCTACCTGCAACGGCACGCGGCCCGCCAAGGCGTCAAGGCCGAGCCGAACCAGTGCGATCCCGTCGACTGGGTGTACGACATCGGCGAGAACAGCGACTGTTCGGTCGACGCGATGGTGTCGGACAACGTGCGCGACCTCGTCGACCTGTTCGCCCGGCTGCCCAACGCCAAGGCCAGCTTCGCGACCAAGCTGGTCAACCGCGCGCTGCTGGACTACGACCCGCGCGGCGGCACCCGGGTGCGGTTCAGCCTGATGCCCGCCGAGACGTCACGGGTGGTCGATGTCCGGACGTCGAAGATCGCCGACCGGATCGCGGCCATCGACGACTTCGTCGAGGCGGGCTACGAGGTGCACCTGAACTTCAGCCCGGTCATCGTGCACGAGAACTGGCTGGCCGACTGGTCTGAGCTGCTCGATCAGATCGCCGACGGCACGTCGGAGCGCACCCGGGGGCAGCTGGCCGCCGAGGTCATCTTCCTCACCCACAACGAGGGCCTGCACGACGTCAACCTCGGCTGGCACCCCACAGGCGAGGACCTGTTGTGGCGGCCGGACCTGCAGCAGCTCAAGCGCAGCCAGAGCGGGCAGTGGAACGTGCGCTACAAGACGCCGTGGAAAGGCCGCTGGGTGACCGAGCTGACCGAGCTGATCGCCGCGAAGCTGCCGACCTGCCGGGTGCGCTACGCGTTCTGACAATCGGCGCGCCGAGTGTGAAGCCATGGCGATTTCGCGGCCCAGAAATCGCAACCACTTCACATTCGGCGCGAATCCGGGATGAGTCGGCGCGGTGCCATCCGTTCTGGCGGGCAGGAACACCGACACGGAAGGCTCATCATGAAGATCGTTGTCATCGGCGGAACCGGTCTGATCGGATCCAAACTCGTGCACATCCTGGGCGAACAGGGCCACGACGCCGTCGCCGCGGCACCGTCGACCGGGGTCGACACCATCACCGGGGAGGGGCTGGCCGACGTGATGGCCGGCGCCGACGTCGTGGTGGACGTGTCGAACTCGCCGAACCTCGACGACACGGCCAAGGAGTTCTTCCGCACGGCCACAACGAATCTGCTTGCCGCCGAACAGGCCGCCGGCGTCGGCCACCATGTCGCGCTGTCGGTGGTCGGCACCGCCGAGATGGCCGAGCAGAGCGGCTACTTCCAGGCCAAGCTCGACCAGGAACAGCTGATCGGCCAGGGTCCGGTCCCGTACACGATCGTGCACGCCACCCAGTTCTACGAGTTCCTCAAGACGCTCGCCGACTCGGCCACCGACGGCGACACCGTGCGGATGCCGCCGAAGTACTTCCGGCCGATGGCCGCCGCCGACGTCGCGAAGGGCCTGGCGATCGCCGCGGTCAACCCGCCGGTCAACGGGATCACCGAGATCGGCGGGCCGGTCGAGGTGCTGCTGCCCGACATGATGCGCATCGCCCTGGCCGCCCGCGGTGACCACCGCACCGCGGTGTCCGATCCGTCGTCTAAGTACTGGGGCATCGACCTCGGTGAGCGCACGCTGGTGCCCGGTGAGGACGCCACCCTGTTCGACACGAGCTTCGAGGACTGGGCCCTGCAGACCGCCGCCTCGTCCTAGGCGCGTAGACCCACCAGCGCACCGGTCGCTACCATCAAGATCGGCTCCGGAGCACGCGGGGTTCACATCAGAACACGCGGTGGAGGGCATGTCTGGCCAGGATGCGGAACGACGCCTGCGCGGCCGCGGCCGCGAGTGCGAGGTCCTGCACAACCTGATCGCCGACGTCCGCTCCGGCGGCAGCGGAGTGCTCGTGCTGCGCGGTGAGGCCGGCGTGGGAAAGACCGCGCTGCTCGAGGAGGTCCACGAGCAGGCGTCCGGCTTCCAGGTGGTGGCCGTCTCCGGCGTGGAGTCCGACATGGAACTCGCGTTCGCCGGGCTGCATCAACTGTGCGCCCCGCTGATGCGCCACATCGAGGAGCTGCCCGAACCGCAGCGCGAAGCGCTCAACGTCGCTTTCGGGCGCGGTGTCGGCGAAACCCCGGACCGGTTCCTCGTCGGGCTGGCGGGCCTGAGCCTGCTGGCCGCCGCGGCCGACGAACAACCGGTGCTGTGCGTGGTCGACGACGCGCAGTGGCTCGACCAGGTGTCGCTGCAGACCCTGGGCTTCATCGCGCGCCGGTTGCTCGCCGAACCCGTCGCGCTGGTGTTCGCCGTCCGCGACCATCCCGAACTCCTTACGGGGCTACCGGAATTGGTGGTTGACGGCCTGTCGGACACCGCGGCGCGCGAACTGCTGGAATCGGTCATGATCGGTGCGATCGACCCCAGGGTCCGCGACCGCATCGTCGCCGAGACCCGCGGAATCCCGTTGGCGATCCTGGAGGTTCCGCGCAGCGTGTCGGCGACCGAACTCGCCGGCGGATTCTGGATCTCGGGTAAGCGGTCATCGGCGGCCGCCGTCGAACACGGTTTCGTCCGGCGCGTCCAGGCGCTGCCGCAACAGACCCGCCAGCTGCTGCTGCTCGCCGCCGCCGAACCGATCGGCGACGCCGCGCTGTTCATGCGCGCCGCCGCCCGACTGGGCATCCCCGTCGACGAACTCGCCCCCGCCGAAGCCGACGGGCTCATCGACTTCGGCTCGCGGATGCGGTTCCACCACCCGCTGATCCGTTCGGCGTCCTACCGCGCCGCCGACCTCGCCGACCGTCGCGCGGCGCACCGCGCGTTGGCCGAGGCCACCGATCCGCAGACCGACCCCGACCGGCGCGCCTGGCACTTCGCGAACGCTGCTGCGGGACCTGATGATTCGGTCGCCGACGCCCTGGAGCAGTCGGCCGCGCGCGTGCAGAGCCGCGGTGGGATAGCGGCCGCCGCGACGTTTCTGGAGCGCGCCACGGCGCTGACCGCCGACCCGGCGCTGCGGGTGTCGCGGGCGCTGGCCGCGGCGCACGCCAAACGTGACGCCGCCGCCTCGGACGCCGCGCACGAACTGCTCGCGATCGCCGAACTCGGCCAGCCGACCGAGCATCAGCGCGCAATGATCGGGCGGCTGCGCGGGCAGATGGATTTCGTGCGCAGCCGCGCCGGCGGGCCCGGCGCCCCTCAGCTCGCCGAAACCGCGCCTGCACTGCTGGACGCGGCGCGCCGACTCGACGGCATCGACGACTACTCGTCGCGGGAGTGTTATCTCGAGTCGATCGCCGCGCTGATGTACGCCGGGCGACTCGCCGATCCCGACGCGCTGGCCGCGACGGCCGAAGCGGCGCGCACCGCGTTGCGCGACAAGACCGAACTGCCGCGCGCTGTCGACCATCTGCTGCGCGGGGTGGCCGAACGCATCGCGGGCGGGCCGCGCGACGGCGCCACCGGAATGCGCGTCGCGCTGCAGGCGATGTGCGACCAGGCCGAGGCCGACGACACCGCGGTCGGCCGGTGGCTCAAGGTGCCCGGCTTCCCGATCATGCAGGAGACGTGCGCCCACGAGCTGTGGGATGAGGTGAGCCTGCTCAAGCTGTCGACCGCCGCGGTGCGCTACGCCCGCGCCACCGGCGCACTGGCCGGGCTGCCGCGGGCGCTGATCTACCGCGCCGGAGTGCACTTGGTCGCCGGTGAGTTCGCCAGCGCCGCACAGCTTCTCGAAGAGGCCGAATCGATCACCATGGCCACCGAGCACATGTCGCCGATCCGCTACCATTCGCTGCTGCTGGACGCGTGGCGCGGTGACGCCGCCGCGGCCGGACGCCTGCTGGAGGCGGCGGCCGCCGACGGGGCGGCCAGGGGCGAGGGTCGGCTGCTCGGGCTGACCGGATACGCCGCCGCGGTACTCTACAACGGCCTGGGGCGCTACCGGGAGGCGTTCGCGGCCGCGTCGGAGGCGTGCGAGTACGAGGACTTCGGTATCTACGGGTGGTGTTCTTTCGAACTCATCGAGGCCGCGACCCGTACCGGCGCCGACGCCGCAGCCCGCCAGGCCCTCGACCATCTGACCGAACGCGCCGGCGCGAGCGGAACCGACTGGGGGCGCGGCGTTCTGGCGAACGCGCAGGCGATGCTCGCCGATGACTCCTGCGCCGAGGAGCTGTTCGTCGAGGCGATCGAGCGGCTGGGCCGGACCCGCATCGTCGTGCACCAGGCGCGGGTCCGGCTGCTGTACGGGGAGTGGCTGCGCCGGGTCAACCGTCGCACCGACGCGCGGACTCATCTCACCGAGGCGCACGAGATGTTCACCCGGATGGGGGCGGGAGCCTACGTCGAACGGGCGCGACGGGAGCTGGTGGCGACCGGTGAGAAGGTGCGTAAACAGCAGGTCAGCACCAGCGGCGACCTGACCGCGCAGGAGGCACAGATCGCCCGGCTGGCCGGCGACGGCCTGACGAACCAGGAGATCGGCGCGCAGCTGTTCATCAGCACGCACACCGTCGAATGGCATCTGCGCAAGGTGTTCGTCAAACTCGGGATCAGCTCGCGCCGCCAACTGCGGACGGTGAGCTGGGCCAGCTGACTATTCGACCAGCTTGCCCTGAGTGGACACGTGCCGCATCCGCGCGGCGATGTCGGCCGGGATCTTCGCGACCGGTTCGGCTTCGATGCGCCCGGGGCCGGACCAGACCAGGTTCACGGCCAGCCGCTCGTCGAGCTCGGGGTGGTCCGAACGGTTGTGGCATCCTCTGGTCTCGCGGCGTTCGAGGGCGGCCTCCACCGTCGCGCGGGCCGCGACCAGGCTCGATTTCAGGTCGAATGCGTGTGCCAGATCGTGGAATCCGGCGATGTCGGGATGCACGCCCAGACCCGCGGCGCGCTCTTCGATCTCGGTGATACCGCGCAGCCCGGCCTGCAGACCCGACTCGTCGCGCACGACGCCCGCGTACTCGGTCATCGTGTTGCGCAGTGAGCGCTGCAGAGATCGGACGTTCTCAGCTCCGTTGACCGACAGCACCTCGTCGATCTCGTCGCGCGCGGCCGAAACCGCTACGCGACACCGCATGTGGGCGCCCAGGCAGGTGGAGTAGGCGGCTGCCGCGCGACCGGTGATACGGCCGTAGACCAGCAGCTCGATCAGCGAGTTGCCGCCGAGCCGGTTCGCCCCGTGCAGTCCGCTGGAGGCTTCGCCGATCGCGTAGAGACCCTCGACGTCGGTGCGGTGGTCTTCCGGGCGCACCCACACTCCACCCATGGAGTAGTGGGCGGTCGGCGCGATCTCGATCGGGTCGGTGGTGATGTCACGCAACTGCAGGTCCATCAGGGTCTGATAGACCCGCGGCAGACGCGCCATGATCTGCTCGCGTGGCAGATGAGAGACGTCGAGCCACACCCCTCCGCGCGAGGTGCCGCGGCCCTCCTTGATCTCGGTGTAGGCGGCGAGCGCGACGCGGTCGCGGGTGGACAGTTCCATCCGCTCGGGGTCGTAGCGCTTCATGAACCGCTCCCCGAGATCGTTGCGCAGGATTCCGCCTTCGCCGCGCGCGGCTTCGGAGACCAGCGTGCCCGCCGAGTCCTCGGGTTCGATCAGGCCGGACGGGTGGAACTGCACCAGTTCGGGGTCGCGGATGCGGCCGCCCGCCTCGACCGCCAACCGGAAGGAGTCGCCGGTGTTCTCGTCGCGGCGCGAGGAGGTGCGGCGCCAGATCCGGGTGTGTCCACCGGCGGCCAGGATCACCGCGTCGGCGTAGATCGTGTAGCGGGTGCCGTCGCCGAGGTCGAAGCCGTACGCGCCGAAGATGACGTTGTCGCGCACCAGCAGCTTGGTGATGTAGGCGGTGTCCAGTATCGGGATACCGAGAGCCGCAACCTGTTTGACGAGGGTGCGCTGCAGCTCGAGCCCGGTGTAGTCGCCGGCGAACGCGGTGCGGCGAAACGTGTGGGCGCCGAAGAACCGCTGCGAGATCCGGCCGTCCTGCTCGCGGGCGAACGCCATACCGTAGCGCTCCAGGTCGCGGATCGACTCCGCGGCGCCCTCGGTGACGATCTGCACGGTCACCGGGTCCGCGAGCAGGTAGCTCTCGGTCAGCGTGTCGGCCGCGTGCTGCTGCCAGGAGTCCTCGGCGTCCATGGTGCCCAGCGCGGCGTTGATACCGCCGGCGGCCAGCGTGGTGTGCGCATCGGTTCGGGGCCGTTTGCCGACCAGCAGCACCGCGACGCCGCGCTCGGCGAGTTCGATCGCGGCGCGCAGACCGGACCCGCCGGTGCCGATGACGAGTACGGAGGTCGCGATCTGCTGCTCGGTGCTGCCCATGCGCACCAGAACGTCTGCGCGGCGACGCGTTCATCCCGCCGTACGCAGAGTCCGTAATTCCGTGGCACCACGGGCTTTCAAGGGTTCGCGCCTGAGCTCCGCGCGGGAAGCTGGAAGCACCAGCCGAAAGGCTCCGGAAAACGAAAGGCAGGCGACGATGAACGTTTACGACGCGGTGGCGAGCAGGCGCGCGGTGCGCGGCTTCATCGACGAGCCCGTCCCGATGGATGCGCTCGAGCGGGTGCTGGCGGCCGCGGCGTGGGCGCCGTCGGGAGGAAACCTGCAGCCGTGGCGCATCTACGTGGTGACCGGGGAGCCGCTGGAGCGGCTCAAGAAGCTCGCCACCGACCGGGTCGCCGCCGGCGACCCCTGGGATGAGCGCGAGTTCGAGATGTACCCGCGCGACCTCAAGTCGCCGTACGCCGAGCGCCGCTCCCAGTTCGGCAAGGAACGCTACAGCGCACTGGGCATCGAACGCGAGGACTGGGAGGCCCGGCAGCGCGCGGCAATCGCGAACTGGGAGTGCTTCGGCGCGCCCGCGGTGCTGTTCTGCTATATCGACCGCAACCTGGGCCGGCCGCAGTGGGCCGACGTCGGCATGTACCTGCAGACCGTGATGCTGCTCCTGCGGGCCGAGGGTCTGCACAGCTGCCCCCAGATGGCGTGGTCGCAGGTCCGCAAGACCGTCGACGACACGGTGAACCCGCCCGAGGACCTGATGCTGTTCTGCGGTATGTCGATCGGCTACGAGGACCCCGGGGTCAGCTTCATCCGTACCGGGCGGGCCCCGCTCGAGGAGACGGTGTCGTTCATCGACTAGCGCCCCGGGTGGCTACGGGTCAGGGGGCCACTGACCCGGGACCACCGACTACGGACCACGGACTACGGATTCTCAAGGGTCCGCTTCTGCGCCGCACCCGCAAATGTAGGTGGTGTCAGCCCCGAGATGGGCTTCACCAGCAGAAACGGGAGGATCGTCATGAAGGTTTTCGTCATCGGTGACACCGGGCTCATCGGGAGCGGCGTTGTCGCCGCGCTCGGTCACGAGATCCACCGCACCGCGTTCGGCGGCCGGCTCGCCGAGCATTCACCGGCCACCGTCCGTTGAGCACCCGGGCGCAGAGGAATCGAGGAATCATGACCGTCACCACCCTTCCCACCGCGATCCCGGACCGTGAGCTGGCCGCCAGGTTCGCCCGCGAGGCCGAGCCGCTGTTCGACGTGCTGGCGCGCGGCGCGCGACGGCTGACCCGCAACGACGCCGACGCCGAGGACCTGCTGCAGGACGCGCTGCTGCACGCCTACGCCGGATTCGCGTCGTTCAAGCAGGGCAGCAACCTCAAGGCCTGGCTGTTCCGCATCCTCTACAACCGGTGGGTGAGCTGCTACCGCGCCAAACAGCGCCGGGTGTCCGAGGTTTCGGCCGACGCGCTGACCGAGCGCGACCTCGTCGGCAACACCGACCGGGGTTGCACCCCGTCAGCGGAGGCCGAGGTGCTCGACGTCCTGCCCGACGACCGGGTCCGCGTCGCGATGGCCGCGATGCCCGACGGCTTCCGCGAGGTGCTCTACTACGCCGACGTCGAGGGCTACACGTACGCCGAGACCGCGGCGATCCTCGACATCCCGATCGGAACCGTGATGTCACGAATCTCGCGCGCCAGAGCGCGGTTACGCATCGCCCTGGCGCACCGCTACACCGAACCCGCCGAATCAGCAATCGCATAGCAAGGAAAGAGCACCAATGGAATTGGCATACAAGACCGCACTGATCACCGGCGGCACCGCAGGCATCGGGTTGGCCTGCGCGCGGCTGTTCGCACGAGAAGGCGCGACGGTCGTCATCACCGGACGCGACGCCGAACGCGGCAAGCAGGCCGCCGCGGGCATCGGCGGGAGCGTGCGTTTCGTGCAGGCCGACCTGTCGGACATGGCGTCGGTGCGGGCTCTGCTCGACGAGGCCGGCGAGATCGACATCCTGGTCAACAACGCGGCCAACTTTCCCGCCGCGCTCACCGTCGACCAGCAGATCGACGCCTACGAGCGGACTTTCGACACCAACGTCCGCGGTCTGTACTTCCTGGCAGCCGGCCTGGCGCCGGGGATGCTGGGGCGCGGTCACGGCTCGATCATCAACGTGACGACGATGGTCGCGCGCAAGGGTGTCCCGGGCGCCGGTGTGTACAGCGCCTCCAAAGCGGCGGTCGAATCGCTGACCCGCACCTGGGCCGCCGAGTTCGGCGCCGGCGGTGTCCGCGTCAACAGCGTCGCGCCCGGGCCCACGAAAACCGAAGGCGTGGAGGCCGAGTGGGGCGAGACCAACGAGGAACTGGGCCGCGCCCTACCTCTCGGGCGCACCGCGCGGCCGCAGGAGATCGCCGAAGCCGTGCTGTTCCTCGCCTCGCCACGCGCCAGCTTCATCACCGGATCGGTGCTGCACGCCGACGGTGGCGGCTCGGCGGTCTGAACAACTACAGCGAAAGAGGTCGGCAATGACGAAATATGACCCGTCGTGGGAGAACTCACTCACCGTGCTGCAGGAGGTCAGCCCGCCGTTCATACCCGAACAGGCGCATGCGATGACCGTCGTCATCGACTACCCGCCGGGCAGCGCGGGCGCCCCGCCGCACCGCCATCCGGGCGGTCCCGCGTTCGGCTACGTGGTGGAAGGCGAGATGCTGTTCGAGCTCGAGGGACAGCCGCCGCGCGTCGTGCGCGCCGGAGAGGCGTTCTGGGAACCCGGTGGTGACGTCATCCACTACTCGGATGCCAACAACCGCGACGACGTGCGTTGCCGATTCACGGTGACGATGCTCTGCGTGCCGGGCCGGCCGATGCTGGTCCTCGTCGACGACGACGAACTCGAGGCACGCAAGCATCTGCGGGTGCCCATCGATGCTGAACAGGAGTGAAGGTGATGTCGAAGATACTGTTGCAGACCACGATCGGACGAAATCCCGACGACTGGGACATCTCCCGGTTCTCGCTGCTGGCCGCCGAACTGCGGGCGGCGGGGCACGACGTGGTCGCCCGCGACCGGGTCGCCGGCGAGGACCCGGTGCTCAGCCGCGTCGACGAACTCGGTTTCGATCAGCTGTGGCTGATGGCGGTCGACGTCGGCGACGGGCTCACCCCCGCCGACGCCGCGGCGATCGCGCGGTTCCGGTGCAACGGGGGCGGGGTGTTGACCGCGCGCGACCACCAGGATCTCGGCTGCTGCCTGAACCAGCTCGGCTCACTCGGACTGGTCAACGAATTCCACGACGCCAGCGTGGATCCCGCGACGATGTGCGACGACGTCGACACGCCCACCATCTCGTGGCCGAACTACCATTCCGGCGCCAACGGCGACTACCAGCAGGTGTTGGTACCGGAGCGGGTGCACGAACTGTTGCGCACCGACCGGACCGCCAGCGGGCGCATCGAGTGGTTCCCGGCGCATCCGCACGAGGGCCTGGTGTCGACCGCCGGGGTGCCCGAAGCCGCGGTGCTGGCCCAGGGGCGCAGCGCCACCACAGGCCGGGTGTTCAACCTCGCCGTCGTGATCGACGGTGAGCGCGGCTCGGACGGCATGCCGATGGGCCGCGCGGTGGCCGAGTCGACGTTCCACCACTTCGCCGATTACAACTGGGACATCGATTGCGGGGCACCGTCGTTCGTGACCGAGCGGCCCGGTTCGCAGGTCAGGGAGGACCCGTCGCGGCTGGTGGTGTTCAAGGACTACGTCCGCAACGTGGCCGCGTGGTTGCATTCCCGGGTGTCGGTGGCGGTCTGACCTTAACGCTTGCGGGCGCCGGCGCCGTAGATGATGTCGCTGCGGGCGGCGTCCCAGTGGTTGCGGAACACCACGTCGTCGATCGGGCGGCGGCGCACCGGGCCGTGCCTGCCGCGGGGCCAGCCCACCACGACGTGGCCGGCCAGCACCCACTCGCCGGGCACTCCGACGGCTTCGCGGAGCAGCGCCTCACCGTCATAGGAGGCCCAGCTGGTGAAGCAGGCGCCGAGGCCCTGCGCGCGGGCCGCCAGGTAGAAGTTCTGCATCGCCGGGAAGATCGACCCGCCCTGTAGGAACTCCGAGGAGAACTCGTTTCGGAACGCGGTGAACAGCACCGAGGTCAGTTCACCGGCGCGGTCGTGCAGTTCGTAGGTGGCCCGGTTGTTGCGCGCGGCGCGGCTGTGGTCGTCGTCGGCGGGGCGGCTCATGCCGTAGATGGTCTCGATCGATCGCAGCGCCAGCCGGGCGGCTTCGGCGACGACGGCCCGCTGTTCGGGTGAGTCCAGCACGACGAATCGCCACAGCTGCGCGTTGGCGCCGTTCGGGGCCCAGGTCGCGGCCTGCAGGCAGCGGTCCAGCGTGGCGTCGTCGACCGGTTCACAGGTGAACCGGCGGATGGCCCGTGCGGTGGCCAGCGTCTCCCACACGTCGTCGGTCGGTTCGCGCATGCTCCTCCGTCCGCGGTCGGCTGCCGCGCGTCGACCTTATCGGGGCCCCGGCAGTTGACCGTCCTTTGCGCACATTCACGGCGGCGCGAGCGTGCACGAACTGCCGAAGATCCGCGGCGTGTCATGTGCAGACATGCCCGCTCGCGGGTACTTGATGCACAGCATGATCACGATGGCTAGGAGGCTGTGATGGCTAAGGACCACGGGTCGAGCATCAAGAACGACAAGCAGTACGAGGGCCTGCGCGAGAAAGGCATGAGCAAGTCGCGCGCGGCGGCGATCGCCAACACGCCCAGTGCATCCAAGAAGGGCGGCAAGAACTCCGGCGGCGGTAAGAAGAAGAGCTGACGATGAGTTCGCCGGGCTGAGCCGGTCTGAACCTGCAAGCGCACACACCCGCAGGAGGAGGACCATGTCCGTCACCACCGAACCCGCCGCCCTACCACCCGTCGTCGACCAACAGAGCTGGCGCGCGGCGCTCGACGAACTGCGCGTCCGCGAGAAGGCCGCCACCCGCGAACTCGACGCGATCGCCGCGCAGCGCCGACGGCTGCCGATGGTGCGGCTGCCCGACTACACGCTGATCGGCGAACACGGCCCGGTGCGGCTGGCCGACGTGTTCGAAGGCCGCTCGCAGCTGATCACCTACCACCACATGTGGACCGACGGCGCCGAGTGGCAGTGCGGCGGCTGCACCGGCTTCACCTCCCAGTTCACCCGCCTGGAGTTCCTCGACAACTACGACGCCCGCTTCGTCATCGTCACCAACGGCCCGATCGAGGAGGCGCTCGCCTACCGCACCAAGGTCGGCAACACGATGGACTGGTACTCGTCGTCGCAGAGCTCGTTCGGCGCCGACGTCGACGCCCCGCCCGGCGGGGGCTTCGCGGTCAACGTGTTCCTGAAAGCGCCGGGTCCGTCGGGAGAAGACGCCGTCTACCGCACCTGGCACACCAACGGCCGCGGCACCGAACAGCTCAGCCACTCGTTCGCGCTGATCGACCTGCTGCCGTGGGGCCGTCAGGAGCAGTGGCAGGACTCGCCAGCCGGGTGGCCCCAGCGACCGACCTACGAAGGTTGGCTGGACTCGCCCGACATCGCCCGGGCGTACGGCCCGCGCGACTGAGCCGGCCATTTTTGCGTCCAGGGCTGTGCGCACGCCGCGACCACAGCCCTGGCGGCAAAATTCAGCACAACCCGGGCGATGGCATCCTGGCTGCATGGGGCTGATCATCCGGCTGGTCGAGCTGCTGCTGCTGCTCGTCCCGCTCGCCGGTGTGCTGTACGGCGGGTGGCGCGCCGTCTCGGCGGTCCGCGCGCGCCAGGACGGCGTCCCGCAACGGCCGGAAACCGAAGCGCCGCCGCGGCCGGGCCCCGGGGTGCAGTGGCAGGCGATCGCCCGCGCGGTCAGGGCGCACGACAGCACCGACACCCGCTGGCTGGAGTACGAACTCGACATCGCCAAGCTGCTCGACTTCCCGCTGATGACCGACATGCGCGACCCGCTCACCGAGCGGTTCCACCGCACCAAGCTGCGCGCCGACATGCTGCGGCCGGCCAAGGCCGAAGCCCTGGTTGAGGACCCCGACGCGGCCCGCGAGTACATCGACGCGGTCACCGACTACGTCACCGCGTTCGACGCCGCGGAGAGCGAGGCGATCCGGCGGCGCCGCAACGACTTCAGCGCCGAGGAGCAGCAGCGGATCGGCCGCGCGCAGAGCATGCTGCGGGTCGCCACCGACGCTGCGGCCACCCCGCAGGAACGCGAACGCGGCTACACGCTGGCCCAGCGGGAACTCGACGGGCTGATCGTGCTGCCCGAACGCGTCCGGGCCGCCGTCGAACGCGGCATCGCCGGCGAACTCGACCGCTGACCCGCGCCACCGTTGCCGCCGCACCGATCTCGAGTTGCGGCCGGTCAACCTTCGCTGGAAACGGACTCGACCACGTCGTCGTCGAGCAGCACCTCAGGGTCGATCTCCTCGGCCCCCTCCTGGGGATCCTCGGGCCCGTCGGGCACCTCGGCATGCGCGACGGTGGGCACGCCGCCGAGCGCGGTGATCAGGCCCCGGACTTTCGCGGCCTCGTCCTCGGTGGGGATCTCACCGGCTTCGAGGTCGTCGATCAGGTCCGGGCGCAGACCCGCCCCGTTGGCGACCTCCTGCGCCGACAGCCGCGCGCTCACCCGCGCCGCGTACAGCTGCTGGCCGAGCCCGGCGCCTGGCGCCGCCGCGGCCCGCGCCATCAGCGTGTCGTAGCGGCGGCGCACATCGCTGAGCGCGACGATCACGCTGGCCGTCGAGCGGCTGCGGCCGGCCGCCTCGGTCAGCCCGCCGCGCAGCTTCCGCAGCCCGGACAGCACGATGTCGGCGCGCTGATGGAAGGTGTCGTCGTCGGGCGCAGGCAGCGCGTCGATCGCCGCGGTGTACATGTGCATCGCGGCCTCCGAGAGGCTGACGATGACGGACGATTCACCTTCGGGCGGGGCTTCCATCGGCTCTCGATTCTCTCGCAAGGCATTTCGTGGGTGCGGGTCGACGCGCGCACCGCATCGAGGTTAGCGTCATGCGAGGCCGGGTACATCGGCACGGGGTGTCGCGGGACGAAACGGGGAGGCCGACATGACCGAATCGGGATCACCCGCGCCGGACGACGAAAAGGCAAGCGCCACTGATGAATTGGTGGCACAACCGACGTCCGGCGCGGCACGCGCGCCGCGGGACCGTCAGCAAATCTACGCGTGGCTCGCCGGCTCGGCGGTGGCGATCCTGCTGCTGGGCTGGCTGATCCTGTTCAGCCCCGGCGAAAGCGGCTCGCGCGCACAGTGGTTCTTCGGCGCCGCGGTCTTCACGATGGTGCTGGTGACGCTGTGGCAGACCACCGTCGTCACACGTCAGGCCGCACGTAAGGCCGCCGAGGCGGACGAGCGGCTGCGCGCCGAACTGGCCGCCGCCGACGTCCGCGCCGCGCGTCAGCTGGCGATGATGCGGTCGCTGCACGAGACCGAGATGGAGGCGCAGCGCGAACTCTCACGCGCCGAACTCGAGGCGCACCGCAACGTGTCGCGCGCGGAGCTAAAGGCGCACCGCGAACTGGCCCGCACGGAGCGCGCGCAGCTGCTGGCCCAGCAGCAGAAGCTGGCCGTCGCCGAGGTGTCGCGCGCGGTCGGCACCCACACCCACCTGCTCGGCACGCTGTGGAACGAGGGCGCGCGGATCCTGACGCTGCCCGACCGCGACGAACGCGAAGCCGCCATGGGCCCGATCTTCGAGCAGATCGCGCAGGTGGTGAAGGACTTCGCGGTCGAGCTGGCCAACGCGCAGGTGCTGATCGCCGACGACCGGCTGCACCGGGCGCTGATCCGGATCAACGAGGCGGTGCTGACGGCGATGCAGGTCGCCGAGGACATCCACGTCGCGGTGGTCGACGGTCACGACCCCGACCCGAACGCGGTGCCCGCCGCGCAGCGGCTGCTCTACGAACGGGCGGCCGAAACCCGCCACCTGGCGTGGGAGCTGCTGCGGACCAGCCTGCAGTAGCGCGGCCCGCTCAGGTCACCGGCGGGTGCGGATACGGCGGCGGCGCCGCCACGCACAGCCCGGTGCTGGTGTCCAGCGCCTTACCGTCGACGCAGAACGACGCGCACCCGTAGACGACCCCGGTCTGCCCGGGCGGGCAGCAGCAGTTCCCCGGCTGGGCCGCGGCGATGACCGCCGGCAGCGGTGCGGTCGTCAGCGCCGCCGCGAAAAGCCCCGCGACCAGTGACCGTCGCAGTGTCGTGCGCACCGAAGTCATGCGCAGAAGTGTATGGGCCCGCGGTCACGTCCCACAGAAGGTTCGGTACTTCCCGAAGTCCTCGGGCGCCGGCTCGGCGTAGCGCTCGAACCCCGGCCGCTCGTCGTAGGGCGCGGTCACGGCCTCCAGCAGCCGGTGCAGCGGCTGCAGGTCACCGGCCGTCGCGGCGGTCAACGCCTCCTCGACCAGATGGTTGCGCGGAATGTAGACCGGGTTGGCGCGGTCCATCGCGTCGGCGTCCGGGTTGAGCCCGTGCCAGCGCGCCAGCCACGCGTCGAACGCGGCGAGGTCGAGGAACAGCCCCCGCGCCGGTTCGTCGTCCCCGCGCGCGCCGTGGCCCAGCGCCCGGAAGAACGACGTGAAATCCACGTGGCTCTGGTGCAACTGCGCGATCAGATCGTTCATCAGCGGCACCGCGACCTCGTCCGGGGTGTCGGCGGCCAGCCCCAGCTTGGCGCGCATCCCGTCGGCCAGCGCGTCCTGGAACCTGGCGGTGAAGCCGCCGAGGCTGCCCTCGGCGAGCGCGATCGCCTGCTGCTGGTCCTCGGCGAGCAGCGGCAGCAGCGACTCGGCGAGCCGGGCCAGGTTCCACACCGCGACCGACGGCTGGCTGCCGTAGGCGTAGCGGCCCCACGAGTCGATCGAGCTGAACACCGTCTCCGGGTCGTAGGCCTCCATGAACGCGCACGGGCCGTAGTCGATGGTCTCGCCGGAAATCGTCATGTTGTCGGTGTTCATCACCCCGTGCACGAACCCGACCAGCATCCACTTCGCGACCAGCTCGGCCTGCACGCCGACAACGGCCTCGAACAGCGCGAGGTACGGGTTGCCCGCCGACGCGGCGCCCGGGTGGTGCCGCGCGATCGCGTGGTCGGCCAGCCGGCGAAGCACGTCCACATCGGCGGAGTTGGCGGCGTACTGGAACGTCCCGACGCGCAGGTGGCTGCTCGCCACCCGGGCCAGCACCGCGCCGGGCAGCGGCGTCTCGCGCTGCACCTGCCGCCCGGTCGCGACCACCGCGAGCGAGCGGGTGGTCGGCACACCGAGCGCGTGCATGGCCTCACTGACGATGTATTCGCGCAGCATCGGCCCGACCGCGGCCAGCCCGTCGCCGCCGCGCGCGAACGGGGTGGCGCCCGAACCCTTCAGCGCCAGGTCGCGCAGCGTGCCGTCGGCCGCGGTGAGTTCGCCGAGCAGCAGCGCCCGGCCGTCGCCGAGACGCGGCACGTACCCGCCGAACTGGTGTCCGGCGTAGGCCTGCGCGACCGGTGTCGCACCCGCCGGGACCTGCGTGCCGAGCAGCAGCTGCACGCCGTCGGGCCCGCGTAGCCAGTCCGGGTCGAAGCCGAGGTCGCCGGCCAGTTCGTCGTTGAGCACGAGCAGCGTCGGCGCCGGCGCGGCTTCGGCCCGCCAGGACACCGCCAACTCGGGCAGCTCACGGGCGAAACGGTCACCGATCTCGACGGTGGTGGGTGCGGCATTCACCCCATCCACAGTACGAGCGGCCGGTCAGCCCCCGGTCCGAGCCGGTCCGGCCAACAGCGCACCCCATTGGGCGACGACGGCCGAGCGGGCCGCACCGTCCGCGGTCGGACTTCCGCTCGCCGCGGTGACCAGGGCATCGGCCAACGCGAACACCGGTACCCGGTGATGTTCGGCGGCCCAGATGATCTCGCGGAACGCTTCGTCACTGGTGCAGCGGCGGAGCGCGATGAGGACACCTTCGGCGGTGTCGAGGCCCTGTCGTCCGGTCGGTCGTAGGCATGTCATGGGATCCGTTGGTATCAACCGAAATCGAAAGGGAGGTGCCCGAACGCTGTGAGGTCGCTGGCATCGTCGCCGACACCTCGTCGCGCACAGCGATGTCCGAGTCCACGGCTTCGGTCTGTATGGTGAGGCTCCCGGGGGGGAGCAGCGCGGATTCGCAGGACTCGGGTCATCATGTACCCGTCGCGGATCGCCGCGCGGAAGAAGAAATCGTCGATTGAGGAGCCGCACGGTGACGCTGAACACCATCGCGCTCGAGCTCGTGCCGCCCAACGTTGAGCGCGGCCGCGAGCAGGCGCTGGAAGATGCGCAGAAGGTGCTGCGCTGTTCAGCCGATTCCGGTCTGACCGGCCGGATCCGGCACGTGATGATCCCCGGCATGATCGAAGAGGACGACGACCGGCCGATCGAGATGAAGCCGAAGATGGACGTCCTCGACTTCTGGAACATCATCCGGCCCGAACTCGGCGCGATGAACGGGCTGTGCACCCAGGTCACCGCGTTCCTCGACGAGGTCGCGCTGCGGCAGCGGCTCACCGAGCTCTCCAGCGCCGGGTTCGACGGCATCGCGTTCGTCGGGGTGCCCCGCACGATGAGCGACGGCGAAGGCTCCGGCGTGGCGCCGACCGACGCGTTGTCGCTCTACTCCGACCTGGTCCCCAACCGCGGCGCCATCCTGATCCCGACCCGCGACGGTGAGCAGGGCCGCTTCCGCTTCAAGTGCGACCAGGGCGCCACCTACGGGATGACGCAGCTGCTGTACTCCGATGCGATCGTCGGATACCTGCGCGACTTCGCGCAGTCGTGTGACCACCGGCCCGAGATCCTGCTGTCGTTCGGTTTCGTGCCGAAGATGGAGGCCAACGTCGGGCTGATCAACTGGCTCATCCAGGATCCCGGCAACGCCGCCGTCGCCGAGGAACAGGAATTCGTCAAACGGCTCGCAGGCACCGACCCGGTCGAGAAGCGCAAGCTGATGCTCGACCTGTACAAGCGGGTCATCGACGGCGTCGCCGACCTCGGCTTCCCGCTGAGCATCCATCTCGAAGCCACCTACGGGGTGTCCAACCCGGCGTTCGAGACGTTCGCCGAGATGCTGGACTACTGGGCGCCCGACACCCACTGAGGATTAGGTCCGGGCGAATCGGGAAGGCCGGATCAGGTGGCCGGCAATCTCGTCACCGTGGTGAGTCGATCCCTGAGCCGCTTGCGGATGGACCGCGAAGCGGTGCTCACCCTGGTCAAGTCCGTCATCGCCTGTACCATCGCCTGGGTCCTGGCGACCTGGGTGTTCGAGGCCCGCTACGCCACGTTCGCGGCGTTCTCCGCGCTGATGCTGATCGATCTGACCGTCGCCGACTCCGTGGCCAAGGCCGTCCGCTACACGGCGGCGATGCTGACCGGGGTCGCGCTGGTCGGCGGGGCGGTGTGGCTGTGGGGTGTGCCGCTGTGGCTGTTCCCGTCGATGCTGGTGGTGGCCCTGCTGATCGGGCGGTGGCACCGGCTCGGCAGCCAGGGCGTCAACGTCGCGGTCGCCGCGATCTTCGCCTACGGCACGTTCGCGCTGCCCGGTAGCGGCGAGCTGCAGGGCAGCCCGCTCCCGCAGATCGCGGGCATGGTGCTGCTGGGGGCGTCGGTCGCGCTGGCCGTGACGTTGCTGATCGCGCCGCCGCTGCGCTACCGCAGCGCCGACTACGCCGTCGACTCGCTGAGCGGGTCCCTGGCCGAGGTGCTGTCGGACATGGCCGACGGTCTCAGCGCCCCCGACACCCCGGACACCGACGCCGGCCGGGACTGGCGGTGGCGCGCCGACGAGCTGCCGGGCAGGGCCGCACAGGCCCGCCACACCGTCGACCACGCCGAACGCACCTCGCGGTTCAACCCGCGCCGGCTGCTCGTGCGCCGCCGGCCCGGTGTCGCCGGGCACCGCTGGACCATCCAGGCGCTCGAGCGGATCGCCGGACAGCTGCAACCGGTGGCCGTCGGGCTGGCCCGGGCGGTGGAAGTCAACGGTGGCCCGCGGGCGGGGCAGGACGAGTTCCTGCGCCGCTACGGCGTGCTGCTGGCCGCGGTGCGCGACGCGGTCGAGCGGCTGGGCGCCCTGCCCGACACCGAGTCGGCCGGCGAGCCCCTCGCCGAGGAGGCCCGGCGCTGCCGGGCCGCCCTCGACGAACTGACCGAGCACGTCGAAGGCCGCAGGCTGGACCGACCCGCGCAGTGGGGCATCTACGGCGCGCTGTACACCGACGCCGAACGCCTCTGCCAGGAGGTCGAATCCGCCCGCGACGACTTCGCTCATCCGGGGGCCGCGGTCAGGACGCCTGGCGGGTCGGCATGAGCGTCAGCTGCTGGACGTTCACCCGCGCCGGCTGGGACACCAGGAAGGTGACCGCCTCGGCGACATCAGCCGGTGCCAGCCAGTCGAACTGACTGCGGGCGCCGTTGAGCCACTCGTGCACACCGGCGTCGGTGACGTGGTCCTGCAGCTCGGTCGCCACCATCCCCGGCTCGATCGTCGAGACCCGAATGTCCTTGGCGCCCAGTTCGGCGCGCAGCGTGCGCGACATGTGGGTGACGAACGCCTTGGTCCCGGAGTAGACCGCGAAGTTCGGGAAGATGTTCTGCGCCGCGATCGACGACGTGTTGACCAGATCGGCGACACCCTTGTCGGCGGCCGACTTGATCAGCTGCGGAACGAACGCGCCGATCCCGTTCATCAACCCCGTGACGTTCAGGTCGATCTGCTGCTGCCACTGGTGGGCGGGCACACCGTCGACCGGGGCCGGCAGCATCACGCCGGCGTTGTTGAACAACACGTCGACCTGACCGAGTTCCTCGGCCACCCGATCGGCGGCGGCATGCACGGCGGCGGCGTCGGTCACGTCGACCCCCAGCGCGATAGCGGTGCCGCCGGCCCGCCGGATCTCGTCGACGAGCGCGTCGAGGCGGTCGGCCCGGCGGGCCAGCACCGCGACCTTCGCGCCGGCGGCGGCGAGCCGCCTGGCGGTGGCGGCGCCGATCCCGCTGGAGGCGCCGGTCACCACGGCGACGCGGCCGGCGAGCGGGAAAGTCTGGATCGATGTCATGCGGAATTCTCCTTCGTGATTTCGTCGCGACGGTGGTGCCGCGTACTCCAGACAACAGCGCGCCGCGGCCTCGTCAGCCGCCAAATCGAGCCCCGCTGCGCCTCGGTCCGGGCAACCTAGGTCTGGCAGGTCCACGTATGCGGCGCACGCGCGCGCGAATGGATCCACACTGAAAGAGATGGACCACAACGCCGAACTCAAGGAGTTCCTGCGCACCCGCCGAGCGAGGCTGCGCGTCGAGGACGTCGAGATCGGTGGCACCGGCCGGGTGCGACGGGTGCCGGGGTTGCGCCGCGAAGAGGTCGCCCAGCTGGCCGGGGTGAGCGTGGACTACTACAGCCGGCTCGAGCAGGGCAGGCATCTCAACGTCTCCGACGAGGTGCTCGACGCGGTCGCGCGGGCGCTGCGCCTGGACAGCGTCGAGCGGTCGTATCTGTTCCAGATCGCCCGCGCCACCAACCGCCGCGCGAAGCGGCGGGCACCCGCGCCGGTGCAGCGGGTGCGGCCGGGGGTGCGCCGGGTGCTGGAGACGCTCGACGACGTGGCACCGGCGTTCGTGTTCGGCAGGCGGATGGACATGCTGGCGGCGAACCGGTTGGCCCGTGCGCTGATGGGTGACTTCGACGCGTTGCCGCCGCGCGAGCGGAACCTGATGCGCTACACGTTCCTCGACGAGTCGTCGCGCGACGTGTTCCCGACTGGGAGGACGTGGCCCGCGACAACGTCGCGATCCTGCGCCTGGACGCCGGCAGGCATCCCGACGACCCGCTGCTGACCGAGCTCGTCGGTGAACTGGCCGTCAAGAGCGACGAGTTCCGCCGCTGGTGGGCCGACCACAACGTGCGCGAACGCACCCACGGCGTCAAGCGCTACCGCCACCCGCTGGTCGGCGAGGTGACGGTCAACTACGAGAGCGTCGCGGTGCTCGGCGACGAGGACCAGACGCTGTGCATCTACACCGTCGAGCCGGGCTCGCCGTCGGAGACCGCGCTGCGGCTGCTCGCGAACTGGACCGGCACCGCGGCGGACCCCGCCACCGAGGACGCTGACCTGCAGGCCCCGTGACCGGACGCCTATCCTGGCTCCGGTGTCCGATCCGTCCGTCGCCGAGCTGCGCAGCCGCCTCGACGATCTGACGATCCGCGACGCGGCCCGGTTCGGTAGGCGTCTCAAACAGCTGCGCGGCGCGGGCCCGGACGAGCTGGGCAAGCTCGCCGACCAGATCGCCGCGGCCCGAGCAGTGGTGGCGACCAGGACGGCCGCCGTCCCGCAGATCACCTACCCCGACCTGCCGGTCAGCGACCGTCGCGACGAGATCGCCGCGGCCGTCCGCGACCACCAGGTCGTCATCGTCGCCGGCGAGACCGGGTCGGGCAAGACCACCCAGCTGCCCAAGATCTGCCTCGAACTCGGCCGCGGCGTGCGCGGCACGATCGGCCACACCCAGCCGCGCCGGCTGGCCGCGCGCACCGTCGCCCAGCGCATCGCCGACGAACTGGGCAGCCCGCTGGGCGAGACCATCGGCTACACCGTGCGATTCACCGACCAGGTCAGCGACCGCACTCTGGTCAAGCTGATGACCGACGGGATCCTGCTGGCCGAGATCCAGCGGGACCGCCGGCTGCTGCGCTACGACACGCTGATCATCGACGAGGCCCACGAGCGCAGCCTCAACGTCGACTTCCTGCTCGGCTACCTGCGCGAGCTCCTGCCGCGACGGCCAGACCTCAAGGTGATCGTCACGTCGGCGACGATCGAGCCCGAGCGGTTCGCCCAGCACTTCGGGGGTGCGCCGATCGTCGAGGTGTCGGGCCGCACCTACCCCGTCGAGATCCGTTACCGCCCACTGGAAGTCGCCGTCGTCACCGATGAGGCCGACGATCCCGACGATCCCGACCATGACGTGGTGCGTACCGAAATGCGCGACCAGACCGAGGCGATCATCGACGCGATCGGCGAACTGGAGAACGAACCGCCCGGCGACGTGCTGGTCTTCCTGTCGGGAGAACGCGAGATCCGTGACACCGCCCAGGCGTTGAGCGGGCTCGTCGACGCCGGCACCGAGGTGCTGCCGCTCTACGCCCGGCTGCCGACCGCCGAACAGCAGCGGGTGTTCTCGCCCAGCCGGGCGCGACGGCGAATCGTGCTGGCCACCAACGTCGCCGAGACATCGCTGACGGTGCCCGGGATCCGCTACGTCGTCGACCCCGGCACCGCGCGCATCTCGCGCTACAGTCGCAGAACCAAGGTGCAGCGGCTGCCGATCGAGCCGATCTCGCAGGCCTCGGCCGCGCAGCGGGCCGGCCGGTCGGGCCGCACCGCGCCGGGCGTGTGCATCCGGTTGTACTCCGAAGAGGATTTCGCCGCGCGGCCCCGCTACACCGACCCCGAGATCCTGCGCACCAACCTGGCCGCGGTGATCCTGCAGATGGCCGCGCTCGGACTGGGCGACATCGAATCGTTTCCGTTCCTGGACCCGCCGGAGCGGCGCAGCATCCGCGACGGTGTGCAACTGCTGCAGGAGCTCGGCGCGTTCGACGCGCATGCGGCGATCACCGCGGTGGGACGACGGCTGGCCCAGCTGCCGGTCGACCCGCGGTTGGGCCGGATGATCCTGCAGGCCGACACCGAAGGCTGCGTGCGCGAGATCCTGGTGCTGGCCGCCGCGCTGTCGATCCCCGACCCGCGCGAGCGGCCCACCGACCGGGAGGAGGCCGCGCGGCAGCAGCACGCCCGGTTCGCCGACGAGCACTCCGACTTCATCTCCTATCTCAACCTCTGGCGGTACCTGCGTGAGCAGCGAGCCGAGCTGTCCGGCAACGCGTTTCGCCGGATGTGTCGCGACGAGTTTCTGCACTATCTGCGGATCCGGGAGTGGCAGGACCTCACCGGGCAGTTGCGCAGCATCGCCAAGGACCTGGGGATCCGGGAGTCCGGCCCGTCCGACGAGCCCGCCGACCCGGCCAGTGTGCACGCCGCGCTGCTGGCCGGGCTGCTGTCACACATCGGGTTGCGCGAGGGCGAGTCCCGCGAATTTCAGGGCGCGCGCAACTCGAAGTTCGTGCTGGCGCCCGGCTCGGTGCTGACCCGACGGCCGCCGCGCTGGGTGGTGGTCGCCGACCTCGTCGAAACCAGCCGGTTGTACGGGCGGACCGCGGCGCGGATCCAACCCGAGATGGTCGAGCGGATCGCGGGAGACCTGGTGCAGCGCACCTACAGCGAGCCGCACTGGGACGCGCAGCGCGGCGCGGTGATGGCCTTCGAGCGGGTCACGCTGTACGGGCTGCCGCTGGTGCCGCGCCGCCGCGTCGGATACGCGCAGGTCGACCCCGAGGTGTCGCGGGACCTGTTCATCCGGCACGCCCTGGTCGAGGGGGACTGGCAGACCCGCCACCACTTCTTCCGCGACAACGCCCGGCTGCGAACCGAACTCGAGGAGCTCGAGGAGAAGGCCCGCAGGCGTGATCTGCTCGTCGGCGACGAGGAGGTGTTCGCGTTCTACGACGCGCGGGTGCCCGCCGAGGTCGTCTCGGCCCGCCACTTCGACGCCTGGTGGAAGAAACAGCGGCACCGCACACCGGATCTGATGACGTTCACCCGCGACGATCTGCTGCGCACCGCCGACGGCGCCGACGGTCAACCCGACGCCTGGCAGGCCGGAGATCTGTCGCTGCCGCTGACCTACCGGTTCGAGCCCGGCGCCGAGGACGACGGCGTCACCGTGCACGTGCCGGTCGAGGTGCTGGCCCGCCTCGGCGGCGACGAGTTCGCCTGGCAGGTCCCGGCATTGCGCGAGGAACTGGTCACCGCGCTGATCAAGTCGCTGCCCAAGGATCTGCGCCGCAACTTCGTGCCCGCGCCCGACACCGCGCGGGCGGTGCTGGCCGCCATGACTCCCGGTGACGCGCCGCTGCTCGAGGGGCTCCAGCGCGAATTGCACCGGCGCACCGGGGTTCTGGTGCCGATCGACGCGTTCGATCTGGACAAGCTGCCGTCGCACCTGCGCGTCACGTTCGCCGTCCAGAACACCGACGGCACCGAGATCGCCCGCGGCAAGGACCTCGAGGCGCTGCAGCACGATCTCGCCGCCCCGGTGCGCCGCGCGGTCGCCGACGCGGTCGCCGGTGAACTGGACCGGACCGGGCTGCGCGGCTGGCCCGACGACCTCGACGCGCTGCCGCCGGCGGTGGAGCGGACCGTCGGCGGGCACACCGTCCGCGGGTACCCGGCGCTGGTGGACGTCGGCGCGACGGTCGACGTGCACGTGTTCCCGACGGTCGCCGAGCAGGCCGCCGCGATGGGCCCGGGCGTGCGGCGGCTGCTGCGGCTGTCGGTCCCGTCGCCGGTGAAAGCCGTTGAGCGGCAACTGCAGACGCGGGCACGGCTGCTGCTGGCCACCAACCCCGACGGATCGCTGCAGGCGCTGATCGAGGACTGCGCCGACGCCGCCACCGACGCGCTGGCCCCGAAACCCGTGTGGACCCGCGACGAATTCACCGCGCTGCGCGATCGCGTCGCCGCCGACCTGGTGCCCACCACCGCCGGGGTCGTCGCGCGGGTGGAGAAGGTTCTCGCCGCGGCCACCGACGTACAGGTCGCGCTGCCGGTGACCCCGCCGCCCGCGCAGACCGACGCGGTCGCCGACATCCGCGCGCAACTCGACAGGCTGCTGCCTACGGGCTTCGTCGCCGCCACCGGCGTCGCGCACCTGGCCGATCTGACCCGCTACCTGATCGCGATCGGCAGGCGCCTCGACCGTCTTGCGCACGGGCCGGCCGCCGACCGCGAGCGGATGGACCGGGTGCACGCGGTCGAGGACGCCTACGACGACCTGGTGCGGGCGTTGAGTCCGGCCCGCGCGGCGGCCGCCGACGTGCGCGACATCGCCCGCCAGATCGAGGAGTTGCGGGTCAGCCTGTGGGCCCAGCAACTGGGCACCCCGCGACCGGTCAGCGAACAACGGATCTACCGCGCGATCGACTCGGTCAAGCCCTGACCGCCGAATAGCGGACCCTCGCCCAGCTGCGCGCCGCGCTGTTGAGCTTTGGCGGTACCTGCGCACGCTCACAGCCCCATCCGGTAGGCATAGCGCTATGGACGCACCCCGCCGCGCGGCCGCCTGGCTCGGCGCCCTCGTCGCCCTCACCGCCGCGGCATGCGGCGGCTCACCGCCGCCGGCCGTCAGCGACACCAGCACGGCCGAGTCCCGGCCCGCGGTGATCAAACCCGAGGTGCTCGCCGAGATGCCGCACGACGCGACCGCCTGGACGCAGGGCCTGGAGTTCGACGGGCCGACGCTCTACGAGGGCACCGGCATCGCGGGCAAGTCGCAGATCCGCGAACTCGACCCGGCCACCGGCGCGGTCCGCCGATCGGCCCCGACGCCCAACGACTACTACGGCGAGGGCATCACCGTCGTCGACGACCGCATCTGGGAACTGACCTGGCGCGACGGCGTCGCGGTGGAGTGGGACAAGAACACGCTCACCCCGGTGCGCGAGGTCCCCGTCGACGGCGAGGGCTGGGGCCTGTGCCGCGACGACGACCGGCTGATCCGCAGCGACGGCACCGACCGGCTGCGGTTCCACGACCCCGCGACATTCGCCGAGACCGGCTCGGTCACCGTCACCCGAGACGGGCAGCCGCTGACCGAACTCAACGAGCTGGAATGCGTCGACGGCCAGGTCTGGGCGAACGTGTGGAAGACCGACATGCTCGTGCGGATCGACCCGGCGACCGGCAAGGTGAACACCGTCGTCGACGCCACCGGGCTGTGGCCCGGACAGGGCGGCAGCCGCGAACGGGTGCTCAACGGCATCGCCCACATCGACGGCGACGAGTACCTTCTGACCGGCAAGTACTGGCCGGCCATGTACCGGGTCCGGCTGCAACCGCCGGCGTGAGTGGTTTGCCCGCGCGCCGAACCGTCAACGTAGCGGGCATGACCGTTCTCGACGCCACCAGGGACGTCACCCGCCTCGTCGCCGGACCGTTCGCCGGCCTGTACCGCCGCACCGGCGCCGACCTGCCGTTCAGCGATCCGCTGACCTCGCACGGCACCGAGATGGAGGGCTGGTTCTGGCGGTTCACCGACGCCGCCTCGGGGCGCGCGGTCATCGCGCTGTTCAGCGTCAACAGGCACCCCGACGGTGACTGGGCGACCACCGCGGTCGCGGCCCATCCCGGCGGCCGGGTGTACAGCGCGGAGCTGCCCTCGGCCGGTGCCGGCGCGAACCCGTTCCGGCTCGACGCCGGTGACGGCCAGATCCACGCGACCTACGACCGGCTGCGCGTCGACCTGCCCGGCGTGCACGTCGACATGCGTTTCGACGCCCCGGTCCGCTGGCCCAAGGCGCTGGCCGGCGGCGGGATCGCATCGGCGGTGCCGTTCCTCAACCAGTACTGGCATCCGTACCGGTTGGGCGGATCGGCCAGCGGCACAGTCGAATCCGATGAGGGCCGCTGGGACTTCGACGGCGCGAAGCTCTACACCGAACGCAACTGGGGCGCGGGCTTCCCCGAGCGGTGGTGGTGGGGCCAGGCACACGACTTCGGTGACGACGACGTCTGCGTCGCGTTCTCGGGCGGTCTGCTCGCGCTCGGCCCGCTCAAGAGCGACGTGGGCGGTGTCGTCGTGCGGATCGGTAGGAAGGTGGTGCGCTTGACGCCGCCGACGGCCTGGATCCGCTCCGAGGTCGGCAACCGCACCTGGCGCATCCAGGCGGCGTCTTTGCGCTACCGCGTCGAGTTATTCGGCGACGGAACGCATCTCGAACCGCACATCCTGCCGGTGCCGCTGCCGGCCGAGCGGCGCAACATCGACACCGACTACGAGCATCTGGCCGGCCGGTTGCGCTGCCGGGTCACCGACTTCGGCCGGGTGATCTTCGACGGCGAATCCGAGATCGCGGGTCTGGAGGTCGGCAGCCGTCCCGGTGGCTAGGGTGGCCGGGTGCAAGACAGTGCGATCGGCGACCGGCCGAGGGTGGTCGTCGCCGGACTCGGTGACAGCGGGGTCCTGACCGCGCTGCGCCTGGCCCGGCACGCCGACGTGGTCGGCATCTCGGCCAAACCCGGACTGGTCAGCGGGCAGGAACTCGGGATCCGGCTCAGCAGACCCCAGGACTGGGCGCGCGACTACTGGCTGCCGTTCGACCGGCTGCGCGCCCTCGACGGTGTGCGCACCGTCCACGGCAGCCTGACCGGCGTCGACCTCGATGCGCGAAAAGTGTTGGTCAGCACCGACGATGAGGTCACCACATCCGAACCCTACGACGTGCTGGTGATCGCGACCGGGGTGAGCAACGGCTTCTGGCGCCGCCCCGCCCTGCAGACGGCCGACGAGGTGCGCGCCGATCTGCTGGACCGGCACCGAAGGCTCGCCGCGGCGCAGTCGATCGCCGTGCTCGGCGGCGGCGCGGCCGCGGTGAGCAGCGCGGCCAACCTCGCGCGGGTCTGGCCGGACAAGCAGATCTCGCTGTACTTTCCCGCCGACCGGGCACTCACCGGGCATCATCCGCGGGTGTGGCAGCGGATCAGCCGGACGCTGGCCGACGCCGGTGTGCGGTTGCATCCCGGCCACCGCGCGGTGCTGCCCGACGGTTTCGGTGGCGACGACATCACCGACGGGCCCGTGCATTTCAGCACCGGTCAGCCCGCCGCCACCGCCGATGCGGTGCTGTGGGCGAT
>NZ_MIHA01000010.1 GCF_001722335.1 Mycolicibacterium flavescens
GGCCCGGTGAGGACAGCGGCCGGCGCGAGCGCTCCTCGAGACCGGCCAGGCCCTCCTGGCTGAAGCGGCTGCGCCACTTGTAAAACGTCTGCCTACTGATCCGATGATCGCGGCAAAACTGCGACACATTGTCGATCTGTCCAGCCGCCGCCGTCGCGATACGAAGATCCATCGCCGCCACCTTCTGAGCCATGGATCATCTTGCCCAGGCCCCTACTCAGGTGTCAGCGATGTCCCGAGACATACACCTGTCAGCGATGTCCCCAAACACGACATGGCGGTGAGCGCGCCTGACTACGCCGAAATCGCTAACGGTAGGCGGTGATCCGCGCGACGAGCGCGGGTCGTCCGTCGTCGCCGATCGCCTGGGCGTCGGCGACGGCGGTGCCGCGACCCACCCGCAGCGGTGTCGCTTCGTAGCGCGAGGTTTCACCGGCCGGGAAGGGTCGCAGGAAGTTCACCCGCACCGACGCAGTGCGCATCGGCACGTCCCCGGTGTTGACCGCCGCCGAGGCCGCGAGTTCCAAACCGGCCGAGGCGATTCCGCCGTTGACGATGCCGACGGCGTTGTTCAGGAACGGGTCGGCGTGCTGGCGCAGCACCCGGACGTCGTCGGTGGCCGGCATCGGCTCGACGGCCATCAGCTCCGCCAGCGTCGTGTGTTCGTGCCGGTTCAGTGTTTCCGCCGGTTCACTCAGGTCGACCGTCTCCGGCTGCAGGAAGTAGGAGCGCACGGTGCCGCCGCCGATGACGACCCCGTCGCACGACAGCGTGTACACCGACAGCGACGATCCGGCGTCGCGGGGCCCCAGCGGACGGCCGGCCGCGACCACCGGCGGTGCGCCGTGCGCGGTAGCCATTCCGCAGCCCTCCGGGCTCAGCTCGACGGTCAATTCGGTGGTCACGGTCCACTCGTCACCCTGGTGGCGGAAGTGGTTCGACATACCGCTGACCGCGTCGGCGAGCAGCCCGAGCGGGGCAATCGTCGGCTGGCCCGTGAATGGGTTACGCATGCCCGCCAGCGGCATCGACATCTCCACGACGGCCGACTGCTGGTCGGCCACCAACACCTCGATGCCGAACCGGCGCAACAGATGAAGCGGCGTCTCGATGTCTTGAGACGGCCCCCGGCTCACGTCCGCCGTCATTCGAGAAGATCGACCACAGTGGACATCTCGGCGCCGGTGAGCACGAACTCCTCGGCCTTCTGCAGATGCCGCTGCCAGAGATCGGCTGCCTTGTCGGCCTCGCCGGCCTTGATGTGGTCGAGGACCATGCGGTGGGTCTTCGCCGAACGCCGCACGGCCTGCTCGGCGCGGGCGCCCTCGGTGGGCTGCAACGACCGGTTCGCCTTCTCGACGATGTGGTGCAGCATGTCCGTGACGATCTGCAGGGTCTTGTTGCCCGACAGGCGGGCGATCGCGGCGTGGAAATCGGTCAGCTGGTCGACGGTGTCGCTGCCGGGCTCCAGCTGCGCCTCGGTCTCGACGACCTTCTCCAGTTCGGCGATGACCGCGGGGTCGCGCTCCTCGGCCAGCCGTCGCACCATCGGCGTCTCGAGCGCCATCCTGGCCTCGTAGACGTCCTTGACCGTGACGCCCTCGTACTCGAGGATCAGCCCCGCGTAGCGCGCGAGCGTCTCACGCCGCGGCCGGGTGACCCGGGCGCCGCCGCGCACACCGCGCTGGACGACGATCAGCGATTCGGACTCCAGAACGCGAAACGCCTCGCGCAGCGTCGGGCGTGACACGCCGAATCGTTCCATGAGTTCGGACTCCGGCGGCAGCATCGTCCCTTCGGCGATCTCACCGCGGATGAACATGCGGCGGAGCACAGTGGCCACCCGGTCCGCCATCTTCGGCTCGCGAAGGCTGGTGACCTCCATATCGTCCTCCACCGGTATTCGGAATCAACTAACTATTTCTCAGGTTAACCGACGTGCGTTGAGTCAACACCTGTACGCGCCCGCACAGTGAGCAAGCTCATCAGTAGCCCATCGCTCGTCCCATCAGGTCTTTCATGATCTCGGTGGTGCCGGCGTACAGGCGCTGCACCCGCGAGTCGCGCCACAGTCGGGCCACCTCGTACTCGTTGATGTAGCCGTAGCCGCCGTGAAGTTGCAGGCAGCGGTCGATGATCTCCCACTGCACCTCCGACGTCCACCATTTGAGGCCGGCGGCGTCGGCATCCGACAGCGTGCCCTCGTTCACCGCGAGCACACACTGGTCCAGATAGGTCTGCGCGGCGTCGAGTTTGACCTGCATCTCGGCGATGAAATGCCGGTTGACCTGGAACTTGCCGATCGGCTGCCCGAACGCGGTGCGCTCCAACGCATACGCCTTGGTCAGGTCGAGCGCCCGCCGCGCGGCCGGCAGCGCGTAGCAGGCCACGCCGACCCGCTCGAACGGCAGGTTCGACACCAGATGGTAGAAGCCCCGGTTGAGCTCGCCGACGAGGTTCTCCTTGGGCACCTTGACGTCCTCGAAGAACAGTTCGGCGGTGTCGGCGGAGAACTGGCCGATCTTGTCGAGCTTGCGGCCGCGGGTGAAACCCTCCATGCCGTCCTCGATCATCAGCAGGCTGATGCCTTTTCGGCCGGCCGCCGGGTCGGTCTTGACCGCGGTCAGCACCAACTTGGACAGCAGGCCGTTGCTGATGAAGGTCTTCTGCCCGTTGACCACCCAGTGGTCGCCCTCGTCACGCGCGGTGGTCTTGATGCCGGCCAGGTCCGAACCCGCGGCGGGTTCCGACATCGCGATCGAACCGATGTATTCGCCGGAGATGAACTTCGGCAGCCACCGTTCCTTCTGCTCCTCGGTGGTCAGGTGGTTCATGTACGGCATCAGGATGTCGTTCTGCACACCGAGGCCGATGCCGACCGAACCGGTCATGAACAACTCTTCGGAGATGATCTGGTTGAACCGGAAGTCCTTGACTCCCAAGCCGCCGTACTTCTCGTCGAATTCCCAGCCGATCAGGCCGTGCTCGCCTGCGGCCAGCCACGCCTCGCGACTGACTTTGCCGTCGCGCTCCCACTTTTCGACGTTGGGCACACAGTGGCGTTCGAAGAACTCTCGCGCGGTGGCGCGGAAGTCGTCGTGTACTTCTTCGAAGATGTTGCGGCGCATGAATGTCCTCAGTCCAGGTTGATGATTGCCGGTAGCGCGCGGCCAGGCGCGTAGATGTCGAAGAGCCGGTCGGCGAGCGCCGACTCCAGCTGAAGGTAGGAACCGCACAGTGCGTCGATCTGGAAGCCACGCCTGACGTACCGGTGCAGATCGTGCTCGGCGGTCAGGCCCACCGCGCCGCACACCTGCAGGACCGCGTCGGCGACCGCGCGGTGTGCGCGCCCGGCGGCGACCTTCGCGGTCTGGGCCGACAGCACACCGCCGTAGCGCCACGAGTCGTCGAGCAACGCGCGGGCGCCTTCCAGTTTGGCGGCGGCCGCCGCGAGTGCGTGCCGGGGCGACTGTAGAGCGCCGATCGGCGAACCGAATTGCACTCGGACACTGACGTGTTCGACCGCGATCTGCAGTGCCCGGTCGGCCAGCGCGACAAGTTCGGTGGCCAGTGAGCGGTGCGCGGCGGCGATCGCGCGGCCCCACTCCGTGGACGCGTCGACGAGCTCGCCGTCGGTGGCGCCTTCGACCCGGGTCCAGATGACCGAGCTGTCGAATGTGTCGAGCCGTTCGCCGCGCAGCTGGTCGGATTCGACGACCGTCACCGACACCGTGCCCATCGCCCCCGAGACCGGGACCGCGACGCGGCCGCGCAGCGGGCCGAGCACGATGCCCTTGACCTGGCCCTCGTTGGAGCTGGGCCCCGAACCCTGCGCAAACCCGGGTAGGACGACGCAGTCGACGGGGGAGTCCAGCAGCGACGCCAGCTCGGCCAGCATGACCCGGTCCAGCGCGTCGGTCAGCGCCAGCGAGCGGCCCTGGGCGCGGAACAGCACCGCGCACGCCTCGACCGGGTACTCGGCCTCGATCTCGGCCCAGCCCAGGTCGGCCAGCAGCGGCTCGATGACGACGTGGTCCTGCTTGTTCGCGATCTCGTCGAACAGCCGGAACACCGCCTCCTCGACCATCGGCCACGACTCGTCGGGTTCGTGCCGCGGGGTCATGACGCGCGCCTTTCCTTCGGCAGGCCCAGTATGTGGTCGGCGATGATGCCGCGCTGCACCTCGGCGGTGCCGCCCATGATCGTGGCGGCCCGCGAGTACCACCACTCGGCGCGTGCGGTGTCGAGTTCGGCGGCCTCGGCGCCGGCGGCGTTGACCATCATGTGGTCGCGCGCCACGTCGAGGATCAGGTCGTTGACCGCGCGTTCGGCCTCGCTGCACAGGAGTTTGTCGATGCTGCTCTCCGGGCCGACCGCTTCCCCGGCCGCCAGTTTGCGAACGGTGGTGGCGGCGCGCGCCTGCGCGGTGATGACGTCGACGTACACGCGGGCGAACCGTTCCCGCGCGGCCTGCCCGACGGCGCGGTCCACCATGTACTGGCGTAGCCGGCCCAGCTCCATCAACACCTTGTTCAGTGCTGCGTAGCCGTACATGCCGCGCTCGTACTGCATCAGGAACATGGTCACGGCCCAGCCGCCGCCGACCTCGCCCACCAGACGGTTCGCGGGCACGCGCACGTCGTCGAAGAACACCTCGGCCAGTTCGCGACGCCCGCTGGCCAGCGCGATCGGGCGCACGGTGAGGCCGGGTGCGTCGGTGTCGATCAGCAGCATCGACAGGCCGCGGTGCCTGCTCTCCGGGGTTCCGGTGCGCACCAGCACACAGAGTCGTTTGGCCGTGCCGCCCTGGCTGGTCCAGATCTTCTGCCCGTTGACCACGAAGCCGTCGCCGTCTTCGGTGGCGCGGGTGCGCAGCGACGCCAGGTCGCTGCCGGAATCGGGTTCGGAGAAGCCCTGCCCCCACCACTCGGACCCGTTCAGATAGTTCGGCAGGTACTCGCCGGCCAGGTGCGGGGCGAACTTGAGGGTCGCGGGCGCCATCACCTCCAGCGTCCAGGCCTGGGCGGGGATCGGCAGCATCGCCTGGCCGAGCTCCTCGTAGAGCACCGCGCGGTGGATCTCGGTGCCGCCCAGCCCGCCGACCACCTCCGGCCAGCCGTAGCGGATCCAGTTGTCGGCGTGCAGTCGCGCCATCACGGTGGCGTCGTGCGCGAGCCCCTCCTCGGCGGACGGGAACGCCGCGGAGCGCCATGCGTCGGCGCAGTCGAGGCGCCGCAGATACTGCCGGAAATCCTGGCGGAACGCGGCGACATCGGACACGTAGTCGCTACTGTTCGGGGCGGGGTCGCTGGGCGCCGACAATGTGCGCCACCCCCTTCTTCGATCTTCGGTTCGGCCTGCGGCGCGAATCAGCTAAACAATTATCTATAAGAGGTACACTAACGCGCGACGACAGTCCAGCGAGAAGGAGCGCCAATGACGGCTTCGCCAGTCGATGCCAGCACCGTCCAGTTCAACCCGGAGACCCGCCTCTACATCGACGGTGAACTGCGTGATTCGGCGACCGGGAGGACGGTCGACAACATCAACCCGGCGACCGAGGAGGTGCTGGGTACCGCGACCGACGCCGGTGCCGACGACATGGAGCAGGCCATCGCCGCCGCGCGCCGCGCGTTCGACACCACCGACTGGGCGACCAACCACGAGTTCCGCCAGCACTGCCTGATGCAGCTGCACAACGCGCTGCAGGAGGAGAAGGAGGACATCCGCGCCGAGTTGATCGCCGAGGTCGGCTCGACGGTGGGCATGACCTTCATCGCGCAGATGGAGTGGCCGCTGGCGGACGCGGTGAAGTGGCCGGCCGAGTACATCTCGAAGTTCCCGTGGGAGCGGATGCTCGACCAGGACGCCAAGATGGGCGTCCCGTACAACCGGGTCGTGGTCAAAGAGCCGATGGGAGTGGTCGGCGCGATCACCCCGTGGAACTTCCCGTTCGAGATCATCAGCAACAAGATGGGCCAGATCCTGGCCACCGGCAACACCATGGTGCTCAAGCCCGCGATGGAGACGCCGTGGAGCGCGCTGCGCTGGGGCCGGATCATCGCCGAGAAGACCGACATCCCCGCCGGTGTGGTGAACATCGTCCCGACGTCGGACAACGACATCGCCCAGATGCTGGCCACCGACCCGCGCATCGACATGGTGTCGTTCACCGGGTCGACGGCGGTCGGCAAGCTGATCCAGCGGCTGTCGGGCGACACGATGAAGCGCAACATGCTCGAACTCGGCGGCAAATCCGCGTATCTGCTGCTCGAAGACGCCGACCTGGAGACGGCGCTGCCCGGTTGTATGGGCGCGCTGATGCATTCCGGCCAGGGCTGCGCGTTGACCACCCGGATGCTGGTGCCGCGTGCGCTGTACGACCAGGCCGTCGAGGTGGCGACCGCCACCTTCGGTGCCCTGTCCGTCGGCGACCCCGCCGATCCCAACACGTTCTGCGGACCGCTGGTGTCGGCCAAACAGCGTGAACGAGTGCTGAACTACATCGAGATCGCCAAGCGCGACGGCGGCCGGGTGACCGTCGGCGGCGGCGTCCCCGAGGGACTGGACCGCGGCTACTTCGTGGCGCCCACCGTCGTCGCCGACGTCGAACCGGACCACACGATCTTCCAGGAGGAGATCTTCGGGCCGGTGCTGTCGATCACCCCGTACGACGGCGGCGACGACGGGGCCGTCGAATTCGCCAACAACTCGCAGTACGGTCTGGCCGGCACGGTGCTGGGCTCCAACGAACGTGCCATGGCCGTCGCCCGGCGCATCCGCACCGGGTCGGTGTGTGTCAACAGTGCCATCTTCTACGGCGCCGACGCCCCGTTCGGCGGGTACAAGATGAGTGGCATCGGACGCCAGAACGGGCACGAGGGCTTCGAACAGTACCTGCAGACCAAAACGATCGCCTACCCCTTGGAGTCAGCACAGTGACCGACATTCTCGAAGGCGTCCGGGTAATCGAGATCGCCGCATGGACTTTCGTGCCCGCGGCCGGTGCCGTGCTGGCCGACTGGGGCGCCGACGTCATCAAGGTCGAGCACCCCGAAACCGGCGATCCGCAACGCGGACTGGTGAGTTCGGGGATCGTCGCCGGTGCGGGCGGGGTGAACCACTTCATCGAACAGCCGAACCGGGGCAAGCGCAGCATCGGTCTTGACACGTCGACCCCGGAGGGTCTCGAGGTGTTGATGAAGCTCGTCGAGACCGCCGACGTGTTCCTGACCAACCTGCTGCCCGACTCGCGGCAGCGCATGGGGATCGACGTCGAACAGGTGCGCGCGCGCAACCCGAAGATCATCTACGCGCGCGGGCACGGGTACGGAACCAAGGGCGATCTCGCGACGCAGGGCGGCTTCGACCTCGCGGCGTACTGGTCGCGTGGCGGCATCGGTGAGGCGTACGCCGCCGGCGACGGCTCGTATCCGCCGATCCAACGGCCGGCGTTCGGAGATGTCTACGGCGGCTTGACAATCGCCTCCGGCATCGCCGGTGCGTTGTTCAAGCGCGAACGCACCGGCGAGCCGTCGGTGGTCGACGTGTCGCTGCTCGGTGCGGCGATCTGGCAGCTGGGTCTGGACGTGGTGGGCGCCGGGGTTACCGGAGTCGACATTCCGAAGTTCCACCTGCCGGAGATGCCGAACCCGGTGGCCAGCATGTACCAGACGCGCGACGGTCGCCACATCGCGTTCGTGCTGTTGCAGGCCGACCGTTTCTGGGCCGACTTCTGCACCCGGATCGACCGCACCGACCTGATCGACGACGAGCGGTTCGCCAACGCGATGGTGCGTTTCGAGAACCGTGCCGAGTGCATCGTCGAACTGCGTAAGACGATCGGCTCGCAGGATCTTGCGCACTGGGAGAAGGCGTTCGAGGGTTTCGACGGGGTGTGGGACGTGATGCGCACCGCCCGCGAGATCCACGACGACCCGCAGGCGATCGCCAACGGGTACCTGCCGCGCACCACCGATGCCAACGGCAACGAGTTCGCGCTGGCGGCCAGTCCCGTGCAGTTCGACGAGACCCCGCTGTCGCTGCGGTGCGCGCCGGGACACGGTGAGCACACCGACGAGCTTCTCGCCGAACTCGGGTACGACGAGGAAGGCATCATCGACCTCAAGATCAAATCGGTTGCGCTGTAGTGGCTTCTGACGATCTCGCACGGCGGTTTCTGCACGTCAACCTGAACTGCACGTCGCTCGACGCGACCGAGAAGCTGTATGCCGGGGCGCTCGGGCTGTCGGCGCGGATGCGGACGGATCCGTCGGTGGCGACCAACGGCGCGATTCTGGGCATTGACGACGAAACCTATTGCGAGACAGCATTTCTCTACGATTCCCGCGGCGCCCGCGACGGCTGCGCGCTGGAGGCGATCGAGTATCAGAAGCCGGAGCTTCTGCGGGACAACCGGGTTGAGCCGACGCGGCCCGGTATCCGGTCGGCGCTGATGTGGGTGGCCGACCTCGACGCCGCCGCTGCCGCGCTGCGGGATGCCGGAGCGACGGTGGGCGACCCGGTGGACGGGTTGATCTCCGGCACCAAGTCGGTGCTGGCGATCGACGGGGACGGTGTGATCGTCGAGTTGGCCCAGGCGCCAGGTGATGTCGATGCGTCCAAGGGTGCGTTGTTCGGTGGGATCCGGATCGCGGCCATCAACGCGGTGGCCACGGCCGAGTTCCTGACCGCGATCGGTTTCGTGCAGGTCTCGGCGCCGGCACTGATGCCGGTCACCGGGCAGCAACTGGCGCCGGACGCGACGGACGAGGCGGTCGAATGCACGGTCGCGCGGTTCGCGCTACCCGAGGACGCCGACCGGTTCACCGTTTCGGTGGTCTCGCATCCGGCAACTGCGGGACAGGACCCTGTGCCGTGGGGCGGCAACCGCCAGGGGCTTTACCGCTGCGCCTTGCGCGTCGAGAGTGTCGAGAAGGCGCTTGCCGCCACGCCGGGTTCGGTCGAACGGTGCGGCGATCCGGTGTGGTGCCCGCTGCCGGGCACCAAGATCGACGGGTTGTACATCGCGTTCCTGCGCTCGCCGGACGGGGTGGTGTTCGAGTTCGTCGAGCGCCCGCTGAAGTTCTTCTCGCGCTAGTAGGCCGAGCAGACGCAGAATCGCACTCTTCGGCGCAGATCTATGCGATTCTGTGTCTGCTCGCCAGGGTTACTCAGCCCCTGTGGGTGGCGAAGAAGTCGTCGACGATGCGGACGCAGTCGTCGCGGTCGATGGTGCGGATGCCGGTCATCACCCCGAAGATCAACGGGCCCAGCAGTTGTGCCAAGGCCAGCGACAGGTCGAACTCACCGAGCTCAGCGCGGGCCTCGGGGCTGTCGAGTAGCCGGTCGAACGGCTGACGGTACTGCTCGATCACCTGTGCGCGCAGTGAGCTTCGCGAGCCGTCGTCCGCCGGACCCAGCGACACCCAGGCCAGAAGTGTGAGGTGCAGCGGGGCCTCGTGCAGCAGGGTGGCCTGCCGGCTGAGCAACTCGACCAGTTGTTCGCGAACGGTTCCGGTCGCCGGAGGCGGAGTGACCTGAGGCAGAACCCGCTCGAACGTGGCGGCGAGAAGCTCTGTCGCGCTGTCGAAATGACGATAGAGCGTGGTCTTGGCCACCTTGGATGCCCGCGTCACCGCATCGACCGTGACGGCTTCCACGCCGCCGGTCGACAGCAGGCGCGCCGCCGCGTCCAGCAGTCGCGCGCGAGAGCGCAGGCGCCGCGGGTCGATGTCGTCGTCGGAGGCGGTCTCAGTCGCGATGTCGCCCTCCTTGTTCCCAGTGTGCTACTCATAGTAGCGTAGCGCTACGGAAAGTAGCTTATTGGCGGGAGTGTCATTTGACGGTATCGAGGTTGTCCGCGCGAGAGAAGTGGACCCTTGCGGTCTCCTGCCTGACGGTCGCGTTGGTCGTCGGATCCATGGCGGCGTTGTACACCGCGCTGGCGCCGATAGCCACCGAGACCGGCGCCACCCAGACCCAGCTGACGTGGGTCGTCGACGGGTACACCCTGGTCCTGGCATGTCTGCTGCTGCCGGCCGGCGCGATGGGCGACCGCTACGGGCGTCGTAGGGTGCTCGCCGTCGGGCTGGCGGTGTTTGCAGGCGCGTCGCTCATCCCGCTGTTCGCCTCGGACCCCACATGGATCATCGCCTCGCGGTCGCTTGCCGGTGCCGGTGCGGCACTGATGATGCCGTCGACTCTGTCGATCATGACCGCGACATTCCCTGCCGCACACCGCGGCCGTGCGGTGGGCATGTGGGCCGGTGTTGCGGGATCGGGCGCCATCATCGGACTTCTGTGCTCCGGGATGCTGCTGCGCTGGTGGTCCTGGACGTCGATCTTCATCGCCTTCGCCGTAGCGGGCGCGGCACTGCTGCTCGCGGCCTGCACCGTTCCCGAGTCCCGCCAGGAGGTCCGGCGCCGGATGGACATCGTCGGGTCGGCGGCGGTGGTGGCGGCGATCGCGTTGATCGTCGTCGGACTCATCGAGGCTCCCTCGCGCGGGTGGGCCGACCCGGTGGTGCTCATGCTCTTCGCCGGTGGTGCCGTCGCGACGCTCGTGTTCGGGGCCGTCGAACTGCGTATCGAGCATCCGTTGCTCGACCTGCGGTTGTTCGGCGACCGCATCTTCGGTGGCGCCGCACTATCGGTGGGCCTGCAGTTCCTGGTCATGTTCGGCCTGGCGTTTCTGATCGTGCAGTACCTGCAGCTGATTCTCGGCTACGGGGCACTGGAATCGGCTGTCGCGATCGCACCGTTGGGAGTTCCGCTGGTGGGGATTTCGGTGCTGGCTCCGTGGCTGGAGCCTCGCGTGGGTCTGCGACTGCTCACCGTCCCGGGCTTCCTGCTCGTCGCGGCCGGGCTGTATCTGACGAGCAGGCTGACCGTCGACGCCGTCTACCTCGACGTTCTGTGGCCGCTGCTGCTCTTGGGCGCCGGGATGGGCCTGTGCATGGCGCCCGCGACCACCGCGATCATGACCGCGACCCCGGCGGACGACCATGGCGTCGGGGCGGCAGTCAACGACGCGGCCCGGGAGGTGGGTGCCGCGATCGGGATCGCTGTTGCGGGAAGCATTCTCGCGACCGGGTATTCGAACCGGATCGCATCGGCGCTCGAACATGTGCCGGCGTCGGCGAGAGGCGCGGCCGCGGATTCGCCCGCAGCCGCGTTGGAGGTAGCGCAGACCCTCGGCGCAGCGGGTGCACGGTTGTCCGAGGCTGCCCAGGCCGCCTTCGTGGACGGCCACTCCAACGCCGCGTTGGTCCTGTCCCTCGTGACGGCCGCCAGCGCCCTGGTGCTCGCATTGTGGATACCGGAGCGCGAACCCGCGGCCTACGGACGGCACGCGAAGCGGGAGGACGTGGAAGCGCGACCAATTCCCGTCGGGTAGTCATCTACGCGGCATGAGTGACGCGGCCAGGAAGGTTCGCAGGATGCCCTCGTCGCCGCCGTCCAAGGGGTTACCAGGTTCGGCCATCAAGCTGAAATTGACCCGGGCGATCCACCGCGCCAACGTTTCTGGCCCGACGTCGGTGCGGATCTCACCGGCCGCGGCTGCCTCGGCGAGGCGCTGCCCCAGCGCTTTGATGAGCGCGTCCTGCCACAGAACCGATGTTTCGACGGCTCGGTACGTGTGGCCAGCCTCGGTGCTGTCGATGAGGGTGCGCAGGGTGGCGGAAGCGCGCGCTGCTTCGTTACCGGCCAGACAAACTCGAACCAGACGCTCCAGGAACGGTTCATCGGTGTTCCACAGTGACTCGGTCGACTTCATAGTCTTGGCCAACCCGCGAATCAACGATGCTGCCAGGACCGCGTTCTTGCTCGGGAAGTAGTAGTACAGCGTCGACCGGTGTACCCCTGCTGCCTGGGCGATCTCACTCATCCGAGTACGGGACGGACCACGCTCAGCGAAACATTTCTCGGCTGCCAGAAGCAACCGGTCTCGTGCCTGCTCCTCATCGACGGGGGTATCCGCGCCCCAGGGGCCGGCCCGCTTCGGATCGGTTCGAGCTGTCATGTCCTGCCGACCGTACCCCAATCTTGTCATGATCCAACAAAAAGTTTACGTTGTTGGAAGTCCGACAAAAATATTCAAATGTCGGAACTCGACCGGCGAAAGGCGACGATGTCGAAGACGGATGCCGTGATCTCGGACTGGATCACGCAAGAGGTCGGAGGGCGCGTCACGTCAATGACGCGCCAATCGCGTTGGCGACCAACATGGTTCGTGGATGTCGAGCGTAACGGAGAAGCACTCGGTGTCGTCGTTCGCGGCGAACGTGGGGCCGGTATTCCGATGCAGTTCCCCCTCAGCCACGAGATGGCGCTGCAGCGCGTGATGGGCGCGCACCGTATCCCCGTGCCTTCGGTGTACGGGTGGATCGACGAGCTGCCCGCCTACGTCATGGAGCGTGTTGACGGTCAACCGGGTTTCGATGGGCTGACCACCGATCAGCGTGACGCAGTCATGCGCGACTACATGGCCGCGCTGGCCGAACTGCACCGACTTCCGCTGCAGCCGTTCGTCGATGCAGGGGTTTACCGCGCGTCCTCTCCCGCCGAATCGGGCCGTCTCGGTATGAAACGATTCGAAGAGGTTTGGCGAGCCGGCAAGAACGCGCCTAATCCGCTGCTCGAGTTCGTGTTGGGCTGGCTGAGGCGCCATCCCGTCGACAGTCGCGGCCGAGAGTCGGCCATCGTGTGGGACTCAGGGCAACTGCATCAGAAGGACGGCCGGTTCGTCGCCCTGCTCGATCTGGAGGCAGGACACATCGGCGACCCGATGATGGACCTGGCTGCGCCCCGAATGCGAGACACCGTTCTGCATTTCGGTGACTTCAACACCCTCTACGCAGAGTACGAGCGTGCCGGCGGTTACCCGGTCGACATCGACGCGGTCCAACTGCACCACATCGCATTCACGCTCACCAATGAGCTCGCATTCCGCAACTCGCTCAACGATCCGTCACCGGAGTCGGACTACATGACCAACTTGCATTGGTGCAGCGAGACGAACCTGCATGCGATGGAGGCGCTCGCCGAGCGCATCGGACTCGACCTCGAACCACCCGATACTCCCGACGTGCCCCCCACCAGGGCAGCGACCGCGCACCGCCAACTCGTCGAAATGTTGCGCGACCCCGGCAGTGAGGACGAGTACGCCCGCTACCGGCTCCGGGTCGCGTTCCGGCTGGCCCGCTACCTGCAACGCGAAGACGAGATCGGCGCCGAAGTCACCAACGCCGATCTCGACGACCTCGTGCCGCTTCTCGGGCACCGCCCCGGGACCTGGCAGGACGGTGACGCCGCGCTGGAGAGGTTCGTCCTCGACGACGACGGCCACCATGACGCACAACTCTGCCAGCTCTTCTACCGCCGGCTGATCAGGCACAAAGCTTCGCTGGGGCCGCCGGGCTCGGCCATGGTCGCCCACCACGTGTGTCAACCGTTCACGCCCTACCCGCCCGAGACGCCGCAACGTAGGAGCCGATGACCGTGGTCAGTCCCGTCTATTTCGAAGTGTTCATGCTGGCCGCTTTCGTAGTGTTGATGATCTGGATCGTCATCGACACCAGACGACGCCGTGAAATCGGCTTGGTCGGATTACTTGCCGTCGCAGGGTTCAGCATCTTCTGGCAGGAGTTCTATGCCGACTGGGGCGCCTACCTGATGTGGAACCCCGACTACCGCATGCTTCCCTGGGGTACGACGCCGTTGACGACGCCTGACAAACCCGCGATGAACCTGTGGTCCTATCCGGTGTTCATGACTGCCGCGTTTCTCGCAATGCTGGCACTTCAACGGTGGGCGCGTCGGCGGTGGCCGCGCGTCCACCCACTTCTTCTGAGTCTGCTCACCGCTGGGCCCGTGCTGATCGCCTTCAACGTTGTGATGGAGTACATCTCAGTGGCGACCCTCGGATTCTGGTCTTATGTCGACACGGTCGGGCCGGCCCTGCACTCGGAAGCGGGAACGATGCCCCTGCTGTACCCGAACATTCCGTTCGGGTTGTTCGGCGCGGTGACGGCGTTCTTGATCGGCTGGACCAATGCCCGAGGACGTCCCCGCTTCGAGGCGCTGATCGCGAGTCCGGACCTGCCGAGAGGTATCCGACGTGACACGTTGCGTGTGTTGGCCTGGGTCTTGATGTTCAACGTGACCTACTGGCTGTTCCTGGTGACACCCTGCATCCTGATCCGGCTGGCGTTCGGCGAGCCGTCGACGCTGGTGCCCTGACCCCGCGAGCAGACGCAAAGTGCCCTTGTTTGCGAACAATTTCGGGCACTTTGCGTCTGCTCGCCAGGAGAACGGGGTAGAAACGAGGGGATGAGCTTCTCCGTCGCGCCGTTGGTCGGAGACCTCGCCTTCCCCGAGGCACCGCGGTGGCGCGGCGACAAGCTGTGGTTCACCGACATGATCGGCAGGCGGGTGTGCACGACGACGCTGGCCGGCGCGGTCGACACGGTCGCAGAGTTCGACGAGATGCCCGGCGGGCTGGGCTTCCTGCCCGACGGCACACCGCTGGTCGTCGGCACCGAGACCGCGCGGCTGTATGCGTTGCGCCGCAACGGTCTAGAGGTCCATGCCGACCTGCGCGCGATGGTCGACGGGCATCTCGACGACATGGTGGTCGCCACTGACGGATCCGCGTACGTCGGGGCGGTCGGAGTCATGGGCCCGAACACCGAGGCGGCAGCCGGCAAGATCGCGCGCGTCGCTGCGGACTGCACGGTCAGCATCGAAGCCGAGGGACTGGCCTTCCCGAACGGGATGGTGATCATCGACGATCGTGTCCTCCTGGCGAATGAGACGTTCGCACAACGGATAACGGCGTTCGACATCGGTCCCGACGGTTCCTTGTCCCACCGGCGTGTCTGGGCCGAACTTCCCGGTATGCACCCCGACGGTCTGGCGATCGACCCGACCGGAGCGGCCTGGGCGGGATGCTACAAAGAGGAGAAGTTCATCCGGGTCAGCGAAGGCGGCGACATCAGCGAGACGATCCCCACCCCGGGCCGCTGGGCGGTCGCGGTCGAGCTTGGCGGGCCCGACGGGTGCACTCTGTTCCTGCTCACCGCCGAAACCGATTTCAACCGGTTCTTTCGCGGCGACTCCCGCGGCCGCATCGACACCGCACGGGCCCAGGTGGCGGCACGATGACGACCGCCACGCTGCCGCGGGAGATCATCTCCTGGATCCAGGACATCACCGGCGCTGACGGTGTCGAGGCGCAACGGCGCCCCGGTGGTGGTCGGCGCGAGGCGTGGCTGGTCGACGTGCACCGGTCTGACGGCGTCAGCGAGCCACTCTTCCTGCGATACGACCGCTCCGATCCCGCCGACTCGGGCGACCCGTTCACCCTTGACCGCGAGTCACGTTTCTACGCCGCGCTGCAGGACTCCGAAGTACCGGTACCGCGGCTCGTCGGCTCTCACCCCGAGCTGCAGGCGGTGCTCTGCGAACGGGTGAGCGGGGAGACCTGATTCTCCCGGCTCACGGACGAAGATCAACGGCTCACCATCGCACGGGAATTCATGACGAAACTCGCCGCGCTGCACCGCCTCGACGCCGCGAAAGTCGACATCGACGAACCGCGGAATACGGTGCGCGCCTGCGTCGAGGCGGACATCGCCCGATGGGAGGGGCTGTACCGGTTCGGCGACCCGCCGAAGGACCCGACTGTCGAGTTCGGCCTCGCCTGGCTGAAGGCCAACATCCCCGACACCGACGTCGCCCCGGTCATCGTGCAGGGCGACACCGGACCCGGCAACTTCCTCTACCACGACGGGCGCATCACCGCCGTGCTGGACTGGGAGCTGGCGCATTTCGGTGATCCGATGGACGACCTCGGCTGGCTGGCCCTGCGGGCGGTGCAGGAACCGTTCACCGACTTCGCAGACCGCCTCGCCGACTACGAACGCGCGTCCGGTATCGCCGTCGACCTCGACCGGTTGCGCTACTACCGGCTGTTCGCCGAACTCAAGGTCGTGATCCTGGGGTTCCGGCGTTCGGTGAGCTTCGACCCGCTCGCCGAGGTCGGCAACCTGCTCATCTACGAGACACTGCACAACCGGCTGTTCGCCGACGCGCTCGCCGAACAATACGGGCTGACCGACGACGTATCCGTCCAACCCGACGCCGAGCCCAGCGAACAACAGTGGCTGTACGACGTGATGCTGGCCCAGTTGCGCGACATCATCGTGCCCGGCACGTCCGATCCCTTCGCCGCACTGCGCGGCAAGGGCCTGGCGCGCATCGTCAAATATCTGCGTGAGGTCGACCGCTCCGGGCGCGCGGCCGAACAGCTCGAATTAGACTGGCTGCAGGCGCTTCTCGGAAAGAGGCCGGCCACCGTCGCGACGGGCCGCCGCGCGTTGGCGGACACCATCACCGCGGACTCGCTGGGCCACAAACAGCTCGTCGAGTATCTGCGCGACCGCGCCTATCTGCAGCTCGCCTTGATGCGCCCGGCGATGGGTGTCCTGGCCGAGCGTCGGTTCGACCCGTTGCCCGACGAGGCGCGATGATCGAGAACCCGTTCGGCCCTGCCGATGACATGTTGCATCCGCCAGGGGAGTCCCACTACGAGACCGAGACGTTCTGGTTCTCGTTCTTCGCGCCGGAGCGCGCCATCGGCGGCTGGGTCTACGCCTCGGTGCGGCAGAACGCCGGCGTCACTGCGGGCAGGATGTGGCTGTGGGACGGCAGCACACCGCATCCGATCGACGCCCCGTTCTACAAGTACTTCGCGCACCTGAAGCTGCCGACCTAAATCAATTCGACGCAAATCGATTTCGCCACCGGGATGAGCGTTCGGGTGCGCGAACCGCTGATGAGCTACGACGTCATCTACGACGACCGCAACCGGATGCAGGCCGAACTGCGCTTCGACGCGCTGGAACCGCCGGTGCCGCTGCGCACCGGTGAGCCGCCGTACCCGAAGGCGCACCACTTCGATCAGACCGGTCGCGTCACCGGCGCAATCACCCTCGACGGTGAAGGGATCGCGATCGACTGCTTCGCGATGCGCGACCGCTCCTGGGGGCCGCGGCACGAGCGCGGATACCGCCGGGTCGGTTACACGTGGGCCGCCGCGCAGGACCTGAGCCTGCTGACCTACACCGCGCCGACGGGCCAGGACGCGGCCGAGGAGATCTACTCCGGTTATCTGCGCCGCGGTGACCGACTCGACCGGCTGGTGAGCGGCAGAAGGCGCGTCGACCGCGATCCCGTCGAGGGCTGGGTCACCGCGATCGACTTCGACGCGGAAACCGAAGGCGGACAACAGGTCAGCGGGCACGCCGACGGTGTGAGCCGGCTGCTGCTGTCCCAGGGCAACCACATCTGCGCCTGCACGCTGCTGTCGTGGACCATCGACGGACAGCAGCTCGCCGGCGAGGACCAGGACGTCTGGTCGATCCATGACTGGCGGCGGATGCGCTCGGCCGCCAGAACCGCACAACCCGGGAGGAACCAGTGAACGTCAAGGCAGACACGACGGTCGGCTACGAGTACATGCGCAGCAAGGACCCGGCGTGCGCGAACTTCCGGCGACTGGACACACTGCAGGCGGAGAACCGGCCGTACCTGCACTGCGACGAGGCGAACGGGTACTGGGTGTTCACCGACCACGAGGCGATCCTCGACGGTCTGCAACATCCCGAGCATTTCTCGAACGCGGTGATGGTGCCGATCGAACCGGATCCGCAGTACAAGTGGATCCCGATCATGCTCGACCCGCCGGACCACACGAAATGGCGGCACGTGCTGGGCCTGTACTTCTCACCGGGGCGCGTCAAACGTCAAGAGGCACAACAGCGGGCGTTCGCCGTCGATCTGATCGAGAAGTTCCGGGCTGCGGGGTCCTGCGACTTCTACGCCGACTTCGCTGCGGTCTTTCCCACCACGATCTTCCTGCAGATCATGGGATTGCCGATCGACAAACTCGACGACTTCCTGGTGTGGGAGGAGAAGATCCTCTACGGCACAGCGGAAACCGACCCGGACCGCTCGATTGCGGTCGGCGCGATGATGGAGGTGATGGGGTACTTCGGCGGACTGATCGCCGAGAAGCGCGAGAACCCCGACGCCCGGGGCGACGACATCGTCAGCCACGCGATCGAGTGGGAGATCGACGGTGAGAAGCCCTCGGAGAGCGACCTGCTGTCGTGCATGCTGCTGCTGTTCATGGCGGGCCTGGATACCGTCGCCGCGCAACTGTCCTACACCTTCTACCACCTGGCGACCCATCCCGATGACCGGCGCAAGCTCGTCGAGGATCCCTCGCGAATCCCGCTCGCGGTCGAGGAGTTGGTGCGGGCCTATCCGATCGTGCAGACCGCCCGGATCGCCACCACGGACCTGGATTTCCACGGCTGCCCGGTCAAGAAGGGCGACATGGTGGCCTTCCCGCTCGGTATGGCCAACCGCGACCCGAAGGCGCACGAGCGCGGCGGCACAGTCGATCTGGACGCACCGCGGCCCCGCCATTTCGCGTTCGGTGCCGGGCCGCACCGCTGCCTGGGCTCACATCTCGCGCGCCAGGAGTTGACGGTCGCCCTCGAGGAATGGCACCGGCTGATCCCGGACTACGAGGTCGCCGACGAGTCGAAGGTGGTCGAGCACACCGGCGGGGTCTACAGCCTGGAGTGCCTACCGCTGCGCTGGTGACCGCACACTGCCCAGCGCGGTCATCCTCTCAGCAGCGCCAGCGACTCGGCCCGGCCGCCGTCGACCGTCACGAGTCGGTGGGCGAAGAGCCACCGACCGTCGACCGGAACCAAGACGTCGCGGTAGCGTCCCCAGTGGTCGGCGGCATCGGCGAGGAACACCACGTAGTACGCGGTTGATTCAACGCGGGTGGCCGAAACGTCGGTGAACAGAAGGTTGGCCACGTAGTGCCGGACGATATGGCGCGTACCGGGCGGCGGCTCGTGATGGGTGAGTTCACCCGAGACCGATTTCAGCGAGTCGACGATTTCGTCGCGTCCCGTCGCCGTGAACCGGTTCCTGACCTCCAGGACCCCGTCAGCTGCGAAGCAGTCCGCGAGCTCCTCCAGCCGGCCCCGATCGCCGGCGTGGTTGTACCGCGCGTACGTGTCCCGAACACCTTCTCGGGCCAGGAGTTCATCGAGCGTCAATGGGTGTCCCTTCGCACAGTTAGACGGTGACGTTGACGGGTTCCCAGCCGCCGCCCTGCGATGAGCGATGCGCCGCATCGATGATCGCGAGGCTGAGCAAGCCGTCGGAGAACGTCGGGGTTGTGCTGGGCGCACCGTCGAATGCAGGCAACCAGTCCTCGAGCATCAGCGCCATCGCCCGGCTGGCATGTCCGGCAAGGCCTTTCGGGAGGTTCTCCGGATGCGCAGGAACGCGGTCGCTGACCGGAAGGGGTCGCAGTCCGTCATCGGTGGCGGCGCCGATGCTGTACGCGGTCGAGCGCAGGTCACCGTCGCCGATGATGGTGCCGTCCGAGCCGAACAACTCGAGGCGATAGTGGTCGGCGTGCGCGCCCATGACCGAGATGCTCAGGACAGCGAGCACGCCCGACTCCATTCGCATCAGCAGAGCAGCGGTGTCGTCGGCGGTCACGTCGAGCGTCTCGCCGTCGGGGAGACGACGCACCGGTTCGCTGGTTCGCACTTCGGCGCACACCGCTTCCGGTCGCCCGAGGATGCTGCACACGAAGTCGAGATCGTGCACCAGCATCCCGGCGAGGTAGCCGCCACCCTGCGCGCGGTCGTACATCCACCGCGCTTGCGGTGCGCGGGTGGGATGCCAATAGGAGGCGCTGCGGCTGACCCGCGCGACGTACTGCTTGCCGAGGAATCCCGAGCCCACGGTGTCGGCGAGGGCGAGCCAGTCCGGGTTCCACCGGTTCTCGAAGCAGCACGCGGTGGGTCGTCCGGACTGACGGGCCGCGCGAACCATGTCGCGCGCGGCGGAGAGGTCACCGGCGAGCGGCTTCTCGCACAGCACCGCCTTCCCGGCAGCCAGCGCGGCCAACGTCATGTCGCGGTGCAGAACGGTGGGTGTCGCCACCGAGATGACATCCAGGTCGTCCCGGGTGACGAACGACTGCCAGTCAGTCGAGGTGTCGGAGATGCCGACCTTCTCCGCGATCGTCGCGAGCCGTTCCGGGTTGCGGGCACACAGGGCCACGGCGTCGAAGCCGCGCGCTGCACGCAACGCCGGGACTTGAACGTGGGAGCCCCACCCGACCCCGATCACCCCGACGCGGAGCGTCATCGCTTCGGCCGTAGTAGCTGGCGGGCGACGACTTCGCGCTGCACCTCGGTGGCGCCTTCACCGAGCCTCTTGACCCGTAGATCGCGAAACCAGCGTTCCAGCGGCAGTTCGGTGGAAAGGCCGAGCGCACCGTGGATCTGCATGCATCGGTCCAACACCCGATAGGCGGCTTCGGTCCCGTTGAGCTTGGCGATCGATGCGTCGACGCGGACATTGCGGCCGAGGTCGGCGTTCCATGCGGCCTGATACACCAACAGCCGTGCCGCCCGCAGGTCCACTTCACTGTCCACGAGCATCCACTGGATGCCCTGCTTGTCGGCGAGCTTGCCGCCGAACACTTCGCGGTCTTTGGCCCACTGGCAGGCGAGGTCGAGTGCTGCCTGGGCGATGCCGATCGGACCGGCGGCGTAGGTGATGCGGCCGTACACCAGGAAGTCACTGGCCAATGCGAAGCCCTGGCCCTCCTCGCCCACGAGTTGGTCGACCGGGATCCGGACGTCCGCGAAGTGCAACTCGTAGGGGGCAAAGGACGCCATCACGTCGATCCGGCTGAAACTGACGCCCGGTGTGTCCTTTTCGACGATGAAGCACGAGATGCCGTTGCGCCCCTCGCCGGTACGTGCGTAGACGATGCCCCAATCCGCACCGGGGGCATGCGAAATCCACATCTTCGAACCGTTGAGCACGTAGGCGTCGCCGTCGCGGACCGCCCGCAGTTGGATGGCGCGCGCCGGATCCGAGCCTCCGGAGGCTTCGGTGATCGCCGTGTAGGCCTTCGTCATCGTGCCGTCGATGATCGGCTGGGCATACTTGGCGAACTGTTCGTCGCTCGCCTTGAACATGACATTCGGCGGGTTCCCGCCGAAGGCGCCCAGCGCCGGGAAGAACGCTCCCATACGGCATTTGGCGGCTTCTTCGGCGACGACAACCTGGCCGAGAACGCTCAGACCGGCACCGCCGAACTCTTCGGGGGTCTGCAGTGCCCACAACCCCAGCTCGCGGGCCTTGCTCTGCAGTTCGAGCAGTTGCTCGCGAGGCAGGCCGATGGCGTCGTGCGCAAGCGTGGACTCGATAGGGTGGACGTGAGCCGTCATGAACCGCCGCACCGTGTCGCGCAGCAGTACGAGCTCTTCCGGTAGCTCCCAGGCGCCGGTGACGCGAGCGTCGTCGGCGCTCACGACGACTGCGCAGCCGCCGCTCGCAGGTCCCGTGCGCTCTGCAGCTGCGGTTCGTGGTTGGCTTCGTAGCGCTCGATCCACTCGGGCGGCAGCTTGGCCCACGCCGGACCGATCTGCAGGCGCTTGGCGCTGCTGAAGACCTCGGCGGCGACCACGTCGCCGACGAAGATGGTGTTCTCGTCGTTGTCGAGCGATCCCGTGATGCGGCACTCCACGTAACTGTGCGCGTCGAGAAGGATCGGCGCGCCGGTCACCCCCGGCTTGGTGCGCAGCTTGGAGATCTTGTCACCGTCACGGCCGGAGCTCCCGCCGAGCGTCATCAGAATCTCGATCGATTTGTCGATCTCGTCTTCGCCGGCCGACAGCATGTGCATGACGAAAACGCCGGAGTTGATCAACATGTCGTGAGTTCGGTTGTACTTCGTCAAGCTCACCGTGGCCCGCGGCAGCTCCGGCACGATGCTCGCCGCGCCGGCAGACAGGGACATCAGCCCGTTGGCGAAATCGCCGTCGATACTGGTGACCGCGACGGGAAACGGGCGCAGCCCGGCCAGTACCGCGTTGGCCGCGGTGACATCGATGTCCATGGTTCTCCTCTTTGCGCGTTCGGCTTGTGAAGAAATGTACACGATGTCAGAAACATTGCGGTAGGGGTTTGGCCCGACGAGATGTCAGACGCTCGATTCGGTCCGGACGACGCCGGCCCGCGACAAGTCGTCGACGGCAGCGTCGTCATAGCCGAGTTCCTGCAGGATCGCCGGACCCTGTGCGCCCAGTGCGGGGACGTCGCCGAGCGCGGGCTCGGCGCCACCCAGGGTGGCCGGAGGGAGCAACGCGTCGATGCTTCCGCGGTCGGTGGAGATCCGACGCACGCGGTCCCGGCCGACCAGCACCGGATGGGAGAAAAGGCGAGCCGCATCGGTCATCTGCCCGTAGGCGACCCCGGCCTCGTCGAGCCGTCGCATCGTCTCCCCGGTGCTGAAGGTGGCCAGGATGTCGCCGATGGCGGATTCGACCTGGTCTCGGTTGGCCACCCGGTCGGTGTTGGTCGCGAACCGCGGGTCATCGGCCATCCCCGGCATGCCGAGCACCTCACGACACATGCGTCGCCATTCGCGGTCGTTCTGCACGGCCAGCAGCACCGCTTCCCCGTCACCGGTGACGAACGGGCCGTAGGGTGCGATCGTCGCGTGGCGGGCACCGGTGCGCGGTGGTCGAATCCCGCTGTACTGCGCGTAATACGCCGGTTGGCTCACCCACTCGGCGAGTGCCTCGAACAGTGAGACGGAGACCGGCCTGGCCCGACCGGTGGTGGCCCGGACGAACAACGCGGTGAGGATCCCCGAGTAGGCGTACATCCCTGCGGCGATGTCGGCAATGGAAACGCCGGTACGTGCCGGCTGATCGTCGTTTCCGGTGACCGAGAGCAGGCCGGCCTCCGCTTGGACAAGAAGGTCGTAGGCTTTGCGGTCGCGTCGCGGCCCGGTCTCGCCGTAGCCGGTGACGTCGCAGACGATCAACCGGGGATGGAGTTCCGACAACGTCGAGGCGTCCAGCCCCATCCGGGCGGTGGCACCCGGCCCGAGGTTTTGCACGAACACGTCTGCCGTCGCGAGAAGCTCCCGCAGGATCCGTTGGCCCCGAGGGTGTTTGACGTCGAGCGCCAAGGACTCCTTCCCCCGGTTGAGCCAGACGAAATAACTGGACAGACCGTGGACGCTTCGGTCGTAACCGCGCGCGAAGTCGCCTCCGTCGATGCGTTCGATCTTGATGACACGGGCGCCGAGGTCGGCGAGTTGCCGGGTCGCATACGGGGCGGCAACCGCCTGCTCGAGGCTTACGACAGTGACACCGACCAGGGGAGCCTGGCCATCGTCGTCTTCGGGCACATCGAATCCTTCCCCGCCGGAGTCCGTCGCCACCGAACGGATAATGTACATACTGTCAGAAACAAGTTACGGTGTGGATGTGGTGCCGACAGCTGCCCTGACGGGCTACCGGGTGGTCGAGCTCGGTGGGATGGGGCCGGGTCCGCACGCCGCGACCATCCTGGCCGACCTCGGCGCCGACGTGCTGCGAATCGAGCGTCCCCGCAAGGGGACCGCACCGACGGGCGCTCAGTATCGCGGCCGCCGGATCGTCGAGGCGGACCTGAAGAACCCGGACGACGTCGCCGATATCCGACGCCTCATCGACCGCGCCGACGTCTTGATCGAAGGATTCCGGCCGGGCGTCGCCGAGCGCCTCGGTCTGGGGCCCGACGATTGCTGCGCCACCAATCCCGGCTTGGTGTTTCTGCGGCTGACGGGGTGGGGTCAGACCGGGCCGCGCGCGAACGAGGCGGGGCATGACATCAACTACATCTCGATCACGGGCGTGCTCAATGCGATCGGGCCCGCCGGCCAGCCCCCGGTCCCACCGCTGAACCTGGTCGGCGACTACGGCGGCGGGTCGATGACCGCCGTGGTCGGCGTGCTGGCCGCGCTTGTCGAGCGGCACACGTCCGGTAAGGGACAGGTGATCGACGCCGCGATGGTCGACGGCGCGGCTCAACTCACTCACGCGATGTGGTCGATGCGGGCGAACAACCGGTGGTCCGATGAGCGTGCCGTCAACATCTTCGACGGTTCAGCACCGTTCTACCGGTGCTATGAGTGCGCGGACGGTCGATACGTGGCCGTCGGCGCGTTGGAGCCGGAGTTCTTCGCCGAGTTGTTGGCGACGCTCGGGCTCGACCCCGATGACGTCGGCCCGCAACGGGACGAGTCGCGGTGGCCGCACATGCGCAAGCTGTTCGCCGACCGGTTCGTCGGGCGGACCCGTGACGAGTGGGCGATGACCTTCGCCGGCACCGACGCGTGCGTGACACCCGTGTTGTCGATGGCCGAGGCCGTTGCCGACCCGCATCTCACGGCTCGCAATGTCCTCATCGAAGTCGACGGCAGGGTCCAGCCGGCGCCCGCGCCGCGATTCAGCCGCACTCCGCAGCCCGTCCCGCAGCCGAACCACACCGTCGTTTCACTCGAAACCCTATGGCAGGACTGAAAGGAACATCGATGACCGATCGCACCGAGGTTGAACAGGCATTCCGGCACTACTACATGACCGGCCCGGTTCTCGAGGACTGGGCTGCTTGGGGCAGGCTCTTCACCGACGACGCGAAGTATTTCGACCATTACTACGGCACGTTCACCGGTCCCGAGGAAGTCGCCCGGTTCCTGGAAGGGACCATGGCGGCGTCACCGATGGTGTACTCGGTACTGAAGTGGTACGTCATCGACGGAACTCGCGTCGTGTACCAGTGCCTCAACCGCGCCGACAATCCGGAACCGGGGCAGCCGCCCATCGACTTCCCGTCCACCCAGATCATCGACTACGCCGGTGACGGCAAGTGGGAACGGGAAGAGGACATCTGGCTGATGGGCGAGATGAAGGTGTTCGCGCAGCGTTACGCCGAAGCCGATCAACGGTTCCCGCAGACTCTCGAGCAGAAGCTTCGCCGCGACGATTGGGGCGACTGGGTCGAGTGGGCGCGACCGGAGCCGGGGCACCAGGCGCGGCCCTCGTGGTACGGCAAGCCGGATTTCAAGCCGCTGCGCAGGCTGGCCGATTTCGACTTCGGCGTGCGGTCACACTGAGCCCCCGCGACGCCCTCGCGACGCCGATGAGAGGACGTCACGCCCCGGGGCGGTGGTCTCAGACCGCCCCGGGGACGTTCTCGGCCGCATACTCGTCGGGCAGACCCACGAGAACGGTCGCGATCACACATCCGTTCGGTCCCGCATGCCACGAGTGCTGCGCCCCGCCCACCAAGACCACATCGCCCGCCGCCAGGTCCACCGACCCGGTTTCCAGGCCCAGGCGGACCTCACCCGCGACAATCACTCCGTAGTCGACGGTGGCGGTCTTGTGCAGCGGCGCTTCGACATCGGGGCCCATCTCGGTGATGATCCACTTGGTGCCGCCGGCCGGAGCGTCGAATGCCACGTCAGTGGACGCGGTGGCGCCGGCAGTCGGCGGCGTCGGGATTGCGTCGAAGGCCCACAGGTGGTGGACGACGGTCTCGCCACGACGCAGTTCTGCGCCGCTCCATCCGTCGGTCAGCACGGAGGGCGGTTCATCCGGCGGCACATGAAGAACTGTTTCGGGTGCCCTATCCGAAATCACAGCTGACTTGCCGTCTTCGGTCGTTCCGATGACCACTCTGCGCATGCACTTTCTCCTTCAGTTGGTGTGAGCTCGGCAGCGCTCGGCGAGCAGCCGTGCCAAATGTCCTGGGTGACTGATCATCACGTCGTGACACGCGTCGATGGGGATGACCTGGGTGACTCCTCCGAGCGCCGCGATGCTGGCCTGCTGGGACTTCACCGACAACGCCCGGTCGCGGGTGGTCAGTATCCAGGTGCGTGGCACGCAGGCGGGAAGCGCGCTGCGGTCCACGGGTTCGGCCGGGATGCGGGCCGATTCCGGATACAACCGCGACAAAGCGAACTGCCGCTGCTGCGGTGTCATGCCGTTGCAGAACGCGTATCGGGCGGCCAGGCGAGGCACCTTCGTGGGCTTGCCTGTTCGAGCGGCGCGGCGGGCGAACCATGCCAACGGCCCCCCGAGCGTGTCCACGATCGCCTGTCCTTGCGGCGGTACGAAGGCCGAGACCAGCACCATCTCGCGCACTCGCCGGGCACCGAGTTCGGCAACGACACCCGGTACGGTCACCCCCGCCATCGAATGGCCGACGATCACGATGTCACCGAGGCCCGCGGCTTCGATGTCGCCGACGACCGAGTGTACCCACTGGTCGACAGTGGCCGTGGCGAGGTCACCGGGGGTGCGGCCACGACCCGGCAGATCCACTGCCAGCGTCTGTAATTCAGGGTCCTGGCGGCGCAACTCCGCGATCAGAAGGTCCCAGCAGTCGGCGGCGTGTTCGCCGCCGTGTACCAGGACCAGAGCGGGTAGTGCCACGGTGCTCGCCTCCTCAGCGCTGGATGAGTTGTGACGCGATGAGTTCGACGTCGGTGCGGAAATCGCTGAAGCTGCGACTGGCGGGTTCGATGGTGATCCAGGTGACCCCGGCATCCGCATAGGCGTCGAGTTGGGCGCCGAGCGCTGAGCAGAACGGTGCGCAGTCGCCGCTGACCAGCGATCCGGATTCGAACGGCACGAAGGACACATCGGCGGGACCGCGCCCCCGGTCGGCTCGACGCTTGTTGACAGCGGCGATCCACTCGGTCAGCGTGTCGATGTCTTCCAGCGGTTGTGACCGGGTGATGGCAGCCATCTCACCGGAGGCGGCCATCGGCATCCAGCCGTCGGCGATGTCGACCACACGGCGCCGCGCAGCTGCACCGTTGCCGCCGATCCAGATCGGGGGTCCACCCGGGGTGGACGGCAGCGGAAGCGCGATGTGGCCGCTCACTCCGAATTCGGGACCGTCGTGCTCCTCGCCGTTCCAGGTCGCCTTCCACGCGGCGATCGCCTCGTCCAGCAGCGCTCCACGACCCGCGAAGTCGGCGTGTAACGCCTCGAACTCGGACTTGAGGTACCCGGCGCCGGTGCCCAGGGTGAACCGCCCACCGGACAGCAGGTCCAGGCTCGCAGCCGATTTCGCAGTCAGATACGGGCTGCGGTAACCCGAGACGAGGATGTAGGTCATCACCCGGAGCCGGGTGGTCGCGGCTGCCGCGAAGCTCAGCGACACCATCGGATCGAAAGCGTGGTGGCCCCCCGTGGCCAGCCAGTTCTTGTCGGGGTAAGGGTGCTCCGACATCGAGAAGCCGTCGAAGCCGACCTGCTCCACCAGACGCGCAATGTCGCCGAGTGAAGCGCCCTGGCTCCAGGTGTCCCAATGCTTCACCGCCCGCATCGGGAACATCAGGTTGAAACGCACGGCGCTCCTTTGTCAATCATCCGAGGGTGAACGGGTCCCGGGTCGCTCCGGACAACTCCACCCACACCGCCTTGGTCTCGGTGAAGTCCTTCATCGCGTCGACGCCGTTCTCCCGACCGATACCACTGAAACCCATGCCGCCGAACGGAACATGCGGCGCCACCACACGATACGCGTTGACCCAGACGGTCCCGGCCCTCAGCCTGGCGGCCACCCGGTGCGCTCGGTGTACGTCCTTGGTCCACACCGACCCCGCGAGGCCGAATTCGGTCGCATTGGCCGCCGCGATCGCTTCGTCCTCGTCGCTGAACGTCATCACCGCCAGGACGGGGCCGAAGACCTCCTCGGCTACGGCGCGCATCGAGGGGTCGACTCCGGTCAGCACCGTCGGTTTGACGAAGTAGCCGCCGAGGCTGTCCTCGGGTTCGCCGCCGTAGGCGATGGTCGCGCCCTGCTCACGAGCGGAGGCGAAGTGCGACAACACCTTCTGATACTGAGGCTCGTTCGACACCGGTCCCATCTCGGTGGCCGGGTCCTTGGGATCCCCGAGCTTGATCGTGGCGGCCCGGGCGACGATCTTCTCGACGAGCGCGTCGGCGACGTCTTCGTGGACAAGCAGTCGTGAGCCGGCCAGACATGTCTGACCGGTGGCGGCGAACACGCCGGCGATCACTCCGTTGGCCGCTGCGTCGAGGTCCGCGTCTTCGAATACCACCTGTGCGGACTTGCCGCCCAGTTCGAGGGTGAATCTGGTCATGTTCGAGATCGCGGCCTTGCCGACCTCGATCCCCGTTCCGGTCGACCCCGTGAACGCGATCTTGTCCACGCCCGGGTGAGAGGCCAGCGCCGCGCCGGTTGCCGGTCCCCAGCCGGTCACCACGTTGATGACCCCGGGCGGAAACCCGGCTTCGGCGAACAGTTTTGCGAACGCGAGTGTCGAGGTCGGGGTGTGGTCACTGGGCTTGACCACAAACGTGCATCCGGCGGCCAGGCCCGCGGCCAACTTCCAGGTCAGCAGAAGAAGCGGTGAGTTCCACGGAGTGATCGCCCCGACCACACCGACCGGCTCGTGCCGTGTGTAGACGAAGTAATTCGACTTGTCGGTGGGGATCACCTCGCCCTGCAGCTTGTCGGCCAGCCCCGCGTAGTAGAAGTAGTAGTCCGGCAGCGAGCGCATCTGGCCCACCATCTCGCGCACCAGTTTTCCGCCGTCCCGCACTTCCAGCTCTGCCAGGTACTCCGCCTCCCGTGCGATGACCTCACCCAGTCGGTGCAGCAGCTTGCCGCGTGCGGTCGGGGTCAGCCTGCCCCAGTCACCGTTGAGCGCCTCGCGCGCCGCCGCGACAGCGCGGTCGACGTCGGACCCGTCGCCGTCCGGAACCCGTGCCCACGGCTTGCCGCTGTACGGGTCGACGCTGTCGTAGGTGCGCCCGGCGGTCGCGGCGGTCTGTTCACCCCCGATCAAGAGCTTGAATTCGGTGAGCGCCTCTGTCGTTTCGGTCATGTGCACCTCATCGAGTTCGTGGTGATCGCCTGTTGGTTCGTGCGTCGGAGCGGCCCGCGCCGGCGTTTCCGAGGTCCGTGTAGAACTTGCCGTGTCGCGCCGCGGTGCTCGGGGGCAGGTCGCGGGCTTCCCACATCGCGCGAACCGTCCCCTGGACACCGTTCGGCCGCCGAGCCGCGATCTCGCACGCCAACTGCGTGGCCCGGCTGGTCAGCTGATCGTCCGGCACGATCTCGGTGACCAATCCGATCCGGAGCGCGGTCTGCGCGGTGATCCGTTCTTCGCTGCCCAGCAGGGCCCAGCGCATCACCTCGCCGTACGGCACCCCGAGTGCGCGCATACCCATCGGCTCCAGCGAGGAGACGATACCGGCGTTTGCGTGGGGATCGAAGAACACGGTGCTTTCGCTGCAGATCGAGAAGTCACACTCGTTGACGAAGTACATGGCGCCGCCGGCGACGATCCCGTGCAGCGCACCGATCACCGGTTTCCAGACACGATGCGCCTTCGGCCCGAGCAGCTCACCGGGATCTTCCTGGTTGAAGATCGGCTTGTGCCGCCACCAGGTGCCCTCGGCGACGTCGATGCCGGAGCAGAAGCCCCGGTCACCGCTGCCGCGCAGCACAGCCACCCGGATGTCGTCGTCATCGCGGACCGTGGCCCACACTTCTGCGAGCTCGGCGGCCATCTGTTCGGTGAAGCTGTTCATCCGTTCTGGCCGGTTCAGCGTCACCGTGGCGACGTGATCGGTCACATCGAATTCGAGCGTGGACAAATTCAGTGAGCTGCTCACCAGTGCTCCTTGCGCGAAGTGGTCATGTCTGAGGCGCCATGCTGCGAAGATCGTCGGCGATCTCGCGCTTGAGGATCTTGCCTGCCGGACCGAGTGGGAACTCCCGCCGGTATTCGAACCGGCGGGGTTGCTTGTAGCCGGCCAGTTCGGACCGGCACAGGGCGGTCAGCTCATCGGTCAGCGTCGCGTGGTCTGTGACATGCGCCTTCGGAATTACCACCGCCACAGGGGTTTCCCCCCATTCCGGGTCGGGCACGCCGACGACGGCGACCAGGTCGACATCTTGGTGGTGGGCGATGACCCGTTCGATCTCGGCGGGATAGACGTTGAAGCCGCCGGAGATGATCATGTCGGTCTTGCGCCCGGTGATGTGCAGGTAGTTGTCCTCGTCGAGGTAGCCCAGATCACCGGTGCGCAAACCGTCCGGCCGGAAGGCCTCGGCGGTCTGTTCGGGCCGGTTCCAATAGCCGATCGCGTTGGCCGGGCTCGCGATGACGATCTCGCCGACAGTACCGGCGGGGACGTCGTCCCCGTTCTCGTCGACGACGCGGATCACGCACATCGGAGTCTCCTGCCCGCACGACGTGGCGATCGAATCCCGTCCGGCGAGAATGTCGCGGTGGTCTTGCGGAGTCAGAATCGTTGCCTGGCCACCACATTCGGTCAATCCGTAGCGCTGTTGCAGATCACAGCCGAGAAGGTCCATCGCCTTGCGCGCCAGACCGGGCGGCACCGGCGCCGAACCGTAGGAGATGCGGCGCAGGCTCGACATGTCACGGGGCGGGCCGTCCTCCAGGATCGCCAGAGTGCGGTGCAGCATGGTGGGAATGAATGTGGTGAACGTGATTCCGCTGCGTTCGATCTCGTCGATGACCGCCTGGGGGTCGAACTTCTGGTGAATCACCATCGTTTGGCCGAGGTACAGCCACGACACCGTGCGCACCATACCGCCGGCGGTGAAGAACGGTGTCGTCGCCAGCATGACGTCCGAGCGGTTGGCCTCGGTGACGAGGTTGGTGTCGGCGGCCTGGTAGAGCAGTCCGCGGTGGGTGTGCATCACACCCTTTGCGCGCCCAGTGGTGCCACTGGTGTAGAGGATTACCGCAAGGTCGTCGGGCGTCATCTCCACGTTGGGAGTGCTCGACCAGGCGTGCGAGAGCGCGGTCTCGTAATCGGTCACCAGGTCGGTGTCGCCGATGGTCCGGCGCGCGTCGATACCCATCACCATGCGCATGTCGGCGAGTTCACCGACGAACTTGGTCAGCTGCTCGGCATGTACGATCGCCGCCTGCGCGCCTGAGTCCTCGCGGATGTGGGCCACCTCGTCAGGCGCGAGCCGGATGTTGACCGGAACGGCGACGAGGCCGACCTTGGCGAGGCCGAACGAAATCTCGGGCCATTCAATGCAGTTGCGGGCGATGACCATGACGCGGTCGCCCCGGGTCAGCCCGCGCCCGCGCATGAAGTTGGCGAGCCGACAGGCCCGCTCCTGGACCTGCGACCACGTGTGCGACCGCTGGCCGTCGACCAGGGCCCGCTTCTGCGGGTACCGGCGGGCGTTGTTGGTGGCGATGTCTCCGATCAGCATGAGCGTCAGATCAAGAAGGCCAGGGTGTCGAGCGGTCCGCTCGCGTCGATCAGATGGACGATCTTGCGTACCAGACGGAACCCGTCGTCGCAGCGCTGCAGAGTGTGAACCACGCGGCCCGCCCAGAAGCGTTGCCGCAGTCGATACTCGAACAACGCGAAGTTCGACTCGACCGTCACCGACCCGGAATCCTGGTCGACCACCTCGCTGTTGGAGATCACGCGGCGCATCACCGACGGCGGTGTCTGTGAATGGCGGTTGCCGGTGTTCAACTGTGCCACCCGGCTCCTGATCCGTCGCCGATTGTCGTTGATGTAGGCCAGGGTGGTGCGGGGATCGTCGTCCGGGTCCATCGGGACGCGGTACTCGACCGGGCCCTCGTCGGCCCACAGCGACTCCCACTCCGAGTACCGGCCCTCGTCGGCCAGCCTGGCCTCGAGGTAGATGAACGACAGCACATCGGCGTCCGGCAGCGGACGGATGACGGGACGGGTGACGGCTGCGGGGCTGGTGTCGGTCACGCTCATGCCCGCCCGCCCACGACATCGGCCCATCGCGCGTAGAAGCCGCGCTGTGGCGTCTCAGCGCTCTTGTCCCGGTTGATGATTCCGGTCGAGTCGACGATGTCGTCGTCGAGTCCGCGCTTGAGGACGAGCCACTCCGGCGACTCGGCCGCCAACCCGGCCTGATTGCGCATCCCGATTTCGCCGTCGTCGGCGATCAGGAATCCAGCCGGTCCCATCGCGCCCTCCGAGCGACGTAGCGTGCGTTCGTTGAGTTCGTCTTGACCGGGTATCAGCACCGCGGTGGTCCAGGCGATGGTGCGGTCGGGGGCCAGCGGTTCGACGAACATGATGTTCATCTCGGCGAGGAACAGGTTCGGCCAGATCAGGGTGTGTGGGGGGCCGACGACCAGGGCGTCGTGCGCTTGCTCCGGTCCGTAGGCCTGCTCCAGGGCTTCGACATATTTCGGGAGTTTGGCGCGCGGAATCCTGCCGTACCAGATGAATTCCTCGTCGAGCTTGCGGTATTCGTCGCTGTAGTCGATCTCGGAGTGGCCGTTGCCGATATCCCGGACGAGGACGTCGACCTTGCTGGGGACGTGGGACACCTTGGCGGGGCGGATCGCGTCGTACACCGAGGCGTGGGTGAACAACGCATGGTATCCGTCGACGTTGTTCTCCACCACCATTTTCCAGTTGGCGTGGTGCTGGTGCTTCATCCAGTTGGCCCGCAGGTCGATCGAGCGGGTGGGGGACAGGTTGAGCAGCCGGTCGATCGCCGAGGTGGCCCCGCCGAGATGCTCCTGCAGAGAGACGCCCTCGGTTCCCAGCGATGCGAATACGAACCCGCCGTAGCTGTCCACCCGGGGCGCCTCCGCCAGACCGAGCTCGGTGCGCAGCGCGCTGAACGCCTCGCCGTAGCCTTCGCGCATGGGCACACCCTGCAGCGACCCCGTGTTGCTGAAGGTCCACCCGTGGTAGGGGCAGCGGAACGAGTTGGCGTTGCCCTTCTCCGCGTTGCACAGCTTGTTGGCCCGGTGTGTGCAGCGGTTCAGCAGAACACGCACCACACCGTCTTTCCCCCGCACCACCACGACCGGCTCGGATCCGATCGACCGGGTCAGGTAGTCGCCGGGCTCGCTGACTTCGCTCTCGTGCGCGACGTAGACCCAGCCGGTCTTGAAAATGGTGTCCATCTCCCGGCGGAAGATCTCGGCGGATGTGTACACCGAGCCGTGCACCCGGTCCTTGAGGACCACGGTGCTGACGTCGAAGTCGTCGGGTCTTTCCAAGGTGGCGGAGTTTTCTGTTGTGGTCACTGCGGTTCCTCCACGGATTCGATGGCGGGTAGTGCGATGTCGCCGAGGCGACGGAAGCCGATGCGCACGGGTGCGCCGATGGGGGGCGCGGTCGAGGACGGATGAACGGTGGTCATCACCAGGCGGTGCCCGCTGTGCAATTCCACGTCGACGATCGGATAGGGCGCGTCGACGCGGACCAGGCCGGGTTCAAGCCGATGCATGACTGTCGCGGCATGCACCGAACCGCTCGGTTCGACGGCGCACCAACGCGCATGGGCAGCCCCGCAGCCGTCGCACACTCGCTGCTCCATCTCCAGGGGCAGGTCGCACTCCGCGCAGAACGGCATCGCCAGTTCACCGTGTGCCGCGGCGTCGTAGAAAGGGGCAAGGACATCACCGACATCACCGGCGACGACGGGTGCGAGTGCGGATTCGAGTAACCAGTCCCCGGAGGGGGCGGGAGTGACAGCGCTCATGCGGCCCGCTCCAGCACCAACGCCGCGTGGTGGTCCATCCGGCCGCCGATACCACCCACCAAAGCCACTGTGGCGTCGGGGACTTGCCGGGCACCACCGTCGCCGCGCAGCTGAATGATGGCCTCGGCCAACGGCGTCATCCCCTGCAGATAGAACCCCGACAGTTGGCCGCCGCCGGTGTTGGTGGGAAGAGAGCCGCCGGCACCGATATGCCCTTCGCGGACGAACTCCCCGGCGGGGGTGCCACCGGTGAGCCGGTATTCGTCGAGGAGGACCAGCGTCACGATCGAGAAGGGGTCGTAGAGTTCGACGAGGTCGAGATCGGATCGGGCGACGCCGGCTTGGTCCAACGCATCGTCGACGGCGCGGCCCCCTCCGCCGAACCATGATTCGGCGCCGGATCGCCGGCGTCGGACCGGATGGTCGCGGCCAACGCCGCGGATGCGCAGCCTCGTGGCTCCGACCGAGGGATCACCGGAGACGATCACCGCGACGGCGCCGTTGACCGGTCGCGCGCAATCCAGGCGGCGCAACGGTTCCGCGATGACCGGGCTGGCTGCGTAGCCGTCGGCGTCGAGGGGTTGCCGGTTGACCGCGGCCGGGTTGTCCACCGCCCAGGCCCTGGCCGTGGTGGCGACCGCGCGGAGATCGTCGGGGCTGTTACCGGTGACGTGCAACCAACGCTGGGCCAGCAGCGCGTAGGTGGGAACCGAGCCCAGCAGCCCGGATGCCCTCTCCATTCCGCGCACGCCCTCATTGCCGCCACTGTGCGCGTAGGCCGAACCGCTGCCCTTGCCCGCGACCAGGGGCGCATCGGCGAACACGCACATCACCGTCGTCGCTTCACCGTTGGTGATCGCGTCGCGTGCACGCTGGAGCATCGCAATCGTGGTGGCGCCCTTGATCTCGACGTGTTCGAGGAGGCGCAGATCGAAGAAACCGCCCTGCGCGGCGAACCCGACACCGAGTCGGTCGGGCCGGACGCCCTGCGAAGAGCCGACCAACAGCCCGTCGACCCGGGAGCGGTCGATGCCCGCGTCGGCCACCGCGGCGGTACTTGCCTGCACCGCCAGCTCGAGTGGTGTGGCTCCGGGCTTCAGGGACATCGCGGTCATTCCGAGCCCGACGACGTCGACGTCCCTCACGGCTCGCGCCCCGGCGGATCGACGCGGTAGTTGCCCACCCGCAGCCACGTCTCCCGGTCTTCGGCGGTGGCTTGGGTGAAGCTGGCCAGTTCGAGCGGGCACAGGAAGATGTGCTCACCGCTTTCGAGATCCTCGACCATCAGCCGGGGGCCGTTTCCGGCCAGATCCAGAGACAACCGCACAGCGGCGAACTCGTTGACCAAGTCCGCCAGTACGCGGCGGTCCGCGGCCGGGGTGTTCACCCCATCAGTCTTACCGCATACGACTGTCAGAATCAATCAAATCGAGGCTGGCGGCCACGGTGCCGAGTATCGGCGTGAGAGCCGCTATTGCGTTATCTACATGCGAACATGCAGACTGTTGGCGTGCGCGTCCGCCCGTCCGCGCGGCACGCGCTAAGTTGACAGCAATGTCAGAAACTGATCCTGAACGCGATTCGGAGACGAATCGGAGAGGGGCGAGATGAGCCAGGAGACGCCCGGGGCTGCCATCGACACCGAGAACTATCGAAGTGTCTGGATGTATCTCAAGGAAGTGCCGTTCCGGCAGGGCTTCGTCGACCTCGAGGTGAACGGTTCCGCCGTCCGCACGCGGTTCGCCGAAGCGGGGGACCCCGACAAGCCGCACGCGGTCCTTCTGCACGGCACGGGCGGACACTGGGAGACGTTCGCCCCGAACCTCGGTGCGCTGTCCGAGCATTTCCACTGCGTGGCAATCGACATGGTCGGAAACGGTTTCTCGGACAAGCCGGACTACGACTACGAGATTCCGGTGTACGTCGAACACGTGCTGAAGGTGATGGATCATTTCGGAATCCGGCAGTCTCATTTCGTCGGGATGTCGCTGGGCGCGTGGGTTGCCTCGACGATCGCGGTCCAGCATCCCGACCGGGTGGCGAAGGTGATCCTGATGTCGCCGGCCGGCAAGGAGGCCGCCGCGGCCAACATGGCGCGCATCCGCGCCGAGCGCACCAAGGCGGTCAACGAGCCGACCTGGGAGTCGTTGCACGGGGTGTTCGCCCACCTGATCGCCGACGAATCGAACCGTCTACCCGATCTGATCGGCCTCCGTCGCGCCATCTATCAACGCGATGACACCAGAGAGACCATCGACCACCTGCTGATCCTGCAGGAGGCCGCCGCCCGGGATCGCAACCTGATCCCCGAAGACAAGTGGAAGACCATCGCCGCGCCGGTGATGGTGGTGGCCTCCGGCCGCGACCACGGGGTGTACCAGGACACCGCGAACTCGATCGCGCAGTTGATTCCGCGCGCCGAGGTCTTCGAGATGCCGACCGTGCGGCACTGGCCGCACTTCGAGGACCCGGACTCGTTCAATTCCGCCGCCGTTTCCTTCTTGACGAAGTGACGCCGAGCCGATGAGTCGCCCACGTCCCGACGAGATCGAGGACATCGCGAGACGGTTGTATGTCGCCGAGCAGACCCGCGAGCCGATCCGGCAATTGTCGCTCGACTACCCGGCGATGACGATCGAGGACGCGTACGCGGTACAGCGGGCCCTGGTGGAGCTCAAGGTCGCCGACGGCCGCCAGGTCAGAGGGCGCAAGATCGGGTTGACCTCAAAAGTGATGCAGCGGGCAGTGTCCATTGACGAGCCGGACTACGGCGCACTTTTCGACGACATGTTCTTCGACGACGGCGGACAGGTGCCGGTGGGTCGGTTCATCCGGCCGCGCATCGAGGTGGAGTTGGCGTTCATCCTCGGAGAGCCGCTGAGCGGGCCGGGTGTGACGCTGTTCGACGTCCTCCGCGCCACCGAGTTCGTCACGCCTGCGTTGGAGATCCTCGACGCGCGGGTGCAGATGTCCGATCCCGACACCGGCCACCTTCGGACGATCGTCGACACGATCGCAGACAACGCTGCTGATGCCGGGCTGGTGCTGGGAGGCCGGGTATTCCGTCCGCTCGACGTCGACCTGCGGTGGGTGGCAGCGCTTTTGTCCCGCAACGGCGTGATCGAGGAATCCGGGGTGGCGGCCGCGGTGCTCAACCACCCGGGCAACGGGGTCGCCTGGCTAGCCAATCGACTTGCCCCGCACGGCGTTTCGTTGAACGCGGGTGAGGTCATCCTGTCCGGGTCGTTCACCAAACCGGTGTTCGCCGAGCCGGGCGACACCTTCGTAGCCGATTACGGTCCCCAGGGCACCGTGTCCGTCGCATTCGAACGAGGGACGCCATGAACCGCTGGACGCAACACATCACCGGCGGCGCTCCGCGAATCGGCATGTGGCTGGCATCGGGCAGCGGGTATGTCACCGAGATCTGCGCCGGGTCGGGTATCGACTGGGTGCTGCTCGACATGGAGCACGCGCCCAACGACATTCGCACCACACTGGAGCAACTGCAGGTACTGGCCGGCTATCCCGAGGTCGACGTGGTGGTGCGTCCGCCGGCGGCGGACCCGGTGGTGATCAAACAACTGCTGGACATCGGTGCGCAGAACATCATGGTGCCGATGATCGACGGTCCCGAGGATGCCTCCGCGGCCGTCGCCGCCACCCGCTACCCACCGCGCGGCATCCGCGGGGTCGGCAGCGCATTGGCCCGCGCCTCCCGCTGGAACCGCATCTCCGACTACCTCGCCACCGCGGACGAGACCGTCTCGCTGACAGTTCAGGTCGAGACCGCAGAAGCACTTCGCCACCTCGATGACATCGCCGACGTCGACGGCGTCGATGCGGTGTTCATCGGCCCCGCCGACTTGGCAGCATCGATGGGGAAGCTGGGACAACCGGAGCATCCCGACGTGGTGGCCGCCATCGACGGGGCCCTGGCCACCATCGTCGAGCACGGTAAGAGCGCCGGGGTGAACGCGTTCAACCCCCGACTCGTCGGGCAGTACGTTGCGGCAGGAGCACGGTTCGTACTCGTCGGCGCCGACGTCGCCCTACTGGCCCGCGGTGTGGAGCAACTCGTCGACAAGTACCGGGCTGAGCGGATGCGCGGCGATCAATCGGAGGGGCAGGGCCGATGATCCAACTCGCGACCGAAGTGCGCTGGCATGACCGCCGGTTCAGCGTCCCCATCGACCGGATCCGGTACTCCGAACAACTCGGCTACGACGCCGTTTTCACCGCGGAAGGATTCGGATCCGAAGGGCTTGTGCCCCTTGGTTACATCGCGGCACACACCAACAGATTGAAGCTCGGCACGCGGATCGCCCAGGTGACCGGGCGACCGCCGGCGCTGGCGGCCATGGCATTTCAGACCATCGATCACCTCGCCGGTGGCGGGCGCGTGATGATCGGGCTCGGTAGCGCCAGCCCGGTGGCCGCCGAAGGATTTCATGGTCGGCGGTGGGGAAGTCCCACTCGCCGGATGCGGGACTACATCGCGATTCTGAGGCAGGCGTTGCGCGGGGAGCCGATCCAGTACGAAGGCAGCGAGTGGTCGGCGCCCTACCGCGGCCCCGGCGCGTCGGGCCTGGACCCGGTCGCAGTCGGGCTCGACGTGATCGCCGAGATCCCGATCATGGTCGCCGCCGCGGGACCGGAGATGGTCAGCCTGGCGGCGGAATTGGCCGACGGGTGGCTGCCGCCGGCATTCGCTCCGGGCATGTTGCCCGCCGTCGAGCCCCTGCTGCAGCGCGGATTCGATCGCGCAGGCCGAAGCAAGGGGATGGACGACTTCGCGATCTGGGCCCACGTCGATGTCCTCGTCGACGACGACGTGACAACTGCCATGCACCCCTTCAAGGAGTTTGTCGTCACCTGGTTCCACATGCTCCGGCCCTTCATGGAGGCACGCGGCTACCCCGAAGTGGCTGAACGCCTGGCCGACATCTTCGCCGACACGGATCCCGACGAAGCCGAGGCACGTGTGCAAGCCGGCGAGCCGCCACTGGACGGCGCGCGCTGGGAAGCCGCTCTGCGTGCCGTGCCCGATGAGTACATCGACGACGGATGGCTGGTCGGCCCGGTGGCCCGCATCCGCAAGCGGGTCGAGCCCTGGCTCGACTGCGGGCTCACAGGTCTCGTGGTCCGGTACGGGCCCGAAATGACACCGGAACCGGTCGAGGAGAACCTGGAAGCTTTCGCGGCAATCGCTGCGGCCGCCGGCAAGGAGCCTCAATCCTGACCATCACCGCGGCAGCCGAACTCACTTTCTGACTATCGTGTCACCTACACTGGAGTGTTCATGGACCTGGACTTCACACCGGATCAGCTCGAGTTTCGTGACCAGGTCCGAACCTGGCTCGACGAGAACAAGCCGACTGAACCACGACCGAGGGACCACGCGGGAATCCGCGAGTACGACCTGGCCTGGCAGCGGACCCAGTGGGAGGGCGGCTGGGCGGGTATCGCCTGGCCGACAGAATACGGCGGTAAGGGGCTGACCCTGCTGCAGCAGCTGATCTGGTACGAGGAGTACGCGGCACGCGGATTTCCGGGTATCGACGCGTGTTTCGTCGGGCTCTCGCATGCGGGGCCAACGCTGATCACCCGGGCCACCGACCAGCAGAAAACACTTCACCTGCCGAAAATCCTTCGGGGCGAGGTGGTCTGGTGTCAGGGCTTCTCCGAACCCGATGCGGGTTCGGACCTGGCCGCACTGCGGGCGAAGGCGGTCATCGACGGCGACGACCTGGTGGTCTCCGGACAGAAGGTGTGGACGAGTTTTGCCACCATCGCGGACTACCAGGAACTGCTGGTGCGCACCGACAGTTCCGGTTCCAAGCACTCCGGCATCACCTGGGTCATCTGTGACATGTCCACGCCGGGCATCGACATCCGTCCCATCGAGACGATCGAGGGCGGTTCGGAGTTCTGCGAGGTGTTCTACGACAACGTGCGGATCCCCCTGTCGAACGTGGTCGGTGAAGTGGGATCGGGGTGGTCGGTCGCGATGGCGACGCTGTCGTTCGAGCGCGGCACCGCCTTCACCGCCAACCAGGTGCGGTTGGCGAAGGTTCTCGAGGATCTCATCGACTACGCCCGCGACCACGTCGGACCCGACGGGCGGAGGCCCGCGATCGCCGATGACGAGATCGCTCGCCGGTTGGCCAGGGCGCGGGCCTCGGTGGCGTCTTTGCGTGCGCTGACCTACACCAACATCTGCGAGGCGCTGCGCACCGAGACACCGGGACCCCGCGGGTCGATCGTGAAGTTGATGTACGCGGAATTGGCCAAGGAGATCGGGAAGTTGGCGATGGACATCGTCGGCCCCGCCGCCATCCGCCATTCGTCGCGCTGGGATGAGGACGGATGGGTGGGCTTCTACTACTACGCGTTCTCGCAGTCTGTCGGCGGTGGAACATCGGAGATCCAGCGCAACATCATCGGCGAACGTGTACTCGGGCTACCCCGATAACGAAATAGACAGGAACCGACCGTGAATCTGCTTCCGTCTGACGAGCAGCTCGAAATCATCTCCGCGGCTGCCGAATTCCTCTCTGAGCGCATGCCGGTGGAAAGCATCCGCGCTGACCGCCGGGCCGAGGCCGCCGTTCCGCCCGGAGTCTGGCGAGAAGGGGCCGAATTAGGGCTGCTCACGCTCGGCCTCCCCGAGCGGTACGGCGGCTCCGGCCAGCCGTTCGACGACGAAGTCCTCTTGCACGTCGAGTTCGGGAAGCGACTGGCGCCCGGGCCCTTCATGGCCGCGACGTTGGCTGCCCGGGTGGCCGCACGGTGCGGTGACGAGGAGCTCGCGCAGGGCATCGGTTCCGGTGAGGTCCTGGTGGCATTGGCGGTACTGCGCGGCACCGGCGAGATCCGGCCGGTCAAGGGGACATTCGACCTCTTCGACCCGTGCGGTGCCCAGTACGCGCTGGCCGTCGGCCGCAGCGGCGCTGCGCTGATCGACATCGCCGCATTCGGTGAACTGGCTGTAGTCGAGTCCGCCGACCCGGGCACGAGGTTGGCCACCGCGGCGGTCGCGGCGGCCGAGCCGCTGCACTGGGTGGACGCCGAGGACGAATGGCTCTGGGGTCGCGCCATGGTTCTGAGCGCGGCCTTCCTCACCGGCCTGGCGAGCGCGTCGACGGCGCTGGCCACCGACCACGCCAAGACACGCGAGCAGTTCGGCAAGCCGATCGGTGTGCATCAGGCCATCAAGCACACCTGCGTCAACATGGAAGTCGCGGCCGAGGCGGCCCAGGCGCAGACGCTGTTCGCTGCCATCGCCATGGACAGCGACCGTAGTGACGCGTTACTGCAGATTCTCTCGGCCGTCCACGTCGCAGGACAGGCCGCCGTCGACAACGCCGCGGCCGGAATCCAGATCTTCGGCGGCATGGGGTACACGTTCGAGAGCGATATGCATCTGTATCTGAAGCGGGCGCATGTCTTTCGCCACCTGTTCAGTGAGCCCGCTGAGGTGCTTGCCGAACTCCTCGCTCAGGAACGCGCCCAGTGAGTCGCGCGGTCGCGATCGCCGGGGTCGCGTTGTCCGACGTCGGCCGGGTCGAGGACAAGAGCCCGTTCGAGTTGATGGCGCAGGCCAGCCGACGCGCCCTCGCCGACGCGGGGCTGTCGCCGTCGGATGTCGACGGTTTGGCGTCCACGGGACAGGGCACGCTTCCGCCGGTCGATGTCGGTGAGTACCTGGGGTTGCGCCCGCGGTGGGTTGATTCCACCGCTGTCGGCGGCGCGGCGTGGGAGGTCATGGCCTCGCACGCCGTCGATGCGATCGCCGCCGGCCATGCCGACGTCGTGCTGCTGACCTACGGTTCCACCGCGCGTTCGGACCTACGAAAAGGGTTGCGCGGGGCGAGCATCAACTGGGGTGCCCGCGGCCCGTTGCAGTGGGAGGCGCCGTACGGACACACCTTGATCTCGAAGTACGCCATGGCGGCACGCAGGCATATGCATCAGTTCGGTACCACGATCGAACAACTCGCCGAGGTAGCGGTGTCAGCTCGCTTCAACGCCGCCGACAATCCCGACGCGTACTACCGGGAGCCCATCACCGTCGAGGATGTGCTGTCCGGCCCGATGATCGCCGACCCGTTCACCAAACTGCACTGCTGCATCCGCAGCGACGGTGGCGCGGCGATGGTGTTGGTCGCGGCCGACCGTGTGAAAGACCTCCGGTCACAGCCGGTCTGGGTGTTGGGTTCGGCCGAGACGACGTCCCACATGCTGACCTCGCAGTGGGACGACATGACGGTCGGGCCGGCCGCGGTCAGCGGGCCGCTGGCCTTCGAGCGGGCCGGCGTGAAACCCATCGACGTGGACGTCGCCGAGATCTACGACGCGTTCACCTACATGCTGCTCTGCACGCTCGAGGATCTCGGCTTCTGCGACAAGGGTGAAGGCGGCTCATTTGTCGAGGCGGGTTCGCTGCGTATCGGCGGTGATCTACCGACCAATACCGACGGCGGGGGGCTGTCCGCGTGCCATCCGGGGCAACGTGGACTGTTCCTGCTCGTCGAGGCGGCGCGCCAACTCCGGGGCGAGTGCGGTCCGCGTCAGGTCCCGGATGCCAGAATCGCCTGCGTCAGCGGTACCGGTGGCTGGTTCTGCTCCAGCGGCACAGTGATTCTCGGTAGCGAGGAACCGTAGGTGTCCGGGCCTCCGCTGGACGGCGAGTACCCCGATCTGCGGGCACTGCTGCACGCCGCCGCCGTTGTGCACGGTGACCGTGAGGCCTATGTCGAACCGGGGGCTCGGATCACGTTCGCCGACTGGGTGGGCCGCGCCCGTGCGGTCGCGGTGCAATTCTCCGATGCCGGAGTGGGCAAGGGGGACGTGGTTGCGTTGTGGCTGCCCTCGGGGATCGACTATGCGACGTGTTATGCGGCGGCGGCGATGATCGGGGCGGTCACGACGGGACTCAACCCGCGCCTGGGTCCGCGGGAGATCACAGCTGTTCTCGACCAAGCCGATCCGGCACTGATCGTCGCCGACACTGATCTCGGTGAGATCGATCGTGCCGGACAGGCTGTGCTGTTGCGCGACGCGTTGGCCCAGAAGTGTGCGCCCGCCGATTCGCTGCCCGCGGTGTCCCTGGATGCTGACGATCCGGTGACTGTCATCTTCACCAGCGGCACGACCGGCTCGCCGAAAGGGGCGGTGTTCGACGGTGCCAACCTGGCCGCGGGGGCCGCGGCGGCGGGGGTGATGAGCGCGCCGTACGACCGACGACTGACGTCGACGCCGTTCGCGCACGCTGGTTACATGTTCAAGTTGTGGGACCAGCTGGTTTGGGGCACCACGTTGGTCGTGCCGCCAACACCGTGGTCGGCTGACGGGATGTTCTCGGTTCTGCGCGAGGAGAAGATCACCGTTGCAGGCGCGGTACCCACCCAGTGGGCGAAGCTGCTCGAACTCGACGGTGTATGCCGGGATTCGTTGCCCCACCTCCGTATCGGTGTGGTGGCCACCGCTCCCGCACCGCCGCATCTGGTTCGCGCGGTGGCGGACCGGATCGGGGTGGCGCTGGTGGTGCGGTACGCGATGACGGAGTGCCCGACCATTTGCGGCACGGCGCCCGACGATCCGCCCGAGGTCCAGTTTCAGACGGTCGGGCGGGCCGCGCCCGGCATGGCGGTGTGTGTCGCCGACGACGGGGTCGTCGAGGTCAGCGGGCCGTGTGTGATGCGCGGCTACTGGCGAGATCCCGACTTGACCGCCGCGGTGCTCCGGGACGGGTGGCTGCGCACCGGTGACGTCGGTGTCATCCGTGACGATGGCAACCTGTCGCTCGTCGGCCGCAGCGGTGACATGTACATCCGCGGGGGTTACAACATCCACCCCGTGGAGGTGGAGAAGGTGTTGGCCGAGCACCCCGGCGTGAAGGCGGTAGCCGTCGTCGGACGTCCCGCACCGGTGATCGGCGAGATCGGCGTGGCGTTCGTCGTCCCTGTGGGCCCGCCGCCTGCGCTCGAAGATCTGCGTGACTACGTCAAAAGCCAACTGGCGGACTATAAGGCCCCGGACGAGCTCGTCATCGTCGACGAGCTCCCGTTGACGTCGATGCTGAAGGTGGACCGGAAGGCGTTGCGCGCGTTGGCGTCAGGATCCACCCCGTAACAGGCGAGGGGATGGAACATGCGAGGTGGAGTCGATCAAACTTCTTGACGAGGTGCCCGTCGAGGAGATAGCGGGATACGCGTTCGCCGACGGCCGCACCGCACCGATCTCGGAGAAGTGGGCTCGAGACGTCCCCGCGCTAGTTTACGTTCTGGAACAAGCGCTTCGGTGACGCTACTTGCCTGACCGGCGCCCAAATCGTGCTGGAGTGGGGTGACGTCTTCGACCCGTGGGAAGCTGCACTGGAGGGATGCGAGCTCGATGGTTTCACCGCAGGGGAGGGGCAGCCGTTCGATGGCGATTCGACCGCGTACGAGGTGCTGCCGGCCCAGCACCAGGTTCGAGTGGTGCCGCTGCCCATGGACTAGCTGCTGCCACCTTGATCCTCGTAAATCTCGTTGACGCTTCGACATCTTCGGTGACGCACTGGGAACCGGAGAGCGGATTCTCCGGAGAGGCTGAGCGAGCCGGGGTCATCCCTCGCGGATCGCCGCGGCGAGTACCTTCGGCGCGTCAACCATGACAAAGCTGGAACAGTCGGGGATCTCGGTCAGTGTGGCATTCGGGAACGCGTCGCGAAGTCGGTAGGCGTGGCTGAGGGGGAACAGCTCATCGGCGGCGCCCCAAGCCAGCGTGACCGGTTTGTCGAACCTTTCGATGGCTGGGGCGGCACGCATCGTGAGCGCCGGATCCAAGGAGGCGGTCACTGTGACGGCGTCACGCCGGGTGGTCCCGCTGGTGGCGAATGCTCCGAAGATCTCCCGCTGACGCTCCGCTGTGGGGGCGTGCTTGCATACGGCCTTGAGGAAGAATCGCTGGCCCGGACCAGTGGCAAGCAGCCGCAGAATCGCTCCTCCGATGGCGGAGCTCAATCGGCACAGCTTCACGATCTGTGCGAACGACCCCGGTGGAAAGTGTTCGTAGCTATCGCAATTCGTCAGTACCAGGCGAGCGATTCGAGACGTATCCAAAGTCGGGTCGCCGAGGGAGGCGAGAAGCAAACCGCCGCCGGTGTCATTCGCGACAACGGTGACTTCAGAAAGCTCGAGGGCCTCCATGAAGTGCACGATGCGCCGAGAGGTCGCTTCGGCGCGAAGGTCGGCGTCGACGACCTTCGTGCGATGTGCGCCCAACGGCCATGTCGGGGTGATGCAACGAAAGTTCCCTTGCAGCTCGGCGACGACGTCGTTCCACAATGCGCCGGTGACATAGACGCCATGCACAAACAGCAGAGTCGGCCCCGCGCCGGTATCGGCGTATTCGATATCCAGCCCATCGATACGGACGGTTCGGTTCGTCACTGCGACCTTTCGTTAGCGGTGAGGGAGCGTCATCCCCAGTGGTCGACGCCATCGGCGAACTATCGGGGCTCGGCGCCGAAGGTAGAACGCGGCCGCGGATCGAGCCCGGTTCACATGCGACCAGTATGTTGAATATGGACATCGCTGTCAACCGTCACCGCGATGGCCGACAGCCGGCGGTGCATCTACGTCACTGCCGGCGCGGCGGTGCGTCGAGTCCGGCAAGCAACAGGCTGATAGCGTCGACTCCCTGCTGACGGGCGGCCGTTGGTTCTGGCGAGTTCGCGATCACGAGTGCGGCTTCATCCACCGCTGCGAGCAGTACGTGCGAGAGCACTATCAACGGCTGTGCCGGCAGTGAGCCTTCCAGTACAGCCCTTTCGAGAAGTGCATGAATGGCGCCTATGCCATACCGCCCTTCGAGCTGACGCCAGGTCTGCCAGTCGAGCACTGCGGGACCGTCGATGAGCAGAATCCGCTGCACCTCAGGGGTCAGCGAGGCGTCGAGGAATCTCAGGAGTGCGGAACGCAGTCTCGTGAGCGCGTCACCACCGTCCTCCAGGCCCGCGGCCTCGGCGATCAGATCTTCTTCGACCTGTTCGAATACGGCCTGAAAAAGCGCCCGCTTGTCTTCGAAATGGTGGTATAGCGCGCCGCGGGTGCCGACGCCCGACGCGCCCACGATGTCCTCAATGCTGGTGGAGAAGTAGCCCTTCTCGACGAATAACCGTCGCGCCGTGGTGATCAACGCCGCGCGGGTGGCCTCGGCTTGGGCAGCGCGAAGCGTCTTCGGCGCATTCGCTGGTTGTCGACCACGGGGCATGCGCTCAGTGTATTTCCATACCGCTTAAAGGTGAAAGACATACATCTAGTATTTCAACGCTCACGCCGGCTCGACTCGGATCATTGGAACGTCAGCGCCGCTGGTGACCAAGACTCGCGAGTAGCCCGTCGATGACGACGACGGCCTCCTCGCGGGCGCGGCGAGAATCGGAGGCGTTGGCGATGAACTGCGCGGCCTCATCGGTGGCCGCCAACAGAACATGCGCGAGCACATCGACCGGCTGTTCGGCCACCGCGCCCTGCTGCATCGCCCGCTCGAGCAGCGCGCGGATGGAGCCGAGACCGAACTGCACTTGAAGCGCCCGCCACTGCTGCCAACCGAGAACGGCCGGCCCGTCGACGAGCAGAATGCGTTGGACTTCGCCGGTCTGGGACGACTTCAGGTATGCACGTAGACCTCTGCGCAGGGCGAGTAGGGAGTCGCCGGCCTCATCGGGCTGGGGTGCCTGGCTGTGCAGTTCCTCCTGGACTTCGAGGAAGACGGCCATGAACAGCGCTTGCTTGTTCGGGAAGTGGTGATACAACGCGCCGCGCGTACCCACCCCGGCGGCGGCGACGATCTCCTCCGTTCCCGTCGCGAAGTAGCCCTTCTCGACGAACAGCCGGCGTCCCGCGGCGATCAGCGCGGCGCGGGTCGCCTCCGCCCGCTCGGCAATGTCGGCCGTTCGGACGGCCTTCTTCTTCGGGGTTGTCCCTGCGCGTTGACCATCGGACATACAGTTTGTATCCTCCACATACAGAGTGTATGACGGCGCTGCCCAGCGCCGACACACGCCGGTCCTACCGGCACGGCAACCGTAAACCTCGCGACGAGTGCAAGCGGAACTAAGGAGCAGAACATGGCAGACACAGCGGACAACGTCTTGATCTTCTCGGCGGACGGCCACGCCGGCGCCAAGCGGATGAGGGACTACCTGCCCTACTTCGATCCCGAGATCCGCGATACCGTCGCCGACCTGCTCACGCAGGAAGAGCAGGACTACCGCAAGATGATGGCTCCGGACTTCACTTCGCGGGCCGAAGAGAAGGAGCCGGATCCCGCCGAACGGCTGTGGTCGCCGGCGGCTCCAGAACGTTTCGGCGGCTGGGACATCGACGTGCGGATGCAACAACTCGACAGCGAGGGCGTGGCCGGTGAAATCCTGGTGCCCGGGCACCAGTTCTCCTCGTTGCCGCTTTTCAGCGTCGTCAACAAGCCGTTCGAAGCGGATCTGCGGGACGCCGGTATGCGGGCCTACCACCGCTGGCTCGCCGACTTCATGGCCGGCGGAGACGGCCGCCTCTACGGCATGGCCGACCCGGGGCCGTGCCATGACATCGACGCAGCGGTCCGGGAACTGACCTGGGCTCGGGAGCACGGCTTCGTCAGCGTGGGCGCGCCCGGCATCATCGAGGACCCCACCCTGCCCTCGCTGTTCAGTGATCACTACGAGCCGTTCTGGCAGGCCTGTGTCGATACCGACACGACACTCATGGTCCACGCCGGTTGGGGATTCCCGCAGGGGCGCTACCAGGAGTTCATCTCCGCATTCCTCGCCACCCACCTCGACGGGCAGGAAGCCAGTCAGATGATGGCTGCGCAACAGCGTCTCGACGATGACGCCAGAGAGGCGCTGCAGAAGGAGTTCGCCGAATCTCCCGCGTCACCGTTCCGCCTGGATTTCGGGCCGCGGCGTCTGCTGTGGCAGTTGATGCTCGCCGGTGTCTTCGATCGCTACCCCTCACTGCGCTTCGTGCTGACCGAGGTCCGCTCGGACTGGGTCCCGATGACGCTGCAACTGCTGGACTCCTGGTTCGAGGAGCGGGAGACACCGTTGACCATGCGTCCGAGCGAGTACTGGGCCAGGAACTGCTTCGCGACCCCGTCGTCGATTCACAAGGTCGAGGTCGAGGCGCGCGACGCCATCGGCGCCGAGCGGCTGATGCTGGGGATCGATTACCCGCACCCCGAGGGCATGTGGCCGGACACCTGGAACTGGATCCGGGTGGCGTTTGACGGCGTCCCGGAGAACGAGGCGCGAATGATCCTCGGGGAGAACGCGATGCGCGCCTTCCCCGTGGACGCGCAGCGTCTGCAGGCGGTCGCCGACCGGATCGGTCCCTCCCCGCGGGACCTGTTGAGCGGGAGCGAGAATGTGCCCGCCGACCACGTCGAGCATTACCATCGTCGCGGCGGATTCCTGCGGGCTACGGAACGAGTCGACACCGAGGCCGTGCTCAGTCTCGCCGACGAAGACCTTCGGCTCGTGCACTGAGCGGAGGCCGATCGTCGAGCCGGCACCCCTTCGGGGGTGCCGGCGCTTCGTGCTAGACCTGCCGCAGATAACGCTTCACGAGATCGACCGCTGTCTCGGGATATCGCCGTGCCACACTGGGATCGAGGCCGTCGCGAACCAGAAGGACTGCGAGCCGATTGTTGATCAGCGACAGCACAAAGGCGGCGAGAAGTTGGTAGTAGGCGATCTCTTCGCCCAGCACACCGCCGAAATCACGGTAGCGGCGGATGAATTCGGAGTCATCGGGAACCCCCGCGGGCCGGGTGAAGCCGAGCGACTCGCAGAGGAACCGTTCGAACATGAGCCACCAGCCCATGTCGATCCCGGGCGGGCCGGTGGTTGCGGCTTCCCAGTCGAATAGGGCCGCCACCGACAGGTCATCGGCGAAACACATATTGCCGACTCGGGCGTCTCCCCACACAATCCCCTCTGCGTCCTCGTCCGGTGCGGCGTCGAGGATGACCCGGAGAGCACGGGCAAGCGTGTCCGCGCCGACATGCAGGTCGCTGTTGCACCATTCGTACCAAGTGACGAGATCGTGCAGGTAGCGCTGGAGCGCGGTGCCCGACGATTCGGAGTGTCCCCGCAGATACTGGATCGTCTCCGCGTCATCGATCCGATGTACGGCTACGAGTGCGCGGAGTGCGTTGTCGCAGAGCAGTTCTCGCTGTACCGCGCTAAGTTCGGTGGTCCAACCGCGCTTGTGCCAACTCGGCACGTCGGATGGCACACGGCCCCGCACGCGGGTCATCACGTAGCAGGGCGCGCCGAACACCTGCTCGTCGGGTTCGACGCCGACGATCTGCGGGACCGGGAGACCGTGTCCGGCGAGGCGCTCCATCACCTCGGCCTGCCGTGCAGCGTCGGGAGTGACGAACAACTGGTGGTCGTCCGCTTGGAGCCGCAATACCAACTCTTCGCTGCGTCGCCGTCCTGATGGATCAGTCCATGAGGCGGTGAAGAACACGGTCTTTCCCGAGTATCCCGCGTCGGGGACAGTGAACTCGGAGATGGTGAAAGAGGTGGCGCCGCGCGGGGCGATGTGGGCCGGCAGCCACGTGTGCAGCCGGTCGCGGACCGCTGCGCCGACGTCGCCGCGAGCGGACGTGTACGCCATGGCGTAACCCCTTCGGGTCAGTTGTTGGACACTGGTGTCAGAATAGGCTCATGGTAGATCCGATCGCCGCGCAGATACCGCTCGGCGCTTACCTGTTGCCCGGGCGGATCACCGATTCCGGTGCCGTTGTCGGGCAGGCGCGGGCGGCGCAGGACCTCGGAATGTCCACCGTCTGGCTGAGTGAACGGTGGGGCACCAAAGATCTCGGGGTGCTCGCCGGTGCGATCAGCCAGGTGACATCGACTGTCAAAATCGCATCGGGGATAACACATTTCCAGTCCCGCCATCCGGCGGTGCTGGCTTCTCTGGCGATGACGGCACAGGCGCTCTCGGGTGGCCGCATGATCGTCGGAGTAGGTCGCTCGATGGACGCAATGTGGTCCGCAGTAGGGCTGCCCCGATCCACCAACGCGTCGATGGTCGACCATGCCGACATCTTTCGGCGGCTGTGTCGCGGTGAGAAGGTGCGCTATGACGGTCCCGCCGGACGGTATCCGTCGCTGCGGTTGACCGATCTTCCCGAACAGCCGGTTCCGCCCCTGGTGTTGGCGGCGATCGGTCCGAGAGGCCTCGAACTGGCCGGCCGGCACTTCGATGGTGTTCTGCTGCATCCCTTTCTCACCCCGGAGGCCGTGCGGCGTTCGGTGGAGTCGGTCAGAGAAGCCGAACGGGAAGCGGGCCGTCCACCGGGCGCTACCCGTGTCTACGCCACCGTGGTGGTGGCCTGTGCGCTGCCCGCCGCGACCGAGGCCGCGGTGGTGGGAGCGAGGGCGGTGACCTATCTGCAGGTGCCCGGACTCGGTGAGCGGCTCGCCGCGACGAACGGGTGGGATCCCGGGCAGTTGAACCGCTTGCGTTCCCACCCGCTCCTGGCGGGAGTGAAGGGCTCCGCAGACTCCGTGCTCACCCGCGACCAACTCGTCGATGTCGTCGCGGCGGTGCCGTCTCATTGGCTCACCGACGCGGCCGCGGTGGGCTCGAGGTCAACGTGCATCGACGTACTCGAGCGCTACCACGAAGCGGGTGCGGACGAACTCGTGCTGCACGGAAGCAGTCCTGAAGATCTACGCGTGCTGTTCGGCTGACCGTTGTCGACGTGTCAGCCGCCCAGGCGAAGTCCGGCGTTGCGGGTGCCGAACACGTCGGTCGCCATGATGGTACCCAGTTTCTCTGCATCCCAACGCTTTCCACCATTGGCCACGCTCGCCACAGGATGCCATCCCTTGAGCAGCTGAAGATTCTCTCCGAGCGCCCGGATGACCTGCCCGCTGATATGGCCGGCCTCGGGACTGGCCAGCCAAGCCACCACCGGCGAACCCAGCGACGGGTCCTTGGGATCGAACTCGTCTTCGGACCGCTCGTCGGGCTCGATCGGTGCCGCTGCACCGGGCATGGACGCCGACATCCGGGTGCGGCCGCCCGGGCTGATCACGTTGGCGGTGGCGCCGATCGACGCGAGTTCAAGGCTGAGCGTCTGGGTCAGCCCGACGATCGCCGCCTTGGCGGCACTGTAGTTCGTCTGCCCGAAATGCCCGTGCAGGCCGGCGCCCGAGGTGGTGTTGATGATCCGGCCGTAGATCCGGCCGCTGCCGGCTTTCGCTTCGGCGCGCCACTTGCGGGCCACTGCGCGACTGGTCAGCCAACTGCCGCGGACATGCACGCGCATCACCAGGTCGAAGTCATCGACCGACATGTTCCAGATGGCTTTGTCGCGGACGATGCCGGCGTTGTTGACCACGATGTCGAGGCGGCCCAGTTGCGAGTATGCGCGTTCGACCGCCAGGTCGACCTGCTCTTCGTCCCCGACGTCGGTGAAGTCGGCAACGGCTGTGCCGCCGCGGCTCTCGATGATCTGAACGACTTCGTCGGCGACCTTCCCGGTGCCTTCGCCGGAGAGGCTGGTACCGAGGTCGTTGACAATCACCGTCGCGCCGTGTTTGGCCATCTCCAGAGCGTGGCCGCGGCCGATACCGTGGCCGGCGCCGGTGACCAGGGCGACCTTTCCGTCGAGCAGTCCTGTCATGCTGTCTCCTCAGTGGGGGTGAAGACGGTCAGATACGGGGAGTCGGGGTCGTCGTCGTCGATCGGGCGGAACGCGGCCGTCACCGTCATCCCGATCCGGAGTCGTTCCGCCGGAGCGCCTTCGATCAACGTCATCACCTTCGGGCCCTCGGCCAACTCGACGATGGCCGCGGTGTAGGGCAACCGCTCCCGGAACGGAAGAAGGTCGTTCACGTACACCGTGGAATAGGTGTACAGCGTGCCGGTCCCGCTGGCGGCAACGGGGTGGACGTCCTCACTCCAGCAGGTCGGGCAGAACGGCCGCGGGTAGTGATGCACGGTCGCGCAGGACCTGCACTCGGCGATCAGCAGCCGACCCTGCCGCGCCGCCTCCCAGTAGGGCGCACTGGCGGGATCGATCGTGGGAATATCAGCCCGGGCCACGTGTCACTTCCCGGTGAACTTCGTCGGCCGCTTCTCGGTGAACGCCTGCACGCCTTCTCTGGAATCGTGCGAATACGACTGGATTTCCTGCGCCATTGCCTCGGCGACGAAGGCGCCTGCGCGGTCGCTGTCCGGCGAGTCGTTGAGTAGACGCTTGGTCAGCGCGATCGCGCTGGTGGGCGCGCCGGCCAACCGGGCCGCGAAGTCGGTCACCGCCGAGTCGAGTTCGTCGGGCGCTACCACCCGGTTGACCAGCCCCAGGCTCAACGCCTCGGCAGCGGTGAGCTTCTCGCCGAAGAATGCCATCTCCTTGGCCTTCTGCATCCCGATGCGTCTGGGCAGCAGGTAACAGCCACCACCGTCGACGACCAGGCCGCGTTTGGCGAAAGACTCGGCGAAGTAGGCGTTCTCGGTCATGACAACCAGATCCGCGGCGTACACCAGATGCGCGCCCACTCCGGTCGCGGCGCCCTGCACCGCGGCGATCACCGGCTTGTTGCAGTCCAGCACCGCGGCAACGAGCTTTTGAGCTCCGTTCATGATCCGCCGCATCGGGTCCAGCACCGTCTTCTCCACTGTGGCACGGCGATTGGCCAGCGAGGCCACGTCGGCACCGGCGCAGAAGTGCTTACCGTTGGCTCGCAACACGACGACGCGAACCTCGTCGTCGCCGTCCGCGGCACCCAGCAGCGCGATGACATCGTCACGGTCGTCGGGGCGCAGTGCGTTGGCGGCCTCGGGCCGGTTCAAGGTGATGGTCAGGACGCCGTCGCGCTTCTCGGACAGCACGGTCTGTTCGGTGCTCATGCGGTGTACGTCGCCTGCAGGTGTTTGATGCCGTTGACGAAATTCGAGCGCAACATCACCGGTTCGCCGACCGAGGTGATGTCGGGGAAGCGCTCGTAGAGCATCTTGAACGCGACGTTGAGCTCGAGTCGGGCCAGGTGCGCACCCAGGCAGAAGTGCGGGCCCGGTCCGCCGAATGCCACGTGGTTGTTGGGTGTCCGGGCGATGTCGAACGTCTCGGGGTCGTCGAAGACCGCCGGATCGCGGTTGGCGGCCGGGTACCACATGACCACCTTGTCGCCTTTACTGAAGGTATGGGTCCCGGATGTCAGCGCCACCCCGTCCGCGGTGACCGTCCGGCGCATGTGGATGACCGGGCTGGAGTACCGCAGTATCTCCTCGATGGCTTTCGGCGCCAGGGCGTCGTAGTCCGCGAGCAGTCGATCACGTTGTTCGGGGTGGCGGCTCAGGATGTGCAGACCGTGGGTCAGCGCGTTGCGGGTGGTCTCATTGCCCGCGCCGACCAGCAGGATGAAGAACTTCGCCAGTTCCTGCGGGGTCAGGTTCTCTTCGTCGGAGGTGACGAGCTTGCTGATCACGTCGCCGGTGGGATTCTTGATCCGGTCCTCGGCGATGCTCTTGAGCAGATCGATCAACTGCTCGCTGTTCTCGGTGACCGCGGCCTCGATGCCCGCGACGGTCTGGTCGGGCACGTACTCGGGGTCGGAGGCGCCGAGAACGACATTGGTGACCCGCAGGATGAACTGCTCGTGCTCGCGCGGGACGCCGAGCATGGTGTCGATCATGCGTAGCGGCAGAAGAACCGCGAAGGCATTGACGAAATCACACTCGCCCGATGACGGCATCTCGTCGAGGATCTCGGCGGTGGTCTCTTCGACCAGCCCTCGCAGCTCCGACAGCATCCGCGGGGTGAAGCCGCGGGAGACGATCTTGCGAAGCCGCATGTGTTCGGGATCGTCCATGTCGATGATCGAGCCGCGGTACTCCCGCATTTCGGGGGTTTGGTCGAAGATCTGGGTGCCCGCGCCGGAACAGAACTCCGTGGGACGACGGCTGATGTCGACGACGTCGGCGTGGCTGCCTACTGCCCAGAAGCCGCGAGCGGTCGGTGCATCAGGACGATTGGTGCGAACGAATACCGGTTTGCCCTCTTCCCGCAACCGGGCGTAGAGCGCGGCTCGTTCGTCCGGACGATCCTGCCACCATCGCAGGTCGATCAGCGAGCGGTACTCGAGTTCACTGGTTTCGGTCGCAGGCACTCTCTGATTCTGGCATTACTGTCACTCAATGGCAACAACGAGGATCGCGGCTAAGGTGCTGGCTGTCCTAATTGAGTTCGTCTACTTACCCTATAGCGGCTCTGGCCATCAGTTATGTTCTGACAGTACTGTTCACAATCGGAAGGCGCACCGGCAATGGATCTGAATCTGCAGGACAAGTCGTACGTCGTGATCGGTGGGACCGCAGGCATGGGCCTTGCGGCCGCCAAAGCGCTTGCGGCCGACGGGGCCCGGGTCGCCGTGGTCGGCCGCGATGAGGGCAGGGCCAAAGCTGCGGCGGAAGCGGTGTCGGGGGCGGGTGCCGGGGCGGCACACGGGCTCAGCTACGACGTGAGCAAGCCCGGCGCCGCCGGTGCCGCCGTCAGTGCCGCCGTCGATCTGCTGGGCGGGACCCTGCACGGCATTGCGATCACGATGGGCACCGCAGGCATGATGCCGATCGACTCCGACGACGAGGCGTGGGACGCCGCGTTCCGCGATGTGTTGCTCGCGACGACGCGCACCGTTCAGGCGGCCCTGCCACACCTGGCGAAGACCAAGGGCGCGATCGTGACGACGGCGGCGTACTCGGCGCGCTCGCCGCACGAACCACGGTTGCCGTACGCGAGCCTGAAGGCGGCCGTCGCCACCTTCACCCGCGGCATCGCCCGCACGCACGGCAAGGACGGGGTCCGGGCCAACTGCGTCGCCCCCGGCGCGGTGGAAACCGATGCGCTGCATGCGATCCGGGGCTACCTCGCCGAGAGTAAGGGATATCCGTACGAGGAAGCCCTCGAACGCGCGCTCGTCGAGGATTTCGGGTTCGACGCCGCTCTCGGCCGCCCGGGGCAACCCGACGAGATCGGCGCGCTGATCGCGTTTCTGCTGTCCGACCGGTGTGGGTTTGTCACAGGTCAGACGATCTTCGCCGACGGCGGAGCGCCGTGACCGGTGCCTACTCGGCCGGTGGATAGATCAGCACGCCGCGGATGTTGGCGCCCGCGTGCATGTCGGCGTAGCCGTCGTTGACCTTCTCCAGTGGATAGGTCCTGGTGACCATGGATTGCAGGTCCACCTGACCTGCGCTGTACAACTCGAGGATCTTCGGGATGTCCGCGCGCGGATTGCCGGAGCCGTAGAGCGTGCCGACGATCTGCTTCTCGGTCAAGGTGAGATCCATCAGGTTGGCTCGGATCTCCCGCTCCAGCATCGGATGGATGTTGGTGATCACCAGCCGGCCGCGTTTCGCGGTCATCGCCAGAGCCTGTCCGACCAGCTGGCCTTCACCGACGCCCATCGCGCAGATGAACCTGTCCGCACCGCGATCCCACGTCGCCTCGGCGACAACGGCTTTGGCCTCCGTCCAATCGGCTGCGACGTGCGTCGCACCCATCTTGCGGGCTTCTTCGCGCTTGTACTCCGACGGGTCGATCACGGTGATCGTCCGGGCGCCTGCCAAGCGGGCACCCTGCACCGCCGCGGCCCCGATGCCACCGACCCCGGCGACGACGACCGTGTCGCCGGGACGCACGTCGGCGGCGTAGACCGCCGAACCCCAGCCGGTGATGAACCCGCACCCCAACAGGCAGGCGAGATCCAATCGGTAGTGCTGCGGGATCTTCACGCAACTCGCTTCATGCACCACGGTGTGATGAGCGAACGAGCCGACGCCGCATGCCAGGGCCAGGTCCGCTCCGTTGGCGTGGTGGCGGGCGGTCCCGTCGTAGATCTGCATGCCGCTGTAGATCTTCGCGCCCAGGTCGCACAGACTCTGGTGCCCCGTCGAGCAGGACGTGCACCGCCCGCAGGACGGGATGAAACTGAAGACGACGTGGTCACCGGGCGCCAGCCACGAGACGTGGTCGCCAACGGCTTTCACGACGCCGGCACCCTCATGGCCCCCGATGCACGGCAGCCTGATCGGCATGTCGCCGGTGACGAGGTGGTCGTCGGAGTGGCACATGCCCGAGGCATGCAACTCGACGAGCACCTCCTCGGCCTTGGGCGGGTCGAGGTCGATGGTCTCGATGGACCACGGGGTGTTGCGCTCCCACAGCACGGCAGCCTGCGTCTGCACGAGAACTCCTTCTATTTGATGATGGCCTGGTACTCGACGAAGCCGGCGATACCTTCGGGTCCGCCTTCGCGACCGATCCCCGATTGTTTGAAACCCCCGAACGGACTGCCGAAATCGAGCACCGCTGTCGAGTTCACTGCCACCGACCCGGCGCGAATCTGCGAGGCGACGGCACAGGCACGGTCGCTGTCCGCCGACCAGACCGCCCCGACGAGGCCGTACGGTGAATCGTTGGCGATGTCCACCGCGGCGGAATCTCCTGCAGCGTCGTCATATTCAATCACCACCACCACGGGGCCGAAAACCTCCTCGCGGGCGATCTCCATGTCGTTGGTGGCAGCGACGACCGCCGGGGTGACGAACCAACCGGGGCCCGGGGGACGCTCACCACCGGTCAGAATCTTTGCGCCGTCGCGGCGGGCGCGCGAGAGGAAGCCTTCGACCTTGTCGCGGGCGGCTTCATTGATCAGCGGCCCGACATCGGTGGAACGATCTGCCGGATCGCCTACCGTCAGCCCCTCCACCGCCTTGGTCACCGCCGTGGCGAACTCATCGTATCGACTGCTCGGCAACAGGATCCGGGTCAGAGCGGCGCAAAGCTGTCCATTGTTGCCCATCACGCCGGTAACGAGCCCTTGCACCGTCGACTCCAGCGGTGCGTCAGCGAGCACGATGGCCGCCGATTTGCCGCCCAGTTCGGTGCTGCAGCGCCGCATTTGAGCTCCACAGGCCGCGGCGATCCGGGCTCCCACGGCAGTCGAGCCCGTGAAGGTCACCTTGTCCACGCCCGGGTGCGACGCCAGGTAGCTGCCGGTGTCTACGCCGCCATTGACGATGTTGACCACCCCGGCAGGCAGACCGGCTTCTTCGATCGCCTCGATCAGCACTCCGATGCTCAGCGGGGCATCGGGTGCCGGCTTCAGCACGACGGTGCAGCCGGCGGCAAGTGCCGGCCCCAGCTTCAGCGCGGCGATGAACAGCGGCGTGTTCCAGGGGATGATCGCGCCCACCACCCCGACGGGCACCTGGCGGACGTCGACGGTGCCCCCGGTCGCCGATGGTCGGGTGGACACGAACGGGTAGGCGGGGGTGAGGTCGGCGTAGGCGCGCAGGGCACCGACCGCCGTCAGCACCTGACCGAAGGTGCTCCAGGACCGGGGCGAGCCGATCTCCGCGGTGGTGAGATCGGCCAACTGGGATTTGCGGGCAGTGAGCGCGTCTGCCAACCGGCCGAGCAGTTCGCCTCGATCGGCGGCCGTAGCGTCGCGCCAGGCCGACGTATGCAGCGCGGAGCGCGCCGCCGCTACGGCGGCGTCGACCTCGGGGGAGCCGGAGACGCCGACCTCACCGAGTCGCTCACCTGTGCTCGGCGACAGGACATCGAGTGCCGGCTCGTTGCTGTCGATCCACTTGCCCGCGACGTAGGCAGCAGACAGTGACATCGTGGGGGTGGCCATGAGAGCTGATTCTGGCAGTAATGTCATCTTCGTACAAGGCGCTTAGCGTTGAAGATGCGATTCCAGCTACCGCTGACGCCATATTTCTGACAGTATTGGTCACTATGAGTTCTGTACCGGCGGCGAATCGGGCACCCGAGATCGGCCAGCCATGGGAGATCGTGGTCGAGCGCGGCAAGATCGCCGAGTTCGCCGTCGCGACCGAGTCGGACAATCCCGCCTACCGCGGTGCCGATGCCATCACTCCGGCTACCTTTCTGACGACCGCCGCTCGCTGGGCGCCGCCGGGCGTGCGGGTGGACGTCGGCTTCGAGCGGAAGCGCCTGCTACACGGCGAGCAGGAGTACACGTTTCATGCCGGTCCGCTGAAAGCCGGTGACGTCATCACCGCGCAGGAACGGATTGTCGACCGTTACTCCAAGCCCGGCAAGCGCGGCGGGGAGATGCAATTCGCGACCGTGGTCACCGAGTATCGCGCTACGGATGGAACGCTGGTCGCCGAGGCGAGAGCGACGTTCATCGAGAGGGCGCCGCGATGACTGCGATCTCGGGCCTGCAGGTGGGAACGGAGGCGACCCCGCGGGAGTTCGGCCCGCTGACGCGTCAGATGTTCGTCCGCTACGCGGGGGCCTCCGGTGACCTCAACCCGATGCACTACGACGACGAGTTGGCACGTTCGGCCGGCTATCCGTCTGTGTTCGGTCAGGGCATGTTCACCGCCGGTCTGCTGGCGACTTTCGCGACGGACTGGCTGGGCGCTGACGCAGTCCGGCGGTTCGGGGTCCGGTTCCGCGAGCAGGTCTGGCCCGGGGACGTGCTCACCTGTACAGGCAGGGTGGTCGCGGTCGAGGGCGATCGGGTGACGGCGGAATTCGCTGCGACGCGACAGACCGGAGGGATCGCGGTCACGGGGACAGCGGAGTTCTCTCTGGCCGGGGACACCGGCGCGGGTGGCGCGGGCCTCACGGATCCACCCTAAGCTGGATTGTCATGTCCGAAGCGCCGATCGTGCGTCGCACCAGCTACGGCCCTTCCAGCCCCGCGGTCGGGGTGCGAGGGGCTACCACGCGTAGCCGGATCACCGAGGTCTCCCTGGAGCTGTTCGGGACGCTGGGTTTCTTCGACACGTCAGTCGACGCGATCGCCAAGGCGGCGGGAGTCTCGCGCGCCGCGCTGTACCAGTACTTCCAGGGCAAGGACGAGATCTTTCTCGAGCTGCTCAACGAATGCGGCGGCGCGTTGTTCCGGGTGGCGCGACGCATCGGCCCCCTGGGTCCCGATGAGGTCGGGTTCGACAACCTGAACTGGTGGCTGGGCGAGTGGAGTTGGGTCTTCGAGAAGTACTCGACGATGTTCATCCAGTGGACGGCGATCGCATCCTCGGATACCAAGGTTCGCCCGGAGATCGCCCGCTTCGTTCGTAGCTACAACCACCGCATCGCCGAGCGGCTCGCCGCATCGGGTCTACGGGGGATCGACGCGGATGTGGCGGCGATGACCATGACCGCGCTCGTGCACCGGCTGAACCTGTTCGTGCACACCGGCCGTGCGTACGGACGCAGCGCCAAGGATGTGGTCGACACCTTGTCGGTGTTCCTCCAGCTCACGCTGTTTCCCGAAACCCCGCCCGCGGTGTTCGATCGCTTCCGGCTGCATACCGTCGACGACCCCGCGGCGGAAGTGGACGCGATCAACATTCCGTCACCGCCCGACATCGAGGGCCTGACCATCCGTGATCGCACCGCGGACCTGAGTAAGCGGGCAGTCAACACCGTGAATGCGCTCGCGGCGGCGGCAGCAGAGCAGTTCCGCGCCAAGGGGTATCGACGAACCAGCGTCGACGACGTCGTCGCCGCTGCCAACGTCGCCCGTGGGACCTTCTACAAGTACTTCAGCGACAAGCAGGATCTCCTCACCGCAATCGCCGCGGAAATCTACAGTCCCTCAGTTGCTTTCGCTGACAGGATCGCGACTGTCGACCCTGTCGCCGACGAGCCGCGACTACGCGAATGGCTCGCCACCTACGTCGATTTCTACGACCGCTACTCCGGCTGTATCGACGCGTGGGTGGAGGGCACCACTGACGAACCCACCGTCATCGCGGTAGGAGAGAACGGCCAGGTGCTGATGGACGTGGCGGCAGCCAAGATGCTCACGCGGCGTCCGCGACCATTCGCTTTCGACCCGGTCGTCTCGGCGCTGGTGTTGCGGGCACTGGTGACACGGGTTCCGCAGGCGGCAACCGAGATGCCGCAACCTCTCGGCGCCGACGAGATCCTCGACCTGCTGGTGCAGTGCATCAAACGGGGATTTTTCGGTTTGGCCGACTGACCTCAGGCCGAGGTCGCCACCGCCATTCCCGTGATCCATTCCGGCACCGGCTGATACGACAGCGGTGTGACCGGCCGGCCGCCGCCTGCGGCCCCTGCGGCAACCCAGGTGCGGACCTCGTTGGCGCCGGCGCCTGCCCGCGCGTGCGCCGTATCGACGAGACGGACAAGGGCGTCGACATCCCAGCTTGCCATCGCATCGAGTACTTCGTTGTCCCACTCGGGACGAATCTTGGTGCGTGCTTCGGCCATGCCCTCAGCGATGATCCGTGCGCGTTCCTCATCGCTGATGTCGTAGGTGTCGACCTCCAGGCTCGGCGGTGAGTGGGACAAGCCGCCGGTGCCGATCAGCAGGATCCGTTGGTCCAGCCGCTCGAGGAACCGCCCGACCGCCGCGCCGAAGTCGAGCACGCGCCGGCCTGTCGGTAGGGGAGCGGTTGCGCAGTTGACCGCTACGGGGATGGCGGGGATGGTATCCAGGCCGCCGAGCAGGTCGCGGAGTGGTTGCGCGAAAGCGTGATCCAAAGAGATGTCACGACAGACCGCGATGTCGACCCCTTCGACCAGGAGATGCTCGGCGAGGTCACGCGCCGTTGTCGACGGAACAGTCAGTTCACCGGCCTGGTGCCCCCCCTCGGCGAGGATCGACGCGGACAGCGCCACCGCGAAGGTGGGCACGACATGGCGGAAGGCGCGGCGGTGGTCTCCACCGAACACGACCACAACGTCGGGGTCGAAGCGCGCTACCCGCTCGGCCGCCTCAGCCAGGCCGCCGCGAAAGTCGAGTCCGAGGCGTCGCTCGGTATCACGCTCCATGCCGGGGCTGTGGCTCGCGCAGACGACCAGTCGATCCGATGGCACGGGGGAGCACTCCTTCACGCGATAGTGACACCAATGTTAGATGACACGTGTCCCTCGTTCCACTACGCGCAGACACACGCCGGCTGTTTCGCCGGACTACCCGACTTTGGGCACGATCTCTTCAGCTACCCACTGCAAGTGGTCCAGATAGGCGTTGAAGCTGTCGACCGGCGGGGGATTCACCCAGGTGTCGGTGACGCCGAGTTCGGCGAGCATCCCGCAATTGTCGATCACCTGTTGAGCGCTCTGGCCGAACTGAGCGTTGGGGTCGTCGACGACAGCGTGCTCCTGACCGATCGAGAGCACCGCCAGGCTGTAGAACACCGAGAACGGCCTGTCGTCGAAGCCTGGCTGATTGCGCAGGTAGTCCAGTTTGGCTGGTAGCTCTTCGGGCCTGGTCAGCCACGGGGCCCACCCGTCGGCGAAACGTGCCGCGCGTTGCAGCACTGGATCGGCGTCGCCTCCCATCCAGATAATCGGACGCGGTTGCCGAATCGGCTTGGGCCCGAACGCGACATCGTCGAATTTCACGAACTCACCGTCGAAGCTTGGGCTCTCGCTGGTCCACAACTCGTACATGGCGGCAAGGCATTCGTCGGTCAGTCGACCGCGTTTGTTGAAGGGCACACCCAGGATGTCGAACTCTTCTTTCAGCCAGCCGACGCCGACGGTGACCTGGGCTCGTCCGCCGCTCATCCAGTCCAGTGTCGAGATGGACTTCGCGGCGACGATCGGATTGTGCAGCGGCAGAATCGTCACCATCGAGCCCACGGTGATGGTGGAGGTGGCCCCGGCGACGTATGCCTGTGCGGTGGTCGCGTCGAAGTAATGGTTGCCCGAAAGCTGGACATGGCTGGTGGGTGTCAGGAAATGCTCGGGCAGAAAGACCATTGAATATCCGAGCTCTTCTGCCCGTTTCGCCACGCCGGCGATGTCGCGGCCGGTGAGGTTGCGTTCCCATGGCTGGGTAATTGCCGCGACGTCCATACAGTTCGGGAGATAAACAGTGAATTTCATCAGGTCCTGGTCCTTCGATTCGCTCGCCGGCGGTGAGTCGCCCGTCAAGGCTCATGTGTCGCAAACCTTGCCGAGTTTCATTTATGGCAGTGAACTGCCAGCGCTGAAGCGTAACAAACGTACTCGGGACGAGCTGGCATTCGGCGGAACACGTGAGGTCATCCACGTCTTCCATCGACGCGCCGTCACCTGCCGTAAGCCATCGCTTTGATCTGAACAGAACCCGCAGCCCTGTGGACCAGTCGACAAGGATCGCTCAGGCGTGATCCTGCCGCCGACTCAACGCACCGCGTCGCGACCGTTGACACGCACATCCGCACCGGCGATACTCGTCCGCAATGACAGTCCACTGTCAGCAAGTTGTGTTGCGAGCGGCAAAGGGGCCTGGTTCATGGCAGAGGTAGTCACCAACGGCGGGGTCAGCGTCAACGAACTGCCCTTCGCGCAGGATCGCACCCGGGCCTGGCGTGAACTTCGCGAGGCCGGGGAGGTCGTTGTTTCCGGGCAGGAGGTCATTCTGACCTCGGCGGCCGCCGTTGAACTCGCCGCGAAAGCCCCCGAGACCTTCTCGTCCGCGAGGGCTTTCGATCGTCTAGGCAGTCCGGTCCCCATGATTCCGATTGCAATCGATCCACCTGACCACACACGCTTCCGGCGGATTCTCGACCCCTTCTTCGGCCCGAAACGGATGGCCGAACGGGAGGCGGAATTACGAAGGCAGGCCAGCGAGCTCATCGACGCGATCGTCGCCAAGGGCGAATGTGACGTCGTCTCTGATCTCGCGACGCCGTTTCCGACGCAGGTCTTCCTGACATTGTTCGGTCTGCCCCTGACTGACCGGGACAGATTGGTGCGATGGAAAGACGCGATACTCGAGTTCACCGACCCCGGCAGTGTCGAGCCAACGCCCGAGGTCCTGACCCACGCCGCCGAGTTGTTCGCGTATCTCACCGAACACATCAGCAACCGGCGTAGTGACACCAGCGGTAGCGATATGCTGACCGCCTTGATGACTGACACCGACGCCGGTGCTATGACCGACATCGAGCTCCTGGGTCTGTGTTTCATGTTCGTCCTCGCCGGCCTGGACACCGTGACCTCCGCCGTCGGTTTCGCGTTGGCCAAGTTGGCAACCGATACTCAGCTGCAAACTCGTGTACGTGAAGACTTTTCGCTTATTCCAGCGTTCATCGAGGACCTGCTGCGAGTGGACGGGCCGGTACCGTTCGCGCCTCGGGTGACGACCCGGGACGTGGTCGTTGCCGACCAACTGATACCGAAGGACACCACCGTCATGATGTCCTACGGCAGCGCAGACCGTGATCCCCGCCGTTTCCAGAATCCGGATGACATTGACCTTGACAGCAGGAACGTCCATTTCGCATTCGGGCGAGGTCCGCACCGCTGTCTCGGTTCGCACCTGGCCCGCCTGGAACTTCGAATCATTCTCGAGGAATGGCACTCCCGAGTCGGGGACTACGCGGTAGCACCCGGTGGCTCGCCGCAGGTCAAATGGCCCGCAGGCACCTTGACGTTGAATGCTCTTCCGTTGAAGGTCAAGCCGGCATAGTCGCGCCTTCGCGGCACCGGCAATCCGTAGTGGCGCATGACGTTGATGCCGTGCGCCTTGTTCCCGAGGATCTCGCGCGGCAGTTCCGTCGAACCATCGAGGAGCAACCACCAGCGGATGCGAATGTTGCATCACGTGTCCAGGTTGGGTGATCACATGTCCTTCAGTTCCATAACCTGCCTGTCATCGCGGGGGACGGTGCGCCACATCGACGCCCCTTGTCCGGCACGCTATGACAGTTAACTGTCAAAAGTAATCTATGATCGTATCCAGCTCACAGATGTCGCTCAGCTACTATTGCCGGAATGATCGCCATTGCCCGCCGGCGTTGACGATGACAGTCGACTGTCATACTGTGACAACAATCGTGGTGCAGCCCAGCGGAAAGGCCTTCTCGTGACGGGAAACCGGTTTGTGGTCCTGAGCAACCCTGTCGACGGCGCAGACGACACGTTCAACACGTGGTACGACGAGGTTCATGTGCCCGACGTCCTCGATGTTCCCGGGGTGGTCGCAGCGCAGCGCTACGACCTCGCCGAGCTGCCCATTCCCGATGATGAGGACCTGCCGGCCCAACTGCCTCCGCCCACGCACCGGTACATGGTGATCTACGAGCTCGACCGCGAACCGGAAGCCGTCATGGCCCAGTTTCTCGAGCGGGTGGTGACCGGGAAGATGCCGCTGCATGAATCACTTGACCTGTCGACGGTGTCGCTGACCGGCTGGACGGCCAGGGGCGATCGACGGTTGGCGGACTGAATGGCTGAACTGCGGGCGGTGCTGCAGTCCCAACGTGCCTGCAGGCGCTTCGACCCCGACAGCGAGGTAGCCGATTCCGACATCGAGCAGATGTTGCAGGCCGCGGTACACGCACCCAGCGCCGAGAACACCCAACCCTGGTCCTTCGTCGTGGTTCGCAACGAGCAGAGCCGAAAATTGCTGGCTGATTGGTGGACGGAGACCTGGAACGCGGGGGGTGGCGACTTCATCCGGCAGAGCGTGCAGGACCGTGCGCTGGTCGCCGATCTCGAATATGGCTTCAACAAGGGAGGATTCGCGGCCGCACCCGTCGTGGTGGTCGTCTGTGCCGATACCGACCGGGTTGCCGAGATTTATGCTCCGTCATCGATCTACCCGGCGGTGCAGAATCTCTTACTGACCGCCGCCGACCTCGGCTATGGGTCGTGCCTGACCACCGGACTGACCACGTTCGGGGTGGATCGGGTGCGCGAGCTTCTCGCGCTTCCGCAGAACCTGATACCCATGGCGGCGGTGTACGTCGGCCGGCCGGTGCGTAAACTGTCACCGCCTCGTCGCCGCCCCGCGACCGAGGTCACCTACCGCGAGAAGTTCGGCGCCGCTTGGTGATCGAACCCACTTTCCGAATCAGTGAGGTCCCACAATGCCATTGGCGCTAACCGAGGATCACCGCGCACTCTCCGACGTCGCCAAGGCGATGGTGACCGGCCGGGCCGGCGTTGCGGGGGCGCGCCGGATTCTCCTCGACAAGTCGTTGAGTGGGCGTTGGTGGGCCACCGACGCTCTGTGGAAAGAGATCGTCTCAACCGGCTGGCTCGGTCTGCACATTGACGAACGCTTCGGCGGCCAGGGATACGGCCTACCCGAACTGGCCATCGTCTTGGAACAGCTCGGTCGCGCGGCGGTCGGCGGGCCCTTCCTTCCGACGGTCGCCGCTTCGACGGTGATCGCAGAAGTCGGCACCGACGAACAACGCAAGCGGTGGCTGCCGCGGCTTGCTTCCGGTGACGTCGTCGTGGGCATCGGCACTGCCAGCGCTGCAGTGCAACAGGATTCGACGGTGAGCGCCGATGCGGTCGCGACGCTGGGCGAGTCAGCATCCGATTTGTTCATGCTGCCGGTGGGCGATGACTTGGTGCTCATCGAAGCGGGCGAGGCCGTCACAGCCGAGGCAATCGATTCCGTCGACCAGCTGATGCGATCAGTGACCGTGTTGGGACTGTCGTCCGCACCCGTCGTCGACGTGTTCCCCGGGGCGGCGGACTGCGCGGTCCGGATCGTGAGGCTGCTCGCCGCCGCAGAGGCGGCCGGCGGACTCGCCGCATGCGCCGAAATGGCTACCGCGTACGCCGCAACCCGCGAGCAGTTCGGCCGGCCCATCGGATCGTTCCAGGCCGTCAAACACCACTGCGCAGACATGCTGGTCGACACGGAACTGGCGGTGGCCGTCACCTGGGACGCGGCCCGGGCCTCCGGACGAGAGGCCGAGCTGGCTGCGAGCATGGCCGCCGGACATGTGCTGCCGGCCTATCAGCGCGTCGCGCTGCAGAACATCCAGGTGCATGGCGGTATCGCCTATACCTGGGAGCACGACGCCCACCTGTACCTCCGACGTGCGACGGTGCTGCTTACCTTCGCAGGAGGCGCGGAGGCGTTGCGAGACAAGGTGGTCGAACTTCAGGTCGGCGGAGTGCGACGCTCACACTCGGTGGACCTGCCGCCCGAGGCGGAGGACTTCCGTCGCGCCGCCGAGGACTTCCGTGCAGAACTCGAGCGCAGCCCTGACGAAGGCAGGCAAAAGGTGTGGGCCCGCAGCAGCTACCTCCAGCCGCACTGGCCCGAGCCGTATGGCCGGGCTGCGGGATCCGCCGAGCAACTCATCATCGAGGAGGTTCTCGACGGCCTGGACAGACCGAGCCTCGGTCTCGGTACCTGGGTGATTCCGACGCTGTTGCAGCACGGCAGCGCCGAGCAGATCGAACGACTGATCTGGCCCAGCCTCGAGGGCGAGTTGCGCTGGTGTCAGCTGTTCAGCGAGCCCGGTGCGGGGTCGGACGCCGCAGCGGTATCGACCAAGGCCACTCGTGTCGACGGCGGATGGTCGGTCACCGGGCAGAAGGTCTGGACCAGCGACGCGATGAACTGCCAGCGGGGCTTGGCCACCGTCCGTACTGACCCGAATGCGCCCAAGCACAAGGGCATCACGACGATGATCGTCGATCTCACCCATCCCGGTGTGGAGATCCGTCCCCTCACCGAGATCACCGGTGAGACGCTGTTCAACGAGGTCTTCTTCACCGATGTCTTCGTGCCGGACAGCGATGTGGTGGGTGCGGTCAACGGCGGGTGGGCCGTCACGATGGCGACGTTCGGCAACGAGAGGGTCTCCATCGGCGGTGGTTCGGTGACCATGGTGGCCGAGGAGTTGATCGAGCTGCTCGCGCGTCATCGCCGCGACGACACGGGTTTTGCCCGCGACGTCGGAGCTTTGTTGACCGAAGCGTATTCCCTTACGGCGCTCAATCTCCGGCAAGCGGCGCGCGCGGTGTTCGACTCCGGTCCGGGTATCGAGGGCAACATCGCCAAACTTTTCGGGGCCGAGCACGCGCAGCGGGTCGCTCAACTCGCGCTGGCCATCGCCGGCCCGGGCGTGCTGGTCGGGAAAGAACAGCAGGTAGTGCACGACTACCTGTTCAGCCGCTGTCTGACCATCGCCGGCGGCACTTCGGAGATTGTCCGCAACCTGATCGCCGAACGGATCCTCGGATTGCCGCGCGAGCCGAAAGTAGAACGGAAAGCCACATGACCTGTGCGATCGTCGGGATCGGCCGAACCACCTACTCTCGTAATTCCGGGCGCACCACCCGCGGTATGGCTGTGGCGGCGTGCCGCGACGCCATCGAGGACGCTGGTCTGTCGGCGTCGGATATCGACGGCATCTGCACTTTCATGGTCAACGACTCCGAGCAGCCCATCTTCGTCGGCTGGGCCCTGGGTATCGACGAGCTGGCCTGGGCGAATGCCATGTATGGCGGCGGCAACCTGGTGGCCGACCAGATCGCCACAGCGGCAGCGGTCATCGAGGCGGGCATGTGCAAGGCAGTCCTGGTGTATCGCTCGCTCAACGGCCGATCCGGCCATCGATTCGGCCACATCGACGGCCCCATGCAAGTGCCGCATCACGATCAGTTCGATACCGCGTCGGGATTCATGGTGCCGCCGCAGTGGTTCGCCATGTGGGCCCGTCGTCACCAACACGAGTTCGGGTCCACATCGGAAGACCTCGGTCACATCGCGATCACGCAACGCATGCACGCCGGTGCCAACGAGCATGCCGTGCGCCGGGAGCCGCTGACGATGGACGACTATCTGGCCGCTCGGTGGATCAACGAACCCTTCCGGGTGCTGGACTGCACGTCGGAGGTGGACGGCGCGGTTGCCATTCTGATCACCGGCGAAGACATTGCCCGAAACTGTAAGCAGGACCCGATGTGGCTGGTCGGCTCGTCGAACTCCCAGGGCGGAGCGGGCTGGACCGAATGGGATGATCCCACCGAGATGTATTCGCGCACAGCTGGTCCCAAGGTCTGGGCGAACACGGGTCTCAAACCCGCAGACATGGACGTGGCGTGCATGTACGACTGCTTCACCTACACGGTGATGGCCACCATGGAGGGCTTCGGCTTTTGTGAGAAGGGCGAGGTCGGCAAGTTCTTCGCCACCGGGCGCGCCACCTACGGCGGCGACGTGGTGGTGAACCCGCACGGGGGACTGCTGTCCGAGGGCTATATCCACGGCCTCAACCATCACTACGAGGCGGCATTGCAGCTGCGCCACGCCGCCGGTGTGCGACAGGTTGACGGTGCACAGCTGGCCCTGGTCACCGCGGGGGGCGGGCCCTTCGGGGGCGCGAATGTCTACAGCAGGGAGAAGCCATGACCAATCCCGCACTCTTACCGCCGGTCCCGGTGCCGGACCCCGACACCGAGCAGTACTGGGAGGGGCTGCGGAACGGCAAGCTCATGCTCTGTCGCTGCGACGACACCGGGAAGTGGATCCACCCTCCGCTGGAGCGCAGCCGGTTTACCGGCGGCCCAGTGCATTTCGAGGAGGTCAGCGGCAATGGGTCCATATTCAGCTTCATCGTCGTCCGACAAGCGCTGGTCCCGGGGCGGGTCCCGCCTTTTGTCGTCGGGCTTGTGGAGCTGGACGAGCAACCGGGACTGCGGATCAACGCGGTGATCGATGTGGATCCCGGGGACGTGCGTATCGGGCAGCGGGTGCGGCTGCGTATCGCCGATCTCGGCGATAGTGGTTATCGCATACCCGAATTCGTCGTCGATACCAAGCTGTAGGAGCAGCGCATGGGCACGATGGACGGACGTGTCCGTCCGGCTTGCCGAAAAAGGCGCGGATGTCGTTGCCCGACGCTGATGCTCGATGCCGGCATGAGTATGACTTGAGCGTCGACGCGGACAACGTCCCCGGGGTTTCAGTCAAGGCGCGCGGTCGGTCATCGGCATTCCCACTGTGTGAGGGGGACTGAGCAGAGCAGCGCCACTCACGATCCCGACCAGATGCGCTCGGGTGGGGCGTTGATTGAATCGGACCGTTCGATGTAGACCTGGCCCACTTCCCCGTCCCACTCGCACGGGCCGAAGTTCAGCACGTACATCAGACCCGGTCCTTCCAGATCTTTGCCGACCGCCAGCAACTTCTGCATCGACGTCCAGATGGAACGCCGGGTCTCCATGAAAGTGTCGATCAGCCCGCCGTCCCAGCGCAGGCGGATCGGCAGACGTTCGCCCTCCATCTGCAGGGTCTTGAGCCGGGGTGTGTCGAGAACCTCGGCCGGATGGAAGGTTCCGCCGGCATCGATCACCGCCGCACCCTGCAGGGTGATCCGCCCGTCTGGTCGCCAATAACTCGAGAAGACGAATCCCTTGCCGGTGTCGAAAAGACACCCCGCGATCACGTGGCCGCCCCAGGGTTCGCCGGTACCGCCCCCGCGAGGCCCGCGCGAATGGTCGCGCCATCCCGTGGCGTTGATCTCGTAGGACCGCTCGTCCACCCGTACCCGGCCGCGCGCACGATGGAGCTGCTCATAGTGCTCCTTGGCCCAACCCTGGGCAGTCATCTCGCCCTTGCCGCCCTCGCCGTGGGCTGAAGTGTGCGCATCCCAGACCGGCGTCGCGCATTCGACCTCCAGGTCGATCACGAGTCGTTTGCGAAGGCTGTCCGGGGCGAGTCCGTTCTGCATGTCGGCGTTGCTGACGTGCTGGGCGAAGCCGTCGAAGGTCACCTGCCAACGCTTGAACGGCTCGACGCAGCGAAAAGCCATGTTCGGACCCGCGGGCTTGTTCTCCTGGGGGGTCCGGTAGTAGCCCCACATGGTCAGGACACCGTCGTCGCCGGGCAGGCAGACCAGCAGCCGGTCCTCCCACATATCCCACTCGTTGGGCACGCTGCCCAGGTGCAGCCAGAAGCCCATATCGGTGTCGGGGTCGTAAAGCGTGAACAGAAGGTTCTCCGCCCAGAACGGTTCGGTGGGCCGCTCCGAGACGATGCTCTCTTTCTCGATCGGGAGTCCGCTAGAGAAATCCTGGACGGTCATACTTTCCTTCCCGTGTGCTGTGCGATGCCGCATGTGTGTCGACGAAATTCAGCCCAGACCAAGCCCGGTGCGAAATCTGCGAATATCGTCGACGAGTTCACGCGGATGTTCGAGCCCGGGGAAATGTCCGCCGTGTGGCTCTAGCCGATAATGGGCGACGTTGTACGAGCGGCGCGCGAACGCCTCCGGCGGCACTGGGGCGATGTCATCGGGGAATAGGCAGAAACCACAAGGCACGCTTGCATATTCGCCCTCAGCCAGCGTGAACGCGCTCCAGTCAACCATGTAGCGATACATCCAGCTGACCGCTTGGGCGTCGCCGAGCCAGTAGAGCATGACGTTGGTGATCAGGTCATCGAGATCGAACGGGGGGTCGACCTCCGCTTTACCAACTGTCCAATTGTGGAACTTCTCGAGGATCCAACCTGCCAACCCGACGGGTGAGTCGTGGACCGCGAACGCCAAGCTTTGCGGTCGATAGCCGTGCACGAGTTGGTAGGCCTTCTCCTCTTCCGGCAGGGTGGTGAGCCGTTCGACGTGCGCTCCCTCCTCAGGCGTGGGTGGATCGCTGACAAAGGTCGAAGGTGCGGCAAGAACGGCTGTGTTGAGGTGCGCAGCCAGCAATCCGCGTGGCCGGTCGACTGCCATCCAGGACGTGATCACTGCGCCCCAATCCCCGCCATGGGCCATGTAGCCTTCGAATCCGAAGACTTCGCCCATCATTTCGGCCCAGAGGCGGCCGACCTCGCGAGGCGATATGGGTTCAGTCGGCGCGTCAGAAAACCCGCAGCCGGGCAGGCTCGGGATAACGACGGTGAACGCCTCGTCGACCGTACCGCCGAACCTCTCGGGGTGGGCCAGTGGTTCCACCATCTTGAGCAGTTCGACCGGTGAACCCGGCCAGCCGTGGGTCAAGACAATCGGCATCGGGGCCGGACCGCTGCCGCGTTCGACGAGAGCATGGATCCTCACGCCTCCGACGCCGATCCGGTATTGCTCGAAGCTGTTGAAGCGTGCCTCCCAGGCTCGCCAGTCGTAACCATCCAACCATCGGGCGACAACACGGCGCATGAAGGGCAGACTCGTTCCCATCGCCCAGTCACCACCCCGGGCCGGTTTGGGCCAACGGATGCGTGCGAGACGTTCGCGTAAGTCGGCCAGCACCTCGTCGGGGATCTCAGCGCGGAACGGTTCTGCTGCCGGATGTCTGGTCAATTGCGTTGCGCGGGCCACCTCTACTGCTCCCAACCGGGCCAGCGGGATCCGAACCGCGCGGGTGCCGGTCCCTCCAGCAGGCCGTCCAGCCACTCCATGCCGCCGATCGCGGTGAGTTGGCCGGCCTGCTCCGGGGTGACCTGGTCCGCGGCCACCAACAGGGCCGGCAGTCGCACCATCACCAGCTGCAGGCGCAGTGCATTGAAGACGAGGTGCCAGTCGAGGTACTCGGGCGGACGGCCCATCAACTCTTGCCACAAGTCGATCGTGTCGCGCCGCGAGCCGAAGCCGGGAGCGGGCGGCAAGGCTCGTCCGACGGTGAAGGCATGATCCATGCAGGCCCACCAGCCGAGGTCACACTCCGGACCGGCGAGTGACACCATGTCCCAGTCCAGGACAGCGGCTACGCGGGTGCCCTGGTAGATGATGTTCGGCGGTCGCGAGTCGCCCCACGAGAGCCCCGGTGGCGCGTCGCGAGGTAGATGTTCGACGAGCCAGTCCGTAGCAGTCTGCACGGTCGCAAGACGATCACCTCCACACCATTTCGCGTACGCCAACCAGTAGTTCAGCTCCTGCTCCAAGCCTGTGCTACCCAGATCGGGCCGCTGCAGGAAGCCGAACTTGGCCACGTCCAGCTTGTGTAACTCGGCCATGACCTCGACCGCGCCGCGCCACACTTCGTGCTGCTGCTCCGGCGCCAGTTCCAGTACCCATCCGGCCGCATTGAATGGGGGATTGTCAGAAGGCACCTGGCCTTCGACCCACTCCATGACGAAAAAGGGCTCACCGAAAATACTTGTGTCGGACTCGAATCCGACCACCGCAGGTGATGGGACGCTTGGTTCTCGCGAGAGCACGTCGTACATCAGATAGTGGGTCTCGATATCGAGGTCCATGTACAGGTGCTCGGTCGCACCGACACGCGCAACGTAACCCGATGACACCCGCGTGCCTCCCACCGTGCGGCTGGCCTTGATCAGCAGAGTTTCATTGGCCACCCCCGCTGCGTTCGGCTGCGCAACATCCTCCACCTCGAGGTCACGCCCGACGTGCTGGCGCAGCCACTCCTCGATCGCCTCCCACGCCGCCGCCGGGTCGCGAACCTGACGCTTCGTCGGGACCTCGACGTACCCTCGCCCTGCCTCATCGGCTTCCGTGCCCAAGGGTCGTGCTCCTTCCTACGCGACTGCCTATTGGTGCCGGACTCGTCGCGGCCACCCGCATTCGAGGCGACGCCCCTGATGTCAGCTGGATTAACTGTCAGTTGACTGTCACACGACTGCAAGATGATGTCAACGGGCGCTGGGTGCGGTGTCCACATACCTTCATCGCGACAGCAATTTGCGACGGACGCGCGGCAGGGCCGCCCCTGGTCCTGGCAGTTGTCTGTCAAAGCTGATCGGATGTCGCGCCGGTGCTACGGCGGCTCAGACGCTAAAGTCCGCCGGGCCGGCGAATGTCGCCGAGATGGTGGTGACACTCGTGCCATGCACTTCTGGCGATCAGCGCCACGGTGATGGGCCGGTCGCCGAGGGTGAGGCTGCACGCAGCGGCGCCGGGCGGCAGTGCAGCGAGGTGCGCGCCCAGCCGCATAACGCGACGGTGGAACTGCCCGAGGAGGTCCTCGACATCTGCTCCGCGGTAGTCGGCTGCGGCGACCGACTCGTCCGGGTCGACCATCGGGACCTCCGGATGGTCCTGTGCTACAGCTTGTTCGATGAGCCAGCGATGGAACGCCATGGATTCCCGCAGGTGACCGAGATACTCGATCGGCGCCCAGGTCCGGGGCTCAGGTCGTCGGCGGAGCAGTTCCAGCGGGACCGACCGCACGGCATCCGCCACCTCAGTCGCCGTGCGCTCCAGTGCGGGACCGACGTCGGCCGCCGGCGTCGAGGACTGGTCGAACCCACATTCGGTGCAGACATCTTCCATTTCGACTCCAGTGGTCAGCGGAGCAAGGCGATCACCTTGCTGAAAGCCTCCGCGTGCAACTGCGGGACGCTGATGTAGGTGATGCGGTACTTCTCGGCGTAGTGACGCAGGGTATCGCCCATGTCCCTCGGCGTTCCTGTCAGCGTCGTCGGCGACTTGAGGATCTGTTCATCGGTGAGGCTCTGTCCGAAGCCGGTCGTGCGGAGTATTTTTGGTACGCCGCTGCCGTCGTGGGGGAGTGCGGTGATAGTGAGGTTCAGTTCCAGATCACCGAAGCGCGCACCCGCCCGCTCGCGAACGAAGTCGACCAGCTCGGCGAGCGGATCGTCAGCGGTGCTGTTCGGACGGCTACCGCTCAACGCGACGATGTCGGCTTGGGTTGCGGCAATGGTCAGCACTCGATCGCCGGATCCGGCGACCATGATCGGGACGTTCGGGACGTGCTCGCGCAGATAGCCGGTGGTGTGTGCGAGGTGGTCGACGCGCTCGCCAGCGCTGGGGAAAACTAGCTCCGCCGCCTCGAACTCCTCTTTGACGTAGCCTGCGCCCAAACCGAGTTCGAAACGGCCATCGGTGAGCAAGTCGAGCGCCGCGACGTCGCGAGCGAGCAGGGCGGGCCGGTAGAAGCCCGCGTTGAGGACGAATGGACTGACCCGCATGTTCGTCATCTCAGCGGCGAGAGCAAGCGCCGGGAAAGGAGCAGGGGTTGCGAGGTGGTCAGGCAGATGGAGCACGTCGTAGCCGAAGCCTTCGGCGCGGCGAACGGCTTCGCGCCACTGACTACGGGATTTCAACGTCGACAGTGCCACGCCGAATCGGAACTTTTTCGTCACGGCATCCTCATCTGACCACCGTCGGGACCCACGCGGCGATACGGTCCCACAAGGCGCCGCGGTGGCTGCCGAAGTTATGACAGTGTCCGGCCTTCGGCACCAGATAGAGCGTGACGTCGCGTGATCCGGTGTAGTTGGCCGGTTCGCCGTAGGGGTTGGGCGACACATCGATCGCGGCACCGAAAGCAAGGAACACCGGTACCTCCAACTTCGGTGTGTACTGCTCGACGAACCCGGGCGTCGTCACCTCCGCCGCGCACCGCAACGGCACCCGGCTCTGCACGGCGGTGTCCGCGTCCATCACCTCCTGCGGTACCTCGCCGCCGTAGAACATGTCCGCAAGGTACGACCTGGGTGCGACGACGAAGCTGTCACCAGGCTTGGCTCCGGTGACCTGATAAGCAATCTCCAGGCTCTGCTGGAGGCGCGCTTCGAGATCGTCGGCATCGGCATCCTGCTCGTGGACGTTGGTGATCTGCACCCCGTACCCGAGAAGCGCCACCGCGTCGTAACCACCCTCGCGCGCCTGCACCATCGTGGTCAGGCAGGAGCCCATGGAGTGTCCGACACCGACGACCGGAAGTTGCATGGGAGGTAGGCGGTCGACCAGACCACCCGCAGCGGCCCTGGCGCGGATCTGACGCACCACCTCGGCGTCACCGGTCGCCAGCAGCTCCAAGCCGACTGAACCCGATCCGATCGGATCGGTGCTGTCGCCGACTCCCAGATGATCCACGGCGATCACGATGTAACCGGCGGCTGCCATGTGCTCACCGAAGCTGTAACCCGGATGGCCGGGAATCTCCATGTGCCAGTAGTGCTTGTCGTACAGACCGCCCGCCAGGCACACCAGGATCGCGGGTGCATCGGTGGGGCGTTCGGGAAGGAACGCCCAGGCCGCCTGAGTGAGTCGCTCGCCGCTTCCGACAGCCTCGGAGACATCGAAGGTCAGGGACAGGGGCATCGGTGCTCCAGTTCGTCGAGGGCTCAGGCGGCTTGAAGGAGTGGGATCAGCGCCGCGGCGTCGGCGATGCTGCGCAGTAGATCGTTGAGATGCGTGCACGTCGACGTGCCGTGAAGTTCGTGGCGGACACGGAAATGCAATTCGTCCAACCGCATTCCGGTGAGACGGCTCGCACTGGCGACCGCCCCAGGACATTCCTGCCAGGGCAGCACCCGGGGTACGGCTTTCGAACGCAGGATGGTCCCGGTGTCGGAATCGACGGCTGCTTCGAGCGTGTACTCGTGAATGATGGTCTCGATGCCGTCGTCCCGTACGTAGCTGTCACGGAACATCGCGTCGATCAACACATCCGAGCCATCTGGGTTGCGGTACACATCGAGCCTGCGACGCCGCCGCATACCATGAGCCGGCAGCGGAACCATCTCATGCCAGGCGAACGGATCGACGGGGTCGTCGAGCTCGGGTGCCTCGGGACCTGTGACCACCGCGGGATCACCGGCTTCGAACGACGACATCAGCAGGCCGCCCGTCACGAAGCCGGCGCACTGATCGGCCACCGGCAGGTAACCCGATTTGGCGGTGTTGCCCAATGCACCTGACGCGGAAAGCGCGTGACCCGATATCAGGGTGGCCACCGGAACGTCGTCGAGAAGGGTGTAGCGCAGATCGCGCGGTGGTCGAAGTTGCGGGGCGGCTTTGTCGACCGCTGCTCGGAACCCGCTCATCGCCGGTGCGCCGACGAGGTGCATGCCGGGCACCGCCGGGACAACATCCATGCGCTGGATCACCCGAGCGATCAACTCGACGGTCGCCTGCATGGTGGCGCGGCCGATCTCGGTGGCAGTGCCGTCGCCTGCGGTCTTGAGATCGCGTGCCCGGCCCGCCAGATACACCGGATCCAACGAGCCCGGATCACGGGTCATGTCGATCGAACTCGTCCGCCTGACCGAATCCGGGCGCCGCTTCGGTGTGCCCCGCGTCGGCTCGTGGATGCCGTGCAGGGGATGCAAGCCGAAATCCGGTGTGCCCAGCCCGGTCACGCTCATCGCGGTGTCACCCAGCGCCCGCCGCCCCACCCGGTGCGGCCGGGAGTGTGCGGCAGAACTCCATCTTGTTTCCATCGGGGTCGTAGAACCACAGGAACTCGGCGTTACGGCCGGCGCGCACACCGTCGGCATCAGCCGGGAACCCCTCGACGACCTCACCGTCGTTGAACAACGCACCTCGGCCGGCGAGCTCATGGCGGAGCTGCGCCAGCCGCTGGCGGGTCATGAAGACCAGTGTCGGCGAATGTGGGTCACGCGGACCCTGCATTGAGCTGTCCTCACTGAGGAAGACGTTCATCCCTGCCAGGCGGAACAGCGCGAACTCGGTGATCTGCCCGGCCAGGCTGGCGTCGGCTCCGCGGCTGCGCGGTTCGCATCGGAAAACTGCGGAGTACCAGCGGATCGAAGCCTCGAGATCACTGACGTGGAAGGTGAGGAACGCCCCGGCGCCCTCAAGAACGTCTGCGGTCGCGTCATGGTCACCCGAGTTCGTCGTCATGGCAATCGGCTCAAGCGATGCTCACGCTCTTGGTCTGCAGGAACTCATCGAGACCTTCCCGGCCACCTTCCTTGCCCATGCCGCTGATCCCGATACCACCGAACGGGCGGTGCACGGACAGGTTCATCGCGCCGTTGATCAGCACCTCGCCCGTCTCGAGGGCCTCGGCGACCCGGTGAGCGCGCTTGAGCTCGTTGGTGAATACATACCCGGACAACCCGTAGGGTGTGCTGTTGGCGATCTCGATGGCTTCTTCTTCGTTGTCGAACGGGATGATCGACAACACCGGCCCGAAGACCTCCTTCTGCGCCAACTCCGACTGAGGGTCGACGTCGGCGAATACGGTGGGCTGCAGGAAATATCCGTCCGCGAGGTCGCCACCCAGGCGTTCGCCGCCGGTGAGCAAACGTGCGCCGTCCCCCTTGGCCCGCTCAATCATGCCTGTGATGCGTTGTAGTGCGGCGTCATTCACGACTGGTCCGGAAACAGTGTCCGGCTCGAAGGGATCGCCGACCTTGATCATCGAAGCTATCGCTTCGACGCGCGCGATGACATCGTCGTACACCGGCCGTGCCACAATCATCCGCGTCGGTAAGGCGCAGCCCTGACCGGTCATGAACCCGACCGACAGCAGAGTGCCGACCCCGCAGGCCGCGTCGAGATTTGCGTCCTCGAAGACGATGTTTCCCGACTTGCCACCCAGTTCCATGACGGACGGTTTGATGTGCTCGGCGCATGTGTGCAGGATCTTGCGCGCGGTATCAGGCCCTCCGGTGAAACTGACCTTCTTGACCAACGGATGTGCGACCAGCGCAGCACCTGCCTCGGCGGAGCCCGGCAGCACGTTGAGGACGCCGTCGGGTATTCCGGCCTCGGCGGCCAGGTCGGCGTACAAATCGGCGCTGAACGGGGTCAGCTCGGACGGCTTGATCACGACCGTGTTTCCCGCGGCAAGGGCGGCAGGGACTTTCATCGCCAACGAGATGAGCGGACCGTTCCAGGTGATGATGACGCCGATGACCCCGTACGGCTGACGCAGCGTGTAGCTGAACTCACCGTTTGCGCGGTAGGAACCCGATACCTCGCTGGTGATCTTGTCGGCCCAGCCCGCGTAGTACCGCGTCCACTCCACCGACGTCGCAACCAACCCGGCCACCAGGCCCGACGCGGTGCCGTTGTCGAAGGTACCCAGGCGGGTGAAGTCGTCGGCGTGCTGCTCGATCAAGTCCGCGAAGCGGAGCAGCAGACGCCGGCGCTCCGAGGGGTTCGTCTGGCGCCAACTCTGATAGGCGTTGTGTGCCGCGGCAACTGCCTCATCGATCTCGGCGGGCCCGGCCATCGGAATCGTGGCGTCCGGGGTCCCGGTGCACGGGTTGACGTGGTCGAACGTGCCGCCGGAAGCGGTACGCCGTTTCTCACCGCCGATTCGTAACGTGACTTCGGGGCGGGTGGTGTCGATCGTTGAAGCGGTCATGTGTCTTCCCGTGAAGTCAGCGCACCGCGAAGCCGGCGTCGAGCGGCCAGGTGGTACCCGTGATGAATTTGCCCGAATCGGACACCAGCCACGCGACGGCTTCGGCGATGTCTTCGGGTTGCAGGATCTGGATGGGTAGGACGTTCTGCATAGCCGAGAGCGCCTCGTCGCCCTCTTCGAACAGTTTCGCCATCGTCTCGTTCATCACCATGCCCGTCGCCACTCCCGTGGGGTGGATGGTGTTGACTCGGATCGATTGTGGGCCAAGGTGATTAGCCCACACCTGCATCAGGCCGACCAGCCCGCGCTTGGCGGCGGCATAGGCTTGGCCGCCGGCGCGGTCGGTGCCCGTGGCCTTGAGGCCGGCACTCGAACTGGTGATCACAATCGATCCGCCGCGGCCGCCCTCGATGAGGTGGGGAATCGCCGCCTCGACGGTGTTCCAGACGCCGACGAGGTTCACGTCGATGATGTCGCGGAAGATCTGACGCCGGGCGGAACCCGGGCTGAGCCGCACGATCCCCGCGTTCGCCACCACAATGTCGAGGCGGCCGAACTGATCGACGCCTTCCTTGACCACGGCATCAACAGCATCCGCGTCGCGTACGTCGGCCTGCCGGGCCACGATTCGCCGGCCTCGGTCCTCGACGAGCTTCACCGTCTCCTCGAGTTCGGCGGGCGTCGCGTTCGGGTAGTCCATCGAATCGATGTCGGCGCAGATGTCGAGCGCGATGATGTCGGCGCCCTCGCTCGCGAGCCGGACCGCATGGGCGCGGCCCTGGCCGCGAGCGGCGCCGGTGATGAAGGCGACGTTGCCTTCCAGATTCCCCACGAAACTGTCTCCTTTGTCAGTCCGGCGCGTGGCCGGTGTGGATGCGTGCCAATCTCAAACCTTCATCGGAGTCGTCGACCTCGACGCTCCAGTTGCCGCACGTGCAAGAGGCACGGTAGTGGCCGTTCTCCGGCAGGATCGACTGGCCATCACAGTCGCCGCCGGAGTTCGCGATGCTGGTGAGGAATTCGAGCGGTTTCTCGTGTAGCGCGCTGTCGTCGTCGGCCATGGCGCGTCACCCCTTCCGGACGTCGGCGGGCCGGAAGACTGGCAGCATCCAGCCGTCCGCGATAGGTGAGAAGTCCGCGCGCAGCGCCATTCCGATCGTCACGTCAGCCGGCCTGACGTCGACGACGTTGCTCACCAGCCGGGCGCCGGGCGCGTCAGGTAGATCCACCACTGCTGGCACCAACGTCAACTCCGGGATCCCGGGGATGCCGTGCACGACAGCGAAGCTGTACACCGTCGCCTCACCACTGAGTTCAATCCAATTGACACCTCTGGACTGACAATTCGGGCAGAACGGCGTCGGCGGCAGACGGAAGGTGCCGCAGTCGGCGCACTGCGGCGCGACCAGCCGACCTTCCTTGGCCGCCTGCCAGAACGGTTCGGTGTCCTTGTTGACCGCGATCCGGACGTGCTCACCGGGCAGCGTGGTCGCCAACGTGGCTTCAGCCGTGCTCATGCGGCACGTCCCAGGATCAGTCCGCTGACCGGCAGGCTGGCCGGCCCGCCGGTGACCAACGCGAGTTCGGCGTCGGCCACTTGATTGATCGCGGTGCCGCGCATCTGCTCGACTCCTTCCATGATGTGGGTCATGCCGATGATGTAGGCCTCCGAAAGCTGGCCACCGTGAGGGTTGAGCGGGATTGAGCCACCGTCGTACCGGATGGCTCCGCTCTCGACGAAGGGACCGCCTTCACCCTTTTCGCAGAATCCGTAGTCCTCCAGCTGCATCAGCACCATCGGGGTGAAGTGGTCGTAGAGCAGCGCCACATCGATGTCCTTGGAGGTGATGCCGGCCTGCCGGTAGAGCCGGTCGGCGATCGGCTTGTTACCCGAGGACGCGAAGTACTCGTCGGGCATCCCCATCCAGGCGAACGCGCGGCCCCAATCCTTGACGCCGCCGTGGGCCGCGGCGACGACCGGGACCGGCGGTTGGCGGAGAGCCTTGGCGCGGTCCATGCTCGTCGTGATCACCGCGACGGCCCCGTCGGTCTCCTGGCAGAAGTCGTAGAGGCACAACGGCTCTGCGATCATCCGTGCGTTGAAGTAGTCCTCGAGCGTGAGCGGTTCCCGGTGAATCGCCTTGGGCCGGTTGAGCGCGTTCTTCCGGGTCGAGATCGCAATCTCGGCGAACGCCTCCCTGCGGGTGCCGTACAGATGCATGTGCCGACGCGCCAACACCGACATCAGCTGACCGGGCCCGAACAGACCCGACGGCTGAAGGAAGGAGTTGATCGGATCGGGGTCCATTGCCGAGAAGACCGAACCCAGACGCTGTTTGGCCTGCTGTAGCGCCATGACCGTGACTACGACAGACGCGTCACCGGCGACGATCGCGGCCCGAGCCAACCCGATGGCGCCCGCCGATCCGCCGCCCCCCGACGTGAGGGCAGCGGTGAAGCGGACCTCGGGGATGCCGAGGGTCTCCATGAAATCGGCGGTGTCCATCTTCTCGGTGTAACCGGCACTGGCACCCGAGTAATAGGCGAAACCATCGATGTCGCGGACAGACAGACCAGCGTCCTCGCAGGCGGCGAGGATCGCCTCGCCGCCGAGTTCGGTGATTGTCTTGGGCAGCGAGCCACCCCGTTTGTAGTACGGCGTTGCGCCGACCCCCACGATGGCGGCGTCACGAAGCCCGTTCGAATTGGTCACAGCTCAGATACTTTCGGCCGGAACGGGCGGGACATCAGGGAACAGCTCGAAGAACGTGCCCTGCGTGATTCGCAACCGCGTCTCGTCGCTCACACCGTCGAAGAGCGTCTTCAGGGTGTCCTGCGTGTGACCGAACGTGCCCTCCATGTGCGGATAATCGCTTCCGAACATGACGTTGCGATAACCCATGTGGTCGAAAGCTGCGACCGCGGTCTCGTCGTGCTGGAATGACGCGTACACCTGGCTGAAGAGGATCTCCTTGGGATTGCGGCTGAGTTTGGGCCGGACCGCCAGGTGATGCTGGCGGTACCCCTCGAGCAACCGGTCCCCCAGGAACGGAACCCACGTCGCGCCGCCCTCCGAGATCAGCACCTTCAAGTCCGGATGGCGGTCGAGCGCCCCCGACGCGACCATCTTCATCGCGGCACGCTGACCCGAGAAGGTCGTCTCGGCGTAGTTCATGATCGCGCCACCGGGACCGCGGTAGACCTGCCCGGCGCCACCGGTCGCGCTGTTACCGGCTTCGACGTCCACCGGGTCGGTGCCGATGTGGAACGCGATCACCATGCCGGCCTCTTCGGCGGCGGCCCAGAACGGTTCCCATTCCTTGCGGTGCCAGTCCGGGGCGCTGGGGTGGGGCGTCGTCGGCAGGAACACGGCTTTGTAGGAGTGGTCGGCTGCCCACTGCAACTCCTCGATGGCGTCCTCGACGACCAGGGTCGACACCTGCGCGGTCACCACGTATCGGGGTGAGACCGCTGCGATCTCCTCGAGCGCCCACTCGTTGCTGGCCCGCATGCACGCTTTGAGCAGTTCAGGGGTACGGAAAGTCGACGCCCACATCCCGAGTGAGGGGAAGATGACCTCGCCCCAGACACCTTCGGTGTCGAGGTCTCCGAGGCGCGCACGAGCGTCTCGTACCCCCTGTGGCTTCGAGCTCAGTTCGGCGAAGGCGACCATCGCCGACGATGGGAGCTTGCGGCGGAAGATCTGACCGTCGACGTACACGGTCTCGTACTCGCCGTCTGGATCCTTCTCCGATCGCGGGCACAGGTCGGCCAGTCGCTTGGGCAGTCGCGATTGCCACAGATCGTCGGGTTCCAGGAAATGTGAGTCGCCCGAGTTCGTCCAGATCTTGGTCATCGGTCCTCCATCGTGCTGCGAGCGCGAAAAATTGATTTTCACCAGGTTATGGGTCCCGCTGCGCGCATGTCAACCATGATGGGTGCACTTCGGGCCTGGATTCGCCGCCGCAGCTGGGTTAGCATGCGACCCACATCACAAGCGCAGGCGCAACGTGATTTGGCGCGAAAATGAACTTTTCGAAGGAGTTGCATCAGATGTCAGCCGCTTTCCCTGGCGAGGCCCGTGTCGATACAACGGCGCCGTTGGCCGGTATCCGCGTCGTCGACCTGTCCACGGCGTTGCCCGGTGCGTACTGCACGCAGTTCCTCGCCGACTCCGGGGCAGACGTGTTGATGGTGGAGGCACCCGGCGGTAGCCCATTGCGCTCGCTTCGAGGCTGGCCTGCGCTGGGGCGCGGCAAGCGCAGCCGAGTCGTCGACCTCAAGTCCCAGTCCGGGGCGGCCGAACTGGATGAGGTCCTGCGCGACGCCGACGTCATGGTGACGACGTACAGCCCGGCCGCACTCGCCGCACTGGGCATCGACTCGCAGGTGCTTTCGGCCCGCCACCCCCGACTGGTGATCGCGCACATCACCGGATGGGGCCGAAGCGGACCATGGCGGGACTTCAAGGGCTACGAGGGTCTGGTGCTTGCCAAGGCCGGTCTCTCCCAGGCCGTACGCCGGATGGCGAATCCGCCGCGGCCGTCGTATGTCACCGTTCCCTACGCCAGCTTCGCGGCAGGACACATTGCAGTGCACGGCATCCTTGCTGCGCTGCATGAGCGCGACCGCAGCGGGCTGGGGCAGATCGTCGATGCCGACCTGGTGCGCGGGGTGCACGCGATCGACGCGTGGAACTGGTTCGGGGAGATGGTCGGCATCCGGTGGCCGGAGGCATACCAGACCGTCGAAGCGTGGACCGAACAGGGCACTCCGCAAAGCCCGATGTTGCTGGCACTTCTGGCCGCACCGACCAAGGACGGGCACTGGCTGCAGTTCGCTCAGGTCTCGCCGCACCTGTTCGCGGCGATGCTCACCGAGTTCGGAATGATGGAATTGCTCGCCGACCCGAAGTGGAAAGGCTTTCCCGCGCTGGAGAGTCCGGAGCTGTACCGGGAATTCTGGTCGATCCTGCTCTCGAAGGTCGGCGAGCGCACACTCGCCGAGTGGCAACAGTGTTTCGACGACAATCCCAACTTGTGTGCCGAGCTTTTCCGGTCCGGCCCGCAGGTCTTCGACCATCCTCAGCTCATCCACGACGGCCGTTCCATCGTGGTCGACGACCCCGACGTCGGGCCGGTCCGCCAGCCCAGCACCCTCATCCACACTCCGAATGGCGCTTTGCGCCACCCCTCGCCCGCGCCTCGACTGGGAGACGGACCGGACGGCTGGTCGGCTGACGCGTCGGCCGCGAGTTCCGGTGGGGGCGACGGTTCGACGCCGCCGCTGACCGGAGTCACGATCCTCGAGTTCGGCGAGATGTTCGCCGCACCTTACGCGTCCAGCGTGCTCGCCGATCTCGGTGCCCGTGTCATCAAGTTCGAGAACGTCAACGGCGACAACATCCGCAACCTGCTGCAGTTCCCCGAAGCCGCCGGCGCAAAAGTCATGCAGGGCAAGGAAAGCATCCAGGTGGACCTGCACACCGAAGAGGGGCAGGCGGTCGCTCACCGGCTCGTCGCCTCCGCCGACGTGGTGCTGCAGTCCATGCGCGCCGGCGCGGCCGAGCGGCTGGGGATCGGGGCGGAGAGGCTGCAGGCGATCAACCCCGAGCTCATCTACGTGTCGGCACCCGGTTACGGCGTCGACGGGCCCTACGGTGGGCGTCCCTCCTATGCGCCCAGCATCGGCGCCGCCGGTGGAGTGGCACTGACCAACACACCGGACGCGGCCTGCGCGACGTCCTGTCTGGACGAAGTCATGTACCACGCGCCACGGGTCACCAGCGCAGGCACCGCACCGGAGTTGCAGAGCGATGGCCTGGCCGCCCTCGCGGTCGCGTCGGCGATCCTGACCGCGCTCATCGGACGCGACCGCGGCCGACCGATCAACGATGTGCGCACGTCGATGCTCGCCACGGCCACGCACGTTCTCACCGACTGGGTGGTGGACTATCCGGATGCGCCCGCGGCTCCGACGCCCGTGCACAGCGGCCGGGGCCTGTCGGCGCTGTACCGGATCTACGACGCCAGCGAGGGGCACATCTTCCTGGCCGCGCCGCAGCCCAAGGAATGGGACCCTCTCGTCGAAGCATTGCGGGACTACACCGATTTGACCGACGGGCGCTCTCTGACTGACGACGATCTCGCGGGTCGGCTCGAGGCGGTTTTCAGCAAGGAGCCGGCCGGGTTCTGGGAGAAGCGCCTCAGTGCGGCAGGGGTCGGATGTGTCCAGTTGTACGAGGGCGCCCCTGCGCGGCTGATCCAGACCGATCCGCAGCTGACCGCCGAGTACACCGTGCCTGCCGTCAGCCCGGTGTTCGATGAGCACCTACGGTTCTCGCCCCTGGTCGGCATGAGCCGATCCGCAACCAGGGCGCCCGGCGGTTGTCTGGCCGGTCAGCACACCGCCGCGGTGCTGCGAGAGTTCGGCTACGATGACGCGACCATCGCGAAGTGGAAGGATGCCGGTGTAATTCACTGTGGCTGAGAGTAAGACGGTCGATCGCTCGTCGGAGCGGCAGCACATCATCGACGCTGCCTACCGATGCCTGGATCGCAACTCCGGCTCGTCGGCCTCCATCACCGAGATCCTCGACGAGGCCGGGCTGGGCACCAGGGCGTTCTACCGCAACTTCAACACCAAACACGACCTGCTGCTGGAGATGTTCCGACGGGACCAGGAGGCCGTGCAGGCGCAGTTGCGGGAGGTCGTGGCGCGTGCCGAAACGCCGGTCGACGCGTTGCGGTCCTGGATGACGCACATGCTCGATTTGACGTCGAATCCACGCAAGCGCAAGAGAATGGCCACCTTCTACTCCGAAGAGCTGCGGCGCACTCCCGGCTATGCCCGCGAACTGGAGATTGTCAGCGCGACCGACCAGGCGTCGATCGCCGCGATCCTGCACCGCGGCAAAGCGCAGGGTGTCTTCACGAAGTGCAACCCGGAGGCGGATGCTCGGTCGATACGGGCCGCTGTCGAGGCGGCACTACTCGATCGGTTCAAGCAGAAGTCCACCGGCGACGTCACCGAGGACGTCGAGCAGCTGCTGGGTTTCGTGCTGCGCGGCCTCGGTTTCCGGTGATTTTTCATCGGCGAGCAGACGCGAAGTGCCCTGAAATCCGCGAGATGTAGGGCAGTTTGCGTCTGCTCGCCGTGGAAACTCACCCCGTCGGTAGCGGACCGACCAGGCCGCGGGGCGATGTACCGTACAGCCAGCTGACGGCCTGCCCGATCTCCGAGAACTCCAGTGAGGCACCGTCTTTGGCGTGGTAGCGGCCGGACGCCTCGGTGAAGCCCTCGATGCGGCTGAGCTTGTGGCCGTCGACACGCAGAATCTGGCCGGTCAGCCACGCCGACTCGGCCGACTGCAACCACGCCACGACCTCCGAGCTGCGGGCGGGATCGAGCGCCGGGTCGGCGGCGCGGTCGCCCTTGAAGAAGTCCTCGCTGATACGGGTGACGGCCAGCGGTGAGATCGCGTTGGCCACAACGCCGTAGCGTCGACCTTCCATCGCCGTGACCACCGTCAGGTTCGCGATCGCGGCTTTCGCCGCGCCGTAGGCGCTCTGGCCGACGTTGCCCCACAGCCCGGCACCCGACACGGTGTTGACGATGCGCGCGTCGATCTGGTTACCGGCCTTGGATTGACCCCGCCAGTACTCGCACGCGTGCTTGGTGACGGCGAACGTGCCCTTGAGGTGCACCGCGATCACGGCGTCCCAGTCGGCCTCCGTGGCGTTGGCCACCATGGCGTCGCGCACGATGCCGGCGTTGTTGACCACGCCGGTCAGCGTGCCGAAGGTGTCGACCGCGGTGCGCACCATGTCGGCGACGTCGTCCCAGGAGGCGACGGAGCCGGTGTGCGCCACCGCCTTACCGCCGCTGGCCTCGATCTCGGCGACGACCTCTGCCGCGGGGCCGGCGTCGCCGGCGGTGCCGTCACGCCCGACGCCGGGGTCGTTGACCACCACCGCGGCGCCGTGGGCGGCCAGCGCCAGGCAGTGCCCACGCCCGATACCGCGACCTCCGCCGGTCACCAGCACGACTCGTCCGGCCAATGCGCCTGTCATGCATATCCTTTCACTCGAACAATGCCGCGATCAGTCGGCGGCGTTGGTCCCAGTCGGCCCCGCGCAGATCGGCGTGGCCCTTCTCGGTGACGATCAGATCGACGTCGTGTGCGGGCGTCGACGCCGGCCTGCTCAGCCGCTCGACATAGGGGGAGCGGCCGTTGACCGACGACGGGACCGCGATGATCGACAGGCCACCCCGGCTCATCGCGGCGGCGGCGCAGTAGTCCGGATGGCCGCCGATTCCTCCGACGATCTTGTCGCCGACGCCTTCGACGTTGACCTGGCCGAAGGGGTCGATCTCGATCGCGGTGTTGACCGCAATCAGCGGGGCGCCGCGGGAGAGCCGGGTGAGGTTGTGCGTGTAGTCGATGCCCCGCAGAATCGGCCGGCCGTCGGCCCATGCATACAGTTCCTCGGTACCGAGAAGGTATGTGGCCGATGGTGTTTCGGCCAGCAGGCCGCGTCGCTCCAGGCCGATGACCGCATCGGTCAACAACCCGGTGTCGACGGCGACGGGCTGGCGGATGCGGTCCAGCAGCGCGGTGCCCAACTGGCCGGGACCGTACTGTAACCGCGCGTCTTGCGGGACGAACTCGAGCACCGCGGCGGCGAGCGCTTCGTGGACCGGTTCGGCCGCCCGCGCTGCTGTCGCCAACGGTGCGTCGCCGCAGCGGCCGATCACCTGCACACCGGGCAACGGGGGACCGGCGTCCGCGCCCGGCCCGTCGCCGACGATGCCCAGCACCGGCACACCCGCCTCGACGAGTTCGCGTTGCCACGACACTTCGGTCGCGAAGAAGTACTGCCCATGGTCCTCGACCAGCCGGGTCACCAGCACGTCCGGGCGCAGGGTGTCGCGCAGCAGCGCCGGGATGGCGCTCAGCCGGACGGGAACGAAACGGGCGTTGGATGCGGTCAGGATGTCACGCACACCCCACCCCGGCATCAACGCAACGACCTCATTGAATGCTTCGGGGGTCAGTCCGTCCAGTGGCGCGGTCAACCACCCTACGATCAACCGGATATCGCCGAGTTCCGCGGCCAGTGCGGAAATTGCCGCACAGACCGAGGTGCCGTCGTCGGCAGATCTCAATGCACCGACGCCGTCGCCCAGTGCCACCGTCATTCCCGGCCGCACGTGTCCGCGCAGAACGGCCCTCACCGGGGTTCTTTGGGCAGACCGAGCACCCGTTCACCCAAGATGTTGCGCTGGATCTCGCTGGTGCCGCCGAGAATGGTCTGCGCGCGGCCGACGAGCATGGCCCGCACCAGTTCGGCGTCCTCCGAGCCTTCGCCGGGATCGATGCAGGCGTCGGTGCCGAGCACCTCGGTGGCCATGTCACCGAGATCGCGGTCGGTCTCCGAGGTCATCAGCTTGAGGACCGAGAACGCCGCCGACGTCGTGTCACCTTCGTCGATGGCGCGCTGCCAGGTGTAGCGCAGCAGCCACATCCGCGCCCAGAGTTTGACCATCGACCGACGCAGCACGGGGTCCAGCGCATCCCTGGCCTCGCCCGCCGCGACCATCTTCTCGTGCAGTTTGAACATCGCGACGGCCTGTGAACCCAGCGTCAACCGCTCGCGCCCGAGCGTCATGATCGCGATCGTCCAACCCTGCCCGGGCTCGCCGATCAGCGCATCGTCGGCCAGTTCGCAATTGTCGAAGAACACCTCGTTGAACTTGCTCTCGCCGTCCATCTGCTGCAGGGGGCGAACCGACACGCCGTCGGCGTCCATCGGGACGATGAACATGGAAAGCCCGCGATGCGATTCCGGGCCGGTGCGGGCGAGCAACAATCCGAATTTTGCCGAATTGGCCGCCGAACTCCACACCTTCTGGCCGTTGATGCGCCACCCCGTCGGCGTCTTCTCGGCTTTTGTCCGAACACCGGCGAGGTCCGAGCCGGCACCTGGTTCGCTGAACAACTGCGTCCAAACGTCGTCGCCGAGCCTGATCGGCTCCAGATACCGCGTCTTCTGTTCGTCGGTACCGAACTTGATCAGCACCGGGCCGACGAGATCGATTGCGGTGATGGCGAGTTGGCGGGGGACTCCCGCCCGCGCGCATTCTTCGGCGAACGCGGCCTGAAAGGCCACCGAGGCGTCTGCGCCGCCGTGCTCGACGGGCCAGTGCAGACACACGTATCCGTTGGCGGCCAGGTACTTGTGCCAGGCGCGGCCGGGCTCTATGTCATCGGCGGTCGGGGTCGGACCGTAGTTCCGAAGCCCCGGCGGTTTGGGTGCATTCTCCAGAAACGCACGGAACTGCGACCGCAGTCCCGCGACGTCCTCGGACGCCTCAGAGACTCCCGACATGTCCGTCGGCTTCGAGCTACGTGCCGTTTTCGTCAAGAACCGATTCCATCGCGTTGAGTCGTGACCATCCCATGCCTCAGAATAGTCCTAAACCGACAAATGTTTAGTTATTTAGCGGTAATGTAAGCACAGGTCCGACTGTCGAGCAAGGCTCCGCAGGAAGGGAGACACGTGCGGATCATCATCACGGGCGGCAACAGCGGGGTCGGCAAGGCGACGGCCTCGGCGATGGCGGCCGCCGGTCACGAGGTCGTCATCGCGTGCCGTTCGCTGTCGAAGGGCCGCGACGCCGTAAGTTCCATGAAGGGGCACGTCGAGCTCGCGGAACTGGACCTGGCCGATTTGGCCAGCGTGCGCCGGTTCGCCGACTCGGTCGACCAAGTGGACGTTCTGGTGAACAACGCCGGCGTGCTCGGCCTCCCACTCACACGAACCGTCGACGGCTTCGAAGCCCACATGGGCACCAACCATCTCGGTCACTTCGCACTGACATGTCTGCTCGGTGATCGGATTCGCGATCGGGTGGTCGTCGTGTCCAGCAGTAACCATGCGCTGGCGCGCATGCACTTCGACGATCTCAACTGGCGCCGACGTCGGTACAGTCCGCTGGCGGCATACAACGAGTCGAAGTTGGCGAACATGCTGTTCGTGCACGAGTTGGTGCAGCGGGGGCGTACTGCCTACGTGTCGGATCCCGGGATGACGGACACCGACATCACGAGGGACGGGCCCGGGCCACTGCGCTGGGCCGGACGGGTGGTCGCTCCCCGTATCGCGCAGACGGCGGAAGACGGTGCCCGCTCAACCATCCAAGCCATCTCGACCGACCTGCCGAATGGAACCTATATCGCGCCGCGCGGGCCACTGCATCAGTGGGGTAGGCCGAAGCCGACAAAACCGGCTACGAAAGCGCGTGATTCGGAAAGCTCCCGCCGTCTCTGGGAACTGTCGGCCGAGCTCACCGGATGCGACTGGTAGCCGTACGCAGACGAGTGAACGGGCCCGGTGCCGCCGTCGGCGACACCGGGCCCGGGAGTTCGGCGGAGGCGGTCAGCCCACCAGCGCGGGCTCGCTTGCTGCCACGCGGGGGAAGTTCAACATGCGCCGGGCGTTCTCCTCGACGATCAATGTGCATTCCTCGTCGGGCACGTTGGCGAGAACCTCCGCCGCCCGCTTGCGTGAGTTCGGCCAGTTCGAATCGGAGTGCGGGAAATCGATTTCCAGCATGATGCGGTCGACGCCGATCTGGTGGCGGTTGGCCAGCCCGTGTTCGTCGTCGATGAAGCAGCCCCAGAAGTGCTTCCGGAACAGATCCGAGGGCCTGGTGTCGAAGTCGATCGACTGGTAGTAGCGGTGGCGTTCCCATACGTAGTCAGTGCGTTCGAGGATGTAGGGCACCCAACCGATCCCGCCCTCGGCCAGAGAGAACTGCAAGTCGGGGAACTGTTGCAGCTTGCCGGAGAGCAGCAGGTCGACCGTCGTCCACATCAGGTTGGTGGAGAACAGCGCCGTGGCGACCGCGAAGGGGGCGTCCGGAACGAAGAGCTGTCCGGGAATCGGCTTGACCGAGGAGAACGAGAAGCCGGGAACGTATGAGCCCGAACCGAAGTGCAGCGAGACCGGCATACGGGCTTCACTGCACACCTCCCACAGCGGGTCCCAGTGGTCGGAGTGGAACGACGGCAAACCCAGCGGCACCGGGCTGTCGGGGAAGGAGACCGTGCGGGCCCCTTTGGACGCCACGCGTTGGGCTTCGGCGACACACGCATCGATATCCCAGGTCGGCAGGATTGCGAGCGGGATGTACCGCTCGGGTGCGGTTGCGCACCATTCGTCGATGTAGAAATCGTTCCAGGCCTTGACGCACAACAACGCCAGTTCCTTGTCGGCGGCTCGTTGGAAGGTGCCGCCGGCGAAACCGGGGAACGACGGGAAGCACAGCGCAGCCTGCACTCCGTCGAGATCCATATCGGCGATCCGCGCGACGGGGTCGTAACAGCCGGGGATCATGTCCTCGTAGCGCACCGGATCAAGTCCCCACTCCTCGGGCGGCTTGCCCGCGACGGCGTTCAAGCCGATGGTGGGGAAGATTTCCCCGTCATAGCTCCACAGGTGCATCCCGTCCTTCTCGATGATGCGCGGACCCGCCTCGCGGAACTTCTCCGGCAGGCGGTCCTGCCACACGCGGGGATGTTCGACCAGGTGGTCGTCCACGGAAACGATCTGATGCTCATCGCGCAACGGCATAGCCAGGGCCTTTCTGACGGCGTGTCTTGATTTCTGACGCTTCGTCTCACAGTATATGAGGTGTGCCACATTCGTAAAGCAAGGAGAGTTGAGTGACAGAACAGCCGGCGCCCGAGCGGGAGAAGCTCGCGGAAGACGACCACGATCTGCTGACCTTCGGCGAAGCGGGAGAGCGGTTGCGGATCGAGATCGCCGCCGCCGAACGCCAGGTCGCTGAACTGGCCGAACACGGTGACGGCAGCGAGCTGGAGAAGGCTCGGCGGCGACTCGAGGGGCTGCGCGCTGCGGTTGGGCGCAACTCCGCCCAGCCGATCAACGACGACAACTTCGAACGCTTCTTCGGATACCGCGGCAAGGCCCGGCGCAATCTGCCCGTCGACGAATCCGGCAGGTAACGGCGCCCGCGAGATCTGGACGGGTCATCATGTGAGCGTCATGTACGAGCCGGAGAAGGTCCGTCGCGCGGGTTACGCACCCATGAACGTCGAAGTGGGACGCCGCGGCCTGCACACCCGGCAATCAATCGTGCGCAGCGCCGCCCGGCTGTTCCTGGAGCGAGGCTTTCACGGTACGTCCATCGACGCCATCGCCAGGGCGGCCGGCAGTTCGCGAGCGACGGTGTATCAGTACTTCGAAGACAAGGAAGGCATCTACCGGGAATTGGCCGCACAGTGCGTGCCCGCTGTGCTCGACCACGCGAACCGGCTGGGACCGCTTGGTCCCGACGCGGACGGGATGCACAACCTGTTCGACTGGCTCGAACAGTGGGCCGCGCTCTATGAAGACCACGCGGTCGTGCTGCTGGGGTTTCCGGGTCTGGGACCTTCGGCCGGTATCGAGACAACCGATTACATCGCAGATCAGTATGTGTCGAGGGTGCTCGACCGTATCAGCACTGCCCCCGTGGGGGCCGTCTCGCCCGAGGACGTAGCCGCCGCGGTCGTGCGAATCGCGCACATGGTCAACCTCTACCGGTATCGCGGCATGTGGGACCTGCCGAGCGCCGATGCCGTGACCGCGTCTCTGACGGTGGCGCTGCAGTTGCTGTTGTTTCCCGATACGCCGCACGCCGTGCTCGAGACCGTAGGCCCTCCAGGTGGTTCGACGCCGACCACATCGGCAGCGCCGGCGGGGCCGACTGCCGCTGCGCCGTCGACGCCGGTGTCACCCGTCCGCTCCGATATCGTCGCCGCGGCCTCGGCGCTGTTCGCCGAGCGCGGCTACTACGCCGTGGCGATGGATGACATCGCATCGGCGGCGAAAGTCAGCCGGGCGACCCTGTACCGGCACTTCCGGACCAAGGTGGCGATTCTGTCGGAGCTGACCGAGTGGGCCGTCGTCGAGGGCGCCGGTCTCGCCGCAGATCTCCAGGGCCTCGCCGACTCTGGCTTCACCCGAGATTCGTTGCACGCGTGGCTCGGTAGGTACGTTCGATTCCACCGTGCCTACGGCAGCGTCATCCAGACGTGGTACGACGGCGGGCTCAACCGCCAACTCGCGGACGCGGTGGGTACTGGAATCGGGCCCTTCCAAGAAGCTGCCACCGCGCTGCTCGCCCGTTCGGGCCTGCCGCGCGGCATCGACATTCGGGTGGGCGCAGCGATCTTTTTGTCCGTGCTCGGCCGGCTGACCGAATTGACAATGACCAAGCGCAATGTCGATACCGATTACGACAGCGCGGATCTGATGCTAGAAGTGCTGAGGCGGGCATTGAGGATGTCGTTCGACGACGAGAACGGCACACACGGCGGGCGCCCTCGCCTCGACCAATAATTGTGTTTGGCAGATGACTGTCATAGCGTGCGGTGGTGGAGGGTGAGGTGGCTCATGAGTTGGCTGAGCGGAAGGCGGTGACTGGTGGCGCGTGGTGACCGCTCCCCGCGCAACGAGCATGCGGCGCGAACGCGTACGGCATTGCTCGACGCGGCGATGGACCTGTTCAGTGCTCAGGGCTACGACCAGACCACCACCGAACAGATCGCTGAAGCGGCCGGGGTGTCGCCGCGGACGTTTTTCCGGTACTTCCCGACCAAGGAGTCGGTGCTGTTCTCGGGGGAGTACGGCTTCATTCATTCGTTCAGCGGCGTTTATCTCGCGCAGGACGAAAGTCTGTCGGACTACCGGGCGATGGCCGAGTCCTTCGCGCTCCTGGCGCCGGGACTGAAAAGGTACCGCCAGCGCATCGCGCAGTATCACGAAGCAGTCGCCTCGTCGTTCGTCCTGCGCGGCCGGGAACAGCAGAATCATGCCGACAACGCCGAAACGGTGGCCGAGGTGATTGCCCGGCGGCGCGGCTCGGATGCGCCCGACAACGCCTGCCGGCTGCTCGCGGCCGTCGGCATGATGTTGCTCGACCGCGCGATCCGGGCGTGGTTGGCCACCACCGGCCACGGTCTCGACGAACTCATTCGCGACGAATTCGCGGCTCTGCCAGATCTTCTCGCGTGAAGTCCGGCCATTCGCCATAGCGGTTCAACCCGGATTCGCCCTGGCTCAACTCGGTTGACAATTACGACAGTGAACTGCCATATTTGGGCGGTCCGTCCTCTGGGATCGTGCGATCCGCCCTTCCCTTACCCCATCGGCTCCCGGGCCAGATCAAGGAGTGCCATGTCGGCCCAACCGAATGACGTCAGCCCACGACCGCCCGACGGAGATTGGCTGGGCACTCCGTATCTGAGGTTCGAGCGGAACGGCGCGATCGCCGTACTGGTGCTCGACCGCCCGGAGGCGCGCAACGCGATGACGCCCGCGATGTACTTCGGGATTCGGTACGCGATCCAACGGGTGAATTCCGATGAAAGCCTTGCCGGCCTGTTGATCACCGGTACCGGTGATGTATTCGCGCCCGGCGGGGATCTGGGTCAACGCGCGGCGGACAACTGGATGGATTTCGCCACCACGATGGGCATGGACGTGACTCCGTTCGACACGCTGCGCCAGTCGGCCAAGCCGGTGGTGGCGGCCGTCAACGGACTCGCTCAGGGCGGCGGACTGCAGATCGCCATCTGTAGTGACATGGCCGTCGTCAGCGAGCGGGCGACGTTTCGGGTGCCGGAGCTCTACCGCGGTATCGCCGACACGTATTACAGCCATATGCTCGCGAGGTTGATCGGTCCCGTGCGAACCCGCGACCTGATGTTCACGGGTCGCGTGTTGTCAGCTGAGGAGGCGCTCGAGTGGGGCCTCGTCTCACGGGTGGTACCCCACGACGAACTGATGTCGGCGGCGCGTGAGGTCCTCGCCCAATGCTGTCGTACCGCACCCCAGGCGCGCGCGCTCGTCAAGGCCAGCCTCGACAACTACATCGGGCTTTACGACCGCATCGGCATGAAGGTGAGTCTTGACGGTCCGGAAGCGATCGAGGGCTTCGTTGCGTTCAAGGAGAAGCGTTCGCCGAACTGGGTGCACCCCGATCTGAGGATCGATGGTCGCTTGTAGATCGACCGCGGATCTCGTGCGCGACGCCGGCTATGCCCGGGACGAATCCCGGTCCCGGAAGAATCGCGCGGCCTGCTCCACCGCGGCCAGTGTCGACCCTGGGCTCCAGCCCAACTCCTGAACGGCCTTCGTGTGGTCCATCGGTGGTAACACGTCCAGCAGTCTCACGCTGGTTGTCGAGAGCAACAGGTCCCGTCGCAGCACACGAGCCGCGACGTCACCGAGCGCGCAGAGTCGGTACACCAGGGGCAGGGGCAGGCCTACCTTCGGTGGCCGGGCTCCGACGGCTTCGGCCGCCGTGGTCAGCAGATCGCGAAGGCTCAGATAGCGCTCGGAGATGATGTAGCGCTGTCCCGGTCGCCCCTTCTCGGAGGCGAGGATCAACGCCTCGGCAGCGTCGTCGATGCCCACGGATTCGGTAGCCAACCCGTTGACGTAGAAGGGCATTCGTCCGGCTGCCGCCGCCGCGACCAGAGACCCGTGCGGTGTCGGTTGCCAGTCACCGGCGCCGTAGGTGTTCGCGACGCACATCGCAACGGCGGGAAGTCCGTCCTCTTCGGCGTGACGAAGCACCAATCGCTCGGCTTCGACCCGGGAGCGAATGTAGCCGCCGCCGAGGTCCTGCCATTCGTTTGCATCGTCCTCGGTCGCGGGCCGGTCATGGGGGATTCCGATGGTGCCGATCGTGCTGGTGAACACGAACTTGTTCAGATCCGCCGTTTTCGCCACATCCAGAACGTTGCGCAACCCGTCGACGTTGGTGCGGTACACCGGCTGTGGATCGCGCAACCACGCGCGGGTGTCCACCACGCAGTAGAAAACGTTGTCGCACCCGTCCATTGCGGCGCGCAGCGCCTCGGTGTCGAAGATGTCTCCGTAGTGCTTCTCGACATCCAGACCCTCGATCGCCTTTGTCGAGCTGGTCCGCCGCAGCATCACCCGCACCGATTCGCCACGCTCGACCAGACGTTGCGTGACGTGCGATCCGAGAAAGCCGCTGGCGCCGATTACGAGGTTGCGACGATCACCCACGGTCACTTCTCGCGCAGGTAGGAGTCGTACTCGTCGCGGGTGGACTCCATCGCGTTGAGTCGCCGTGTCAGCAAGGTGATTTCCGCATCGTCGTCGGGGGAGTTCTCGTCGAGTTCGGCCAGCCGTGCCTTGGTGCGGTCGATCTCGATCAGAAGGCGTTCGTGCGCTTCGTCTTTGGTCAACAGATCCTGGTCGGCCCAGTCGTCCAGCGGGAGCTGTTCGACCGGGCCGCCGTCCTCAGGGGTCATGAGGCTCGAGGGAAGTTGTACAGCTTGCGCGTGTTCAACTCGACCATCTGGTGCACCTCGTCGTCGGGGACGTTCTCGAATGCCTTGGCGGCGCGCTCGCGGCTCTGCGGCCAGTACGAGTCCGAGTGCGGGTAGTCGCACTCCCAGGTGATGTTCTCGATGCCGATCTTGTCGCGGGCCTCGACACCGAAGTCGTCCTCGATGAAGCAGCCGTGAAAGTGCTTGCGGAACAGGTCGCTCGGCAGCACTTCCTGGTTGATGTTCTGGTAGAAGCGGTGCTTGCGCCAGACGCTGTCGCAGCGTTCGAGGATGTAGGGGATCCAGCCGATCCCGCCTTCGGACAGCCCGATCTTGAGCTTCGGGTGCTTATGCAGGGCGGGGGAGAACAGCCAGTCGGTCAGCGCGCCCATGCTGATCGTGCCCATCAGCACGATGAACACCGCGAACGGGGCGTCCGAGGCGATCGGCGGCGGGAACCCGCCGGAACCGAAGTGCTGGGCCAGCACCAGATCGGTTTCTTCGAACGCCGACCACAGCGGATCCCAGTGGTCGCTGTGCAGGGACGGCAGTCCGAGGCGGTCAGGCAGATCGGGGAAGGTTACGCATTTCGAGCCCTTCGCGGCGACGCGGTGAAGCTCTTTGATGCTGGCGTCGAGATCCCAGAACGGCAACATGGAAACCGGCACGAACCGGTCCGGGGCGGTCGCGGCCCACTCGTCGAGGTGGAAGTCGTTCCAGGCCTGCGAGCACAGCAGCGCCAGTTCCTTGTCCTCGCCTTCGGCGAACACCGCGCCGGCGAAGCGGGGGAACGACGGGAAGCACGTCATCGCCTGCACCCCGTCGATGTCCATGTCGGCCACGCGAGCCTTGGGGTCGTAGCAGCCGGGAATCATGTCGTCGTAGCGCACCGGTTCGATGCCGTACTCCTCGGGCTTCTTGCCGGCCACCGCGTTGAGCCCGATGTAGGGGTAGATGCGGCCTTCGTACTGCCACACCTGGCACATCTGCCCGTTGTCGGGGCGCTCCCACTCGATGATCTTGGGACCGGCCTCCAGGTACTTCTGCGGCAGCCGGTCACTCCAGACCTTCGGATGCTCGATCAGGTGATCATCGACAGAGATCAGCTGCATGTGGGGCTGCAGTGGCACAGTGGCTCCTTCGTGGGGCTAAATAGAAAAACATATACCCATTTCTCTCGCATGTGAGTCTACTCACAGCGCAAACGTCCGACAAGTACCGGTTACGGCTTCGTCCCGGCCGGGCGGCGTGCCCGGGAACCGGTGCGGCGTGGGCGGGTCACGCCGCTCGGTGGGACCTCCGGGTCGATTGCCTTCAGGCAGAACGAAACAAGGTAGTCCACCTCGCCGGCGGTGGGCTGCGTGGCGCGATGCTCTACCTGTGCTCGGAGGACGGGCGCTACGTCACCGGCATCACGCTGCCGGTCGATGCGGGGCTGGTGGCGAGGTGACCGCCCTTCGAGCATCAGACCTCTACCACACCGGGATCGTTGTCGCCGACCTCGACGCGGCGATGGAACGGCTTTCCGCCGTCGCCGGCTACCAGTGGACGACACCGATGGCGTTCAGTCTTCCCGTTCGCATCGGAGACCACGACCGGACAGTGGATTTCCGGTTCGCGTACTCACTGCAGGCGCCGCGGCTGGAACTGGTGCAGGAGATTCCCGACTCGATCTGGACGCCCGCGCCCCGCAACGCCGCGCATCACCTCGGCTATTTCGTTGACGACGTGGCTGCGGTGTCCGGTCGGTTGACCGAGGCGGGGTTCGCGCGCGAGGCCTGTGCACTGGGCGACGACGGCTCGCCGGCGGCATTCGCGTATCACGTTGACTCGGCGGGTATCCGGATCGAAATTGTCGAGCGTTCGCTGTTCGGCGACTTCGAGGAGTTCCTGAACCAAAGCGGCAAACATTTATCTGATTCGCGCTAGGGTGAGGTCGTCCGACGACCAAAGGCTTGCGATGAGTTTCGATTTGACCGGAAAGCGTGCTCTCGTCACCGGCAGCAGTTCGGGTATCGGCGCGGGAATCGCCTCGTTACTGGCCGACGAGGGCGCATCGGTGGTGGTGCACGGGCGCAACGCAGACCGGGCCGAATCGGTGGCCGACCGGATCCGGGCTCGTGGCGCCAAGGCGGCTACCGCGATCGGCGATCTGGCCACCGAGGACGGCGCGGCGCAGGTCGCCGAGGCTGCGGCGAATGCGTTCGGCGGCGTCGACATCCTGGTCAACAATGCCGGCGGCGCCTCGGAGACCAACGTCCAGTCGTGGTTCAAACTGCCGGTGTCCGAGTGGGGCGTGACCTACCAACGCAACGTCATGTCCGCCGGATATCTGATCCATGCGCTGGTGCCCGGAATGAAGGAGAACGGGTGGGGACGCATCGTGCAGATCGCGTCCGCGGCAGGCATAATCCCGACCTCCGGCCAGCCGGACTATGGGCCGTCCAAGGCCGCGATGATCAACATGTCGATGGGGCTGTCGAAAGCGCTGGCAGGAACCGGAATCACGGTGAACACGGTGATGCCGGGCATGATCATGACCGAGGGGCTCAAGGACTTCCTGCGGACCTTTGCCGAGCGGCGTGGCTGGGGCGACGACATCGACAAGGCCGCCGAATACGTGCTCAAGGGCACCGGACAGACCGTGCACCGAATCGGGCAGATCAGCGACGTCGCCTATGCCGTCGCCTTCCTGGTGAGCCCGCGAGCCGACTTCTTCAACGGCATCAACCTCCACCTCGACGGTGGCGCTACCCAATCGATCTACTGACGTGAAGTTCACCCTCGAGTATCCGAGCGACGTTCCCACCGCCACCCCCGAGCTCCGCGAGCCTGGTGTCATGCGTTCGCTGGCGGTGCACGCCGAGGCGGTCGGATTCGACGCCATTGCGCTCGCCGATCACCCTGCGCCGTCGGCGAAGTGGCGTAGTGCAGGTGGTCACAACACGTTCGACCCGGCGGTGGCGCTGGCCTTCTTCGCGGGAGCGACAACCGCGGTCCGGTTGATGACGCACCTGTGGGTGCTGCCGTTCCGAAATCCGTACCTGACCGCCAAAACCCTGACCTCACTGGACGAGGTGTCCGGTGGGCGACTGATCGCCGGCGTCGGGGCCGGCTATCTGCGCTCGGAGTTCGCCGCACTCGGCGTGGATTTCGATGAGCGGGTGGCGCTTTTCGACGAGCACCTCGCGGCGCTGCGGTCGATCTGGCTGTATCCCGAACAACCGGTCACCGGAAGCACATTCGCGGCGCCCGGGGAACTGGCGGTCAGCGCACCAGTGCAGAAGCCGCATCCGCCGCTGTGGATCGGCGGCAACAGCCTGGCCACGCTGCGCCGCGTAGCCGAGCACGGCAGCGGATGGTGCCCGATGGTCAACCCCGCCGCCGTCGCCTCATCAGTACGCACCACGGCGATCGAGACGGTCGACGATCTCGCGCGGGCGGTGGACAAGCTGCGGATGCTGCTCGCCGAGGCGGGCCGTAACCCCGCGGAGGTCGAGGTCCAGGTAGCGGTGCCCGCAGTCGATTTCGACGATACCGCCGCAGTCGGCGCGCTCGATGGATTCGTCTCAGCTGTCGGTGACGCGGGAGCCACCCGGATCCTCGCGCACGTGGACGCCGCGTCGGCCTCGGCAGCAGAGACCTACATGACGCGCTTCGCCTCGCACTTCGGCATGATGGGCTCGCGAGTGTGAAGCCAGTGCGAAATCCGATGCGAGATTTCGCCGTGGTTTCACACTCGGCGTCCCCGCGGCAGCGCAGAGAGAAACGCGTACGACGGGTCGTCGCCGTCCATCCGCCCCTCGGCGAGGTTGCCGATCACCGGATCGTCACCGTGAGCCCTCAGAGGTGCCTTGAACTCGTGTGACCAGTCCGCGACGCACTTGCGGTGCGCGATCCGCCACTGCCCGTCGCGTCGGGCGTAGCGGTCGAGATACCGGCCACCGGTGACCAACACGTGCGCGACACCCTTGCGTTCGGCGCGGTGGTAGGCCACCAGGTACGCCTCGCCCTCGGCCGTGTCGGCGCCGGTGAGGCGGATCAGGTGGTTGGTGATGTTGTGCTGGGTCGCGGCCAGACCGGAGAACATCGCCTCGAGCGAGTCGAGGAACTCCCGGACTGTGTTGCTGGTGTTGAAGCCGTGTTCGTCGAGCGCGTCGTCGGTGTACAGCGCTGCGGCCAGCGCCAGATCCCCGCGGTCGACCGCGCGGCAGTACTGCTGGACGAGGTCACGGATCTCGTCTTTGGCGATCAGGTTTTCGAGGGCAGGGGGCTCTGAAGGCATGTCACGGGTGGGCATGACACAGTATGTCTGCCTTCGCCCCGAGTCGGTCCCAGTGCTCGGCGGGCTTACCGAACAGCACCTCGTCGGTGCGGGCTCGGCGCAGATACAGATGCGCTGAGTCCTCCCACGTGAAGCCGATGCCGCCGTGGATCTGCACGTTGGCGTGGGCGGCGTTGCGCAGCGACTCCGAACACACAGCCTTGGCCATGCTGGCCCGCCATGCCGACTCGTCGGTGTCGTCGACGGCTTCCAGTGCGGCCTGCGACGCCGACCGGGCCCACTCCAGGTCCAGCAGCATGTCGGCGCACTTGTGCTTGACGGCCTGGAAGCTGCCGATCGGCCGGTTGAACTGTTCGCGGGTGCGCGCGTAGTCGGTCGCGATCTCCAGCACGCGCTCGCACGCGCCGACCTGCTCGGCGGAGAGCACCGATATTGCGACGTCGACTGTGCGCGAGACCAATTCGGAGACCGGCGCCTCGGTGGGCAGGCGGGTCGCGTGCGCATCCGTGAACGTGACGGTGGCCATCGGGCGTGTCCCGTCCAGCACGCGTTCCTCGACAATCGACACGCCTGGCGCGCCGGCGTCCACGGCATACACCGCAAGCTCACCGCCGGCGCTCGCGATTACCACCAGATCGTCAGCCGCGGCGCCGTGCAGTACGTGGCGCGCGACACCGGTCAGCGCGTCGCCATCAGCGGACACCGCCACGTTCTCGGGTCGCCACAGCCCGCCGTCATCGGTGAGGACCGCCGCGGCGGTGCGCTCACCCTCGATGAGCGCCGACAGCCGAGCGTCGGCGCCGTCGGTCTCCAGCAGCAACCCGGTTGCCAGCACCGCCGACGCGACGAACGGCACCGGGGCCAGGGACCGTCCGAGTTCATGGGCGACGACGGCCAGCGCCGAGGCGCCGTATCCCGCCCCGCCGAGTTCTTCCGGGAGGCCGATCGCGGTCACTCCGACCTGGGTACACAGCACCTTCCAGAGCTCGGCGTCGAAGCCTCGGTCCTGCTGGCGTCCGTCGTAGGCGACCGAACGCACCCGGTCCTCGGGGGAGAGCCGCTCGCAGGCCGCACGCACCGACTGGGCAAGCTGCTGGCGTTCGTCGACACTCAGCACGGTCACCGTGAACCTCCTGTGATCTGTTCTGCAAGCTCGTTTTTCGCGACCTTGCCGAGGCCGGTCAACGGGAACTCGTCGACGACCACCAGGCGCTCGGGCCACTTCTGTTTCATCAGCCCCCGCTGGTCGAGGAATTCGCACACCTCGCCGAGCGTGACCTCGCGGCGGCCCGGCGACCGGCGCACGACCGCGCATACCATTTCGCCGCGCTCCGCATCGGGCTGGCCGATCACCGCGACCTCGTCGATCAGCGGGTGGGCCAGCAGTTCGTTCTCGATCTCATCGGGAGAGATGTTCTCGCCCTTACGGATGATCAGGTCCTTGATCCGACCGGTGATCACGATGCGTCCGTCGGGCCGCAGATGCCCGCGGTCGCCGGTTCGAAACCAGCCGTCGGGTGTCGTTACCTTCGACCACTGTTCGGCATCGAGATAGCCCGGTGTCAGGTTGGCGCCACACAGTTCGATCTCGCCGGTCGCCCCGATGCGGACGGATGTGCCCGGTATCGGCCGCCCGCAGCTGTGTGACTGCTGTTCAGTGGTGTCGGTGGCTTCGCTGACGCAGATCATGGGCGCCTCGGTCATGCCGTACGCATGCACGACGGGTACACCCATGTGCGTACGCACCTTCTGATGCAACTCGGGTGGGCACGGTGCGCCACCGCCGATCAACATGCGAAGCGTCGGGATGAGCGGTTCACTTTGTCCGGATGCCAGCTGCGCTGAGAGCAGCATCTGGTAGAACGCGGTGCTGCCCCCCGTGACCGTCACTCGGTGTTCGGCCAGCAGGTGAGGCAGTCGAGCGGCGTCGACCTTGGGCACCATCAGCACCGGCAGACCGGCTATCAGGGCGCAGGCCAGATACACCATTCCGCCGATGTGAGCGATCGGGAACGTGATGGTGCCGACCTCACGGGCGTGATCGCCTAGTCCGAGATGCGCCGTGAATCCGCGCGCCGCGGCGAGCAGGGTGGCGTCGGTGTGGCGGACGCCTTTGGGTTGCCCTGTGCTCCCGGAGGTGAAGTAGATCCAGTGTGCGTCGTCCGGCGATCGTGTGCCGGCCACCGCAATGTCGCCCGGAATGCGCTGCAGCACCTCGAGAAAGTCGTCGGGCAGTTCCACCACCGGGATGCCGGGCGGGGTGTTGGCCACGGTGGATTCGTCGACGATCAGCACGTCGGCCGTCGCGATCTCGAGGGCCGCCTGGACCTCGCGCTGCCGGTACAGATGCAACACCGGCGCCTGCACGGTCGCTGTGCGTGCCAGTGCCAGCATGAGCACCGCGGCCGCGCTGTGCGACGGCAGCTGCCACGCCACGGTCATACCGGGGCGGACCCCGCGGTCCGCAAGCCACCGCGTCGCCGCCGCCGAAAGCCGCGCCACCTCGGCCACGGTGAGCACTCGGCCGTCGACGTCGATCAGCAGTCCGTCACCCGGCCGGGTCGCCGCGGCGTCGTCGAGCAGTTCGGCGATGGTGCCCGTCACGATGGTCCTGCAATGAATGCCGCGATGGCCGAGGCGGTTTCGGCGGGACGATCCAGCATGACGTAAGTCGAGCTGCCTTCGACGAGCCGCAGGGTCGCGTGAGGAAAGGCGCCGGCGAGGCGTTCGGCGTGGCTGACGGGGAACAGGTCGTCCTCGGTTCCCCACACCAGCAGCACCGGCTTGGACCACTTCTCGATGGCGGGGGCGGCGGCGGCAGTGTGGCGGGGGTTCAGTGCCGCGCTGAATCGGACGGCGTCACGGCGCACCTCGCCGGAGCGCAGGAAGCCGCCGAAGATCGCGGGATCACGTTCGGAGGCGATGCCGTTCTCGGTCACGGCCCGCTTGAAGAACGCCAGGCCCGGCGGTGTCGCCAGCGCCCGCAGCGCGAGGGCGCCGGCTGTTCCGCTGGCCCGGCACAGTTTGACCAGAGGTGCGAACGACTTCGGCGGGAAATGCTCGAAACTGTCGCAGTTGGTGAACACGAGCCGCGACACCCTCGACCAGTCCAGGCCGAGAATTCCCAAGGCGGACAACACAATTCCACCACCCGAGTCGTTGGCGACCAGCGTCACGTCACGCAGGTCCAGCTCGTCGAGCAGCGCGATGATCCGTCGTCCCGCCGCGACCACCCCGACATCGACGCCGTCGCCGACGGGCTGCCGCTGCGCGCCGAACGGCCACGTCGGCGCGATGCACCGGTGGTGTGGGGCCAGCGACGCGATGACGTCGTCCCACAGAGCGCCGGTGACGTAGGCACCGTGCACGAACACCACCGGGCTGCCCGCCCCGGTGTCCGTGTACTCGATCCTCGCGTCGTCGAGGACGACGGTCGCGGTGGTCACCTCGACAGGATCGCCACGGCCGCTGATCCCGGTGACCCGTAGAGCTGGGCCAGCGCGACGCGCGGATTGTTGGGTACCTGGCGGTCACCGGCGGTGCCGCGCAGTTGGTGGACGAGCTCGTACACCTGACGCAGGCCCGACGCGCCGACCGGTTCGCCGTTGGCCAGCAGACCGCCGTCGGTGTTGATCGGCAGCCGCCCGCCGATCCCGGTCGCGCCGTCGGCCAGCAGCGCCTCCTGCTCACCGTCCTTGCAGAGCCCGGTTTCGGCCATGTGGATGATCTCCGAGCCGGCGTCGGTGTCCTGCAGTTGCGCGACGTCGATGTCCTCGGGCCCGAGCCCGGCCTGCTCGTAGGCGGCCTTGGCGGTCTCGGCGGTGGTGCCGGGCTGGATCGGCAGTTCGACCGAGGTGCGCAGCAACTCATAAGCGCCGTCGCGGCGACTGCGCAGCTCGCTGGCCCGGATGTAGATCGGGGTGTCGGTGTATTTCTTGGCGACGTCGGCGCGGCACACGACCACCGCGGCGGCGCCCTCGTTGGGGTTGCAGTACATGAACTGGCGCAGCGGGGCGTTGACGATCGGGGAGCCCAGGATCGCCTCCACGCTCATGGCCTTGCGCCGCCAGGCGTGGTCGGCCAGCGCGCCGTTGGAGAAGTTCTTGGCCGCGACCCGGGCCAGCGTCTCCTCGCTGATGTTGTGATCGTGCATGTAACGCATGATCTTGGTGCCGAAGTAGTGGGTGGTCAGAAACATTCCCTGATCGCCGTACCACTGCGGCAGCCCCGCCACCGCCGGATCCGCACCGAACGCGCCGCGCGGATGCTTGTCCAGGCCGACGCCCACCGCGATCTCGGCTTCGCCGAGCTGGACGTCGCGCGCGGCCAGCGTGAGCAGCGAGTTGCCGGTCGCGCAGCCGCTCAGCGTGGCCCGCGCGGGGATGCCGGTCATCCCGACCAGGCCGGTGATCGCCTCGGGGTTGGCGACCTCGAGGCTGCCCGCGTACAGGCTGCCGATGTCGGACCAGTCCACGCCGGCGTCCTTGAGCGCGCGCCCGATCGCGACCGCACCCATCTCGAGTGCCGAGCGGTCTGCGTACCGGCCGAACGGGTGGATTCCGACGCCGATGATCGCGATGTCGGGTGTACTCATGGGGCTCCTAGGGTGAAGTGGACTCGGGCCGGTTGCTAAGGATATAACTATATAGCGGATTAGCGAAGGGTTGAGTCGTTGAGCATTGCACTGCTGCTCGAGATGGCGGTCTCGGGTGATCCTGACCGGACGGCGGTCGTCGACGGTGCCGACCGGTTCACCACCACCGAACTGAGCGCGTTGGCCAGCGGTGGCGCTGCCGTCGTCGCGGAATCCGGCGGTCAGCACGTGGCCTACGTCGGCACCGGCGGGGCGATGCTGCCCCTGTTGATCTTCGCCTCGGCGCGGGCGGCGGTGCCGTTCACCCCGCTGAACTACCGGCTCAGCGCCGACGGGCTGCGGCAACTGCTTGCCCGGCTGCCGTACCCGCTGGTCGTCGTCGACGACGAGTACGTCGACATGGTCGCCGGCGCGGGCAAACAGGTGATGAGCTCGGCCGAGTTCCTCGCCGCCGCCCGCGCGGCTGACCCGGTCGAGGAGTTCGCCGACCCCGACGCCGTCGGGATCGTGCTGTTCACCTCCGGTACGACGTCGCGCCCGAAGGCCGTCGAACTCACCCACAACAACCTGACCAGCTACGTCACCGGCACGGTCGAGTTCGCGGCCGCCGACCCCGAGGATGCGGCGTTGGTGTGCGTCCCGCCGTACCACATCGCGGGTGTGGGAGCGGCGCTGTCGAACCTCTACGCGGGCCGAAAGATCGTGTACCTACCCAGGTTCGACCCGCGCGAATGGGTCCGGCTGGTCCGCGACGAGAAGGTGACGACGGCGACCGTGGTGCCGACCATGTTGGACCGCATCGTCGCCGAGTTGGAAGCCACGCCGACCGAACTGCCGTCGCTGCGCAACCTGGCCTACGGCGGCTCGAAAGTCGGCCTGCCCCTGGTTCGCAAGACCATCGAGCTGCTGCCGTCGGTGGGGCTGGTCAACGCGTACGGGCTGACCGAGACCAGCTCGACGATCGCTGTGCTGACCCCTGACGACCACCGGGCCGCATACGCCGCCGACGATCCGGCGGCGACGCGACGGCTCGGGTCGGTGGGTCAGCCGGTGCCCGGCATCGAGGTTCAGATCCGCGCCGAGGACGGCACCGTGCTCGGGCCCGGCGAGACCGGTGAGCTGTTCGTGCGCGGACCGCAGGTCTCCGGCCGCTACACCGATATCGGGTCCGTGCTCGACGCAGAGGGCTGGTTCCCCACAAGGGATCTGGCGATGGTCGACGACGAGGGATACCTGTTCATCGGCGGGCGATCCGACGACACCATCATCCGCGGCGGGGAGAACATCGCCCCCGCCGAGATCGAGGACGTGCTGATCGAACATCCCGCGGTGCGTGACGTCGCGGTGGTGGGGCTCGAGGACCCGCAGTGGGGTCAGATCATCGTCGCGGTCGTGGTACCCGAACCGGGTTCCGAAGTCGACGCCGAGGACCTGCGCGCCTTCGCGCACAAGGCGTTGCGCGGCTCGCGCACCCCCGACCGCGTCGAGATCGTCGACCAGTTGCCGACCACCGACACCGGCAAGGTGCTGCGCCGCGACATCATCCGAGGACTGTCCGAAAACATCAGGAGTGCAACATGATCAAGAACGGAACCCGCCTGCAGAGCCAGGTCTGCGACACCCAGGTGATCGTCGTGCGGTCCACCGACGCCCTCGACGACCTGCGCTGCGGCGGCGAGCCGATGGTGACGCTGGACACCGAGAAGTCGCCGCACGCCGATATGGACCCGGCGCTGGCCGGTGGCAGCGCGATGGGCAAGCGCTACGTCGACGACAGCGGCGCCGAGGTGCTGGTCACCAAGGCCGGCGCCGGCACGCTGAGCATCGGCGGAACCCCGATTTCGCTCAAGGAGGCCAAGCCGCTGCCCGCCAGCGACTGACGGTCCTGCGGCGGCTTCAGTTGGAGATCGCCGGTGCCGCGCGCAAATATGTGTCGTCGCTGAGTTGAGCGACGAGGAAGTGCGCGATGTCGGCGCGCCTTATCGCCGAGCCCACTTTGTCGCGGCCGAGGAAGCCCACGCGCACAGTGCCTTTGGCTTTCCCGTTCCTCGGGCTGGTGATGCGGGCGATCGTCCAGTCGAGGCCGGATTCGGTGACGGCCCTTGTCATGCCGACGATTTCCGTGAGCCCATTGGGGAACAGGAGCCGTGCGATCTTCGGCACGACTTTGCCCTTCAAAGTCGGTTTGTCGCGCACGTCGGGCACTGAGGGGGTGGCGAGGCCGATGTAACGGCGGACGCCCTCGGCCTCCATCGCCGCGACGATATTCCTGGTGCCGTCGGTGACCGGGGTGCCTTTCACGCTGCGGCTCAGCGAGGGTCCGAGCGCGCTGATGACGGCGTCTGCACCGCGAACGGCTTCTCGAACGCGCTGGGCATCGGACAACTCCCCGGTGACGACGGTGAGGCGCGGATGCGTGATCTCGAGCTTGCCGGGATTGCGGACGTACGCGGTGACTTCATGATCACCGGCCAACAGATCGGTGACGACGAGACGGCCGATCTGGCCACTGGCGCCGAACACGGTGAGGTTCACATCGGTTCCTGTTCTGCGTGGGGGAGTGACGCAGAATAATCGACGCGGGACCTACCGACTCGTCCTTCAACGTGATGGCGTAAACCTATAGCTATCGAATCTGACGTCGACGGGAGTCCAGGACGATGGCCGATCAGGGTACGCACGGGACCGGACAGCGGAGCGAAACGCTGGAGATTCCGGCGGGCGACGTGACGATGGTCGCCGACGCCTACGGAGATCCGTCCGATCCGCCGGTGGTGCTGCTGCACGGTGGCGGGCAGACCCGGCATTCGTGGGGCTCGACGGCGGCCGATCTGGGCGCCAAGAACTGGTACGCCGTCACCGTCGACCTGCGCGGCCACGGCGACAGCACCTGGTCTCCGGACGGGTACTACGGCCTGGACCGGTTCGCTGCCGATGTGATCAAGGTGGCCGACTACCTCGGGCGCCCACCGGTGTACGTCGGCGCCTCGCTGGGCGGGAACTCGTCGCTGGCGGCAATCAGCGTGCGGCCCGACCTGGCGCTGGGTCTGGTGCTGGTCGACGTCTCGCCGTTCCTGCAGCCCGCCGGCACCAGCCGGATCCGCGATTTCATGGTCTCGCACGCCGAAACCGGTTTCGCCACACTGGAAGAGGCCGCCGACGCGGTCGCGGCCTATGTGCCGCACCGGCCGCGGCCGCGCAATCTCGAGGGGCTGAAGAAGAACCTGCGGCACCGCGACGGCCGCTGGTACTGGCACTGGGACCCGAAGTTCATGGCCTTGCCGACGGACCAGGCCGTTCAGCGTGATCCGCTGATCGACCCCGCCCGCCTGGGTGCGGCCGCTCGCGACCTGCGCACGCCGACGCTTTTGGTGCGCGGCGGGGAGTCCGACGTGCTGTCGGTCGACGACGCCAAGCGGTTCCTGGAGCTGGTGCCGCACGCCGAGTTCGCCTCGGTCGCCGGCGCGCACCACATGGTCGCCGGCGACGACAATGCGGTCTTCGAGGACGTGCTCGACGACTTCCTCGAGCGCCGGGTGCGCTCGCGGCTGAAGTTGTTCGGCTCGTAGCCTTCGCGCGCCGAGTTCCACGGCAGGGCTGTGAAATCGCGAGATTGGCGACCCTGGCGCAGGTTTCGGCGATGTGTTGACGCTCCACCGACGCGCCGAGTGTGAACCTGTCGCGGTGAAATGGGTCTTTCTTCGCCGCGGCTTCACACTCGGCGTTTCTTCTCACCGCGCCGACGTGTATAACTAAGTGACCGAGGTCCGGTGGTCCTGCTGTGATAGCAGGTCCTCCCGAGAAGGAGCAGGCTATGACCGAAACCAAGACCGAGGACCGCTTCAAGGAGGCGACGTCCTCGGAGATCGACGATGCTGACATCGCCAAGGATCGAGCCGCGCTCGGCGTCTGGGCGGCGTCACGCAGCCAGGAGTTGCTCTCCACCGCGACTCCGGAAGCGATTCGCAACTTCGCCCACGGCTACGGTGACGACAACCCGCTCTACACCGATCCGGCGTACGGTCAGGCCACCCGCTGGGGCGGCCAGGTCGCTCCCCAGATCATGGCCGCGGTGCTGAATGCGCCGCTGCGCGGCGACAAGCTTCCCAAGGAGTTGCGCGGCGGCAGTTACCGCGGCATCCACGCGTTCGTGTCCGGGGGGACGTGGGACTGGTACCGGCCGATCTATCCGGGTGACACGCTGTACAGCTTCTCGGGGCTGGAGTCGGTGGAAGAGAAGGAGTCCGAGTTCGCCGGCCGCTCGGTGATCCGGGTGCTGCGCGACGTGAAGATGAATCAGCGCGCTGAGGTGGTCGGGGTCTACCGGACGCTGGTGATCTACACCGAGCGCAAAAAGGCCAGGGAGAAGGGCAAGTACAGCACGATCGAAGATCCGTCCTACACCAAAGAGGACATCGCTGCACTCGACGAGATCTACGCGGCCGAAAAAGTCCGGGGCGCAGAGCCTCAGTTCTGGGAAGACGTCGTTGTCGGCGACGATATGGGCAAAATGGCCAAGGGACCACTCACCACGACCGACATGGTGGTGTTCCACGCCGGCGGCTACGGGTTCGTGCCCTACGGGCTGAAGACCGGACGGCTCGCGTGGAAGAACCGCCAGCGCATTCCCGCCTTCTTCATCGACAACGAGTACGGCGTGCCCGACGTGGCTCAGCGGGTGCACTGGGATTCCGAGTGGGCCAAGGCGATCGGCAACCCGCGGGCCTATGACTACGGGGTGCTGCGGGAGTGCTGGATCCACCACTTCCTGACCGACTGGATGGGTGACGGTGCATTCGTGGTGCGTCAGCACGACGAGATTCGAAAGTTCAACTATCAGGGCGATATTCAGTATCTGACCGGAAGGGTCGACGGTAAGCGCGACGAAGACGGCATGGCGCTCGTCGACGTCGCCGTGGAGGTGCGGAACCAACGCGGCGAGACCACCGCGCAGGCGTCGGCGTCGATCAGCCTGCCCAGCCGCGACAAGGGTGCGGCACTGTTGCCGGACGTCCCGAAGGATCTGCAGCGTGACGCCGTGCGGATGTTCGAACGCCACGGCGAACTGCTGAAGGCGCAGTCGTAAGTTTAAGCGGGCTGACTCGCTGCGCCGAGTGTGAAGCTGTGGCGATGAAACGGGCGATTTCTTGCCACAGCTTCACACTCGGCGGGACGGTGAAGAGGTCAGGCCGCCGACTTCTCGAGAATGTGCACGCCGCACGCCGAGCCGAGGCCGATCACGTGGGCCAGACCGACCTTCGCGTTCTCGATCTGCCGGTCACCGGCCTCACCGCGCAGGTGGTGGCAGACCTCCCAGATGTTGGCGATCCCGGTGGCCGCGATCGGATGGCCCTTGGACTGCAGCCCGCCGGATACGTTGACCGGTGTCGAGCCGTCGCGCCAGGTAGCGCCGGAGTTGAAAAAGTCGGCGGCGCCGCCCTCGTCGCACAGCATCAGGTTGTCGTAGTGCACCAGCTCGGCCGTGGCGAAGCAGTCGTGCAGCTCCACCAGGTTCAGATCTGAAGGACCGACGCCGGCCTGCTCGTAGGCGAGCGCGGCGGCCTTGCGGGTCAGGGTGTTCACGTTGGGCAACACCTGGCATCCCTCTTCGTACGGGTCGGTGGTCAGCACCGAGGCCGACACCTTCACCGCACGCCGACGCTGTTCTGCGGACAGCGATTTGAGCGTCTCACCGTTGCAGACGATCGCGGCCGCCGCACCGTCACAGTTGGCCGAGCACATCGGCCGGGTGTTCGGGTAGGCGATCATGACGTCGTTCATGATCTGCTCGAGCGTGAACCGCTTCTGATATGCCGCAAGCGGATTGAGCGTGGAGTGGGCGTGGTTCTTCTCGCTGATCTTGGCGAACAGCTCGAAACTCGTGCCACCGTACTTGTGGCCGTACTCCATCCCGATCTGGGCGAACACACCCGGCATGGTCTCGGTGCCGATCCGCCCGTCCACGGGTGCCACGGCACCGTAGCGGCCTGAAGGCTTCCACTCGTCACCGTCGTCGGCCTTGCCGCCACCGGCGAGAAGGCCTGCGCCGGACAGCTTTTCAACGCCGACCGCCATACCGTAGTCGACCTCGCCCGCCTTGACCGCCATGATCGCGGTGCGCAGTGCGGTCGCTCCCGTGGCGCAGGCGTTGGCCACGTTGTACACCGGGATCCCGGTCTGGCCGATCTGCTTCTGCAGCTGCTGGCCGATGCTCGCGCTGGCGTTCATCAGGTTGCCTGCAGCCAGCACGCCGATGTCGCCCATGGTCAGGCCGGCGTCGGCGAGGGCCCCCAGCGCAGCCTCGGCCGCCAAGTCGACGGTGTCGAGGTTAGGGTGCTTGCCGAACTTGGTCATCCGGATGCCGACGATCCAGATGTCGTCACTCGCGCTCATCGTCGCTCCTTGTCGGGTTGGTTACGCAGCGGGCTCGAAGCCGAAACCCACGGCCTGGGTGCCGTTGGAGTCGCTGCCGATCGGGTAGGTCGCGAGGCGCACCTTCATGCCGGTGTGCACGTGCTCCGGGTCAGGAGCGACGTTGACGAGGTTGGCCCGCACGTGGGTGCCGTCGCAGTCCACCACCGAGGCCACGAACGGCACCGGGATCCCGGGTGCCGCGAACGTGACGATGGTGAATGCCCGCACCGTGCCCTCGGTCGCGATCGGAACGCTCGTGAACTCGGTCGCGAAGCACCCCGCGCAGGCGTTACGCCGGTCGAAGAACCGCGCTCCACAGCTGGTGCATTCCTGCGCGACGAGGTGCGGGTCGCCCTCGTCGAGCACGAGGTAGTCGACCAGCGGAATCTGCTCAGCCATCGGGACCTCCATTACGTCTTCCGCTGACGGTAGCGGATTCAGGCTTCTGGGCTGCCGATGACACCGGACTGACGCAGTGAGGCGACCTCGTCGGGGGACAGCCAGAGCTCGGCGAGGATGTCGAGCGTCTGCTCGCCGAGTGCCGGCGCGTGATGGCGGATCTCCGTCGACCTGCGCCCGTCGACCAGGGCGGGAAGCGTGACATTCGTGAACGGTCCGGCCACGGGGTGCACGGTGTCGACGAACGCGCCGCGCGCGGCCAGCTGGGGATCGGTCCGCAGTTCGTCCTGCTGTACGGCCGGGCCGATGGCCAGGTCGTGCTCGGCGGCCAACCGTGTCCACTCCGCCTGAGTGCGCGTTTCGATGATGCCCTGGATCTCGCGGCGCAGCGTCTGTTCGGGGTCGTCGGTGACCGCGAAATCGACTGGACCCAGACTGGAGTCACCGATCAGATCTTCGCGGCCTGCAACTGTGCAGAAAGTCTTCCAGAACGCCGGTTCGATGCAGCAGAACAACACGAACTTGTCGTCGGCGGTGCGATAGAACTGATACTTGGCGCTCGTCGTTCCGTCGGGGGCGATCGGGGCGGGCAGCGAGCGCCGGTCGGTGATCCGGGTGTCGTTGAGGATGTAGGTCGCGGCGATCCACGCGGAGGAGACGACGGCTTCCGACGCCGAGACGTCGATATAGCAGCCTTCACCGGTGCGCTGCTGCTGCACGAGCGCGGCCGCGATGTGCATAGCGGCATAGACGCTCCGGCGGCTGTTCCCTCACCACCGGAAGCGATTCCGTTGAAGTTCTGCGGCCCCCATCATCTGACCGTGGGTCGGGATCGTCGCGTACGGACCGGTTGCGCCGTACCCGGTGTACTGGCAGTACACGATTCCGGGGCGACGCGCCTTCTGCTGCTCGTACCGACGCCGAGGAGGGAAGCGTGCTCGGACAACTGGCGGAGGTTCGCGATGTCGCGGTGATCGGCGAGGCGGATGACCGGCTGGGCCAACGCATCGTGGCGTTCGTGGGGCCCGCACCGGGATCAGCGTTCTTCGGGAACGGGCGCGTGCAATGGTGGCCCACGGCGAGGTGCCCGACGAGTTCGTCGTCGCGGTGCTACCGCGCAATGCGATCGGGAAGGTCGCCCGCGGACAACTGTCGGCACTCCGCCGCGCGCCGAAATCTGCGCCAGGGCTATGAAACCGCGGGGTTCACGACCCTGGCGCAGATCTCGGCGCAAACTGGGCTAGGCGCTCGCGGTCTCCAGCACCGGCGGGTTCACCGCGTCGGGGTCGGGGTTGGCCAGCGGCAGGCCCATGAACCGCCGCGCGTTGTCACCCATGAAGTCGTAGGTGCGCCTGCGGTCCATACCCTCGGCGTAGTGCCAGTACCGCTTCGGTTCGGCCAGACCCTCGGGGTGCGGCCAATCCGACCCGAACATCACCTTGTCCCAGCCGACGGTCTGCACGACGTCGGCAACCGAGCCCTCCCAGAACGGGCTGACCCACACGTTGCGGCGGAACACGTCGTGCGGATGCTCCTCGAAGTTCTGCGGCATCTTGCTGTAGGTCGACTGCAGATCGTCGAAAAGCGGCTTGATCCAGGCGCTTCCGTTCTCGACGCTGGCGATCCGCAGCTTCGGGAACCGGGTCAGCGTGCCGTGGCAGATCAGGCTGGTCAGCATGTCGGCGATCTCGCGGTGGCCCAGCGCGGTCCACTTGAACGCCGACATCTCGAACGCGTTTGCCGTCGACGGCGGCTCCCACTTGTCGATGTACTCCTGCAGCGGCGGCTGGCTGGCGTGCAGAACGATGGGCAGACCGGCGCTTTCGACGTCGCGCCAGAACGGGTCGAACTCCGGCAGCGCGGGGGAGCGCCATCCCTTGTAACCCTTCACCGGGGCCGGCTTGATCAGCGCGACCTTCGCGCCGTTGTCGAGAATCCACTCGAGTTCGCGGCGGGCCTCGTCGACCAGGCCGAGGTTGAGCACCGGCGTCGAATACACCCGCCCGGCATGGACGAAGCCCCAGTTCTCCAGCATCCACTGGTTCAGCGCGTGGATGATCGCAGCGGTCAGGTCTGGGTCCTCGGCTGAAGAGTGCTCGACGAGATTGGCCAGCGTCGGATAGTTCAGGCACGTCTCGACGCCCTGACGGTCGAGTTCGGCGACGCGGTCCTCGGGATTGCGGGCCCCCGGCGGGCAGTCGATGCCGCGTCCGGACATCTCCCGCATCGACAGCCCCTCCGGGTTCTGGCCGGAATAGAACTTCTCGTGCGCGCCGGGCGCGGCGACCCGCTCGAACGTCGGGTTCGGCATGTAGTCGTTGATCTTGCCCAGGATCGCGACCCGTGTGTGGCGGCCCATCTGCACGAACTGCACCTTGGACTTGAACTCGTCGGGCAGGAACGTGGTGAGCGCATCCGGCGTCTCGTACATGTGCTGGTCAGCATCGAAGATCGGTGCCTCGGTGAACTGTGTCATCACGCCTCCATCTCGGTCGTAACACGAGCCTCTCGTAACTTGACAGAAGTGTCAAGTAGCTAGCCTAGAATCCTTTGAAGAACTATTTGAGCAGGGAACACTGGTTGTCGACGACTGTGTCAGCTACGGTGCAAATATGACGGTGAACGCGCTGGAGATGAGCCGCGGTGAACGGACGCGTTCGGCGATCCTGCAGGCCAGCCGCGACCTGTTCCTGCAGCGGGGCTTCAACGGCACCCCGATCAACGCGATCACCGAGGCGTGCGGCATCTCCCGGGCTGGCTTCTACACCTACTTCAAGGACAAGCGCGAGATCTTCGACGTCCTGGGCAGAACCGCCTACCACGACGCCCTCAACGTGATCGAGCGGTGCAAAGCGGCGATCGAGTCGGACGACGCGGACGCCGTTCGCGAATGGGTGCGCGAGTATTTCGCCTACATGGACCGCCACGGCGCATTCGTCACCGCCGCTGCCCACACGGCCCCCGACGACGAGGCGTTCCGACGCTCACGCAATCACATGATGACGCGCGCGGCGTGGAAACTCGGCCAGGCGATCCGCGCCGACGGTCCCCACTCGCCCGAAGTGATCGGTGTGACCGCGATGGGCATGCTGGACCGGGCGTGGTACGCGGTTCACACCCAGTCGGTGGCAGTGGATCGCGCTGAAATGATCGCTGCCTGCGCGGATTCCATCGCCGCAATGAGCCGTTACTGAGGTTCCGCCTGCTCGCGCGGCAGCCGTCCGTGCGTCTGCAGTTCAGCGCGTAACGCCTGCGCGTCGGAGGTGTGCTCGAGTACCGACATCAGGTCCGCCGACAGCTGCAGATGCTGCCGCATTCCCATCTGCTCCCAGGCGCGCACCAGCATGGTCTTGGTCGCCATCAACGTCGACAGTGGTGCGCGAGCGATCTTCTCGGCCATCGCCTCGGTCACCGGTTCGAGTTCGTCGCGCGCGACGACCTTGTTGACCAGTCCCATCTCCAACGCCTCGCTCGCCGACAGTGTCTGCGCCGTGTAGAGGTATTCGGCCGCGCGCTTGTAGTTCATGAAGACCCAGGGTTCGATCATCGTCTCCCCACCGGCGAACCCCAGTCCCGGCACCAGCGGCATCTGAAAGTAGGCGTCCTCGGAAGCGATTGTGATCTCGGGCAGCAGCGCCCAGTACGTGCCGCCGCCGATCGCGTACCCGTGCACCTGCGCGATCATCGGCTTCGGGAATTCCCAGAACCGCAGTGTGGGCCACAGGAACAGCTCCTTGCTGCCGTGAAAGTTGCTCCCCATCGCGGCTTGTGACTCGGCGAATTCAGGGTAGGCGTCGGGGGCGATCACGTGGCCGGCGCAGAATCCTTTGCCGTTGCCCTTGACGATCACGACTTTCACGCCGTAGTCACGTCGGGCCTCGTCCAGGAAGGAGTCGACCTGTCGCACCATCTCCGACGATTGAGCGTTGGCCCGCTCGGGCCAGTCGAGGATGATCCGCGCGACGGCACCGTCGCGCTCGTATCGCACGACATCGCGAGTCACCGGTGTTTCAGTCATTTTTCGGCCTTACGTCGTCTCGGTCCAGTCAACTGCGGCGGTGCTGCCAGGCACGCGGGGATGAAGGCTCGGATCAAACCTTCGTCCCCGCCGTCTTCCGGACGGCCGGGCTCGGCGGCCAGGCTGAACGCGATGCGAGTAACCCAGTGCGCCAACGTGTCCGCTGAGACATCGTCGCGTACCTCGCCTGCGGCGACGGCTGCCGCGATACGCCGCCCCAGTGTCTCGGCGAGGCCCTGGCGCCACAGATCGGAAGCCTCCGCAACGCGGAAGGTGCGCCCGAGTTCGTCGGCGCTGATCAGGAGCGCCATTGTCGGAGACGAGCGTGCGGCTTCCAAGCCGACGAGCATGGCGTTGACGAGTTGGTGGGGGAACGGTTCGTCGGTATCCCAGCAGGGGTCGGCGGCGGCCAGCACACCGGTGATCGCCCGCACGAAACATGCGGCCAGCAAGGCATCTTTGGTCGGGAAGTAGTCGTAGACCGTCCGGCGATTCACCCCGGCTTTGTGGGCGATATCGCTCATCCGGGTGCGGCTCACCCCCCGCTCGGCATAACAAGCTTCGGCCGCCGACAGTAACCGCTCCCGGGCGCCGTCCTCGCTGGTCGGGAGGTCGGCACCCCAGGGTGGGGTGCGCTCGGCGTCGTCCCGCTTCGGCATACCGGACCTTCCTGACGTGCTCGGCGATCCTATCTTGACGCGGACCATAGAAGCACTTACCGTGTGGTCGCGACCACAAAGTGATCTAATCTGTGGTCAGTCGCCGGAGGCACGAGACAGGATCTGCATGACAAGCCGGTACGACTACGTGATCGCCGGTGCGGGCTCCGCGGGGTGTGTCCTCGCCAACCGGTTGTCGGAGAACCCCCGCAACCGAGTCCTGCTTCTCGAGGCCGGCGGTCGCGACGCCAACCCGTTGATCCACATGCCGAAGGGATTCGGAAAGCTTTTCGACAACGAGAAGGTGGCCTGGCGTTACGCCACAGTGCCGTTCGGCCCCAACCAACAGTTCGAGTACTGGCCACGCGGCAAGGTGCTCGGCGGTTCCAGCTCCATCAACGGCATGGTCTACAACCGCGGCAACCGCGAGGACTACGACGAACTCGAACGGCTCGGCAACAAGGGCTGGGGTTGGGACGACATCCTGCCGATCTTCAAGACGTTCGAGGACAACGCCTTCGGCGCGTCAGCCACACGGGGCGCGGGAGGACCACTGCACATCTCCGTGCAGAGCCAGACCGATCCGCTGTGCACCGAAATGGTCGCCGCGGCAGCCCGATACGGGCTCCGGAAAGTGCCCGACATCAACGAGTCCGACGACGAACGCGTCGGGCTCACCCCGGCGACGATCAAGAACGGCCGCCGCGTGAGCGCAGCGGACGCCTTCCTCAAGCCGGCACGGCGCAGGCCCAACCTGACTGTGCTGACGGGGGCCTTCGTCGAACGGGTGCTCGTCGCCAACGGTCGCGCCACGGGCGTGACGTTCACGCGTAAAGGGCAGCGCCAACAGGTCTTGGCCACCCGCGAGGTCATCGTGTCGATGGGCAGCCTCGGCTCGCCGAAACTGCTGCAACTCTCGGGTATCGGTTCGGCGGAGACGCTGCGCGCGGCCGGCGTCCCGGTGCAGGTGGAGTCGCCGAACGTGGGCCTCCGGATGCGCGAGCACCGCTGCGTCGCCGTGAAATTCCGGCTGAAGGAGAACCTCGGCTACAACCGGCAGCTGGCGTCCAACCTCGCCCAGGCCGTGACCGGGGTCAAGTATCTGACGACCCGTGGCGGCCCGCTGGCGGTGCCGGCCTACGACATCCTGGCCTTCGTCAAGACGGACCCGTCCCTCGATCGCGTGGACGGCCAGCTCCTACTGGGACCGCTGTCGGTCGGTACCTACAAGCCCGGCGAAGCGGTCGGAGTGGAAACCGAACCCGGCATCTCCTGCCTGGGTGAAGTGCTGCGACCGACCTCCGAAGGGAGCGTGACCATCACCTCGGCCGACCCCCACGCCGACGCGCTGATCGACCCCGGCTTCTTCACCAGTGACTATGACCGGAAAACCGGCGCGGCGCTGCTGCGCGTCATGCGCGAGATCTTCGCGCGGTCGCCGATCGCGGAGCGCATCAGCCACGAGACGTTCCCCGGCCCGCGGGTCCAGAGCGACGACGAGCTGATCGATTCCGCGTTGGACGCCGGTTACTGCGGCTATCACGCGGTCGGAACCTGCGCCATGGGCCCCAGTGACGACGACGTCGTCGACGACCGGCTGCGCGTCCGCGGCGTCGAAGGTTTGCGCGTCGTGGACTGTTCGGTCATGCCGACCATGGTCGCCGGGAACCTTAACGGGCCGATCATGGCGATGGCCTGGCGCGCTGCGGACTTCATCCTTCAAGAGCACGGAGGTAATTGATGAGGGTGGACATCGACAAGTCGAAGTGCCAGGGCCACGCGTTGTGCGCGATGGCTTCGGGCGACTACTTCGAACTGGACGACCTCGGGTACATCGCGACCGACAGCGGCGACGTCACCGGCGGTGCCGAGAACGCGGCCCACGACGGCGCCGAAGCATGCCCCGAGAAGGTCATCACCATCCATGCCTGAGAACGAACAAAGGACGCCACAGTGACCACGATCGAGCGCGCCGAGGCCTACGACACCGACCTCGACCAGCATTCAGCCGAGTTCATGCAGGATCCCTACGGTGCGCTCGCGCAGCTGCGGGACCGCTGTCCGGTCGCCAAGAGCAGTTCCTACGGAGGCTTCTGGGTCATCACCGGCTACGACGAGATCTTCGAGGCGCTGCACGACACCGAAGTGTTCAGTTCGACTCCCGATGAGAACGGCAAGGGGGTACCGCCCGCCCCGGGCTCGCCGCAGCTGGCGCCGATCGACTTCGACCCACCTGATGTCGGCTTCTACCGGTCGTTCCTGTTCAAGCACATGTCACCGGGCGCGGCAAAGAAAATGCAGCCCACGATCGCGGAGATGACGGGCGATTTCATCGACGCTTTCATCGAGAAGGGGCACGCCGACCTCTCGCAGGAGCTGTTCACCGCGTTGCCCGCGCAGCTCATCCTCCGCGTACTCGGGTTCGACGACACCCGTTGGCGTGAGTGGATGGGCTGGGTGCACGGGTTCGTCCACGAGCGGGTCGCCGACCCCGAAGGGTCGATGAACAAGATCCTGGCGATGGCCGCGCAGATCGTCACCGAGATCAACGAGTCGCGCGAGAGCCAGCGGCCCGGGCTGATGACGTTGTTGATCAACGATGAGCAGGACGGCCGCAAACTCACCGACGCAGACCTGGTGAACATGGTGTTTCTGCTCATCCTCGGCGGGATGGACACGACGGCGGGCCTGACCGGAAACGCGCTGCTGCGGATCGCTTCTGACGACAAGCTCCGGCAACGGATCATCGACGACCCGCAGGTGCTCGACAGGGGTACCGAAGAATTCCTCCGCCACGACACGCCCACCATCGGGCTGAGCCGACGCGTCGCCAAAGACGCCGTCTTCCACGGGCGAAAGCTCAAGAAGGGGGATCGCGTCCTCCTCATGTACGCGGCGGGAAACCGCGATCCCCGTGTCTTCGACGATCCCGACGTGCTCGATCTCGACCGCCCGAACACCAAGCACATGGCGTTCGCGCTCGGCGTGCACCGCTGCCTGGGCTCCAATCTCGCGCGCGTGATGTTCAAAACCATGATCACCGAGGTGCTTTCGCGGATGCCCGACTTCCAGGTGGTGACAGACCGCGTCGAGCGCTACCCCGACGCGGGCGACGTCTACGCCGTCAAACACCTGCCGGTCACGTTCACACCGGGCACTCGGCGCAAGGCGTGATCGGCTGTTACGGAGCGATGGTGCGCGGCAGGAACGTGCGCAGCAACCCCTCGTCGCCGCCGATCGCGGGATCAGCCGGCTCCTCGATCAGGCTGAAGCAGATGCGAACCACCCACTGCGCCAACACATGCGAGGAAACATCGGCGCGAACCTCGCCGGGTTCGGCGGTGGTGAAGCGCTCCGCGAGTCGGTCGACGACCTCGGCGCGCCAGGCTTCGGACTGCTCAGCCGCACGATGGGTTCGCGCGAGTTCGTCGGGTGTGGTCATCGCACGCATTGTCGGCGACGCCCGGGCCGCCTCCAGGCCGGCCAGCGCCCCGGTGATCAACCGCTCGATGAACGGCGCCCGCTGCGAGAAGTACGGTTCGGCAGCATCGACGACGCCCGTGGTGGCCTTGACGAAGCATGCCGCCAGGATCTCGTCCATGTTCGCGAAGTAGCTGTACACCGTGGTGCGGTGGACACCGGCCTTGGCGGCCACATGCGTGATCTTCGTTCTGCTGGGGCCTCTTTCGAAGAAGCATGCTTCTGCGGCGGTGATCAGGCGGGCGCGAGCCTCCTCTTCGGTCAGTGGCAGGTCGGCCCCCCAGGCAGGTGCGCGCTGCGTCTCCGGTGTCGTCGTCATACCTTCTTGACCCAAATCAGTTAGATCATTACGGTGACCATGATAACTACACAATCACCGAAAGTGTAGTTCGAGGAGGGTTGGTCCATGACGCAGGCTGAGGCGCCCGTCGCCGAGAATTTCGATCACCACTCGCCGGAGTTTCGCGAGTGTCCCCACCAGACCATGGCCGAGATGCGATCACGTTGTCCGGTAACGCGGTCCACCGAACACGGTGGTTTCTGGGCACTGCTGGACTACCAGTCGGTGTTCGACGCGGCACGCGACGACGACCTGTTCAACTCCTATCCCTCGGTCGGGGTCCCGGCCAGCGGTTCACCGTTCCCGATCCTGCCGATCGAGTCCGACCCGCCACTGACCCAGAAGCTGCGGCAGGTCACCCTGTCGGCCTTCTCGCCGGGTCAGGCCGAACGGTGGCGCCCGGTGGCACGCAGGATGGTCAGGGAGATGGTCAACGAGTTCATCGAGCGCGGAAGTTGCGACATCGTCGGCGAACTCACCACTCCATTGCCCGCCAAACTGACGCTGACCATGCTCGGCTTCGACGAGTCGAAGTACCTGGACTGGGTGCACTGGGTGCATTCGATGGTCCACGACCGCACACACGACGAGGAAAAGTCGGGCGCCGCGGTGATGGAACTGTTCGGCGAGATCTACAAGCACATGTCCGAACGCCGCGAGAGCGGTGACCTCGGCGACGACCTGTTCGGGCGAATCCTGAACGGCCACATCGACGATGTGCCGCTCGACGACACCCAGATCCTGATGTACACCGTGCTGATGATGCTCGGCGGCATGGACACCACCAGCGGGCTGACCGGCAACGTGCTCTACGCCATGACCCAGCAGCCCGAACTGCGCCAGGCGCTGACCGCCAGGGCCGACCAACTCGAACCGGTGACCGACGAGTTGCTGAGGGTGTACACGCCGACTCTGGGGCTGGCGCGCACCGTGTCCCGCGACGCGAAATTCCACGGCGCCTCGATGAATGCCGGAGACCGGGCGATCCTGATGTGGGCCGCGGCCAACCGTGACCCGGAAGTGTTCCCCGACCCCGACACCGTCGACCTCGAGCGGCCCAATGCCCGCAAGCAGATGGCATTCGGGGTCGGCATCCACCGCTGCCTGGGGTCGCACCTGGCGCGGATGATGTTCCAGGAGATGCTCGGCGAGATCATCGAACGGATCCCCGACTTCCGCCTCGACGGGGAGCCGGAGCGCTTCGAAGACGCCGGCGAGGTCTGGGCGATGCGCAAACTGCCCATCGCCTTCACTCCGGGCCCGCGCCTCGCGGTCGACGACGCATGAGTGACCCGATCGGCTTCATCGGCGCCGGCCAGATGGGCGAACCGATGGTGCACCGGCTGCTCGCAGCGGGACGGCCGGTCACCGTGTACGCGCGCAGAGACGAGGTCCGCCAGCGCCTGGCCGACGCCGGCGCCACGGTGGTCGACTCGGTCGCCGACGTCGGCAAGGGCGCCCGGACCGTCATCTGCTGCATGTTCTCCGACGCCCAGCTCAAAGAGGTCGCCGAGGAGCTGATCGATCATTGCGCGGCCGGAACCGTCGTGCTCTCCCACACCACCGGCTCGGTCTCGACCGTCCGTGACATCGACTCCGCCAGAGCCGATGTCACGGTGCTCGACGCGCCGATCAGCGGTACCGCCGAGGACATCGCCAACGGCAGGCTGACCGTGCTGATCGGCGGCCCGGCCGACGCCGTGGAGACGGCCGCCGAGGTGGTGCAGGCCTACGCGGCCACCGTCCTGCGCACCGGCCTGCTCGGCACCGCGCTGAACCTCAAGTTGGTCAACAACGTGCTCTTCGCCGCCAACGCCCAGCTGTTGAGTGCCGCCGTCGGCGTCGCAGGCAAGCTGGACATCGAGGCGGACCGCTTCCTCGAGGTGCTCGCAGCGTGCAGTGCCGACAGCAAGGTCGCCGGGTATGCGCGCGGAATCGGCGGCATGGCGCCGTTCACCGAGATGGCGGCGCCGTTCCTGCGCAAGGACGTCGACGCGGCACTGGCCGCCGCCCAAGAGGCCGGCACCGACCTCGGCCTGCTCTACGACGTGATCGAACGCGGCGAGTTGCCGCTGAGCACAGGAGCTGCTAGCGCAAAATGATCTGGCCGCCGTCGAGCATGAGTGTTGCGCCGGTCAGGAAGCGAAGGTCGTCGCTGACCAGACCGACGATCGCGCGGCCGATGTCGTCGTACGGATCTCCGTAGCGTCGCAACGGAATACCGCGCACGATCTGCTCGAAGCGGGCCGGGTTCTCGTCGCGAAACGTCTCGGCGGCGGGCGACCACGCGGCCGGACAGACAAGGTTGACCCGGATCCCGTACTTGCCCCACTCGATCGCGGTGGACTTGGTCAGCCCGCCTAGCGCCTCTTTTGCCATCGAGTAGCCGGCCATCCGCGGCGCGCCCCGCACGCCGACGGCCGACCCGAAATTGATGACCACCGCGTGCGGGGATTCGCGCAGCGAAGGAAACGCCGCCTGCATCAGATGCAGCGAACCCAGCGGCCCCGTCCGGAAGTACTCCAGGGCCTCCTCGTCGCTGAGATCGACTGTTGCAGTGCTGGTAGTCCCGAGCGCTCCGCCTTGGGCGTTGTTGATCAGGATGTCGATCCGTCCGAACCGGGCGCTGGTCTCGGCCACGGCTTTGTCGACGGCGGCGCGGTCAGCGACGTCGCACCCGATCGCCATGACGTCGCGGCCCTTGCCTGCCAGTTCTGCGGCGACGTCGTCGACCTTCTGCTTCGTCCGGCCCAGCAGGGCGACCGATGCGCCCTCGTCGGCCAGCGCGGCGCTGATGGCCTTGCCCAGGCCCTGGCCCGCGCCGGTGACAATGGCGACCCGGCCCTGCAGACGCGTCACGGCCGACCGCGCGTTACGCCGGCTGGAACGCGTAGGTCAGGAACTGCTCGCCCGCCTCGGTCTCGAAAGTGGTGGTGGTGCTGACCATCTTCTGGCCGATCCGCAGTTCAGCAGCCGTAGCGCCGAGGATCAGCGCCTCGACGAGCACCTTTCCGTCGAGCTCGATGAAGCCGACGATGTAGGGCTGGAACACCTCCGGTGACCGGTTGCCCTTGTAGGGCAGCGGCGGCGGGAACTCCTGCGTGGTGTACGTGTAGAGCGTGCCCTCGGTGGGCAGCTCGATCGGCTCGATGTCCTGCTGGATCGCCGGGTTGGCGTCGAACAGTTCCGGCCGCTCGGGCGGGAATTTCACCACCCCGGTCGACTTCCGTCGCGATCCGAGCAGAACCGCGCGGTCACCGTCGACCCGGAACACGTTCTCTGCGATGAGTTGAGTCATGTCATGCCACCTCGATTACCATTGCCGCACCCATTCCGCCGCCCGCGCACATCGACAGGACGCCGAGTCCGCCACCGCGACGGCGCAACTCGTGAATCGCCGACGTCACCATCCGCGCCCCGGTGGCCGCGATCGGGTGGCCCAGGCTGATGCCGGATCCGTATACGTTCACGATCTCCTCGTCGAGACCGAGTTCCCGCGAGCACGCCACCGCCTGCGCGGCGAACGCCTCGTTGATTTCGAACAGCGCCACATCCTCGATCTTGCGCCCGGCCAGTTCCAGCGCCTTGGGGATCGCGTAGATCGGGCCGCTGCCGGTGCGATTCGGTTCGACGCCGACCGAAGCCCACGACAGCACGTGCGCCAGCACGGGGCGTGAAGTGTCGGGGCGGGCCAGCGCGACGACTGCCGCGGCGTCGTTGACACCCGACGAATTACCCGCCGTCACCGTGAAGTTCTCGATTTCGGGGTGCAGCACCTTCAAGCCGGCCAGCACCTCCCGGCTGGTGCCGCGGCGCGGATGCTCGTCCTCGGCGAACGTGATCGTCGACCCGTCGGGCTGGGGTACCTGCACGGGCACGATCTCGTCGACGAACGAACCGGCGTCGATCGCCTTGACCGCGCGCTGATGGCTGCGCAGCGCCCACTCGTCCTGATCTTCGCGGGTGATGCCGTACTGCACCGCGCAGTTGTGCGCCACGGTGATCGACATGTCCAGCGCGGGCGCGTCCTCGGTCGGCGGATGCGAGAACGGAAACCACGGATCGTCGTAGTCCTCGGCGGCCTTGCCGGAGGTGAAGGGTTTGCGCTTGCGCAGCATCGGCGTCGTCGAACACGACTCCATCCCGCCCGCGAGGACGGCCGTGCTCATCCCGGCCGCCACCTGACCTGCGGCCACCGCGATCGCCGACAGGCTCGACGCGCACTGCCGGTTGACCGCAAGGCCGGGGATCGAGGTCAGGCCGAGATCGACGGCGACGTAGCGGGCGCTGTCCCCGCCGCCCTGCAGGACTTCGGCCAGCACCAGATCGTCGAAGTCCGTCGGGGCCAAGCCGGAACGCTCGACGGCCGCCGCGACGATCGGTTTGGCCAGTTCGGTGGCCGGCATCTGGGCCAGGGTGCCCCTGCGGGCAGTGCCGATGGGGGTGCGGGCGGCGGCCACGATGGCCGCGCGCGACGTCGTCGACGTCATAGGTCTCCCGGGGTTGTCGGAGGGGGTACCGCATTCGGCCACCCTGATACGCGATGAGAGTATACCGTTAAATAGATAGCGATATTTGAGGGAGTGGTATGAAGACGATCGGATCCGTCGACGACGCCGTCGCGGCGGTCGGTGCCGAGCTTGGTGTCAGCAGCTGGCTCGAAGTAAACCAGCAACGGGTCGACCAGTTCGCCGAGGTCACCGGCGACCACCAGTGGATCCACGTCGACGTCGAGCGGGCGAAGACGGAAAGCCCGTACGGCACAACGATCGCCCACGGCTTCCTCACCCTGTCCTTGATCCCCGCTCTGAGCAAGGACAACTACGTCGTCGAGAACACCAAGATGGCCCTGAACTACGGGTTGAACAAGGTCCGGTTCCTGGCCCCGGTGCCCGCGGGCAGTCGTGTGCGGGTTCGTTCCGAACTCGCCGACGCGGTGACGTCCGGCGAGGACACCGTCAACCTGACCGTTCGGCACACCGTCGAGATCGACGGGTCGGAGAAACCGGCGGCCGTCGCCGAACTCATCGCCCGGTACGTCTTCTGATGAGCGGGGGTCCGTTCGACGGTAAGGCCGTACTGACCGGCGCCGGCAAGTCACAGGTCGGGCGCCGGCTGGGACGGACCGGACTCGACCTGACACTGGAAGCGGTGCTGCGCGCGATCGAAGACGCGGGCCTGGCCGTCGACGACATCGACGGCATCGCCAGCTATCCCGGCCCCGGCGTGCCCGATCCCGGTTTCACCGGCGCCGGCATCCACGACGTCCGCAATGCGCTGGGCCTGCGGTGCCGCTGGTACATCTCCAGCATGGAGACCGCGGGCCAGATCGGTCCCGTGATCGAGGCCTGCATGGCCGTCGCGCTCGGGCTGGCCAACCACGTGGTGGTGTTCCGGTCGGTGTGGGAGTCCACCGCGGCGCAGCAGGGCGGCGGCGGCCGGGCGTCGGTGCTGTTCAGCGGCGGCAAACTACCCCCGCACCTGGAGTGGGTCGCCCCGTTCGGCGCGCTGTCGGCGGCGAACTGGCTGGCGATGCCCGCGCAGCGCTACATGCACGAATTCGGTTTGACCCGGGAACAACTCGGGGCGATCGCGCTCAACGCGCGCCGCAACGCCGGGCTCAACCCCGATGCGGTCTACCGGGACCCGATGACGATGGAGGACTACCTGTCGGCGCGGATGATCTCGGAACCGTTGTGCCTCTACGACTGTGACGTTCCGTGCGACGGCGCGACCGCGGTGATCGTGTCACGACGCGACGCCGCCGCCGGCCTGCCGCGACATCCGCTGACCGTCGAGTCCGTCGGGCCCGGCATGTTCGAACGCGCCACCTGGGATCAGCGCTTCGATGTCACCACCATGGCCGCCCACGATTCGGCAGCGACGCTGTGGCAGAACACGTCTCTGACACCGGGTGACGTCGACATGGCACAGATCTACGACGGGTTCTCGTTCCTGACCGTGATGTGGCTGGAGGCGCTGGGCTTCTGCGAACACGGCAAGGTCGGCGAGTTCATCGAGGGCGGCCAGCGGATCGCGCTCGACGGCGACCTGCCGATCAACACCAGCGGTGGCCAACTCTCCGGTGGCAGACTGCACGGCATGGGCTTCCTGCACGAGGCGTGCGTACAGATGTGGGGTGAGGGCGGCGACCGGCAGGTACCAAAGACTCCCGAGGTGGTCGCGGTGGGTGTCGGTGGTGGGCCCGTCGCGGGCTCGATGCTGCTGAGCGGGCGCTAGGTTGGCCGGCGATGCGTCGATGACGCTGGGCGACATCGTCACCGACAACGCCCGGCGGTTTCCCGACGTCGTCGCCTACCGGCTCGGCGAGCGCGAGGTGACCCACGGTCAGCTCTACGAGCGGGCCGTGAAGTTGGTGTCGGCGATGGTGTCGGCCGGGGTCCGGCGCCAGGACCGCATCGCGATCCTGAGCCGCAACAGCATCGAGTTCGGCGAGGTGATGGCGGCCACGCACTTGAGCGGAATCATCTTGGCAACGGTCAACTTCCGGCTCACCGCCGACGAGATCCGTGACGTCATCAACCGGGTGCGGCCGAAAATCGTGTTCGTCGCCGACGAGTTCGCACCGATGATCGCCGAGATCGCGCCGTCGCTGACGTCTGCGCCGCTTCTCGTCGGCATCGGGGCCGACTACGAACAGTTCCTCGCCGGCGGAACCGGCGGTGAACCCGTGCTGCGCGCCACGCCCGAGGACATCGCCTGTCTGATCTTCACCAGCGGCACCACCGGAGCGTCGAAGTGCTGCATCCTCGGCCACCCCGAACAACGTCGCGTCCTGTTCACGATGAACGCAGAGATGCGTTCGGGCGCAGACGATCAGATCTTGATCAACATGCCGATGTTCCACATCGGTGCGATGGCGATGCTCGGCGGCGTGCATGCGCGCGGCGGCACGGTGGTGCTGCAGCAGCAGTTCGACCCCGACGAGGCCGTACGGCTGATCGCCGAACACCGCATCACCGTGCTGCATCTCGCGCCGGTCATGCTGCGCGCGCTGCTCGACGCGGTGACCGACACCCGGTCGGTCGAGTCGCTGCGCACCGTCGTCTACGCGGCAGCGCCGATGACCATGACCATCCTCGAACGCGCTCTGGCACTGATGCCGTCGGTCGGCTTCCTGAACCTCTACGGCCAGACCGAGGCGATCGTCTCCGGGCTGCCCCGCGAGCTGCACGGCGGTGACCCCGAACCGCTGCGGTCCGTCGGCTTCCCGTTCCCCGGCATCCATGTGCGCATCGTCGACGACGACGGTGCCGAGGTGCCGGTGGGGCAGCCTGGCGAGATCGCGGTGCGGTCGGAATCACTGTTCCGCGGCTACTGGGACGACCACGCCGCGACCTTGGTGACGCTACGCGACGGCTGGTGTCACACCGGTGACGTCGGCCGGTTCGACGAACGCGGGTTGCTGTATCTGGTCGACCGCAAGAAGGACGTGATCATCACCGGCGGCGAGAACGTGTACTCGCCGGAGGTGGAGGACGCGGTCAGCCGCGTCGACGGCGTCGCCGCCTGCGCGGTGGTCGGCGCGCCGGATGAGCGCTGGGGGGAGACGGTGTGCGCGGTCGTCGTTCCCGACCCGGGGGTGGTGGTCACGCTCGAGGACGTCCAGGCCGAGGCGCGGCAGCGGCTGGCGGCCTACAAGATTCCGCGCCGGCTGCTGGTCGTCGACGAGTTGCCCGTGCTGCCGAGCGGCAAGGTGGACAAGAAGCGGCTGCGCTTAGAGGTGGCTCAGACGGGCGGGTACGCCGGTGGCGGGTAGACGCCGCGCAGTATCCAGGCGAACCAGTTGATGCCGTACTCCAACTCGTCGCTGGCGTCGTAGTCCGGATTCGGATCCATTGACATAGTGAACCAACCTGAGGTCGAATTGGGAAGATATTTAGCGGATTTGTTTTCGGGTGAACGGGGTGCAATGACGAATCGCAGCGTCTATGCGATGGCGGCTGTCCTCGCGGTCGGCCTGGCGGGGTGTTCGAGTCCCGAGCCGCCCGCGCGCCCAGCCGGCGCGCTGGCCCCGGGGACCGCCGAAATCGCGCTCGACGGCGCGCTCACGGAAACCACCCACGACGTCAAGTGCACGTCCGACGGCACCGTCACCACGCTCACCACCGGCAACGAAGAGTCCGGCACCACCACGGCCGTCGACACCTTGGCCGAGCCGGTGGTCCGGTCCGCCGAACTGCACAATGTCGACGGCTTCACCGGCAGTTACTGGGAGCAACTGGGGCCTGCGGGGGAGGTGGAGATCATCGGCGCGACATTCCTGATCAAGGGCACCGCGACCGGCTTCACCCAGGACAATCCGAGTGCGCGCGTATCGAGTGAGTTCTCGATCAAAGTTGCGTGTTGACGGGTGCAGCCCACCCGTTTGGAAATAGAGGAGAACGAGGTTCAGCGATGAAAGTCCGTCTGGAGCAAGCGCGTTGCGTCGGTCACGCCCAGTGCTACGCCGTCGACCCCGACCTGTTCCCCATCGACGACGCCGGCTACAGCATCCTGGAAGCCCATGAGGTCCGGCCCGAGGACGAGGCGAAGGTCCGCGAAGGCGCGGCGGCGTGCCCCGAAATAGCGATCGTCATCGAAGAAGACTGAGAGGGCCTTGCACCCACATAAGTAACCAAGTTAACTTTGTCGGGTGATCACCGCTGGGAACTGGCGCGAAGGCCTGCACGCACTGCTCGACGAGCGCCGACGAGAGCAGGTGAACGACGGGCCACGGCCGGACCGGATCACCGCCGCCCGGGCGTGGCATTCGCGGCTGGTCGACGAGGGGTTGGCCGCGCCGGGCTGGCCGAAGTCGGCCGGTGGGATGGAGCTGTCGCTGGAAGACCAGCTCGACTACTACCGGATCACCACGGCGGCGGGCGCTCCGACGCATCCGTGCTCGCTGTCGTTCATCGTCGCGCCGACCCTGATCAAGCACGGCACCGACGCGCAACGGGCCCGGTTCCTCGAACCGCTGCTGCGCGCGGACGAATTCTGGTGCCAGGGCTTCTCCGAACCCGGCGCCGGCAGTGACCTCGCGTCGCTGTCGACGCGGGCGGTGCGCGACGGCGACGTCTACCGGGTGACCGGCCAGAAGGTGTGGACCACGATGGCCGACCGCGCGGACTGGATGTTCGCGCTGGTGCGCACCGGGCCTGCCGGTAGGAGCACCGACGGCATCACGTACCTGCTGATCCCGATGAACGCCCCGGGCATGGAGGTGCGGCCCCTGCGCGATATCAGCGGCGGCGCCCATTTCGCCGAGGTGTTCTTCGACGACGTCGAGGTGCCCGTCGAGAATGTGGTCGGCGAGGAGGGCAACGGCTGGGCGATCATGCGCACGTCGCTCGGACACGAGCGCGCCACCGCCTTTCTGGCCGACGAGTTCAAGTACCGCAAGACCACCGACCGGGTGTTCGCGCTGCTCCGCGATCAGGGGCTGCACACCGATCCGCTGGTCCTGCAGCAGGTGGCGCGCCTGGAGTCCGGTGTCCGCGCGATCGCCGCAAACAGCGCCCGCGCCCTGGACGCTGTGCTGCGCGGGGAGGATCCCGGCGGGGTGGCGTCGGTGAACCGGTTGGTCAAGTCCGAGTTCGAGCAGGACCTGCATGCGCTGGCACTGCGCGCGACGGGACCGCAGGCCGCGCTGGGCAGCCGCGCGGCCGGAGCCGTCGACAACGGCCGCTGGACCTACGGCTACCTGATGAGCCGCGCCACCACGATCGGCGCGGGAACCGCCGAGATCCAGCGGAACACGATCGCCGAGACCGTGCTGGGGCTGCCGTCGCACCGCGGGGAGGGTCGCCGAACCGCCGCAGTGAAACCCGGTGCCCCGCTGGCGGTTTCCGATCCCGACGAGCAGAGCCTGCGCGACGCACTGGGCGCGGTCGGCGAGCGGGTGGACATCGAAGCGCTGCTGGACCGGCGGCGTCCGCACGACGCGTTCGACCGTGACGTGTGGTCCGCGCTGGTGGAGTTCGGGCTACCGGCGCTGGCGGTCGACGAGGCGCTGGGCGGCGCGGGTGCTGACCGCCGGCAGCTGTACGCGGCGATCGAGGAGGCGGCCGGGGCGCTGGCCCCGGTCCCGCTGGTGCCGACCGTCACCGCGCTCGACGTGGCGAACGCGGTCGACGCCAAGTCGGTGGTCGGCCGGATCGCCGCGGGCGCGACCGCCGCGTTCGCGGTCCCGCTCAGCGACAGCGGCTGGGTGCTCGCCGGAGAGGCCCTGCCCACCTGGGACGGTGCGCGCGTGACCGGGACCGTCCCGGTGGTCGCGGGCGCGCCGGTGGCCGAGGTGCTGCTGGTGCTGGCCCGCCGCGGCGACGGTGCGGTGCTGATCGCGGTCGACCCGTCGGCAGCCGCGGTCGAGGTCCAGCAGCCGCTGGACCTGACCGCGACGATCGGCGCGGTGACCTTCGATGGAGCGCAAGGCGAGATCCTCGCGGAGGGAAGCGATTTGGTCGGTGCGCTGGCCAGAGCCCGGCGCCACGGGCTGCTGGCCGCGGCGGCGGACTCCGTCGGCGTGGCCGCCCGCGCGCTGGCGATGGCCGTCAACTGGGCCGGGGAGCGCGAACAGTTCGGCAGGCCGATCGGCAGCTTCCAGGCGGTGTCGCACCGGTGCGCCGACATGCTGGTCGCGCTGGAAGGGGCGCGCAGCCTCGTGGCGGCGGCGGCCGAGGGGGACGACGACCGCGCCGCGGAACTGGCCGCCGCGGCCGCCTTCGACGCCGCGGTCGCGATCGCCGAAGGCGCCGTGCAGGTCCACGGCGGGATCGGCTTCACCTGGGAGCATCCCGCGCATCTTCTGCTGCGCCGCGCCCGCGCCAACGCGGTGCTGATCGAACATCCGGATTCTCTGCGGGACAAGGCTGCTCGCACCGTACTTCAGGAGCTCACTTCATGACCGACACACTCGACGACTTCCGCGCCGAGGTGCGCGCGTTCATCGCCGAGCACGCCCCGGACATCCCCTACCGCGCCGGGGTGCGCAGCGCCGACAACGAAACCGAGTTCGCGGCCTTGCAGCGGTGGACCGGTCAGCTCTACGAGGCCGGTTACGTCGGCGCGGACTGGCCGGCCGAGTTCGGCGGCCGCGAGGACCGCACACCCGGACACGCGATCGTCGTCGCCGAGGAGCTGGCGCGGGCCCAGGTCCCCGGCGGCCAGAGCGGCAGCGTGCTGGCCGCGCGGGCCCTGATCGACTTCGGCACCGACGAGCAGCGTCACCGCCATCTGCCGAAAATCCGTGCCGGTGAGGAATTCTGGTGTCAGCTGTTCAGCGAGCCCGGGGCGGGCAGCGATCTGGCGTCGCTGCGCACCCGCGCGGTCCGCGACGGCGACAACTACGTCATCGACGGGCAGAAGGTGTGGACCACCGACGGGCACTGGGCGCGGTACGGCTACCTGCTGGCCCGCACCGATCCCGATGCGCCCAAGCACAAGGGCATCAGCGCGTTCATCCTCGACATGTCGGCACCCGGCGTCAGCGTGCGACCGCTGCGCGAGTTGACCGGGACGTCGGACTTCAACGAGGTGTTCTTCGACGCGGTCACGGTGCCCGCCGATGCGATGATCGGTGCGCCCGGCCAGGGCTGGGTGATCGCGAATGCGACACTGGCACACGAACGCACCAATGTCGGTGCGGTCGTGGTCAAGCTCCGGGCGGCCCTCGACGCGCTCATCGACCTGGCCCGCCGCGTCGAGATCGGCGGGCGCCCCGCCATCGAGAGTGACCGGGTGCGCGACCGGACCGGCGAGTTCAGCGCGCGGGTCGAGGCGCTGTCCGCGCTCACCGGCGCGAACCTCACCCGGTGGCTGCGCGGTGGCGAGCGCATGCACGACGCCGCGATGGGCAAGCTGATGTTCAGCGAACTCAACCTCGAGATCGCCAGTTTCGCCGTCGAACTCGGCGGTGAGGCAGGCGTTCTGGTCGAAGGCGACGCCGCGGCTCTGGACGACGGCCGGTGGCAGGACGAGTGGCTCTACGCCCGCGCGTTCACCATCGCCGGCGGCAGTTCGGAGATCATGCGCAACATGATCGCCGAGCGTGGGCTCGGGCTGCCGCGGGACCGCAGGTGATCAGGCCGGCACGAGCGCCGCGCGGTGCTCGGCGACGCTGCCGTCGAACGCCTCATCGACGCGGATGCGGCGCAGGAACAGGTGCAGATCGTGCTCCCAGGTGAATCCGATGCCGCCGTGCACCTGCAGCGCGGTGCCCGCCACCTCGCTCGCGGCGTTCTTGGCGTAGGCGACCGCCGCCGAGACCAGGTGCGAAGACCGCGCGGCGTCGGCGTCGAGCGACGCGGCGGCCGCCCACAGCGTCGCGCGGCCGGCCTCCACACCCACCGCCATGTCGGCGCAGTGGTGCTTGACCGCCTGGAACGACCCGATCGGCGCGCCGAACTGCTCGCGCTGACCCGCGTACTCCACGGTCATCTCCAGCAGCCGCGCCGCCGCACCGATCGCGTCGAACCCGCGGTGCAGCGCCAGCGCGGCGCGGACGCGCTCCGATGTTCCGGGCGGCGCGGGACGCCACTCGGGCGCGTCGAGCGTCAGGCGGGCCCACGATCGGGTCAGGTCCAGCGTCGTCAACTCGGTGAGCACCGGATTGTCCACGACCGCAACGGATTCGTCGCGCACGACCACGAACTGCGCCATGTCCGCGGCCATCGGCGCCGGCCGGGTGGTGGTCTCGGCTGCCTGCGCCACCCCGGTGAGCGCGTCGCTATCGACACCGACGCGTTCGAGCACCCAGCGCGCGACCGCGAGGTCCGCGATCGGCAGCGAACTTACCGCGTAACCGTGCGCCTCGGCGCACACCGCCAGGTCCATGTGAGTGCCGCCGACCTCGGTGGTCAGCAGGTCGAGCAGCCCCGACTCCTCGGCGTGGGCGACGGCGTCGTGGTCGATGCGAATCGGTGCGTGGTCCAACGCTTGTCGCACCTTCGCGATTGGATCGTGGCGGCTCAGCCAGGCCCGCTCCGCGTCGGCCAGTTGTTCTTGTTCGTCGGTCATGCCGATGTCCATGTCGACTCCCTCGAGTTGGTTGACCTAGTAAACCATGTGGACTACGTTCGACGGAACGGGTCAACCCGACTCAGAAGGTGGCGATGACGAGCATCCGAGAAGCGCTGGGCCGGCTGTGGGATGCGCCCGACGAGGCGCCGATGCTACAGCAGGACGGGCAGTGGTTCAGCTGGGGTGACATCCGCGTTCTCAGCGAGACGCTCGACCGCGAACTCGGCGCCGTCGGGGCCGGGCCCGGCGCGCGGGTGGCCGTCGTCCTGGAGAACCGGATGGAGTCGGTCGCCGCGCTGATCACGCTGCTGCGCACCGAGCGCACGATGGTGACGTTGAGCCCGCTGCAGCCGGCCGACCGTCTCGGCGACGACCTGACCGCCAGCGCCGCCGACTACGTCCTCGCGCCGCGGGAGCTGTTGGAGAACACGGTGTTCGGCGCGGTGGCCGCGGACAGCGGTGCCACGGTCTTCGCCGTCGACGGTGGCGACGTCACCGTGTACGCCAAGGCATCGCGTGAGCCCCGGGCGGGTGACCCCGGTGTGCTGATCGAGATGCTGACGTCCGGCACCACCGGTCCGGCGAAGCGAATCCCGTTGCGCCGCAAGCAGATGGAAGCCTCGCTGTCGGCGGCGCTGGAGCACAACAACCGGCCCGAGGTCCGCGACAAGCCGCCACTGACCGGTGCGGTCGGAATGGTGATCCTGCCGATCGTGCACATCGGCGGGCTGTGGTCGCTGCTGACCGCGCTGCTGGCGGCGCGTCCCATCGTCATGCTGAAGCGGTTCAGCATCGAGGGTTGGCACGCCGCGATCGTCGAGCACCGGCCCATCCTCGGCGGCCTGCCGCCGCCGGCGATCCGCGCGGTGCTCGACTCCGACATCCCGCGTGAAGACCTGTCGAGCCTGCGCGCCATGATCGCCGGCACCGCCCCGGTCGACCCCGACCTGGTGGACGCGTTTCTCGAGCGGTTCGGCATCCCGATCCTGGTCACTTACGGCGCCACCGAATTCGCCGGTGCCGTCGCCGGATGGACAGCAAAGGACTTCCGCGCATCGTGGGCGGACAAGAAGGGCAGCGTCGGACGGGCATTCCCCGGCGTGCGCCTGCAGGTGGTCGACGACGACGGCCGGGTGCTCGGGGCTGGCCAGACCGGGCGGCTGCAGGTGGCGTCGGCCCAGGTCGGTGACTCCGCCGAGAACTGGGTCACGACAAGTGATCTGGCACACATCGACGCCGACGGCTACCTCTACATCGACGGCCGCGCCGACGACGTCATTGTGCGCGGCGGCTTCAAGATCGCACCGGAGACCGTGGTGCGGGCGCTGCGCAGCCACGAGGCGGTCGCCGATGCGGCGGTCGCGGGCCTGCCCGATCAGCGCCTCGGCCAGGTGCCCGTCGCGGCAGTGCAGGTGAAGGACGGCGCGACGGTGACCGGCGAGGCGCTTCGCGAGCACTGCCGCAGCACGCTGACCCCCTACGAGGTGCCCGTGTCGGTGTTCGTCGTCGACGAACTGCCGCGCAGCGCCGCTCTCAAGGTCGACCGGCGGCGCCTGATCGCGCTGATCGAAGAACTTCAACAACAGAACTAGGAAAGGCACAACGATGGGACGCGTACAGGACAAGGTCGTTCTGGTGACGGGCGGTGCGCGCGGACAGGGCCGCAGCCACGCGGTGAAGCTGGCCGAGGACGGCGCCGACGTCATCCTGTTCGATATCTGCCACGACATCGAGACCAACGAGTACCCGCTGGCCACCCCGCGCGATCTCGAGGAGGCCGGCCTCGAGGTGGAGAAGACGGGGCGTCGCGCGTACACCGCGGAGGTCGATGTGCGCGACCGAGCGGCGGTGACCCGCGAACTCGCCAACGCCGTCGCGGAGTTCGGCAAGCTCGACGTCGTCGTCGCCAACGCCGGAATCTGCCCGCTCGGTGAGCATTTGGAGATCCAGGCGTTCGTCGACGCCTTCGACGTCGACTTCATCGGGGTGGTCAACACCGTGCACGCCGCGCTTCCGCACCTGAAGGAGGGTGCGTCGATCATCACCACCGGGTCGATCGCGGCCCTGCTGGCAGCGAAGATGCCCGCGGGTGCCGGCGGACCGCAGGGCCCGGGCGGCCTGGGGTACAGCTACGCCAAGCAGCTGGTCGATTCCTACGCCACGCAGATGGCCGGTCTGCTTGCTCCGAAGTCGATCCGGGTCAACGCCATCCATCCCACCAACGTCAACACCGACATGCTCAACAGCGCGCCGATGTACAAGCAGTTCCGGCCGGACCTGGAGGCGCCGACGCGCGATGACGCACTGCTGGCGTTCCCGGCGATGCAGGCGATGCCCACCCCGTACGTCGAGGCCGAAGATGTCTCCGCCCTCGTGTGCTTCCTGGCCTCCGACGAATCCCGCTTCGTCACCGGACAACAATTCCGGGTCGACGCCGGCGCGATGCTGAAGTTCTAGGAGGAGACGATGACCACCGCGCAGCAGGACGACAGCGCCGTCATCGAGGGCCGCATCACCGACGAGGACATCGAGCGGGCCCGGGCCCAGATCGGCATCGCCGTGCACCAGCGCGACGAGCCGTGGAACAAGCTGCCCAACGCCGACGCCATCTCGCACTTCGCGTGGGGGTGCGGCGACGACAACCCGCTGTTCCACGATCCCGAGTACGGCGCGGCCACCCGCTGGCACGGCCAGATCGCGTCGCCGACCTTCCCGATCGCCACCGGCCTGGACCAGACCCCGAAGTTCACCGACCCCGAGCGCAAGAAGCTGTTCCGCGGACTGTTCCGGGGCACCGGCAAGTACTACGCCGGCGTGAAATGGACCTGGTACCAACCGATCTACGCGGGCCGGCCGGTGCTGATGGAGGTCTACACCCAGGACGTCGAGGTCAAAGAAAGCCAGTTCTCCGGTGGCCGCTCGGTCAAGGAGACCTACCGCTACCTCTACGTCGACGTCGACGGCAACCCGATCGCCACCCGCGACGAGGCCTACATCAACGCCGAACGACACGGCTCGAAGAAGTCGGGCAAGCTGGCCGGCATCGAGCGCCAGCGCTGGACCCCTGAGGAGTTCGAGGAGGTCGAGCAGGCGTACGAGGCCGAGGTGCGGCGCGGTGCCGATCCGCGGTGGTGGGAGGACGTGACCGTCGGCGAGGAACTGCCGCCGATCATGAAGGGCCCGCTGACCGTCGTCGACATCATCAGCATGCACATGGGGTGGGGCTGGGGCGGCTACGGTGTCGGCCCGCTGAAGTACGCCCACCAGTTGCGTAAACGCATGCCGGCGTTCTACACCCCCGACGAGTACGGGGTACCCGACATCGTGCAGCGCCTGCACTGGGACCCCGAACGGGCCAAGGCACTGGGCATTCCGGCGCCCTACGACTACGGGCAGATGCGCGCGGCGTGGGTCAGTCACCTGCTGACCAACTGGATCGGCGACGACGGCTGGCTGTTCGAGATGGATCTGCAGATGCGCGGGTTCAACTATCACGGTGACATCCACCGCTGCACCGGGTCTGTCAGCGCCAAGGGCGACGGGCCGGGCGAGGTCGTGTCGGTCGACGTCGCGGCCACCAATCAGCGTGACGAGACCACGACAAGAGGCAGCGCCAAGGTGCTGCTGCCGTCGCGCGAGACCGGGGCCGTGGTGCTGCCCGTTCCCGACGACGAGCTGCGTCGGCGGGGCGCACAGGTGGCGTCGCGCAAGGCGGGCCGGGTCGGCGAAGAGATGCGCCGCATCCACGGAGAGTGAACGGCATCTCGGTCAGCCGCGACGGCGCGGTGCTGCGGGTGGTGCTCGACCGGCCCGACAAGCTCAACGCCGTTGACACGCCGATGCTTACAGAGCTGTCTGCGCGGCTGGCGGAGGCGGCCGCCGACGCGTCGGTACGCGTGGTTGCGCTGACCGGAGCCGGGCGCGCGTTCTGCTCGGGCGGTGATCTGACCGGCCGCAACACCGAGGGCGCCGCGGAGGCGGCCAATCAGGTGGTGCGCGCGCTGACCACGCTGCCCAAACCGGTGATCGCCGGGGTGCACGGCCCCGCTGCCGGATTCGGCTGCCCGCTGGCGCTGGCGTGCGACCTGGTGGTCGCGGCGCGGTCGGCCTACTTCCAGCTGGCGTTCGCCCGCGTGGGGCTGATGCCGGACGGCGGGGCTTCGGCGCTGCTGCCCCGCGCCATCGGGCGTGCGCGGGCGGCGCGGATGGCGATGACCGCCGAAAAAGTCTCGGCCACCCAGGCATTCGAGTGGGGTCTGGTGTCCCACGTGGTCGACGACGACGCCTACGAGCGCGAGCTGGCGTCGCTGAGCGCCAGCCTGGCCGAGGGGCCCACGCAGTCCTACCGCTGGACCAAGAAGGCATTGGCGGCGGCTACGCTGGCCGAACTGGATGCCGTGCAGGAGATCGAGATCGAAGGGCAGCGGGCGCTGGTGGCCACCAACGATTTCCGCGAGGCCAGGGCGGCCTTCCGGGAGCGTCGCAGGCCCAAATTCGGTGGCACGTAGCCGGTATCAGCGAAAACGGGGTTTGCGCTTGTTGGCGCGGGAGTCGGTGGGGTTGTCGTAGTCGTTGCCCAGGTGCGTATACGACAGCCCGTGGCGCTGGCGCAGGGTCGGGGAGAGGTCTCTGGCCTCCCACAGCGCCCGCACCGTGCCCTGCACGGCCAGCGGTCGACGGCCGGCGATTTCGGCGGCGATTTCCGCTGCGCGCGAACGCAGTTCGTCGTCCGGCACGACCTCGGTCACCAAGCCGAGCCGCAGGGCGGTGGCGGCGGTGATGCGTTCCTCGCTGCCGGTCAGCGCCCAGCGCATCACGTCGCCGAACGGGATGCCCAGCGACAGCATGCCCATCGGTTCGAGCGCCGAGACCACGCCGCCGTTGAGGTGCGGGTCGAAGAACGTCGCACCCTCCCCGCAGATGGAGAAGTCGCACTCGTTGACGAAATACATTGCCCCGCCTGCGACCATGCCGTGCAGTGCGGCGATGACGGGCTTCCAGACGCGATGGGTCTTCGGGCCGAGGAACGCGCCGGGGTCTTCCTGGTTGAAGATCGGCTGCTCGCCCCACCAGCGGCCCGCCGAGACGTCGATACCGGTGCAGAACGCGCGTTCGCCGTTGGCCTGCAGGACAGCCACGTGGATGTCGTCGTCCTCACGGACCCGCCGCCACGCATCGGTGATCTCACCGGCCATCGTCTCGTTGAAGCTGTTCATCTGGTCCGGCCGGTTCAGCGTCACGGTGGCGACGTGGTCGCTGACCACGAACTCGATCGTTTCAAAGTCGGTCATCGACGCTCCCTGTGTAGACAGGTCACTAAGTTAACTATGTGGGCGATCCGGGCGTCAAGCAGAGCGCGGCCGGAAGAGCGGCAGCCACACCCGGGTGTCCTCGTCGCCGGACGGGTCGGTCCAGTCCTCGAAGAACACCTCGACCGGAAGCCCGACGGCGATGTCGTCGAGGGAGACATTGACCACGTTGGTGATCAGCCGGACGTCGGGTTCGTCGTCGAGTTCGACCATGGCCACGATGTAGGGCGGCTCCAGGCCGGGAATCCACGGTTGGCGGTTGACGGTGTACGCGGCGACGGTCGCGAGCCCGGAGACGGGTTCGGGCGCGACGTTTGTGCTGCGGCAGCGAAAGCACGCCGGCCCCGGCGGGTGGAAGAAGCGCCGGCAGTCGCGGCACCGCGCGATCAGCAGTTCGCCGCGCGCGCCGCCGGTCCAGAAGTCGCGGGACTCGGACGTGGGCGTGGGGGCGAGCCGGAACTGCGGCCTGCTGTACGTTGTGGACATCCCGTAAAGAGTAAACTATTTACCGTTTTGGTTGGTCGTTTTCCGGTGCGTGCGACGGGACCCGTGACCACCGACGCTATGGTGTCGGACACATAGGTTGGGACCGACCTGTGACTGACCCCGATCTGGCCGCCGGCCGCTGAGGAAACATAGATGGCAGACGAGAAGCCCCCCGCCGAGGGGGAGGAGTCGACCGCGGAAGTCGGCGCCCCGGATACGCAGGACAAGGAATCCGAGGTCACGCCACCCGCCGCGGACTCGTCAGAGGCGGTGGAGGACACCGAGGCTGTCGAGGATGAGGCTGTCGAGGACTACCCCACCGACAGCGGAGCCGCCGACGCTGAGGACGCGGACGGGGAGGCGGTCGCCGCCAAGCCGCGCATGTCGCACGTCAAGCTCGCGATGATCGCGGGCCTGGTGCTGGTGCTCGCGCTCGGCGGGCTGGCCGGGTGGCTCGGCTACCGCGCCTACGAGTCCCGCCAGGCCGAGGACCTGCGCAACCTGTTCCTGCAGGTGGGCAGGCAGGGCGCGCTGAACCTCACCACGATCAACCATGAACAGGCCGAGGCCGACGTGCAGCGCGTGCTGGACTCGTCGACCGGCACGTTCTACGACGACTTCCAGCAGCGCTCGGCCCCGTTCATCGAGGTCGTCAAGCAGGCGCAGTCCAAGTCCGAGGGCAAGATCGCCGAGGCCGGTCTGGAGTCGTCCAGCGACACCGAAGGTCAGGTCCTGGTGGCCGTGACCGTCAACACCACCAATGCCGGCGCGCCCGAGCAGGCGCCGCGTTCGTGGCGGATGCGGATCTCGGTGCAGAAGACCGGCGACGATGAGGCCAAGGTCTCGAATGTGGAGTTCGTACCGTGAGTAGGAAGCACAGACTGCCCAAGCGGGCCCAGGACGCCGACTCGACCGCAGAGACCACGCCCGAACAGGAGACCGAAGCGGTGGAGTTGACCGAGTCGACGGCGGACGTTGCTGGCACCGAGGCCGCTGACACCGAGGCCGCCGAGTCGCCGGACGAGCCGGTCGGCGGTGCGGTGGCCGAGAAGGAAGAAGCCGCGCCGAAACGCGGCATCAACTGGGCGCGGGTGTTCGCGTTCGGTGTGCTGCCTGCGCTCGCGCTGATCCTGGCCGGAGCGGCCGGCTACTTCAAATGGGTGGACAACTCGGTACGCAACAGCGAGGTGGCCCGCATCGAGACCGTGCAGGTCGCCAAGGACAGCACGATCGCGATGCTGTCGTACAAGCCGGACACCGTCGAGCAGCAGCTCAACGATGCCCGCAACCTGCTCACCGGCGACTTCCAGGACTCCTACACCGGTCTGATCAACGACGTGGTGATCCCCGGCGCCAAGGAGAAGCAGATTTCGGCGGTGGCGTCGGTGCCCGCGGCCGCCTCGGTGAGGGCCGAGCAGGACGAGGCCGAGGTGCTGGTGTTCGTGAACCAGACCGTGGTCGTGGGCCAGGATGCGCCCACCGACACCGCGTCGAGCGTGCGGGTGACGCTGGAGAAGATCGACGGCCGTTGGCTGATCTCCAAGTTCGACCCGGTGTAGAGCCGCGGTGGCCGAACCCTCGCTGATCGACGTCGACGCGCCGGAAGTCCGGCTGCGGGCGCTGGTCTGGGGTCCGCAGGACGCGCCGATCGCGTTGTGCCTGCACGGCTTTCCCGACACCGCGCACGGCTGGCGCAAGGTGGCGCCGGTGCTGGTCGACGCCGGTTGGCGGGTGGTGGCTCCGTTCATGCGTGGCTACGCGCCGTCGTCGGTCGCGGCCGACGGTAGCTATCACGTCGGCGCGCTGATGGACGATGCGCTGCGCGTGCTCGACGCGGTGGGCGCGACGGGCCGCGACGTATTGATCGGGCACGACTGGGGTGCGATCGCCGGCGCCGGGCTGGCCGCGATGCCCGACAGCCCCTTCCGCAAGGCGGTGATCATGTCGGTGCCGCCGTCGGCCTCGTTCCGTCCGCTGGGGCGGGTGCCCGATGGGCTGCGGCTGGCGGCGCAACTGCCGCGTCAGCTGATGCGCAGCTGGTACATCATGTATTTCCAGCTGCCCGGGCTGCCGGACCGATCGGCCGACTGGGTGGTGCCGCGGCTGTGGCGGCAGTGGTCGCCCGGTTACGACGCGACCGAGGACGTCGCTCATGTTTTCGAGGCGATCGGCGCACCGCAGAACTGGCGCGCCGCGCTGGGCTACTACCGTGCCACCGTACGCAACAGCAAGCCGCCGGCCCGCTACCGCGAGCTGCACCAGCATTGGCTGGAGGCCCCGCACCTGCCGACGCTGTACCTGCACGGTCTCGACGACGGTTGCGCCTCAGCGGATTACATCCGGTGGGTGGAGCCCGCGCTGCCGGAGGGCAGCCGGGCGCTCGGCGTCGCGCGGGCCGGACACTTCCTGCAACTCGAACAGCCCGATGCGGTGGGCGGCCACATCGTCGACTTCATCGGACGCGCCTAGCCTGGTTCGCATGGCTCGACTGTCCGCGGTGGACGCGCAGGCGTACTGGATGTCGGCGAAGATCCCCAGCGACCAGTTCCTGCTCTACGGGTTCGCCGGGACGACGCCTGATGTAGGTGCGGTGGTGCAGGACCTGCGCACCCGGGCGGCCGAGTGTCCGGAACTGAGAATGCGTGTCGCCGAACGGAATCGATGGTCCTATCCGCAGTGGGTGCCGACGCAGGTCTCGGCGGAGCAGTTCGTGGTGCACGACGCGGCGATGCGGTGGTCGGATTGTCTGGCCGCAGTGATGCGGCTCGACGACAATCAACTCGACCCTCAGGTCACACCGTGGCGGCTGCATGTGTTTCCCGACGTGAGCGGGATGTCCGGTGCCGACCGTGCGACCGTGGCCGTGATGCAGGTGCCGCACGCGCTGGCCGACGGGGTGCGCGCCTCGGCGCTGGCGGCGTGGCTGTTCGGGCGGGCGCAGGCGGTGCCTCCGGTGGCCGCGCCGCGTCCGCTGCAGGCGTTGGCGATGCCGCTACGGGGTGTCCGCGCGGCGCGGGCACACCGACGGCTGGTTCAGGACACCGAGGCGGGGCTGGTGCCGCCGCCCGCGGTGCAGTGTCCTGCGCTGCAATGCAATTCGCGCCCGGAGGGTGGTCGCTTGCTGCGTACCGTGGCGCTGCGCCGGTCGGAGTTGCCGGGGCCGACGGTGACGGTGGGGGTGCTCGCGGCGGTTTCGTCGGCGCTGGCGGAACATCTACGAGCGGCGGGGGAGGACCCGTCGTCGCTGGGCGCCGAGGTGCCGATGGCGAAGGCCGGTGAGCGCCGGGCGCGCAACCATTACGGCAACGTCGGGGTGCGGTTGTACCCGGATCTGCCGTTCGCCGAGCGTGCCGAGCGGATCGCCGAGGATCTCAAGCGGCGCCGCACCCGGGCCGCGCATCCGGCGATGGTGACCGCCGAGCGCGCGTTCGCCGCGACGCCAGCAGCTCTGTTGCGTTGGGGTGTCGGGCTTTTCGACCCCACGCTGCGATCGGCGACGGTCACGGGCAATACCGTCGTATCGAGCGTGAACCGCGGGTCCGCGGATCTGCGGTTCGGCGACGCACCGGTCGTGCTGACGGCCGGTTATCCCGCGCTGTCGCCGATGATGGGCCTCACCCACGGCGTGCACGGCATCGGCGACACCATCGCAGTCAGTGTGCACGCCGCCGAATCGGCCGTCGACGACATCGACTCGTACACCGAACGATTGGCGCACGCACTGGCTCATCCCCGCTAACCCGGCGCGGGGCACGGTGCCTCAGAAGGGTGGTGGTTCGTCGTCTCTGGCGAGTTGTTCGGCGAGCAGGAGTTGTTTCCGGTTCAAGCGGGCGGCGTTGTGTTGGCGTTCCAGGGCGATGCGGTAGGCCTTGTCTTCGGCTCTGGTGCGGCGGCGTTTGGGCATCATCGCCCCGCGATGGATGTTGTCGTCGGGGCCCTGGCTGGGCGGGTTCAGGTCGATGACGCCGGTGGGTTCGCCGAGCCGCTTGAAGAATTCGGCCCCCGCCGGGGTGGTCATGTATCGCTGGCCGCCCGGGGAGCGCCAGATCACCGTGCCGTCGGGCAGTTGAAAATCACGCCAACCATCGGGGCCGGTCCAAAACGTCTTGAGCAGATGGTGAAAAACGCACAGCAGCTTGAGGTTCGACGGATGAGTCGGGCCGATCGGATAGGCGATGGTGTGGTCGATCTGACATCGGGCGGCGGGCACCTCACAGCCCGGGAACCGACACGCGAGATCCCGGCACCGGATGAAACGCGCCAACCCCGCCGAGGGCCGATACCCCGCTTGCGCGCACGGCTCAGGCAGCGCGACCGGTACGAGTTTGGCGGTGGCCAGCCGCTCGCGCAGCAGGGCGGCCGGGATCGCCCCGACTCCGGGCAGATACCCCGGATTACTGCTGCGGCCCTCGATGGTGGCTTGTTCGGCGATCACGTTGATCACCACCTGCGTCGAGGCCGCCACGGCGGCGCTGTTGGGGCAATCGTGGGCCCCGCAGCCGCACTGCAGCCGCATCTGCCCCTGGGTCATGGCCATCATCGCATCGACGCGGCGCTGCTCGGGCGGGCGCGGATCATCGCGGCACACGGTGGCGGCGACCTCATCGACGCGGGTGTCAAAGCAGACCCCTTCGTCGAAGGTCAGCCGCGCCCACACCCCGACCATCCCGGCGCCCATCGGGGCGACATGAACGTAGCGGTCATCGCGGGCGGGTTGGGGTTCACGCACCCCGGTCGGGTCGAATTTTTCCACCCACATGTCGATGCGCTCGTCGAGCTTGGGCCCCGACAGTTTCATCCACCTCGGCGCATGGGTGGCAAACGCGGTATCCAGGTGGGCCAGCAGCTCGTCGTCTTCGACGTTGCTGCTGCGGTTGACCAGTGCGATCACCATCCGGTAGTCGATGTCCCCGGCGGCGAACACCAAACCCACCTGGGGCAGCCGCGTGCGCAGATCGATCGCCAACTCCAACCGACTGGCCGCCCGGTGACGGCTGATGTTCAACGCCGCGGCCAGCTCGGCCACCACGTTGGCATGCCCGTCGATCGCCCAATTGATGCGCTCGTCTTCGTCCTCGGGAGCCCGACGAGCATAAAGCTCACCCATCGCAAGTAACTCCCGACCACAAGCCGCGTTCTGCGCACGCGACGCCGCAGTAATCGAATCGACCACCGCGGCATCATCACGCCCCTCGAACATACGTTCGATACTACCCGCGCGGTCGGACAAGGGGGGTGAGACTGGTCAGCGGTTTAACACATGGCCTAGATTTTGTTGCATGACTGCCTACGACGTCGGAGTGCTGATCCTGCGCGTGGTGCTCGGCCTGACCATGGCCGCCCACGGCTACAACAAGTTCTTCGGGCCCGGCGGCCTCAAGGGCACCGCCGGCTGGTTCGACAGCATGGGCATGAAGCCCGGCATGTTTCACGCGCGCGTCGCCGCGACGACCGAGATGGCGGCCGGCATCGGCCTGGCCGTCGGCCTGCTCACCCCGATCCCGGCGGCCGGCTTCGTCGCGCTGATGCTCGTCGCCGCGTGGACCGTGCACAAGCCGAACGGCTTCTTCATCGTCAAGGAGGGCTGGGAGTACAACCTGGTCCTTGCCGCGGTCGCTGTCGGCATCGCGACCATCGGCGCGGGCAAGCTCAGCCTGGACCACCTGCTGTTCAGCTCGTCGAGCTTCTACGACCTGCTGCACGGCTGGTGGGGGCTGGTCATCTCGCTCGGCCTGGGCCTGCTCGGCGGCATCGGTCAGCTGGCGATCTTCTATCGGCCGCCCGCCAAAACCGACGCCTGACGACAGCGCAGCGCGAACCACTCCTGCTTGGCTAGAACACGTTCTAGTCTGGGGCGCATGGGGTTTCTGAAGCAGGACGCACCCGTCGTCGACTTCGAGCAGTGGAGCAAGGGCACCCGCGCGGAGAAGATCGTCCCGATGGCCCGCCACTGGGCCGAGGTCGGCTTCGGCGCGCCGGTCGTGCTGCACCTCTTCTACGTCGTCAAGATCCTGCTCTACATCCTCGGGGCCTGGCTGGTCGCGCTGTCCACCGAGGGCATCGACGGGTTCACCGACGTCACGTCCTGGTACAACGAGCCGATCGTGTTCGAGAAGGTCGTGCTCTACACGATGCTGTTCGAGGTCGTCGGCCTCGGCTGCGGCTTCGGCCCGCTCAACAACCGGTTCTTCCCGCCGATGGGCTCGATCCTGTACTGGCTGCGGCCCAACACGATCCGGTTACCACCGTGGCCCACCCGCATCCCGCTGACCAGAGGCGACACCCGCACACCGGTCGACGCGCTGCTCTACGCCGCGCTGCTGGTGATGCTCGTGGTGGCGCTGGCCTCCGACGGCACCGGGCCGATCCCCGAACTGAACACCACCGTCGGCGTGCTTCCGGTGTGGCAGATCGCGACGATCCTCGGCCTGCTCGCGGTGCTCGGCCTGCGCGACAAGGTCATCTTCCTGGCCGCCCGCGGTGAGGTCTACGCGTCACTGGCGGTGTGCTTCCTGTTCGGCGGCGCCGACATCATCATCGCGGCCAAACTCGTCTGCCTGACCATCTGGCTGGGTGCCGCGACGTCGAAACTCAACAAACACTTCCCGTTCGTCATCTCCACGATGATGAGCAACAACCCGGTGTTCCGGCCCAAGTGGATCAAACGCAGCTTCTTCGAGCACTTCCCCGACGACCTGCGGCCCGGCCGGCTGTCACGGTGGCTGGCGCACTTCTCCACCGCCGTCGAGGGCCTGGTCCCGCTGGTGCTGTTCTTCTCGCCGGGCGGCTGGCCCACCTACATCGCGGCGATCGTGATGCTGGTGTTCCACTTCGGCATCCTGTCGTCGATCCCGATGGGTGTGCCGCTGGAGTGGAACGTGTTCATGATGTTCAGCGTCGTGGCGCTGTTCGTCGGCCACCAGGGCATCGGCCTCGGCGATCTGCAGAGCCCGTGGCCGCTCGTGCTGTTCGCCGTCGTGGCCGGCACCGTGGTGCTCGGCAACCTGTTCCCCCGCAAGGTGTCGTTCCTGCCCGGTATGCGGTACTACGCCGGCAACTGGGACACCGGTCTGTGGTGTGTGAAACCGTCGGCGTCGGCCAAGATCGAGGAGAACGTCGTCTCGATCGCGAGCATGCCGCAGGCGCAGATGGAGCGGTACTACGGCAGCCCCGAGACCGCGCAGATGTACCTCTACATGGGATACGCGTTCCGCGCCTTCAACACTCACGGGCGCGCGATGTTCACGCTGGCGCATAGGGCGATGGCCGGTCACAACGAGGACGACTACGTGCTCACCGACGGCGAACGGATCTGCAGCACCGCGATCGGCTGGAACTTCGGTGACGGCCACATGCACAACGAGCAGTTGATCGCCGCGCTGCAGCGGCGGTGCGCCTTCGCGCCCGGCGAGGTCCGGGTGGTGCTGATCGACGGTCAACCGATCCACCGGCAGACCCAGCAGTACCGACTGGTCGACGCCGCCACCGGCGAGTTCGAGCGCGGATACATCCGGGTCGCCGACATGGTCACGCGCCAACCGTGGGACGACACGGTGCCGGTACAGGTGACCTGGCAGAAGGACGGCGCCGACGCGCCCTGACACGCGCCGGCTGCTCGACCAACCAGTGAGTTGACCTAGTAAACCTTGTTCGTTTACGTTCGGGGGTGGACCCCGCGCGTGGGTGAATCATCCGAACCTCGAAGGAGCTGTGTCATGGCTGAAGCCGTCATCGTGGAGGCAGTGCGGTCGCCCGTCGGCAAACGCAACGGAGGACTGTCGGGCGTACACCCGGGCGATCTGTCCGCGCAGGTGCTCAACGGCCTCGTCGAGCGTGCCGGAGTGGACCCGGCCCTGGTCGATGACGTCATCTGGGGCTGCGTCATGCAGGCCGGTGAGCAGGCCCTCGACATCGCGCGCACCGCGGTGCTGGCGGCCGGCTGGCCCGAGACCGTTCCCGGTGTGACCGTCGACCGCCAGTGCGGTTCGAGCCAGCAGTCCGTGCACTTCGCCGCGGCCGGCGTGGTCGCCGGCCACTACGACGTCGTCGTCGCCGGCGGTGTCGAGGTGATGTCGCGCGTTCCGATGGGATCGTCGCTGGCCAACGGCGGCCACCCCTACCCGGAGGCCTTCCGCAACCGCTACACCCAGACCCCGAACCAGGGCATCGGCGCCGAGATGATCGCCGAGCAGTGGGGCTTCGACCGCACCTCGCTCGACCAGTTCTCCCTCGACTCGCACGAGAAGGCCGCTGCCGCACAGGATTCCGGTGCGTTCGACGACCAGATCGTCGGAATCAAGACCAAGGACGAGGACGGCAACGAGACCGTCGTGCTCAAGGACGAGGGCATCCGTCGCGGCACCCCGATCGAGAAGATGGCGCAGCTGAAGCCGGCGTTCAAGGAGGACGGCGTCATCCACGCCGGCAACTCCAGCCAGATCTCCGACGGCTCGGCGGCGCTGCTGTTCATGTCGGCGGAGAAGGCGAAGTCGCTCGGCCTCAAGCCGATCGCGCGCGTGCACACCGCGGTGCTGGCCGGTTCCGATCCGGTGATCATGCTGACCGCGCCGATCCCGGCCACCCAGAAGGCGCTCAAGAAGTCGGGTCTGTCCGTCGACGACATCGGTGTGTTCGAGGTCAACGAGGCGTTCGCGCCCGTGCCGATGGCGTGGCTGAAGGACATCGGCGCCGACGAGAAGAAGCTCAACCCCAACGGCGGTGCGATCGCTCTCGGTCACCCGCTCGGCGGTTCCGGCGCCCGCATCATGACCACGATGCTCTACCACATGCGCGCCAACGGGATTCAGTACGGACTGCAGACGATGTGCGAGGGCGGCGGCCAGGCCAACGCCACCATCCTCGAGCTGCTGTGACATCGGAGATGACGACACCCGCGGCGCTCGCCGAGCGCCGCGGGAACGTCATGATCATCACGATCAACCGTCCGGAGGCCCGCAACGCGGTCAACAGCGCGGTGAGCACCGCCGTCGGCGATGCGCTGCACCTGGCGCAGAACGACCCCGACGTCCGCGCGGTGGTACTGACCGGTGCCGGCGAATCGTTCTGCGCCGGAGCTGATCTCAAGGCGATATCGCGGCGCGAGAACCTTTTTCACCCGGAGCACCGTGAGTGGGGCTTCGCCGGGTACGTACACCACTACATCGACAAGCCCACCATTGCGGCGGTCAACGGCACCGCACTGGGCGGTGGCACCGAACTCGCCCTCGCCAGTGACCTGGTGGTGGCCGAGGAGCGGGCCAAATTCGGTCTGCCCGAGGTGAAACGCGGCCTGATCGCCGCGGCCGGTGGGGTGTTCCGCATCGTCGACCACCTCCCGCGCAAGGTCGCGCTGGAGATGCTGTTCACCGGTGAGCCGATGTCGGCGGCCGACGCTGCCAAGTGGGGCCTGATCAACGAGGTCGTCCCCGACGGCACCGTCGTCGACGCCGCGATCGCGCTCGCCGACCGCATCACCTGCAATGCGCCGCTTGCGGTCTGGGCCAGCAAGCGGGTCGCGATGGGGGTCGACAAAGGTGTCATCGTCGGCGACGAACCGGGCTGGGCGCGAACCCTGCGCGAGGTCATCGCCGTGATGCGTTCCGAGGACGCTAAAGAAGGACCGCTGGCATTCGCCGAGAAGCGCCAGCCCGTTTGGAAGGCCAAATAACAACAGTGAAGAGAACGATTTTCGAAGCCGAGCACGAGGCGTTCCGCGAGACCGTTCGCGAGTACATCGAGCGCGAACTGGTTCCGCACCAGGAGAAGTGGGAGACCGAGCGCATCGTCGACCGGTCGGCCTACACGGCCGCGGGCAAGTACGGTCTGATCGGGTTCAACATGCCCGAGGAGTACGGCGGCGGTGGCGCCGACGACTTCCGCTTCAACGCGATCATCGACGAGGAGCTCGCCCGCTCCGGTGTGCACGGCCCCGCGCTGAGCCTGCACAACGACGTCGTCGGCCCGTACTTCAAGGAACTGGCCAACGACGAGCAGAAGAAGCGCTGGATGCCCGGCATCGTCACCGGCGAACTGATCATCGCGATCGCGATGACCGAACCCGGCGCCGGCAGCGACCTGGCAGGCATCCGCACCTCCGCGGTGCGCGACGGTGACGACTGGATCCTCAACGGCTCCAAGACGTTCATCTCCTCCGGCATCAACTGCGACCTCTGCGTCGTCGTCGCGCGCACCGACCCCGAGGCGGGCCACAAGGGCTTCACGCTGCTGGTCGTCGAGCGGGACATGGAGGGCTTCAGCCGCGGGCGCAAGCTCGACAAGATGGGCCTGCACACGCAGGACACCTCCGAGCTGCACTTCGAGAACGTCCGCGTGCCGTCGGCCAACGTGCTCGGCAAGGAAGGCCGCGGCTTCTACCACCTGATGACCAACCTGCCGTCGGAGCGGTTGGGCATCGCGATCTCAGCGGTGGCCGGGGCGCGCGCCGTCTGGGAGGAGACGCTGCAGTACGCCAAGGACCGCAAGGCATTCGGTCAGCCGATCGGCAGCTTCCAGCACAACCGGTTCCTGCTCGCCGAGATGGACACCGAGCTCGAGGTCACCGAGAACTACCTCGACCGGTGCCTGCAGGGCGTCATCGACGGTGAGCTGACCGCCATCGAGGCCGCCAAGGCCAAGTGGTGGGCCACCGAGGTCGCCAAGAAGGTCGTCGACAACTGCGTGCAGCTGCACGGCGGCTACGGCTACATGATGGAGTACCGCGTCGCCCGCGCCTACGTGGACGGCCGCATCCAGACGATCTTCGGCGGCACCACCGAAATCATGAAAGAGATCATCGGCCGCGACCTGGGTCTGTAACCCGGCCCGCGTCCGCACGCGAAAGCCCCTGAAACAACGGCGTTTCAGGGGCTTTTGCGTGCGAGCGAGATCAGCCGATCGGCGCGTCGGCGGCCGGCATCGGCTCGGTCGTCCCGGGTGCTTCGGCCGGTGCCTCGGCGGGCGTCTCGGTGGTGCTGGTCTCCGTGGTCGACGTGCCCGTCGGGGTGATCGCATCCGGCGCGGCGTTGACGTCGAGCACCGTGTCGATCAGGTAGATGCGGGCGTTGGCGGCCTGAATCCCGCCGCACACCACCTTGGCGGTGTCGTTGATCTTGATGTCGGCGTTCTCGCCGGTCACCTTGATCTCCGCGCCCTGCTGCGTGGGCCGCTGCCCTTCGAGGTCCTTGGGTCCGAGGATTCCGAGGAACACGTGGTAGTAGTCGAAGTCGGTGAGCGCCGCTGGGTCGGCCTTCAGCGCGTCGAGCTGCGCGGGCGGCAGCGCGGCGAACGCCTCGTCCGTCGGCGCGAACACCACGTACGGGCCGTTCTCCAGCACCGGGACCACGTTCACCGCGGGGTTGAACCCGCCGGAGATGGCCGAGTAGAACGTGCTCGCCTCGGGGATGCTCTGCAGCGCCTGGCCGACCGGCAGCTCGTTGAGCGCCTTCCAGTTCGGCACGGCCTCCTTGAACGCGTCGCAGCCCGAACCCTCGGGGTTGGGGATCTCGGGCGTCGCGGTCGAGGTCGGCTGCGTCGGCTGCTCGGGCACGGGCGGCTCCGCGTAGGCGGTGACGGCGAACGGCACCGACAGGGCGATCGCGGTGATACCGGCGGCAGCGCCGATTGCTTTGCTGGTGCGGGTCTTCACGTACGGCTCCTCAAGTCAAGGTCGCCTCGCATGGTAAGGGCACTGGTCGGCGACTGCCAAAGTCACCACCTCGGCCGACGCCCGCCGCGGCTCGCTGACCTGCGCTTTGCGAACCTGCCCACACAGCCCCGCAACCGCAAGAAAGGCGAGGTCATACGATGGCGCGCATGCCTGAGCCGTTGATCGTCTCCGTCGGAGGTCACCGCCCCGAGCTGCACACCGACGCCTGGGTGGCACCCAACGCCGCCCTCATCGGCCGCGTGTCGCTCGGCGCGCGGGCCAGCGTCTGGTACGGCGCGACGCTGCGCGCCGAGGCCGAGCCGATCGAGATCGGCGCCGGGTCCAACATCCAGGACGGCGTCACCGTCCACGTCGACCCCGGCTTCCCGGTCCGCCTCGGCGCCGACGTCACCGTCGGGCACAACGTGGTGCTGCACGGCTGCACGATCTCCGACGGTGCGCTGATCGGCATGGGTGCGGTGGTCCTCAACGGCGCGACGATCGGCGAAGGCTCGCTGGTCGCGGCCGGCGCGGTGGTGCCGCAGGGCTTCGTGGTGCCGCCGCGGTCACTGGTCGCGGGCGTGCCGGGCAAGGTCCGGCGCGAGCTGAGCGACGATGAGGTTGCTCACAACCGGTTCAACGCGCAGGCCTATCAGCACCTGATCGACGTGCACCGCGGCGCGGCGTCCTGACCCGCCGGATTCTCCCCGGGTCGATCCGGGTACAGCCGTACCGTGAAGAACGTGCGCACCCTGGTGACCGGCGCGACCGGTTACGTCGGCTCCCGGCTCGTCACCGCCCTGCTCACCGAGGGCCACGACGTCGTGGCCGCGAGCCGAAACCCCAACCGGCTGGCCGACTTCGGCTGGCGTGACCGCGTCTCGGCCGTCGCGCTCGACGCCCACGACGAGGCGTCGGCACGGTCGGCGCTGGCCGACGCCGGCCCGGTGGACGTGCTGTATTACCTGGTCCACGGGATCGGCCAGCCCGACTTCCGCGACGCCGACAACCGGGCGGCGGCCAACGTGGCCCGCGCCGCGAAGGACGCCGGAGTGCGTCGCATCGTGTACCTGGGCGGGTTCGTACCCGACGGCGGCGACCTCTCCGAGCATCTGGCCAGCCGCGCCGAAGTGGCCGAGGCGCTGCACATCGACGGCGGGCCCGACGTGGTCTGGCTGGGCGCGGCGATCATCATCGGCGCCGGGTCGACGTCGTTCGAGATGCTGCGGTACGTCGGCGACCGGTTCCTGGTCATCCCGATGCCGTCGTGGTCGGCCAACCCGCTCGACCCGATCTCGATCTGCGACGTGCTGCACTACCTCGTCGCCGCGGCCGACGGGGACCGCGTGCCCGCCGGGTCCTACGACATCACCGGCGCCGAGACCACGTCGTACGGCGATCTGCTGCGCACCTACGCGCGCATCGCAGGCAAGTGGCGGGCCGAGGTGCCCGTCAACGGCGTCGACACCGGACTGGTGTCGCTGGTGACAGCGGCGGTCCTGCCGGTGCCGGGCGGGCTGGCCGCTGACCTGGTGCAGTCGCTGGACCATCCGATGATGGCCTCGGAGGCGCGGCTGCGGGAGCTCGTTCCCGACCCGCCCGGCGGGCTGGTCGGCATCGAGGAGGCGATCACCCGGGCGCTCGGCAGCCGCAGCCGACGGCCCGTCGACGAGCTCACCGACATGCACCACCTCGCCGACACCGATCCCGACTGGGCCGGCGGGGACATCCTGCGCATCCGCCACCTCGCGGGCACGGTCACGCCCGGCATCGCCCGGCCCGCGCTCGGGCTGATCGGCGCGGTCCCCGGACCGGTGGCCGGCGCGGTGCGCACCGGCCTCGACACCGTCCTGCACCTGTTGCCGAAGGGCACCCCGGCATGACGCAGGCCCGGCAGGTGCTCGCCGAGGCGCGCGAGATCGTCAGCGCGTGCCCGATTCCGCGTCACGAACCGCCGGGCGTCGTGCGGCGCCGCCGCATCGTGGTCGCGGTCGTGTTGGTGATCGGTGCTGCGCTGCTTGGGTATTCGCTGACCCGCCCACCCGGTGACGCGTCGTTCTACTGGTTGACGCTGGCGCTGGCCGGCGTGTGGGCACTCGGCGCGTTCGCATCGGGCCCGCTGCACATGGGCTGCATCCGGTTCCGCGGCCGCAACCAGCGGCCGGTGATCACCGGAACCGCAATCGGTCTGCTGCTGTCGGCGGTGTTCGTCGTCGGCGGGCTGATCGCCCGCGAGATCCCCGGTGTGCGCGAATACATCACGCGGGTACTGGAATACGCCGACTACGGGCCGCTGGCGCTGGTCGCGTTCATCACCGTGATCAACGGCCTGGCCGAAGAGATGTTCTTCCGCGGCGCGCTGTACACCGCGCTGGGCACGGTCAAACCGGTGCTCATCTCGACGATCTTCTACGTGATCGCGACCGCGGCCACCACCGGCAACCCGATGCTGGGGTTCGCCGCGATCATCCTCGGCACCATCTGCGCGTTCGAGCGCCGGGTCACCGGCGGCATCCTCGCGCCGATGCTGACCCACTTCTTCTGGGGTCTGGCGATGGTGCTGGCGCTGCCACCGATGTTCGGCGTCTACTAGTCGAGCGGATTGGCGATCTCGTCGCGGCGCATCCCGGCCGCCCACATCGCCAGCGCCGCCACGATCACCGGGGCGATAGCCGCGACCAGGAAAATCGTCTGCATCGAAACGACTTTCGACAGCGGACCCACGATCGCGAACGACACCGGCATGAACGCCAGCGACACGAAGAAGTCCAGGCTCGAAACCCGTCCCAGCATCGAGGTCGGTACCCGCCGCTGCAGCAGCGTGCCCCAGATGACCATGCCCGCACCGTCGGTGACGCCGATGACGAACGTCGCCACCGCCATCAGCGCGAACGACGAGGTGAACCCGAACACCGCCAACGGCGCCGCGCCCAGGCCCCACATCGCCATCATCACCGTCAGGTAGCGGCGCGGCATGCGCCTCGACGACACCGCGAGTGCACCCACGGCGCTGCCCAGGCCGAAGAACGCGAGGATGAAGCCGTACATCCGGGCGCCGTCGGCGAAGCGGTCCTTGGCGATGAACGGCAGCAGCACCTCGATCGGTCCCAAAACCACCAACACGAACATGCTGGCGAACAACAGCGTCCACAGCAGCCACGGGGTCCGCGCGACGAACGCGAAGCCGTCGCGCAGATCCCGCAGGACGTGCGAGCGATGTTCGGGCTCAGCCGGTTTCAGGGTGCGACGCGTCGCGAGCAGCATCGTCAGGCCGAGCGCGAACAGGACCGCGACGACCGTTGCGCCCAGCGCGGGGAACGTCGCGCCGATCACGACACCGGCGACGGCAGGGCCGACGGCGCGCTGAAACACCGGCCGCACCACACCTTCGACACCGTTGGCGGCCAGCAACTGCTCCGGCGGCAGGATCCGCGGCAGGATCGCGCTGTAGGCGGGGAAGAAGAACGCCGCCGCTGCGCCCAGTGCCGCCGCACCCACCGCCAGGTGCCAGATCTGCAGGGCGCCAAGCATTCCCAGCGCCGCGATCGCCGACGAGGCGAAAACGTTGACCGTCTGGACGGCGATGATGATGGCGCGCTGCGGGAACCGGTCGGCGGTGATCCCGCCCACCAGGACGAACGCGACCAGCGCGGCGCCGAAGCAGGTGGTCACCAGCGACAGCGACACCGGGTCGTTGTTGAGTTCGATGACCTGCAGCGCCAGCACAACCGCGAACATGCCGTCGGCGAAGATCGACAGCGTGACCGCCGCGATCAGCAGGCGGTACTCGCGGAACCGGAACGGTGCGAGTACACGCCATCGACCGGCGTCGCGTACCGGGATCTCGAATTGCGTACTCACCCACAGATGGTCGCCGACCTGTCGCGGCCGCGTCCACCGAATTTTCCCACCGCGAGCAGACGCAGAATCGCGCTGTTTGCCGCCAAAACGCGCGATTCTATGTCTGCTCGCGAGAAGAACGGGACCTTAGAAGTCGGAGAACTTCGCGGGCCGGCGCTGCTGGAAAGCGGTGATGCCCTCGATGAAGTCCGGGGAGGTCAGCAGCGACAGCTGGCCTTCGCGTTCGCGTTCGAGCGCGGGTTCGATCTCGGTCAGCGTGGCGGCGTTGATCGCGTGTTTGGTCCTGCGCAGCGCGACGGCCGGACCATTCTTCAGCGTGTCGATCACCTTGGCCACCCCGGCGTCGAACTCGGCGGCCGGATACATCGCGGTCACCAGACCCCAGTCGTATGCCTCGGTGGCCGAGATGCGTTCGGCCAGAAGGGCCATGCGGGTCGCGCGGATCCGGCCGATCGCCGCCGCCACCAACGCCGAGGCGCCGCCGTCGGGCATCAGCCCGATCTTGGTGAACGCCAGCATGAAGTAGGCGTCGTCGGAGGCCAGCACCACATCGGCGGCCAGGGCCAACGAGACGCCGACGCCGGCCGCCGGGCCGTGCACCGCCGCGACCACGGGCTGGGGGAGGTTGACGATCGAGCGGACCGCGCGGTTGGCGGCGTCGAGCACCGAAGCCGGTCCGTTGGCGGTCTTCTGGTCCTGGTCGTCGTCGCTGATCCCGGCCCCCGAACAGAACCCGCGCCCCGCACCGGCCAGACGCACCACCTTGACCCGCTTGTCCGACGCCGCGGTCTCGAGCACCTCGCCGACGCCGTCGAGCATGTCCTTGGTCAACGAGTTCAGGCTGTCGGGCCGGTTCAGCGTCACCGACAGCACGCCGTCGGCGAGTTCGACGGTGAGATCGTCGATGGCGGCGTAGGTGGGGGCGTCCGCGTCCAGGGATGTCATGACCAGAACCCTAGGGATAAGCGACTTGGTTAGACAAGTAAGCTTTGTCGGCGATCGATGGCGTTCGTCGAACGGAAGGCGGCTGAAGGTATGGCGGGACCACTGGACGGACTGCGGGTCATCGAACTCGCGAGCATCGGCCCCGGGCCGCACGCCGCGATGATTCTCGGTGACCTCGGCGCGGACGTCGTCCGTATCGAACGGCCGGGCAAGCTCGGTGGTGTTCCCACCAGTAAACGCGAAGCCACCCTGCGCAACCGGCGTTCGGTGGCTGCCGACCTCAAGAGCGACGAGGGCCGCAGGCTGGTGCTGCAGTTGGTCGCCAAGGCCGACGTGCTGATCGAGGGGCTGCGCCCGGGCGTCACCGAGCGGCTCGGGCTGGGCCCGGAGGACTGCGCGAAGGTCAACGAGCGGCTGATCTACGGCCGCATGACCGGCTGGGGTCAGACCGGACCGCGCGCGCTGCAGGCCGGCCACGACATCAACTACATCTCGCTCAACGGTGTGCTGCATTCGATAGGGCGCGCGGGGGAGCGGCCGGTGCCGCCGCTGAACCTGACCGGCGACTTCGGCGGAGGGTCGATGTTCCTGCTCGTCGGCATCCTCTCGGCGCTGTTCGAGCGGCAGACCTCCGGCAAGGGCCAGGTGGTCGACGCCGCGATGATCGACGGCTCCAGCGTGCTGGCGCAGATGATCTGGAGCTTCCTGCAGGACGGGCTGTGGACCGACAAGCGCGGGGTCAACATCCTCGACGGCGGGGCGCCCTACTACGACACCTACACCTGCGCCGACGGCCGGCACATCGCGGTCGGCTGCATCGAGCCGCAGTTCTACGCGCAGTTCCTCAAGGGTCTCGGGATCGAGAACGAGGACCTGCCCGACCAGAACGACATGGGCCGCTGGCCGGAACTGCGGGCCCGGTTCACCGAGGTGATCGCATCCAAGGACCGCGACCACTGGGCGTCGGTGTTCAACGGCACCGACGCGTGCGTGACGCCGGTGCTGTCGTTCTCCGAAGTCGAAACCGAACCGCACGTCACCGAGCGCAACACCTTCTACCGCGACGGCGACCACCTGCAGCCGATGCCCGCGCCGCGGTTCTCGCGCAGCGTGCCGCCGGCGCCGACGCCGCCCGGGGAAGCCGGCGCCGACACCGAAGCCGTCATCCGAGACTGGACCTAGAGAAAGGAACACGACAAGTGGAGATCAAGGACGCCGTAGCGGTCGTCACCGGCGGTGCATCGGGCCTCGGCCTGGCCACCACCAAGCGGCTGCTCGACAAGGGCGCCTCGGTGGTCGTCATCGACCTCAAGGGTGCGGACGCGGTCAAAGAACTCGGCGACCGCGCCCAGTTCGTCGAGACCAACGTGACCGATGAGGCCGCGGTCAGCGCCGCGCTGGACGCCGCGGAGAAGATGGGCCCGCTGCGGATCAACGTCAACTGCGCGGGCATCGGCAACGCGATCAAGACGCTGAGCAAGGACGGCCCGTTCCCGCTCGACGGGTTCAAGAAGGTCATCGAGGTCAACCTGATCGGCACGTTCAACGTGCTGCGGTTGAGCGCCGAGCGGATCGCCAAGACCGAGCCCATCAACGGTGAGCGCGGCGTCATCATCAACACCGCGTCCGTCGCGGCGTTCGAGGGCCAGATCGGCCAGGCCGCGTACTCGGCCTCCAAGGGCGGCGTGGTCGGTATGACGCTGCCGATCGCGCGTGACCTGTCGCGCGAGCTGATCCGGGTCTGCACCATCGCGCCGGGGCTGTTCAAGACCCCGCTGCTGGGTTCGCTGCCCGAGGAGGCGCAGGCTTCGCTGGGCAAGCAGGTGCCGCATCCGGCGCGGCTCGGTGATCCCGACGAGTACGGCTTCCTGGCTACCCACATCGTGGAGAACCCGATGCTCAATGGTGAGGTCATCCGTCTGGACGGCGCGATCCGGATGGCGCCGAGGTAGCAGCGATGAGCATCAGGACGAAGTTCACCGAGACCTTCGGGATCGAGCACCCGATTGTCCAGGGCGGTATGCAGTGGGTTGGTCGCGCGGAACTCGTTGCCGCCGTGGCGAATTCGGGTGCGCTCGGGTTCATCACCGCGCTGACGCAGCCGACGCCGGCGGATCTGGCCAACGAGATCGCACGCTGCCGCGACCTGACGGACAAGCCGTTCGGGGTCAACCTGACGATCCTGCCGACGATCAACCCGCCGCCGTACGACGAGTACCGCAAGGTCATCGTCGACTCCGGCATTAAGATCGTCGAGACCGCGGGCTCCAACCCGGCGCCGCACCTGCCGATGTTCCACGACAACGGGATCAAGGTGCTGCACAAGTGCACGTCGGTGCGGCACGCGGTCAAGGCGCAGAGCCTCGGGGTCGACGGCATCAGCATCGACGGTTTCGAGTGCGCGGGGCATCCGGGTGAGGACGACATCCCGGGCCTGGTGCTGATCCCCGCGGCGGCGGACAAGATCGAGATCCCGCTGATCGCCTCGGGCGGTTTCGCCGATGCGCGCGGTCTGGTCGCGGCGCTGGCGCTGGGCGCCGACGGCATCAACATGGGCTCGCGGTTCATGTGCACCGTCGAGTCGGCGATCCACCAGAAGGTCAAGGAGGCGATCGTCGCGGGCACCGAGCTCGACACCGAGCTGATCTTCCGGCCGCTGCGCAATACGGCCCGGGTGGCCAGCAACGCGGTGTCGCGTGAGGTGGTCGAGATCCTGAACCGGGGCGGTCAGTTCGAGGACGTCAAGGATCTGGTCGCGGGATCGCGCGGGGTGAAGGTCTACGAGACCGGGGACCTCGACGCCGGCATCTGGTCGGTGGGCGCCTCGATGGGCCTCATCAACGACATCCCGACGGTCGGCGAGCTGGTTGCGCGGATGGTCGACGAGGCCGAACAGCTCATCGGCGGCCGGCTGGCCGACATGATCGCGAACGAGGAAGAAGAGAACGTGGCGTAACGGTTCGGCGCACGGGGCATCGTGAAAGCGCCCGCGCCGGGCAAACTCGCCGAGACGAACGCGCGCCTACGGGCGCGCGTTTTGTCTATACGGCCTTGCGCAGGGTGGGCTCGTCGTCGAGCTGTTCGGAGGTGTCACCCTCGACCAGGACATCGCCGTGGTAGAGCGCCTCGAAATCAACCTTGATGACATCTGCACTGGTGTCGTCGATCCACATGTACTCGACAGTAGGGGTCTCGTTTAAGGAATCTTTGAGTCACGGTTCGGAATACTGTGGCAATTCTTACCGCCCGGTAGGGTCTGTTATTACCCGCCGGTAAGGATTTTGCTGGTCAGGGCTGGGCGGGCGGGCTGAAGTGGATCGGGTTGGTGCCCAGCAGCGCCACCCAGGTGAGGATCGCGGCGGCTACCGCGGCGATCAGCAGTCCGACCGCGATGCGCGTGCCCCAGCGGGTTCGGCCCAGCACCTTCGCGTCGAGTGAATAGGCGCCCGCGCCGAGGAACAACAGCCCGGTGGCGCCCAGGCCGATCAGAAACGGCACGTTGAACGGCTCGGACCAGAACGCCGCGCCCGAGACGTTGACCGCCCACGCGTCGACCATCGCCGCGATCACCGCGAACGCCGCCAACGGCGTCAGCGCGCCGAGGATCAGGCCCAGCCCGCCGAGCGTCTCGGCGCTGGTCACCATGGCCGCGGCCAGGCCGGGCAGCCGCCACCCGGCCTGCTCCATGAAGCCGACCGTGGTGCTGAAGTCGAAGGCCTTGATCAGGCCGGCCTGCAGGATCGCCGCCCCGACGCCGATGCGCAGGATCAGCAGGCCGATATCGGCCGCCCCGTCGCGCGTCGGCGTGAGCGGGAGGGTGGCACTGGTCGTGTCTGGCGCAGTCATGATGTTTACGACTAGCAGAGACCGCACAACTCATCGACAGGTTTTTCCCAAGGGCTGCGTCTGGCGCTGTCCGCTTACCATTGTTAAGTTAGCGCCGTTATCCCGACTGAGCGGAGGACGCGGTGTGCTGCAACGGATAGCGAGCCTGGCCATCGCGGCGCCGCGGCGCATCATCGCAGTCGCGCTGCTGGTGATGGTGGCCTGCGGCGTCTTCGGCGTCCCGGTTGCCAGGCACCTCTCCGCCGGCGGGTTCCAGGACCCGACGTCGGAATCCGCGCGGGCCAGCCAGCTGCTGGTGGACAAGTTCGGTCAGGGCGACATGGAACTGATCATCAGCGTCACCGCCGCCGACGGGGCCCGCAGCCCGGCGGCGCGGGCGGTCGGCACCGAGCTGGCCGACGAACTCGCCGCCTCCCCGCACGTCGTGCAGGTCACCTCCGCCTGGACCGCGCCGCCGCCCGCCGCGCCCGCGATGATCAGCGAGGACGGTAAGACCGGCCTGATCGTCGCGGGCATCACCGGTGGTGAGAGCGGTGCGCAGGCGCACGCCAAGGAACTGACGCAGCGGCTCGTGCACGACCGCGACGGAGTCACCGTGCGCGCGGGCGGTGAGGCGATGACCTACGTGCAGATCAACGGGCAGAGCGAACGAGACCTCCTGCGGATGGAGGCGATCGCGATTCCGCTGAGCTTCGTCGCGCTGGTCTGGGTGTTCGGCGGGCTGCTGGCGGCCGCGCTGCCGCTGGCGATCGGCGGCTTCGCGATCCTCGGGTCGATGGCCGTGCTGCGGGCGGTCACCATGGTCACCGACGTGTCGATCTTCGCGCTGAACCTGAGCGTCGCGATGGGGCTGGCCCTGGCGATCGACTACACGCTGCTGATCATCAGCCGGTACCGCGACGAGCTGGCCGGCGGCGCCGATCGCGAGCGCGCGCTGCTGCGCACCATGGCCACCGCCGGACGCACCGTGCTGTTCTCGGCGCTGACCGTCGCGCTGTCGATGGCCGCGATGGTGCTGTTCCCGATGTACTTCCTCAAGTCGTTCGCCTACGCCGGGATCGCGGTGGTGACGTTCGCGGCCGTTGCCGCCGTGGTGGTGGCACCCGCGGCGATCGTGCTGCTCGGCGACCGGTTGGACTCCCTGGACGTGCGGCGGCTGATCCGTCGCGTGCTCGGCAGGCCCGAACCCGTGCGCAAGCCGGCCGAGCAGACGTTCTGGTACCGCTGCACCAAATACGTGATGCGGCGGGCGATTCCGATCGGGGTGCTGATCGTCGCGCTGCTGCTCCTGCTCGGCGCCCCGTTCCTCGGCGCCAAATGGGGATTCCCCGACGACCGCGTGCTGCCCACGTCGGCGTCGGCGCGCCAGATCGGTGACCAGCTGCGGACCGGCTTCGCCGTCGACTCCGCGCAGAACGCGACGGTCGTGTTGCCCGACACGGGCGGGGTGACTCCCGCCGAGCTCGACCGCTACGCCGCCGATCTGTCGGAGGTGAGCGACGTGTCGTCGGTGTCGGCGCCCGGCGGCACATTCGCCGACGGACAGCGCGTCGGCCCACCGTCGGCGCCGACCGGCGCCAGGGACGGCAGCGCGTTCCTGACGGTGGCCAGCACCGCGCCGCTGTTCAGCGACGCCTCCGAAGGTCAACTCGACCAGCTCCACGCGGTGGCCACCCCCGGCGGGGTCGATGCGCAGGTGACCGGCGTCGCGCAGATCAACCGCGACAGCTCCTCGTCGATCACCTCGCGGCTGCCTGCGGTGCTGGCGGTGATCGCGGCCATCACCTTCGTGCTGCTGTTCCTGCTCACCGGCAGCGTCGTGCTACCGCTGAAGGCGTTGGTGCTCAACGTCTTATCGCTGGCGGCCGCGTTCGGCGCACTGGTCTGGATCTTCCAGGAGGGCCACCTGGGAGCGCTGGGCACGACACCGACCGGCACCCTGGTGGCGAACATGCCGGTGCTGCTGTTCTGCATCGCGTTCGGGCTGTCGATGGACTACGAGGTGTTCCTGGTGTCGCGGATCCGCGAGTACTGGTTGTCGTCGCAGGGCACGGACGCCACCCCGCAGCAACGCAACGACGAGAGCGTCGCGCTCGGCCTGGCCCGGACCGGCCGCGTGGTGACCGCGGCGGCGCTGTTGATGTCGATCTCGTTCGCCGCGCTGATCACCGCGGAGGTGTCGTTCATGCGGATGTTCGGCGTCGGGTTGACGCTGGCGGTTCTCGCCGATGCCACACTGGTGCGTATGGCACTGGTGCCTGCGTTCATGCATCTCCTCGGCCGGTGGAACTGGTGGGCTCCCCGGCCGCTGGCCCGGCTGCACGCGCGGATCGGGATCAGCGAGTGATGAAGGACTTCAAGCGACGGCGGGCCCCGCGCGGGTCCGGCGAGCAGCTGCGCGACGAGATCCTCGACGCGACCACGTCGCTGCTGTTGGAGACCGGCAACGCCAAGGACGTGTCGATCCGGTCGGTGGCGCAGCGGGTCGGGGTGACCCCGCCGTCGATCTACCTGCACTTCGCCGACAAGGACGCCCTGCTGGACGCGGTGTGCGCACGGTACTTCGAGAAGCTCGACGAGGAGATGCAGAGCGTGGCGGCCGTTCAGCCGTCGACCATCGAGGTGCTGCGCGCCCAGGGGTTGGCCTACGTGCGGTTCGCGATGAAAACCCCTCAGCTGTACCGCATTGCGGCGATGGGGGAGAGCCGGCCGGGCAGCGACGTCGACGTGGCGCTGAACAGCTCGGCGTTCGTGCACCTGCGTGCCGCGGTCGAGAAACTGATGGCCGAGGGAATCTACCCGCCGGGGGATCCGACCGCCACCGCACTGGAGTTGATGACCGTCGCGCACGGGGTGGCCGCGATGTTGATCTCCAAACCGTATCTGCCGTGGGGCGACGTCGAGGACTTCGCCGACCGCGTGCTTCGCGCGGTGTGCCTGGGGCAGATCACGATGGGCGCGCTCGACCCGGAGGCGGCGCCGCCGGAAACCGTTTCACGATTGAAGGGACTGCTCGGTGTCGAACACAGTCGATAACCCGTTTTTCGCGCGGCTGTGGACGGTGATGTCCGCCCACGAGACCGACGCCATCCGCGAGTTGCGCCGCCAGAACCTCGCCGGGCTGACCGGCCGGGTGCTCGAAGTCGGTGCCGGAACCGGAACCAACTTCGAGTTCTACCCCGACACGGTCAGCGAGGTGGTCGCCGTCGAACCCGAGCGCCGGCTCGCCGAACAGGCACAGCAGGCGGCCGCGACGGCACGGGTGCCGGTCACCGTGCGCACCGACACCGTCGAGCAGTTCATGGCGGCAGGCAATCAGCCGTTCGACGCGGTGGTCTGCTCGCTGGTGCTGTGCTCGGTCGAAGACCCCGAAAATGTTCTGCGGCAACTGCTCTCCCTGCTGCGGCCCGGTGGCGAACTGCGCTATCTCGAGCACATCGCCGGCTCCGGTGCCCGCGCCCGACTGCAGCGGATCGCCGACGCCACGGTGTGGCCCCGACTGCTCGGGAACTGCCACACCCACCGGCACACCGAGGACAGCATCGTGGCCGCGGGCTTCGAGGTGGCCGACGCGAGGCGGGAGTGGACGATGCCGCGATGGGCGCCGCTGCCGGTGGCCGAAGTCGCGATCGGCCGCGCCGTGCGGCCCGCGGATCCGCATATCGACTGACACGCGCGACGCGGCTCTGTAGTGTCCGTCAATATTCAACGGTAGTCCGACAGTCCGTTGCCGATCTGAGGACTACATGTGGCGAGACAGGCAACGCTTTTGACCATCCCCAAATCGCTTGCCGCCGTGGGCATCGCGCTTCTGCTGTCGGTGTGCGCGCCGCCGGCCCTGGTCAACGCCGACCCCGTGCCGGCGGCGCCCCAGCCCGACGAGGATCCGGCGGGTTTCGACCTCGACGCGTTGATCGCCGCCGCCCGCACCGAACCCGGCATCACGGTCTACGACCAGACCACCAAGGTCGTGGACACCGCCAAGGGCTTCGCCGCGAAGTACGGGTTGGAGGCCACCGGGGTGAAGGTCGAGCTCGGGGCCATCGGGAAAGTGCTGGAGGAGAACCGGTCCGGCAACGTCATCGGCGACGTCGTCATCAACGAGGACCTTCCGGCGTACGCCGTCGAGCTGCTGGGTCCGGGCGTGCTCGTCAACTGGGTGCCCGGGGACATGAAGGGCTCGATCAAACCCGAGGACCAGAACCCGCTGATCGTTCACTACGGCCCGATGGGCTGGGTCTACAACAGCCAGACCTACCCAAGCTGTCCGGTGTCCAACATCTGGCAGCTCACCGACGACCAGTTCGACGGACGCGTCGCGATGGCCGATCCGCTCAGCAACGCTAAGTACCCCTACTGGTTCAACTCGATGGCGCTCAACGACGACGCCGCGCTGCGCGGCGCCTACCGGGAGCACTACGGGACGGAGCTGGTCACCGATCAGCCCGATGCCGCCCACGAGTGGGTCCGGCGTTTCGCGCAGAACAATCCCAGGCTCACCCAGAACGACGAGGAAGTCTCCGAAGCTGTCGGCGGCCCCGACCAGCAGAACCCGAGCTTCGGCCCCGTCTCGATGGCCAAGTTCCGCAACAACGCGCAGAAGGGCTACCACCTGGCTCTGTGCGACGGCATGAAACCGTGGGCGCTGCAATCGTTCCCGTCGGCGATCGCGTACGCCGCGAAGACCGACAGCCCCAACGCCGCCAAGCTCTACATCCACTACATGCTGACCGAAGAGGGCTTCGGAACTCAACTCGCCGACGGCAAGCCCTCCGCGAACTCCCAGATACCCGCACCGGACGACCCGTCCAACGTCAAGGACTTCCTGGACCAGATGGCGCCGTTCCCCAGCGCCGACCTCGTCAGCGACTACCGCAGCAAGACCGCGTGGGACGACTTCTGGCGCCGCTCGCGCGGCTGACCCGGCTCAGTCCAGAAGTGCGGGCAGGCGTTGCAGCAGGGTGGGCAGCGCGGTGGCGGCGGATTCGCGCAGCGACACCGTCGCCGAATCCGACAGCGGGGTCGGTTCGGGGTTGACCTCGATGACCGGAATGCCATTCGACAGAGCGAACTCCGGTAACCCGGCCGCGGGGTAGACGATCGACGAGGTGCCGACCACGACGACGAGATCGGCTCCGGTGACCGCTTCGACTGAACGCTGCCATGCGTCCTCGGGAAGAGCCTCGCCGAACCACACCACGCTGGGCCGGATCATCCCGCCGCACACGCAGTGCGGCGGGTCGACGGCCTCCACCGGCTCGGGCATCTCCGGCAGATCGCCCTCGAAGTTCGAATGGCAGACGTCGCAACGGAATTCGAACAGGCTGCCGTGAAGGTGGTAGACCTTCCTGCTGCCCGCGCGTTCGTGCAGGTTGTCGACGTTCTGGGTGACGACGTGCACGTCGGCGTAGTCCTGCCAGGCGGCGACCGCGCGGTGGCCGTTGTTGGGTTCCACCGCGCTCATCATGTAGTGACGCCACAGGTACCACGCCCACACCCGTTCGGGGTGCGCCCGCCAACCGTCCGAGCTGGAGATCTCGTAGGGGTCGACCTTGGCCCACAGCCCGGTCTCGGCGTCCCGGAACGTGGGCACGCCGCTCTCGGCGGAGATACCCGCGCCGCTGAGGACAGCTACTTGCACATGACCAAACTAGCGGCTCTGCGTAATACTTAGCACGTGGCCAACTTGGGGGATTGGGTACGTATCGATCAGCGCACGTCAGGCGCCTTGTTCGACCAGCTCCGGACGCAGATCATCGACGGCGTGCGCGACGGGCGGCTGCCGCCGGGCACCCGGCTGCCGACCGTGCGCGAGCTCGCCGGTCAGCTCGGGCTGGCGGTGAACACCGTCGCGCGGGCGTACCGGGAGCTCGAGACCGCGGGCATCGTCGAGACACGCGGCCGGTTCGGGACGTTCATCGCGCGGGCGGATCCGGCCGACGAGGCGATGGCCGCCGCCGCGCACACGTACGTGTCGGCGGCCAAGTCGCTGGGGATCGACAAGGCCGAGGCGCTGCGCTACGTCGAAGCGGCTTTCGACTAGCCGAACTCGAGCAGCGTGAACACCGGCCGGACGGGGTCGAACAGCGGTATCCGCTGAATCGTCCACAGCACGGCGTTGACCGCCGCGCCGCGGCCGGGCGGCAGCGGCACATCGTGCACGGCGCGGATCCCGGGCACCTCGTTGACGAGGTTGGCGACCTGCGACGGGGTCATCGAGAACGGCATCGGCGGGACCCGGTAGCTCAGCGACGGCCGCAGCAGGCCCTTGGTGATCAGCCGGGCGAACCACGCCGGCGGCAGGTCGAACATCATCGCACCGCCGGGGAACCGGCGTGCGCACTCGGTGATCAACCCCAACGCCTCGTGCGGCTGCAGGTACATCAGCAGCCCCTCGGCGGTGATGAAGACGCCGTCCTCGGCGTCGACCTGATCCATCCAGCTGTAGTCCAGCGCCGACTGGGCGAGCATCCGCACCCGGTCCGAGGCGGGCAGCAGCTTTCGGCGCAACTCCACCATCGGCGGCAGGTCAACGGTGAGCCAACGGAATTCGTGTCCGACATCGGAGGCGTCGAGCCGGTAGAAGCTGGTCTGCAGGCCCTCGGCGAGCGCCACCACCGTCGCGCGCGGGTGATCGCCGAGGTAGCGTCGCGTCTCCTTGTCGAACGCCTTCGCGCGCACCGCCATGTCCTGGCGGCGTGAGGGCCCGAACTTGGAGTAGTCGAAGTCGATGGAGTCGGCGAGTCGGATCGCCATGGGGTCCTCGATCAGGGCGTCGGGGCGGCGGGCCTCGGTCGCGCGGACCTGCAGCGTCATCAGCGCGGTCTCGGAGACTCCGCTGAGCGCGCTGCCGTCGACCTTGGGCGTGGAGTTCACGAACGCGAGGGTACTAGCGCAGCAGTTTGTCCACTGTGCGCAGGTTGCGGGTGGTGGTCGCCGACTTGTACCGCTTCTTGCCCATGGTCTTGCCGATCGTCGTGGCGAGCGTCGCCGACCGCGGCACCTGCCAGTAGATGACGCCGTCGCCGCGTGCGATCTTCTCGTGCGCGCCCTCGGGCAGCGCGGCGAGTTCGTCGAGCACCTGCTCGTCGGACACGAACGTCACGTAGGAGTGGTGACCGTCGACCTCGCGCTCGAACGGGAACGCCGCCGAGATCGCCGCCACCACATCGAGGGGGTACACCAGCACCCAGGCGTCGTAGCCGAAGGTCTCGCGCAGGGCCTTCTGCGCCGTGTCGCGCACCGCCGCGGTGTCTTTCCGGCTGTCGAGCAGTACGTTGCCGCTGGCGAGAATCGTTCGTACACCGGTGAATCCGGCGGACTCGAACGTCGAAGCGACCTCCGCCATCTTGAGGTTCACGCCGCCGACGTTGACGCCGCGCAGGAGGACCGCATACCGGGTCACGGCGCGAACTCCAGCAGGGTGAGGCTGGGCCGGCCGCGGCGCAGCACGCCGACGGCGTCCCACATCGGGTTGGCCAACAGTTTGTACATGCCGCGCCCCGGCGGCATCGGTATGTCGTGGGCGGCGCGCACCCCGGGGATGCGGCCGGCCAGGGCCACGGCGTCGTCCGGCGACAGCGCGAACGGCATCGGCGGTGTGGTGTAGCGGTCGGAGAGCTTGAGCTTGCCCTGCACGGTGCGCACGCTGAACCATCGGGGGATCGAGTCGAACATCATCGCACCGCCGGGGAAGCGCGCCGCGCAGTCGCGGATCAGGTCGAGGGCCTCGTCGGGGTCGAGGTACATCAGCAGACCCTCGGCGGTGATGAACACGCCTTCGGAGCCGTCGACCTGATCCATCCAGCTGCGGTCCAGGGCGGACTGCGCGAGTTCGACGACGCGGTCCTCCCGCGGCAGCAGTTTGCGTCGCAGTTCCATGACCGGCGGAAGATCGATTGAATACCAGGTGACTTCGCGAAGTGCGTCCGCCCGCTCGAGGCGCCAGAAGCTGGTCTGCAGACCCTCGGCCAGCGCGACCACCTCCGCCTGCGGATGCGCGGCGAGGTACCGGCGGGTGGCGGTATCGAAGCCGACGGCGCGCAGCGCGTGGGACTGGTTGGGTTTGCCGAACTTGCGGTAGTCGTAGCGGATCGAGTCGAACAGCGTGACCGCCCATGGGTCGCGGATCACGCCGTCGGAGCGTTTGGCCTCGCTGGCCCGGTTGTGCAGCGTCCACAGGGTGGTGGCGGAGACGCCGTCGAGAACATCGCCGTCGATCAGTTCGGTCACATGTCGATGCTAGAGACGTACGCTTTCGACATGGGACGCCACGTGTTCGACGACATGCTGCTCGCGCTGATCGGCGGGAACTCGCTGGGTGTCCTGGCGACGATCAAACGCGACGGCCGACCGCAGCTGTCGAACGTGTCGTACTACTTCGACCCGCGGGCGCTGACCATTGCGGTGTCGATCACCGAACCGCGCGCCAAGACCCGCAACCTGCGGCGCGATCCGCGCGCCTCGATCCACGTGAGCTCCGACGACGGCTGGGCGTACGCGGTCGCCGAGGGCGACGCCGTGCTCACCCCGCCGGCCGCCGCGCCCGACGACGACACCGTGGAAGCGCTGATCGCGTTGTACCGCAACATCGCCGGGGAACATCCGGACTGGGACGACTACCGCCGCGCGATGGTCGACGACCGGCGGGTGGTGATGACGCTGGCGATCTCTCACGTATATGGGATGCCGCCGGGTAGACGTTAGAGCTACGCTGCCGTCATGGCATCGGATGCACCGGAAGACGACACCAAGCGCAAGTTCCGGGAAGCGCTGGAGCGCAAGAACGCCAAGGCGGCCGGCGGCGGTGACCACAAGGACGGCGGCGCCAAGCAGCCGCGCGCGCACGGACCGGTCGAGAACCGGCGGGAGTTCCGGCGCAAGAGCGGCTAAGCCGCCGGCCGCCGCTCGCGGACCAGGATCGCCGCCAGACAGATCGCCGCGAGTACGGCCACGCCCACCGCGAAACTGACCCCCGCGGCGCGCAGCCCCCACTGCTGGGCGGCCAACCCGACGCCGACCACCGGCACCGAGATCGCCACGTAGCCGATGACGAAATAGGTGGAGTTGACCTCGGCTCGGCGTTCGGCCGGGCAGCCCTCGGAGATGGCGGCCAGGCCCCGGCTGAAGCTCATACCTTGACCGGCGCCGGACACAACCGCTGCCGCGATCAGCCCGATCAACGACGAGAACTGCAGTCCGCCAGCGAGAATCACCATCCCGGCGACCAGGATCGCGCAGCCGATCGCCAACGCGCGCTGTGGGGCCATCGTGTTGGTGACCACCTGGGTCAGCGCGGACGCGGCGAACACCGAACCGGCGATCAGCCCGGCGACGGCGTGGTTGTCGATTCCGACGACGTCGACGACGAACGACGGCGCCACCGCCGCGAACAGTCCCGTCACCGCGAATCCCGCGAACCCGGCGATGCCGGCGAGGATGAACACCGGTCGCACCTGCTGCGGCACCGACAACCGCTGCACGGCGATCCGGCCCGACCGCGGGGACGTCTCCGGCACCAGCAGCACGGCCGCCCCCGCGAGAACGGCCAGCACCAGATGCACGACGAAGCTCAGGTGCAGTGGGTGCGGCGCGTACTCCACGAGCACGCCGGCCACCATCGGACCCGCGCCGAGACCGCCGATGTTGGCGACGGTGGCCACGGCGGCGGCCCTGCTGCGCCAGTGCGGCGGGGCGGCCTCGACGATCGCCGCGGTCGCGGTGCCGGTGAAGATGCCTGCCGAGAGCCCCGAGAACATCCGGGCGACGAGCAGCAGCGGCACCGAGTCCGCCGCGAGGAACACCGCGCCGCTGATCAGCGCGGCCACCACCCCGGCGAGCAGCATCGGACGCCGTCCGATCGCGTCGGACCACCGGCCGAACGCCAGCAGCGCGAACAGCACGCCGCCCGCGTAGGCGGCGTAGACGATCGTGGTGGTGAACACCTGGAAGTTCATCTGCTCGCCGTAGAGCGCGTACATCGGCGTCGGCATCGTGGTGCCGAGCATGATCGCGGCGAAGGCGTAGGCCAGCAGCGGGAACGCCACGCGGGTGTTCGGGCGGGCGATCGTGGGGGCCTCAGACATGTCGAGGTGCAACTTCCTGCCGCGAAACTGTATTCCAGCAGGCGGTCACTCGGACTTTGCCTGCTGGAATACAGTTTCGCGGCGGTGAACTAGTGAGCGACGGCCTTCTCGGCGCCGACACCGGTGAGCGAGCGGACCTCGAACTCGGCGTTGATGTCGGGATCGCCGCGGTCCGGGGAGCTCAGCGTGCCGATGATGCCGAGCAGGAACGCCAGCGGGATCGACACGATGCCGGGGTTGGCCAGCGGGAACCAGGCGAAGTCGACGCTCGAGAGCATCGCGGTCTTGGTGCCCGACACCGCCGGGGAGAACACGATCAGCACGATCGTCGAGATCAGCCCGCCGTACATGCTCCACAGCGCGCCGCGGGTGTTGAACCGCGGCCAGTACAGCGAGTAGATGATGGTCGGCAGGTTGGCTGCGGCGGCCACCGCGAACGCCAGCGCCACCAGGAACGCGATGTTCTGCTCGGCCGCCAGGATGCCCAGGCCGATCGAGAGCACACCGAGCACCACCACGGTGATCCGCGAGACCCGCACCTGCTCGCTCTCGGAGACCCGATCGCTCTTGAGCACGCTGGCGTAGATGTCGTGCGCGAACGACGTCGCCGCGGTGATGGTCAGGCCCGCGACGACCGCGAGAATCGTCGCGAACGCCACCGCCGAGATGATGCCGAGCAGGATCACGCCGCCGAGTTCGAACGCCAGCAGCGGGGCCGCCGCGTTCTGCCCGCCGGGTGCGGCCAGGATCGTGTCGGGGCCGACGAGCGCGGCCGCACCGTATCCGAGCGCGAGGGTGAACAGGTAGAACGCGCCGATCAGCACGATCGCCCAGACCACCGAGCGGCGGGCCTCCTTGGCCGTCGGCACCGTGTAGAAGCGCATCAACACGTGCGGCAGGCCCGCGGTGCCGAGCACCAGTGCCAGCGCCAGCGAGATGAAGTTGATCTGCGAGGTGAGCGACGCACCGTACTGGGCGCCGGGGGCGAGGACGTCGCGGCCGGCGACAGCTTCGTTGCTCGACCCGGAGACCGCCGACTGGGCGGCGCCGAGGATCTCGGAGAAGTTGGCGCCGAACTTGCCGAGCACCCACACCGTCATCAGCGCCGCGCCGCCGATCAGCAGCACCGCCTTGATGATCTGCACCCAGGTGGTGCCCTTCATGCCGCCGATCAGCACGTAGACGATCATCAGCAGACCCACCACCGCGATCACCAGGGCCTGGCCGGCGTCGCTGGTGACGTTGAGTAGCAGCGCGACCAGGCCGCCGGCGCCCGCCATCTGCGCGAGCAGGTAGAACAGGCAGACCGCCAGCGTCGTGGTGGCCGCGGCCATCCGCACCGGACGTTGTTTGAGCCGGAAGCTCAGCACGTCGGCCATCGTGAATTTGCCTGCGTTGCGCAGCAATTCGGCGACCAGCAGCAGGGCGACCAGCCAGGCCACCAGGAAGCCGATGGAGTAGAGGAAGCCGTCATAGCCGTAGACGGCGATGGCGCCGGCGATGCCCAGGAAGCTGGCCGCCGACAGGTAGTCACCCGAGATCGCGATGCCGTTCTGCGGGCCGGTGAACGAGCGGCCTGCAGTGAAGAACTCCGCGGCCGTCGCGTTCTTCTTGCTGGCGCGGATCACGATGTAGAGGGTGACCGCGACGAACAGCGCGAAGATGCCGATGTTGGCGATCGGGTTGCCGACGGTGGTGTCGGCCTGGGCCAGAAGCGTGGTCATTCCGCACCGCCTTCGAGCTTGTTGCGGATCGCCTCGGCCCGCGGGTCGAGCTCACGGTTGGCGAAGCGGACGTAGATGGCGGTGATGACGAACGTCGAGACGAACTGGCCGAGGCCGATCAGCAGGCCGACGTTGATGTTGCCCCACACCGGGATCGCCATGAACTCGTGGGCGAACGCGCCGAGGATGACGTAGGCGGCGTACCAGATCAGGAACACCGCGCTCATCGGGAACACGAAGCGGCGCAGCCGGCTGCGCAGCTCCTGAAACTCGGGACTGGCCTGTACGGCCCGGAACTCGGCGCCGCTGACCGGGGTGTCCCGGTGCGGCATGTCTAGTTGGGGCATCGCGGACTCCTGACTCGGATGTGAACGGCTCAACTGCAGAAGTTAGAAGAGATGTGGGTCACATACCCACAGCTGGGAGGGTCCACGCGCTGAAGTCCGGCAGCGGTGCGGTGAACGGTCGATCGACGACGATGAGCGGTGAGCGGTGAGTCGTGAGTCGCCTTTCTCTGGCGAGCAGACGCAAACTGCCCTGAAACGGCGCAGAAAGTGGTCACTTTGCGTCTGCTCGCCGGAAAAAAAATCAGCTCCGTGGCAGGCGCTCGATGCCCATCCCGAGGCGTTCGGGCACGTGCATGCGGGCGAAGATCTGCGCGACGCCCGCGGGGGTGGACCCGCGCGTCAGCCGGCTGATCACGATCATCGTGGCGAACGCGACCGGAACGGTGACGGCGGCGGGATAGCCGATCATCACCGCGGGCCATCCGCCGACCGCCTCCTCGTCGATCGCCCCGGTGACCGCGAGCGTCACCGCCGTGCCGGACAGCAGCCCGCCGACCGCCAGGCCGGAGACGGCGCCGATCACCGTCAGCCCGCGCCACCAGATGCCCAGCACCAGCAGCGGACACAGCGTGGACGCCGCGACGGCGAACGCCAACCCGACACTGCGCGACAACTCCAGACCGCCCGAGGTCGCCAGCGACAGCGGGATCGGGATAAGCCCGCCGACGATCGCGGCGACGCGGAAGTCGCGCACCCGTCCGCGCAGCACGTCGGTCGACAGGGCACCGGCGATGCTGACCAGCAGGCCCGACGACGTCGCCAGGAACGCGGCGATCGCGCCGGCGGCCACCAGCGCGGCCAGCAGTTCACCGGCCGCACCGCCGATCGCCGATCCCGGCGCGAGCAGCACTGCGGCGTCGGCGTTTCCGGTGATCAGCAGCTGCGGTACGTACAGCCGGGCGAACGCACCGAGAAGCGTGGGGAACAGATAGAACAACGACAGCAGCATGATCACCGCCAGCGCGGTGCGCCGGGCCTGGCGGCCGTCGGGGTTGGTGTAGAAACGCACCAGCACGTGCGGCAGACCCATGGTGCCCAGGAACGTCGCGACGATGATCGACAGCACCTGGTAGAGGGGGTGGGGGCCGCCGAGTCCGCCGCCCGAGGCGATCCACTCGGTGCCGGTGGTCGGGGCGCCGGCCACCACCGGGGTGGCCGATCCGGCGGTCAGGGTCAGCGTCGATCCGGCGCCGAGCGTGTGCTTTCCGGGCGACGGGATCGGCTGTGCGTCAACCGGGTTGCCGTTCACGGTGCCGGTGACCGTGATACCCGCCGGGTTGTCGACCTGCACCACGACGTCGGTCTCGATGGCCACCGTCGTCTGCTGGGCGACCGTCGGCGGCAGCGGCCCGCCGAGTTCGCCGCGGTCGGTGAAGAACAACCCGAGCAGCGCGAGCGCGGGGATCGCGACGGCGGTCAACTTCAGCCAGTACTGGAAGGCCTGGACGAACGTGATCGAGCGCATCCCGCCGGCCACCACGTTGGCGATCACGATTGCGCCGACCACCAGCGGTCCGACCCAAACCGGGACGCGCAGAAGCGTTTTGAGTGCCAACCCGGCGCCCTGGTACTGCGGCACCAGGTAGAACACGCAGATCACCACGACGACGAGCATCGCGACCTTGCGCAGCCGCGCCGAACCGAGGCGGAACTCCGCGAAGTCGGGCACCGTGTACGCGCCGGAGCGCCGCAGCGGCGCCGCGACGAACAGCAGCAACCCGAGATAGCCCGCGGTGAACCCGACCGGGTACCACAGCGCGTCGGCGCCGTATTTGGCGATCAGGCCGGCGACGCCGAGAAACGATGCAGCCGAGAGGTATTCACCGGAGATCGCGGCCGCGTTCCAGCGGGGACCGACGCTGCGGGAGGCCACCAGGAAGTCCGAGGTGGTGCGGGAGAGCCGGACGCCGTAGAAGCCGATCGCGACGGTGGCCACCGCGGCCACGAGCAGCGCGGCGGCCGTCAGCGGGGATCCGGTCATGGTTCGCTGTCGACGACGCCGACGAAGTCCCGTTCGGCCTGCTCGGCCAGCCGCACGTACAGCCGGCCGACGCCGTAGAGCAGGGGATAGACCAGCACACCCATGACCAACCAGTTCAGCCGCACACCGACCACCGTGATCGCTGCCAGATCGGGAAAAGCCGCGTTCAGCAACGGGATCGCGACGACGACGCAGACCACCACCACGGCCAGTCGCAGCGCCAGACCCAGCTGCGCGCGCACCAACCCCCGCACCAGCGCGTCACCGACCTGCGTCTGCTCCTGCACCTCCACCCGGGTGCGGACCATCCGGGCGCCGCGGCGCTGGCCAAGGACGACGCGCTGGCGTTGCGGGCGGCCCGGCTCAGTCATCGGGCCTCAGGTTGCGCATCGGGTCGCGCACCACGCGGTCGCGCAGCTCGCGGGCCTGGCGCCGGCTGACCGGAAGTTCGACGGCGGGGGAGGCGCCGTTGGCGCGTAACCGCACCAGCACCGCGCCGTCGCTGGTGCGCAGCCCGGTGACCATGCGCAGTGCGACGAGATAGGACCGGTGCACCCGCTGGAAACCCTTGTCGCGCCAGCGGGTTTCCAGGGTGCTCAACGGGATTCGCACCAGGTGCGAGCCGGACGCGGAATGCAGCCGCGCGTAGTCGCCCTCGGCTTCCACCCAGCCGATGGTGTCGCGCGGCACCAGGTGGGTGACGCCGCCGAGTTCGGCGGGGATCACGTCGTCGTCGGTGGGGGTCTCGGCCGGTTCGACGGTGCGTGCGGCCAGCACCCGGCGCACCGCCTCGTCGAGGCGCTCCTGGCGGATCGGCTTGAGCAGGTAGTCCAGCGCGCCGACGTCGAAGGCGGCGACCGCCTTGTCGTCGTGCGCGGTGACGAACACGACGGCGGGCCGATGGGAGAAGTTGGCCAGCACATTGGCCAGTTCGATGCCCGACAGGCCGGGCATGTTGATGTCGAGGAAGATCGCGTCGAAGGCTCGGCGGTTGAGTTCGCGCAGCGCCGAGGTGGCGTCACCGCAACGCAGGACGTCGTCGATGTCGCTGTGTCGCTCGAGCAGATACGCGAGTTCGTCGAGGGCGGGTGCTTCGTCGTCGACCGCAAGCACCGATAACCTGCTCACCCGAACGCACCTCCGCTGGCCCGCACGCCCGACCGGAACTTGGGCACCCGCATCACCACCCGGGTGCCCGCGTCGATCGCCGTCTCGACCACCAGACCGTAATCGTTGCCGAACGCCGCGCGCAGCCGATGATCGACATTGGTCAGCCCCACGTGCGCGGAATGGCCCTGGGCAGTGGAGGAGCCGTCGGCCAGCGCATCACCCGGCCCGGCGCGCAGCATCTCCGGATCCATTCCGACGCCGTCGTCCTCGACAGTGATCACACAGTCCGCCCCTTCGTCGCGGGCGATGATCTCGATCTCCCCGCCGCCGCGGCCGGCGAGGCCGTGCCGGACGGCGTTCTCCACCAACGGCTGCAGCGCCAAGAACGGCACTACGACGTTGAGTACCTCCGGCGCGACTTGCAGTTTGACCTTCAGCGCTTCACCGAAGCGCGCGCGTTCCAGCGTCAGGTAGCGGTCGATGTTGCGCAACTCGTCCGACAGCGTGGTGTACTGCCCCGCCGCGCGGAATGAGTAGCGGGTGAAGTCGGCGAACTCGAGGATCAGCTCGCGCGCCCGGTCGGGGTCGGTGCGCACGAACGACGCGATCGTGTTGAGCGCGTTGTAGATGAAGTGCGGGCTGATCTGCGCGCGCAGCGCGAGGACCTCGGCGCGGTCCAGGCGCGCGCGGGAGGCGTCGAGTTCGGCGAGTTCGATCTGGCTGGCCGCGTAGCGGGCCACCTCGCCGACGGCGCCGAGCAGGCCGGGCGCGGGGGAGCGGGTGGTGACGACGACGAGCACGCCGACGACCTCGCTGCCCTCGGTGAACAGCGGTTGCGCGACGACGGCCCACGCCCTGACGTGGGTGAGCGTGCGGCGTTCACCGGAGATCGCCTCGCCGGCGGCGCCTTCGCACGCGTCGAGCACATCGTCGGACCACAGCGCGCCGTCGGGGGGGTCGTGGGCCAGCAGCCCGCCGTCGCCGCCGTACACGGCGACACCCTCGGTGCCGGTCAGCCCGCGCAGGAACGGCGCGGCGGTTTCGGCCGAATCGGTGTCCAGGCCCTGGCGCAGCGCGCGGGCGGCGAGCGAGGCGGTGTGCAGCGCCGCGTGCACGGCGCGCTCGGTCGGGGTGGCCACCACGCGGCGGGTGCGCACCGCGACGACGGCGGCGGCGACCGCGGCAACGATCAGCGCCGCCGCCAGAACCAGAGCGAGCTCGCCCGACATGATGGGCTCACCTTAAACGGGCCCCGCTTAAACTGGCGGCGTGGCCAAACTTCAGCTCGTGCAAGATCCCGCGGCCGATGCGCTGCTGGAGTCCAACCCGTTCGCGCTGCTGACCGGGATGCTGCTCGATCAGCAGTACCCGATGGAGCACGCGTTCGGCGGTCCCAAGAAGATCGCCGACCGGCTCGGCGGCTTCGACGTGCGTGAGATCGCCGACTACGACCCGGAGAAGTTCGTCGAGCTGTGCTCGAAAACCCCTGCGATCCACCGGTTCCCGGGGTCCATGGCCAAGCGCATCCAGGCGTTGGCGCAGCTGATCGTCGACCGCTACGACGGGGACGCGGCCGCGCTGTGGACCTCCGGTGATCCCGACGGCGCCGAGGTGTTGCGTCGGCTCAAGGGGCTGCCCGGGTTCGGTGAGCAGAAGGCGAAAATCTTCCTGGCGCTGCTGGGCAAGCAGTACGGCGTGACCCCGACGGGTTGGCGCAAGGCGGCCGGCGACTACGGCAAGGCCGGTTCGTACAGGTCGGTGGCCGACGTCGTCGACCCGGGCTCGTTGGAGAAGGTCCGCTCGTACAAGAAGCAGGCCAAGGCGGCTGCCAAAGAGTCGGCCACAGCGGCTAAGGGCTAGCGGCCCGGGCCTCGGACTCCAGCCGCGCCAAGGTGGTGAGGACGCGGGCCACCACACGCCCTGTCGCCGTTCCGGTGTCGAGGTTTTCTTCGAGGCACCGCAGGCGCAGACCGCGATCGGTGAGGTCGGCGATCGTGCGGGTCACCTCGGTGCCGGTGCGGCCCAGGCGGTCGAGCGCGACGACGACAACGGTGTCGCCGGAGCGGGCGTAGCTCAACATCGCGTGCAGTCCCGCCCGGACCCGGTCCGCGGACTCCGACAGCCGATCGGTGAACACCCTGCGCGGGTCGACGCCCGCAGCGCTGAGCGCCGCGAGCTGATTGTCGAGGTTCTGCTCGGCGGCGCTTGCTGTGGCGTAGCCCAGCACGCAGGTCACCCGTCCAAGGTCTCACGGTGCGCGTCGCACCGGAAGCGACGACGCCATCAGGCGGCCGAACCGTTACCGGACGTCGACCTCGAGCGGCGGGCCGTCGAAGCGCTCCCTGGTGGCGATCTCATCGACGGGCTTGCGCGTCAGCTTCGTCAACTGGCGCACCGGCTTGCCGAGCGGCAGCAGCGCCGCGACGGCGTAGGTGTCGGGGATGCCGAGCAGATCCTTGACCCGCGGCTCGGCGGCGACCGCGGCGGTGGTCAGCACGCCGCCGAAACCTTCGGCGCGGGCGGCCAACAGGATGTTCCACACGAACGGGTACACCGACGCGCCGGCGACCAGGCCGACACGGTCGAGGTGCTGATCGAACGCGGCGACCACCGCGAGGTCGACGCAGACCACCAACACCACCTCGGCGGTGCGCAGCGGCGACTGGTCGGGCACCTCGACCGCCGCGATGGTCTCCTCGTCGACGCCGCACGGGTGCACCGGATTCCACGGGTTCTCCCCGTTGCGCTTCTGCGCGATGTAGCGCTGGGTGCCGGGCACTGCGTACGCGATCAGTTCCTCGCGGGTCTGCCGGTCACGCACCGCGATCACCCGGTTGCCCTGCCTGTTGCCGCCGCTGGGCGCGAACCGCGCGTTGTCGAGTATGCGTTGCAGAACCTCGTCGGGCAGCGGGTCGCCGGTGTACTCGCGCACCGCGGCCGTCGTACGCATGACGTCGTAGATGTCCATGGCTCTATCTTGGGGGCGATATCTTGGGGCTGTCGGTGGCGACCTATGCGAAGGTGAGGACATGAAGACGCACCTGAACTGCCCGTGTGGCGAAGCGATCGTCGGCAAGGACGAGGAAGATCTGGTCGAGAAGGCCCAGGCGCACCTGTCTGAGGCGCATCCCGGACGCGACTACGACCGCGACGCGATCCTGTTCATGGCCTACTGATCCCAGACCGACGCAATGGTCGATCGCGGGCGGGCGAATCAGCCAAAACGTCGGTTTCGCGAGAACGAACCCGGGGAGCGACCCGCGTTACGGCACCACCGTCGAGCCGATGGTCGGCATGAACTGACACTGCATCTCGGTGGTGGTGACCTGCCCGAAGATCGTCGACAGGATGCTGCCCGAACCGGTGTCGGCGATCGCGGTCAGCGTGGTCGGCCCCTCCGGGTTGATGTCTGAGCGCGGCTTGAGCGTCGCGCTGCCCGACTTGCCGGTGGTCAGGTTGACCCACGTGACGTTGAGCGGCAGCGTCTGCACCTCCGCCGGGCCCGGCGTGCCGACCGCGGTGAACACGTACGCCGTCTGACCCGGACCCGGTCCCGGCGTCGGGATCTTCGCCGGCCCGGCCACCGAGATCGCGGTCGCCAGCACGTTGCCGCCGTCCTTGAGGCACCCGTTGCTGATCGACGGGTACAGGAAGTCCTGCTTGGGCGGGGCGTCCGCACCGAACGCGGCACCGGGCGCAGGCCCGGGCGCCGGGGCTCCGGGGTTTACGGGGGCCTCGGGTGCAGGTGCCGGGACCGGCGCGGCCACCTCGGGCGCGGGTGCCGGCACTGGCGCGGCCACCTCGGGTGCGGGCGTAGCTACCTCGGGCGCGGGAGCGGCCAGCGCTTCGGCGGGACCGACGGCGTGCGCCGGGTCGATGCCCGCGGGCAGGTGCGCCTGCTGGCCCGGCACGGCGCCGGGTGCTGGGGTGTGCGCGACGAACTGGTTCACCGCGGTCGCGACGTTGCGCGAATCCGGCGGGGCGATCGCGTCACCGGCGAACACCGCGGCCGCGGCCATCAGTGTCGACGCGGCGTTGGTCGGGTCGGCGGCGGCCTGCTGGATCGCCGGGCTGATGCCCTGGATCGCGCTCAGGCCGGGCGCCTGCATCGCATCGATCGGGACAGCGGGCGGCGGCGCGGGCTCGGCGCCGGCCACACCGGCCACGCCGCTGGCGAGCAGCGTGGCCGATGAACCGATCGCGACGGCGACGGTGGCGAACATCCTTCGAGCTGACATGGTTCCCTCGGGGTTGCAGGTGTGTGTCGTTGGTTGTCGCTAGCCGTCGACGGCGCCGCTGCCGCCGACGCCGTCAGGGCAGGGCCGACAGCGGCATCAGCAGCGGTGCCACGCTGGCCGGGGCGGCAGCTGCGGGTGCGGCGACTGCGGGTGCGGCGGCCGCCGGTGCTGCGGCGACCGGGGCGGTTGGCAGCGCGGCGTTGGCCGCGGCGGGCAGCAGGCTCGTCAGCGCGTTGTTCTGCGGCAGCAGCGAGGCCAGCCCGGTCGGCAGGTTGGTCAGCAGGTCCGCCGGATTGGCCGGTGCGGTCGTCGTCGAAGCGGTGTTCACCGGGGTGGCCGGCATACCGGGCAGGGTCGACGGCGGCTGCGGCAGCGTGACCGTCGCCGTCGCCGAGGGAGCCGGGGCAGCGGGCGCGGCGGCCGGGGCCTGCGCAGTGCCCAGCATCGAGGTGAAGCCCTGCATCAATTGCGTTGCGGCCGCCGGGTTCGACGCCAGCTGCTGAATGAAGGGCAGACCCGGCACGCTCGGCGCGGGCGCCGGCGGTGCGGGTTGGGCGGTCGCCGTGGCGCTCAGCGCCAGCGCAGCCGACACCGCCCCGGCAGCGGCGATCATGGTGCTTGCGAGCAGTTTCCTGGTGCTGTGCATGTTCTTCCCATCCGTTGTTTGGCACGCCTTCGCCCGAAGCTACGGAGTTACTGGTGTTACTCAAGTGACACGTGTGGCGTTTATTCAACCGTTACGGATGCGAAGGGATTCGGTGACACGGCAGCGCGCGTCGATAGAGTCGGCGGATCAACACTTCGACCGCCGCTCATCCGTCGGCGCCGCGCATCCCGTCCCGACTGGCCGCCGCGGCGCCGATTGTGCTGGTGGTCAGCATCGCGGCGCGGCTGGCGTGGACGTACCTGGTGCCCAACGGCGCGAACTTCGTCGACCTGCACGTGTACGTCGGTGGTGCCGGCGCGCTCGACGGACCCGGCGCGCTCTACGACTACGTCTACGCCGACCAGACCCCGGACTTCCCGCTGCCGTTCACCTACCCGCCGTTCGCGGCGGTGGTGTTCTATCCGCTGCACCTGCTGCCGTTCGGGCTGGTCGCGTTCCTATGGCAGATCGGGATCATCGCCGCGCTCTACGGCGTGGTGCGGCTCAGCCAGCGACTCCTCGGCGGCGGGGACCGGGGCACCGCGATGCTGTGGACCGCGGTCGGCATCTGGACCGAACCGCTGCGCAGCACCTTCGACTACGGGCAGATCAACGTGCTGCTGGTGTTGGGCGTGCTCTATGCGGTGTGCAGCACCCGATGGTGGATCTCCGGCCCGCTGGTCGGGCTGGCCGCGGGCATCAAGCTGACGCCCGCGGTGTCGGGACTGTACTTCCTGGGCGCCCGACGGTGGCGCACGGTGATCTGCTCGGCCGTCGTTTTCTTTGCCACCGTTGGGATTTCGGCCCTGCTGGTGGGCGGCCAGACGCGCCGCTACTTCTTCGAGCTGCTCGGCGACGCCGACCGGGTCGGTCCGATCGGGACGTCGTTCAACCAGTCGTGGCGGGGTGCGGTGTCGCGGATCCTCGGGCACGACGCCGAATACGGGCCCGCCGTGTTCGCCGGAATCGCGGTGACCGCGGTGTTGGCGGTGTTGGCCTGGCGGGCGATCGGCGGCGCCGAGGATCGCCTGGGCGCCCTGGTCGTCGTGCAGTTGTTCGGGCTGCTGCTGTCGCCGATCTCCTGGACGCACCACTGGGTGTGGTTGATTCCGTTGATGATCTGGCTGCTGCACGGCCCGTTGGGGTCTCGGCTCGGCGCGCGCGTGCTGGGTTGGGGCTGGCTCGTGCTCACGCTGGTGGGCGTGCCGTGGCTGCTGAGCTTCGCGCAGCCGTCGATCTGGGTGATCTCGCGGCCGTGGTACCTGGCGTGGGCCGGGCTGATCTACGTCGTGGCCACGCTGGCGACGCTGGCCTGGATCGCCGCTACTGGCCGACGATCCCGTTGATGTCGCGGGCCATCTCGACGTCCTTCTCCGTGATGCCGTCTTCGGAGTGCGTCACCAGCACAAAAGTTACTGTGCGCCAACGGATGTCGATATCGGGATGGTGGTCCTTGGCTTCGGCGTGCTCGCCGACCCGGCGCACCGCGTCGATGCCGTCGAGAAACGCCGGGAACTTGATCGAGCGACGCAGGGCGCCGTCGGCGCGCTCCCAGCCGGGCAGGTCGGGCAGTGCGGCGTCTACTTGTTCGTCCGTTAACACAGCCATGGCTCCGACGGTATACCTTCGATCGCGATGTCCGAGCAGATCGTGGTGGCCGGTGCGCTGATCGACGGCGCGTCGCTGCTGGTCGCCCAGCGCGAACGACCACCCGAACTGGCCGGGCTGTGGGAGTTGCCCGGCGGCAAGGTGTCCGCCGGCGAGACCGACGAAGCCGCGTTGGCCCGCGAACTGCACGAAGAACTCGGCGTGGTGGTGACCGTCGGCGCGCGGCTGGGAACCGACGTCGCGCTCGGGCCGACGACGTTTCTGCGCGCCTACGTCGTCACTCGCACCGGTGGCAGCCTGCATCCCAACGACCATCGGGCGCTGCGCTGGGTCACCGCCGACGAACTCGACGGCCTCGCTTGGGTTCCCGCCGACCGCGCGTGGGTGCCCGAGCTGCGCTCGGCGCTGGAGGGTCAGTAGCGCAAGCCGTCGCGCACGATGCGCACCGCCGGTTGGTGGTGCCTCGCGTAGATGGGGTGCAACAGGGCCGGATGCCGGCAGTGCACGCAGGATTCGCGCGATCCGTTCGACGACGACAGCGTCAGATGGTGGCATGTCGCGCAGCGCACCACGAAGGCGGCGCCCATCCAGTTGAGCAGTCCGACGTAGATCGCCGCGACGGACACGGCGGCCAGCGCTGCGATGAGCACCATGATGACGACCTCGAGGATTGTCATGACCACCTCCCTCCCTAATGAGGTCGACGGTAGTCTCCGTCCCTGCGTAAACGCTGTGAACTGAGGGCTACTTGATCTTGCGCGCCCGCTTGTACACCTTCGCCAGGTCCTTGCCGCGCAGACCGTTGAGTTCCGCCTTGCGCACCTGGTGCACCACGACCGGGCAGCGCTTACACCGCGGCTTGCTGCGGCAGCACTTCTTCTTGGGCTTGAGGTCGGCGAGCTTGCTGGGCTTCACGTGACTCGCATCTCTCGTTTTCGTAATTGGCCGACCACACTGCGACAATTCCGAAGTGAATTTTCGCAACGTCGCCATCGTGGCACACGTCGACCATGGGAAGACCACCCTGGTCGATGCCATGCTTCGCCAATCGGGCGCCTTGACCCATCGTGGTGACGACGCCACCGAACGCATCATGGACTCCGGTGACCTGGAGCGGGAAAAGGGCATCACGATCCTCGCCAAGAACACCGCGGTGCATCGCCATCACGCCGACGGCACCGTCACCGTGATCAATGTCATCGACACACCCGGACACGCCGACTTCGGCGGCGAGGTCGAGCGCGGCCTGTCGATGGTCGACGGGGTTCTGCTGCTGGTCGACGCCTCCGAGGGGCCGCTGCCGCAGACTCGCTTCGTGTTACGCAAGGCGCTGGCCGCGCACCTTCCGGTCATCCTCGTGGTCAACAAGACCGACCGGCCCGACGCGCGGATCTCCGAGGTCGTCTCCGAGAGCCACGACCTGCTGCTCGACGTCGCCTCCGACCTGGACGAGGAAGCGCAGAAGGCCGCCGAGGAGGCGCTCGGGTTGCCGACTCTCTACGCCTCGGGGCGCGCGGGTATCGCCAGCACCACTGAACCGGCCAACGGCGAGAACCCCGACGGGGAGAACCTCGACCCGCTGTTCGACGTGCTGATGGAGCACATCCCGCCGCCCACCGGCGATCCGGAGGCGCCGCTGCAGGCGTTGGTCACCAACCTCGACGCGTCGGCGTTCCTCGGCCGGCTGGCGCTCATCCGGATCCACAACGGCAAGCTGCGCAAGGGCCAGCAGGTGGCGTGGATGCGTGAGGTTGACGGCGTACCTGTGGTCACGAACGCCAAGATCACCGAACTGCTCGCGACCGTCGGCGTCGAACGCAACCCGACCGACGAGGCCGTCGCCGGTGACATCGTCGCCGTCGCGGGCATGCCGGAGATCATGATCGGCGACACGCTCGCCGATCCGGACCACGCGCACGCGCTGCCGCGCATCAGCGTCGACGAGCCGGCGATCTCGGTGACGGTCGGCACCAACACCTCACCGCTGGCGGGCAAGGTGTCCGGCCACAAGCTGACCGCGCGGATGGTGCGCAGCCGGCTGGACCAGGAACTGGTCGGCAACGTGTCGATCAAGGTCGTCGACATCGGCCGACCGGACGCCTGGGAGGTGCAGGGCCGCGGCGAGCTGGCGTTGGCCGTCCTGGTCGAACAGATGCGCCGCGAGGGTTTCGAACTGACCGTCGGCAAGCCGCAGGTGGTCACCCGCACGATCGACGGCAAGCTGCACGAGCCGTTCGAGGCGATGACCATCGACTGCCCCGAGGAATTCGTCGGCGGCATCACCCAGTTGATGGCCGCGCGCAAGGGCCGCATGGAGGACATGACCAACCACGCGGCGGGATGGGTGCGGATGGACTTCATCGTGCCCAGCCGCGGGCTGATCGGTTTCCGCACCGACTTCCTGACGCTGACCCGCGGCACCGGCATCGCCAACGCGGTCTTCGACGGGTACCGGCCGTGGGCGGGGGAGATCCGGGCCCGGCACACCGGGTCGCTGGTATCGGACCGCAGCGGTCAGATCACGCCGTTCGCGATGATCCAGTTGGCCGACCGCGGGCAGTTCTTCGTCGAGCCCGGGCAAGAGACCTACGAGGGACAGGTCGTCGGAATCAACCCGCGCGCAGAGGATCTCGACGTCAACGTCACCCGCGAGAAGAAGCTGACCAATATGCGGTCGTCGACGGCCGACGTGATCGAGACGCTGGCCAGACCGCTGGAGCTCACGCTCGAGCAGGCGATGGAGTTCTGCGCCGAGGACGAGTGCGTCGAGGTGACACCCGAGGTGGTGCGCGTCCGCAAGGTCGAGTTGAACGCCAGCCTGCGGGCGCGCGCGAAGGCACGGGCCAAAGCGCGGGGCTAGCTTCACGGTTCCAGTTGCGAGTGGCCAGTTAGCGCGCGTTATCTCGTTGATTTGCGCCCATAACTGGCCACTCGACTGGTGCTGGCTGCGTTACTCGCCGGACTTCTCCGACTTCGACGACTTGCCCTTGGAGCCGGACTTGGCCGTTGAGCCGCTCGACTTGTCCGAGGTGTCGGACTTGCCGGTCGTGCTGTGGTGCTTGCCCGCCGCGCTGGCGTGCTTGCCCTGGTGTGACGGCTCCGCCTTGCCGGTGCCCGCCTCCGCGTCGTCCTTCGGGGATTCTGCAGGCTTGTCGGGCTTGGCCGTCGCGCTGTCGGAGGCGCCGGACGTGGTGTCGGGCTTGGCCTGGTGTGACGTCTCCGTTTCATCGGTGCCCGCTTCCGCGTCGGCCTTCGGGGTTTCCGCAGCCGCGCCGGTCGTGCTGTCGCTCTTGTCGGTCGTCACCGCATCCGTTTCGCCTGTCGCGGAATCGGTTTGACTCGCAGACGGTAACTCGGCCGGGCTGTGTGTCGGCGCCGCGGCCGTGGGCACCGACACGGTGACCGACGCGGTGTGTGCGACGCCGGGCAGTTCGGCGGCCGGTGCGCCGACGACCTGCTCCGCCGTGATCGCGGTCGGCGGTGCGGGCAGCGGCTTCAGCGCCGAGGCCAGGATGTCGCGCAGACCCAGGAGCCCCGAGATCGTGCCTGCCGTCAGCGCTCCGAGCGGTCCGGCCGGTGACAGCAGGCCTGCCGCGGGCAGTCCCAGCGGTGAGTCGCCGAAGCCATTGAGCACGGCGCCGGTCAGCGTCGCCGGGGCGTTCAGCAGAGCACCGGCCAGGCCGGCGAAGTCGCCGTGCCCGAGGGCGTCGACGACGTCCTGCGCGGTAGCGGCGCCGGCGTTCACCAGCGAGATGATCGGCGCGCTGACCGCGAGCAACGCGGGCAACGCCAACTGCGGTACCACGGCGACGACGTTGGCCACGTTCTGCACCGTGTTCGCGACCACCGGCCAGCCTGCGTTGAGCCCGTCGACCAGGTTGAGCACAACAGGCAGCACCGAGGCGACCACGGTCTGCACCGCGCCGGTCACGTCGCCAGCAGCCAACTGTCCGCCCGCGGACTGCAGCGTCGCCGGCAGCGCCGCGATCGAGCCGTTGATCGCGCCGACCGTCTGCTGCGCCGCATGGGCGAGAACGCTGACGTTGGCCAGTTGGTTGGCGATGATCTGCTGCAGCACCGGCGCCGGGTCGGCACCCAGCTGTCCGCCCAGCTGGCCGAGGTTCTCGACAGTGGCCGCGATGACCGCAGCCCACTGCTGCAGCGGGTTGGCCATTGCGGTCAGCTCGAACTGCGGTGCCGCCAGCTGCGACCCGTGAAGGTCCGGCACGTGGATGTCGGGCATGGGTGGCGCGATCGGGCTCACCGCGATCACCGCGGCACCGGCCAGAGCGAGGGCGGGGGTCGCGTGCCGCCTGAGGGCCGGTGACTCGTTGTACATGGAAACTCCTCGAGTGAAACGAAATGACCGCCAGAACCTACCCACGGGTAAGTTCAAAAATCCAGAGGATTTCTGAACCTGTTAAGTGGCTCGATAAATGCTGTGAACGGTCGGCAATTTCACTTCGAGGTTTGGATACATCGCTGCTCAGCGCCCCCTTCAGAGGTGAGAATTTACAAATACTCCGTCTTTCGGATCGTGCCGGGTTCCCAAGATCCCGCAGAAATTCAGGCGTGGTAAAGAATGGCGATTCGGCTGCTTGTCATTAGCCGGTGCGGCGTGGCGACTGATCTTGATCAGGGCGGATTTTCGCGTTCGTCCTTCGCCGACCGAAACCGCGCGTAGCGGTGTGCCCTCCGCGGTGTCACTGCGGAGTCGCGTTTCCGGTGCGCGGCCGGGCAAACCTGTCCGGCGCGGACATTTGTTCGCCGGACCTCACGCGGCGCTATCTGCTGGCAGGGCCTGCCACTTTCACCGGGATGACTGGCCGGGCGCGCTAGGCGGCTGCCGATACCCTGAAGGGCGTGCCCGGCCCCCTACGCGTCATCGCCGCGATCTTCGCGATGGTGACCCTGGTCGCTGGTTGTACCGTCAGCCCGCCGCCGGCGCCGCAGAGCACCGACACGTCCGAGACCGCGCCGCCGCCGCCCGCCAAGACGATGCAGATCATCATGGCGATCGACTGGATCGGCCCCGGGTTCAATCCGCACCTGCTCTCTGATCAGTCACCGGTGAACGCGGCGATCAGCTCGCTGGTGCTGCCGAGCTCGTTCCGGCCGATCCCGGACCCGAAGACACCGACCGGGTCGCGGTGGGAACTCGACCCCACCCTGCTGGAGTCCGCCGAGGTGACGAGCGAGGACCCGTTCACCATCACCTACAAGATCCGGCCCGAGGCGTCGTGGACCGACAACGCCCCGATCGGCGCGGACGACTTCTGGTACCTGTGGCAGCAGATGGTCAGCCAGCCCGGCGTCGTCGACCCGGCCGGTTACGACCTGATCACCGGTGTCCAGTCGGTCGAGGGCGGCAAGACAGCGGTCGTGACGTTCTCTCAGCCCTATCCGGCGTGGCGCGAGTTGTTCAACGACATCCTGCCCGCGCACATCGTCAAGGATGTACCGGGCGGATTCGCCTCGGGGTTGGCGCGCGCGCTGCCTGTCACCGGCGGCCAGTTCCGGGTGGAGAGCATCGATCCGCAGCGCGACGAGATCCTGTTGGCCCGCAACGACCGCTACTGGGGTACACCCGCCAAACCGGACCTGGTGCTGCTGCGCCGGGGTGGGGACGCCGCGGCGCTGGCCGACTCGATCCGCAACGGCGACACCCAGGTGGCCCAGGTGCACGGTGGCGCGGCCGCGTTCGCGCAACTGTCCGCGATCCCCGATGTCCGCACGGCGCGGATCGTCACCCCGCGGGTGATGCAGCTCAGCCTGCGCGCCCAGCAGCCGGCGCTGGCCGACTCTCAGGTGCGCAAGGCGATTTTCGGCCTGCTCGACGTGGATCTGCTCGCCGCGGTCGGTGCCGGTGACGACAACACCGTGACGCTGGCGCAGGCGCAGGTGCGTTCACCGTCGGATCCCGGGTATGTGCCGACCGCGCCGCCCGCGATGGCCAAGGAGGATGCGCTCGGGCTGCTGGCCACCGCCGGTTATGAGGTCGAACCGGTCGCGACGGCGACGCCGGCGACCCCGGGCAACCCGCCGCCCGACAACGACCGCGGACGAATCACCAAGGACGGCGAGCCGCTGACAGTGGTGATCGGCGTCGCCGCCAACGATCCGACCTCCATCGCTGTCGCCAACACCGCGGCCGACCAACTCCGCAATGTCGGGATCGCCGCCTCGGTTTCGGCGCTCGACCCGCCGGTTCTCTACGGCGAGGCGCTGACCAACAACCAGGTCGACGCGGTGGTCGGGTGGCATCACGCCGGTGGGGACCTGGCCACCTCGCTGGCCTCCCGCTACGGGTGCCGCGCCCTGGAGGCGACGCCCGTCCGCACCGCGCAGCCCGGCGCGCCGCCGCCCACGACGACACCGGCGCCGGCCACGACGAGTGCGCCGCCCGCACCGCCGCGCACGCCGACGCGCACACCGACCGCGACCGCACCCACCCCCGCGCCGGAGTCCGATGAACTGGTGCAGGCGCCGAGCAACATCACCGGCATCTGCGACCGCAGCATTCAGCCGAAGATCGACGCCGCGCTCGACGGCAGTGAAGACATCGCCGAGGTGATCACCGCCGTCGAACCGCGCCTATGGAACATGGCGACCGTGCTGCCGATCCTGCAGGACACCACGATCGTCGCGGCCGGACCGAGCGTGCAGAACGTCAGCCTGTCCGGCGCGGTGCCGGTCGGCATCGTCGGCGACGCCGGCCAGTGGATCAAAATCCGCCAGTAACACCTCCGCCGGTAACACCTCCGCCGGTAACACTTCCGCCGGTAACACTTCCGCCGGTAACACACAGGCCTGCACGGCAATCGGCCCCCTCCCGTCAGGAAGGGGCCGATCGGGAGTGGTGAATTACTCGGTGTCGCCGCCGGATTCGGCGCCGCCACCGTCAGCGCCGCCGTCGGAGCTGTCGCCGTCACTGCCGGCGTCATCGGTGCCCTCATCGGAAGGAGCCGTGTCGTCGGTGGCGTCGTCATCGGTCGACTCGTCGCCGGAGTCGTCCGTTCCGCCGGGGGTCGCCATGTTGCCGTCGCTCAGATCGGTGCCGCCGCCCGGCTTGCCCGGGTCCTCCTCGCCTTCTTCTTCGCCGGTCGCGTCTTCCTCGGTGCCGTCTTCCTCGGTGCCGTCGGTTTCGGTGCCGTCGGTTTCTTCCTCGCCCGAACTTTCCTCTGCCTCAGCTTCGTCGGCGGTGCCCGGCGCGCCCGCGACGTCACCTCCGCCGCCGCTGGCCTCCGCGGCTCCCTGGGACGACACGTTCTCCACCGACGCGGCTTCGTCGGTCGACGTCGACAGGGCCACGGTCAGCGAGTCCTCCGCGGGCACGTCGGTCGCTTCAGCCGGCGTCACCGCCTCGGGGGCGGCCGGCGTGATCGCGGCCGCGATCATGTCGCGGATCTGCAGGAAGACGTTGAACGTGCCCAGGCCCCCGCTCAGCAGTCCACCGTCGACCCCGAAGCCGTTGAGGAAGCCGTCGATGACGATCGCAGGGGCCGCGATAATGGCGCCCAACGCCCCGATCGGGTCACCTGCCGACGCCGCGTCGACGACGTTCTGGATGGCCTCGGCGGTGGCGTACACCGAACTCGACAGGGGGCCCAGCAGCCCGATCCCGGCGAACGCGACGATCGTCTCGAATTGCTGGGTGACCGCCAGCAGGTTGGCGACGGGGGCTTCCATCGCGGACTGCAGAACCGGCAGCAGCGGAAGAGCCGCGAACAGGGCGGGCTGGAAGAGCGCGGCAACCAGGTGTGGCGCCGCTCCGGTGAAGTTGCCGGAGCCGATCAGCTCGAAGGCCTGCTCGAGTTCCGGTGCGGCGATCGTCTGGAAGTTGCTGAAGAGATCACCGACGAACGTCTCCAGCCCCGCGAGAACTTCCCCTGCCGTGGCGTACTGATTCAGGAAGACCTGAGTGAGGATCGGTGCCGGGTTGGCCAGGAACGCCTCCGCCAGACCGCCGATGTTCCCGGCGGTCGTCTCGATCAACTCGAAGTACGCCGCGACCGGGTTGACCGACGCCGCCAGCTGCACCGGTTCGGACACCGCCGCCGTCGCAGCGGCCTGAAGGTCGGACGGCACCACCGGCGATACCGGGGCCAGCGCGATCGCTCCCGCTCCCACTAATCCGATGCCCGCGGTCAAATAGGACCGAACTGCACCCTCCACGACATCTCCTTAACCTCGCTGTAATAGGGGGACAAATGGAAGTTACCGCTTAGTAGGGGTTTGCGAAGTGTCTTTTTAGAAATTGGTTTCCGCTGGTCAAAGGCTGGTATGACCATTTGCGAGCAAATGTTCGGGGCGCTGTTGCGGTGCGGAAATAACTGAGTGTCAATTGGGCAAACTGTCGTACTTGATAATTCTGTAACGCGATATCGCGCAACTCATAAGCTGACTTATTGCCGTCGCTAATTAGCTGTGCTCTGTTCACAGTGCATGTTGTGGAGGCGAGTGCCGCTGGCGCATTCCAGGGGACGATTGCCATCAGTCGTGGGGCGCGAGCGAGCGGGATCTGTTCGGTCGTCGCGCACGGGTGCGGATCACAAGAAACGGGGAGAGTCGGATGACTTTGCCGAAATCGTGCCGTGCGGACAGCAATCGGCCCCCTCACGCCTGGAGAGGGGGCCGATTGTCTCAGGGGTGACCGGTTAGTCGGTGCCGCCCCCTTCGCCGCCGCCTTCGCCGCCGCCTTCGCCGCCGCCGCCTGCGCCACCGCCGCTTTCGCCGCCGCCGCCGGTGGTACCACCGGCGTCACCCGCGCCTTCGCCGTCGCCGGCGGTAGGAGCGGTCGGAGCCGTGGTCTCGGCTTCCTCCTCGACCGGGTCGTCGCCTTGCTCGCCCTCGCCGGTGTTCACCTCGCCGGGCGTCACCTTGTTGCCGCCTGACAGATCGGTTGCGCCGCCGGGCTTGGTCGTCTCGACCCCTTCCTCGTCGCCGATGGCAGCGTTGTCGGCCTCGTTCTTCTCCTCGGAGCCACCTTGGCTACCTTCGGAGCCCTCGGGACCGGTTACACCGCCTTCGTCGTCACCGTCTTCATCAACTGCGCCCGAACCGGTTTCGCCGTCGCCGGAGATGCTGACGTTGAGGAAGTTGGCGTCGTCGTTGGGTAGAGAATTCGCGGTAACGCCCTCCTCGGTACCGGTGTCCGCGCCGGTCCGCTGGAGCTCTATCGCCGGAGGTGTGATCGCGTCCGCGATCGCCTGCCGGACGCCCAGCAGGAACCCGATGGGCCCGGCTCCGAGGATGCCGAGTAGCCCCTCGGGCGTAAGCACACCGGGCGAGGGCAAGATTCCGAGCAGGAGCGGACCATAGCCGCCGTTGAGCACTCCGTCGGCGATCACCGCAGGGATGTTGACTAGCGCGCTGACGACCTCGCCCACATCCCCGGATCCCACCGCGTCGATGACGCCCTGGATCGCGGTCCCGACCGACCCGATCCCGCTCAGCACCGGCCCTGCGACCGCGAGGGCGCCGCCGAGAATCAGGCCTGCGAAGACGTCCTGCACGACGTTGTTGAAGTTCGAGACAGCGGTCGTGATCGGAACAATGAACGCGCCGAGGATCTCGACCAGTGGCAGGGCGAAGGTGAGCGGAAGAGAGAGCAGGGTGTTCAGCGCACCCTCGACATTTCCGTTCGCGAGGTCGCTGAAAGCGGTCTGCAGCAGTACTGGCACCTCTTCGGTCAACGCGGTGCCGATCCCGTTGGCCGCATTGCCGACCGCCGTTACGAAGTTCTCGATATTGGTGAACTGGTTGGCGAGAACCTGCTGAAGGATCGGCGCCGGGTTCGACAGGAAGATCTCGGCGAGTGCCTGCGTGTTATTGAGGGATCGCTCGATGACCTCGGTGTAGAAGTCGACCGGATTCGCTGTCAGTGCAACGGCAGCGTTCGATATGGATGCAGCCGACAGCTTGAGATCCGGCGGTGCGACGGTGATGGGGGCGATCGCGAGGGCACTCGCTCCAACCACGGCTATACCCGCCTTCATGCGGGGACGGACAGCGACCTGCATTACATCTCCTTAACATCGCTGTAATCGGACATTCGCAATTTACTCCTCCGTAAGTTTGCGCGCAGGTGATTTCAGCGGAAAAACTGAAACGTGTTACAGGGGTTTGTAGCTGTTCAAAGCACTGATCGGACAGATCGAATCCTTCTGCAAAACATTCGCTGAGGTATTCGCTTTCTGGATAAGCGCGGTATCAAAAGTAGGCCTAATTAACTAGAGTCTGACGATCGCGTCAAAAGTGCATCAAGATCACGAAACGGTTACGGTCGCCGGGTTGCAGGCCGCGAACCGCAGGAGTGAGGCTGTCGACGAGACCCGCGACACCGTGCGGATCTGGCAAACCCGACGCTTTGCTTTGTAACTCGTCGGATGTGACGGGCCGGCGCGTGAGGCTGTAGGGATTTGGGCAAGCTAGTGCGAATGGAACGTCCTCGACTGCTCTTCGTGCATGCGCATCCCGACGACGAGACGCTCACCACCGGCGCCACGATCGCCCACTACGTCGCCCGCGGCGCCGACGTTCGCGTCATCACGTGCACGCTCGGCGAAGAGGGGGAGGTGATCGGTGCGCGGTGGGCGCATCTCGCCGTGGATGAAGCTGACCAACTCGGCGGCTACCGCGTCGCTGAACTGACCGCCGCGCTGACGGCACTGGGGCTCAACGAACCCGAATATCTCGGCGGCGCGGGCCGGTGGCGCGACTCGGGCATGGCCGGCACTCCGCCGCGCCATCACCAACGGTTCATCGACGCCGACCCCGACCAGGCCGTCGGAGCCCTGGTCACCGTCATCCGCGAACTGCGCCCACACGTCGTCGTCACCTACGACCCGCAGGGCGGTTACGGCCACCCCGACCACATCCATGCGCACCGGGTCACCATGGCGGCCGTCGAGCGGGCGGCCGGTGCCGGGTTCGACGGCGAGCCGTGGACCGTGGCCAAGGTGTACTGGGCGGTGACCGCGAGGTCGGCAATGTCCCACGGCCTCGCGACGATGACCGACGTCCCGCCGACATGGACCCGGGTGACCGTCGACGAAATCGGGTTCGGCTATCCCGACGACGAGATCGACGCGGTGATCGACGCGCCGGACGCGTTACCGGCCAAACTGGCCGCGATGCGCGCGCACGCCACGCAGATCACCGTCGCCCCCAACGGCGAATCGTTCGCGCTGTCGAACAACATCGCACTGCCCGTCGGCGCCGTCGAGCACTACGTCCTAGCCGCCGGGACGGCCGGCCCGCGCGACGACCGAGGCTGGGAGACCGATCTACTGGCCGGGTTGAAGCTCGGATAGCGATGTCGCGAAAGGGTAAGCTCCCGAACAGTCGGCGGCGCACGGAAGGGACGGCACATGGATCAGGATCTCGATCCCAACCTGCAGCACTGGCAGGACCGTTTCGACAACCTGCAGTGGGTGATCGGATCGATCACCGGACTGCTGGACAGCATCCCGACCTGACGTCACCCGTTACCGTCGCGCAGCCTCTGCGCGTAGCGGTGCTGACGCTGCTCACGATCGACGGCGTCCTCTGCGCGCTTGCCGCGTCCTTCTTTCTTCCAATGCGCATCGGTGCCATCCCGTTTCCGATCAGCGCGGTGATCGCCGGGCTGGTCAACGTCGCGCTGGTCTGGGCGGCGTTGCACTGGACGCAATCACCGCGAACCGCGGCGCTCCCGCTGTGGAGCTGGCTGGCGACCGTCGGCATCCTCACGCTCATCGGGCCCGGCGACGACATCGTGTTCGGCGGGGTGGGTGTGATGGCCTATGCGGTGTTTCTGCTGCTCGCGCTGGGCGCGGGGCTGCCCGCGCTTCTGCTGTGGCGCACCGTGAACAGCTGACTTCTATTCGGCGGATTCGGCGCTCGTGTCGGCGTCGGTGTCGGTGTCGGTCTCGGTGGTCGGCGCCGGCGGGTCCGGCTTCGTCGTACTGTCCGTGGCCTGCGTACCTGTGTCCACCGGCTCGTCGTTTGCCTCCGGCTCCGACGGCGCGGGGGTGCGCACCTCGCCTTGGGCCGACACCGCTCCGTTGGAGCTGCTGGTCGGGGTCGGCGCGACCTCGGCCTCTTCTTCCGCTTCTTCTTCTTCCTCCTCCTCGTCGGAGGTGATGGTGTCCTCGCTGATGCCGTCCTTCTGCACGATGGCTTTGGCCGACCTCGCGTCCGCGATCGGCTCGGGCTCGATCTCCGAGCCGGCCTCGACCTCGGCCAGCTGCGTCTCGTTTGCGACGACGACCGTCTCGTCGGCCGCCGTCTCAGCTGCGAAGGGGCCGATCGGGGGAATCGGCGGAAGCGGCGGCAACCAGAACGCGATCTGCGCGTTGGCGAAGTAGATGAACGCGTTGACGGTGTCCACGCCGATGTTGGCCAACCCCTGCCCGAAGCTGACCTGCCCGTCGATCCAGTCGGCGAAGTTGAACGTGACGCTGCGGGCGATCTGCTCGCCGGTGTTGTAGAAGATCATGATCTGTGGCGCCAGCCACCCGACCCACGGAACCCAGCCGACCGCGTACTCGGCGACCTCGAAACCCCACTGCACCCACGGCTCGATCGCGTTGTAGGTGTTCTCGATCAACGTGCCCAACGAGTTACCGACGACAACGGGCGGGAACTGCGGCTCGGGGAATGCGGCGCCGGCGCTGGGGGGTACGAAGAGCCGTTGCAGGAGGTCGGGAAGATCCGTCACGGCCAGCGGTTCGACCGCGGCGGCGAGCCGCACCGGCGGCGTCACAGCAGGCGATATCGCCGAGTGCGTCGGCTCGGGCGCAGCGGCGGTCAACGCCGCCACAGTTACCGCCCCCGCAGCGACGGCCACACCAGCGCGAACAGTCCTCGTCACCGCAATCGCCTCCTCGGCACGTCAACGGCTACCTGTGCCCAGCAACTTACGCGCATGTCAGATCGATGCGGGTGTTTCACGGAACGAAGCGCGACGTGGCGCGCACCCCCGCGAATCCCGAGGACTAGGGTGGCCCCTATGTCCGGCGGATGGCAGGCGCGTCTGAAACCAGAAGGTGGAACAGCGGGGATGATTCTCGTCGACACCGGGGTTACAGGGGAGTGGCTCTGAACCCTCAGCGAGGCGCCGATCTGCCCAATCCGGTGATTCCACCGAAGCCCGATGCACCCAGTCCTGCCGCTGTGCGGCGGGTGTTGCGACGCGCCCGCGACGGCGTGGCGCTCAACGTCGACGAAGCCGCGATCGCCATGACCGCGCGCGGCGAGGACCTCGCCGACCTGTGCGCCAGCGCGGCGCGGGTGCGCGACGCGGGGTTGGCGGCATCGGGCCGTCGCGGCGCCTCGGGCCGACTGCCGATCACGTACTCGCGCAAGGTGTTCATCCCGGTCACGCACCTGTGCCGCGACACCTGCCACTACTGCACGTTCGTCACGGTGCCCGGGCGGCTTCGCGCCCAGGGCAAAGGCATGTTCATGGAGCCCGACGAGATCCTCGAGGTGGCACGTCGCGGTGCCGAACTCGGTTGCAAGGAAGCGTTGTTCACGCTCGGCGACCGTCCCGAGGCGCGGTGGGACGAGGCTCGTCAGTGGCTCGACGAGCGCGGGTACGACTCGACGCTGGACTACGTGCGCGCGATGTCGGTGCGGGTGCTGGAAGAGACCGGGCTGCTGCCGCACCTGAACCCCGGCGTGATGAGCTGGTCGGAGCTGTCGCGGCTCAAGCCGGTGGCGCCCTCGATGGGCATGATGCTCGAGACCACGTCGCGACGGCTGTTCGAGACCAAGGGGCTGGCCCACTACGGCAGCCCGGACAAGGACCCCGAAGTCCGGTTGCGGACGCTGACCGACGCGGGTCGGTTGTCGATCCCGTTCACCACCGGCCTGCTGGTCGGGATCGGTGAGACGCTCACCGAACGCGCCGAGACCATCCACGCGATCCGTCGGTCGCACAAGGAATTCGGTCATGTGCAGGAAGTCATCGTGCAGAACTTCCGCGCCAAGGACCACACCGCGATGGCGTCGGCCCCCGACGCGGCGTTCGAGGATTTCCTGGCGACCGTTGCGGTCACCCGGCTGGTGATGGGACCCAAGATGCGGGTGCAGGCGCCGCCGAACCTGGTGTCGCGCAACGAGTGCCTGGCCCTCGTCGGCGCCGGGGTCGACGACTGGGGTGGCGTCTCGCCGCTGACTCCCGATCACGTCAACCCCGAACGCCCGTGGCCCGCGCTCGACGAGCTGGCCGCGGTGACCGCCGACGCCGGCTACGACCTGGTGCAGCGGCTCACCGCGCAACCGCAGTACGTGCAGGCCGGAGCGGCGTGGATCGACCCGCGGGTGCGTGGGCACGTCGACGCGCTGGCCGACCCCGACACCGGGTTCGCGCGCGATGTCAACCCCGTCGGGCGGCCGTGGCAGGAACCCGACGAGGCGTCGGAGTCGTTGGGCCGCACCGACCTTCACTCGGCCATCGACGACGCGGGCCGGCTCACCGAGACGCGCAGCGACCTGGACAGCGCGTTCGGCGACTGGGAGTCGATCCGCGAGAAGGTGTCCGAGCTGGCCGCGCGCGCGCCCGAACGCGTCGACACCGACGTGCTGGCGGCGCTGCGCGCGGCCGAAAGCGACCCGGCCGGGCTGTCTGACGACCAGTACCTGGCGCTGGCGACCGCCGACGGCCCCGCTCTGGATGCCGTTGCCGCCCTGGCGGATTCGCTTCGCCACGACACCGTCGGCGACGACGTGACGTTCGTCGTCAACCGCAACATCAACTTCACCAACATCTGCTACACCGGCTGCCGGTTCTGCGCGTTCGCGCAGCGCAAGGGCGACGCCGACGCCTACTCGCTGTCGGTCGACGAGGTGGCCGAGCGGGCGTGGGAGGCGCACGTCGCCGGTGCGACCGAGGTGTGCATGCAGGGTGGAATCGACCCCGAACTGCCGGTCACCGGCTACGCCGACCTGGTGCGGGCGGTCAAAGCCAAGGTGCCGTCGATGCACGTGCACGCGTTCTCGCCGATGGAGATCGCCAACGGTGTCACCCGCAGCGGTCTGTCGATCCGTGACTGGCTGACCTCACTGTATGAGGCGGGGCTGGGCAGCATCCCCGGCACCGCCGCGGAGATCCTCGACGACGAGGTCCGCTGGGTCCTGACCAAGGGCAAGCTGCCGACGTCGATGTGGATCGAAGTCGTCACCACCGCGCACGAGGTCGGATTGAGATCGTCGTCGACGATGATGTACGGCCACGTCGACCAGCCGCGCCACTGGGTCGGACATCTGCGGGTGCTGCGCGAGATCCAGGACCGCACAGGCGGGTTCACCGAATTCGTACCGCTGCCGTTCGTGCACCAGAGTTCGCCGCTGTACCTGGCCGGCGGCGCGCGCCCGGGCCCGACGCACCGCGACAACCGCGCCGTGCACGCGTTGGCGCGGATCATGCTGCACGGCCGGATCGACAACATCCAGACCAGCTGGGTCAAGCTCGGGGTCGAGCGCACGCAAGTGATGCTCAACGGCGGCGCCAACGATCTGGGCGGCACGTTGATGGAGGAGACGATCTCGCGGATGGCGGGCTCGGAGTTCGGCTCGCACAAGACCGTCGAGGAACTCGTCGCGATCGCCGAGGGGATCGGGCGCCCGGCCCGGCAGCGGACGACCACCTACGCCCCGCTGGTCGCCTGACCTCCCTGGCGCGAACGTGCACCGCGATCCATCAGCAGTCTGTGCACGTCCGTCGCGCGCTGAGCGCACCCGGGGAATAGATCCGGACCGCGGTCCGTTTTTTACCTAATAGGTGACGGTCAGTCACCGCCACGATCTATCGAAGGGAGACTTCTATGACTACAGCGCTATCCACGGGTCTGAGCACCGGCACCTGGGCCATCGACCCGGTGCACTCGACGATCGGTTTCTCGGTACGCCACCTGATGGTCAGCAAGGTGCGCGGCACCTTCGACACGTTCAGCGGGACGATCACCGTCGGCGACGACGGCGTTCCTTCGGTCACCGCCGAGATCGACGTCAACTCGATCAACACCCGCAACGAGCAGCGCGACACCCACCTGAAGTCGGCCGACTACTTCGACGCGGCCAACCACCCGCTCGCCAAGTTCACCTCGACCGGGGTGCGACCCAACGGCGACACCTATCTTCTCGACGGCGAGTTCACGCTCAAGGGCGTCACCAAGCCGGTCACCCTCGAGGTCGACTTCGTCGGGGTCAACCCGGGCATGGGACAGGGCGAGGTCGCGGGCGCCGAGGCGTCAGTCGTGCTCAACCGCAAGGACTTCGGAATCGACCTCGACATGCCGTTGGAGACCGGCGGCACCGTCGTCGGCGACAAGGTCACCATCAACCTCGAGATCGAGGCCGTCAAACAGGCCTGATCGCTCAGGTCTTGAGCTGGATCGGCGTCGGCGCCTCGTCGGGCACCACGAGCGCGACCGCCGACTCCAGCACCCAGAACACGACCGTCGCCAGCAGGATGGTGAGGGCGGGTACGACGATGATCGGCGCCGCGACAAACAGCACCAGCAGCAACGCGCCGGGCAGATCCTTCGGCCAGCCCTCACCACCCTTGCCCTGGGCGATCGCCGACAGCCGCACCGCGCTCCAGATGATCCAGCGCCGCAGCAGGCTGACGCCGTCACGCTGCATCTGCAGCCGGAAGCGGTAATCGGCCTGTCTGCGGTCGCATCCGGTGCGGTCCGGGTACCGCCACAGATAGTCGTGCAGCACGGCCGCGCGGGCATAGCGACCCGCGCGCGGGACGAACCAGGCGACGGCGCCCGGCACGGAGACCAGGTCGGTGGCGAAGTCCGCATCGACCTCGAACGCGTCGTTCGGGCGGTCGAACTTCAGCGGCCGCGTGGTCCGCCACTCGTCCCAGGCGCTCTCCTTGAAGAATTTCTTTGCGGCCTGCACGGCGTCGAGTTCGGCGGCGGTGAGCTGGCGGACGTGCAGGACGGCGGCTTGATCGGTCGGTGGCACACAACGCTCCATGCCGCAGGTATAGCAAGTTCGCGAGGGTGTGAGCGTGCGCAAACTGCTGAAATTCCGCGGCGTGTCGTGTGCAGGCGCGCACGCTCGCGGTGCAAGGGGGCCGGCTACAGCGTGGCGGCGACTTCGGTGCCCTGCCGGATCGCGCGCTTGGCGTCGAGTTCCGCGGCGACGGCCGCGCCGCCGATGACGTGCGGTTCGACACCGCGGACCCGCAGCGCGTCCACGAGATCGCGCACCGACTCCTGGCCGGCGCAGACCACCACGTTGTCCACCTCGAGCACGCGGGCACCCGTTCGCCTGCGCCCGAAGCTGATGTGCAGCCCGGCGTCGTCGATGCGCTCGTAGTTCACGCCCGACAACTGTTCGACCCCTTTGGCTTTCAGCGACGCGCGGTGCACCCACCCCGACGTCTTGCCGAGCCGCCTGCCCTGCGGGCCCGCCGTGCGCTGCAGCAGATACACCCGGCGGGCCGGCGGCGCAGGGACCGGCGGGATCAGCGCGCCGCGCGCCTCGGCCGGGTCGGCGACACCCCACTCGGCCTTCCACTCCTTGAGGTTCAGCGTCGGCGACTCGTCGGTCACCAGCAGCTCGCTGACGTCGAAACCGATTCCACCCGCGCCGATCACGGCGACCGAGTCACCGACGCAACCGCCGGTGATCGCCTCGGCGTAGGACAGCACCATCGGATGGTCGATACCGGGGATGTCGGGCAGTCGCGGCCGCACACCGGTCGCCAGCACGATCTCGTCGAAACCGGCCAGCGCGTCGACGTCGGCGCGCGTGCCCAACCGCACGTCGACGCCGTGCTTGTCGAGCATCCGGGTGTAGTAGCGGATCGTCTCGGCGAACTCCTCCTTACCGGGAATCCTTCTGGCCAGGTCGAACTGGCCGCCGATCGTCGCGCCCGCCTCGAACAAAGTCACCCGATGTCCGCGCTGTGCGGCGGTGACCGCGGCGGCCAGACCGGCGGGACCCGCGCCGACCACCGCGACCCGCTTGGCGCGGCGCGTCGGCCCCAGCACCAGCTTCGTCTCGTGCCCGGCCCGCGGGTTGAGCAGGCACGACACCGTCTTGTGCGCGAACGCATGGTCCAGACACGCCTGATTGCAGGCGATGCACGTGTTGATCTCGTCGGCCGCATTCGCCGACGCCTTGGCCACCCAGTCCGGGTCGGCCAGCAGCGGGCGGGCCATCGAGATCAACTGCACCTGCCCCTCGGCCAGGATCTGCTCGGCGACCGCCGGCATGTTGATCCGGTTCGACGCGACGACCGGGATCGTGACGTGGTCGGCGACGGCATTGCTGATGTCGACGAACGCGCTGTTGGGCACCGACGTGACGATCGTCGGCACCCGCGACTCATGCCAGCCGATGCCGGTGTTGAGCAGCGTCGCGCCAGCAGCCTCGACTTCGGTTGCCAGCGCGACGATCTCGTCCCAACTCTGGCCGTCCTCGACGTAGTCGGCCATCGACATCCGGTAGCAGACGATGAAGTCGTCGCCCACCGCGGCGCGGGTGCGCCGGACGATCTCGACCGGGAACCGCCGCCGTTTCTGCGCCGTGCCACCCCACGCGTCGGTGCGCCTGTTGGTTCGCGGCGCCAGGAACTGGTTGAGCAGATACCCTTCGCTGCCCATGATCTCGACGCCGTCATAGCCCGCCTCACGCGCCAGCGTCGCACACCGCACGAAGTCGTCGATGGTGCCGTCGACATCGCGCAGCGCGCGCGGGCGGAACGGGTTGATCGGCGCCTTGATCGATGATGCGCTGACCGAGAACGGATGGTACGCATAGCGTCCCGCATGCAGCACCTGCAGCAGGATCTTGCCGCCCGCTTCGTGCACCGCCGCGGTGATCGAGCGGTGCCGACGCGCCTCGGCCGACGAGACCAACTGCGCGGCGAACGGCAGCAGCCAGCCGGTCCGGTTGGGGGCATAGCCGCCGGTGATGATCAGCCCGACGCCGCCGCGCGCCCGTTCGGCGAAGTAGGCGGCCAGCCGGTCGGTGTCGCGGGCGCGGTCCTCCAGACCGGTGTGCATCGAGCCCATCACCACCCGGTTGCGCAGCGTGGTGAAGCCGAGGTCCAGCGGCGCCAGCAGGTGCGGGTAACTCACCGGTCCTCCTGAAGCGCCGCGGTGACCTCGTCGAGCCAGTCGATCGCGCTCTCCTCGGCGCGGATGCCGCCGCGCAGGACGAGGTACTGGTGCAGCGCGGACCCCCGCAGGGCGCGCGGGTCGGGGAACTGCCGCTTCTCGAACTCGCGGTAGGTGTCGAGCAACGCGGCGCGTTCGGCGCGCAGCGCCGCGGCCTGCCCGCGCACGGCCGCGACGTCGCCGAACACCGCGCCGCGCACCTTCACCGCAAGGTCGCGGGTGCGGGTGTCGGCCACCGTGCTGCCGCGGCCGCTCAGCGGCGCGGCGATCCAGCGGGCCAGCTCGGCGCGTCCGGCGTCGGCGACGGTGTAGACCTTCTTGTCCGGCCGCCCCTGCTGGACCACCGGCGTGACGTGCACCCAGCCGTCGTCTTCCATGGTCCGCAGCGTGCGGTAGATCTGCTGGTGCGTGGCGGCCCAGAAGTAGCCGATGGACCGGTCGAACCGGCGCGCGAGCTCGTAACCACTACCCGCCTGTTCGGCCAGCGCCACGAGGATGGCGTGGGGGAGAGCCACAGCGGAAGCCTAGGTCGCAGCACCTCCCTATGCAACTTGTTGCACTGCGACAGATTGCACAGGGGTGTCTCACTAGGCACTTGTATGTGCGACGTTTAGTATCAGTAACCACGCGCCACCCTTAACCAGGGTTGCGCGGAAAGTTAGGGCACACTGAGACGACCGTCCAAGTAGCGACCACGGATACTTGCGGCCGAGTTCAATTGCCCTACCCGTACGGCAGCCCACCGGACAGGAGATCGAGGACATCTTGAGGAGAACACAGTGACGTACGTCATTGCCGAACCCTGTGTCGACGTCAAAGACAAGGCGTGCATCGAGGAATGCCCCGTCGACTGCATCTACGAGGGTGCCCGGATGCTCTACATCCACCCCGACGAGTGCGTGGACTGCGGCGCCTGCGAACCGGTGTGCCCGGTCGAGGCGATCTACTACGAGGACGACGTGCCCGACCAGTGGAGCAGCTACACCCAGATCAACGCCGACTTCTTCGCTGAACTCGGCAGCCCGGGTGGCGCGTCGAAGGTCGGGCAGACCGACAACGATCCCGAACCGGTCAAGAGCCTGCCGCCGCAAGGTGAGGACTGACAACGGCTCGTCAGCCGCGTAGCGCGTCGCTGCCGGTGTTCCCGTGGGACACCCTGGCCGACGTCACCGCGCTCGCCCGGTCGCATCCGGGCGGCATCGTCGACCTGTCGGTGGGGACACCGGTCGACCCGGTCGCCGCGGTGATCCGCGACGCGCTCGCCGCGGCGAGTTCGTCGCCGGGCTATCCGACCACGGCCGGCACCCCGGACCTGCGCCGCGCCGCAGTCGACGCGTTGGCGCGCCGCTACGGCATCACGGGGTTGGGCGACGACGCGGTGCTGCCCGTCATCGGCAGCAAGGAGCTGATCGCCTGGCTGCCGACGCTGCTCGGGCTCGGAGCCGACGATCTGGTCGTCGTGCCCGAATTGGCCTATCCGACATACGAAGTCGGGACGCGGCTGGCGGGCACGCAGATCCTGCTCGCCGACTCGCTGACGCAGGTGGGTCCGCGCTCGCCCGCGCTGGTGTACCTCAACTCGCCGAGCAACCCGACCGGCAAGGTGCTCGGTGTCGACCACCTGCGCAAGGTCGTCGGGTGGGCCCGCGAGCGCGGAGTCGTCGTCGCCTCCGACGAGTGCTACCTCGGGCTGGGCTGGGACGCCGAGCCGCTGTCGGTGCTGCACCCGTCGGTCAGCGACGGCGACCACACCGGGTTGCTGGCCATCCATTCGCTGTCGAAGACGTCGTCGCTGGCGGGATACCGGGCGGGATTCGTCGCCGGAGACGCCGCGCTCGTGGCGGAGTTGCTGGCGGTGCGCAAGCACGCCGGGATGATGGTGCCGACGCCGGTGCAGGCCGCGATGGTCGCGGCGTTGCAGGACGACGAGCACGAGCGCGAACAGCGGGCCCGCTACGCCAAGCGCCGGGACCTGCTGCTGCCCGCGCTGCAGGCGGCCGGGCTGACCGTCGACGACTCCGAGGCCGGGCTGTACCTGTGGGCGACCCGCGGTGAACCGTGCCGGGACACCCTGGGCTGGCTCGCCGAACGCGGAATCCTCGTCGCGCCCGGCGAGTTCTACGGCCCCCTCGGCACCAAGCACGTCCGGGTCGCGCTGACCGCGACCGACGAGCGGATAGCCGCGGCGGTGGAGCGGCTGACGGCCTAGGGCGCCGTCGCGCGCAGAGCCAGCGCGAGCACCAACCGGTCGTCGGGATTCGACAGCGACGTCGACAGCAGGCTCTCGATACGACGCACCCGGTAGCGCACCGTGTTCGGGTGGACGTGCAAACGCTGCGCGACGGCGGCGATGTCGCCGAACCCGTCGAGGTAGGCCGCCAGCGTCTCGGTGAGCATCGGATCCTGTTCGCGCAGCCGGCGGATGCGCGGGTCGATCAACCGCGGGTCGGCGGCGACGCGGGCGACGACCGCGTCGAGCAGCACGGTCGTCCTGGCGTCGTCGAGCGACGTGACCGCGCCGAAGGTGCCCGGATGCCGCGCCAGGCTGTCGAACACGCGGTCCACCTCGGCGCGCGCCTTGGCGACCGCGCCGAGCCCCTCGACCGGCGCGGCCACCACCGCACGCAGCGAACGGCCCAGTTCGGCCTCCAGGGTGGCGACGACGCCCCGCGTCCACGACGTCACCGTCGACGGCGCACCCGCCTTCGGCAACAGCGCATACACCCGGTCATCGAAGGCTGCAGTCTGCGCGTCGGCGCGGAAAGCGCTCGCGGACAACGCGATCACATCCTGAGGTGCCCGGCCGTCGGGGTCGACGAAGCCGACCAGCGCGCCGCGGCCGTCGGCGGTGATCCCCAGTTCGCGGGCCGCCGCGGCGATGTCGACCTCGTCGCCGGCCAGGCCGAGCAGCTCGCGCACCCGCACGGTGTGGCTGGACGGTGTGGCCGAGAGCCGCACCATGATCCTGGCGGCCAGCACCGCACCGCCGCGCAGCACCAGTTCGGCGTCGTCGGCCAGCGCCGCCGAACCCTGTTGCAGCCAGATGGTTCCCGCGAACCGGGGCGGACGACCGTCGCTCGCGGGCAGGTGAATACCGGCGGCCAGCCGCGGGCGCAGCCCGAGCTCCGGTCGCTCCGCGACCCGGACCACGTCGGCGTCGGCGCGCAGCGCGTCGAAGATGCCCTCGCGGCCGATCCACTCCAGGTGCTCGGGCGGCCCGGCCCGGCCCAGGATCGTCAGCCGGCGCAAATCGTCGGCCTCGTCGCTGGAGGCCGAGTACGCCAGGACATGCGAGCCCTCGTCCTCGATGCTGACCATCCCGTGGGTCCGGTCGGCGATCGACTGGGCGAGCCCGAACAGGTCGGTGCCGGCGTCGTACTGCGGGTCGTCGCGGTTGCCGTGGTGCTCGAACGCGTGATTGACCAACCGGTACAGCGACTCCCAGCGGGCCCTCGGCTCGACCGCCACGACCGCGGTGCCCAGCGCGACCGCGCGCCGCACGGCGGTCTCGGTCGGCTCCTTGACGAAGATCGCGGCCGGTGTCCGGCCGGTGCCGGCGAACTGCTGCTCGAGCCAGCGCATCGCGTCGGCGTCGCTGACGCCGAGCAGGAAGAACACGTCGGCCGAACCGGGGCCGACGGCGAGCCCGAGGCGGACGTCGTCGGCGTCGACGAGCGCCGCCGATCCCACTGGTAGGTCCAGCCCGCGCGGCGCCTCGACCAGCGTCACCATCGTGCGGTCGAGGGCCAGCAGCAGTTGGCCGAGCCCCAGTCCGGAGCGCACACCCATCGCCGTACCCCTTTGTTCGATCCGACTATAGACCGCGACCGGCCTTGTCGTATCGGCTATCGGATCGCGGGCGGTGAGCGCCCATCATCGCTGCATGGATGCCGTCACCGAGGTGCCGTTACCGGTCAACGAACCCGTCCACGACTACGCGCCCGGATCCGGGGAGCGAGCCCGCCTCCTCGAAGCCCTGGCCGCCTTGGAACCCGGCGAAGAACCCGTCGCTAAGGGGCTGCTGCAGTCGCTGGTCGACGGTGTGAAGCTGGCGCTCAAAGAGGGCCTGGTGCCGACCGGTGTCGACAAGTTCGTCTACCTCGCCGCGCCGGTGATCGCCG
>NZ_MIHA01000011.1:0-109040 GCF_001722335.1 Mycolicibacterium flavescens
TGTCGCCGCGGGCGGCCAGGGGCGCTACGCGAGCGCCCGCGCCGAACTCGCGCCCCTCTACCGCCGCGCGGGCCGCGACGGCTCGCTGGCATGCAGCACCCAGGCCTCCTTTCTGCGTCAACTCGGCTGGCATGAAGCGGCCCGGCCGTGGGACGGACGCGCGCTCGCGCTCGCCGGGCCCGATCCGGAGGCGTCCGCCGACGCGTTGATCGGGCTCGCCGCCGACGCCCTCGGGGTGGGCCGCTTCGCCGCGTCGGCCAGGGCGCTGGCGCGGGCAGCCGGTCGGGTCGACGATGCCGGCGAGCTCCGGCTGAGGGTGCGTCAGTCGTGGGTGACCGCCGAACTGGCGATGGCGCGCGGGCAGGGGAGCGCCGCGGTCGGCCACGCGGAGCAGGCCGTCGAGCACGCCACGGCCTACGGATCGGCGCGCCACTCGGTCAAGTCCGCGGTGGTGCTGGCCGCCGCGCGGTGCAGCGCCGGCGACCTCGACGGTGCCCGCGCGGTCGCCGATGCGGCCCTCGATGACACGCAGCGGCTCGGAATGGTTCCGCTGCAGTGGGCGTTAGCCTGCTTGCTGACCGACATCGGCAGCGCCCACCATTCGACGCATGCCACGGCGGCGCTGCGCGATGACTGCGCCGAGACGGTGCGTCGACGGGGCGGCGTGTGGTCGGTGCGGTGAGCGGGTCAACGCCGTTCTGAAAGATATTGTTTAGCTGGCCGTCCGTTCCGGGACGCGTCGTTCGTAACGTTGGAGAGATCGCCCACGATGACAATTTCGGGAGAACGTCTCGATGCTGTCGTTGCTGAGGCAGTGGCAGGAAACCGGGACGCGCTCCGGGAGGTGCTGGAGACCATCCGGCCGATCGTTGTTCGGTACTGCCGGGCACGGGTCGGTTCGGCTGAACGAAGTGGGCTTTCAGCAGACGACGTTGCGCAGGAGGTTTGCTTGGCCGCCATCACGGCGCTGCCGCGGTATAAGGATCAGGGACGACCGTTCCTGGCCTTCGTGTACGGCATTGCCGCTCACAAGGTTGCTGACGCGCATCGCGCAGCGGCCAGGAACCGATCCGACCCGACCGACGTCGTGCCGGAGCGGTTTTCGCTGGACGCCGGTCCTGAGCAGATGGCCCTCGACTCGGAGGCCTCGGCGCGGATGAAGAAGCTGCTCGCCGTGCTGCCCGAGAAACAGCGCGAGATCCTGATCCTGCGCGTGGTGGTCGGCATGAGCGCCGAAGAGACCGCCGAGGCGGTCGGCAGCACCGCCGGCGCCGTGCGGGTCGCCCAGCACCGTGCGTTGGCGCGGCTCAAGTCCGAGATCGTGGCGACGGGGCGTGACCATGCCTGACTTCGGACGCTGGACTTCCAACGGCGGCGACCCGTCGCTCAACGAGATCAACCGCACCGACCGGTTCCTCGACTCGCTGGCCTACCAGCAGCCGGTGTATTCGACCGATCCCGGCGAGGCTGAACTGGCGTACCTGCTGGCCGGGTGGCGCGACGAGGTCCGCGAAGCGCCGCTGACCGCGACGGTGACACCGCGCGACGCGGTGCTGGCACTGGACCGCGCCGCAGCGTCGCGTCGGCGCAACCGCTTCACGTTGGCGGTGGTCGGCTCGACCGCCGCGGCGGTGCTGTGTCTCGGCGGCGTCGGCGCGGTGGTCGCCGGTTCCGGACCGGGCGACGCCCTCTACGGGCTGCGCACGATGCTGTTCGGTGAGCAGAACAACGCCCGCGACGACGCCGTCGTCCTCGCCGCCCAGACCCAGATGGCCGAGGTGCAGCAGCTGATCGACCAGGGGCAGTGGCAGGCGGCCCAGGACAAGCTCGAGACGCTGACCACCACGGTTGCCACCGTCGGCGACACCGATCGCAAGGAAGAACTCGTCACGCAGTGGCAGGAGTTGACGGTCAAGGTCGAGGCGCAGGATCCCGCGGCGACCGTGCCGCCGGGCGCCCCGCTGCCGACGTTCCCGGACATCCCGGTGACCGTGCTCCAGACGCCGCCGTCGGATCTGACGACGACGACGCCGCCGTCTGAGACAACACCGCCGAGCGAGACGACGTCACCGTCGGAGACCACGCCGCCCTCGGAGACGACACCACCGAGTGAACCGTCGCCGTCGCCGTCTCAGATACCGACCCCGTCTCAGATACCGACCCCGTCCCAGATACCGACGCCGTCCCAGATTCCGACCCCGTCTCAGATACCGACGCCGACGCGGTCGACCTCGCAAGCGCCGACGCTTTTGCCGACCACGGCCGCGCCGACGCCGTCGGCCAGCGCACCGCTGCCGAGCCCGACCAGCATTCCGCGGACGACGGCCACCACACCGCTGCCGACGCCGACAACCACGGCGTCAGTGGTGCAGCAGGAAAGTGAGGCGCCGGTGCAGGCGCCCACGTCAGAACGGCCCGTTCAGCAGGCGCCGGTCACCACGACGGTCGTGGTGCCCGAGCCCGACGACGAGCCCAGCTGAGAATCAGTGAGTCAGCGGTAGCCGTCGGTCTCCGACGTCGCCTCATTCAGTGAGGCGTCGGCGTATCCGCGGCAGTAATCCCACGTCACATAGGCGTCGGGTTCCGGGTCGTAAGCCGGCTCGTGCGGACGAACCGTGCCGTCGACCAGCAGCTGTAGCAGGTTGGCGCGCAGCATGTCCCAGTCGTGGTAGTGGTCCTGCTGGCATTCGTCACAGCAGACCACCAGGCCCCGGATGCCCTTGTGGGCCAGCAGCGCCTCGTACACCGCGAGATCGGCGAGATCGGCCTCGACCGCGGTCCGCTCCTGCGGGTCCAGCGGCTGGCCGGGCTCGAGCGCGTCCAGCGCGGCCGAAGGGTCGCACGGGTCATCGGCGAACGGGTCGGGTGGCAAACCCGGCGGCAGGTGATCTCGCACGGGTCCCACCCTACGCAGCGGGGCTGGGATCGCGCTAGCCGTTAGTCGCCACCGGCGGGCCGTGTCGCCCCGGCGGCAAAACGCGCCACCGAATAGTTAGCAGCGTCATGGCCCGTGACACCGGCCGGCAAGGCCGCAGCCGATAGGATGAGTTCCTAGCTCGACGCCTGTGTTCGGCTGCGTTTGTTACTGGAGGCCCGCCTTGTCGATACCCACATCGACACCCACGTCGACCGGCGAAAACAACATCACGTTCACGGTGCCGGTGCCGACCGGCGGCGACGATCCGACGAAGGTCGCCATGCTCGGCCTCACCTTCGACGATGTGCTGCTGCTGCCGGCCGCGTCCGACGTCGTGCCCGCGACCGCCGACACCTCGAGCCAGCTGACCCGCAGGATCCGGCTCAAGGTGCCGCTCGTCAGCTCCGCGATGGACACCGTCACCGAGGCCCGCATGGCGATCGCCATGGCCCGCGCCGGCGGGATGGGCGTACTGCACCGCAACCTGCCGGTGGCCGAGCAGGCCGGTCAGGTGGAGACCGTCAAACGCTCAGAAGCCGGGATGGTCACCGATCCGGTCACCTGCTCGCCGGACAACACGCTGGCCGAGGTCGACGCGATGTGCGCGCGGTTCCGCATCTCGGGCCTGCCGGTCGTCGACGACACCGGAGAACTGGTCGGCATCATCACCAACCGCGACATGCGTTTCGAGGTCGACCAGTCCAAGCCGGTCTCCGAGGTGATGACCAAGGCCCCGCTGATCACCGCGCGCGAAGGGGTCTCCGCCGAGGCCGCGCTGGGCCTGCTGCGGCGCCACAAGATCGAGAAGCTGCCGATCGTCGACGGCCACGGCAAGCTCACCGGGCTGATCACCGTCAAGGACTTCGTCAAGACCGAGCAGTTCCCGCTGTCCACCAAGGACTCCGACGGCCGTCTGCTGGTCGGCGCGGCGGTCGGGGTCGGCGACGACGCCTGGACCCGCGCCATGACGCTGGTCGATGCGGGCGTCGACGTGCTCGTCGTCGACACCGCGCACGCGCACAACCGCGGCGTGCTGGACATGGTGAGCCGCGTGAAAGCCGCCGTCGGCGAGCGCGTCGAGGTGATCGGCGGCAACATCGCGACGCGCGCCGCGGCCGCCGCGCTCGTGCAGGCCGGCGCGGACGCGGTGAAGGTCGGCGTCGGGCCGGGCTCGATCTGCACCACCCGGGTGGTCGCCGGTGTCGGCGCACCGCAGATCACCGCGATCCTCGAGGCCGTCGCCGCGTGCGCTCCCTCGGGTGTCCCGGTGATCGCCGACGGCGGTCTGCAGTACTCCGGTGACATCGCCAAGGCGCTGGCCGCCGGCGCCTCGACCGCGATGCTGGGCTCGCTGCTGGCCGGCACCGCCGAGTCGCCGGGCGAGCTGATCCTGGTCAACGGCAAGCAGTTCAAGAGCTACCGCGGCATGGGGTCGCTGGGCGCGATGCAGGGCCGCAACGCAGCCGGCGCGGTGCGCGGTTCCTACTCCAAGGACCGCTACTTCCAGGACGACGTGCTCAGCGAGGACAAGCTCGTGCCCGAAGGCATCGAGGGGCGGGTGCCGTACCGCGGTCCGCTCGCGACGGTCATCCACCAGCTCACCGGCGGTCTGCGCGCGGCCATGGGCTACACCGGGTCGGCGACCATCGAGCAGTTGCAACAAGCGCAGTTCGTCCAGATCACCGCGGCCGGTCTCAAGGAAAGCCATCCGCACGACATCACGATGACCGTCGAGGCACCGAACTACACCACCCGCTGACCGGGTGCTGTGCCGGTGAGCGCCTGCTCAAAGAGGAGATAAACGGGCCGTGCGAGACATGGTTGAGATCGGCATGGGCAGAACCGCCCGCCGCACATACGAACTCGACGACATCAACATCGTGCCGTCGCGCCGCACCCGGTCGTCGAAGGACGTCTCGACCGCGTGGCAACTCGACGCGTACCGCTTCGAGATCCCGGTCGTCGCACACCCGACCGACGCGCTGGTCTCGCCGGAGTTCGCGATCGAGATGGGCAAGCTGGGCGGGCTCGGCGTGCTCAACGGTGAAGGCCTGATCGGCAGGCACGCCGACGTCGAGGCCAAAATCGCCCAGGTGATCGAGACCGCGGAGAAGGAACCCGAGTCCGCGGCGGCCACCCGTCTGCTGCAGCAGTTGCACGCCGCGCCACTGGATCCGGATCTGCTCGGCGCGGCCGTCGCCCGGATCCGCGAGGCCGGGGTCACCACCGCCGTGCGGGTCAGCCCGCAGAACGCGCAGGCGTTGACGCCGACCCTGCTCGCCGCCGGCATCGACCTGCTGGTCATCCAGGGCACGATCATCTCCGCCGAACGCGTCGCGAACGACGGTGAGCCGCTGAACCTCAAGACGTTCATCTCCGAACTCGACATCCCGGTCGTCGCGGGCGGCGTGCTCGACCACCGCACCGCGCTGCACCTGATGCGCACCGGCGCCGCCGGCGTCATCGTCGGCTACGGCTCCACGTCCGGGGTGACGACGTCCGACGAGGTGCTCGGCATCAGCGTGCCGATGGCCACCGCGATCGCCGACGCCGCCGCCGCCCGGCGCGAATACCTCGACGAGACCGGCGGGCGCTACGTGCACGTGCTGGCCGACGGCGACATGCACACCTCCGGCGATCTGGCCAAGGCCATCGCCTGCGGCGCCGACGCGGTGGTGCTGGGCACGCCGCTGGCCACCTCGGCCGAGGCGCTGGGCAACGGCTGGTTCTGGCCGGCCGCCGCGGCGCATCCGTCGCTGCCGCGCGGCGCGTTCCTGCAGGTGGCGTTCGGTGAGCGGCCGTCGCTGCAGCAGGTGCTCGACGGGCCGTCCGACGACCCGTACGGGTCGCTGAACCTGGTCGGCGGGCTGCGCCGCTCGATGGCCAAGGCCGGCTACTGCGACCTCAAGGAGTTCCAGAAGGTCGGGCTGACCGTCGGAAGCTGAGAGTCCTTCCGCGAGCAGACGCAGAATCGCGCTGTCGGGGCGATTTCCGTGCGACTCTGCGTCTGCTCGCGATGAAAACCGCACACCAGGCGCTTTACAAGTTAGGCGGCCCTGTCTAGAAGTTACCGCCGGGTAACGCCATACTGGGGGCCATGAAGCCTGACTACGACGTTCTCGTGATCGGTTCGGGGTTCGGCGGCAGCGTCAGCGCGCTGCGGCTCACCGAGAAGGGCTACCGCGTCGGCGTGCTCGAGGCCGGGCGGCGGTTCGACGACGAGGACTTCGCCAAGACCTCCTGGAACCTGCGCAAGTTCCTGTGGGCGCCACGCCTCGGGATGTTCGGGATTCAGCGAATCCACCTGCTGCGCAACGTGATGATCCTGGCCGGCGCCGGTGTGGGCGGCGGATCGCTGAACTACGCCAACACCCTCTACGTACCACCGGACCCGTTCTTCAACGACCCGCAGTGGAAAGACATCACCGACTGGCGCGGCGAGTTGATGCCGCACTACGACCAGGCGCAGCGCATGCTCGGCGTCGTCACCAACCCGACGTTCACCGACGCCGACCGCGTCGTCAAGGAGGTCGCCGACGAGATGGGTGTCGGTGACACGTTCGTGCCCACACCGGTCGGCGTGTTCTTCGGGCCCGACGGCACCAAGGCCCCCGGAAAGACCGTGCCCGACCCGTACTTCGGCGGTGCCGGGCCCGAACGCACCGGATGCATCGAATGCGGGGCGTGCATGACCGGCTGCCGCTACGGCGCCAAGAACACCCTTCTCAAGAACTACCTCGGACTGGCCGAACGCCATGGCGCCGAGGTGATTCCGATGACCACCGTGACCAGCTTCGAGCAGCGCGCCGACGGGCTGTGGGAGGTCCGCACCGCGAAAACCGGCGCGTGGGTGCGGCGTCGGCGCCGGACGTTCACCGCCAGCCACGTGGTGCTGGCGGCCGGAACCTGGGGCACCCAGCGTCTGCTGTTCAACATGCGCGATGCGGGCAAGCTGTCCAAGCTGTCCGACAAACTCGGCGTGCTGACCCGCACCAACTCCGAATCCATCGTCGGGGCAGGGCGTTTCGAGGTGTCCGACGACCTCGACCTGACGCACGGCGTGGCGATCACGTCGTCGATCCACCCGACACCGGACACCCACATCGAACCCGTGCGTTACGGCAAGGGCTCCAACGCGATGGGGCTGCTGCAGACGCTGATGACCGACGGCGACGGACCCGAGGGCGCCGGGATTCCGCGCTGGAAACAGCTGTTCGTCAACGCTCGCCACGATCCGCGCGGCACCCTGCGGCTGCTCAACGTGCGGCGGTGGAGCGAACGCACGCTGATCGCGCTGGTGATGCAGCACCTCGACAACTCGATCACCACGTTCACCCGCCGCAACCGGTTGGGCATCCGGCGGTTCTCCAGCAGGCAGGGCCACGGCGCGCCGAACCCCACCTGGATCCCGGTCGGCAACGAGGTGACCCGCCGCATCGCCAAGAAGATCGACGGCGTCGCCGGCGGCACCTGGGGCGAACTGTTCAACATCCCGCTCACCGCGCACTTCCTCGGCGGCGCCGCGATCGGCGACAGCCCCGAGCACGGCGTCATCGACCCGTACCACCGCGTCTACGGGTACCCGACGCTGTCGGTGCACGACGGCGCCGCGATCTCGGCCAATCTCGGTGTGAACCCGTCGCTTTCGATCACCGCCCAGGCCGAGCGGGCGACATCGCTGTGGCCGAACAAGGGCGAGCAGGACCTGCGGCCCGCGCAGGGCGAGGCGTACCGCCGCTTGGCGCCGGTGGCGCCCGAGCACCCGGTGGTACCCGCCGACGCGCCTGCCGCGCTGCGCCGGTTGCCGATCGAACCGGTCAGCACCGCCGGTTGAAACGCGCTCATGCGGGTACCCCCACCTGCGCTCGGACCGCCCGTGTCGTCGAGCAGAGGAGGAGCGGTATGCGCACCGCGTATCAGGAACAGCTGTCGGAGTTGTCTGACCGGCTGGGAGAGATGTGCGGGTTGGCGGTGGTCGCCATGGAGCGTGCGACGCGCGCGCTTCTCGACGCGGATCTGACGCTGGCCGAGCAGGTCATCGCCGACCACGAGTACATCGTCGCGCTGAACCGGCAGGTCGAGCAGCACGCGTTGCGCATCCTCGCGTTACAGCAACCCGTGGCCACTGACCTGCGCACGGTCGTCGGCTCGATCCACATCGCCGCCGACATCGACCGGATGGGCGCGCTGGCCGTGCACGTCGCCGGCATCTCGCGGCTGCGGCACCCGGACTGCGCACTGCCCGCCGACGTGCGCGCCAGTTTCGCCGAGATGGGCGCCCGCGCGGTGCAGCTGGCGGCGACGGCGCGCGAGGTGCTGCTGACCCGAGACCCGGACAAGGCGGCGCGGCTGCGCGAGGAGGACGACGCCGTCGACGCCGAGCACCGGCACCTGTTCACGCTGCTGATCGACCACAAATGGCAGACCGGGGTGTGCTCGGCGGTCGACGTGGCGCTGCTGAGCCGCTACTACGAACGGTTCGCCGACCACGCCGTCGAGATCGGCAAGCGGGTGATCTTCGAGGCCACCGGCGGCCTCCCGCTGCACAAGCAGATGGTCTGAGACCGACGCGCCGACCTCACATCCGCCGTCGCCCCAGCGGTTCCCGGCACGGCGGCTGCGGCGGCGGCGCCAGCAGCGGTTCGCACCGGTTCACCGGAACCGTCGTGGGCTGCCGCGAGTTCAGTTCGAGCTCCTCGTCGCCGTGCCGGATCATCAGGCACGCGTCGGGACCGTCACGCAGCGTGTAGGTGACGTCGTCGTGGTTGACGTCGACCGTCAACCGGAAGTTGCGCCAGCGCAACCGGAACCGCAACCGGGAGATACCGCTGGGCAGGCTGGGGTTGAGCTTGAGCACCCCCTCGTCGTCGCGCAGCCCGCCGAAACCGGCCACCAGCGCTGCCCACGCGCCGGCCAGCGAAGCCATGTGCAGCCCGTCGCGGGTGTTGTGGTGCAGGTCGCGCAGATCGATCATCGCGGCCTCGTAGGTGTATTCGTGGGCCAGTTCGAGATGGCCCACCTCCGCGCACATCACGGCCTGCGTGCACGCCGACAGCGACGAGTCCCGCGTGGTGCGCCGCTCGTAGTAGTCGACGTTGCGGGCCTTCTGCTCGGCGGTGAACGCGTGGCCCTGCCAGTGCATCGCCAACACCAGGTCGGCCTGTTTGACCACCTGCGCGGGATAGAGCCGGACATAGGGTTCGTTCAGCAGCAGCGGGTAGACGGTGTTGTCGACGAAGTCCCACTCGCGCAGCGTGGTGAACCCCTCGGACTGCGGGTGCACACCCAGTTCCTCGTCGAACGGGATGTGCGCGGCGTCGGCGGCGTCGCGCCAGGCGGCCATCTCCTCGCTGGTGACGCCCATCGCCGCCGCGGCGTCGACGTGCCGGCCGCACGCGTTCGCGGCCGCGCGCAGATTGGCCGCTGCCATCAGGTTGGTGAACACGTTGTCGCGCACCACGGCCGTGTACTCGTCGGGTCCGGTCACGCCGTCGATGTGCCACACGCCGTGCCGGTCGTGCTGGCCCAGCGACAGCCACAACCGGGCGGTTTCGACGAGGACCCGCAGCCCGCATTCGGCGTCCAGTGAGTCGTCGCCGGTCACGATGCGGTACCGCTCGAAAGCCATGGCGATGTCGGCGTTCACGTGGAACGCGGCGGTCCCCGCCGGCCAGTACGCCGAGCACTCCTCACCGCGGATCGTGCGCCACGGAAATGCCGCGCCCTTCAGGTCGAGTTGCGCGGCACGCTCTTTGGCCATCGGCAGGATCGAGGCGCGCCATCGCAGCGCGTCGGCGGCCGCGGCCGGTTCGGTGTAGGTCAGTAGCGGCAGCACGAAACCCTCGGTGTCCCAGAAGGTGTGGCCGTCGTAGCCGGTTCCGGTCAGCCCCTTGCCCGGGATGGCCCGGCGTTCGGCGCGCGCGCTGGCCTGCAGCACCTGGAACAGGGCGAACCGCACCGCCTGCTGAATGGCGTTGTCGCCCTCCACTTCGACGTCGGCGCCGTCCCAGAAGTCGTCGAGGTATTCGCGCTGGGCGTCGAGCAGGCCCTGCCACCCCGTGTAACGGGCGCTGCTGAGCGCGGCGGCGGCCTGATCGCGCAGCGCCGGCCGCGACCGCAGGCTCGACCAGCCGTAGGCGAGGTACTTGACGATCCGCAGCCGCTGACCGGGACGCAGCCCGCAGATCACGGTGGTGGTGGCCCAGTCCATTCCGGAACCGGTGGTCACCTCGACGCGGCCGGGCACCTCGACGTCGTGGTCCATCGCCGCGGCCATCATCAGGTTGCTTGCCCTGGTGCGGTGCAGCAGGATCGCTCCGCGGTCGGAGTTCTCGTGCTGCACCGGATCCAGTGGCTTGTCGAGCACCGCGGCCACCCGCGGGTCGTTCGACGACTGCGGCAGTTGCTCGTTGGCGACCAGTTCGGACTGCACGGTCACCCGGACGAACTCGTCCTGCGCCTCGACGACATACTCGATGGCCGCGACGCTGCGCTGGGTGAGCGAGACCAGTCGGGTGGAGATGACTTTGATCCGCTTGCCCGCCGGCGACTCCCACAGCGCGGTGCGTTTGAGCGTGCCGGAGCGGAAGTCGAGGACGCGCTCGTGCTCGTGTAGCGAACCGTAACGGACGTCGAAGGGTTCGTCGTCGACCAGCAGGCGCATCAGCTTGCCGTTGGTGACGTTGACGACGGTCTGCCCGTCCTCGGGGTAGCCGTATCCCGCTTCGGCGTACGGCAGCGGACGCACTTCGTAGAAGGAGTTGAGGTAGGTGCCCGGCTGGCCGTGCGGTTCGCCTTCGTCGAGGTTTCCGCGAAACCCGATGTGGCCGTTGGATTGCGCGAACAACGATTCCGATTGCGCGAGGATGTCCAGGTTCAGCGACGCTTCCCGCAGCCGCCACGGTTCGATCGGGAACACGGTGTCGTCGATCATCGGAGCAGCTCCGCCAGGTCGGTTACGACGATGTCAGCGCCGTTGTCCCGCAACGCATCCGCGTGGCCGGCCCGGTCGACGCCGACGACCAGGCCGAAATCGCCTGCCCGTCCCGCGGCCACCCCCGACAGCGCGTCCTCGAACACCGCGCCCTGGGCGGGCGGCACGCCGAGCAGCTCGGCGGCGCGTAGGAACGAATCGGGGGCGGGCTTGCCTGCGATGTTCTCCTCGCGCAGCACGACGCCGTCGACGCGGTGCGCCACGAAGTGGTCGAGGCCGGTCAGCTCGAGGACCTCGCGGGTGTTGGCGCTCGAGGACACCACCGCGACGCCGAGGCCGGCGGCCGCCACAGCTTCCAGATAACGCCGCGACCCCTCGAACACGTCGACGCCGTCGCTGTGCAGGACGTCGGTGAACAGCCTGTTCTTGCGGTTGCCCAGACCGTGGACGCTTTCGGTCTGCGGGTCGTCGTCCGGGCCGCCCTCCGGCAGGTCGATGCCGCGGCTGGTCAGAAACGACCGCACCCCGTCCTCGCGCTTCTTGCCGTCGACATAGGTCAGGTAGTCGGCGTCGATGTCGAATTCGGTGAACGCCTCGCCGGTGCGTTCGGCGCGTCGTCGCAGGAATTCGTCGAACATGGTCTTCCACGCCTTCTTGTGCACGCTGGCCGTGTCGGTCAGCACGCCGTCGAGATCGAACAGGGTGGCGCGAATCTGCTCGGGTAGACCGAGTCGGCGGTTTGGTTCATCGTCTGCAGGCACATCTCACCCATTCCCGTTATGGTGCGCGGGCATACTTGCGCTTCGACGAACATACCTGCCGCGGTTTGCCGAATAGCTGCACTCTTGAAACAGGTGCTGCGGGACAACGCATTTCGAGCCTCGATGTCAGCGAATTTCTTCCACATTCCGGCTGGTCATGTCTGGGCTGCGGTAACGCCCGCCGACGATGAGCGAAATCCGCGCGCACAGCAAACCGGTGGCTTATATTGAGCGGGCTCAGGCACCTCGAGACAAGGGGACACCGATGACGTATCCGCCACCGCCACCACCGCCGCCGCAGGGGTACGGGTACGGGCCGCCGCCGGGTGTTCCCCCGCAGCAACCCGACAGCAATCTGGTGTGGGGCATTCTGGTCACGGTGTTGTGCTGCCTGCCATTTGGCATCGTCTCGATCATCAACGCGGCGAAGGTGTCCGGGCTGTGGGGGCAGGGGCAGTACGCGCAGGCGCAGAAGGCCGCCGACGACGCCAAGAAATGGGCGATCTGGGGTGCCATCGCCGGCGTCGTCGTCATCGTCATCTACGGCGTCGTCGGGCTCGCCGGGGGTGGGCTCGCATACATGTGACGACCGTGCGTTCGCTCACCGCGCTGCAGAGGTGAGCCCGTCGCGGCCAACTAGACTGACCCGGTGACATCTGGAGCCGCCCCGCGTCCCGTCCTGGTGATCGACTTCGGCGCGCAATACGCGCAACTGATCGCCCGCCGAGTGCGGGAGGCGCGCGTGTACTCCGAGGTGATCCCGCACACCGCCAGCGTCGAGGAGATCAAGGCGCGCGACCCGCAGGCCATCGTGCTCTCCGGCGGCCCCGCCAGCGTGTACGAGGACGGGGCGCCGCAACTGAACCCCGAACTGTTCGACCTGGACGTGCCGGTGTTCGGCATCTGCTACGGCTTCCAGGCGATGGCCCAGACGCTCGGCGGCACCGTGGCTCAGACCGGCACCCGCGAGTACGGCCGCACCGAATTGAATGTCACTGGCGGAGAACTGCATTCGGATCTGCCCGAGAAGCAGCCGGTGTGGATGAGCCACGGCGACGCGGTGACCGCGGCGCCGGACGGGTTCGAGGTGGTCGCGGTCAGTGCGGGGGCGCCGGTCGCGGCGTTCGAGCACCGGGGCCGGCGGCTGGCCGGTGTGCAGTACCACCCCGAGGTGATGCACACCCCGCACGGGCAACAGGTGCTCAGCCGGTTCCTGCACGAGTTCGCCGGCATCGACTCGACCTGGACGCCGGCCAACATCGCCGACGCGCTCGTCGAGCAGGTCCGCTCACAGATCGGCGACGGGCGGGCGATCTGCGGGCTGTCCGGCGGCGTGGACTCGGCGGTCGCGGCCGCGCTGGTCCAACGCGCCATCGGAGACCGGCTGACCTGTGTGTTCGTCGACCACGGGCTGCTCAGGGCGGGGGAGCGGGCCCAGGTGCAGCGCGATTTCGTCGCCGCCACCCATGCCAACCTGGTCACCGTCGACGTCGCCGACCGGTTCCTCGAGGCGCTGTCGGGGGTGACCAACCCCGAGGGCAAACGCAAGATCATCGGACGGGAGTTCATCCGGGCGTTCGAAGGGGCGGTGCGGGGCCTCGTCGAGGGCGGCGGTCCTGACGTCGACTTCCTGGTGCAGGGCACGCTGTATCCGGACGTGGTGGAGTCCGGCGGCGGGGCGGGCACCGCGAACATCAAGAGCCACCACAACGTCGGCGGCCTGCCCGACGATCTGAAGTTCAAGCTCGTCGAACCCCTGCGGCTGCTGTTCAAAGACGAAGTGCGCGCGGTCGGCCGCGAACTGGGCCTGCCAGAGGAAATCGTTGCGCGCCAACCATTTCCGGGCCCGGGCCTGGGCATCCGGATCGTCGGTGAGGTCACCGCGGCCCGGCTGGAGACGCTGCGGCGCGCCGATGCGATCGCCCGCGAGGAACTGACCGCGGCCGGTCTGGACAACCAGATCTGGCAGTGCCCGGTGGTGCTGCTCGCCGATGTCCGTTCGGTCGGCGTGCAGGGCGACGGCAGGACCTACGGGCATCCGATCGTGCTGCGGCCGGTGTCCAGCGAGGACGCGATGACCGCGGACTGGACGCGGGTGCCCTACGAGGTGCTCGAACGCATCTCCACGCGCATCACCAACGAGGTGGCCGACGTCAACCGGGTTGTGCTCGATGTGACGAGCAAGCCGCCCGGCACCATCGAGTGGGAGTAGCCCCTCTTTCCCTGGCGAGCAGACGCAAACTCGCATGAAACGGGTCGCGCGAACGCGATTCTGTGTCTGCTCGCGCCCCTGAGGCCGCTTGACGGTGTCGGTGGGTAGGTGTTTACTCGGCGTATCGAACATACATTCGAACAACGGGTGATTCTGATGATGCGGGAGGTGCTGCTGTGACAACTGCGGCAAGCCTGGATCAACGTCCGCTTACCCGCGCTGAACAGGTCGAACACCTGCGCCGCAAGATGGCGGAGGTCTCCGGCAAGGTGGGCGCGGCCCGGCGCGGCGTGGCCTCGGCGGTTGATCAACTTCCGGACTCGGAAACTTTGCTGCCGGTGCCCGAAACGCTGGCCGAACTGCTTCCCAAGCCGTTGCCGCGCGGGACGGTGGCAGTGGTCGCGGGAGCCCGGTCGCTGCCGTTGAGCATGATCGCGGCGGTGACGAAGGAGGGCGGGCACGCGGCGATCGTGGGCCAACCCGACGTCGGGCTGCTGGCGGCCGTGGAGATGGGCGCCGATCTGAGCCGGATCGCGGTCATCCCCGAACCCGGCGCCGATCCGGTCGAGGTGGCTGGCGTGTTGATGGACGGGATGGACATTGTCCTGCTCGGGCTGGGCGGGCGGGCGGTGCCGCCCACCCGCGCGCGGGCGGTGGTGGCGCGGGCCCGGCAGAAGGGCTGCACCCTGCTGGTCACCGATGGGGACTGGCAGGGCGCGGCGACCCGACTGGAGGCCCGGGTGAGCGGCTATGAGATCGCCGGTCACGGACGTCCCGGGTTCGGCCGTATCAACCGGGTCCGGCTCGCCATGCGCGCTGTGGGACGGTCGATCGGCCCCGCTCGTGCGGTCGGCGGATGAGCGCTTCGCGGGTGCTGGCCGTCTGGTGCATGGACTGGCCGGCCGTCGCCGCGGCGGCCGCGGCCGACCTGCCGTCGACCACCCCGGTCGCGGTGACCCTTGCCAACCGGGTCATCGCGTGTTCGGCGGCGGCCCGCTCGGTCGGGGTGCGGCGGGGGCTGCGGCGCCGCGAAGCGCAGGCCCGCTGTCCGGAACTGCATGTGGTCGCCGCCGACCCGGCCCGCGACGCGCGGCACTTCGAGCAGGTCACACTCGCCGTGGACGACCTGGTGCCGCGGGCCGAGGTGCTGCGGCCGGGGCTGCTGGTGCTGCCGGTGCGCGGGGCGGCCCGCTACTTCGGCTCCGAGCAGGACGCGGCCGAACGCCTGATCGACACGGTCGCCGCGGCGGGCGCGGAATGTCAGGTCGGGATCGCCGACCAGTTGCCCACCGCGGTCTTCGCCGCGCGCGCGGGGCAGATCGTCGAGCCCGGTCAGGACGCGCAGTTCCTGTCGGGGCTGTCGATCCGCCAGTTGGCCACCGAGCCCAGCCTGGCCGAGGCCGGTCGCGAGGACCTCGTCGACCTGTTGTGGCGCATGGGAATCCGCACCATCGGGCAGTTTGCCGCGCTGTCCCGCAGTGATGTGGCGTCGCGATTCGGCGCCGACGCGGTGGCCGCGCACCAGCTCGCCCGGGGGGAGCCGACGCGGGGTCCGTCGGGACGTGAACCCGAACCCGAACTCGACGCGGTCATGGACTGCGACCCGCCGATCGACCGGGTGGACGCCGCGGCCTTCGCCGGCCGGTCGCTGGCCGCCGATCTGCACCGCATGCTGGCGGCCGCGGGGGTGGGCTGCACCCGGCTGGCCATCCGCGCCGGCACCGCCGACGGCAAAGAGCTGGAACGGGTTTGGCGGTGCGCCGAACCGCTGACCGAGGACGCCACCGCCGACCGGGTGCGCTGGCAGCTCGACGGGTGGCTGAACCGGCGCGATTCATCCGACCGGCCCGCTGCGCCGATCACCGTGCTGCGGCTGCGGCCGGTGGAGGTGGTGTCGGCCGAGGCGCTGCAGCTGCCGCTGTGGGGTGGGGTCGGCGAAGAGGACCGGCTGCGGGCGCGACGCGCGCTGGTGCGCGTGCAGGGGCTGCTCGGTCCGGAGGCGGTGCGGGTTCCGGTGCTGTCCGGCGGCCGCGGACCGGCCGAACGCATCACGCTCACCCCGCTCGGCGACGAACTGGTGCCGCGGGCCGACCCCGCGCAGCCGTGGCCCGGTCAGCTGCCCGAGCCCTCGCCGACGGTGCTGCTCGACGACCCGGTCGAACTGTTCGACGCCGACGACCGCCCGGTGCGGGTCACCGCGCGCGGGTTGTTCTCCGCCGACCCGTGGCGGCTGGCCGCCCCCGGCAAGGCGGTCAAGGCGGGCCGGCTGGCCTGGTGGGCCGGGCCGTGGCCGGTCGACGAACGGTGGTGGGATCCCGACCAAGCCAGGGCCGGCCGCACCGCCCGCGCGCAGGTGCTGCTGGACCGCGACGGCCGGCCCGGTCAGGCCCTGCTGCTGTGCTACCGGCAGCGACGCTGGTACGTCGAAGGGATTTATGAGTGACGTCCGCGTGAAGGGGTATCCGCACAGCGATGACCGCCATACCTCCGGATCCCGACCCAGCCGACGTCCCCGACCTCGAACCCGGCGGCGGAGTGCCGCCCGGGTCGACGCCGCCGGACTCCGACCAGACCTCGGGAGTGGGCGCCGTCGAATCCCCACCCGGACGCAGTCGCTGGACCCCGACCGCGGTCCTCAGCGTCGTCGCGATCGCGCTCTTCGTGCTGCTGTTCCTGTCCGTGGTGGTGTGGATGCTGACCGGCGGACTCTAAACAGGCACCCGCCGGGCGAACGCCCCGACCCGGTCGATGAACCGGTCGAAGAACACGCCCGGGTCCACCCCGACGCCGACCAGCGCGTTGGGCTCGCGACCCCACCGGTGGCTCCAGTCGGCGATCGTCATCCCGCGCGTCAACGTTCCGGTCAGTTCGACGTCGACTGTGGTGGCGCGGCACTCGACCAGGTCCGGGTCCAGCGCCACCGCGGCGGCCAGCGGGTCGTGCAGATGCGCCAGATACCCCTCGCCCTGGTCGAAGTGGAACTCGAAGTAGAACCGCATCGCGTCCTCGAGCACCGCGATCAGCGGATTGGCCGACGCCGACCGGGCGCCGCGGTCGTCGCGCACACTCATCGGGTCTCCCTCTACGCCGGCCGCCGAGGCGAGCCGGTTGAGCAGCGCGGGCGTCATCGCGATGTTCTCGGTCAAGTTCAGCCCCAACACAATCGGCAAATGGGCCGGTTCAGGCCCGCCCCACGCGGAGGCCCACCCTGCGAACACCTCGGCCGCGGCCTCCGGGTCGACGCTGATGTTCCACTCGGCCACCGGGGTGGTGTTGCCGCGGTAGTCGAACGCGCCGCCCATGATCACCAGCCGGCGCAGCAGGGTCGGCAGCGCGGGTTCTCTGCGCATGGCCAGCGCCAGGTTGGTCAGCGGGCCGACGGCGATCGCGACCAGTTCGCCCGGATGCGCCTGCGCCGCACGCACCCACGCGTCGGCGGCGTCATGGCCGGTGAGCCGCAAACCGGTGGCCGGCAGCCGGGCGTACCCCATGCCTTCGGGGCCGTGGGTGTCCTCCGCGGTGCGCAGCGGCGTGCTGAGCGGCGCCTCGGCCCCCTGGGACACCGGGATGCCGGGCAGCCGGCACAACTCGAGCAGCCCGAGGTTGTTACGGCAAACCTGCTGTGCCGGAACGTTTCCCGCGGTCGAAGCGATACCGACCACGTCGGCGTCGTCGCTGGCGAACAGGTAGGCCAGCGCCATCGCGTCGTCCACGCCGGTGTCGACGTCGGCGAAGACCCTCACCCCGCCAACGATAGGGAACCGTGCCTACCAGTGCACACCCGGCACCAGCCGCACCGCGGACTTGATCGGCCGCGGCACCCGCAGGCCCGGCGACACCCGCGCGGGCCGTTTGGGGCGGCGCGCGACGGAACGTGACGACGGCGGCACGCCGCGAGCCGCGGCCGAATCCGGGTAGCCGAGGTAGAGCTGATGAAGGAACCGACGGGACAGCTTCGGGGTCAGGTAGTGGCCGAAATCGGCGAGCGTGCCCAGCGGGGTGTCGATGCGGGCCGGCTTGTCGATGAGCGCCCGCACCACCATCGCCGCGGCGTGTTCGGCGCTGATCGCCGGGACCGGGTTGAGTCGGCGCGACGGCACGATCATCGGGGTGCGTACCAGCGGCATGTGAATGTTGGTGAACGTGATGTGGTCCGACAGTGTCTCGGTGGCCACCACGTCGGCGAACGCGTCGAGCGCGGCCTTGGTCGGCAGGTACGAGCTGTACTTCGGATTGCGGGCCTGCACCCCGGCGCTCGACACGTTGACCACGTGGCCGAATCTGCGTTCGCGCCAATGCGGTAGCAGCGCCAGCACCATCCGCACCGCGCCGAAGTAGTTGACCGCCATCACCCGCTCGTAGTCGTGCAGGCGGTCCGTCGAGGCGTTCACCGAGCGGCGGATCGACCGCCCGGCGTTGTTGACCAGGTAGTCCACGTGGTCGAACCGGCCGAGGATGTCCTTGACCGTGCTGTCCACCGACGTCGAATCGGTGACGTCACAGGTGAACGCGTGCGCCTGACCGCCGCGGGCCCGGATGTCGGCGACCAACTCGTCGAGCGCATCGGCGTTGCGCGCCAACGCGAACACGCATCCACCGCGCTCGGCGACCGCGATCGCCGCGGCCCGGCCGATCCCGCTCGACGCGCCGGTGATGATGACGTGCCTGCCGACCAGCGGTCCGGCCGGATCGTCGCGGCGCGCCCGGTCCGGGTCGAGGTTCTCGGCCCAGTAGCGCCACAGCCCGGGCGCGTAGTCGGAGAACTCGGGCACCGTGATCCCGGTGCCGCGCAATGCTTCTGCGGTGTTGTCGGCGGTGAACACCGGCATCAGGTCCACGACGTCGAGGACCTCGGCGGGCAGCCCGAGCTGGGTGACGGCCATGTTGCGCACCACCTTGGCGCGTCCGCCGACGGTCAGCAACGGCGTCGCCGCGGCCCGCGGCAGGGACCCCCGCAGTGGCGGCAGCCCGGCGGTCTTGGCCACCGCGCGGTAGATGCCCGGCAGCCCAATGGCTTTCGGTGCGGTCAGGTGGAACGTCTGCCAGTCGCGGTCGGGCGCGTGCATCAGCGCGACCAGCGCGTCGGTGACGTAGTCGACGGGCACCAGGTTGGTGCGGCCGACGTCGGGCAGCGCCATCGGCGTCAGCGACGGCAGCTTGGCCAGCTTCGCCAGCAGCGGGAAGAAGTAGTACGGGCCGTCGACCTTGTCCATCTCGCCGGTGCGGGAGTCGCCGACCACGACCGCCGGCCGGTACACCCGGTAGCGCAGTCCCGCGGTGGTGCGGACGAGCTGTTCGGCCTCGAACTTGGTCTGGTGGTAAGGGGTGGGGAGGTCCTGGCCGATGTCGAAGTCGTCCTCGGTGAACTGGCCGCGGAAGGTGCCCGCGACCGCGATCGACGACACGTGATGCAGCGTCGCGTCCAGCCGCAACGCCAGCCCGATCACCGCGCGGGTGCCGTCGACGTTGGCCGCGCGCTGCTTGGCGTCGGAGGCGGTGATGTCGTACACGGCGCCGCAGTGCACCACGTGGTCGACGGGAGCGAGCTCGGCGAGCACGTCGGGCGAGAGGCCCAGATCCGGTGCGGACAGGTCGCCCACCAGCGGTTTGACGCGTTCACCCCAGGCGGTGGCCAACCGTTCGAAGCGGGACAGCGAGCCTCGTCGGACCAGGACCAGCACCTCGGCGTCGGGGTCGCGGTCCAGCAACCGGGACACCACTCGCCGGCCAATGAACCCGGTACCGCCGGTAACGACATAACGCATGCGGGTCATCGTGGTCCTCGGACGGGGAAACGTCAATGCCGGCGGTGACGGCGGTTATCGTCCCGGTATGCCTCTCGACCCCAACGCCATCGGCGCCAAGACCGACCCGTACCCGTTTGAGTGGACCGACCGGGACACGCTGCTCTACGCCCTCGGCGTCGGCGCGGGAACCGCCGATCTCGCGTTCACCACCGAGAACAGCCGCGGCATCGAACAGCAGGTGCTGCCCACCTACGCGGTGATCGCCTGCCTGCCGTTCGCGGCGATCGGGCTGGTGGGTTCGTTCAACTTCGCGATGCTGCTGCACGGCTCGCAGGGCATCCGGCTCTACGAACCGCTCAAGCCGGCGGGCCGGCTCAGCGTCGTCGCCGAGGTCGTCGACCTGCAGGACAAGGGTGAGGGTAAGAACGCGATCGTGATGCTCAAGGCCACGGGCACCGATCCGGACACCTCGGCCGTCGTCACCGAGACCTTCACCACCGCGGTCCTGCGCGGTGAAGGCGGATTCGGCGGGCAGCCGGGGCAGCGGCCCGTCGCACCGGAGATCCCCGAGCGCGAGCCCGATGCGCGAATCTCGTTGCCCACCAGAGAAGATCAGGCACTCATCTACCGGCTCTCCGGGGACCGCAACCCGCTGCACAGCGACCCGTGGTTCGCCCGCGAGCTCGCCGGGTTCCCCAAACCGATCCTGCACGGGCTGTGCACCTACGGGGTGGCGGGCCGCGCGCTGGTCGCCGAACTCGGCGGCGGCGACGCCAGGAAGGTCCGCGCCATCGACGCGCGGTTCACCTCGCCGGTGTTCCCGGGGGAGACGCTGACGACGTCGATCTGGCGGACCGGGAACGGGCGCGCGGTGTTCCGCACCGAGGCGGCTGAACCCGACGGGGCCAATGCCCGACTGGTGCTCGAGGATGGCGCCGCCGAGTACGACGACTGACCGTCATTTGGCCGATCCGCGGGCATCGACCGCCGCTCATTGACAGGATGGTCCACTATGAGGTTCGTCGTTGGTTACCTGGCCACCCCGGGCGGTGCCGATGCGTTGGCGCTCGGCATCCGATTCGCCCGCACGCTCGGCGCCGAACTCGATCTCTGCATGGTGCTCCCGCCGGACCGGGTGCTGCCGTCGATCAAGCCGGTCGGCGATTTCGAGCACCACCTCGTCGCTCAGGCCGAGGAGTGGCTGGCCGCGGCCGTGGCGAAGGTGCCCGACGACATCGTCGCCCGCGGACACGTCCGCATCAACGACTCCATCGCCGACGGGTTGATCCAGGAGGCCGCGCGCGCCGAGGCCGAGATGATCATCGTCGGCGGTGCCGGTGGGGGGCTGGCCGGCGGATACTCGCTGGGTTCGGTGGTCAACGGTCTACTGCACTCCGCGCCGCTTCCGGTGGCCGTGGCGCCGCGCGGGATGCGCAATTCGGCCGTCGACCGCGTGCGGGAGGCTACCTGCGCGATCGGTGAGCGTGAGGGCGCAGATGTCTTGCTGGACACCGCGGTTCGTTATGGCCGTGCGGCGGGCACCCCGCTTCGGCTGGTGTCGCTGGTGGCGCTGGATCCGACGTTCGGTGCGCTGCGTGGGGACGGTGACGCGGTGCGCGAACGGGCGAGGGCGCACGCGCGCTCAGTACTCGAATCGGCCAAGGCCGAGTTGCCTGAGGGCTTCCCGGTGACCTCGACCATCGTCGAGGGCTCGACGGTCGAGGACGCGGTCGGCAAGCTCGACTGGCGCGACGGGGACCTGATCATGGTCGGGTCCAGCCGGCTCAGCGCGCCGCGGCGGCTGTTTCTGGGGTCGACGGCGGCCAAGATGCTGCGGGTGCTCGACGTCCCGATGGTGGTGGTGCCGCGCGACCCGCTCGGCCCCGACGACCTGCCCTAGTGTCGTGAGTCGAAAGTTCAGACACAGCAGTGGTCTGGATTCGGACCGGCCACATGGTCTCGACGTTCTTCGAGATCTGCACGAGGGCTGTGAAACCGCGCTGGTAACGACCCTCATGCAGATTTTCGCGGCCCAGATGACCCATGACGATGTACTGCACCCGATTTAACGACTCACGACACTAGCGAATCAAGATCGAACGCATGTTCGATAGACTGTCGGCATGGGTTGGCATACCGGGCCGCCGAGCTGGTCGGAGATGGAGCGTGTCCTCTCAGGCCGTTTGCCTCGGCCCGCCGAGGGTGGAAAGCCGCGCCGCGCCGGCTGGCCCATCGACGAGCAGATCGGCGACGGCGGTGACAGCCCGGCCTGGTCACGCAAACGGGGGGAGTACCAGCCGCTCGACGTGCAGCGGCCGGCCTCGGCGACCCCGTACGCCGAACTGCACGCCCACTCGGCGTACAGCTTCCTCGACGGCGCCAGCACGCCGGAGGAACTCGTCGAGGAAGCCGTCCGGCTCGACCTGCGCGCGATCGCGCTGACCGACCACGACGGCCTCTACGGCGTGGTGCGGTTCGCCGAGGCCGCCAAGGAACTGCAGATGTCGACGGTGTTCGGCGCCGAGCTGTCGCTGAGCGGCGGCGACCGCACCGAGGACCCCGATCCGCCGGGCCCGCATCTGCTGGTGCTGGCGCGCGGCCCGGAGGGCTACCGGCGGTTGTCGCGCGAACTCGCCAAGGCGCACCTGGCGGGCGGGCAGAAAGGCGTCCTGCGCTACGACTACGACGCGCTGACCGAGGCGGCGGGCGGGCACTGGCACATCCTCACCGGCTGCCGTAAAGGCCATGTCCGACAGGCACTTTCAGAGGGCGGCCCGGAGGCCGCCGCCGCCGCGCTGGCCGACCTGGTGGACCGGTTCGGCCGCGACCGGGTCAGTGTCGAGCTCACCCACCACGGGCACCCGTGCGACGACGAACGCAATGCGCTGCTGGCCGACCTGGCGCCGCGGTTCGGTCTCGGCGTGGTGGCCACCACCGCGGCGCACTTCGCCGAGCCGTCACGGGGCCGGCTGGCGATGGCGATGGGCGCGATCCGGGCCCGCAACTCGATGGATGAGGCCGCCGGATACCTTGCACCGCTGGGTGGTTCGCATCTGCGGTCGGGTGCCGAGATGGCCCAGCTGTTCGCCGACCGACCCGAAGTGGTGACCGCGGCGGCCGACCTGGGTGAGCAGTGCGCATTCGAACTCGCGCTGATCGCGCCGCGGCTGCCACCGTTCGACGTGCCCGCCGGGCACACCGAGAACAGCTGGCTGCGGCACCTGGTGATGGAGGGGGCGCGCCGGCGCTACGGTCCGCCTGCGCGCGCACCGCGGGCGTACGCGCAGATCGAACACGAGCTGCGGGTCATCGAGCAGCTGAACTTCCCCGGCTATTTCCTGGTGGTCCACGACATCACCCGGTTCTGCAGGGAGAACTCCATTCTGGCTCAGGGCAGGGGATCGGCGGCCAACTCGGCGGTCTGCTATGCGCTCGGGGTCACCAACGTCGACCCGGTGGCCAACGAGTTGCTGTTCGAGCGGTTCCTGTCGCCCGCCCGCGACGGCCCACCCGACATCGACATCGACATCGAATCCGACCTGCGCGAGAACGCGATCCAGTACGTCTACCAGCGCTACGGACGCGACTACGCCGCGCAGGTGGCCAACGTGATCACCTACCGGGGTCGCAGCGCGGTGCGCGACATGGCCCGCGCGCTGGGGTTCTCCCAGGGGCAGCAGGACGCGTGGAGCAAACAGCTCGGCCAGTGGGGCAACCTGGCCGACGCACCCCATACCGAGGACATCCCCGACCAGGTGATCGAACTGGCCAAACAGGTGTCGAACCTGCCGCGGCACATGGGGATTCACTCCGGCGGCATGGTGATCTGTGACCGTCCGATCGCCGACGTGTGCCCGGTCGAGTGGGCCCGGATGGAGAACCGCAGCGTGCTGCAGTGGGACAAGGACGACTGCGCGGCGATCGGACTGGTCAAGTTCGACATGCTGGGCCTGGGCATGCTCTCGGCGCTGCACTACTGCATCGACCTGGTGCGTGAGCACAAGGGCATCGACGTCGACCTCGCCCAACTGGATCTGTCCGAACCCGCGGTGTACGAGATGCTGCAGAGAGCCGACTCCGTCGGGGTGTTCCAGGTGGAGTCGCGCGCGCAGATGGCCACCCTGCCCCGGCTGAAACCGCGGGTGTTCTACGACCTGGTGGTCGAGGTGGCGCTGATCCGTCCCGGCCCGATCCAGGGTGGTTCGGTGCATCCGTACATCAAGCGGCGCAACGGGGAAGAGGCGGTCACCTACGAGCATCCGTCGATGGAACCGGCACTGCACAAGACGCTGGGGGTGCCGCTGTTCCAGGAACAGCTCATGCAGCTGGCGGTGGACTGCGCGGGGTTCACCGCCGCCGAGGCCGACCAGTTGCGCCGCGCGATGGGCTCCAAGCGGTCCACCGAACGGATGCGCCGGTTGCGGGGCCGGTTCTACGACGGGATGCGTCAGCGGCACGGCATCACCGGCGAGGTGGCCGACCGCATCTACGAGAAGCTGGAGGCGTTCGCGAACTTCGGGTTCCCCGAAAGCCATTCGCTGAGCTTCGCTTCGCTGGTGTTCTACTCGTCGTGGTTCAAGCTGCACCATCCCGCCGCGTTCTGCGCCGCGCTGCTGCGGGCCCAGCCGATGGGGTTCTACTCGCCGCAGACCCTGGTGGCCGATGCGCGCAGGCACGGTGTCGCCGTCCACGGGCCCGACGTCAACGCCAGCCTCGCCCACGCCACCTTGGAAAACGCAGGCTCTGAGGTGCGGTTGGGGCTGGGCAATGTCCGCCACATCGGCGACGAACTGGCCGAGCTGATCGTCGAGGAACGAAAGACCCACGGCGCGTTCGGCTCCCTGCTGGACCTGACCCAGCGGGTGCAGTTGTCGGTACCGCAGACCGAGGCGCTGGCCACCGCGGGAGCGCTGGGCTGCTTCGGGATCACCCGGCGCGAGGGGCTGTGGGCGGCGGGCGCGGCGGCGAGCCAACGACCCGATCGGCTGCCCGGAGTGGGCGCGTCATCGCATGTTCCGTCCCTGCCCGGGATGACCGAACTGGAGTTGGCGGCCGCCGACGTCTGGGCCACCGGCGTCTCGCCCGACAGCTTCCCGACGCAGTTCCTGCGCGAGGATCTCGAGGCTCTCGGGGTGGTTCCGGCGGACCGGTTGCTCAGCGTGCCCGACGGTTCCCGGGTGCTGGTCGCCGGGGCCGTGACCCACCGCCAGCGGCCCGCGACCGCGCAGGGCGTCACGTTCCTCAACCTCGAGGACGAAACCGGGATGGTCAACGTCGTGTGCTCGCGCGGAGTATGGGCCCGCCACCGCAAGCTGGCGCAGACGGCGGCGGCCCTACTCGTCCGGGGTCGGGTTCAGAACGCGACCGGAGCGGTGACCGTCGTCGCCGAGCGTCTGGGACAGCTCACGATGGCGGTCAGCTCTCGATCCCGCGACTTCCGTTAGCCCTCACCCGATTCGGCCCCGGACGCACCCGCCGAGTCGTCGTCCCCGTCATTCTCGGCCGATGGCGCATCGGTGTCGTCCGAGTCGTCGGTGGAGTCATCGGTGGTGTCGGTGCCGCCGGCCTTCGCGGGCCGGGCCACGATGCCGACTCGCACGTCGGGCGTGCGTGACTTCGTCACCGTCTCCTCAGCGAGATCGGCGTCGTCGTCCGATACCACCGCCGGATCTGTTGCACCGCCGGACTGCTCCTCCTGGGACTCCTCTTCCTCCTTCGCCTCGTCGGTCGACTCGCCCTCGGCAGCCGACCCCTCGACGGCACCCGTCTCCTCTTCACCCTCGGGTTCGCTCTCGGGCGTCTCGGTCGGCTCGACCGTGACCGACTCGGTCGGCTCCTCGGCCTCGAGCGACTCCTCGACAGTTCCCTCGGGCTCGACCGTCTCGTCCGAAATCGGCCGCGCCGCAACAACATCCCCGGTGACATCTTCGGTGACGTCTTCGGTGACATTCTCGGTGGCCAACGCCGACGCCGCCGACCTGGCACCCTCGGCGACGGCCGACTGGACCTCGGGCGCCACGGCCGGAGCCACGGCGCTGCCCGGGTTGAAAATCGCGGCGATCGCCTGCACGACGGCGGTCAACGCCGCATTCACCGAGTTGATCAGGCCCTCGACCTGCTGCTGCAACAGAGCCACAGTCGCCTGGATCTGATTGATGAACGCCTGCAGCGCCTGGGCGATGGCCTCACCCAGATTGCCCGGACCGCCGTTCGTCGGAGGGGGATCGGTCGGGTTCGTCGGATCCGCCAGGAAGTCCTTGAGCCACTTGGCCGCTTCCTTGGCCACCCACTCGCCGGTGAGGAGGTCGTACTTGAACAGGCCCAGCGACGTCGCCTCGGTCAGCTCTCCGCTGATGTAGGCATCGCGCAACGTGTAGAGGAACGCCGGACCCGTGAACTTGGTGCCGTCCTCGTCCTCGAGTTCCGCCCAGGCGGTGAGGAAGTCCTGGATGTAGCGCTGCTGCTGCTCCTCGGTGACCCCGTTGACACCGAAGGTCGGCAGCCCGTACTCCGTCGCCCAGATTCGAAGGTCCGCATCACCGTTGTCGATCATCATCTGCCGGATCGCCAGCACCTGCTCGAGCGGCGAATTCGCCTTCCACGGCTCGCTGTTGGTGACCTCACCCTCGGAGAACGGCAGGCTGTAGTGATAGGGGTGGAACGACAGCGCGTCGAAGAATCCCTGCGCACCGTTCTGGTACATCGTGGCCACGAACGTCCGCGGATCGAGCGTGAAGGGGCTGGTGACAACCGCTCCCAGCACACCCGCGACGACCAGCGGGTCGTTGGGGTCCTCGCCGTTGACGTTCTTGATCGCGGTGTAGGCGGCTTTGAGGACCTCGGTGTAGAGGGCCGCGTCGACGTTCGGCGCCCAACCGGTCACCGAGTTCGGCTCGTTCCAGATCTCGTAGGCGCCGACCTTGTCGCCGTAGCGCTGCACGACCCGGGCCGCATACTGCGCGTAGAGGTCGGGATCGGGGGCCTCTTCCAACCCGATGGTCGCCCACGGCTCGGGGAAGTTGCCACCCCACTCGGGAGCGTGGTTGAGCACGCCGAGCACTGCCATGCCCCGCTCGGCGGCGCGGTTGATGATGTAGTCCGAACGCGCCCAGTACGACTGCTCGATCGGGGAGGGCATCGTTCCCGGCGGGCCGAACGGCTCGTTGCCGCGCCAGGGGATGATCACGCGGACGGTGTTGACACCCAACTGCTGCATCGCGTCGAGGTGCTCGTCCATCGCGGCGAAGTCCGGCGCGCCGGTCGGCGTGGTCAGCTCCCAGATGTGCGAGTCCGCGATCCCGACCGTGGAACCCGACTCCTCGATGGCCGCGGTCAGGACGTAGGGCATCGAGACCCGCACGCGCTTCTCGCTGAGCAAATCCCCCGCCACCATGAGCATGGACGCCATCGGGATCATCATGACCACCGTCAGCACCGAGCTCCAGCGCCGCCGCAACGGAGTCCATAACCTCATGTGTGCTCCCCTCGAGTCTGGTCCAGCGAGGCATATGTTGACTTATGCCATTCAAGTTAGCCGAACGTGAGACCACCTTCCCCCATTTTTGACGGATGCGGTAATTGATCTTGTCGAGATTCTCTTGGTTAACTTCGCTGGCGCTCCACAGTGTGCGCAAATTAGCGAATTCAGCAATGCTGGCCGCTGGCGCCGATACCTGTCCAGTTGCGCAGGTTTACTTCGCATAACGGCGTCTAGCTGCTTATATAAGACGAATTACGTACGTCGGAAGCGGGTGCTGGGCGACTGCTCTGCAACCTCGCGGTGCAAATTCAGCAAAGGACGTCGCTGTGCTGCAGCAACTGCAGACATCGATTGTTGTCAAATTCACGATCGAATCGTGACGGTTCGCGACGCCGTCACCTCTCGGGCTTGCGGACGGCGACCGCCGGGGCGGTGCGTGCCGGGCGGCCTGGCGCCGGACCGCTGTCGCGGCCGTGCTCCGTGACCGCCTCACGGGCGCGGAATCGACCTCGGCAGCGCCCTTGACGGGGTGCCGGGCCGGCGCCGCCGTTCTACCGTCCAGCAAACGCGTGAGGCCGGTCCGGCGGCAACCCGAAGTGACCGCGCGGCCGCGGATCGTTACCGTTGAACGGTGCGGCGACCCGGCTTCCTTCTCATCGGCGCGGGCACCGCGCTCATCGCGTGTTGCTACGGTTTCGGTCGGTTCTCCTACGGCCTGTTCGGCCCGGTGTTCGCCGAGAATTTCGGCCTGAACGCCACGATCACCGGCGCGATCGGCGCCGGAAGCTATGTCGGGTACTGCCTGGCGATCGCCGTGAGCCTGCTGCTGACCGACCGCCTGGGACCCCGAGTGGTCGCGGTGTCTGCCGGAGTGGTTGCGACAGTGGGTATCTCGATCATCGCGATGGCGCCGACGGCCTGGGTGCTGGCGGCCGGTGTGCTGATCGCGGGCTGCAGCACAGGGATCGTGTCACCGCCGTTGGCCGCGGCCGTGGCCCAGCACGTGCCTGAAGAGTCCGCCGACCGCGCGCAGACTGTGGTCAACGGCGGCACCGGGATCGGCGTGTTGCTCTCGGCGCCGATCGCGCTGTTGCTGCTGAGTCACTGGCGCGGCGCCTGGGTGATCTTCGCCGTGATCACGGCGATCGTGACGGTGTGGGTCCTTCGCGCCATCCCGCCGTCGACACATCAGCGTTCCTCGCTGGTCGTCGACAGGCCCTGGCGCGCAGGGACGTTGACCCTGCTGCTGGCCTCGCTGCTGACCGGTTTCGGCAGCGTCGCGGTCTGGACGTTCGGCCGCGATCTGATCACCACGGTGGGCGGAGCCGACGCGCCCCGTTCGTCGCTGATGTGGATCGTGATCGGTGCGGCCGGCATCGCCGGCGCGTTGGCCGGGGACGCCGCGCAGCGGATCGGCCTGCACCGCGCGTGGGTCATCGCCACCGCGACGATGGCGTCGGCGTCGTTGTTGCTGGCCGCCGCCCCGTCCAACCTCGCGGTGATCATCGTGGCGTCAACGTTGTTCGGCGCGGCCTACATCGCCTTGACCGGGCTCGCGTTGCTGTGGAGCGCGCGGCTGTATCCGGACAGCACGTCGTTCGGCGTCGGGCTGAGTTTCTTCACGATCGCCGCCGGACAGGCCCTGGGCGCACCCGCGGCCGGTGCGCTGGTCGACGCGACCGGTGGCAGAACCGCATTCGTGGTGATCGCCGTGATCGGGCTGTGCGCGGCCGCCGTGCAACCCGCGCGCTCGCCGGCGACGGCCCCCGACCGCGAATGTAGTGTCGAGAAATGACTTTGAACCTGTCTGTCGACGAAGTCCTGACCACCACCCGGTCGGTGCGCAAGCGGCTCGATCTGGAAAAGCCGGTGCCGCGCGAGATTCTGCTCGAATGCCTCGACATCGCGCTGCAGGCGCCGACGGGATCCAATGCGCAGGGCTGGCAGTGGGTGTTCGTCGACGATCCGGACAAGAAGAAGGCGCTGGCCGACATCTACCGGCACAACGCGACGCCGTACCTCGACGCGCCCAAGCCCGAGTTCGGTGACGCCCGAGACGAGCAGCGGCCCCTGGTGACCGAGTCGGCGAAGTACCTCAACGACCACCTGCACGAGGTCCCGGTGATGCTGATCCCGTGCCTGGAAGGACGTCCCGACGGAGTGCCCGCCGGTCAGAGCGCCGGATTCTGGGGTTCACTGCTGCCCGCGGTCTGGAGCTACATGCTCGCCCTGCGCGCCCGCGGACTCGGGTCGGCGTGGACGACGCTGCATCTGATCGGCAAGGGGGAGAAGCTGGCCGCCGAGGTCCTCGGCATCCCGTACGAGCAGTACAGCCAGGGCGGGCTCTTCCCGATCGCCTACACCAAGGGCACCGACTTCCGGCGCGCCAAGCGACTGCCCGCCGAGCAGTTCGCCCACTTCAACGCCTGGTGACGCTCAGAGCCCGCCGCTGAACCCGTGCTGGCGCCACGCCTCGTAGACCGCGACCGCGGCGGCGTTCGACAGGTTCAGCGAACGCCGGCCCGGCAGCATCGGGATCCGCAGTTGGTCGGTGATGTGCGGGTCGGCCAGCGTCGCGTCGTCCAGACCGGTGGGCTCAGGCCCGAACATCAGCACGTCGTCGGGCCGGTAGGCGACGTCGGCGAACGACGTCGTCGCGTGGGCTGTGAACGCGAACACCCGCTGCGGAGCCAGCGCCCGCCAGGCACTGGGCAGGTCGGGATGCACGGTCACCGACGCCAGGTCGTGGTAGTCGAGGCCGGCGCGGCGCAGTTTGGGCTCGGACAGGTCGAAGCCCAGCGGTTCCACCAGATGCAGTTCACATCCGGTGCCGGCCACCATGCGGATCGCGTTACCGGTGTTCGGCGCGATTCGCGGCGAGTAGAACAGCAGCCGAAACACCACACCTCCGATCGAGCGCCCGGGCATCGCAATAATGGTGGCATGGTCGCGCAGAGCCTTTGGATGCAGAAAGTCGCGGCCGATCCCGCGCACTCGTCGTGGTACATCGAGCGGTTCCGGGCGATGGCGCGCGCCGGCGAGGACCTGACCGGCGAGGCCCGCTTCATCGACGCGATCGCGCCCCGCGACGCCCACATCCTCGACGCGGGCTGCGGGCCCGGCCGGGTGGGCGGGTATCTGGCGGGCGCAGGACACCGCGTCGTCGGTGTCGACGTCGACCCGGCGCTCATCGAAGCCGCCGAAGAGGACTATCCCGGGCCGCGGTGGCTCGTCGGCGATCTGGCCGAACTGGACCTGCCCGCCCGTGGCATCGCCGACCCGTTCGACGTGATCGTGTCCGCGGGCAACGTGATGACGTTCCTGGCGCCCAGCACGCGCGGTCTGGTCCTGCAGCGCCTCCGTGCCCATCTGCGCGACGACGGTCGCGCGGTGATCGGGTTCGGCGCTGGACGCGGTTACCCGTTCGGCGACTTCCTCGACGATGCGGACGCCGCCGGCCTGGCGCCCGATCTGCTGCTGTCGACCTGGGATGTGCGGCCGTTCGGCGACGATTCGGATTTCCTGGTCGCGCTCCTGCGGCCGGCCTGACGTCGCGCGCGCATCACGATCGCGTTCCGGTATTTGCTCGATTGCGAACAACTGCCTCCGAACTGCGCGTTCGCTCTCTGTCTGTTCAGTAAGAATTGTGGAACCCGCATCGCAACGCTGGCATACTCGATCAATTGCCAGGGGCCGAGCGTGCCCGCCGGGGAGGGCAATAGCAACTGGAGAAGCTGAAATCAGCAGGAAGTCAGATGAACGACGCGCCAATACAGAAATTCGGATCGCAGGCCGGTAGCGCAGGTTCCCGTCGATGAGTGCGTTCTCCCAGCTCAAACAGGCCGACGGCACGTTGGTCGATTTCGACCGGGAGAAGGCGCCGCCGGTGCAGCGGCCGCCGCGGTGGGCGCTGTCCAATTGGCCCGTCCGGTGGAAAGTCTTGGCGATCGTATTGGTGCCGCTCATTTTGGCCGGAACATTCGGCGGGCTGCGAATCTACGGAAGCGCCACCGCGGAGACGGATTTGCGTCGCGCCGCCGATCGCGCCGAAATGGTGCCCGCCATCGAGAATTACATGGCCTCGCTCGAGAACGCGATGCTGGCCGCCCCGACCGGTGGGGATCCCCAGGCCGCGCTCAGCGAGTTCGACAGCAGCCGCCGGGAACTCCAGAGCCGGCTCGCAGGCACCGACGTCGCTCCCGATGTCCGCGAGGGCGTGACGACGCTGATCGACGACGGCCAGGCGCTGATGGACAAGGTCACCGCCAACAGCATCGGGTTGCGTGACAGCGTCCAGGCGTACGCGCTGCTGTTGTTGCCCGCCGAGGACATGGTGACGGCGTCGGTGCGCGTCGACGACGAACGCATCCGCGCCGAGACGGTCGGCGTCTCCCGGGCGATCGGTGCGCGCGGGCAGATGATGATGCAGCGCCTGGCGCTGACCCGCGGCGCCGAACTGCCCGAACCCGAGCTGCGCACCGCGGTCACCGCGCTGGCCGGCACCGAACCGTCGACGCTGTTCGGGATGAGCCAGGTGCTCGGCGTGGGCTCGCCGGACGCGCAGAAGCTGCAGGCCGAGTTCGTCAAGCGGATGGCGCTGATGACGAATCCGGCGGTGCCGCTGGTCAACAACCCCGAACTGCTGGCGTCGGTGGACGCCACCGACCAGATCGCCCGCTCGATCATCGACCGGACCACCGGCTCGATCATCTCGGCCGTCGAACAGAAGGCCGCCGACCAGCGCGCCACGCTGATCCGCGACGCCGTCATCGTCGGCGCTGCGCTGCTGATCGCGCTGATCATCGTCGCGCTGGTCGCGCGCTCGCTGGTCCGCCCGCTGCGCCGGCTGCGCGACAGCGCGCTCAAGGTCGCCCACGACGACCTGACCCGCGAGATCGAACAGGTTCGGGCCGGCGGGGACGCCACCGCGATCGAACCGATCCCCGTGCACACCTCCGAAGAGGTCGGTCAGGTGGCGCACGCCGTCGACGAACTGCACGAGCAGGCCGTGTTCCTGGCCGCCGAGCAGTCACGGCTGCAGCTGCAGATCGGCGACATGTTCGAGACCCTGTCGCGGCGCAGCCGCTCGCTGGTCGACCAGCAGCTGGCGCTGATCGACCGGCTGGAACGCGACGAAGAGGACCCCGACCGGTTGGAGAGCCTGTTCCGGCTCGACCACCTGGCCGCCCGCATGCGCCGCAACGGCGCCAACCTGCTGGTGCTGTCCGGGTCGAAGGTGCCGCGCGAGCAGGCCGAACCGGTGCCCGTGTCGGCGGTGATCAACGCGGCGGCCTCCGAGGTCGAGGAGTACACCCGGGTGGTGACCGCGACCGTGCCCGACAGCGACGTCAACGGATCCGTGGCCGGCGATCTGGTCCACCTGCTGGCCGAACTGCTCGACAACGCGCTGCGCTACTCGCCGCCGATCTCGCAGGTGCGGGTGTCGGCCGTGCACACCGCCAACGGCGGACTCGTCATCGAGGTCAGCGACATCGGCCTCGGGATGACCGAATCCGACCTGCGGGTGGCCAACACCCGCCTGCAGTCCGGCGGCGAGGTCAACCCGTACACCGCCCGGCACATGGGCCTGTTCGTGGTCGGCCGGCTGGCCGCCGCGCACGGGCTGGTGGTGCGGCTGCGCAGCACCGTCAACGGTGAACCGAACTCCGGCACCACCGCCGGGGTGTACGTCCCAGCCGAACTGCTGACCCGCGGCGGGCAGCCGGACCAGTACAGCGCACCCGACTACGCCATGCCCGCCGATGCGCACGCCGGGATCGCGACGGCGCTGGCGCTCGACGAAGACCACGACACCGCCAACCACGACACCGCCGAGACCGCCGAGGAACTCGACCCGTACGCCGATCAGAACGGCCGATACGACGCCGAACTCAACAGCCACATCGACGTGCCGATTTCGCTGCTGCCTCAACGCGATCCGGGCGCCAGCGGAATCTCCGACATCCCGGCGTCGCTGACCCCGCCGAGCCGGGAGCCGCAGGTGTACCGGGAAGAGTGGCCCGCCGACTCCATGCCCGCCCAGACTCCGCAGCCGCCTGCGGCTCCCGAGCCGGTGACCCATCGGCCCACCGACACCTCGGGGTTCTTCGCCGCGCGGGCCCAGGCCGTCGATGAGCCGCCTGTCGACGACACACCCGCGGTCGAGCCGCGCGAACCGGCGCCGGTCACGCACCACGCGGAAGACGACGGCTCCGAGGACGCGATCTATCAGAAGATGCTCTCCGAATGGCTGGTCGACCCGACCGAGATCGCCAACAGCGAGGACCTGAACTGGGAGACGGTCTGGGACCGTGGTTGGTCGGCCGCGGCCGCCGCCGACGAGGCGCCGGTCGCCGAGGTCACCGAAGAGGGCCTGCCGGTGCGCGAGCCCGGCGCCCGACTGGTCCCGGGCGCAGCGGATCTGGCCGACCGGATGTTCGGCGACGGTCACCAGGGCAGCGACGGTCCCCAGCGCAGCGGCGGTGCCCACCGCGGCGAGCAGGTAGCATCGGCGGCTGAGTACGGTGCCGAGCAGGGATCCGCGCCCGCCGCGCAAGCCTCTCCGCGGCGTGATCCCGAGGCGGTCCGCGCGAGCATCACCAGCCACTTCGGCGGGGTGCGCGCCGGCCGCTCGCACGCCAGAGAGACCGGAGGAACAGATACCGAATGAGCTACCCGTCGAGTTCGGCCGCCGGGGCGAATACGCGCCCCACGCAGCGTGATTCGCTCGACTGGCTGGTGTCGCGGTTCGCTCGCGAGGTCGCCGGGGTGGCCCACGCCGTCCTCGTGTCGGCCGACGGGCTTCTGATGGCGGCCAGCGAGCACATCCCGACCGAACGTGCCGACCAGCTCGCCGCGGTGGCCTCCGGGCTGGCCAGCCTGTCCACCGGCGCCGCACAGCTGTTCGACGGCGGTCACGTGCTGCAGTCGGTGGTCGAGATGGAGCACGGCTATCTGCTGCTGATGCGGGTCGGCGACGGGTCGAACCTCGCCACGCTGGCCACCCGCAACTGCGACATCGGCCAGATCGGTTACGAGATGGCCATATTGGTCGAACGGGTGGGCACTGTCGTCCAGTCGTCACGACGCCGCGCGCCGCAGCACTCGTGAGCGGCCCATGGATGAACCGGTGGGTTGGGACGAGGCGGCCGGGCACCCGCTGTGGGAACGCGATGTCGGCGACCAGCCGAGCCTGGTCCGGCCGTACATCCTGACCGCGGGGCGCACCACCCCCCGCATCGACCTGCCGTTCGAGGCGCCGATCGAGACCCTCGACTCGGCGGAACCGCCGCGGTGGCCCGGTAGCGACGTACGCGGGCAGATCGTCGCGCTGTGCGTCGAGCACCCGTCGGTCGCCGAGATCGCCGCGAAGTTATCGCTGCCGCTCGGCGTGGCGCGCGTGCTGATCGGGGATCTGGTGCTGCAGGGTTATGTCGCGGTGCGCGGCACCTTGACCGAGTCGAGCACGCTCGACGAACGACGTGAGTTGATAGGAAGGACACTGCGTGGCCTCAGGGCACTTTGAGGAGAGCTCCGCTGGCTCATGGTCTTCGCGCGGGCGCTCGTCCGCTACGAAGATCATCGTCTCCGGCGGCTTCGGCGCCGGCAAGACGACGTTCGTCGGCGCGGTCTCCGAGATCATGCCGCTGCGCACCGAGGCGCTGGTGACCAACGCCTCGGCCGGACTCGACGGGCTCGACGCCACCCCGGACAAGAACACCACCACCGTGGCCATGGACTTCGGGCGAATCACCCTCGACGAGGATCTGGTGCTGTATCTGTTCGGCACGCCCGGGCAGCGCCGGTTCTGGTTCATGTGGGACGACCTGGTGCGCGGCGCGATCGGGGCGATCGTCCTGGTCGACGTGCGGCGCCTGCAGGACAGCTTCGCCGCGGTCGACTTCTTCGAGGCCCGTCGGCTTCCGTTCCTGATCGCGGTCAACCAGTTCGACGACGCGCCACGACATCCGGTGGCTGCCGTGCGCAAGGCGCTGGCGCTGGCCGAGCACATCCCGGTCATCACCGTCGACGCCCGCGACCGCCAGTCGGCCAAGGCGGCGCTGATCGCGGTCACCGAGTACGCACTGACCAGCCTTTCCGCGCTGCCGGGCTGAGGCAGTGCCCACCGACGAAACCGTCTGGACCGAACGGGAGTTCACCGCTCACGACTTCCGGGACGAGGATCTGAGCCGGTTGCGCACCGAGCGGGCGGTGTTCGACGGATGCGACTTCCGCGGCGTCGACCTCACCGAGTCCGAGCACACCGGCTCGGCGTTCCGCAACTGCCGCTTCGAGCGGGCGACGTTGCAGCACAGCAGTTTCCGTCAGTGCAGCATGCTCGGCTCGACGTTGACCGAGACGCGGTTGCGGCCGGTGACGTTCAACGAGGTGGACCTGACACTGGCCGTTCTCGGCGGCTGCGATCTGCGCGGCGTCGACCTGAGCGGGTGCCGGTTGCGCGAAGCCGGCCTCGTCGACGCCGATCTGCGCAAGGCGGTGCTGCGCGGCGCCGATCTGTCCGGGGCGCGGGTGAACAACGCCCGCTTCGAGGAAGCCGACCTGCGCGGCGCCCGGGTCGATCCCACCCTGTGGACCACCGCGAAGGTGCGCGGCGCCAAGATCGACGTCGACCAGGCGTTGGCCTACGCCGTCGCGCACGGCCTGGACATCCACGGCGACTGACCCGTCGTCCCAAAGACGCTGATCAAAAAACCGCACGTCACGTGGTGTTTAAGCACACAGCGGTAAAAGTCGCATCCGCGATACCGAATTACTACGTTCAGTCGTATGCAGCTCACTCGGTTCACCGACATCGGTCTCCGGACCATGATGCTGCTCGCCGCGGGCGAAGCAGAAGACCGACGGGTCACCACCCGATCCATCGCCGTCGGCGCTCACGCCTCGGAGAACCATGTGGCCAAGGCCGTCGCTCGGTTGGCGGACCTCGGCATGGTGCACACCCAACGCGGCCGGGCCGGCGGGCTCACGCTCACCGAGGCCGGGCGCGAGGCGTCGCTGGGCTGGCTCATCCGGCGTCTCGAAGGCGACCGCGAAGTCATCGAATGCGCGGGCAGCGATCCGTGTCCGCTGCTGTCGGCCTGCCGGCTGCGTCGGGCGCTGGCCGATGCCAAGGAGGCGTTCTACCGCGAACTCGACCGCTATACCATCGCGGATTTGTCCAGGGGCGCCGGGCTTTTGATGATCCACGGGCCGCCGTCGGCCGTCGAACAACCGAACTCTCCCGCCGAAAGACCCGCCGAAAGGACCTTCCGATGACCGCCGTTGCCGCCGCCCCCGCCGAACTCGAACCCCAGCACGCCGCGATCGTGTCGGCGACTCTTCCGCTGATCGGCGCCCGTATCGACGACATCACCACCGAGTTCTACCGCCGCATGTTCGACAACCATCCCGAACTGCTGCGCAATCTGTTCAACCGCGGCAATCAGGCCCAGGGCGCGCAGCAACGGGCGCTCGCCGCATCGATCGCGACCTTCGCCACCCATCTCGTCGACCCGGCCCTTCCGCATCCGGCCGAACTGCTTTCCCGCATCGGCCACAAGCACGCGTCGCTGGGCGTGACCGCTGACCAGTACCCGGTCGTGCACGAGCACCTGTTCGCCGCGATCGTCGCGGTGCTGGGCGCCGATACGGTGACCGGCGAGGTGGCCGCGGCGTGGGACCGGGTCTACTGGATGATGGCGCAGACCCTGATCGACATCGAACGCGATCTGTACGCCTGCGCCGGTGTCGCCGACGGTGATGTGTACCGTCGCGCGCGCGTGGTCTCCCGGGTCGACGACCCGTCGGGTGCGGTGCTGTTGACCGTGCGATCGGTCGTCGGCGACTTCCCGAAATTCCGCCCGGGACAGTATGTTTCGGTGGGTGTCACGATGCCGGACGGGGCGCGGCAGCTGCGCCAGTACAGTCTGGTCAACGCGCCCGGCACCGAGGAGCTGACGTTCGCGGTCAAACCGGTCGGCGCCACCGAGGGCCAGCCGGCGGGCGAGGTGTCGACCTGGATCGCCGCCAACGTCTGCGTCGGCGACCTGCTCGACGTCACCGTGCCGTTCGGCGACCTGCCGGCGCCGACCGGCGGGCAGCCCCTGGTGCTCATCTCGGCGGGCATCGGGATCACCCCGATGATCGGCATTCTCGAGTTCCTGGTGGCCGAGGCGCCGCAGAGTTCGGTGCACGTGCTGCACGCCGATCGGGGCGACCTGTGCCATCCGCTGCGGGAGCGTCAGCATGAATTGGTTGCGCAGTTGCCCAACGGTTCTCTGGACATCTGGTACGAGGACGGGTTGACCGGCGGACAGGCCGGTGTGCATCCCGGGTTACTGACGCTCGACGGCCTGGAGTTCCCTGCGACCGCCGAGATCTACCTCTGCGGCAACAACGGTTTCGTCCAGGCGGTCCGGGCGCAGCTGATGGCGCGGGACGTGCCGGGTGCGCGGGTGCACAGCGAGCTGTTCTCGCCCAACGACTGGCTGCTGTCGTAACACGACATCACGCAGCAGCGCGCCCCTGCCGACCAGGTCGGCAGGGCGCGCGGCTGTCAGAAGTTCTGGCAGGTGCTGGCGACCGCGGTGATCACCGGGATGTACGGCTGCACACCCGGGAACGACCGGGCCTGCGCGACCATCGCCCGACGCTGGTCCGGCGAGGCGGCGATCAGGCTCTTGAGCCAACCGTTGGCCGCAGGCACCTCCTGAAGCTGCTGGGCGAGCTTCGGGTCCTGCGCCTGCAGCGCCGCGATGGTCTGCGGGTAGGTGCAGGTGGAGTTCACGATCACGTCGTCAACGGGCTGGGCGGAGGCGACGCCGGCCCCCGCGGTCAGCAGAACAGCCAGACCTCCCGAGGCGACAGCCAGTTTCGTCGTCGTGCGCATGTGTTGTATACCTTCCGCCACTTTGGTCACGATCAGACCACGCTAACACCCCCGTGCGGGTGCTCGCTGATTTCCGCCGGCGGCGAACGCCGCCCGCGCAGGGTATGTCGCGCACCGGACGGATCGTGTTACATGCAGGTCAGCTGCTCGACAGCCGGATCCGCCAGCGCACGAACGCGGTGTAGCCGACAGAGATGGCGGCCAGCATCGCCATGTCGAACAGCCACGTTCCCGAACTGTGCTCCCAGTGCCGGTCATCGGGGGTCAGCGGGCCGGGCACCAGCCGGATCAAGTCGATGGTGGAGGCCGACGCGGCGAAACCCCACCGCGCCGGGGTGAACCACGACATCTGGTCGAGCACGATGCGGTCGGTCACCGGGATCATGCCGCCGGAGAACACCAACTGGCTCATGATCGCCACCACCAGCAGCGGCATGATCTGCTCGTTGGACCTGGCCAGCGCCGACAGCGCCAGCCCCACCATGGCCGCGGCCACCGTCGTCACCGCGATGTCGACGAACAACTCGATGCTGCGGTTGCCCAGCACCGAACCCGACTCCACCGCGCCGGGCCCCCAGCCCTTGCCGATGATCGCGATCGCGGTCACGATCGCCGACTGCACGACCGCGAACACCGTGAACACGAAGACCTTCGCCAACAGGTACGCGGTCGTCGACAGACCGACCGCCTGTTCGCGACGGAAGATCGCCCGCTCACCGATCAGCGCGCGGATCGTCAACGCGGTGCCCATGAAGATCGCGCCGACGTTGAGCATCACCAGGATCTGTCCCGGCTCGTTGGGAGCGGGCCCGCCCTCGATCGCGGGGACCGGCACGCCGAAGCCGACGTCGCCGGGCACCGACAGCGACAACACCCCCATGATGAACGGCAGCAGCATCAGGAACGCGAAGTAGCCGCGGTCCGAGATCACCAGCCGGACCTGGCGCCGCGCGATCGTGGAGAACTGCCGTCGCACGCTGGTGCTGGTCGGGCTGCCCAGATCGGAGGGCTCCTCGGTCGGGGGCGGAGGCGGCGGCGGGCCGTGCTGGGCCAGGAAGCGCTGCGCGGCCGCATCCGGGTCGCCGGCGACCGAGCTGAAGATGTCGGCCCAGTTGGTGGTGCCCATCGACGGGCCGATCTGGCTGGGCGGCCCGTAGAACGCGGTCTTGCCGCCGGGCGCCAGCAGCAGCACCTGGTCGCAGACGTCCAGATAGGTCAGCGAGTGCGTGACGACCAGCACGACGCGGCCCGCGTCGGCCAGTTGCCGCAGCATCGTCATGACCTGGCGGTCCAGCGCCGGGTCCAGACCCGAGGTCGGCTCGTCGAGGATCAGCAGCGACGGGCCGGTCAGCAGTTCGAGCGCCACCGACGCGCGTTTGCGTTGGCCACCGGAGAGCTTGTCGACGCGGGTCTCGAGGTGCTTGGTCATCTCGAGTTCCTCGAGCACCTGCATGACGACCTGCTCGCGGTCGGCCTTGGTGGTGTCCGGCGGCAGCCGCAGTTCGGCGGCGTACATCAGCGCCTGGCGGACGGTCAGCTGACCGTGCACCACGTCGTCCTGGGGCACCATCCCGATCCGGGAGCGCAGCGAGGCGTACTCGGCGTGCACGTTGTGCCCCTCGAAGGTGACCGTGCCGGTGGTCGGGTGCGTGTAACCGGCGACCAGCCGCGCGAACGTCGACTTGCCGGCCCCCGACGGCCCGATCACCGCGGTCAGCGTGCCGGGCCTGGCCGCGATCGAGATGTTGTCCAGCAGCGTCTTGTTGTTCTCGATGGTCCAGGTGACGCCGTGCACCTCCAGGCCGCCGGTGCGGGTCGCGGCCTCACTCTCGGTGCGGCGCACCAGCGTTCCGCCGGTGAAGACCAGGTCGATGTTGCCGATCGTGACGGTGTCGCCGTCGCGCAGCAGCGCCGACTCCACCCGCGCGCCGTTGACGAACGTGCCGTTGATGCTGCGGTTGTCCTGGATCTCGGTCCCGCTCGGGGTGGGCACCAGGGTGGCGTGGTGGCGCGAGGCCAGCACGTCGGGCACGACGATGTCGTTGTCGGTGGCCCGGCCGATCTTGATGGCACCCGGGACGTTGTCCGCGGGTCGGCTGCCCGGCCGCAGAATCTTGAGCATGCTCGTCGCGAGGTTGCCGTCGCTGGAGCGCGGCGCCGCCGTGGGGCCCATCATCGTCGCCGACTCCAGCTCCGGCGACGAGATCGGCGGCGTCTGGCGCGGCAGCGGCGGGGCGGTGACCGGCGGCGGCGGATAGCCGGACGCTGCCCCGGTGTGCGGCTGCGGCGCGGTGGGGTAGCGCGGCGGTGCGGCCGGGGGTGGCGGCGCGGTCGGGTAGGTGTGCGGACGCGAGCCCGGCGGCGGTCCGTACGGCCGGCCCGGCGGCGGACCCGCGGCGGGCGGCGGCGGATACGTCGGGTGGGCGGGCCGCTGCTGACCGGCGATCGGCACCGCGGTCGTCGGGGTCCGCCCGGCGGCGCCCTGATGGCGGCCGACCTCGAACGTGAGCCGCGGGCCGTCGGGATTGCCGATGTTGACGGTCTGGCCGTCGGAGATGTCGACCGCGGGCACCCGGCGGTTGTTGACGAACATCCCGTTGAGGCTGCCGTTGTCGATCGCCACCCACCGGCCCTGGTCGAACCGCAGCACCAGGTGCGCGCGGCTGATCAACGGGTGGGCGATACGGACGTCGGCGCGAAGGTCACGGCCGACGACGACATCGTTTCCGGCCGCGAAGGTCCGGGTCGATCCGTCGTACCGAACGGTCAGCGCAGGTGCAGCGGGTCGGCTCATCGGGCCCAACTCTAACCGCAGCAGTGCCGCCGACGGCGGAGGTGCGAGTGGTGGTCAGCGGCGCGGCAGACCGTGGCGGCGCGCGCGGTCGCGCTGACCGCGCAGCGAAAGTTTGCCGATCGCCCGGCGAGTCGCGCGGATTCCGGGCCGGAACGTGGTCACCATTGGGCATGGTGTCTCGAACACCCCTGCTGTTCCTCGGCGTAGCCGGGCTCTGCGTGGCCGCCGCGGTGCTGGCGCCGACGGTCGACGCGCAGGGTGGTCCCGTCGCCATCGACGACCGTGGTTTCGTCGGCACCCAGGCCCGCTGCGCGACACCGTCGGCGGGCGTGGCGTTCGGCCGCACCGCCAGCGCGCTGGTGGTGATCTGCAAGGACAGCGACGGCTACGAGTACCGCGGGCTGCGGTTACGGGACGATGCGCTGCTCACCGTGGCGGCCGACCGCGTCGGCTCCGGCGTCTACAGCGCGCGCAACGACGGTGTGGCCTACACCTTCTCGGCGAAGGAACTCGTTGTGACCGAGGGGGATCGGGTGCTCGTCACCGAGCCGATGGTGGCCTACGTGGAGCCGCGGCCGACGGGCTGATAGTTGTCCGGCGCCCCGGTCAGCACACAGTGGGTGTGGCTGTAGATCGTCGGCATGCATTTGTTGCAGTGATCGCAGATCGACTTCACCGTGCTGTCGGCCTGGATCCGGTTGAGCAGGTCGGGCTCGGCCAGCAGCGCGCGGCCCATCGCGACGAACTCGAACCCCTCGGCCATCGCCAGGTCCATCGTCTCGCGGTTGGTGATGCCGCCCAACAGGATCAGCGGCATCTTGAGCTCGGCGCGGAACTGCCGGGCGTGGCGGAGCAGGAACGCCTCGCGGTAGGGGTACTCGCGCAGGAACTTCTTGCCGGTCATCCGGATGCCCCAGCGGATCGGCGGTTTGAACGCGTTCGCGAACTCCTTGAGCGGGACGGCGCCGTGGAACAGGTACATCGGGTTGACCAGCGAACTGCCCGCGGTCAGCTCGATCGCGTCCAGCCCGCCGTCCTCCTCGAGCCACTTCGCGGTCTGCAGCGACTCCTCGACGCTGATGCCGCCGCGCACCCCGTCCGACATGGTGAGCTTGGCGGTCACCGCGATCGGGGTGCCCTCCTTCTCGACGGCCCGGCGCACCGCCATCACGACGCCGCGCGCGACCTTGGCGCGGTTCTCCAGCGAGCCGCCGAACTCGTCGGACCGGCGGTTGAGCAGCGGGCTGAGGAACGAACTGGCCAGGTAGTTGTGGCCCAGGTGGATCTCCACCGCGTCGAATCCCGACTCGATCGCCAGCCGTGCGGCGTTGGCGTGCGCCTCGGTGACCTCGCGGATGTCGTCGCGGGTGGCCTTCTTGGCGAACCGCATCGACAGCGGGTTGAAGAAGCGGATCGGCGCCAGCGCCCCGGCCTTGTTGGTCCGGGCATTCGCCACCGGGCCGGCGTGGCCGATCTGCGCGCTGATCGCCGCGCCCTCGGCGTGGACCGCCTCGGTGAGCCGCTTCAGTCCCGGCACCGCCTCGGGGCGCATCCAGATCTGCCAGCCGTCGGTGCGCCCGCCGGGGGCGACTGCGCAGTACGCCACCGTCGTCATGCCGACCCCGCCGGCGGCGGGCAGCCGGTGGTAGTTGATCAGCTCGTCAGTGACGAGCGCGTCCGGCGTCGACGCCTCGAACGTCGCCGCCTTGATGATGCGGTTGCGCAGCGTCACCGGGCCGAGCTTGGCCGGGGAGAACACATTGGGCTGATTGCTCTGCTCTTCACCCGAGAGGCTCATCGCCGTGTCCATGCTCAGGAGCATGCCAGACTGTCACCCGTGGGTGCGATCACATTGGACGGCAAGGCCACGCGCGACGAAATCTTCATCGACCTCAAGGAGCGGGTCGCGAAGCTGACCGAGGCCGGGCGGACACCCGGGCTGGGCACGGTGCTCGTCGGCGACGACCCCGGTTCGCAGGCCTACGTCCGCGGTAAGCACGCCGACTGCGCGAAGGTCGGCATCAACTCGATCCGCCGCGACCTGCCCGCCGACATCGGCCAGGCCGAACTCGACGCCACCCTCGACGAGCTCAACGCCAACCCCGAGTGCACCGGCTACATCGTGCAGTTGCCGCTGCCCAAGCACCTCAACGAGAACGCCGCGCTCGAGCGTGTCGACCCGGGCAAGGACGCCGACGGCCTGCACCCGACGAACCTGGGCCGACTGGTGCTCAACGAGCCGGCGCCGCTGCCGTGCACCCCGCGCGGCATCGTGCACCTGCTGCGCCGCTACGAGGTCGAGATCGCCGGCGCCCACGTGGTGGTCATCGGCCGCGGCGTGACGGTCGGGCGGCCGCTGGGGCTGCTGCTGACCCGCCGCTCGGAGAACGCGACAGTCACGTTGTGCCACACCGCGACCCGGCACCTGCCCGAACTGGCCCGCGAGGCCGACATCATCATCGCCGCGGCCGGGGTGCCGCACATGGTGACCGCGGAGATGGTGCGACCGGGCGCGGCCGTCGTCGACGTCGGGGTCAGTCGCGACGAGAACGGCAAGCTCGTCGGCGACGTGCACCCCGACGTGTGGGACGTGGCAGGCCATGTGTCGCCCAACCCCGGCGGCGTCGGGCCGCTCACCCGGGCGTTCCTGTTGACGAACGTCGTCGAGCGGGCGGAGGCGCTCGCGGCGAGGTGACCCCGAAGGAGTTCGCGCACAAGGTCTTCACCGGCCAGTGGCCGTTCTGGCTGGTCGGTCTGGGCATGGCCGCCGCGTTCGGTCTGGTGGTGACCGGCTACTGGCGGCGCGGCGCGCTGGTGATGGCGATCGCGGTCGGGGTGGCGGCGGGGCTGCGGCTGCTGCTCAGCGACGAGCGCGCCGGCCTGCTCGCGGTGCGCTCCCGCACGATCGACGTCGTCACCACGGCGGTGGTGAGCGCGGCGATGCTCTACATCGCGTGGACGATCGACCCGCTGGGCACCAGCTGACCCCGCCTTCCGCGCCGAGACTGCCGCGCGTTTCGGAAAACCCTCGCCGGGCACCCATCCCGCATCGCTTCTGCGTCGAATCCCTGACGAGTCGCGGTCGCCGGGTGCAAAGGAGTGGGGATGACGCAGGTATCGCCGGCGCCGAGAGTCGAGGGTCCACCGACGTCCCGGGTGCTGCCGCTGGTCGTCGGGTGCCTCAGCGTCGCGGTGGTGGTCGGCTCGATGGTGGCGTTCAACACCGCGCTCGGCGACGTCGCGGCCGCCACCTCGGCCACCCAGACGCAGCTGAACTGGATCGTCGACGGTTACACCCTGGTGCTGGCCTGTCTGCTGCTGCCGGCCGGTGCGATCGGCGATCGCTACGGCCGCCGGACCGCGCTGCTCGCCGGGTTGACGGTGTTCTCGGTCGCCTCGGCCGCGCCGGTGTTCTTCGACGCGCCGACGCAGATCATCGCGGCGCGGATGGTCGCCGGTGCCGGCGCCGCATTCGTGATGCCTGCCGGGCTGTCGCTGCTGTCGCGGGCATATCCGACCGAGCAGCGCTCCAAGGTCATCGGCATCTGGGCGGCGGTGGCCGGATGCGCCGGCGTGCTGGGCCTGCTGGGCTCCGGGCTGGTGCTCGCCTACGGGCAGTGGCAGGCGATCTGCTGGGCGCTTGCCGTCGCCGGCGTCGTGGTTCTGCTTGCGGCGCTGGCGCTTTCGGCTGACGCCGACGGGGTGCAGCGCGGTGTCGACTGGCTGGGCTCGGTGCTGATCGCGGTCGCGGTCGCGCTGGTGGTGTACGGGCTTCTCGAGGCGCCGTCGCGCGGCTGGACGGACTGGCGGACCGTCGGCTGCCTGGTCGGCGGTGCGCTCGCCGCGGGCCTGTTCGTGCTCGCCGAACTGCGGATGCGGGCGCCGCTGCTGGATCCGCGGTTGTTCACCGACCGCCCGCTCGCCGCGAGCGCGGTGACGATCACCGCGCTGTTCGCCGCGACGTTCGGGTTCTTCTACCTCGGCATGCAGTACGCGCAGCTGGTGCTCGGCTACTCGGCGTTGACCGCGGCGGGTGCGTTCGCGCCGTTCGCGGTTCCGGTGGTCGCGCTGTCGGTGCTCTCGCACCGGTTCGTGCCCCGCTGGGGGGCCGGCCGGCTGTCGGCGGCGGGGTTGGCGGTGATCGCGGTCGGCTTCGCCTCGATGCTGTCGCTGCAACAGGATTCGTCATACCTGCATCTGCTGGTGTCGTCGGTGATCATCGGCGCGGGCATCGGTCTGGCCACCGCGCCGGCGACTTCGACGATCATGCTGGCGCTGCGCGACGAGGAGCAGGGCGTCGCGTCGGCGATCAACGACACCACCCGCGAACTGGGGGCCGCGGTCGGGATGGCCGTCGCGGGTTCGGTGCTGGCCGACCGCTACACCTCCAAGGTGAGCACCGCGCTGGCGGATCTGCCGCCGCCGCTCGGACAGCAGGTCGCCGACGGTTTCGGTAAGGCGGTGGCGATCGCGGAGTCGATGGGCCCGGGCGGGCTGCCGATCCTCGAGGCGTCCCAGCAGGCCTTCCTGAGCGGGCTGCACTCCTCGACCGCGGTGCTGGCGGTGCTGTCGGCCTCAGCGGCGCTGGCGGTGGCCGCGATCGCCTCGATCACGCGGCCCGTCGGACAGATCCAACAGTGACGCCCACTGCGGGGCCGACAGGTCACGCGGCAGCGCGTCGACGCGGATCCGGTTGTCCCGCAGCCACCGTCGGGTGACGTCGCGGGGCGCCACGCCGCCGACGATCTGCGCGATACCGCGTCCGCGCCCGGTGAACACCCGGTGCACGAGCCGCTGATACCGGTGCCTGTCGTGGTGGTCGACGAGCGGGTCGGCCCGCCGCCGGACCGTGATCAGGCCGCCGTCGACACCCGGGCGCGGGGTGAACGCGGCGGCCGGGACACGTTGCGCAAGAGCGAATTCGAACCAGGGCCACCACTGCGCGGTCATCATCGTCGCGCCGCCGACACCCGCCCGGCGCCGTGCCACCTCCCACTGCACCAGCAGGACAGCGTCGGTCCAGCCGGGGGAGTGCAGCAGTCGGCGCAGCATGGCGGTCGTCTGGTGAAACGGCAGGTTGCCCACGACGACGTGCGGTGTGGCGGGCAGCCGGTAGGTCAGGAAATCGGCTGTCACCACATTCGTCGTCGCCGCGGTTCGAGTATCGAGTCGCACCGCACGACGCGCGTCGACCTCGATCGCGGTCAACGGCCGCCGTAGCCGCTGCAGCGGAAGCGTCAGCGCGCCGTCGCCGGCGCCGATCTCGATGATCGGCCCGGTGGTCTGCGCGACGAGGTCGACGATGGTGTTGATGACGCGTCGGTCACGAATGAAGTTCTGGCCGAACTCATGTCGGCCATGATGAGGAGAAGGCACGAAGGCTCCGCGGACGCCGGGACAATGTCGCTGCGGCGGCGGACGAGAGAGCAGGTCGACGTCCGCCGCTAGGCGGTGCGCAACCTCATCGACGCTGACATGGACTCGACGCTAGGTGACTCCGGCGGCGGGCTCAACCGATTATTCAGCACGCGAGCGGCCAGTTATGCCGCGTTGCAAGCCCATTTGTGTCGAATAAGTGGCCACTCGGCGAAGTCAGGCCAGCGTCGCGCGGATGCAGACCGTCACATACGGCAGCGCAAGCCCCGTCGAGTTGGCCAGCGCCGGGTGCGTGGCGAGCAGGTCGCGGACGCGGTCCAGCGTGCGGGTACGCACCTTCTCCGGCGAGGTGATGCAGTAGCTGCGCGAGGCCACCAGGTCGATGAGCGCCTGCGGGGTCAGGTAACTGGTCCACTCGACCTGGTGGCGCTCGACCCCGGTGAACGGTTCGGGCAGCGTCACCGCGTGGCTGAGCGGGTCGTCTTCGTGGCCGATGACGTCGCCCAGGTCCTTGACCCAGCCCATCCGTTCGTCGCGGGTGTTCCACACCAGGCCCAGGCGCCCGCCGGGCCGCAGCACCCGGCTCACCTCCTTGACCGCGCGTTCCAGGTCGAACCAGTGCCACGCCTGGGCCACCAGCACGGTGTCGACGCTGTCGTCGGCCAGCGGGATCTCCTCGGCGGTCCCCAGCAGCGCGGGCGTCTCGGGCAGCGAATTACTCAGCAGCTCAAGCATTTCCGGGATGGGGTCGACGGCGATGACGTCGAGCCCCCGTTCGACGAGCCGGGTGGTCAGCTTGCCCGTGCCCGCACCCAGATCGAGCACCTTGCGCGCGTCCGGCGGCAGCAGCCAGTCGATGGCCTCGGGGGGATACGACGGCCTGCCGCGCTCGTAGGCCGCGGCTTCCGCACCGAAGGACAGCGAGCGGTCCTGCTCCGGCCGGCTCACCGCGGGCTCATTTCGAGGCCAGCTCCAGCGTCTGGCGGATCAGCTTGTACACCGCGTCGGTCTCGACCAGGAACCCGTCGTGCCCGTAGATCGAGTCGACGATGCTGAGGCCGTCGCAGCCGGGCAGCAGATCGGCCAGCTCCTGCTGCAGCCGGATCGGATACAGCCGGTCGGAGATGATGCCGCCGACCACCGCGGGCACCGGGCAGCCGCGCAGCGCGGCCTCCACCCCGCCGCGGCCGCGGCCGACGTCGTGGCTGGACAGCGAATCGGTCAGCGTCACATAGGTTCCCGCGTCGAACCGGGAGACCAGCTTGCGGCCCTGGTGTTCGAGGTAGCTCTGCACCGCGTAGCGGCCGCCGAGCGCCGGGTCCTCACCGGTCTGGGCGTCGTTGGCGAACCGGTTGTCCAGTTCGAGCTCGCCGCGGTAGGTCAGGTGGGCGAACCGGCGGGCGATCTCCATCCCGAGTTCGGGCGTGCGCCCGGTGTCGTAGTAGTCGCCGCCGCACCAGTTCGGGTCGGCCTTGATCGCCGCGACCTGCGAGCTCTGGGTGCCGATCTGGTCGGCCGTGGCGCGCGCGCCGACAGCCAGCACCAGCCCGGCGCGCACCCGGTCCGGGTGTCCGATCATCCACTCCAGCGCCCGCGCGCCGCCCATCGAACCGCCGACGACCGCGGCGACCTCGGTGATGCCGAGCGCCTCGAGCGCGGCGATGTCGGCGGTCACCTGGTCGCGGATGGACACGGCGGGAAACCGCGAACCCCACGCCCGGCCGTCCGGATGCGGGCTGCTGGGGCCGGTCGAGCCGCGGCAGCCGCCGAGCACGTTGGTGGCCACCGCACACCAGCGGTCGGTGTCGATCGGGGCGCCGGGCCCCGCGACGCCGTCCCACCAGCCGGCGGTCGGGTGGTCGGGGCCGGCCGGACCGGTGATGTGGGAGTCGCCGGTCAACGCGTGCAGCACGACGACCACGTTGTCGCGTTGCGGCGACAGTTCGCCCCAGCGCTGCACGGCGATCGACACGTCATCGATGACCGCACCGTTCTCCAGCGTCAGCGGGCCGATGTCGACCACGCCGATCTCGCCTTCCGCGGGCAGGTTCAGAAGGGGCACCTCGACTTCCAGGTCAGAGAGCGTCATCAGAACGCTGCCGTGGTGTTGGGGTCCGCGGCGCCCGACCCGCTGAACGGTTTGGCCGCGGCGAAACCCCGCTCGAGGTCGGCCAGGATGTCGTCGATGCCCTCGATGCCGACCGCCAGCCGGACCAGGCCGGGGGTGACACCGCTGGCCAACTGCTCCTCGGCCGACAGCTGCGCATGCGTGGTCGACGCCGGGTGGATCACCAGCGAGCGCACGTCGCCGATGTTGGCGACGTGGCTGTGCAGGGTCAGCGCATTGACGAACGCCTTGCCCGCGTCGACGCCGCCGGCCAGCTCGAACGCCAGCACCGCCCCGGTGCCCCTGGGCGCCAGCTTCTTTCCCAGCTCGTACCACGGCGACGACGGCAGACCCGCGTAGTTGACCGACAGCACGTCGTCGTGCCCGTCGAGGAACTCGGCGACCTTCTGCGCGTTGGCGACGTGGCGCTCGACGCGCAGGCTCAGCGTCTCGATGCCTTGGGCGACCAGGAACGCGTTGAACGGCGACGCCGCCGAACCCAGGTCGCGCAGCAGCTGCACCCGCGCCTTGAGCGCGTACGCCGGCGGGCCGAGCTCGGCGAACACCACACCGTGGTAGCTCGGGTCGGGCTCGGTGAAGCCGGGGAACCGCCCGCTGGTCCAGTCGAACGTGCCGCCGTCGACGATCACCCCGGCGATCGCGGTGCCGTGCCCGCCGAGGTACTTGGTGGCCGAGTGCACGACGATGTCGGCGCCGTGGGCCAGCGGCTGGATCAGGTACGGGGTGGCGATGGTGTTGTCGACGATCAGCGGCACACCGGCGTCGTGGGCGACCGCCGCGACGTTGGGGATGTCGAGGATGTCGATCTTCGGGTTGGAGATCGATTCGGCGAAGAACGCCTTGGTGTTCGGCCGCACCGCCGCCCGCCACGAGTCGAGGTCATCGGGGTCCTCCACGAAGCTGACCTCGATGCCGATCTTGGGGAACGTGTAGTGGAACAGGTTGTAGGTGCCGCCGTAGAGCCGCGGGCTGGACACGATGTGGTCGCCGGCGTTGGCGATGTTGAGGATCGCGAGATGCTCGGCAGCCTGACCGGAAGCCAGGAACAGCGCGGCCACCCCGCCCTCGAGCGCCGCGATGCGCTGCTCGACGGCGTCCTGCGTCGGGTTCATGATCCGGGTGTAGATGTTGCCGGTCTCGGCCAGACCGAACAGCGCCGCCGCGTGGTCGGTGCTGTCGAACACGTACGACGTCGTCTGGTAGATCGGCAGCGCCCGCGCGTTGGTGGCGACGTCGGGGGTTTGCCCGGCGTGGACCTGTTTGGTCTCGAACGCCCAGTTGGCAGTCGGGTCTTGTGGCGTGCTCATGCGGAAACGGACCTCCATCTGGCTCTCGGGGGGTCCGTCACAACGGACCCGCGCTTGCCGGCGACCGTCGTTAACGGTCACTCAACCTGGTCATCACCCGGGGCACCCCACCGCGGTTGGAGGGTTGCCGGCCAGCAAGCCGGGGCTTGTCGCTGGCGCTCATGACCGATAAGAAGCCTAGCGCACCTTCCCGACAGCGGGCCAGCGCGTGCTTGCCGCAGCGGAAGCTACTGGTCAGTAGCCAGATCACAGCGGCGGGGCCGGACCCCCTGGCTCACACCTAGCGTCGGGTGCGGAGCAATACTGGTAGGCGACTGATACCACCGAAACCTGACTGAGACCTGTCTAGGCCTGACCGACGACGAGCCGGGAGAACACTGAATGACTGCCGAGCAGCCGACCATCATCTACACGCTGACCGACGAGGCGCCGCTGCTGGCGACGTACGCGTTCCTGCCGATCATCCGCACGTTCACCGAACCCGCCGGGATCAACGTCGAGACCAGCGACATCTCGGTGGCCGCCCGCATCCTCGCCGAGTTCTCCGACCGGCTGACCGAGGAGCAGCGCGTGCCCGACAACCTGGCCCGCCTCGGTGAGCTGACCCAGGACCCGGACACCAACATCATCAAGCTGCCCAACATCAGCGCCTCGGTGCCGCAGCTGCTGGCCGCGATCAAGGAGCTGCGCGGTAAGGGCTACGACCTGCCGGACTATCCGGGCGAGCCGAAGAACGACGAAGAGAAGACGATCAAGGAACGGTACGGCAAGATTCTCGGCAGCGCGGTGAACCCGGTTCTGCGCGAAGGGAACTCGGACCGTCGTGCCCCCAAGGCGGTCAAGGAGTTCGCGCGTAAGCACCCGCACAGCATGGGCGAGTGGTCGCAGGCGTCGCGCACCCACGTCGCGACCATGAAGGGCGGTGACTTCTACCACGGCGAGAAGTCGCTGACGCTGGACAAGAACCGCAGCGTCCGGATGGAGCTCAAGACCAAAAGCGGTGAGACCGTCGTCCTCAAGCCCGAGGTCAAGCTCGACGAGGGCGACATCATCGACAGCATGTTCATGAGCAAGAAGGCTCTGATCGCGTTCTACGAGGAGCAGATCGAGGACGCCTACAAGACCGGCGTGATGTTCTCGCTGCACGTCAAGGCGACCATGATGAAGGTCAGCCACCCGATCGTGTTCGGCCACGCGGTCAAGGTGTTCTACAAGGAGGCGTTCGCCAAGCACCAGAAGGTGCTCGAGGAACTCGGCGTCAACGTCAACAACGGCATGTCGGATCTGTACGACAAGATCCAGACGTTGCCCGCCTCGCAGCGCGAGGAGATCATCCAGGACATCCACGCCGTGCACGAGCACCGCCCGGAGCTGGCGATGGTCGATTCGGCGCGCGGCATCACCAACTTCCACTCGCCCTCGGACGTGATCGTCGACGCGTCGATGCCGGCGATGATCCGCCTCGGCGGCAAGATGTACGGCGCAGACGGGCGCACCAAGGACACCAAGGCCGTCAACCCGGAGTCGACGTTCTCGCGGATCTACCAGGAGATGATCAACTTCTGTAAGACCCACGGCCAGTTCGACCCGACCACGATGGGCACCGTGCCCAACGTCGGCCTGATGGCGCAGAAGGCCGAGGAATACGGCAGCCACGACAAGACTTTCGAGATTCCCGAGGACGGCGTCGCCGACATCGTCGACAACGAGACCGGCGAGGTGCTGCTGACCCAGAACGTCGAAGAGGGCGACATCTGGCGGATGCCGATCGTCAAGGACGCCGCGATCCGCGACTGGGTGAAGCTGGCCGTCGACCGCGGCCGCGCGTCGGGCATGACCGTGCTGTTCTGGTTGGACACCGAGCGCCCGCACGAGGTGGAGCTGCGCAAGAAGGTCAAGGCCTACCTGGCCGACCACGACACCGAGGGCCTGCACATCCAGGTGATGCCGCAGGTGTGGGCCATGCGCTACACGTTGGAGCGGCTGATCCGCGGCCAGGACACCATCGCCGCGACCGGAAACATCCTGCGCGACTACCTGACCGACCTGTTCCCGATCCTCGAGCTGGGCACCAGCGCGAAGATGCTCTCGATCGTCCCGCTGATGGCCGGCGGCGGCATGTACGAGACCGGGGCCGGTGGTTCGGCGCCCAAGCACGTGCACCAGCTGGTCGAGGAGAACCACCTGCGGTGGGATTCGCTCGGCGAGTTCCTGGCGCTGGGTGCGTGTTTCGAGGACATCGGCCGCAAGACCGGCAACAAGCGCGCCGAGCTGCTTGGCACGACGCTGGACTCGGCGATCGGAAAGCTGTTGGACAACAACAAGAGTCCGTCACGCAAGACCGGTGAGCTGGACAACCGCGGCAGCCAGTTCTACCTGGCGATGTACTGGGCGCAGGAACTGGCGGGCCAGAGCGAGGACAGCGAGCTGGCCGGCCACTTCGCGGAGCTGGCCAAGGCGCTGGGCGACAACGAGGACGCCATCGTCAACGAGCTCGCCGAGGTGCAGGGCGACAGCGTCGACATCGGCGGCTACTACTACCCGGACGCGGAGAAGACCACCGCGGTGATGCGGCCCAGCAAGACGCTGAACTCGGTGCTCGAGGGCGCGACCGAGGCCCCGGTCACCCAGGGATAGCCGGGCGCAATCAGCCGCCGAGCGCCTCGCGCGGCGGCGCCGCGTACCCGTCGACGAACTCGACGATCAGGTCCGCGACCTGTTGCGGCGCTTCGTACATCGGGATGTGCCCGACCCCGTCGAGGTGGGTGACCCGGGTGTCCGAGGGCAGGTGGTCGGTGAAGTGGCGGGTGAACCGCGGATGCGGCAGCACCCGGTCCTTCTCGCAGATCACCAGGTGCGTGGGTGTCGCGGCCTCGGTGAGTTCGAGCAGGCCCGGCAGCAGCAGCGACTTGAGCAGCAGCTGGTAGTACGCCGGGCAGTGGGTGACGTCGTCGATGATGTCGTGCCAGTGCTCGTCGGTGAGCCGGTCGGCGCTGGCGCTGATCGGGACGTATCCGAGCTGGCGGACATACGGCAGCCGCAGCGAGCGCTGCCCGAGCAGCTTGGCGACAAGCCAGATCGGCAGGCCCGCAACGAATTTCGCGACGATCTCGAACTTGACCGGGCTGTAGTGGTGCCATCCGCCCGCCGGTGCGATCCCGGTCAGCGTGCGGGCGCGGCCGCGGCGCTCGAGTTCGAAGGCCACCCAGCCGCCGAGCGAGTTGCCGACGATGTGGGCGGTGTCCCAGCCGAGCGCGTCCATCCGGCGCTCCATGTCGTCGGCCAGTTCGGCGGTGTCCAGGAAGAACCGGCCCTTGACCCCGCCGTTGTGGCCGGGCAGCGTCGGCGCCAGCACCTCGTACCTACCGGTGTCAGCAATCAGTGGCGCGACCTGTTTCCACACGTTCTGCGACATCATGAACGGGTGCAGCAACAGCATCGGCTGTCCGGAGCCGAGGTGGATCGGGTCGCGCGGAGACGTTCCAGCCATGCTGCCCGACAGTAAGGTGATACCGCCGGTACCGTCAAGTGGGTCGGTATGGTCTGCCGCTGTGAGCTCGCTCGTCGTCAGCACCATCAACGTCAACGGGATCCGCGCCGCGGTCCGGCAGCGGTCCGCCGAGAACCTCGGGCTGCTGCCCTGGCTGGCCGACACCACCGCCGATGTGGTGTGCCTGCAGGAGACCAGGGCCGACGACGAACAGGTGGCCAAGGCGCTGGCCCCGGCCGTCGCCGAAGGCTGGCTGGTCGCGTCGGCCGAACCCCACGTCAAGGGCCGCAGCGGGGTGGCGGTGTTGTCGCGGCATCCGATCGAGGCGACCCGGCTGCTGGACTCCGAGGAGTTCGGTGAGCACGGCCGCTACCTGGAGGTCGACACCGCCGGGGTCACCGTCGCCAGCGTGTACGTCCCGACCGGCGAGGCCGACACCCCGTTCCAGTTGGAGAAGGAACGGTTCATGGCCGCACTGGCCGGGCGGATGGCGGTGCTGCGCGCCGGCGGCCGCGACGCCGTCGTCTGCGGGGACTGGAACATCGCGCACACCGAGAACGACATCAAGAACTGGAAGGGCAACATCAAGAAGTCCGGCTTCCTGCCCGCCGAACGGCAGTGGCTCACCGAGCTTCTCGCCTCCGGCTGGGTGGACGTCGTGCGCGAACTGCATCCCGACGTCGCGGGCCCGTACGCGTGGTGGTCGTGGCGCGGCCGGGCCTTCGACAACGACGCCGGCTGGCGCATCGACTACCAGTTGGCGACCGCCGGTCTGGCGCGGCGCGCGGTCAGCGCCCGGGTGGAGCGGGCGGCGGCCTATGCGCTGCGCTGGTCCGACCATGCACCGGTCACCGTGGAATACCGGTCGTGACATGATCGGTCGATCATGAGCAACGACCGCGCGGCCGCGCACGGAAGGACCGTGTTCTCCGGCGTCCAGCCCACTTCCGATTCCCTGCACCTCGGCAACGCGCTGGGCGCGATCAGCCAGTGGGTCGGTCTGCAGGACGACTACGAGACGTTCTTCTGCGTCGTCGACCTGCACGCGATCACGATCCCGCAGGACCCCGAACAGTTGCGGCGTCGCACGCTGGTCACCGCCGCGCAGTACCTGGCGCTGGGTATCGACCCGGGCCGGGCCACCATCTTCGTGCAGAGCCACGTGCCCCAGCACGCCGAACTGGCTTGGGTGCTGGGCTGTTTCACCGGTTTCGGCCAGGCGTCGCGGATGACGCAGTTCAAGGACAAGTCGCAGAAGGAGGGCGCCGAGGCCACCACGGTCGGGCTGTTCACCTACCCCGTGCTGATGGCCGCCGACGTGCTGCTCTACGACACCGACGTGGTGCCGGTCGGGGAGGACCAGCGCCAGCACCTGGAGTTGGCGCGCGACGTGGCCCAGCGGGTGAACTCGCGCTTCCCCGACACCTTCGTCGTGCCCGAGCCGATGATCCCCAAGGTCACCGCGAAGATCTACGACCTGCAGGACCCGACGGCGAAGATGAGCAAGTCCGCGGCCACCGAGGCCGGGCTGATCAGCCTGCTCGACGATCCGAAGGTGACGGCCAAGAAGATCCGCTCGGCGGTCACCGACAGCGAGCGCGAGGTGCGCTACGACCGCGACGCCAAACCCGGGGTGTCCAACCTGCTGAGCATCCAGTCGGCGGTCACCGGCACGCCGATCGACACGCTCGTCGAGGGTTACGCCGGGCGCGGGTACGGCGACCTGAAGTCCGACACCGCCGACGCCGTCGTCGAGTTCGTCACCCCGATCAAGACGCGGGTCGACGAACTGCTCGCCGACTCGGCCGAGTTGGAGTCGGTGCTGGCGATCGGCGCCGAACGCGCCCGCGACGTGTCTGCCGGCACGCTCAAGCGGGTATATGAGCGCATGGGCTTCCTGCCGCCGCGCAGCTGACCCTCGGGAGGCTTTGATGACGTCGGCCGAGCCGGACAAACCCGGGTTACTCGACCGCCTGCGGGCGCGCTACGGCTGGATCGACCACGTGATGCGCGCGCAGGGGCGCTACAACGACAGCAAGGGCGACTTCTACGCCGCGGGCATCACCTACTTCACGATCTTCGCGTTGTTCCCGCTGCTGATGGTCGGTTTCGCGGCGGCCGGTTTCGTGCTGGCCAGCCAGCCGGAGCTGCTCGCCGAACTGCAGGAGCGGATCCGGTCGGCGGTGTCCGGCGAGTCGGCCAGCCAGCTGGTCGAGCTGATGGACTCGGCGATAGAGTCGCGCACCTCGGTCGGCGTCATCGGGCTGGCGACCGCGGCGTGGGCCGGGCTGGGCTGGATGGCCAACCTGCGTGAGGCGCTGAGCCAGATGTGGGGTCTGCAGCGACGCGAGTCGCCGGGCTTCCTGCGCACCAAGCTGTCGGACCTGGCCGCGATCGTCGGGTTGTTCCTGGCGATCGCCGTGACCATCGCGCTGACCGTGGTGAGCAGCTCCGGGCTGGCCCGCAGCCTGGTGCAGTGGGTGGGCCTCGGCGATGTCCCGGGCATCAGCATCGTGTTGCGGGTGATCTCGCTGACGATGTCGGTGCTGGTGTCGTGGGTGCTGTTCACCTGGATAATCGCGCGCCTGCCCCGCGAGTCGATCAGCCTGCGTTCGGCGCTGCGGGCCGGGTTGCTCGCAGCGGTGGCGTTCGAGGTGTTCAAGCAGGTCGCGTCGATCTATCTGCGGTCGGTGGTGACCGGCCCGGCCGGGGCGACGTTCGGTCCGGTACTGGGCCTGATGGTGTTCGCCTACATCACCGCGCGGCTGATCCTGTTCGCCACGGCGTGGGCGGCGATGTCGACCGAGAACATGGAGGCCGCGCCGGTGTTGCCGCCGAACGCGGCGACGATCACCCCGCGCGTCGAGGTCCGCGAGGGACTCGGCGTCGCCGGCGCTCTGACCGCCGCGGCCGCCGGAGCCGTTGGCGCGCTGGGACTTTCGCGCCTGCGGCGCCGTTAGCTGATGACCTGGAGGCCGGCCACGCAGCCGATGATGCCCAGCATCAGCAGGACCTTGATCAGCGAGACGGCCTCCTCGCCGCTGGCCAACGAGTAGAACACGGTCAGCACCGCGCCGATGCCCACCCAGACCGCGTAGCCGGTGCCGACCGGCAGATCACGCAGCGCGATGCCGAGGCCACCCATCGAGATCACGGCGGCCAGCAGGAACACCACGATCGGGATCGGCCGGGTGAAACCCTCGGACTTGCTCAGCGCGACCGCCCAGACCGCTTCGAATGCTCCGGAGATGAAAAGGATCAGCCATGCCATCAGAGGCCTTCCTCGCTACCGTCTTGTCGCTGGCCGGGTACGGTGCGCCTCGTCCGGATCGCCGGGACGCCAGGCGATCGCCGTCCACGTTAACAAAGGCGTAACGTCGCGCTCTGTGCCCCTGTCCACACCCTGGTCGCGGCGGCTGGGTCTGTCCGCGCCGATCGTCAACGCGCCCATGGGAGGTGCGGCCGGCGGGATGCTGGCCGCGGCGGTGTCGCGGGCGGGTGGTCTCGGCATGATCGGGATGGGCAGTTCGGCCACGGCCGCGGCGCTGGAGGCCGAATTGGCGCACGTGGCCGGGCTCGAGCGGCCGTTCGGCATCGGTCTCGTGCACTGGGTCGCGGTGAACCAGCCCGACCTGTTCGAGCTCGCCCTGTCCGCCGGGCCCGCGCTGCTGTCGGTCAGCTTCGGCGACGACTGGTCGTGGGTGCGCCGCGCCCACGACGCCGGGGTGCCGGTCGCCGCGCAGGTGGGCGACCTCGCCGGGGCGCTGGCGGCGGCCGACGCGGGGGTGGACGTGGTGGTGGCGCGCGGCGCCGAGGGCGGCGGCCACGGTCAACCGCGGGTCGGCACGCTGCCGCTGCTGGCCGAGGTGCTCGACGAGGTCGATCTTCCGGTGCTGGCCGCCGGCGGTGTCGCGTCGGCGCGCGGGCTGGCCGCGGTGCTGGCCGCCGGGGCAGCGGGGGCGTGGGTGGGCACCGCGTTCGCCGTGTGCCCGGAGGCGACGACGGCCCCCGGGGCGCGCGCCGCGCTGCTGGCCGCCCCCGGCGACGCGACGACGACCACGCGCGCGTTCGACGTGGCCCTGCAGTACCCGTGGCCCGCAACGCTTCCCGAGCGGGTACTGCGCAACGAGTTCGTCGACCGGTTCGACGGCCGCGAGCAGACCATCGACGCCGACGCCCGCGCAGCGCTGTCCGGCGCGGTGGCCGCCGCCGACTACCGCATCGCCCCGGTCAACGCCGGGCAGGGCGTCGGGATGGTCCGCGAATCACGGTCGGCGGCAGAGGTTATCGACACCCTGTGCACCGGCGCCGCGCACCTGCTGCGGCGGTGGGCGCCCTAGGGGACCGCGCGCCGGTTCAGCGAGCGGGCACCCATGATCAACGCGAACACGATCACGCTGCCGATCACCGCGACCCCCACCCGCACCGGCATCGCGTCGGCGTCCGACAGGATCGGCGCGGCGTTGACGGCGGGGCTGGTGCCGTCGGTGGTCGGCTTCTGGCCCAACAGCGTCGGGTCCGGTTCGGTCAGCGTGCCGACCTTGGTGCCCGGCGGGGTGGCGAACCCGTAGTCGAGCAGCCGCGCGGCCTGCTCCCACGGCGCGATCGGCTGGCGGGTGCCCTTGAGCAGCACCGCGACCAGGCGGCGGCCGTCGCGTTCGGCGGCGCCGACGAACGTCTGGCCGGCGTCGTCGGTGTAACCGGTCTTGCCGCCCATCGCGCCGGGGTAGTTCAGCAGCAGCTTGTTGTCGTTCTCGATCGGGTAGCCGACGTCGCCGCGGCCCGGGAAGTCGAACGACCTGGTCGACACGATGTCGGTGAAGATCGGGTTCTGCCAGGCGTAGCGGTAGAACAGCGCCATGTCGTAGGCCGACGTGCTCATGCCGGGCCCGTCCAGCCCGGACGGCGTGGCGACGCGGGTGTCGAGGCCGCCGAGCTTGCGGGCCAGGTCGTTGAGTTTGGTCAGCGTCGCGTCCCAGCCGCCGAGCTGGCGGGCCAGCGCGAACGCGGCGTCGTTGCCCGAGTACATCAGCAGCCCGTGCAGCAGGTCGTTGACCGAGTAGTGGCCGCCCTCGCCGACGCCGACCTTGGTGCCCTCCTGCGCGGCGTCGTCGGCGGTGCCGGGTACGACCTTGTGGATCGGCAGCTCCTTGATCGCCTGCATCGCGGTGAGCACCTTGATGATGCTGGCCGGGCGGTGCCTGCCGTGCGGGTCCTTGGCCGCGATGACGTCGCCGCTGTCGAGGTCGGCGACCAGCCAGGCCTCGGCCGACACGTCACCGGGAACGGGCGGCGTGCCCGGCGCGGTGATCACCCCGCAGCCGCTGAGCGCGTCGCCGCCCATCGGCTTGGCGGGAACCGGCAGCGGCGCGGGCGGGGCCTCGCCGGGTTTGGGTTCCTCGGAGGCGTCGACCGCGGGCGGGGTCACTTCGCGGTACGGGCAGGCGGTGGCCTCGGGCGCGGCCGGCGGCTGAGCACTTGCCACCGCCGGTCCGGCCATCACGAACAACGCCGCCACCAGCGCGGCGCCCCGCCGGCACGACACTCGAATCTTCGCCATGGTGACCGAAGATTAGGCCTCCCGAGCGGGGTAGCCGCGGAGGCGCGCTGTTACGCGTGTGACTTGAGTTTCTTTTGTGACTTGCGGTCAGAGGGGCTCGGGGATCGCGCAGTGCGCGATCGCCGGGAAGCCGATGCTGCCCATCCAGAGCCGGCCGTGGGCCTCGACCAGTCCGGTCACCAGCCCGAACTGCGGGTGTCTGGTGCGGACGCCCGCGACGACGTCGCCGCTGTCCGGGTCGAACGCGACCGCCCACACCTCGGGTTCGAGTTGGGGCTGGAACCGGTCGGGCAGCTTCCACAGCAGCTTGCGCAGCACCGGCGCACGCGGGGCGAGCCACTCGGCGGCGGCGCTCGGCGGGGACACCATCGCACACCAGATGCGCCCGTCGGCGCCGGTCGACAGGTTGTCGGGCATCCCGGGCAGGTTCTCGCACAACCGCGTCACCGAACCCGCGCGCTCGCCGGTCAGCCAGTACTTCGACAGCCGGCGGCCCAGCGTCTCGGCGAACACCAGCGCCGAACCGTCGGCCGTCGGGGTGACGCCGTTCGCGAAGTACAGGCCGGCCACCACGGTCAGCACGGAGCCGTCGGCGTCGCGGCGGAACAGGCTGCCGCGCGGTCGCGCCTCGAACGCCGCGCCCTTGTAGTGGTCGTAGCTGAAGGCGCTCGTCGACTCGGTGAAATAGATTGTGCCGTCCGGTGATTGGGTGACATTCGAGCAGAACTTCAGCTGTCGGTCGTCGACCTCGGCGACGAGCGTCTCCAGCTGCCCGCTGTCGGGGTTGACGGCGAACAGCCCGCCGGGGCTGGTGCACACCAGGATCCGGCCGTCGTGGGCGACGTGCAATCCGAGCGGACGACCCTCGGTGGTGGCGACCACGTGCGCGTCACTGTCGGGGGAGAGGCGCACGATGCGCCCGTCGACCAGACCCGTCCAGAGCTGCCCGTTGGCGTCGACCACCACGTCCTCGGGGGCGTCGCCGGGCAGCGGCACGACGGTCAGCTCGGCCGGCGGCAGATCCGGCAGCGGGTCGACCGGGGGCGGCTGCCAGCGGACGGGATCGATCGGCGGTTTGGGCGTGCGTGTCGTGGTGGGCACGCCCCCAGTCTCACCCACACCGCAGTCGTGTGCCTAGAGCCGGCGGCAGGCCTCCTCGAGCACGCCGCGCATGATCTGGTAGATCGCGTCGAACTCCTTCTCGCCACTGATCAACGGAGGCGCGAGCTGCACGACCGGGTCGCCGCGGTCGTCGGCGCGGCAGTACAGCCCGGCCTCGAAGAGGGCGGGCGTGAGGAAGCCGCGCAGCAGCCGCTCGGACTCGTCGTCGTCGAAGGTCTCCTTGGTGGTCTTGTCCTTGACCAACTCGATGCCGTAGAAGTAGCCCTCGCCGCGCACGTCGCCGACGATCGGCAGATCGTAGAGCTGTTCGAGGGTGGCGCGGAACTTCGGCGCGTTCTCCTTGACGTGGTCGTTGAGGCCCTCGCGTTCGAAGATGTCGAGGTTGGCCAGCGCCACCGCCGACGACACCGGATGCCCGCCGAACGTGTAGCCGTGGGCGAACGTGGTCTTGCCGTCGTCGAACGGCTCGAACAGCCGGTCGCTGGCCACCATCGCGCCGATTGGCGAGTAACCGGACGTCAACCCCTTTGCGCAGGTGATGATGTCGGGCACGTAGTTGAAGTCGTCGCAGGCGAACATCGAGCCGATCCGGCCGTAGGCGCAGATCACCTCGTCGGAGACCAGCAGCACGTCGTACTCGTCGCAGATCTCGCGGACCCGCTCGAAATACCCTGGCGGAGGCGGGAAGCAGCCGCCGGCGTTCTGTACGGGTTCCAGGAAGACCGCGCACACCGTGTCCGGGCCCTCGAACTCGATGGCCTCGGCGATGCGGTTGGCGCAGTATTCGCCGAACGCCTTCTCGTCGTGCGCATACGGTTCGGGGGCGCGGTAGAAGTTCGTGTTGGGTACCCGGAAGCCGCCGGGAGTCAGCGGTTCGAACGGGGCCTTGAACACCGGAAGGCCGGTGATCGCCAGCGCGCCCTGCGGGGTGCCGTGGTAGGCGATCGCGCGCGAAACCACTTTGTGCTTACCGGGTTTGCCGGTCAGCTTGAAGTAGTTCTTGGCCAGCTTCCACGCCGACTCGACGGCCTCGCCGCCGCCGGTGGTGAAGAACACCCGGTTCAGATCACCCGGCGCGTAGTTCGCGACCCGTTCGGCCAGTTCGATGGCCGTCGGGGTGGCGTAGGACCACAGCGGGAAGAACGCCAGCTGCTCGGCCTGCTTGGCGGCCGCTTCGGCCAGTTCCTGCCGGCCGTGGCCGACCTGAACGACGAACAGCCCGGACAGGCCGTCGATGTAGCTCTTGCCCTTGCTGTCCCAGATCGTGACGCCCTCGCCGCGGGTGATGATCGGCGGCGTGATGCCGGCGCCGTGCCGGGCGAAGTGACCCCACAGGTGGCGGTTGGCTTTGGCTTCGAGGTCGGAGGTGAGACTGGGAGCGCTATCGGTAGTAGTCATCGTGTACCCCAATTGTATTGCTGTTTAACAAGTTTCAGGTAAACCAGGGTTTCTGTGGATATCACTCCCGGTAGTGCGCGGATCTGGGTGTTGAGCAGTTCGAGCAGGCTGTCGTCGTCCTCGCAGACGACCTCGACGATCGCGTCGAACGAACCCGCGGTGAGCACGACGTAGTCCACCGAGTCGAGTTCGGCCAACTTCTCGGCGACCTTGGTGGTGTCGCCGGTGCAGCGGATGCCGATCATGGCCTGGCGGGCGAAGCCCAGCTGCATCGGATCGGTCACGGCGACGATCTGCATGACCCCGGCGTCGACCATGCGCTGCACGCGCTGGCGGACGGCGGCCTCGGACAGGCCGACGGCCTTGCCGATTCCCGCATAGGAGCGGCGGCCGTCCTGCTGCAGCTTCTCGATGATCTGCTTGCTCAGGTCGTCCAGCTGAAATGCCGCGCCAGGTCGGGACTGGTTGACGCGGAATGACAGGGACCCGATGCTGTGCGCAGCACCCGGGGTAGGCGGCATGTCGATGATTGTGCACGGAATCCGTCGTCACAGGCAACTATCGCCATGAAATCCCTCGTTTGGCGGGGCTCTGGCAGCGGTAATGCGTAGCTGTAGCGGGCGATGTCCGTTAAGTTTGGGCCATGACTGCGACATCTGTGTCCACCAGCGTGGCAGGCAGCTGGATCGGCGGCGCGCCGGTGACCACCGCCGGGGCGGCTTTGAAGGTCGTCAACCCCGCGACCGGTGCGGCGGTGGCCGACTACGCGGCGGCCACACCGGCCGACGTCGACGTCGCGGTGACGGCGGCTCGCGGCGCGCTGCCCGAGTGGTCGGGCGCCACGCCGGCCGAGCGCTCGGCGGTGCTGTTCAAGCTGGCGCAGCTGGCCGGTGCGAGCACCGACGCCCTGGTCGCCGAGGAGGTCAGTCAGACCGGTAAGCCGGTGCGGCTGGCCGCCGAGTTCGACGTGCCCGGCAGCGTCGACAACATCGACTTCTTCGCCGGCGCCGCCCGTCACCTGGAGGGCAAGGCCAGCGCCGAGTACTCCGGCGATCACACGTCGAGCATCCGTCGCGAGGCCGTCGGCGTGGTCGCGACGATCACGCCGTGGAACTATCCGCTGCAGATGGCGGTGTGGAAAGTGTTGCCCGCGTTGGCCGCCGGCTGTTCGGTGGTGATCAAGCCGTGTGAGCTCACGCCGTTGACGACGCTGACGCTGGCACGGCTGGCCAAGGAGGCGGGTCTGCCCGACGGTGTGCTCAACGTGGTCACCGGGCTGGGGGCCGACGTCGGCACGGCGCTGGCCGGGCACCGCGACGTCGACGTGGTGACGTTCACCGGTTCCACACCCGTGGGCCGCAAGGTGATGGCCGCCGCGGCGGTGCACGGTCACCGCGTGCAACTCGAACTCGGCGGCAAGGCGCCGTTCGTGGTGTTCGACGACGCCGACCTGGACGCCGCGATCCAGGGTGCGGCCGCCGGTGCGCTGATCAACACCGGCCAGGACTGCACGGCGGCCACCCGCGCGATCGTCGCCCGCGAGCTCTACGACGACTTCGTCGCCGGCGTCGGCGAGGTGTTCGGCAAGGTCGTCGTCGGCGATCCGGACGACCCGGAAACCGACCTGGGCCCGTTGATCTCGATGGCGCACCGGGCCAAGGTGGCCGGGATGGTCGAGCGGGCGCCGGGGCAGGGCGCGCGGATCGTGTGCGGCGGCGCGGCGCCCGACCGGCCGGGGTCGTTCTATCTGCCGACGGTCATCGCCGACGTGGCCGAACAGTCGGAGGTCTACCGCGACGAGATATTCGGCCCGGTGCTGACCGTGCGCTCGTTCACCGACGACGACGACGCGCTGCGGCAGGCCAACGACACCGACTACGGGTTGGCCGCCTCGGCGTGGACCCGCGATGTGTACCGCGCGCAGCGGGCGTCGCGTGAGATCAAGGCCGGCTGCGTGTGGATCAACGACCACATCCCGATCATCAGCGAGATGCCGCACGGCGGGGTCGGCGCGTCGGGGTTCGGCAAGGACATGAGCGACTACTCGCTCGAGGAGTACCTGACCGTCAAGCACGTGATGAGCGACATCACCGGGGTGGCCGACAAGCAGTGGCACCGGACGGTGTTCGCGAAGCGGTAGCTGTCTCTTGTGCCGAGTGTGGGCTCGTGTCACGCCAAACGCGCGAATGGCGTGCGGGTAACCCACGTTCGCGCCTGTGATGGTTTGGTGGTCGGGGCGGGAACTAGACTGAGGCGATGGTCGCCAGCGCGCGTGTCGACGAGTTCGAGGAGCTGCGCCCGCATCTGATGTCGGTGGCTTACCGGCTGACCGGGACGGTGGCCGACGCCGAGGACATCGTGCAGGACGCGTGGCTGCGGTGGAGCGCGGCCGAACATGATTCGATCGTCGATCTGCGCGCCTGGCTGACGACGGTGGTCAGCCGGCTCGGCCTGGACCGGCTGCGCTCGGCCGCGCGCCGGCGCGAAACCTATGTGGGCGAATGGCTTCCGGAGCCCGTCGTGACCCCGGTGGACGCCGATGACCCGCTCGCGGCGGTGGTGGCCGGTGAGGACGCCCGGTTCGCGGCGATGGTGGTGCTCGAGACGCTCACCCCCGACCAGCGGGTGGCATTCGTTCTGCACGACGGGTTCTCGGTCCCGTTCTCCGAGGTCGCCGATGTGTTGGGCGTCAGCGCGGCCTCGGCGCGGCAGCTGGCGTCGCGGGCACGGCGGGCGGTGGCGTCGGCGCCGCCTCCGGTGCCCGACGATGTCCACAACGAGGTGGCCGGTGCGCTGATGATGGCGCTGGCCGCAGGAGACATGGAAGCCGTTGTGCGCCTGCTGCATCCGGACGTCACATTCACCGGCGACTCGAACCGGAAGGCGCCGACCGCCCCGCGCGTGATCCACGGACCGGAGAAGGTGGCCCGGTTTTTGTTCGGCCTGGCCCGCCGCTACGGGCCGGGTTGGCTGGAAGCCGGGGTGCCGGCGCTCATCAACGGTCAGTTCGGCAGCTGGACGCCGGGAACGCCCGCCCGCGAAAGCTATCCGGAGATGATGCCCCGGGTGACGGCGATGGCCGTGCGCGACGGCAAGGTCTGCGCGATCTGGGACATCGCCAACCCGGACAAGTTCACCGGCTCGCCGCTGCGCTGCCTGGCGCAGCGGTAGCGCCGTCGGCGGCATCGCGCATCTGGGCGAGCAGCCTTGCCCCGACCTGAGCGGCCAGCGCCAGCGCCACCTGATCGGCGGACGGCAGCGGCGCGATGAGTTCGGCGATGCGTTGCCGACGGATTCCCGCGCGGATGTCCCATTGTTTACGCCCCGCCTCGCTGATCGCCACCAGCCGGGCGCGGCCGTCCCTCGGATCACTGCAGCGTTCCAGCAGTCCCTGCTGCTCCAACCGCTGAACCAGCTGCGTCATGCCCGATTGGCTCGCCCCCTCGGCTTCGGCCAGTGCCGTCAGCCGCATCGGACCCTGACGATCGAGCCGGTTGAGCACAAGGGTCGCGCTGGCGCTCAAGTCGGCACGGTCGACGAGGTGGCGCCAGAGCAGGTCCGCGCTCGTCACGATCATCTCCGAAATAGCTTCCACATCGCGGGGGTCGACCACTACGCTCACCGGCCATTCATATCACCTATGGGATGCATACCGCCGATGCGGAGATATCGACCCAGCGACAGTTGACGCATGTCAATCTCAAATAGCGGTCAATGCGGGAATAATCCCGCGGCGAGCGGCAGTTCAGACACTGCGAGGCAATCGATCCGCGCAGCATCGAATCACATAGGTGATATACATATGACTCCCGTGGCCGGGAAACCACCCGCGAGAACCGTCGTGCCCACAGCGCTGCGAAAAGGCTGGCTGCCGGCCGTCACCGTCATCGTATTGGCCGTCGGGTCCGTGGCGGTGTGGAAGGTGCACGAGATGTCGGCACCAGGACCGGTGCCGTCGGTGCTGCCCGCACAGGCGCCGGAACAGTTCACGCCGAAAACCATGACGTACGAGTTGTTCGGGTCACCCGGCGACGGCGGGATGCTGACCTACATCGACCTCGACGGCAACCCGCATCGTGTCGACATCAGTGAACTTCCCTGGTCGCACACCGAGACCACGACACTGACCGTGGTGTCCGGCAGCATCTCCGCCCAGGTCCAGGGCGGCGAGGTCGGCTGTCGGATTCTCGTGAACGACGTTGTCCGCGACGAGCGTTCGTCGACGCACGCCAACGCCGACGTCACGTGCCGAGTCAAGTCCGCATGAGCTCGCACCGCGCAGGCAGGCCGTTCGTCGCGCGTGCCGTCCGCGTGCTGGCGGTGCCGATCGTGGTGTTCTGGGCCCTGCTCGCGGTCGCGACCAACACCTTCATCCCGCAGGTCGAGCGTGTCGCCGACGAACTCGCCGGCCCGATGATCCCGACTTACGCCCCATCCCAGGTCGCACTGCTGCATATCGGGGAAAAGTTCCAGGAGTCCGATTCGACCAATCTGACCATGCTGGTCCTCGAGGCCGACCGTCCACTCGACGAGGGCGACCACCGGTATTACGACGATCTGATCCGCCGATTGCAGGCCGACACCGAGCATGTGCAGTACGTGATGAACCTGTGGGGTGAGCCCATCACGGCTGCCGGCGCCCAAAGTGTCGACGGCAAAGCCTCATTCGTGCTCCTGCGTCTCGCGGGCAACATCGGTCAGCTCGAGGCCAACGAGTCCGTCGACGCGGCCCGCGACATTGTCGCCGCCACCGCGCCGCCTCCAGGCCTGAGCGTCTACGTCAGCGGGGCAGCGCCACTGACCTCGGACACGCTCTCGGTCGCGAACTCCAGCCTCAACAACATCACGATCTTCACGATCATCCTCATCGTCGTGATGTTGCTGCTGGTCTACCGGTCGGTATCGTGCCTGTTGGTTCCGCTACCGGCGGTGCTCATCGAGATGCTCGTCGCCAAGGGCGTCATCGCGACCCTCGGGCACTTCGGCTTCGTCCCGCTGTCGTCATTCGCGGTGAACGTGGTGGTCGCGCTGACCTTAGGCGCCGGAACGGATTACGGCATCTTCCTGCTCGGCCGTTACCACGAGGCGCGCCAGGCCGGCGAATCCCGCGAGGACGCGTACTTCACCGCCTACCGCAGCGTGGCCCCGATCATCATCGGATCGGGGCTCACCATCGCGGGCGCCTGCTTCTGTCTGAGCTTTGCGCGTCTGGACTACTTCCACACCATGGGCCCGGCCGTGGCCATCAGCATGCTGTTCACCATCGCGGCGGCGTTGACGCTTGCCCCCGCCCTGCTCACCCTGGGCAGCCTGCTGGCACTGTTCGACCCGACCCGCCCGAATAGTGGACGGCTGTATCGGCGCATCGCCACGAGCGTGGTGCGCTGGCCGAAACCCGTCTTCGTCGCGAGCACGGCGATCGTCATGGCGGGTGCAGTGTTCGTCCCGACGTACCGGGTCAACTACGACGACCGCGCATACCAACCCGACGATGCGTCTGCCAATCTCGGTTTCCAGGCCGCCGACCGGCATTTCAGCCAGAGCAAGCTGTTCTCCGAGATGCTGATGATCGAATCCGACCACGACATGCGCAACTCGGCGGACTTCATCTCGCTGGACCGCGCGGCCAAGGCCCTGATCGAGTTGCCCGGCGTCGCCATGGTGCAGGGCATCACCAGACCGCTGGGCCGGCCCCTGGAGCACGCGACCATTCCCTATCTGTTCACCACCCTGGGCAGCAACAGCGGCCAGCAGTTGCCGTTCTCCGAGCAGCAGAACGAGAACACCGACAAACAAGCCGAGATCCAGGCCCGGTCGGTCGAGGTGCTGCAGGAGGTGATCACGATCACCCAGCAGATGTCGGCCGAACTGCACGCGACCACTGTGACGATCGAGAACCTCAAGCAGGTGACGGACGACGTGAACGAGGGGATCTCCAACCTCGATGATTTCCTTCGTCCGCTCAAGAACTACTTCTACTGGGAGCCGCACTGTTTCAACATTCCAGTGTGCTTCGCCATGCGTTCGTTGTTCGACTCACTCGACGGCATCGACAGACTCGATGAGCAGATCGGCAATGCCGTCGTCTCGTTCGAAGCCATCGATCGCCTGCTGCCACAGATGATTTCGCAGTTGGAGCGGATGATCGCCGACAGCCAGGCCCTGCTGGGCGTCATCACCAACAACTACGGTCCCGCGCATCTGCAATCCACCCAGACCGATCAGACCTACTACGACCAGATCAATGTCGGCAACGACTTCGACGCGGCGCGCAGCGACGACTTCTTCTACATTCCGCACGAGGCGTTCGACAACGACGATGTCAAGACGGGAATGACGCTGCTGATGTCACCGGACGGCAAGGCCGCCCGCTTCATCATCACCCACGAGGGCAACGCCATGGCTCCGGAAGGCATCGAGCACGTCGAGCAGTTCCCCGACGCGATCAAGAAGGCGCTCAAGGAGACCTCGCTGGCCGGCGCCAAGATCTACATCGGCGGCGCGGCGTCGAACAACCTGGACATCAAGACCTATGCCGCATCGGATTTGCTCATCGTGGCGATCGCGGCGTTCGTGTTGATCTTCCTGATCATGTTGTATCTGACCCGAAGCCTGGTGGCTGCCTTGGTCATCCCCGGTACCGTCGCGTTCTCCTTCGCCGGCGCGTTCGGCCTGTCAGTGTTGTTGTGGCAGCACCTGATCGGGCTGCCGTTGCACTGGTTGATATTGCCGTTGAGCTTCATCATCCTCGTCGCCGTCGGGTCCGACTACAACCTGCTGTTGATCTCCCGCGTGAAGGAGGAGACCGGAGCCGGGCTCAACACCGGCCTGATCCGCGCGTTGGGAAGTACGGGCGCCGTGGTGACCTCGGCCGGTCTGGTGTTCGCATTCACCATGCTGTCGATGCTCGTGAGCGATCTGCGCACGATCGGCCAGTTGGGCACGACGGTGTGTATCGGCCTGCTCCTCGACACCATGGTCGTCCGTTCGCTGGTGGTGCCGTGTCTGCTGCGCCTGCTCGGCTCCTGGTTCTGGTGGCCCACCTTCATCCCGCAGCGCCCGCGCAGGCGGGCATGACATGGCAGGGGATCACATGACACCGCTGTACGGCATCCTCGCGATCGTCTCGTTCTCCCTGATCTGGGTGGCCGCCGCCGCGGCGTTCGCCTTCACCACTCGGGTCCGGCGGCGCGCACACGTCACCGCGACGCTCGGGATCGGTGTCGCGACCGCCGCGGTGCGGAGGGTGGGCAAGCGCGCACCGATGACCGCCGACGAGCTCCATCTGGCCCGTCAGGTTCTCAACGACCGCGGCAGTCTTCTGGCACTCGCGATTCCGGCCACGCTGTTCTTCCTCGGCTGCTTCTATGTGTTCGGCAGTCTCGAGGAACTGCACGGGCGGACGCCGTCCGAACGCACGTTCCTCGGCGTGTTCCCGATGATCACCGCGACCAACATGGGCCTGCAGGTCCTGCGCAGCGCGCGGCTCAAGCGGCGGGCCCGCGGCATGGAACCCACGGACCCGCCGGACGACCTAGCCGATGGTGGCGCAACCGGCGTCAGCTCGGCTCGGCAGTAGCCCACGGAACCCGGCACGCGTCACCGGAACTGAAGCCCTGCTCGGTGATTCCCAGCGCCGAATACATCCGCGCGCGCATGTTCTCGATACCGATCTGGTAGCTCAGCTCGATGACACCGTCGTCGCCGAAACGGCGCTTGAGGTCGTCGACCTGTTCGTCGGTGATGTTGTGCGGATCGGTGGTCATCGCGTCGGCGAACCTGATCGCGGCGCGCTCGTCGTCGGAGAACAACGGTGAGCTCGCGTAGTCGTCGATGTGCTTGAGCCGGTCGACGTCGAGGCCGTCGAGGCGCTGCAGCATCGAACCGAAGTCCACGCACCAGGAGCAACCGACCGTGCGCGCGGTCCAGAACACCGCGATCTCGAGGACATTCTTGGGCAGCTTCTTCGACGCCGACTGCAGCATGCCCTCGTGCACGACGTTGGCGAGCATCAGCCGCGGATGGTGTGCGGCCACCGCGAAGGGTTCGGGCACCTCGCCGAACCGGCGCCGGGCGACGCGGTAGAGCACCTTGGTCAGCAGCGAGGCGCGCTGCGGGGGCAGGGGATCGATGCGGGTCTTCTGGGTAGCGGTCATACCTGTCAGACGAGACAGCCTCGCGATGTGTGACAGCGCTCGGACTGAGGACGCGGGGACATCCGCAGACTCCTCGAACCAATGTTTGCCACGCCGCGGAGAAAATTTGCGTATTTGCATTCGCAAGCACATTATTAACGCTATCGTCAGTGTCTGACTGAGGGGTGGGAGGCAGTGTGTCGGCAGCGGGGGTTTTTATCGATCACAACTCGAATTCGTTGGATGAACGCGCGATTGATGCGGGATGCAACCGTGAGAACGGGTCCGGCCAACGATTCACGCACGGTGCCGTCAGGCGCCCCGGGCGCCGAACAGGGACCATCTTCCCGCCGCCGCCGCGCGCAACGGCTGCACGCCCTGATGTAGCCGACGAGTTTGCGGTGTGCGGCGTGACGTCCGATCGGGGGGACCCGCCCTGTGGGCCGGATCGGAGGCGGATGTAGCCAGAGCCTCGCGACCGACACATCGCCATTGATCCATCAGCTACCAGAAAGACAAGGAAGAAATGCACGTACTTTCACGACCGAAGCTCGCCACCGGGATCGCGCTGGCCGGCGCCGCCGCGATCGCCATGTCCCCGGTGACGGTTTCGCAGCCCGACATCGCCGAACGGGTCACCGCCGCCGCCCCGGCGGTCCAGCTCACCGCGATCGACAACCCGTTCCCGCTGTGGGAGGCGATCACCCAGCAGGCACTCGGGAGCCTGCAGGCGCTCGTCGAGGACTACCTGTCCAACCCGGCGCCGATTCTCACCCAGATCGCGAACAACCAGACCCGCAGCATCTCCGAGTTGGCGGGGCTGGGCACGACGTATGTGGCCTCGCTCGGCACCGCGGCCTGGAACCTGCCCGCCGACGCCCTCGAGCTGCTCGCGGATCTGCAGGCCGGCAACGTCAACGCGGCCCTGGACAAGCTGGTCGCCACGGTGCGGTACCCGGCCGAGCTGACGGCGTGGCTGGCCCGCGAGGCCTTCCCGATCCTGGTGCGCCCGATCGACCGCGCGATCGGGCTGTTCGCGGCGCTGCCCGCGGTGATCAGCCCGATGGTGGATGCGATCATGACCGCAGCCAGCACCTACATCATGTCGGTCGCCGGCACCGTCGACGACGTCTGGCAGGGCATGAAGGCGCTCGACTTCGACCGCACGGTCAACGCGCTGCTGACCGGTCTGGCCGTGATCCCCGCGACCGCGCTGGGTCTGGCGGCCGCCCCGCTGCAGGGGTGGATCGGAGCCAGCCGGATGATCGCCAAGGTGCTGGCCGACATCGATCCGCCGCCGGGGCTGCCGACCGGCGCTCCGGCCGGACTGCCCGATCCCGGTGCGTCGTCGCTGATGCTCGACGTGGAGCCCGAGGACGTCGAGCCCGACGTCACCGTGCAGCGCAGCGCGCCGGACACCGACGTGCAGACCGTCTCGACCACGGTCGAATCGGAGGTCGAGTCGGACGTCGAAAAGGTCGATGCAGCAGTCGATTCCGAGGGCGACGACGAGGAGCCCGCCGAGCGCGAGAAGGTGCGCACCGGGCTGGCGTTCAAGCCGGGCAGCGCGAGTCCGGTGAACGACGGTGAAGCCGTCGACTCCGACGACGACGCCGCGGTCGATGACACCACGACCGTCGACACGGTGGCCGACGACACTGCGGCTGACGACACTGCGGGCGGCGACGAGTCGGGCGGCGACGCTGCGGGTGGTGACGAGTCGGGCGACGACTGACACCACGCGATTTCGGCGTAGTTGGTGGTGCTCAGCGCCGCCAACTACGCCGAAATCTGTGGGGTGTCAGCGCTGGTGGCCAAGGTGTGGATGAATCCGCCGTTGTGGATAAGTGGGCACGCTTGCGGGCCTCGGCGGCAGTGGCTGTCGGTGTGGCCGCCGACGATCGTTCCATTCCTGACGGAAGGGACTGACATGGGCAACCGCGCCAATCTGGTGATACTCGAGGACGGCCAATGGAGCCTGTACTACTCGCACTGGGTGGGCTGCCGCACGCTCGATGCCCTCGTCTGCGGTCCGGTGCCCGCGCTGCGGTTCCTCAGGAGCTTCCGCGAATGTGGCCCCATGGAATGGACTAGTCCGATCTGGGCCGACGGGGGCGTCGTCCTTGACCTCGACAGACGCCGGATGTTGTTTTTCGGCGAGGAACTCATGTGCGAGATGTTCATCCGCCGAGCGATCCTCGACGTGCTGGCATTGACGTGGCCCGACTTCGCGGTCGGGTGGGCCTACGGCGGCACGGAGGAATTGGCAGCCTACGTGGGAGCTCAGCGGCCATGGAAACGAGGTCGTACCCCGCCCGAGCTGAAGTTGGCGCAGAAGCCGAGATCGCTCTGCCACCTCGTCTCGGTTGCGGGCGCGGACGGCGAGGTGCGTTTCTGGCCGTTGTGGTGGGGATCCAGCGCGGCATGGCATGGACCCGAGCTGGTCGACAGGCTGCCTGGCCAGGGGATCCGGAGGCTGAAGCTCGGGATGATTCCCGAAAGCGGAGTGCACGTGGACGTCCCGACGCGGCGTATCGGAGCGTGGGTGACTTCTGAGGTCGGGCTGCTGTTCGAAATGTTGCCAGAGCTATGGCCTGGCTGGCAGGTGCAGCGCTGGGATGACCGATACGAGGAGCAGCTCACCCGGTGCCACGGATCGCTGTCATTGCCGGAACTGGACCTGGCCGGGGGAATTGATGTGGCGCAAAGGTGGATTGGCGACCGCTACCGGGGCGAACGGGATCTGGGGATGGTCTGGAGCCAGCGTCCCGATCCGGGTGAGTGGGCGACCTTCGAGACGGCGTGTGCCTCGCTGCGGTCGACATATACTAGGTCAGCCTGACATATATATGAGGTGGGTTGATGACCAAGCGTCTGATCGAGATCGACGATGAACTACTGGCCGCCGCCAGAGACGAACTCAACACGGCAGGTATCGCGGATACGGTGCGCTCGGCATTGCGGCTGGCGGCGGCCCGGTCGGCCCGGGTGCGGCAGGTGGAGTGGTTGATGAGCGGCGGGATGGCCGATTTGCATGACAGCGATGCACGGGCCCAGATATGGCGCTGACGGCGCGGTATCTGGTTGATACGAGCGCGGCGGCCCGCATGCGCCACGGCACTGTGGCCGCGGTGCTTGCACCCCTCATCGAATCGGGTCTCGTGGCGACCAGCGCAGTATTGGATGCTGAGGCTTTCTACAGCGCTCGTACTCCGGACGAGTTCGCGCAATTGCGGGTTGACCGCCGTGCGGCATACGAGTACCTGCCCATCGACGACGAGGATTGGCAGGACGCCATCGAGGCGCAGTTTCAGCTGGCGCGGACCGGTCGACACCGGTCTGTCGGCGTCGCTGACCTGTTGACCGCGGTGCTGGCGCGCACGCACGGCTTGACCGTCCTGCACTACGACTCCGACTTCGAGACGGCGAGCAGCGTGGTGGACTTCCCGCATCGCTGGGTCGCGGCACCTGGCTCGCTGTGAAGCGAGACCGACAGTGGGACGTCAGCGCGCGAACATCAACGCGCGCTTGACCTCCTGGATCGCCTGGGTGACCTGGATACCGCGCGGGCAGGACTCGGTGCAGTTGAACGTCGTGCGGCAGCGCCACACACCGTCGACCTCGTTGAGGATGTCGAGCCGCTCGGCGGCGGCCTCGTCACGGCTGTCGAAGATGAACCGGTGCGCGTTGACGATCGCCGCCGGCCCGAAGTACGAACCCTCGCTCCAGTAGATCGGGCAGCTGGTCGTGCAGCAGGCGCACAGGATGCACTTGGTGGTGTCGTCGTAGCGGGCGCGGTCGGTCTGGCTCTGAATGCGTTCGCGGGTCGGCTGATTGCCGGTGGTGACCAGGTACGGCTTGATCGCGCGGTAAGCGTCGAAGAACGGCTCCATGTCGACGACGAGGTCCTTCTCCACGGGCAGCCCGCGGATCGGCTCGATCGTGATGGTGAGCTGCTTCTTCGGGTTCTTCGGCAGCATGTCGCGCATCAGCACCTTGCAGGCCAACCGGTTGACGCCGTTGATGCGCATGGCATCCGAGCCGCACACGCCGTGCGCACACGACCGACGGAACGTCAGCGTGCCGTCGAGATACCACTTCACGTAGTGCAGCAGGTTCAGCAGCCGGTCGCTGGGCAGGCACGGAACGCGGAAGCTCTGCCAGCCGGCGGCGTCGGGATCCTCCGGGTTGAACCGGGCGATCTTCAGCGTCACCATCACCGCGCCCTCGGGCACGGGCGGCAGTTCGGGATCCTTGGTCTCTACCTCAGGCGCGATTGTCATCAGTACTTCCGTTCCATCGGCTCATAGCGCGTCTGGACCACGGGCTTGTAGTCCAGCCGGATGTCGGACAGAAGATCCGAGCCTTCCTTGTAGGCCATGGTGTGGCGCATGTAGTTGGTGTCGTCGCGGTTGGGGTAGTCCTCGCGGGCGTGCCCGCCGCGCGACTCCTTGCGGTTGAGCGCGCCGACCACGGTGACCTCGGCCAGCTCGAGCAGGAAGCCCAGCTCGATGGCCTCGAGTAGATCGCTGTTGTAGCGTTTACCCTTGTCCTGCACCGTGATCCGGGCGTAGCGCTCCTTGAGCGCGTGGATGTCGGTCAGCGCCTGCTTGAGCGTCTCCTCGGTGCGGAACACCGCGGCGTTGTTGTCCATCGACTGCTGCAGGGCGCCGCGGATGTCGGCGACGCGCTCGTTGCCGTGCTCGCTCAAGATGTCGCCGACCCATTCGACCACCATGCCCGCCGGGTTCTGCGGCAACTCGACGAAGTCGTGGCCCAGCGCGTAGTTCGCGGCGGCGATACCCGCGCGACGGCCGAACACGTTGATGTCCAGCAGCGAGTTGGTGCCCAACCGGTTGGCGCCGTGCACCGAGACGCACGCGCACTCGCCGGCGGCGTACAGGCCCGGCAGCGGAGTCGTGTTGTCGCGCAACACCTGACCGTGGACGTTGGTCGGGATGCCGCCCATCACGTAGTGACACGTCGGGTAGACCGGCACCAGTTCCTTGACCGGGTCCACCCCGAGGTAGGTGCGGGCGAACTCGGTGATGTCGGGCAGTTTGGCCTCGAGCACGTCCTCGCCGAGGTGGCGCACGTCGATGTAGACGTAGTCCTTGTTCGGTCCGGCGCCGCGGCCTTCGAGCACCTCGAGCACCATCGACCGCGCGACGATGTCACGCGGGGCCAGGTCCACGATCGTCGGCGCGTAGCGCTCCATGAAGCGCTCACCCTCGCCGTTGAGCAGGCGACCGCCCTCACCGCGCACGGCCTCGGAGATCAGGATGCCCAGGCCGGCCAGGCCGGTCGGGTGGAACTGGTGGAACTCCATGTCCTCCAGGGGAAGTCCCTTGCGGAACACGATGCCCAGCCCGTCGCCGGTCAGGGTGTGGGCGTTGGAGGTCGTCTTGTACATCCGGCCCGACCCGCCGGTGGCGAACACGATGGCCTTGGCGTGGAAGACGTGGATGTCGCCTGTGGCCAGTTCGTAGGCGATGACGCCGGTGGCCACCGGGCCGGACTGGGTCTCGGTGATCGAGATGTCCAGCGCGTAGAACTCGTTGAAGAACTCGACGTCGTGCTTGACGCAGTTCTGGTACAGCGTCTGCAGGATCATGTGGCCGGTGCGGTCGGCGGCGTAACAGGCCCGGCGCACCGGCGCCTTGCCGTGGTCGCGGGTGTGCCCGCCGAAGCGGCGCTGGTCGATGCGGCCCTCGGGGGTGCGGTTGAACGGCATCCCCATCTTCTCGAGGTCGAGCACCGCGTCGATGGCTTCCTTGCACATGATCTCGACGGCGTCCTGGTCGGCGAGGTAGTCGCCGCCCTTGACGGTGTCGAAGGTGTGCCACTCCCAGTTGTCCTCTTCGACGTTGGCCAGCGCGGCGCACATGCCGCCCTGGGCCGCGCCGGTGTGGCTGCGGGTCGGGTACAGCTTGGTCAGCACGGCGGTGCGGGCGCGGGGGCCGGCCTCGACCGCGGCGCGCATCCCGGCGCCGCCTGCGCCGACGATCACGACGTCGTAGCGATGTTCCTGAATCATTGTCGATCCTCTATGAGATGTTCGCGTCGAAGGTGACCAGCACGTAGCTGCCCAGCACCAGGGTGAAGCCGGTGGCCAGCAGCAGCACCGAGTTCAGCCAGAACTTCGTGGTGTCCTTGCGGGCGTAGTCACCGATGATGATGCGCAGGCCGTTGCCGCCGTGCAGCATCGCCAGCCACAGCAGCGCCATGTCCCAGATCTGCCAGAACGGCGACGCCCAGCGTTCGGCGACGAAGTTGAAGTCGATGCGGTAGACGCCGTCCTCCCACATCAGCATCACGAACAGGTGCCCGAGCGCGAGGAACACCAGCGCGACACCGGAGAAGCGCATGAACAGCCAGGCGTACTTCTCGAAGTACGGGATGCCGCGCGGGCGGCGTGGGGCGCGCGGATGGTCCAGGCCGGCCGGACGGTCGTGTTCGCGCTGCATCACCGGGGCGACGCGGCCCTCACGGTGGTGCGGGGTCCAGGCCCCGGCGGGCGCGTTCTCGGGCGCGCTCACAGGAACCGCTCCGCCATGTGCATGCCGATCACTCCCAGCGACGGTATGAAGATTGCCAAGAACACCCCGATCACGATCCACAGCATCGTTCGCTGGTGGCGGGCGCCGTGCTGCCAGAAGTCGATCAGGATGATGCGGATGCCGTTGAGCGCGTGATAGAGCACGGCGACCACCAGGCCGATCTCCATCAGCCCGATGATCGGCGTTTTGTAGGTCTCGATGATCTCGTTGTAGGCCTGCGGGCTGACGCGCACCAGCGCGGTGTCGAGTACGTGGACGAACAGGAAGAAGAAGATCGTCGCACCGGTGATGCGGTGCAGCACCCACGACCACATGCCGGGATCGCCGCGATACAGCGTCCGTCTGCGCGCCGGTCCGGATCGAGGTGCCGGCACCGCCGGCCCCTCGGATACTTGAGTACTCATCTGGCCTCCAACGCCTTCGGTGGACGTTTGGGGTGTCGGGCTAGCACCGGTCGGCAGGTTGGCTGCCTGGCCTTCGATCCGGTTCGCGCACTTCACCCAAACCTCGGGGCGACTCTAATCCCAGTTGTACTGCTAAACGAACTACGGTCGACCCATCGGTGTCTGCAAAAACGCCGAAGTTAGGGTTGCCTTATCGGGGATTTCGCCGCGGTACGGCTGGCTTCAGAATGGATTCAGAATCGGCCTGGTGAGGGTGAGGCGATGTCCGATATCGACTGGAAGTTGCTGCGAGACAAGGCGATTGAGGTGTCCGCGCGGGCTTATGCCCCATATTCGGGGTTTCCGGTGGGGGCCGCGGCGCTGGTCGACGACGGCCGCGTGGTCACCGGTTGCAATGTGGAAAATGTCTCATATGGCCTTGGTCTCTGCGCCGAGTGTGTAGTGGCCGGCAACCTGATCGCCGGCGGTGGCGGACGGTTGCTCGCGCTGGCGTGTGTGGACGGTGCGGGGCAGGTTCTGATGCCGTGCGGGCGGTGCCGGCAGGTGTTGCTGGAGCACGGCGGACCGCAGCTGCTGATCGACCATCCGGCCGGCCCCCGACCCCTCGGCGAACTGCTGCCCGACGCGTTCGGGCCGCAGGATCTGGCCCGTGGCGGCGGGCCGATGCCGTGAGCGCCTTCGACGCCCCGACGGTGATCCGGATCAAGCGCGACGGAGGGGTGCTCCCGGACGCCGCGATCGACTGGGTGATCGACGCCTACACCCGCGGCGAGGTGGCCGACGAGCAGATGTCGGCGCTGCTGATGGCAATCTTCCTGCGGGGGATGACGACACCGGAGATCGCCCGGTGGACGGCCGCGATGGTCGACTCCGGGGAACGCCTAAACTTCACCGACCTGCGCCGGCACGGTAAGCCACTGGCGTTGGTGGACAAGCACTCCACCGGCGGGGTGGGCGACAAGATCACGATCCCGCTGGTCCCGGTGGTGATGGCCTGCGGCGGTGCGGTGCCGCAGGCCGCCGGTCGTGGCCTCGGTCACACCGGCGGCACCCTCGACAAGCTCGAGTCGATCCCCGGGTTCACCGCCGAGATCTCCAAAGAACGGATCCGCCAACAGCTTTGCGACATCGGAGCGGCGATCTTCGCGGCCGGCGAGCTGGCCCCCGCCGACCGCAAGATCTACGCGCTGCGCGATGTGACCGCGACCACTGAATCTCTGCCCCTGATCGCGAGCTCGGTGATGAGCAAGAAGATCGCCGAGGGCGCCGGGGCGCTGGTGCTCGACACCAAGGTCGGCTCGGGCGCGTTCCTCAAGACCGAAGAGGAGTCGCGTGAGTTGGCCCGCACGATGGTCGATCTCGGCGCCGCGCACGGACTGGCCACCCGGGCGCTGCTGACCGACATGTCCACGCCGCTGGGCCGTGCGGTCGGCAACGCGGTCGAGGTGGCCGAGTCGCTGGAGGTGCTGGCCGGGGGAGGGCCGGCCGACGTGGTGGAGCTGACGCTGGCGCTGGCCGCCGAGATGCTCGACGCCGCGGGCCTCGACGGCGTCGACCCCGCGCAGACGCTGCGCGACGGCTCGGCGATGGACGCGTTCCGCGAATTGGTGGCGGCCCAGGGCGGGGAGATCACCGGCGCGTTGCCTGCCGGTCCGCACAGCGAAACCATCTCCGCGCCGCGCGATGGCACGATGGAGAGTATCGACGCGATGGCGGTGGGTCTGGCGGTGTGGCGGCTGGGAGCGGGCCGCTCACGTCCGGGTGAGCGGGTGCAGTCGGGCGCCGGGATCTACATCCACCGGCGGGTCGGGGAATCGGTCAGCGCCGGAGAGCCGTTGTTCACGTTGTACACCGAGACGCCCGAGCGGTTCGGGCCCGCGCTCGCCGAACTTGACGGCGGCTGGGCCGTCGGCGACACCGCACCCACACCGCGTCCGTTGATCATCGACCGAATCACGAGTGGAGACTAGAACCGGAGAGCGAGACATGACGACGCCGCTGACGCTGGACTCGATCAGACAAGCGCCCAAGGCGCTGCTGCACGACCACCTCGACGGGGGGCTTCGCCCGTCGACCGTCCTCGAACTGGCCGAAGCAGGCGGATACGACGACCTGCCCGCCTCTGACGTCGACGAACTCGCGACGTTCTTCCGCACCGCCGCGCACAGCGGGTCGCTGGTGCGCTACCTCGAGCCGTTCGCGCACACCGTCGGGGTGATGCAGTCCGCCGACGCGCTGCACCGGGTGGCCTACGAGTGCGTCGAGGACCTGGCCGCCGACAACGTCGTCTACGCCGAGATCCGGTTCGCCCCAGAGCTGCACATCGACGCGGGCCTGTCGCTGGACGCGGTCGTCGACGCGGTGCTGGCCGGGTTCGCCGACGGCGAGAAGGCCGCCAGCGCCGAGGGTCGGTCGATCACGGTGCGCTGCCTGGTCACCGCGATGCGGCACGCGGCGCGCTCACGCGAGATCGCCGAGCTGGCGATCCGGTTCCGCGACAAGGGCGTCGTCGGCTTCGACATCGCGGGCGCCGAGGCCGGTTACCCCCCGACCCGGCACCTCGACGCGTTCGAGTACATGCGAGGTAACAACGCGCGCTTCACCATTCACGCCGGCGAGGCGTTCGGCCTGCCGTCGATTCACGAGGCGATCGCCTACTGCGGAGCCGACCGGCTCGGGCACGGGGTGCGCATCGTCGACGACATCACCGTCGCCCCCGACGGCACCGCGCAGCTGGGCCGGTTGGCGGCGTTGCTGCGCGACAAGCGGGTCCCGTTCGAGATGTGCCCGTCGTCGAACGTGCAGACCGGCGCGGTGCCCAGCATCGCCGAGCATCCGTTCGACCTGTTGGCGCGGTTACGGTTTCGGGTCACCGTCAACACCGACAACCGGCTGATGAGCGACACCTCGATGAGTCACGAGATGCTGAAGCTGGTCGAGACTTTCGGCTACGGGTGGAGCGATCTGCAGCGGTTCACCATCAACGCGATGAAGTCGGCGTTCATCTCGTTCGACGAGCGGCTGTCGATCATCGACGACGTGATCAAACCGCGCTACGCCGTGCTGATCGGCTGACGTTTTTCCGCCGAGCAGACGCAAAGTGCCCTGGAAATGCGGGTTCTCAGGGCACTTTGCGTCTGCTCTCGGTGGGAAACTTGGCCTACTCGGGGCGCAGGCGGGATTCGACGAACGCCTCCAGCGCCTCCCACTGCTGAACCGCCTCGGCATACGGCGGGCTCGGCGGGTTCACCTTGCCGGGCTCGAGCACGGACGCGATGAGCCGGCCCAGCGGCTCGTCGGCGGCGAGGGCCTTGTCGACGGTGGTGTCCTCGGAGTAGTCGCCGATGTCGCGCAGCAGCTCGACGGCGAGCTCGAGCTGGTCGTGGTCGAGCGCGTCGGGCCCGTCGGCCAGGTCGTCGACGATGCCGGTGAGCACGTAGACGTTGTCCTCGGTCACCGTCACCTCGAGTGAGCCGTCGGTGGCGGCGGTGCGGATGTCGTCGTAGGTGGCCAGGTCGGACAGGTCGTGGTCGTGCTCGTCGGCCAGATACCGCGCCAGCGCCCGTTCGGAGCCGAACACGCTGATGCGGCCGTTGCGGCCGAGGAAGACCGGTTGGTCGTCGAGGTAGCAGCGCAGCGTGAAGTAGGTGCCCGCGCTGGTCATCATGCGGACCGGGTCGATGCCGACCTTGAGCCAGAAGTCCTCGTCGCTGCCGAGCACCCGGCTCTGCGCCTGCGCGACGAGGGTGTCATCGACCTCCTCCTCGTCGTCGCTGTCGGTCTCCTCCTCGGAGACCACGACCTCGTCTTCTTCGGGCTCGGGCTCGGGTGCCGGTTCGGCCAGCTCGGCGTCGGCCTTGTTGGCCGCGGCGGCGTCGACGTCGGGAGTGGTCACCACCTCGTCGAGCGCGTCGACGACCGAATCCCACGCCCGGGCGATGATCGCCTCGATCTCGGCCCAGCGCTTACGGCCCCGGCGGCCGGAGAACACGTCGATCCCGCCGCCGAGCGTGCCGAGCACCGGGTTGCCGTTGAAGAACCGCGTGACGGCGGGCAGCTCGCAGACCGAGCCGATCGACGAGACGATCGCCAGCGTGCGGTGCACCTGCGTGACCCGCTCCTCGGTGGCCTTCTCGGCGACGATCTCGGGCACGCCGACGACGTCGTAGAGGTTCTCCTCGGCTGGATCCAGGCGGTGCGCGTTGGCCTGCGTCAGCTTCTCCCACGCCGGGTGGTCGACGAGGTCGTTGTCGGTGTTGGTCCGGACGAACGCGGCCAGGTCGGCAACCGACTCGAAGACGTAGAGGTCCTCGTCCTTGCCGAGCAGCGCCTCCCACTCGTCGCCGCCATCGCGCCAGCGTGGAGCCCACAACGTGTACAGGTCGCCCTTGGTCAAGCCGAGCCGGATCGGCACGAGGTCAGCAGCCATGGCGCACAGCCTAACCACCGCGCCGCACGGTCAAGCTGGCACAGGGCGGTGTGGCGTCAGGCCGTGGGCCGCCAGAACCCCTGGAACCCCTGACCGGCGTTGCTGGTCCGGATCGCCGACAGTTTGACCGGATCGCCGGCCTCGATCATCTGCCCGTTGCCCACGATCATCGCCACGTGGCCGTCCCACACGGCCAGATCACCCGGGCGCAGATCGCCGGCGCCGACCGGCGCGCCGACGTCCTGCTCCTGCGCCAGCCGCGGCAGCCCCAGCCCGGCTTCCGAGTACGCCCACTGGGTCAGCCCGCTGCAGTCCAGGCCGACCCCCGGGGTGGTGCCGCCCCAGCGGTACGGCACCCCGAGCTGGGTCAGCGCGTGGCGCACCGCATCGGCGGCCACCGCGTTCGGCGCTGTCGCGGTGCTGCCGTCGGGCAGCCGCACCGCCACCCCGTCGCCGAACGTCGCCGCGTCCGGTGTCTCGGGCCGCGCGGACTCGGCGAGGTCGCTGACGAGGGTGCCCAGCCCGCCCGTACTGCCCAGGCCGCCCGGGCTGCCGAACCCGCCCGGGCTGCCGGCCCCCGCGCTGCCCAGCCCGCCTCCCGACCCGCCGCCGAACGGCAGCGACGCCGCCGCCGGTGTGGTGGTGGCCGCCGGGGCCGACGCCGGCGCGGGACCCGACGTCGCAGTGACCTCGGCGGCATGGGCATCGAGTTCGGCGCGCAACTCGTCGAGCACCGCGGCCGCCTCGGCCAGCGAGCGCCGGGCGTCGGCGACCAACTCCTCGACCACCTCCGGCGAATCCAGGTACGGCTCCAGCGCGGCCGCGCGGGTCTCGAAGCCGTCGACGATGTCACGCAGCCGGCGATGCGCGCGGGCCACCGCCGAGCCCGCCGCGTCGGCCGTGTTGCCGAGGCGGCCCACCCGCTCGGCGAGGCCTTCGGCGTCGGTGACCGTCGCGGCGACGAACTGGGCGGCCGCCTCGGAGCCCGCACCGGACCAGCGCTCGGCGGTGTGCCGCCACGCGCGGTCCGCCGACGCCGTCACCTCGTGCAGCGCGGCGCGCACACCGAGCAGCGACGCCCCCAACTCGCCGCCCGGGCCGGGACCGACCAGCGCCTGGATCTCGCGCAGCGGCGCCGCCAGCGCGGCCGCCAGACTCCCGGGCATGCTCAGAGGTCGCCGACCCGGGCGCCCGCGCGGGCATCGGCGTCGTCGTAGGCGTGCGCCGCCCGCGCGGCGACGGTTTCGGTGTGCGCGGCCCGGTCGCGCAGTGCGGCCGCGGCCTCGGCCTCCCGCCCGAGGGCGACCACCAGGGCGGCGACGAACGCGTCCCCGACGGGTCCGAACGACGCCGCGGCGGTCGGCATCTCGGACAGCCGCGAGACGATGGCAGACAGCTCGTCGGCGTGCGCGGCGTTCGCCGCCGCCAGGGTTCGGATCGCTTCGGTGTCGGCGTGCATGTCGGTAGGACGCGGCGCGACGCCCACCGGTTCCCGTTAAGGTCGGGCGCATGGATGTGCGCGTCGTCGACCACCCGCTCGCGGCCGCACGACTGACCACGCTGCGCGCCGAGAGCACCGACAACGCCGGCTTCCGCGCCGCGCTGCGCGATCTCACGCTGATGCTGGTCTACGAGGCCACCCGCGACGCGGCCATCGAGACGGTGCCGGTGCAGACCCCGCTGGCCGTGACCGACGGCTGCCGGCTGGCCCGCCCGCCGCTGCTGGTTCCGGTGCTGCGCGCCGGGCTCGGCATGGTCGACCAGGCGCACGCGCTGATCCCCGAGGCCCGCGTCGGGTTCGTCGGGGTGGCCCGCAACGAGGAGACCCACCAGCCCACCCCGTACCTGGAATCGCTGCCCGACGATCTGAGCACCCAGCCGGTCATCGTGCTCGACCCGATGCTGGCCACCGGCGGGTCGATGGCGCACACCATCGAACTGCTGCACTGCCGCAACGCCGTTGACATCACCGCGATCTGCGTCGTGGTGGCCCCCGAAGGACTCGCGGCGCTGGAGAAGGTCGCACCCGACATCCGGCTCATCACCGCGACCATCGACTCGCACCTCAACGAGGACGCCTACATCGTGCCGGGTCTCGGCGACGCCGGGGATCGCCAGTTCGGCCCGCGCTGAACTACCAGCGCGCGGCGACGTCCGCCAGTTCCGTGCGCAGTTCGCGCGCCCGGGTTCGCGCGGCGTCCAGGTCGGTGACGTCGGCGCAGTGAACCTCGATGTAGGACTTCACTTTCGGCTCGGTGCCCGACGGCCGCACGACGACGCGCACCGACACACCGTCCCCGCTGCCGCTGAGCACCACCGCGTCGGTGCCCTTCTCGGACAGGTCGGTCGCGGTCACCTGGTATCCGGCCAACGTGTCCGGCGGGGTCTCGCGCAGCCGCGCCATCACCGCGCCCGCCTCGTGGGCGTAGTCCACGGTGCGCGACACCACCGCCGTGTCGTGCACACCGTGGCGGCGGGCCAGGTCGTCGAGCGCGTCGACCAGCGTGTGCCCGCGGTCGCGCAGCGCCGCGATCAGATCGCACACCAGCACCGCGGCGCTGATCGCGTCCTTGTCCCGCACCGCCGACGGGTCGACACAGTGACCGATCGCCTCCTCGTACGCGTACACCAGCGTGCACCCGGGTAGGTCTTCGTCCGCGCGCACGAGCCACTTGAAGCCGGTTGGGGTTTCGACGTGCCGTGCCCCGTGCTCGGCGGCGATCGCGGCCAGCATCCGCGACGACACCAGCGAGCTGGCCACCACGGTCGCTTCGGTGACCGGCCCGGGCTCCAGCTGCGAGAGGATGTAATCGCCGAGCAGCCAACCGGTTTCGTCGCCGGTCAGCATGCGCCACCCGTCGGGGGTGGGGATGCCGACCGCGCACCGGTCGGCGTCGGGATCGAGCGCGATCGCGACCTCGGCGTCGACGTCGGCCGCCAGCTTGAGCACCGCCTCGACTGCGGCGGGGTCCTCGGGGTTCGGTGACTCGACGGTGGGGAAGTCGGGGTTCGGCGCGAACTGGTCCTCGACCACGTGCACGTCGGTGAAGCCGGCGCGCACCAGCGCGTCGAGGGCGAACTCACCGCCGACGCCGTGCAGGGGAGTCATGGCCACCCGCACCGCGCCGTGGCTGTGACGCACGGTGGCCGCGCGTTCCACGTAGCGCTGAATCTCGCCGACACCCGCCGGTTGCACCGGGTGCCGCGGAATCTCGTCGGCCGGCGGCGCGTCGGCCATCGCCTGCTCGATCTCGCGGTCGGTGGGTGACACGATCGGCAGGCCGCCGCCGAAGTACACCTTGAAACCGTTGTCCGACGGCGGATTGTGTGAGGCGGTGATCTGGATGCCCGCGGCGGCCGGGATGCTGCGCACCGCGAACGCGACGACGGGGGTGGGCACGGCGGTGAAGAACAGTGTCACCGGAAACCCCTGCGCGGCAAGCACTTCGGCTGCGGCCAGGGCGAACTCGTCGGACCCGTGGCGGGCGTCGCGCCCGACCACGACGTCCTGGCCGTCGAGGCCGCGGTCCTTGAGCACCTTGGCGACTGCCCAGGTGGCCCGCAGCACCACGGCCAGGTTCATCCCGCTGGGCCCGGCGCGCAGCGGCCCCCGCAGGCCCGCGGTGCCGAACGTCAGCGGCGCAGAGAACCGCCGCTCGAGCTCCTCGTCGTCACACTCGAGCAGCTCGGCGGCGGTTTTGGGATCGGGATCGTGTGAGATCCACTCCTGTGCAGTCGTTGTCGATCGCGACACAGTCATGCCGGTAGTGTGCCCACTTTCGTCTCGGCATAAGCGAGCTTGCGCAACACCGGCGCGACGAGCATGAGCAGGTCGAACTCGAGCTGGGACAGGTTGTCGCGCATGGTCGCGTGCAGCCACGCGTCGCGTTCGGCGCGGTCCGCTTCGAGCAGTTCGGCGCCGGCGGGGGTGAGTTCGATGAGCTGGCGGCGCCGGTCGGCCTCGTCGGGTCTGCGCACGATCAGCCCGCGGCCGAGCAGCCCGTTGATGCCGTCGGTCAGCGACTGCACCCGCACCTGCAGGCGCGCGCCGAGTTCGGCGGGTGTCGTGGTGCCGGTGCGGCTGATCTCGCCGAGCAGTTCGAGCTGGCTCAGCGTCAGCCCGTGGTCGGGTCGGTGCCTGCGCATCTGGCGGGTCACCGCCATCATCGATTCCCGCAGTTCGGTCGCGGCGGACCGTGGCCGGCTCGCTGGTTCCATAACCAAGTTATACCTTGGCAATTGACCGGCTGTCACCTGTGAAACACCTGGTTGCGATCATGGTGTGGCAAGGGCATTCTTGGGGTCGAGATGATGCGCAGAACGCTGAAATGGCTCGTGCTGACGGCGGTGACGGTGGCCGTGACCGTCCCGCTCGACATCGTCGGCGTCCCGTCGGCGGCGCTGTTCGCCGCGCTCGTCGTCGGCATCGCGTTCGCGTTGTCGCCATGGTCGCCCGGTCCGGTGTGGCGACCGGCCGGGCTGGGCGCGCAGGGGGTGCTGGGCGTCTACATCGGCACGATGGTGCACCAGGATGCCGCCGACGCGCTGGGCCCGCACTGGCCGATCGTCATCGCGGTCGCGGTGGCGACGCTGCTGCTGAGCATCGGGTGCGGGGCGGTGCTCGCGATGCACCGCGACGTCACCCCGCTGACCGGATCGCTGGCGCTGGTGGCCGGCGGCGCCTCGGGTCTGGTCGCGATCGCCCGCGAACTCGGCGGCGACGACCGGGTGGTGTCGGTCGTGCAGTACCTGCGGGTGGCGCTGGTGACGGCCTCGATGCCCGTGGTGGTCACGCTCGTCTACCACGCCGACCGCTCCCGCCCGACGGCGGCTCCCCAAACAGATTCGGCGCCTTGGTATCTCAGCGTCGGCATGCTGATCGCGCTGGTGGTGGCCGGCTCCGCGGTCGGCCGGCTGGTCCGGTTGCCCGGCGCGGGCCTGCTGGGTCCGCTGGCGCTGACCGTGGTGCTCGAGCTGACCGGGATGTCGTTCGGCCTGACGGTGCCCGCGGTGCTGGTGCAGCTCGGCTACGCGGTGATCGGCTGGCAGGCCGGGCTCGCGTTCACCCGCGCCTCGCTGCGTGCGGTCGGCCGGACGCTGCCGACGGCGATCGCGCTGATCATCGTCCTCGGTGTGGTGACCGCCGGGCTGGGTGTCGTGCTCGCGCGCGTGGCGGGGCTGACCCCGCTCGAGGGCTACCTGGCGACCAGTCCCGGCGGGGTGTACGCGGTGCTGGCCACCGCAGTGGAGACCGGCTCCAACGTCACGTTCATCATCGCCGCGCAGGTGGTGCGCATCCTGCTGATGCTGTTCGCCGCGCCGCTGCTGGCCCGCGTGATGATCCGGTTCGGCCGACGCCGTCAGAGCCGCGCGACGACGTCGGCGAGCAGCGAACCCATCCGCGTCGCCGACTGACGTCCGGCCTCGAGCACTTCCTCGTGGTTCAGCGGCTGGCCCGTCATCCCCGCTGCCAGGTTGGTCACCAGCGAGACCCCCAGCACCTGCGCGCCGGCCTCACGCGCGGCGATGGTCTCGTGCACGGTCGACATGCCGACCAGGTCGGCGCCCAGGGTGCGCAGCATCCTGATCTCGGCGGGCGTCTCGTACTGCGGCCCCGGCAGGCCCGCGTAGACCCCGTCGGCCAGCGCCGGGTCGATCTCGCGGGCGAGGTCGCGCAGCCGCGGCGAGTACGCGTCGACCATGTCGACGAAGCGGGCGCCGACCAGCGGGGACCGGCCCGTCAGGTTGAGGTGATCGCTGATCAGCACCGGCTGGCCGACCGCGTGGTCCTCGCGCAGACCGCCGGCGGCGTTGGTCAGCACCACGGTGTGCACGCCGGCGGCGCAGGCCGCGCGGACCGGGTGCACGACGTGGCTCAGGTCGTGTCCCTCGTAGGCGTGGATGCGGCCGACGAACACCAGCACCCGGTGCGCGCCGATGCGCATCGAGATCAGCTGGCCGCCGTGGCCCTGCGCGGCCGGCGGGGTGAAGCCGGGCAGCTCGGCGACCGGGACCACCGCGACCGGCTCGCCGAGCCGCTCGACGGCAGGCGCCCATCCCGATCCGAGCACCACCGCGACGTCGTGCCGGTCACTGCCGGTGCGCTCGGCGATGGCGGTCGCGGCGGCGAGCGTCTCCGGAGCGGTCACAGTGCGCGAGCCTAGCGGCCGCAACCGGGACCCGACTCCAGTGAGATACTGCGGACATGCCCACGCTCACCGCGCCGGAGGCCGTCGAGGCCGCCGTGCACCACCGTCGCGGTGACCTGGTCGAGCTGTCGCATTCCATTCACGCCGAACCCGAACTGGCCTTCGCCGAGCACCGCAGCTGCGCCAAGACCCAGGCGCTGGCCGCCGAGTACGGGTTCGAGGTCGCCGCCGCGCCCGGTGGCCTGGACACCGCGTTCCGCGCGGTCTACGGCAGCGGCCCGCTGGTCGTCGGGGTGTGCGCCGAGTACGACGCGCTGCCCGGACTGGGCCATGCGTGCGGGCACAACATCATCGCCGCCTCCGCGGTCGGCGCGGCGCTGGCGTTGGCCGACGTCGCCGACGAGCTGGGGCTGACCGTCGTGCTGCTGGGCACTCCGGCCGAGGAGGCCGGCGGCGGGAAGGTGCTGATGCTCGACGCCGGGGTGTTCGACGACATCACGGTGTCGGTGATGCTGCATCCCGGCCCGCTCGACATCGCCGCCGCGCGGTCGCTGGCGCTGTCGCAGGTGGCGGTGCGCTACGAGGGCCGCGAGGCGCACGCGGCCGTCGCGCCGTTCCTCGGTGTGAACGCCGTCGACGCGATCACGGTGGCGCAGGTGGCGATCGGGTTGCTGCGCCAGCAGATGGCGCCCGGGCAGATGGCCCACGGCATCGTCACCGACGGCGGGCAGGCCACCAACGTGATCCCGGCGCGCGCCGAGATGCAGTACACGATGCGCGCCAACGACGCGGCCTCGCTGCGCGAACTCGAGGCGCGGATGGCCGACTGCTTCCTGGCCGGGGCGGTGGCCACCGGCTGCGGGCACGACGTGTCCGAGACCGAACCGAGTTACCACGAACTGACCCCCGACCGCTGGATGGCCGACACGTTCCGCGACGAGATGCGGCGCATGGGCCGCGAGCCGGTCGGCGCCGATCTGGAGGCCGCGCTGCCGCTGGGCAGCACCGACATGGGCAACGTCACCCAGAAGATGCCCGGCATCCACCCGATCGTCGGTATCGACGCCGGCGGCGCGTCGGTGCACCAGCCGGCGTTCGCCGAGGCGGCCGCCGGCCCCAGCGCCGACCGGGCCGTCGTCGAGGGCGCGGTCATGCTGGCCCGCACGGTGGTGCGGTTGGCGCAGACCCCGGCCGAACGCGACCGGGTGCTCGAGCTGCAGCAGAGGCGGGCGTCATGAGCGTGCTGCCGCACGCCGCCGCGCGCTGGCTGGCCGCCCACTACGACGACCTCGTCGAGTGGCGCCGCCACATCCACCGGCACCCCGAGCTCGGCCGCCAGGAGTTCGCCACCACCCAGTTCGTGGCGTCGCGGTTGGCCGACGCGGGCCTGAACCCGAAGGTGCTGGCCGGCGGCACCGGTTTGACCTGCGACTTCGGGCCCGAGCACGCTCCGCGGATCGCGCTGCGGGCCGACATGGACGCGTTGCCGATGGACGACCGCAGCGGCGCGCCGTACGCGTCGCTGGTGCCCAACGTCGCGCACGCCTGCGGGCACGACGCGCACACCGCGATCCTGCTGGGCACCGCGCTGGCGCTGGCGTCGGTGCCCGAACTGCCGGTCGGGGTGCGGCTGATCTTCCAGGCCGCCGAGGAGCTGATGCCCGGCGGCGCGATCGACGCGATCGCCGCCGGCGCGCTGACCGGAGTGTCGCGGATCTTCGCGCTGCACTGCGACCCGCGGCTGGCCGTCGGCAAGGTCGCGGTGCGGGCCGGACCGATCACCTCGGCGGCCGATCAGCTCGAGGTGACGCTGCACTCGCCGGGCGGGCACACGTCGCGACCGCACCTGACCGGCGACCTGGTCTACGGGCTGGGCACGTTGATCACCGGTGTGCCCGGCGTGCTGTCGCGCCGCATCGACCCGCGCAACAGCACCGTGATGGTGTGGGGTGCGGTCAACGCCGGCGTCGCGGCCAACGCGATCCCGCAGACCGGCACCCTGGCCGGGACCATCCGCACCGCCAGCCGCGACACCTGGGTGACGCTGGAATCGATCATGCGCGAGATCATTTCGTCGCTGCTGGCGCCGCTGAGCATCGAGCACACCGTGCAGTACCGCCGCGGGGTGCCGCCGGTGGTCAACGAGGAGATCTCGACCCGCATCCTGACCCACGCCATCGAGAGCATCGGCCCCGACGTGCTGGCCGACACCCGCCAATCCGGTGGCGGCGAGGACTTTTCGTGGTACCTCGAGGAGGTGCCGGGTGCGATGGCGCGGTTGGGGGTGTGGACCGGGCGCGGCCCGCAGCTCGATCTGCACCAGCCGACGTTCGACCTCGACGAGCGGGCGCTGGCGGTCGGGGTGCGGGTGCTGGTCAACATCATCGACCAGGCCGCCAACATCTAGCTCTCTCGCCGAAACTGAAGTTGTGTGCGAGAAATCGCCGGCTCGTCGAACAGAAGCTCAGATTCGCCGGCGGCCGGGCTCAGTCGCTGGTGCCCGGGCCGATGTTGCGGGCCGGGCGGGTCCGCAGATGGTGGACGTATTCGGGTGGCGCCCCGGCGATCTCGGCGGCCTCGGCGACCACGCCCAGGTAGCGCGCCGACGGCAGGCCGCCCTCCCACGCGTCGACCACATACAGCCACGCCAGCACGGGCTCGAAGTCGGTGTCGGACGCGGTGCGGTGCACCCGGCAGCGGATCTTCTTGTGGAAGCCCAGCTCCGAGCCCTCCCACCGGTCGAGGTTCTCCTCGTCTTCGCGGGTCACGTCGTACAGCACCACGAACACGCGCGAGGTCGGATCCTCGACGACGGTGGCCAGCGCGCCCTCCCAGCCGATGTCCTCCCCGCCGAACGTCAGCCGCCAGCCGTGCAGCCACCCGGTGCCCGCCATCGGCGAGTGGGGAGCGCGCTGCAGCATCTGCTCCGGATGCATGTTGGAGCCGTACGCGGCGTAGAGCGGCACGAGGAAAGACTAAGGCCTCGCGCCGCCGGGGTGGCAGCGGTGTGACCGTCATGCCGGCCACAGGCTGCGCGGGCGCGCCCCGGTTTCGTTAGGTTGGGGGCGTGGCAACCCGCATCGTGATCATCGGCGGCGGGCCCGCCGGCTATGAGGCGGCGCTGGTCGCCGCGGCTCGCGGACCGGAAGTCGCCGAGGTCACCGTCGTCGACGCCGACGGTATCGGCGGGGCCTGTGTGCTGTGGGACTGTGTCCCGTCCAAGACGTTCATCGCCTCCACCGGTGTGCGCACCGAACTGCGTCGCGCCCCCGACCTCGGCTACCGCCTGGAGTTCTCCGACGCCGAGATCTCGCTGTCCAAGATCAACGAGCGCGTCAAGAAGCTCGCGGCGGCGCAGTCGGCCGACATCGCCGAGCGGCTGCGTAAAGAGGGCGTGACGCTGATCGCCGGGCGCGGGGAGCTGGTCGACGACCAGCCGGGGCTGGCCGCCCACAGCGTCAAGGTGACCTGCCACGACGGCAGCACCACCACGCTGCGCGCCGACGTGGTGCTGATCGCGACCGGCGCCAGCCCGCGGGTGCTGCCCGGCGCCGAGCCCGACGGTGAGCGCATCCTGAACTGGCGCCAGCTCTACGACCTCGACACACTGCCCGAACATCTGGTGGTCGTCGGTTCCGGCGTGACGGGTGCGGAGTTCGTCAACGCCTACACCGAGCTCGGGGTCAAGGTGACGGTGGTGGCCAGCCGCGACCAGATCCTGCCGCACGAGGACTCCGACGCCGCGGCGGTGCTGGAGGAGGCGCTGGCCTCGCGCGGGGTGACGCTGGTCAAGACCGCCCGCGCGAAATCCGTCACTCGCGACGGCGACGGGGTGCTGGTCACGATGACCGACGGGCGCACGGTCGAGGGCAGCCACGCGCTGATGACGGTCGGGTCGGTGCCCAACACCAGCGGGCTGGGCCTCGAGCGGGTCGGCATCGACCTGGAGCCGGGCGCCTACCTCAAGGTCGACCGGGTGTCGCGGACGGCGGTGCCCGGGATCTACGCCGCCGGTGACTGCACCGGGCTGATGCTGCTGGCCTCGGTCGCGGCGATGCAGGGGCGGATCGCGATGTACCACGTCCTCGGCGAAGGCCTGGAACCGATCCGGTTGCGGACGGTGGCCGCCGCGGTGTTCACGAGGCCCGAGATCGCCGCGGTCGGGGTGCCGCAGTCGAAGATCGACGACGGGTCGGTCGCCGCGCGCACCGTCACGCTGCCGCTCAACACCAACGCCAGGGCCAAGATGTCGGGTCTGCGGCGCGGCTTCGTGAAGATCTTCTGCCGCCCGGCCACCGGCGTGGTGATCGGCGGGGTGGTGGTCGCGCCGATCGCCTCGGAACTCATCATGCCGATCGCGCTGGCGGTGCAGAACGGCAACGACGTCGAGGACCTGGCGCAGACGTTCTCGGTGTATCCGTCGCTGTCGGGGTCGATCACCGAGGCGGGCCGGCAGTTGATGGCGCGCGACGATCTGGATTGATTGCCCGTAGCGTGGGGAATTGGCAGGGTAGCGACGAGTGACGAGGAGTCCATCCCGGTGAGTGAGCCGATTCCCGCCAGCGGACACACCCTGCTGGGCCCCCAACAGCGGGCTGATGCCTGGAAGCGGTTGGGCAGCGAGCAGTTCGACGTGGTGGTGATCGGCGGGGGTGTGGTCGGCGCGGGCGCGGCGCTGGACGCGGCGACGCGCGGTCTGAAGGTCGCGCTGGTCGAGGCCCGAGATTTCGCGTCCGGCACGTCGAGCCGGTCGTCGAAGATGTTCCACGGTGGGCTGCGCTATCTCGAGCAGCTGGAGTTCGGGTTGGTGCGCGAAGCGCTGTACGAGCGCGAGCTGTCGTTGACGACGCTGGCGCCGCATCTGGTCAAACCGCTGCCGTTCCTGTTCCCGCTGACCAACCGGTGGTGGGAGCGGCCCTACGTGGCGGCGGGCATCTTCCTCTACGACCAGCTCGGCGGCGCGAAATCCGTTCCCGCGCAGAAACATCTGACCAAGTCCGGTGCGCTGCGTCTGGCGCCGGGGTTGAAGCGGTCCTCGCTGATCGGCGGGATCCGGTATTACGACACCGTCGTCGACGACGCCCGCCACACCATGACCGTCGCCCGCACCGCGGCGCACTACGGCGCGGTGGTGCGCACCTCCACCCAGGTGGTGGCGCTGCTGCGCGAAGGTGACCGGGTGATCGGCGTGCAGGTGCGCGACTCCGAGGACGGCTCGGTCACCGAGGTGCGTGGCCACGTCGTGGTCAACGCCACCGGCGTGTGGACCGACGAGATCCAGGCGCTGTCCAAGCAGCGCGGCCGGTTCCGGGTGCGCGCCTCCAAGGGGGTGCACATCGTGGTGCCGCGCGACCGGATCGTCAGCGAGGTGGCGATCATCCTGCGCACCGAGAAGTCGGTGCTGTTCGTCATCCCGTGGGGTACGCACTGGATCATCGGCACCACCGACACCGACTGGAACCTGGACCTGGCGCATCCGGCGGCCACCAAGGCCGACATCGACTACATCCTCGAACGGGTCAACACCGTGCTCGCGACCCCGTTGACGCACGACGACATCGACGGCGTGTACGCCGGCCTGCGCCCGCTGCTGGCCGGCGAGAGCGAGGAGACCTCGAAGCTGTCGCGTGAGCACGCCGTCGCGGTGCCCGCGCCGGGCCTGGTGGCGATCGCCGGCGGCAAGTACACGACGTACCGGGTGATGGGGGAGGACGCGATCGACGCCGCCGCTGAGTTCGTGCCCGCCCGGGTGGCGCCGTCGATCACCGAGAAGGTGCCGCTGCTCGGCGCCGACGGCTACTTCGCGCTGATCAACCAGACCCAAAGTGTGGGAAAGCATTACGACCTGCACCCGTACCGGGTACGGCATCTACTGGACCGGTACGGCTCTCTGATCGGTGAGGTGCTCGAGATGGCCGAGGGTCGTCCCGAGCTGCTGACCCCGATCACCGAGGCGCCGGTGTATCTGAAGGTCGAGGCGTGGTACGCGGCGGCCGCCGAGGGCGCGCTGCATCTCGAGGACATTCTGGCCCGGCGGATGCGGATCTCGATCGAGTACCCGCACCGCGGGGTGGACTGTGCGCGCGAGGTCGCCGAAACCGTTGCGCCGGTGCTGGGTTGGAGCGCCGAGGACGTCGACCGCGAAGTCAACACCTACCTGGCCAGGGTGGATGCCGAGATCCGGTCGCAGCAGGAACCCGACGACGAGTCGGCCGACGCGCTGCGCGTGGCCGCGCCGGAGGCGCGCGCCGAGATCCTCGAGCCGGTGCCGTTGAATTGAGACGGTCCCGACCGGCGCCGCTGCCGGTGCGCGACGGTCTGGGGCCCGCCAGGGTGCGGCTGCGCGGCGGTGCCGTGCTGGTCGAGCTGGCGTCGCGGTTCGGTGAGGCGGCTGCGGCGAAAGTGTTTGCCGGCGAGGTGGTTTGCGCCGACGGGACACCGGTGACGCCCGGCACGGTGCTGCCGCCGGGGGCATTCGTGTACATGTACCGGGAACTGCGCGACGAGGTGCCGGTGCCGTTCGACATCCCGGTGCTGTATCGCGACGACGACATCGTCGTGGTGGACAAGCCGCATTTTCTGGCGACGATGCCGCGGGGCGGACACGTCGCGCAGACCGCGCTGGTGCGGTTGCGGCGCGCGCTGGATCTTCCCGAGCTGTCGCCGGCGCACCGGCTGGACCGGTTGACCGCCGGGGTGCTGGTGTTCACGGCGCGGCGCGAGGTGCGGGGCGCGTATCAGACGCTGTTCGCGCGCGGCGAGGTGACCAAGACGTATCTCGCGCGGGCCCGCGTCGACGAGACGCTGCGTTTCCCACAGGTGGTGTGGAGCCGGATCGTCAAGCGGCGCGGCTCATTACAGGCGGTCGAAACCTGCGGGCCGCCCAACGCCGAGACCGTGGTGGCGAGCTTGGGGGCCGGGTTGTACCGGCTGACACCGACGACCGGACGCACCCATCAGCTGCGGGTCCACATGAACTCGCTGGGCTTGCCGATCTACGGAGACCCGCTGTACCCGGAGGTTCTCGACGTCGCGCCCGGTGACTTCTCGCGCCCGCTGCAGCTGTTGGCGCAGCGGTTGGAGTTCGAGGATCCGCTGAGCGGCCGGCCGCGGGTATTCGTCAGCGCCCGCTCGTTGTAGGTCAGGCCGGGCTGCGCAGGGTGTCGACCATCTCGTTGATGACGTTCGAATTGGGGCTGGCGGTGGAGCCCTCGCGCAGCGAGATGACGAACACGACCGAACCCTCGACTTTGGGGACCGTCGTGACGACGATGCTGTGGAACGCCGACGGCCCGGTGCACTCGCTGGTGGCGATGCCGGTGACGGTGGCGACGGTCTGCACGGCGGGGTGCGGGCCGATGCTGAACTCCCGGATCGGCGCGTACTCGATGTTCGGCGTCTTCCGGTCGCGGGTGTAGATCGGCGCCACCGTCTGCATCTCCTCGTCGAGTGCGGCCCGGATGTCGGGGTTCTTCGACCCGGTGACGCCGGCGATCGCGAGGTTCTGCTTGGTGCAGGCGGGGTTCGGAACCGTTGCCACCGCGCCGAGTTCGCGGATGACGCACTGCCCTTCGGGGCAAGGCTGCGCCCACCCGGTGCGCACACCGCACGCCGCGATGGTCCAGTCCGGCGGGGCGGCGTACGCCAGGCCGTACCGGTTGATGGTGGCGTTCCAACCAGGCTGCGACGTCTCGTCGACCGAGGCGGTGTAGCCGTCGCACGTCATCGACGGACCGGCGTTGGTGCTCTGTGGCGGCTGGATGGAATCCGACGGGCCGGGCTGGATCGCCGACGAGGGTGCGGGTGCCGCCGGTGTCGCGGTGGCGGGTTCGTCGCCGCTGTTCTGGGCGATCAACACCGCCGAGAGCACCACGATGATCACGACGGCGACCGCCAGCGCGATCCACAACCACGGCGTGCGTCGCTGCCGGCCGGGGTGGTAGCCGGGGTAGTCATGTCCCGGCGGGATCGGCCCGGGGGTGGGGTAGCTCAAAAGTCGCTCCGTGATTGATCATGCGGCGGTGGTGAGGGTGCGTCGTTCGACCGCTGCAGCCCCCGTGAGTCCAACTTTCGGCAGCCTAGTGCGCCGTCGGTGCCGATGGGGCGGTTTGCTTCAGAGCCGAAGCCCCGCCACTCACACTGAGCTGCGGGACCTCGGGGCCGGGTTCGTTTGGTCTGCGGCGTCCTCGTCGATGTGGGCGTCAGACCGCGTTCGGCGGCGTGATGTCGACGACCGTGACGGTGCCGTCTCCACGGTTGGCGACGAACAGCCGGTTGTTGTCGACGAGAACACCCCATGGTTCGTCACCGACCGCGATGGTGTCGACCACCGTATTCGTAGTGATGTCGATGACCTCAACTCGGTTGTAGCCGTAGTTGGCGACGTACAACCGGTTACCGCTGATAACCATATTGGCAAGGAGCCCGCCGCCGACGTTGATGGGTTGTACGCCTGGGGTTGACGAATCCGCGTCGACCTCGGCGTAGTTGTTTGCGAAGTCGACCACCGTCACTGTCCCGTTTGCGTTCGCGGTGTAGACGTGAAGGTGAGTGTTGACGACCGCGAAAGCGATACCGCGGGCACCGGACAAGCTGAGATCGTCGATCGTGGCCTGGACGCCGGGCGCGGGATCGATGTCGTGAAGCTCGAGCGAGACAGTCCGGATCTGAACGAGCGTGTTGTCGTAATGGTTCGCGACGACGAGGAGGTTGCCGCTGACGAATGCGGCGAACGGGCCGTCCTGCCCGACGCTTATCGGCTGCACGCCGGCTATGGCCGGATTGGCGTCGATCACCGTGTTCGTGTTTGTGTCGATCACCCACACGGTGTTGTCGAGTGCATTCGTGACGAAAAGCTTGTTCAGGTAGAGCGCCAGGTGCCCCGCTGAGCTGCCCGTGTCAATCGACTGGACGCCCGCGAGGATGGGATCGGTATCGATGAGCGTATTCGCCGTGGTGTCAATTACAGAGACGCTGCCGTCACCATAGTTGCTGACGTAGAGGCGATTTCCGACCAGCCGCAGCTTGATTGGGTGGGTGCCGACTGTTATTGCCTGCACTCCGGATGTGTTCGGATCGGTGTCGATCATCGTGTTGGTGTCGATGTCCACGACGGTCACGGTGCCGCTGTTGTAGTTGGTCACATACAGCCGGTTGCCGATCACCACCATGTCTGTGGGTGAGTCGCCGACGTTGAGGATGGTGTTGGTGGAGGCGACATTGACACTCACCGTGGCGGTATCGCTGCCGCCATTGCCGTCGGACACGGTGTAGGTGAGGGTGTCCACGCCGCTGAAGGTGGCGTTTGGCGTGTAGGTCAACGTGCCGGTGCCGACACCGGTGACGGTGCCGTTCGCGGCGCTGGCACCGGTGATGGTCAACGTGTCACCATCGGCATCCGTGTCGTTGGCCAGCAGGTCGGCCACAGACAGCGGAAGCGACGAACCCTGGGTGGTGTCGAAGGGGCCCTCGCCGACCGCCACCGGCGCGTCGTTGACGCCGGTGATCGTGATCGAAACCGTAGCTTGTGCGCTGTCGACATCGCCGTCGTTGACGACGTAGGTGAAGCTGTCGGTGCGGGTTTCGCCCGCGCCGAGGTCTTGGGCGTCGGGTGTGTAGGTGTAGGAGCCGGTGGCGGGGTTGAAGTTGGTGATGGTGCCGCTGCCTGGTTGGTCGACGATCTCGTAGGTAAGCGTCTCGCCGTCGACGTCGGTGCCCGGGGGCAGGACACCGTTGACAGCGGCGTCCTCGTCGGTGGTGAAGGACGCGTCAGCCGCCTCGGGGGCGTCGTTGACTCCGGTGATGGTGATCGAGACCGTGGCAGGGGCGCTGTCGACGTCCCCGTCGTTGACGACGTAGGTGAAGCTGTCGGTGAGTTCTTCGCCGTCGTCCAGTGCGTCGGCGTTCACAGCCTGGAAAACGCCTGGGCCGTCGGTGTACACGGTGAGGGGTAGACCGAGATCAGCTGGCGCGTAGTAGTTCGAGATGACGATGGTGTACTGCTGTCCCGCAGTGAGGGGAACGGACAGCCGGGGCCGAAGATCGCCGCCCGAGTCGTCGTCGTAGGCGATCCGGTTGGCGCCGGGGTCGCTGGGGTCGAATTCGCCTTGGTAGACGTGCAGCACCGTGTCGATGGGAATCTCGGGCTGGCTGAACTCGTAGGTCCGAGTGCTGGCAGGTACGAAGGTAGTCGCGACGTAGGTATGTGGTCCGTAAAAAGCGCCCCAGTAAGCCGCGGGGCCCGAGGCGGTCCCCTGGGTGACTTGCGCGGGATCGTCGAGCGTGATCGTTCCGCCGTCAGCGCCGACGACGGTGCCGTGAAGCGGGGTGTAGGTGTAGGCGCCGGTAGCGGGATCGAAGTCGGTGATGACTCCGTTGATCGGTCCGTCGATGATGGTGTAGGTCAACTCATCACCGTCGACATCGGTGCCCGGGGGCAGCACACCGTCGACCGGGGTGTCCTCGTCGGTGGTGAACGAGTCGTCCAGAGCCTCCGGTGCGTCGTTGACGCCTGTGACGGTGATCGACACGGTGGCAACCGAACTCATACCGGTGTTGCCGTCGGTCACCAGGTACGTGAACGTATCGGTGACTTCTTCACCGTCGTCGAGGGATTGGGCATCGGGAACGTAGGTGAACGTATTGCCCACCACCGTCAAGGTCCCGTGACTCGGCGGCGTCAGCACCGTGTTGACGAACGGCGTCAGCGGGTCGTCCTCCGCGTCGCTGTCGTTTTCCAGCAGGTCGTCCAGCGTGAAAGTCAGCGTGGAGTCTTCGTCGACGGTGAACTCGTCGTCGGCCGCGACCGGTGCGTCGTTGACGCCGGTGATGACGATGGACACGGTGGCGGTGTTGCTGTCGACGTCGCCGTCGTTGACGACGTAATCGAAGGAGTCCTCGCGGGTTTCGCCCTCGGCGAGGTCGTCCGCGTCGGGCACGTAGGTGTACGAGCCGGTAACCGGGTCGAACGCGGTGATGGTGCCGTGCTCGGGCGGCCGAGTGATCTCGTAGGTCAAGCTGTCACCGTCGACGTCGATGCCGTCCGGCAGCGCGCCTTCGACTGCGGTGTCCTCATTGGTGGTGAAGTTGTCGTCAAGTGCCTCCGGAGCATCGTTGACCGCGCCCACCGTGACGGTGACCGTCGTCGTCGAGCTGTGCCCACCGCCGCCGAAGAACCCTCCTAGACCGTGCAGATGCCACGGGCTCGCCTCGTCAGAGACGGTGTAGGAGAACGAATCCTCACCGGTGAAATTCTCGTTCGGGGTGTAGGTGAAGGTGCCGTCGTCGTTGAGCACCACCGAGCCGTTGGTGGGCTGGGTGTAGTCGGTGACCGTCAGCACGTCACCTGCAGGCCGGTCGGCATCAATGTCGTTGTCCAACACGGTGATATCCACGTCGGTGTCTTCGGACGTGGTGATCGCGTCGGCCACGGCCGTCGGGTTCTGGTTGAAGAACGTGCGCTGCAGTTCGCGCTGCACCCAGCCGAGGACGGCGAACAGCATCATCGGCGGAGCCGGGGTGTCCGGTCCCGGCGCCAGGATTCCTGAGAAGAACGACGTCACCGCGGTGACCGCGATGTTCACCAGCGCGACGGGAGCGCCGATCAGCGCTTCGATGGGGTTCGACGGCTGCCGGACCACCGGAGCGGGTGACGGTGTTCCGGGCGCAGAGGTGGTGACCAGGGACTGTAGCTCCTGCTCGGAGTCGTTCGTCAGCGAGAACGTGGCAAGCTGCCCGCCCTGGGTGATACCTCCGGCCAGAGCACCGGCGTTCTTGTCGGCCCCGGCCGGCGCCAGGGACTGTGTTGACAGGACGGGCGCGAACGTCTGCGGCTTGACAGTCGGAGCGGACTGCCGTGCAACAGTTTTCGTTTGTGGCGGTGCAGCCTGAACCGGCGGATCTGCCGGCGGGGGTGTCGCGGTCACTTCGGGAGCCGGTGTCGTGGTGGCCGGAGTCTCGTCCGTGGCCGGCGGCTCCTGCTCACCGCCCTCATTCTGCTCCTCGCCCTCCTCGGGCTGGCCGCTGAGCTGCGCTCCACCGCTGACGCTGACCTTCATCTCCGGGGCACCGTTGTCACCGGGATCACCGCCGGGCTGACCGGGACCGTCGCCACCGGCCGCCGGGGGCTCGACGTGGGTGGGTTCTTCGTTGTTGGGCGTTGTGTCGGGGGTGTTCTGCGAGGTGTCCGATTCACCGTCTTCGGCGTGTGCGGTCCCGAGGCCGATGCTGGGTCCGGTGGTCGCCACGGCAAGCCCGACACCGAGCGCCACTGCCAGAGCTCCGACCCGGCCGACGTAGCGCCCGTATCCCGCACCGCCTGTTCCGACGTGCCCGACGCGGATCAACTCGCCGGGCCGACCGGCGTCGCCACGCAGACGCCGTCGCTGGCGGCGACCGGCGGTACCGACGGAACGATTGGGCTGAGCGATCATGGCGGATTCCCCCCGGTCGTTGACCTGACACACCGCACGTTGCGGGTTCAGCAAACATATGGCCAAGGAGTCCGTCGAGGAATCGGGGGTTTCCCTACATTTCCGTCAAAACCTAGGCGAGGGTGCCGTCTCGTTTGCCCGCGACCACGGCCCGATGTCGACAGTTTTGCTGAACTCGCTCTACCGCTCTATTTCGACATATAGCAATTTGCTCTGATACGCCTCTGGCGGGTCCTCGCAGAACCGCGGCTCGACGAGCGATGAAGTTGTTCTCGGCCGTGCGGACCGGTGTAACCGGGCCGCCAATCATCGTCGACGGGCGGATACAGTTCCAGCGAATTACCGGCGCCGCTCGGGCGGGTCGACCACCGAACCGGCCGCGATCACCGCACGGTTGCGTTCGGCGACCGTGCGTAGCGACATCTTGACCAACCACCGGTCATACGTCATGTAACCGTTGACCTCGTTCTCGACGTCGGTGGTCTGGGTGTAGATGGCCCCCGACAGGCCGCCGCGGCGCACCGCGTCTTCGAGATCGCGGCTGACCTCGACGTAGCGCTCGGTCAAACGCGCTCGGCTGTCGGTCATTTCGTAGGCCTGCGGTTTGCCCGGCCAGCGGTTGCCGTGCGGGACCAACCCGAGGCCGCCGTACTCGCCGTCGACCACCACGCGGTGCTCGAGCGGTACCGGCCGATCGCCGAGGTTCAGCCGCTCGTCGCGCGGAGTCGTCGGATTGTCGTGCAGCACCGGACGCCCCGGCCCGACGTAGGTGTGGTCGTCGTAGATGTCGCCGGCGCGGGTGTCGGGCCGCGACTTGCAGCAGTTCACGCCGCTGTTGGCGTTCACCATGCGGGTCGGGTCGGCGCGTTTGGTGACGCCGGCGATCCTGGCGGTGTCGAACTCACCCCACCCCTCGTTGAACGGCACCCATCCGACGATCGAGGTGACGCTGCGCAACTGGTCGACCATCGCGACGAGTTCGCGTTCGAAGTTGACCTTGGCGGCTGGTGACGGATCCGGTGCGGGACCGACCGGGATGTCGAGCGAGACGTCCAGCGACGGCATGTCCTGCCACACCAGCAGCCCCAGCTTGTCGGCCCAGTGATACCAGCGCGCCGGTTCCACCTTGGCGTGCTTGCGCACGAAATTCATGCCGAGCGCCTTGGTGCGTTCGAGGTCGAAGCGCAGCGCGTCATCGGTGGGCGCGGTGTAGATGCCGTCGGGCCAGTAGCCCTGGTCCAGCGGCCCGTGCAGGAAAGTGATCTTGTTGTTCAACGCGATTCGCGGCCGGCCCTGCGGATCGGGCACGGTGCTGATGGTGCGCAGCCCGCCGTAGCTGGCGACCTCGTCGACCACCTTGCCCTCCGGGCTGACCAGCTTGACCTCGAGGTCGTACAGGTACGGGTCCTCGGGTGTCCACAACCGCGGCTCGGGCACCTTCACGCGGACCGGCTTGCCGGGCTCGCCCGAGGAACGTGCGAGCGTCTTGCCGTCGGGCGTCGACACGATCACCTCGGCGCGCTCGTCGGTGACACCGGTGACCCGCGGGGTGACCGTGAAACCGGTGAGATCCGAGGCGATGTCGAGCTTGTCGATGTGCGTCGCGCGCACCGGTTCCATCCAGACGGTCTGCCAGATTCCCGAGGCGCCGGTGTAGAACAGGCCCTCGGGTTCGTTGCGCTGCTTGCCGACGGCGAACGGGTTGTCCTCGTTGCGGTCCTCGGCGCGCACCACGATCTCCTGTGAACCGGACCAGCGCAGCGCGTCGGTGATGTCGGCGCTGAACGCGGTGTACCCACCCTCGTGGTGGGCGACCTTCTTGTTGTTGACCCAGACGGTGGCGGTCTGGTCGACGGCGCCGAAGTGCAGCAGGACCCGTTGGCCGCGCCAGGTGCCCGGCAGTTCAAAGACCTTGCGGTACCACATCTGATCGTCGTGCCGCTTGATGCCCGACAGCGCCGACTCGGTGGGGTAGGGCACCAGGATGCGCTCGTCGTACTCGCGCACCGACGGTGCCGCGGCCGACGCGTCCTCGCCGGACCGACCGGTGTAGGCCCACACGCCGTTGAGGTTCAGCCACCGCGCCCGCGCCATCTGCGGGCGCGGGTACTCCGGCAGCGCGTTGTTCGGCCCGACCAGATGGGTCCACGGCGTCGACAGCGGCGCGCTCTGCCGTTGCCACGCCTCCGCGGCGTGCGCCGGCACCTGGACGGTTGCCAGTGCGGCGACCACAGCCACCGCGGCGACGGCCGCTCGCGTCAGCGCCGACCACCGTCGACGGGCTCTCGGCGTGACTTCGGCCATGTTCAGTCCCCCCTGCTGGAAACTTCGAGTAGTGATGGTGCGCGGCGCACTCGGTCTTCGCAGCAAACTTAGGCAGCAGCGGTCCACAAAGGAATCCGGCATTTCCCTACACTTCGGTGTCTTGGCTGCGGCGGCCGTCTGTGGTCCACCACTGGCGAATCAGAAGCGACGTCGGCAGACGTCGCTTCCTGCGGGTGTCATCACCGGTATTACTGCGCTGATGCGAAGATTGAGTGCGTGGCGAGCCTAACATCTCGCTACGCCGTACGCCACGAGGGGCGGGGCGCGCCGTGCGGTTTCCGTTGCTCTCGTGCGGGTTCGTAGCTGCCGCGCAGCACGGTGTCGGTCAAGTCGACGAGCAAATTAAATCTAAACCGGCTCACTATATCGACGAAGCCTGCGGTCGGCGGTCGGAGCCGTTCGGGGGAAGGGGTGCGGAGAAAGGCATCGCCCAACACATCGACCCGGTGTCCGGGTTCGTTACGGCCCGCCGGAAGCAGGCGGCTGACACAATTGACCAATCCGTCAACGCGGCGGGCGCGAAGGAGGGAACGTGCGCAAGATCGTGCTGTGCGCGGCGACGGCCGCGATCGCGGGTGGGCTGGTGAACCTGACCCCGCCGACCGCCGAGGCGACGCTGTGCGGGTCGGTCGGGGGCAGGCACGTCGACGTCACCGGGTGCGCAGATCCGTTGTCCTACCTCAACGACGCCCTGACCCCGCCACCGCCCCCACCTCCACCTCCGCCGCCGCCCGGTGAGGCGCCTCCACCGCCGCCTCCGCCACCACCACCTCCGCCGGTGTACGTGCCGCCGGCGCCCAACGTGAACGTGTGCGCCAGCGTGGGACGGCGGGTCAGCGTGAGCGGGTGCATCTGAATCCGGTCAATCTGCTTGACTGACAACCGTGGACCGCGCTTCGTTCGACAAGCTCTTCGACATGACGGACCGCACCGTGATCGTCACGGGCGGCACCCGGGGTATCGGCCTCGCGATGGCCGAGGGTTTCGCGCTCGCGGGAGCGCGGGTGGTGGTGGCAAGCCGCAAGCGTGACGCATGTGAGCAGACTGCGCAGCATCTACGAGATCTGGGCGGGCAGGCCCTCGGGGTGCCGACGCACCTGGGCGAGGTGGATGCGTTGGAGGCGCTGGTGCAGCGGACCGCCGACGAGTTCGGCGGGGTCGACGTCGTGGTCAACAATGCGGCCAACGCGTTGGCGCAACCGCTCGGTCAGATGACGGCCGAGGCGCTGACCAAGTCCTACGAGGTGAACCTGCGCGGACCGGTGTTCCTGGTGCAGGCCGCGTTGCCGTACCTCAAGGAGAGCGCGAATGCAGCGGTGATCAACATGATCTCGGTCGGCGCGTTCAACTTCGCGCCGTTCACCGCGATCTATTCGTCGAACAAGGCGGCGCTGCTGTCGTTCACCCGGTCGATGGCCGCCGAATTCGCACCGTCAGGGATCCGCGTCAACGCGATTGCGCCCGGACCTGTCGACACCGACATGATGCGCAACAACCCGCAGGAGGCGATCGACGCGATGGCCAACAGCACGCTGCTGAAGCGGTTGGCGTCACCGGACGAGATTGTCGGCACGGCACTGTTGTTGGCGTCGGATGCCGGCAGCTACATCACCGGGACGGTCATGATCGTCGACGGCGGCGGAACGCCTCGCTAGCCTCGCGCATCTCTCCGCTGGTCGACGCCAGGATCTGGCTGCGGTTCTCGACCTGCAGCGCGGCCTCCAAGCTGGGCGCCTCGAGGTTGGCCCACAACACCTGCTTGGTGGATTCGACACCGAACTTGCCGTAGCTGCAGAGGGTTTCGGCGATCTGCAGGGCATCGTCGACGACGGTGCCGTCGGCGGAGATCCGGGAGACCAGACCGATCCGCAGGGCTTCCTGCGCATCGATGGTGCGGGCGGTCAGGATGAGGTCGAAGGCGGGGCCGGCGCCGACGATCCGCGGCAGCGTGTAGCTGACCCCGATGTCGCATCCGCCGAGGCCGAGCTTGATGAATTGTGTACAGAACCGGGCGGACTCGGCGGCGACGCGGATGTCGCAGGCCGCTGCGATGCCCAGGCCGCCGCCGTAGGCGACACCGTTGACCGCGGCGATGACCGGCTGGCGGAGCCGCTGCAGCTTGGCGGTCAGTTCGGCGATCAGTTCCTGCCAGCGCATGCCGGAGCGAGGGAAGTCGATGCCCTCGCTCGCCTTATTGGGGTTCGGATCGGTGAGGTCGAGCCCCGAGCAGAAACCGCGGCCGGCGCCGGTGAGCACGACGACCCGGCAGTCGTTGTTCGCGCGGATCTGGTCCAGCGTGGTGTGCAGATCGCAGACCAACTCATACGACAGCGCGTTGAGTTTGGCGGGCCGATTGAGCGTCAGCACGGCGATGTCGGGGCGCGGGTAGTGCAGTTCCAGGTCGGACATGGGCACACGTTAGCGCCGCGGGGTTTCAGATGGTGCTGCGCCATCCCGAGACGCCGACGGCGATCATCCGCAGCTGTTTGACGGCGACGCGCTTGATCTCGTCGAGGGCGGCCTGGTCGTGGGCATCCTCGATGGCTTCGGCGATCACGATCATCGCGTTGACGAACAGGGTGGCCAGGATATTGAGGTCCTCGCCGCTCCAGGTGTTCAGGCCGGGGAAGCGGGCCAGGTCGATGGCGAGTTCTGAGGTGATCAAGCGGATCTCGGTGCGGATCGCGTAGCGCAGCACCGAGACTCCGCTGTTGCGTTCGCGGCCGATGAAGCGCCAGTGTTCGCGGCGCTCGTTGACGCCGTCGATGAGGATGTCGACGCTGGACTCGATGACGCGCTTGGGGTCGAGCTTGCCGGCCCGCGCACCGCGCAGCATGTCGCGCAGGCTGCGGAAGGACTCGTCGATCAGAACGAGGCCGAGTGCTTCCATGCTCTCGAAGTGGCGGTAGAACGCGGCGGGGACGATGCCGGCCTCACGCGTGACCTCCCGCAGGCTCAGCGCCGAGAAGCTGCGGTCCTCGAGAAGCTTCAGCCCGGCCGAGATGATGGCCTGGCGGGTGGCCTCTTTGCGCTGCTCGCGGGTCAGCGTGTCGCGGGCGGCTTTGGACCGGCCGGAGCGGGAGCGGCTCGACCGCGAGCTTGGTCGACTTTCCACGTCATCCAGCGTACAAGCGTTCACTCACGCGTTATGCGCCCGCTCAGAAGTCCCGGTCCGCCGGGCCGGATTCGGTGACCGGTCCGGAGGCGAGGGGGTTGCCTGCGGAATCCGTCACGCCCGACGACGGCGTCCAGGTCAGCGTCCCGGTGCCGCCGGCCGTGCCTCGGCTGATTACACCGACGGGCGTGTAGTCCGCGCCAATTGTGACCGTGATGGTGTTGCCGGTCATGACCATCGTGGAATTGCTGAAGCGCAGGTGGTTGCCGAGCAGCACACCCAGAAGAGAGTTGACGTAGTCGGTGCGTCCCAGGCTGACCGTGCCCAGGTTCAGTTCCTGGTTGTTGGCTGCGTTGTAGACCTGCAGAGAGTCGGGGGCGAGGAGGCCGAGGACAAGATCGCCTTCGTATGCCCTGACCGTCACGGTGGTCGCGCTGCCATTCCAACCGGCCATGATGGTGTTCGGGTCGATCGGTTCACTGAACGTGTAGACGATCGTGTCGCCCTGGTCCAGCCTGCTCACCGTACCGCCGCTGCCGTTGGTGGCCTGCACCGTCACCGGCGTCGGCGCGACGTTGTCGACGATCGTGAAGCTCACGGTGGCGGTGTTGCTGGTGGCGCTGCCGTCGCTGACGGTGTAGGTGAAGCTGGCGGTCCCGGGGCCGCTCGGCGTGAACGTGAACGTTCCGGTCGAGGGGTTGAAGTTCGAGATCGTGCCGTTCTGCGGCGGGTTGGTGATGGTGTAGGTCAGCGACGAGCTGTCCACGTCGGATCCCGACAGGGTGCCGTTGAACACGGTCGGCTGACCGTTGGTGGCCTGGTTGATCGTGTGCGATGCGTTGTTGGCCACCGGCGCGTCGTTGACCGCCGTCACCGTAATCGTCACCGTCGCAACCTCACTCGTCAGTGATCCGTCGGTGACGGTGTAGGTGAAGCTGTCGGTCCCGCTGTAGTTGGCGTTCGGCCGGTAGGTGAAGGCGCCGGTGGTGCTGTTGAATTCCAGCGTTCCGCGCGTCGGCCCGGTGACGACGCTGGCGGACTGGATGGTGCCGTCGACATCGGTGTCGTTTGTCAGCACATTGCCTGTCAGCACACCGTCCTCGTCGACAGAGAAGCCGTCGTTGCCGGCAACCGGGCGGTCGTTGACCGGAGTGACCGTGATGCTGACGGTGCCGATCGCGGTACCGCCCTGCCCGTCGGAGACGGTGTAGGTGAAGCTGTCCGCGCCGCTCCAGTTCTCGTGCGGCGTATAGGTGAAAGTGCCGTTGGAGTTCAGCGTCACGCTCCCGTTGGTCGCCTGGGTGCGCAGTGTCGCGGTGAGCGGGTTTCCGTCGACGTCGCTGTCGTTGCTCAGCACGTTGCCGCTGTAGGCGGTGTCCTCGTTGGTGGTCACGGAGTCGTTGCCGGCCACCGGCGGGTCGTTCACCGCCGTGACGGAGATGGTCACGCTCCTGGTGCTGCTGTTGACCGTGCCGTCGTTGACGCGATAGAAGAACGTGTCGGTGCCGCTGAAGTTGGCGTTCGGCCGGTAGGTGAACGTGCCGTCTTCGTTGAGGGTCAGTGAGCCGCTGCTGGGTCCGGACACCAGGACGGCCTTGAGCTCGTCGCCGTCGACATCGCTGTCGTTGTCCAGGACATTGCCCTGTAGCTCACCGTCTTCGGCGACGGTGTAGCTGTCGTGGTTGGCGACCGGCGGATCGTTGACCGCGGTGACGGTGAGGGTGACGGTGCCGGTCGCGATGCCGCCCTGACCGTCACTGACCGAGTAGGTGAAGCTGTCGGTCCCGCTGTAGTTCGCGTTGGGCGTGTAGGTGAAGCTGCCGTCCGCGTTGAAGTTCAGCGTCCCGCGGCTGGGTCCGGAAACCACTGCGGCGGTCAAGGTATTGCCCTCGATATCGGTGTCGTTGTCCAGGACATTGCCCGCCAACGGCGAGTCCTCATCGGTAACGAACGAGTCATTGTTGGCCACCGGGGCGTCGTTGACCGCGCTGACGGTAATGGTGACAGTGCCGGTTGCCGTGCCGCCCTGACCGTCACTGACCGAGTAGGTGAAGCTGTCGGTCCCGCTGTAGTTCGCGTTGGGCGTGTAGGTGAACGTGCCGTCAGGGTTGAAGTTCAACGTCCCACGGCTGGGTCCGGAAACCACTGCGGCGGTGAGTGTGTCGTTGTCAGCATCGACATCGTTGGTCAATACGTTGCCGCTGACCGGGTTGTCCTCGGTGCCGGTGAAGCTGTCGTTGGTCGCGACCGGGGGATCGTTGACGGCGGTGACGGAGATGGTCACCAGCGCGGTGTCACTGAGGCTGCCGTCGCTCGCGGCGTAGGTAAAGGTGTCGGTTCCGCTGAAGTTCGCGTTCGGGGTGTAGGTGAACGTGCCGTCGGCGTTGAGTGTCAGCGTGCCGTTGCTCGGTCCGGAAACCACCACGGCGCCCAGCGGATTGCCGTCGACGTCGGTGTCGTTATCCAGGACGTTACCGGTCAGCTGCCTGTCCTCATCGGTGGTGAACGAGTCGTCGTTGGCCACCGGCGGGTCGTTCACCTCGGTCACCGCGATCGTGACCAGCGCGGTGTTGCTGTCGAGCTCGCCATCGGACGTCCGGTATGTGAAGCTGTCGGTCCCGGTGAAGTTGGCGTTCGGCGTGTAAGTGAAGCTGCCGTCCGGATTGAGGGTCAACGTGCCGTTGGCCGGGCCGGAGACGAGAGTGGCCGTGACAGGGTCGCGGTCGACGTCGGTGTCGTTGTCCAGGACGTTGCCCGTCAGCTGACCGTCCTCGCCGACGGAGTAGCTGTCGTTGGTCGCGATCGGCGGGTCGTTGACCTCATTGATTTCGATTGTGATGGTGGCGATTTCGCTCGTCACCGTGCCGTCGTTGACGGTGTAGGTGAAGCTGTCGGTGCCGTTGAAGTTGGCGTTCGGCGTGTAGGTGAACGTGCCGTCGGGGTTGAGTGTCAACGTGCCGTTCGCCGGGCCGTCGACCAGCTCGACCGTCAGCGGATCATCGTCCACGTCGCTCACCGGAACGTCGGCGTCGATCCGGTGGTCTTCGTCGATGGTGAACGTGTCATCGCCGGCGATCGGTGCATCGTTTTGGGCTTCAACCGTGATCGTGATGGTGGCTTCGCCGCTGGTGGCGCCGTCGCTGTCGGTGACGGTGTAGGTGAAGCTGTCGGTGCCGTTGAAGTCCGCGTTCGGGGTGTAGGTGTAGGTCCCGTCGGGGCGCACGACAAGTTGCCCGTTACTCGGGCCGGTCACCACGTTGGTGGTCAAGGTGTCGTCTTCGGTGTCCGAGACGGGCAGGGTACCGACGTATTCCTGGTCCTCGTCGGTTTCGACCGCATCGTCATTGGCGACCGGTGGGTCGTTGATGTCGGCGACGGTGATGGTGACGGTGCCAGTAGCGGTGCCGCCGTTGCCGTCGGTGACGGTGTAGGTGAACGAGTCGGTGCCGTTGAAGTCGGCGTTCGGGGTGTAGGTGTAGGTGCCGTTCGGGTTGAGTACCAGGGTGCCGTTGGTGACGTTCTGGTCGACGGTGACGGTGGTGGTGTCGCCGTCGACGTCGGAGACGGGAATCGATCCGTTGTAGGGACTGTCCTCGTCGACCTCCACCGCGGTGTCGTTGGTGACCGGTGCGTCGTTGACTGCGTTGACGGTGATGGTGGCGGTGCCGGTGGTGGTGGCGCCTTGGCTGTCGGTGACGGTGTAGGTGAAGCTGTCGGTGCCGTTGAAGTCGGTGGTGGGGGTGTAGGTGTAGGTGCCGTTCGGGTTGAGTACCAGGGTGCCGTTGGTGACGTTCTGACCCAATGTGACGGTGGCGGTGTCGTTTTCGTCGATGTCGCTGATCGGGACTGCGCCGTTGTAGGTGTTGTCTTCGTCGACGGTGACCGCGGTGTCGTTGGTGACCGGTGCGTCGTTGACTGCGTTGACGGTGATGGTGACAGTGCCGGTGGTGGTGGCGCCTTGGCTGTCGGTGACGGTGTAGGTGAAGCTGTCGGTGCCGTTGAAGTCGGTGGTGGGGGTGTAGGTGTAGGTGCCGTCGGTGTTGAGGACGAGGGTGCCGTTGGTGACGTTCTGGCCCAATGTGACGGTGGCGGTGTCGTTTTCGTCGATGTCGGAGATCGGGACGGCGCCGTTGTAGGTGTCGTCTTCGTCGACGGTGACCGCGGTGTCGGTGGTGGTCGGTGCGTCGTTGACCGCGTTGACGGTGATGGTGACGGTCGCGGTGTCGGAGTCCTCGGTGCCGTCGTTGACCTTGTAGGTGAACGTGTCGGTGCCGTTGAAGTTTTCGTCCGGGGTGTAGGTGAACGAGCCGTCGTCGTTCAGTGTCAGGGTGCCGTTGGCCGGGCCGCTGACGAGGATGGCTTCGAGGGGGTCGCCTTCG
>NZ_MIHA01000011.1:109591-198538 GCF_001722335.1 Mycolicibacterium flavescens
TGGTGGTGGCGCCTTGGCTGTCGGTGACGGTGTAGGTGAAGCTGTCGGTGCCGTTGAAGTCGGTGGTGGGGGTGTAGGTGTAGGTGCCGTTCGGGTTGAGCACGAGGGTGCCGTTGGTGACGTTCTGACCCAATGTGACGGTGGTGGTGTCGTTTTCGTCGATGTCGCTGATCGGGACTGCGCCGTTGTAGGTGTTGTCTTCGTCGACCTCCACCGCGGTGTCGTTGGTGGTCGGTGCGTCGTTGACCGCGTTGACGGTGATGGTGACGGTCGCGGTGTCGGAGTCCTCGGTGCCGTCGTTGACCTTGTAGGTGAACGTGTCGGTGCCGTTGAAGTTTTCGTCCGGGGTGTAGGTGAACGAGCCGTCGTCGTTCAGTGTCAGGGTGCCGTTGGCCGGGCCGCTGACGAGGATGGCTTCGAGGGGGTCGCCTTCGACATCGGTGTCGTTGCCCAGCACGCCGCCGGCCGCCGGGATGGTCAGCGGGGTGTCTTCATCGGTGCTGTAGGCGTCATCGACCGGGGTCGCCGCGTCGTTGACCGCCTCGACGGTGATCGTGACGGTGCCGGTGGTGAGGCCGCCGTTGCCGTCGGACGCGCGGTAGGTGAACGAGTCGGTGCCGTAGAAGTTTTCGTCCGGGGTGTAGGTGAAGGTGCCATCGGCGTTGAGCACCAGGGTGCCGTGCTCGACGTCCTGGTCCACGGCGGTGGTGACAGTGTCGCCGTCGATGTCGCTCGTGGAGACCGAACCGCTGTACGGAGCGTCCTCGTCGGTGACGATCGAGTCGTCGCTGGCGACCGGGGCGTCGTTGACCGGCCTGACCGTGATGCTGATCGTGGCGACCGTGCTGATTGCGCCCTCGGCGTCGGTGGCGCGGTAGGTGAAGCTGTCGGTGCCGTTGAAGTCGGCGTTCGGGGTGTAGGTGTAGGTGCCGTCGTCGTGCAGGACGAGCTGACCGTTGGCCGGCCCGGCCACCACGCTGCTGGTGATGGTGCTGCTGTCGACGTCCGAGACCGGAAACGACCCGGTGAAGGCGTCGTCCTCGTCAGTGGCCACCGAATCGTCGCTCGCCACCGGCGGATCGTTGGACGCCTCGACCGTGATCGACACTGTCCCGACCGCCGTGCCGCCTCTGCCGTCGCTGACGGTGTAGGTGAACGTGTCGGTGCCGTTGAAGTTCAATGTGGGTGTGTAGGAGAACGAGCCGTCGGCATTGAGGGTCAGCGTGCCGTTGGCCGCATCCGAAAGCAGTTCCACCGCAAGGAGATCGGCTTCCGGATCGCTGTCGTTGGCCAGCACATTGCCCGTCAGCGTGGTGTCCTCGCCGATGGTGTAGGAGTCGCTGCCCGGAACCGGCGGGTCGTTCACGGCGATCACCGTGATCGTGACCGTGGCGGTGTTGCTGGTCGCGAAGCTGTCGGAGGCCGTGTAGGTAAATGTGTCGGTGCCGTTGAAGTTGGCGTTCGGTGTGTACGAGTACGAGCCGTCGGGGTTGAGCGTCAGCGTCCCGTGTGCCGGCCCCGAGACCAGCTGTGCGGTCAGCTGATCGCCGTCGGCATCGGTGTCGTTCGTCAGCACATTGCCGGTCCGCGTGGTGTCCTCGTTGGTGCTGACCGCGTCGTTGTTCGCCACAGGCGCGTAGTTGACGTCTCGGACCGTGATGTGGACGGTGCTGACCTCGCTGGAAGCCGAGCCATCGAATGCGTAGTAGGTGAACGAGTCTGGGCCGTTGTAGCCGGTCTCCGGCGTGTAGGTGAACGTGCCGTCGGGATTCAGGGTCACGGTGCCGTTGGCCGGGCCGTCGACCAGATGCGCGGTGAGGTTGTTGCGTTCCAGATCCGAGTCGTTGGACAGCACGTTGCCGGTCAGGACGGTGTCCTCGTTGATGGTGTACTCGTCGTCCACGGCGACGGGGGGATCGTTGACCGGCGTCACCGTGATGATGACGAGTGTGGGTGTGGTGGTGGCGACTTCGTCGGTGGTGGTGTAGGAGAAGAAGTCGACGCCGTGGAAGTCCGGCGGCGGGGTGTAGGTGAAGGTGCCGTCCGGGTTCAACGTCACCGTGCCGTGCGCGGGTGGCTCGTCGAGCGACACGGTCAGGGTGTCGTCGTCCACGTCGCTGTCGTTGTCGAGGACATTGCCCGAGACAGACTGGTCCTCTTGTGTGGAGTAGAAGTCGTCCTCGGCGACCGGTGCGTCGTTGACCGCGGTGACCGTGATGGTGACGGTGCCGATACCGCTGTCGGAGGTCCCGTCGGAGGCGGTGTAGGTGAACGAGTCGGTTCCGGCGAAGTTCTTCGCCGGCTTGTAGGTGAAGGTGCCGTCCGCGTTGAACGTCAGCGTGCCGTTCGCCGGTCCCGACACCAGCTCGGCGATCAACGAATCACGGTCGGCGTCAGTGTCGTTGGACAGCACATTGCCGCTCAGAACGCTGTCCTCGACGATGGTGAAGTTGTCGCCCACCGCGACTGGCGCACTGTCGACAGGCGTGACGGAGATGACGACGAGGGCCGGCGCGCTGGTGGCTACACCATCGGAGACGGTGTAGCTGAAGGTGTCGGTGCCGTGGAAGTTCGCGGCAGGCGTGTAGGTGAAGCTGCCGTCGGCGTTCATGGTCAGCGTGCCGTGCGACGGGGGTGAGAACACCGTCGGGGTCAGCGTAGTGCTGTCCACATCGTGGTCGTTGGTGAGGACGTTGCCCTGCAGGGTGCCGTTTTCGTCGACCGTGAAGCTGTCGTTGGCCGCGACAGGGGCGTCGTTGACCGCATCGACGGTGATCGACACGGCCCCGGTGGCGGTGCCGCCCTGACCGTCGGAGACCGCGTAGGTGAACGAGTCTGTCCCGGCGTAGTTTTCGTTGGGGGTGTAGGTGAACGAGCCGTTCGAGTTCCACTGCAGCCCGCCGTGCGAGGGACCGGATACGACCGTCGCCGTCAATGGGTCGCCGTCGGCGTCGGTGTCGTTGGTCAGCACGTTGCCGTGGAGTGTCGAATCCTCGCCGATGGTGTAGGAGTCGGGCGTCGCGACCGGGTCATCGTTGACGGCCGTGACCGTGATCCGCACAAGAGTGGAGGCGCCCGCCTGGGTGCCGTCGTGCGTGACGTACGAGAACGTGTCTTCACCAACGAAATTCGTGTGTGGGGTGTAGGTGAACGACCCGTCGCCGTTGAGGTGGACGGAACCGTGGCTCGCCGGTGTGTCGAGGATGGCGGTCATGCCGTCGCCGTCGGGGTCGCTGTCGTTGTCGAGCACGTTGCCCCCGACGGGTGTGTCCTCGTCGGTGGTGTAGGAGTCGTCGACGCCCACCGGCGCGCGGTTGACCGGGGTGATGACAATCTCCACCCGCGCGTTGCTGCTGAGTTCGCTGTTGGACGCGGTGTAGGAGAACGCGTCCTCGCCGTGGTAGTCGGGGTCCGGCTCGTAGTGGAACGAGCCGTCGGGCCCGAGCGTCAGCTTGCCGTACTGGGGTTCGGTCAGCGGCGCCGCGGTCAGCGTTTCGCCGTTCGGGTCGCTGTCGTTGGCCAGGACGTTGCCGGTGAGCGGGTTGCCCTGTTCGGTCTGGTAGTAGTCGTTGGCCACCACTGGAGCCTGAACTCCGGGCGCAACGACGGTGACCCTGATCCTGGCGGTGTCGGTGTGCCCCCAGTGCGGCCGCAGGAAGCCGAGCAGCCCGTGCATGTGGAAGCGGGTGTGGGCGTCGCTGGCGGTGACGCGGAATTCGTCGACCCCGGTGAAGCCTTCGTCTGGCGTGTAGGTGTAGGTGCCCGTCGCCTGGTCGACGGTGACCGAGCCGTACCTGGGGCCGCCGGGAACGCCCTGCGTCGGCACGTAGTACTTCAGGCCGTCGCCGTCGAAGTCGTGGACATGGAAGGGAATCGGGTTGCTCTCCTGGCCGGGACCCAGGACCAGCGTGATCTCCTCGGGCACCACGATCGGCGTCCGGTTGAAGAACGTGCGCTGCACCTCGCGGCGCACCCAGCTGAGCAGCGCCCACAGCAGCGGCGGCTCGCACGGGGCCGGCCACGGCGCCAGAATCGGCGCCAGAAGTGCGGACACGAAGGCAGAGGCGAGCTCCACGACCGTCCTGGGCGGCGCCAGCACGCTGTGCAGCGGGTTGACGGTGGGGGGGACGGTCGTCGTCGATGACAAGGCATCGGGCGTGCTCGAGTGAGCGTCATGGGCGGCGGCGCTGAGCAACGCCTCCGGTGCTTCTGTCGTTTCCGAGGGCGTCGTCTCCGTGGCCGAAGAATCGGTATCGGCCGGTTCGGGGTCGGCCGTCGGCGTGGTACCGGAAGGCGAGTCGTTGTCGACCGACTGCGTTGGCGCCGAGCTGGTTTCGGGCTCCTCGGTGGTGACGTCCTCCGGGGTCTCCTCGATGACGACTGGTTCTGTCGGCAGGATCTCGGGCTCGGTGGTCGGGGTAGCGGGCGTGGACGTTGTCTCGTCCTCGTCCTCATCCTCGTTCTCATCCGTCGCCTGCCCGGCGTCGTTGGTCGAGTTGTTCAGGCCACCGGAGTTACCGACCTGCATCCCGTCGTCGTCTTTGTCGGCAGGATCGGGCTCGGATGTCTTGGTGTTCGAGTCGGAGGAGTTGTCCGAGGGAGTCGGGGTGGTCGTGTCGGTCGACTGCGTCGAGGTGCTCGGGGACTCGGGCGACGGTGAGTCCCCGGAGGTGGTGTCGGTGTCGGCGTGCGCGACTCCCAACCCGTGGCCGGTGCTCATCGCCGCGCCGACGCCGAGTGCCACCGCCAGCGCGCCGACCCGGCCGATGTAGCGCGAGTAGTTCGCCGCGGTGATCGGTCGGGCGGCAGTGGGGTAGTGGTGGTCGACGCCCAGCGTGAAGGTGGGGTACGTCGCCTGCGGGGTACCGGCCCTCTTCAGGTGACGCGGCTTGGCCCGGTCGACGCGACGGCGTGCCCCTGGGGTCATGTTGTCTGCTCCCACCGCGTGCTACTCCCACCTCGAACGCCTGGTTAGGGCGAATGTGTCTTGCTTGGCGCGTTGTCCCGGTACGCCCGTATGGGAAGACGCGCTAACGGAGACTAGCAAAATTTTACGGGCAAGTTAAATAATTGCGCAAGCAATCAAGGCGGTGCGCGCGGCGTTGGGCGACGTCACGGGTGCGCGAGTCGGCGCGACCGGTCCGGGTGCGCTTCTTGCCGGTCGGACGGATGTAAAACAATCCCTGAACCTGCGGATTGATTGGGCGTCGCGAGGCGCTCCGCGCGGCACGCCGGCCTGAGCGCCCGGAGCGCCAGTTGATCGCGATGTCAACCATCAAAAGTCACCTCATCCAGGTACTCCGCCCCTCGGCAGCAAACTCAGTCAGTTGATAAAGACAACTAATCGGCCCCGATGTCGCAACTGTCGCGTGTGATCGGGCAGGTACAAGCGTTCACTGATGTGAAGCCCGCCACAAAGCCTGTTTACGCATTGACGATCGCTCTCAAAGCGCGCACGGTGTACATATGTTCACTCAAACGCTCACGCGACGGGTGCTTCGATCGCCTCTGGTCGACCTGCTCACCGGTCCGCACGGCGTGGACCGCTACACCGAGCTCGTCGACCCGACCTGGACCCAGACCGAGGCGCGCGCAGAGATCGTCGCCGTCCGGCGGCAGACGGCTCGCAGCGTCACCCTCACCCTCGCGCCGAACCGCGCCTTCACCGGCTTCCGGGCCGGCCAGCACATCAACGTCGCCGTCGAGGTCGATGGCCGTCGCCGCGTCCGCCCGTACTCGCCGGCCAACGCCGAAGGCGCCGGCCACCTCGAGTTGACGATCGGACGTCATGACGGCGGCCTCGTGTCGAACTACCTCTACGACTACGCCCGCCCGGGGATGACCGTCGGCCTGGACAATGTCGGCGGCGACTTCGTGCTGCCCGCCGACCGCCCGCATCGCATCGTGTTCGTCTCCGGCGGATCCGGCATCACCCCGTTGATGTCGATGCTGCGCACCCTGCGCGCCGAGAACTACGACGGCGAGATCGCGTTCATCCACTACGCGCGCGCCGCGGAGGAGGCCTGCTACCGCGAGGAACTCGCCGCCATGTCCGGTGTGCGGGTACTGCACGGCTACACCCGGTCGACGGCGGGCTCCGACCTGTCCGGCCGCTTCGACCCGGCGCACCTCACCGCGGCGATGCCCGGTGTGGACGCCGCGACGCCCGTATTCGTGTGCGGTCCACCGCAACTCGCCGATGCGGTCCATCGGCACCACGCCAACACGACGTCGGAGAGCTTCGTACCCCCGACCTTTAGTGCGCCCTCGCAAGCGTCCGGCGGCGTCGTCGCTTTCGCCGACGCCGGCCTGCAAGTTACCGACGACGGCCGACCCCTGCTCGAGCAGGCCGAAGCCGCCGGGCTCACCCCCGAAAGCGGATGCCGCATGGGCATCTGTCACAGCTGCACCCGCCGCAAGACCCGCGGCGTGGTGAAGAACCTGATCACCGGCGCGGTGTCGGGTCCCGACGCGGAGGACGTGCAGATCTGCGTGTCTGTCCCTGTCGGCGACGTCGACCTCGCGCTCTGAGCACGAAGGAGTTCGACATGACTGTCCTCACTTCAGCGCCACAGACACTGGAAAAGACCGTCGCGGGCCGCAAGGTCACGCTGACCGCCGAGCAGGCCGAGGCTTTCGGCCGCGAACTCGACGCGCTCAAAGACCGGGTCATCGCCGACCTCGGTGAGCGCGACGCCACTTACATCCGCCGAATCATCAAGGCGCAGCGCGGCTTCGAGGTGGCCGGACGGGCACTGCTGTTCGGCGGGATCTTCCCGCCGTTCTGGCTGGCCGGCACCGCGATGCTGGGTCTGTCGAAGATCCTCGACAACATGGAGATCGGCCACAACGTCATGCACGGCCAGTACGACTGGATGGGTGACCCGGCGATCTCGAGTCGAGCCTTCGAGTGGGACACCGCCTGCCCGAGCGAGCAGTGGCGCCACTCGCACAACTACATGCACCACACCTACACCAACATCGTCGGCATGGACCGCGACGTCGGCTACGGCATCCTGCGGATGAGCAAGGATCAGCCGTGGCAGCCGTACTTCCTCGGTAACCCCGTCTACGCGTTCCTGCTGATGGTGCTGTTCCAGTACGGCGTCGCGCTGCACGAGCTGGAGACCGAGCGCATCCGCGCCGGCGAGATCAGCATCGCCGACAAACGCGAGATCCTCGAAGGCATCTGGCGCAAGACCAAGCGGCAGACGCTCAAGGACTACGTCGCGTTCCCGTTGCTCGCCGGGCCGTTTGCGCCGTGGGTGTTCACCGGCAACCTGACCGCGAACCTGATCCGCAACGTGTGGTCGTACATGATCATCTTCTGCGGACACTTCCCCGATGACGTGCAGGAGTTCTCGATCGAGGAGACCAAGGCCGAGACCCGCGGCCAGTGGTACTTCCGCCAGGTCCTCGGATCGGCGAACCTCACCGGCGGCAAGCTGTTCCACATTCTCAGCGGAAACCTGTCGTTCCAGATCGAGCACCACCTGTTCCCCGACATCCCGGCCCACCGGCTGGCCGAGATTTCTGAACAGGTCAGCGAGATCTGCACCCGCTACGGCATCCCCTACAACAAGGGCTCACTGCCGCGGCAGTTCGCGACGGTGGTGCGCAAGATCGTCAGGCTCGCGCTGCCGGGCTGACGGGGATGACGCGGCGCAGCGCGTGGGCCGAGCCTGCGAGCGCGCCGAGCGCCGAGCCGAGCCGTCGAGCGGGTGCGCCGAGCGCCGTCGGGTGCGCCGAGTGTAGGGATTTTGGTGCGAAAACGGCCGAATGACGCAAAGATCTCGACTCTCGGCGCGGAGGACTCTCGGCGCGGAGGGCTCGGGTGCGCGGAGGCTCGGGTGTGCAGGGCTCGGGTGCGCGGAAGGTGTGCAGGGTTCGGGTGCGCGGGCCGCGGCGGGTGCGCCGAGCGTCGGTGCGCAGGAGCGCACGAGCTAGCGCTGGCAGACCGGACACCAGTAGGACACCCGATCGCCGGAACTGTCCGACAGGATCGGTGTGCCGCAGCGGCGGCAGGGTCGCCCGCGACGGCCGTACACCCACAGGTCGCGGCCGCCGCGGGTGTCGCCGGTCGTGGTGCGGTTGACCCGAGACCTGTTCAGCCACAGCATGTCCCGCGCCCGCTGTACCATCCGCAGCGGGTCCTTGACGTTGGCGACCGGGGTGGTCGGCAGATAACCCGTCACGAAGCACAACTCGTTGGCGTACACGTTGCCGACACCGGCCATCACGCGTTGGTCCAACAGCGCCTCGGCCAGCGGACGATCCGGGTCCGCGACGAGGTTGGCCCGCGCGACGCGCGGCTCCCAGTCGTCGCCCAGAAGGTCCGGGCCCAGATGGGCGACGACCTCCATGTCGTGCTCGCGCTTGAGGATCTCCAACACGCCGAGGTCCACGCCGGCGGCCCGAGAGTCCGCGGTCGCCAACAGTATTCGGATCTTGTGCTCGGGCGTCCGGCGGATCTGTTCGCCGATCAGCCAGGCGCCTTCCATCTTCAGGTGCGAGTGGATGCTCGCGTCGCCGACGCGGATGAACAGGTGTTTGCCGCGGCTGAGGACCTCGTCGACGACGCACCCCGTCAGGTCGACGGTGGCGAACTTCGGCACCCGCACGTCGCAGCGGGTCAACTCCTTGCCGACCAGCGCCTCGCGCAGTTTGGTCGCGGCGCGGTAGACGGTGTCACCTTCGGGCATGGGTCAGCGTAACCGCAGGCCGCGAGGGGTCCGCGCGAAACCAGCCCCCAGCAGTGCGTCGTGCACCGCGGCGCGTTCGCCTTCGGCGCCGGGCTCGAGCACCGAGACCCCGTTGACCTTCTCCACCAGCAGCGCGCCGACCCGGCCACCGCTGACCAGTTCGGCCAGCGCCGCCGCGGCCGCCATGTGGGCGTCGAGATCCTGGCCGAAGCTCAGCAGCGACCGCCCGCCGCGTTCGAGGAACCACACCAGCTCGCCGTCGACCAGCGAGACAAGCGCACCCGCCTTGCGGCCGGGACGGTGTGTGACGTCGTCATTTCCGTTCTTGCGCGACGGCCACGGCAGCGCGGCGCCGTACGGGTTGGCCGGATCGGCGGCCGCGAGCACCACGGTGTCGTAGTTGCGGCGGTCGGCGTCGACCTCGTCGGAGAAGGTCCGCAACCGGTCCACCGTCGAGGCCACCGCGAACTGCGCGCCGCCCAGCGACTCGACGAAGTAGCCGCGCTGGCAGCGGCCCACGTCCTCGAACGCCGTCAGCACCTTGTAGAGCATCGCGAAACCCCCGGGCACCCCCTCGGCGCCGGCCGCCCCCTTGGTCAACACGCCGTGGCGGTTGAGTAGTAGCTCGGCCTGAAAGTGCGCGCGCACAGTCGATTCCGGCTCGGGCGTCGGCAATGCCGACCAGCGCCCGGCCACCGTCGGATCGGCGTTCCTCGTCTGCGGGTGCGCGACGCTGTAGCGGCTCAACCGCGGCGCACGCTGCCTCTGCCGGTGCGCGGGCGCGCCGCGTCTGCCGGCGCCGCGGCTTCCGAGCAGCATCGCCCGCACGGGTGCGAACGTGTCACCGGTCACCCAGCCGCCCCAGATCAGCTCCCACAACGCCTGTTTGAGTTGGTCGTTGGGGTTCTCGGCGAGTTGACGGAAGAAGTAGGCGCCGCCGCCGCTGAGCGTCTCCAGAAGGGTGCGGTGGGTGTCGGTGAGGTCCATCTGCGTCGGGGCGCCCAACGTCAGCGGCGCCGATTCGGCGGCGTGAAAGGCGATCCAGCCGTCGCCGCCGCCGATCGGTCCGGCGCCCGACCACATCACCTCCCCGGAGGCGAGCAGTTCGTCGAGCATCGCGGGCTGGTAGTCGCGCACCCGCTGGCCGAACACCAGAGGTTCGACCGCCGACGCGGGAACCGCCACACCGGCCAACTGGTCGATCACCGTGGCCAGTCCGTCGATGCCGTGCGCCGACCCGACCTGCTGCCAGGCGGGCAGGAACCGGCCGTAGGCGGCGGTGCTCACCGGTTCGACCTGCGCGCGCAGCGCGGCCAGCGAGCGCCGGCGCAGGATCTTGAGCACGTCGGAGTCGCACCACTGTTCGTTGGCGCCCGCTTCCGCGGCGGCCGGGATGTCGGTGAACTCGCCGCGGATCAGCTTGCCGTCCACGGCCATCCGGCCCAGCACGTCGCCGGTCACGCGCAGGCCGAGGCCGAAGCGCGTCGCCGCGTCGTGGGTGCTGAACGGTCCGCGGGTGCGCGCGTAGCGGCCCAGCAGTTCGCCGAGCGGATCGTCGACCGATTCGGTGAACGCCGTGGGCACCCCGACCGGGACCGCGACGCCGACGCCGTCGCGCAGCAGCCCGATGTCCTCAATGGCCACCCACCAGGTGCGGTTCGCGTACGACACGGTCAGCGCGCGCTTGGCGGCCCGCAATCCGTCGAGCCAACCCGCAACCTCCGGCGTCGTCGCGCGTTCGGCGATCTCGTCCTCGGTCAACGGGCCGAGCAACCTCAGCAGGTCGGCCACCCCCTCGGCGTCGCGGGCCCGCCGGTCCTCCGCGAGGTGCTGAAGCTGGTTCGTCGTTGTCGAAATCACCTGCGGGTCGAGCAGTTCGCGTAGTTCGACGCGGCCCAGCAGCTCGGCCAGCAGCACGCTGTCCAGCGACAGCGCCGCCGCCCGGCGCTCCGCCAGCGGGCTGTCGCCCTCGTACATGAACGCACCCACGTAGCCGAACAGCAGCGACGCCGCGAACGGCGACGGGGTGGACGTCTCGACCTCGACGATGCGCAGCCGGCGCTGCGCGACACGGTGCATCAACTCGGTCAGCGCAGGCACGTCGTAGACGTCCTGCAGGCACTCCCGCACCGCCTCCAGCACGATCGGGAAGTCGGGATACTTGCGGGCCACGTCGAGCAGCTGCGCCGCGCGCTGGCGCTGGTGCCACAGCGGCGAGCGTTTCCCGGGGTGCCGGCGTGGCAACAGCAGTGCGCGCGCGGCACATTCGCGGAACCGCGACGCGAACAGCGCCGAACCACCGACTTCCGCGGTGACGACGGGTTCGATCTCGTCGGCGTCGAACACGAACAGGTCCGCGCCGGGGGCAGTGTCTTCGGTGTCGGGCAGCCGCACGATGATCCCGTCGTCGGACGCCGTCGGTTTCTCCTCGATGCCGTAGCGTTCCCGCAGGCGTCGCGACACCGCCAGCGCCAGCGGCCCGTGCACCCGTAACCCGTAGGGGGAGTGCAGGATCACGCGCCAGTCGCCGAGTTCGTCGCGGAACCGTTCGACGACGAACGTGGTGTCCGACGGGACCACCCCGGTGGCCTGGCGCTGGTCGTCGATCAGCTGCCACAGGTTGTCGGTGGCGAACTGGTCGAAACCCATGGTCTGGCAACGCGCGTCGAACTCGTCCTTTCCGAGGCCGGCGAGCTCACCGGTGAACGCGCCGACCGCCGCGCCGAGTTCGGCCGGGCGGCCGACGCCGTCGCCGCGCCAGAACGGCAGACGCGCCGGCTGGCCCGGCGCCGGGATCACCAGCACCCGGTCGTGGGTGATCTCGGTGATCCGCCAGCTCGTCGCGCCCAGCGAGATCACGTCCCCCGGGCGCGACTCGTAGACCATCTCCTCGTCGAGTTCGCCGACCCGCGAGGGCTTTTCGGACTCGGTGGCTAGATACACGGTGAACAGGCCGCGGTCCGGGATGGCGCCGCCGCTGGTGACCGCCAGCCGCTGCGCACCGGGCCGCGCGGTCAAGGTGCCGGCGTCGCGGTCATACACCAGGCGGGGCCGCAGCTCGGCGAACTCCGTTGACGGGTACTTGCCCGACAGCAGGTCCAGCGTCGCCTCGAACGCGCTGCGCGGCAGCGTCGCGAACGGGGCGGCGCGGCGCACCGCGTCGAACCAGCGGTCGGCGTCCAGGGGTTCCAGCGCACACGCCGCAACCGTGTGCTGAGCCAGCACGTCGAGCGGATTGGTCGGCACCCGAAGGGTTTCGATCTCACCCGCGAGCATGCGGGTGACGGTGACCGCGCAACCGATCAGGTCAGTGCGGTGCTTGGGGAACAGCACGCCCTGGGAGATCTCGCCGACCTGGTGGCCGGCCCGACCGATGCGCTGCAGCCCGCTGGCCACCGACGGCGGCGCCTCCACCTGGATGACCAGATCGACTGCGCCCATGTCGATGCCCAGCTCCAGGCTCGACGTTGCGACGACCGCCTTGAGCCGGCCGCTCTTGAGGTCGTCCTCGACGATCGCGCGCTGCTCCTTGCTGACCGAACCATGGTGCGCGCGGGCCAGCAGCGTCGGCGCGCCCGAGGCCTGTCCGCTGCCCATGATGTGGGCGGGCGAGCCGCCCGCGACGCCGGTGTTGGGTCCGGTTTCCACGTCGACCCCAGTGCGTTCGGCGTGAATCTCGTTGAGCCGCGACGTGAGTCGCTCGGCGAGGCGCCGCGAGTTGGCGAACACGATCGACGAGTTGTGCGCCTCGATCAGATCGACGATGCGTTCCTCGACATCGGGCCAGATCGTGTTGTTCTCCAGGTTTGCCATATCGGGCACCGGGACCTGCACCGACAGGTCGAACGTCTTGGCGGCGGGCGGGGCGACGATGGTGGTGGGCGCCTGACCGGACAGGAAGCGGGCCACCTCCTCGGGCGGGCGCACGGTCGCCGACAGCCCGATACGCTGCGCCGGCGTTTCGAGCAGCTGGTCGAGCCGTTCCAGCGACAGGGCGAGGTGCGCGCCGCGCTTGGTGCCTGCGACCGCGTGCACCTCGTCGACGATCACGGTCTGCACGCCGGCCAGCGTTTCGCGGGCCGCGGAGGTCAACATCAGAAACAGCGACTCGGGTGTGGTGATCAGGATGTCGGGTGGCCGCGTGATCAGCTCCCGGCGCTGGGCCGGGGTGGTGTCGCCCGAACGCACGCCGACCCGGATGGCGGGCGCGGGGACGCCGTGGCGGTCGGCGACCCGGGCGATGCCGGTCAGCGGGGTGCGTAGGTTGCGTTCGACGTCGACGGCCAGTGCCTTCAGCGGCGAGACGTAGAGCACCCTGGTGGCCGGCAGTTCGGGGTTCGGCTCGGCTGCGGCCAACCGGTCGAGCGCCCACAGGAACGCCGCCAGCGTCTTACCGGAGCCGGTGGGCGCGATGACCAGGGTGTTGTCGCCGTCGGCGATGGCCGCCCAGGCGCGGGCCTGGGCGGGTGTGGGTTCGGCGAAGGTGCCGGTGAACCACTCCCGGGTCAGATCGCTGAACCGGGCGAGGGGAGAGCCGCTCATCGTCTTCCATGGTGCACCCCGGTACCGACAACTTTTCTGCGGCTTGGGGGCGCTACCCGTCGCTGAGCGACTGGTAGCGCACCGAAATCACAGGTCAGCGGCGCGAGGGGGCGACGGCGTCGCGCAGCGCGGCGGGGATGCCGGGCACCCGGCCGACCGCATCGAGCAGCGCGTGAGCGCACGAACCGGCGAGCTGGTCGGCGTCGATCGACGGGTCCAGCAGCCGCTGGCGGCACATCTCGAACGTGTACGCCAGCCACGCGTACACCGTGATGCGCAGATCGCGTTCGACCTTCGAGTCCAGCTCGTCGCCGACCGCGGCGTTGATCCGCCCGAGGATCCGCTGGGCCTGGCGGTCGTTGTCGGTGTCCTCGATGCCGCGCAGCACCGGGTCCGAGCGGCCCATCCCGACGTACGCCGCCCACGCGCCGTGCGGGAACTCCTCGTCGTAGCGCAGATAGGCCAGCACGCCGGTGCGCAGCTGGTCGAACAGGCTCTGCCCCGGATCGGGCGGGGTGTTGGTGGCCTCGAACAGCCGCTCGCCCTCGGCCCGTACGACGGCGGCGAAGAACGCCCGCTTGTCGGGGAAGTAGTGGTACATCAGTGCCCGCGACACCCCGGCGCGTTCGGCGATCTCGTCGATGCGGACCTCGTCGTAGGGCCGCTGCCCGAACACCTCCGCCCCCAGCGCCAGCAGTTCGTTGCGGCGATCGTCGGGGGACAGGCGCCGGCGACCCGACGAGTCGCCTGCGCGACGGGCGTCGGGCTTGGACATGGTCCTCACACTATTACCCGACCCCTGTCGCACCGGTGACGCGTCAGATTCGCCCGCCGGGGAACATCGTCTTGACCACCTGGGTGATGGTTTCGCGTGCGGCGGCCTCGCCGACCGGTTGCAGTGAGCTGATCGCCATCACGTAGCGGCGGTCCGGCCCGATCACCCCGGTCGACACGTGCAATTGGTTGCCGCCGTTCCAGCAGCAGAACCAGCCCTGCTTGACCGCGACCGGTTCGGCGTAGAGCCCGTCGGGGATCCCGAACCGCTGCGGATATCCGTCGTTTCCCGTCGGGGTGGACCGCGCGAGGTTGTTGATGATGATGTTCGCCTGTTCGGGCGGCAGCCCGCCGGAGCCGCTGAGAAGTTTGTCGTAGTAGCGGACCAGATCGCCGGCCGTGCTCAGCGTGACGTCCCATTTCTGGTTGCGTGGCGCCGTCGTACCGGTCAACCCGTAGCGCGCCACGATCCGCGCGATGACGGCGTTGCCGCCGCTGCGGTCCCAAAACGTCTGCGCTGCACTGTCGTCGGAGGAGCGCAGCATCGCGTCGAGTGCCGCGCGGTCCTCGGGCGAGAGTGTGGTCTTGCCCTCGGACTCCTGCAGCAGCAGGTCGTCGGCGATGAACAGCTTGACCACCGAGGCGATGGGGAACGGGGTGTCGGCGCCGTCCGCGATGGTCTGGCCGTTGTTGCGGTCGAGCACGACGGTCTCGACGGCGGCGCCGGCGTCGGCGGCCTCGGCGATGGCCTGCCGCAGCCGCCCGTCCGCCCCCGCCAGCCCGGCCTGCGGTTCGGGCGGGGCCTGCGGGGCGGGGGCCGTCGCCTGCACGGTGTCGACGGCGGGGGGCGGCGCGCCCCAGACCTGCGCCTCGCATCCGGTGAGCAACAGAGCGACGGAGGCGATCGTCAGCGCGCTCGTCATCGTCCGTTTCGTCAGCCGACGACGCATGAAATCTCCTCCGAGCAAAGAACCGTGGTCCGAGTCTGTACCCCGCCGACGGGCAGCCTAATCGCCTGCCGTGGTGGACGTGCCGGTCGTCGACGCCCGGACCACCAGCTCCGGTTGGTACACGATGTGCTGCGGCTCCTCGTTGTTCGCGGCGGCCTCGAGCAGCTCGACGGCGGCGGTGCCGATCTGGGTGCTCGGCTGGCGGATCGAGGTCAGCGGCACCACCGCCGAGCGCGCGAAATCGATGTCGTCGTAGCCGATCAGCGCGATGTCGTCGGGCACGCGCACGTCGCCGCTGAGCACCAGCGCCTGCAGGACCCCGATCGCGAGCAGGTCGTTGGCGCAGAACACCGCGTCCGGCCGGTCTCTGGGTCGGCGCGCCCGCAGCCGGTCTCCGGCGTCGCGGCCGGCGAGCACGCTGAGTTCCGGGGTGTCGAGCACCTCGAGGCTGACCCCTTCATGTCTGGCCACGGCTCTCTGCGCGCCGCGCAGCCGGTCGCTGACCTGGCGAAGGCTGCGCGGACCGCCGACGAACGCGAGCCGGCGGCGGCCGATCGCGCAGAGGTGCTCGGCGGCGAGCCGCCCACCCGCGACGTCGTCGACGGCGACCGACGAGAACGGGGTGCTGCTGGCATCGCGGTCGACCAGCACGACGGGGGTGCCGCGGGACTGCAGCGTGCGCAACCGGGTCAGGTCGTCGCCGACCGGCGAGACCAGCAGGCCGTACACCCGCTGCTCGTCGAAGGCGTCGATGTAGGACCGTTCCCGGGCGGTGTCGTCGTCGGAGGTCCCGAACAGCACGGTCAGATTCGATTGCGCGGCACGGCGTTCCGCGCCGCGGGCCACGTCGGTGAAGAACGGGTTGCCGATGTCGAGGACGATCAGCGCCACACACCGGGACCGCTGCGCCTTGAGCTGACGGGCCGCGTCGTTGCGGACGAATCCCAGCTTGTCGATCGCGGCCTGCACGCGTTCGACGGTCGCCGGGGCGACCTTGTGCGGGGCGTTGAGCACGTTCGACACCGTGCCGACGGACACCGACGCGGCGGCCGCCACATCACGGATCCCCGCTGCCATCGGCCCTGCTCCTGCTCCTCGACTGCTACGTCACCCGTTGGTTTACCAGCTGCGACCGCGGTGCGAGCCGGATCAGCTGTGTGACATGCGACGGGGACAGCTCTTCGAGGCACGTGACACCGAGCAGGCGCATGGTCCGGGCGACCTGCTCGGACAGGATCGCGACGGCCCGGTCGACGCCGGCCTCACCACCGGCCATCAGCCCGTACAGGTAGGCGCGGCCGATCAGCGTGAAGCGCGCGCCGAGCGCGATGGAGGCGACGATGTCGGCGCCGGACATGATCCCGGTGTCCAGGATGACCTCGGTGTCGTCGCCGAGTTCCGCGGCGACCTCGGGCAGCAGGTGGAACGGCACCGGCGCGCGGTCGAGTTGGCGCCCCCCGTGGTTGGACAGCACGATGCCGTCGACCCCGGCGCCGACGGCGCGGCGGGCGTCGGCCAGCGTCTGGATGCCCTTGACCACGACCTTGCCCGGCCACTGCGCGGTGATCCAGCGCAGGTCGGAGAACGTGACGGTCGGGTCGAACATGGTGTCCAGCAGTTCGGCGACGGTACCGGACCAGCGGTCCAGCGACGCGAACGCAAGCGGCTCGGTGGTCAGGAAGTCGAACCACCAGTGCGGCCGGGGCAGCGCGTCGAGGATCGTGCGCAGCGTCAGCGCCGGCGGGATCGACATGCCGTTGCGCTTGTCGCGCAGGCGCGCACCGGCCACCGGGACGTCGACGGTGACCAGCAGCGTGTCGAAACCCGCCGCGGCCGCACGCTCGACCAGCGCCATGGAGCGGTCGCGGTCCTTCCACATGTAGAGCTGAAACCAGTTGCGGCCGTGCGGATTCGCCGCTGCGACGTCTTCGATTGAGGCGGTGCCCATGGTGGACAGGGAGAACGGGATGCCTGCCCGGCCCGCCGCGCGCGCACCGGCGACCTCGCCTTCGGTCTGCATCATCCGGGTGAACCCGGTCGGCGCGATGCCGAACGGCTGGGCCACCGGGGCGCCGAGCACGTCCCACCCGGTGGTCACCGCGGACACGTCGCGCAGGATCGCGGGCCGGAACTCGATGTCGGAGAACGCCTGCCGGGCGCGCGCGATGGACAGTTCGGCCTCCGCCGAACCGTCGGTGTAGTCGAAGGCCGCCTTCGGGGTGCGGCGTTTGGCGATGCGCCGCAGGTCCTCGATGGTCAGCGCCTTCTCCAACCGGCGGGTCTTGGCGTTGAACTGCGGCTTCTTGAACTGCATCAGCGGTGCGAGGTCGGCGACCTTCGGCATCTGACGTTTCATGATCGCGCCCTCCCTGACAGTGCTCGGGACCTGCCCGGCACGCCGCGCGGGGTGAACCGGCCGACGAGCAACCGGTCGGTGACGTGGGAGCGCAGCGCCTCGAGGTCGCCGGCCAGCAGCCCGTGGGTGCGTGCCTGGATCAGTACGTTACCCAGCGCGGTCGCCTCCACCGGCCCCGCGACCACCGGGGCGCCGACGCGGTCGGCGATGAGCTGGCACAGCAGCGCGTTCTGCGCGCCGCCGCCGACGATGTGCACGGTGCGCGCCGCGGTGCCCGACAGCAGCGACGCCGTCTCGACGCGGTCGGCGAAAGCCGCGGCCAGGCTTTCGATGATCGCCCGCACCGTCTCCGCGCGGGTCGTCGGCGGCGGCAGGCCGCGCGCGGTGTACCACGCGGCGATGCGGTCCGGCATGTCGCCCGGGCTCGCGAACACCGGGTCGTCGGTGTCGAACACCTGCGCCGGCGGGCGGCATGCGGTCGCCTGCTCCAACAGGGCGCCCAGGTCGACGCGGTCGCGGTCCCAGTGCCGGACCGATTCGCTGAGCAGCCACAGGCCCATGGTGTTGCGCAGGAACCGGATTCGGCCGTCGGCGCCGACCTCGTTGGTGAAGTTCGCCCTCCGTGCCGCCTCGCTGAGCACGGGGTGTTCGAGTTCGACGCCGACGAGTCCCCATGTCCCGCAGGAGATGTAGACGGAGGCTTCCGGCGCCATCGGTACGGCGACGACGGCCGAGGCGGTGTCGTGCGATGCGACGGTGCTGACGTGTGGGCGGCCGGTGATCCCGCTGAGCGTCGCGAGATGCGGCAGCGGCGGGCCCAACTCGGTGCCGGGGTCGACGACCGCGGGGAACAGGTCGGTCGGGATGTCGAGCAGAGTCATCAGCTCGTCGTCCCAGTGGCCGTCGATTCCGAGCAGCCCGGTGGTCGAGGCGTTGGTGCGTTCGGTGGCTTCGCGGCCGGTGAGCCAGTAGTTCACCAGGTCGGGGATCAGCAGCGCCCGGTCGACGTCGCCGAGCGCGTCGGTGGCCAGCTGGTACAGCGTATTGAACGGCAGATACTGCAATCCGTTGCGGGCGTAGAGTTCCGGGTGGGTGATGCGCTGGTGGACGGTGTCGGCGCCGTCCTCGCAGCGGGCGTCGCGGTAGTGGTGGGGCAGAGCTGCGAGCGCGCCGCCGCGCAGCAGGCCGTAGTCCACAGCCCAGGAGTCGACGCCGATGCCGGCCAGGTCGGGGTATCGGCGGGTCGCCTCGGCGAGACCGTCGCACACGTTGCGGAACAGGCCGGGCAGATCCCAGTGCATCGCGGCACGCCGACCGTTCCACAGGTACACCGGATCGTTGGCGAACCGGGCGACCGGCGCGATGTCGATCGATCCCGGCGCGACGCCGGCCACCATGACCCGGCCGCTGGTCGCACCGAGGTCGACCGCGGCGAGGTGCGCGCTCATCGCAGGAACGCGGCGGCCACACCCGCGTCCACCGGCACGTGCAGTCCGGTGGTGTGGGAGAAGTCCGCGGTGCACAGCGCGAATGCGGCGTTGGCGATGTGCTCGGGCAGCACCTCGCGTTTGAGCAGCGTGCGTTGGGCGTAGAACGCGCCGAGGTCTTTTTCGTCGACGCCGTAGACGGCGGCGCGCTGGGCGCCCCAACCGCCGGCGAAGATGCCCGAGCCGCGCACGACGCCGTCGGGGTTGATCCCGTTGACCTTGATGCCGTGCTCGCCGAGTTCGGCGGCCAGCAGCCGAACCTGGTGCGCCTGATCGGCTTTGGTCGCCGCGTAGGCGATGTTGTTGGGTCCGGCGAACACGGAGTTCTTCGACGAGATGTAGATGATGTCACCGCCGAGCTTCTGATCGATCAGCGCGCGTGCGGCAGCTCGTGACACCAGAAACGACCCGCGGGCCATCACGTCGTGCTGCAGGTCCCAGTCGGCGGCCGTGGTCTCCAGCAGCGACTTCGACAGTGACAGGCCGGCGTTGTTGACGACGATGTCGATGCCGCCGAACGCCAGCACAGTGGCGTCGACGGCGGACTGCACGGCCTGCTCGTCGGTGACGTCGGCGGCGACGCCGACCGCGACGTCGGTGTCGCCGATCTCGGCGGCCGCCTCGCGGGCCTTGCGCTCGTCGAGGTCGGCGATCACCACGCAGGCGCCTTCGGCGGCCAGTCGGTGCGCGATCGCCCGGCCGATGCCGGAGGCGGCCCCGGTGATCAGCGCGATACGGGTGGCCAGCGGTTTGGGCTTGGGCATGCGAGTGAGCTTGGCCTCCTCCAGCGCCCAGTACTCGATGCGGAACTTCTCGGATTCGTCGATGGGCGCGTAGGTGGAGACGGCTTCGGCGCCGCGCATCACGTTGATCGCGTTGAGGTAGAACTCACCTGCCACGCGGGCGGTCTGTTTGTCCTTGCCGTAGCTGAACATTCCGACGCCGGGGATCAGCACGATCGCCGGGTCGGCACCGCGCATCGGCGGCGAGGTCGCGTCGGCGTGGCGGTGGTAGTAGGCCCGGTAGTCGGCCCGGTAGGCGGCGTGCAGTTCGGTGAGCCGGGCTTTCGCGTCGTCGATCGATGCGTCGGCGGGCAGGTCGAGCAGCAGCGGTTTGACCTTGGTGCGCAGGAAGTGGTCGGGGCAGCTGGTGCCCAGCGCCGCGAGCCGGGGATGTTCGCTGGCGGAGAGGAATTCGAGCACCCGCGGGTCGTCGGTGAAGTGGCCGACCTGAGGGCGGTCGGTGGAGGCCAGCCCGCGCAGGAACGGCGCCAGCGCGGCGGCCTTGCTGCGGCGCGCGGGCTGGGGGAGCGCGGCGTACCCGGCGATCGGGGCGCCGAACGGTCGCGGCTTGCCGTTGGTGTCGATGTAGCGCTGGGCGGTGTCGATGATCTCCAGCGAGCGCGCCTCGGCCTCGGCGGAGGTGTCGCCCCACGCGGTGATGCCGTGGCCGCCGAGGATGGTGCCGATGGCCTGCGGGTTGCGCCGTTTGATCTCGGCGATGTCGAGGCCGAGCTGAAAACCGGGGCGCCGCCACGGAATCCACACCACACGGTCGCCGAAGATCTGCTTGGTCAGCGCCTCGCCGTCGGCCGCGGTGGCCAGCGCGATACCCGAATCCGGGTGCAGGTGGTCGACGTGGGCGGCGTCGACCAGGCCGTGCATCGCGGTGTCGATCGACGGCGCGGCCCCGCCACGGCCGTGCAGGCAGTAGTCGAACGCCGCGACCATCTCGTCCTCGCGTTCGACACCGGGGTAGACGTCGACCAGCGAGCGCATCCGGTCCAGCCGCAGCACCGCCAGACCGTCCTCGGTCAGGGTGCCGAGGTCTCCGCCGGATCCCTTGACCCACAGCAGTTCTACCGGTGCGCCGGTGACCGGGTCGATGTCGGTGGCCTTGGCGGAGGTGTTGCCGCCGGCATAGTTGGTGTTCTTCGGGTCGGCGCCCAGGCGGTTGGACCGCGCGATGAGGTCGGCGACGGTCGGATTGGGTCCGGTCATGTCGGTCATGTCGGTCATGCTCCCCACGATGATTGGGTACCGCCGATGCGCTCGGCGTTGATGGTCTCCTGATAGCCGGATTCGGCGAAGGCCGCCATCGGGTCGGTCGGCAGCCCGCGCTCTCCGCGCCACTGCGCCAGGGCGGGGCGGATGTCGGTGTAGAAGGCGTCCATCATGATCTGGTTGGCGCCCAGCACGTCTCCGGATTCCTGGGCGACGGTCAACGCGTCGGTGTCGACCGCGAGCGCGCGGGCGGTCATCTCCTGCACGTTGAGCACCGACCGGATCTGGCCGGGGATCTTGGCTTCGACGTTGTGGCACTGGTCGAGCATCAGCGCGAGATCTGAGCTCTTGTCGAGGCCACCGCCGCGGATCACCTCGAACATGATGCGGAACAGCTGGAACGGGTCGGCCGCCCCGACGATCAGGTCGTCGTCGGCGTAGAACCGTGAGTTGAAGTCGAACGAACCGAGCTTGGCGAGTCGCATCAGTTGGGCGACGATGAACTCGATGTTGGTGCCGGGGGCGTGGTGGCCGGTGTCCAGGCAGACCTTCGCGCGGTCGCCCAGCGCGGTGACGTGGGCGTAGGCGGTGCCCCAGTCGGGTACGTCGGTCATGTACGTGGCCGGTTCGAAGAACTTGTACTCCAACACGAGCCGCTGGTCAGGGCCGATGTGCTGGTAGATCGCCGCCAGCGACTCCGCCAGCCGGTCCTGGCGGCCGCGGATGTCGCCCTGGCCGGGGTAGTTGGTGCCGTCGGCCAGCCAGATCTTGAGGTCGCGGGAACCGGTCGCAGCCATGATCTCGATGCACTCGAGGTGGTGGTCGATGGCCTTCTGGCGCACCGCCTTGTCGGTGTGGGTGAGGCTGCCGAACTTGTAGTCGTCGTCCTGGAAGGTGTTGGAGTTGATGGTGCCCAGCGTGACGCCGAGGTCGGTGGCGTAGCGGCGCAGGGCGGCGAAGTCGTCGACCCGGTCCCACGGGATGTGCAGCGCGACAACGGGGGCCAGGCCGGTGAACCGGTGCACGGTGGCGGCGTCGGCGATCTTCTCCTCGATCGAACGCGGGGTGCCCGGGGTGCTGAACACCTTGAACCGGGTGCCCGAGTTGCCGAACGCCCACGAGGGAAGTTCGATCTGCAGGTTGTCCAGTACGGTCATGCGAGCGCACCCGCCTGTTCCGGGGTCGGGTCGACGGGCCGCCCGTAGCGCTCGATCTCGATCTCGCGCAACGTCTTTCCCTGCGTCGACGGCGCCCACACCGCCCCGATGACGAGCGCGACGGTCAGCAACCCGATCAGCAGCAGCCCGACTCCGGTCAGGCCGATCGCGACGAGCAGGGTGGGGAAGAAGTAGCTCAGCAAGCCGGTGAAGGTGCGGACGACGCAGAACATCACGCCCTGGGCGCTCGCGCGGTACGGCGTCGCGAACATCTCGCTGGCCCACAGGCTGTAGAAGGCCTGCGCGCCGATGCCGCTGGAGACACCCCAGAGCACCGCGAAGATCAACATCGTCGGCACGCCACCGTCGGTGAACGCGACCAGCACCGCCCACCCGGCGATGCCGAGCGCGGCGCCGCCGGCGTAGAGCCAGCGCTGAGAGACCCGGTCGGCGTAGCGCATGAAGCCGAAGTAGGTCGCCGCGACTGTGCAGCCCCACACCAGCACCTGCAGCAGGTTCTGCGCGACGGGGCTGTGCAGGCCGGCGGTGTCGTAGACGCGCGGCATGAAGATGCCGGCCTGACCGGCGACCGTGTTCCAGAACAGGTAGATGCCACCGAGGAACAGCAGCGCGGTGATGTTGACCTTGCGGGAGAACAGACCCCGCAGGCCGCGCAGCCCGACCGCCGACGTCACCGCGGCGGGTTCGGATTTCGCTTCATCCGTCCAGATCTGCGACTCCTGCAGCCCCTGCCGGACCCACCAGACCACCGCGGCGACGACGAACAGGTGCAGGAAGATCAGCCGCGAACCCAGCAGTCCCAGCGGCGCCAGCGCGGCGGCGAGCGCGAAGCCGATCAGCGGGCCGATCGACCACGCGAGCTGCGCGGTGCCGACGTGCTTGGCGCGGCCCTCCGACGGCGCCTGCTCGGCGATGTAGGTCCACGACGCGGGCACCCCCGCACCGACCGCGATTCCGGTGATGATGAACGCCGTCAGCAGCATCGCGTAGTTGGCAGCGAAGGCGGCCAGCAGCACACCGACCATGTAGACGAGCAGGTCGAAGGTGTAGATCGCCTTGCGGCCGAACCGGTCGCACAGCGGCCCGCCCAGGATGGCGCCGATCGCTGCGCCGAAAGCGTTGGCGCTCAACGCGGCCAGCAAACCGACCGCGAAGTTGCTGATGCCGAATTCGGCCTGCCAGAACGCCAGGCTGGTCGCGATCGCGATGATCGAGCCGGCCTCGATGTAGTTCGACATGGCGACCGCGATCGTCGCGCGCCAACCGGTGGTGGAGCGGGCTCCAACTTTCATGACAGTCCTTCGGGCGATGAGTGGGGTTCTAGTCGAGGTGGAAGTACTCGGCAAGCGGTTTCATGGCCTGATCGGGGTTCGCGCCGCTCTGGAAGTACTGGGCCATGTGTGCCTGCCAGCGGTCGTTGACGTCGGTGGCGGCCATACGCTGCCGCGCCGCGTCGAAGTCGTCGGTCTCGAGATAGCCGACGACCAGCCCGTCGTCGGGCCGCAGGAACAGGGAGTAGTTGCGCCAGCCCGCGGCCCGCAGCGCGTCGAGCATCTCCGGCCAGACCACGTCGTGGGCGTCGAGGTAGTCCTCGACGCGGTCGGGCCGCAACTGCAGCAGGAAGCAGACGCGGTGCGTCGCTGCGGTGATGCCCATGCCTGCCTTCGGTGCGTTGGTTTGTTGAAACGTTTCAATTCGTGAACGGGCTCACAGTAGGACGCGGTGGTGGCCGTCGTCAAGGGCCGCCACGTCCTCGTGGGTGCGCGAGTATTCGGGGTCGGGCCGGGTACCCGTGTCACTCCAGACAGAGATGAGGTACTCGATGAGCTTTCCCGAGCAGCAGCAGACCCCGCCCGGCGTGCAGAGCCAGATGGAACCGGTGCCCGACTGCGGCGAGACCAGCTACCGCGGGTCGGGGCGGCTGACCGGTAAGCGGGCCGTGATCACCGGCGGCGACAGCGGCATCGGCCGGGCGGTCGCGATCGCGTATGCCCGCGAGGGCGCCGACGTGCTGATCGCATACCTCAACGAGCACGACGACGCCAAGGACGTGCAGAAGTACGTCGAGGAGGCCGGGCGCAAGTGCGTGCTGGTGCCCGGCGATCTGGCCGACCCGGCGCAGTGCCGTGCGGTCGTCGACAAGGCGGTCGAGGAGTTCGGCGGCATTGACGTGCTCGTCATCAACGCGGCCTATCAGATGACCCACGAGAGCCTCGACGAAATCTCCGACGAGGAATGGGATTACACGTTCCGCCTCAACATCGGCCACTACTTCTATCTGGTGAAGGCCGCGCTGCCGCACATGGGTTCCGGCGCGTCGATCATCGGCAGTTCCTCGGTGAACTCCGACATGCCGAGCCCGACGCTGGCGCCGTACGCCGCGACCAAGGCCGCGATCGCGAACTTCTCGGCGAGCCTCGCGCAGATGCTGGGCGAGAAGGGGATTCGCGCCAACAGCGTCGCGCCGGGTCCGATCTGGACGCCGTTGATCCCCGCGACCATGCCGCCGGAGAAGGTCAAGCAGTTCGGCGAGAACACCCCGCTGGGCCGCGCCGGTCAACCCGTCGAGCTCGCGCCGGTCTACGTGATGCTCGCGTCCGACGAGGCGAGCTATGTGACCGGGGCGCGGATCGCGGTGACCGGCGGGCGGCCGATCCTCTGACGCGGTGCGTTCCAAGCCTCGCCGAGTGTGGGCTCGTGACACGCTTTGGCGCCGGAGCGCGTGCGGGTAACCCACGTTCGGCCCAGGATGCCTGCTAACTGAAGCGCACGCCCTGGGCCAGCGGTAGGTCGGTCGAGTAGTTGACCGTGTTGGTGGCCCGACGCATGTACGCCTTCCACGAGTCCGAGCCCGACTCGCGGCCGCCGCCGGTCTGCTTCTCCCCGCCGAACGCACCGCCGATCTCGGCGCCCGAGGTGCCGATGTTGACGTTCGCGATGCCGCAGTCCGAACCGTCGGCGGCCAGGAAACGCTCGGCCTCGCGCATGTCGAGCGTGAAGATCGACGACGACAGCCCCTGCGGCACAGCGTTGTTCATCGCGATAGCCTCGTCGAGGTCGTCGTAGGTCATCACGTAGAGGATCGGGGCGAACGTCTCGGTGTGCACGATCGCGGTCTGCGCGGGCATCCGCACCACCGCCGGAGACACGTAATACGCCTCGCCGATGTCGTGGCGCTCACCGCCGAGCACCTCGCCGCCGTCGGCGCGGGCCTGTTCGAGCGAGCGCACCATCTCCCGGTAGGACGCCTCGTGGATCAGCGGGCCGACCAGCGTGCCGTCGGCGGCCGGATCACCCACCGGCAGTTGCCGGTAGGCGTCGGCGACCCGGCGCACCACCTCGTCGGCGATCGACGAGTGCACGATCAGCCGGCGCAATGTGGTGCACCGCTGCCCGGCGGTGCCCGCGGCGGAGAACACGATCGCGCGCACGGCCAGGTCCAGATCGGCCGACGGCGTGACGATCGCGGCGTTGTTGCCGCCGAGTTCGAGCAGCACCTTGCCGAACCGCTGCGCCACCCGGGGTCCGACCTGCTGGCCCATCCGCACCGAACCCGTCGCGCTCAGCAGCGCGACCCGCGGGTCGTCGACGAGCCGCTCGCCCACGTCGCGACCGCCCTGGACCAGCCGGCTCACCTCGCGCGGCGCGCCGACATCGGTTGCGGCGCGCTCGATCAGCGCCTGACACGCCAGCGCGGTCAACGGCGTCAGCTCCGACGGCTTCCACACCACGGTGTCACCGCACACCAGCGCCACCGCGGTGTTCCACGCCCACACCGCGACCGGAAAGTTGAACGCGGTGATCACACCGACCACACCGAGCGGATGCCAGTTCTCCATCAGCCGGTGCCCCGGGCGCTCGGAGGCGATCGTCCTGCCGTACAGCTGCCGCGACAGCCCGACCGCGAACTGGCAGACGTCGATCATCTCCTGCACCTCGCCGAGCGCCTCGGAGGTGATCTTGCCCGCCTCGAGCGTCACCAGCGTCGCCAGGTCGGCCTTGTGTTCGACCAGCAGTTCGCCGAGCCGGGCGACCAGTGCCCCGCGCACCGGCGCCGGGGTGGTGCGCCAGGTCGTGAACGCCTGGGCCGCCTGTCCGATCGCCGCATCGGTGTCGTCGACGGTCGATTCGGCGACGCTGAACAACACGTCACCGGTGATCGGAGTGCTGGCCTGCAGGCCCGGGGCGCCCGGTCCGCCGAGGTCGCCGCGCCACCCGATCGTGGTCAGCGCGTCGCGGGCCTGGGCGCGCAGGCTGCCGACAGAGGGAAGTACGGGTGTCGTCATGGTGGTCATTGTGCTGCTTTCTCGTAGAGCTCGTAAGGGTCGTTGATGTGGTGGCCGATGCGCGACGCCATCCATCCCATCGAGTAGTCGGCCGTGTCGTCGGCGTCGGCGGCCTGCGTCTCGGCGTCGAGGTTCGAGCGGAAGATGCCCGCCGCCGAGGCAGGCAGGAAGTCCTCGTAGACAACGGGTTTGGCCGGATCTCCGCCGCGGTAGTAGGCCAGGCCCTGCGCGGCGAACTCGGCGTCGGTGCCGGGGAAGTACCGGTCCCAGACCGCGGCCGGGTCCGGTTCGGCCATCACGGCGTCGTACCGGGCGCGCCCGTCGCGGGTCAGCGCGACGCCGCGCGCCTCGACCTCACCGAAGCGCACGCGCAGGGTGTCCTCGCGCACGGTGCCGTCCGGGTCGCGGAACCGGCGCGGTTCGGCCAGCGCGCGGAACGACGTCTGCCGCAACAGCACCGCCGGGCCCGCGGTGCGCGGCGGCCCCTGGATCGCGTCGATCATCGTGATGCCGCGCTCGGTCATCCGGCGGTACAGCTCGTCGATGTCGAGGACCCGCGGGGTGAGGTGGTTGATGTGGGTGGAGGTGACGCCGGCGATGTCGGCCGCCACCGCGGACACCGCGCTCAATTCGCGGTACCAGCCACGGTCGATCGGTGCGCGCGACAACGCGAACGCCGACACCGCGGCCGCGACGAACCGCTCGGCGCGCTGACGGTCGGCGCCACCGTCGGCGGCGATGCGTCGGGCCTCGGCGATCAGGGCGGGGTCGAACAGCTCCCGCGCGTCGACGAATCGCTCCACCCGGCGCCGCAGCTCGTCGGGGAAGAATCGGGCATCGGCGGTCGCCAGCATCGATGTGAACACCCGAAACGGGTTGCGGGCCAGCTCATCGGCGTCGGCCGGGCGGAATGCCGTCGACACCACCGGCACCGGAGAGGCCGCGTCGCGCAGGTCGTAAAAGCCCACCGGGTACATCCCGAACGCCGCGAACAGGTCGGCGACATCGGCGAGCTCGCGGGGACTGCCCACCCGGATCGCGCCGTGCCGTTCGGCGGTCACCCGGTCGAGGGAACCGAGCCGTTCGGCGTCGGACGACTGCGCGGCGTGGTCGCGGTTCACCGCGGCGGCCACCTCGACCAGGGTGGTGTAGGCAGGCACCTCGGCGCCGTACATCCGTGACAGCGCGGCGGCGAACTCGGCGCGCAGCTGCCAGGCTTCGACTTGTCGGCTCATCGCGGCCACCGCCTCCGATACAGTGCCGCCATGCCTGAAGCCGACGGCGCCGGTCGAGCACCGGTCGACCTCGACGAGATCGACCGGACCCTGGCGCGCGAGCTGATCGCCGACGGCCGTGCCACGCTGGCCCACCTCGCCGCGACCGCCGGGTTGTCGGTGTCGGCGGTGCAGTCGCGGGTGCGCCGTCTCGAGGCGCGCGGCGTCGTCACCGGGTACTCGGCGCGGATCGACCCGGAAGCTGTCGGCAACATGCTGTCGGCGTTCGTGGCCATCTCTCCTCTGGACCCCTCTCAACCCGACGATGCGCCCGCGCGCCTCGAACACATCGAGGCCATCGAGTCGTGTCACTCGGTGGCCGGCGACGAAAGCTATGTCCTGCTCGTGCGCGTCGAGTCGGCGCGGGCGCTCGAGCACCTGTTGCAGCGGATTCGCACCGCCGCCAACGTGCGCACCCGAAGCACGATCATCCTACAGACTTTTTACGAGCGTCGCGATTTCATACCGTAAAATCTACGGTCAGATAGCCAGCTGACCGTAAAGATTCTGTTAGCATGGCGGTATGACCGATCTGCTGACCCGCCATAGCCTGGACTCCTCCGGCGCGGACGTCGCGCCCGCCGACGTGCACCCCGGTGATGTGCATGACGTGCTGGCGCGCAGCATCCTGGCCGACGGGATGGACCTGGTCCTCGACATCGACCGGTCCGCCGGCTCCTACCTCGTCGACGCGCGCACCGGTGAGTCCTACCTCGACATGTTCACGTTCTTCGCGTCCTCCGCGCTGGGCATGAACCATCCTGATCTGGCCGGTGACGAGGACTTCCTGACCGACCTCGCGCACGCGGCGGTCAACAAGCCGAGCAACTCCGACATCTACACCGTCGCGATGGCGCGGTTCGTCGCGACGTTCGCGCGCGTGCTGGGCGACCCGGCCCTGCCGCATCTGTTCTTCGTCGACGGCGGAGCCCTCGCCGTCGAGAACGCGCTCAAGGTCGCGTTCGACTGGAAGAGCCGGCACAACGAGGCGCACGGCCGGGACCCCGAACTCGGCACCCGGGTGCTGCACCTGCGCGGCGCGTTCCACGGCCGCAGCGGCTACACGCTGTCGCTGACCAACACCGACCCCAACAAGGTGGCCCGGTTCCCGAAGTTCGACTGGCCGCGGATCGACGCGCCGTACCTGCGCCCGGGCGCCGACGACGCGGCGATGGCTGCGCTGGAGGCCGAGTCGCTGCGGCAGGCCAGGGCGGCGTTCGAGGCGCACCCGCACGACATCGCCTGCTTCATCGCCGAACCGATCCAGGGCGAGGGCGGCGACCGGCATTTCCGCCCGGAGTTCTTCGCCGCGATGCGCGCGCTGTGCGACGAGTTCGACGCGCTGCTGATCTTCGACGAGGTGCAGACCGGATGCGGGTTCACCGGAACCCCCTGGGCCTACCAGCAACTCGGTGTCACCCCTGATGTCGTCGCGTTCGGCAAGAAGACCCAGGTCTGCGGTGTGATGGCCGGCCGGCGCGTCGACGAGGTCGCCGACAACGTCTTCGCGGTGAGTTCGCGGATCAACTCGACCTGGGGCGGCAACCTCGTCGACATGGTGCGGGCCCGCCGCATCCTGGAGGTCATCGAGGCCGACGGCCTGGTCGCCCGCGCCGGCACGGCCGGGCGCTACCTGCTCGACGGGCTGCACGCGCTGGCCGCCGAGTTCCCCGACGTGGTCCGCGACGTCCGCGGCCGCGGCCTGATGTGCGCGTTCAGCCTGCCCACCGGACAGCAGCGCGACGAGTTGATCCGGCGGCTGTGGGAGCGGCGGGTCATCATGCTGCCCAGCGGGACGGACAGCGTGCGGTTCCGGCCGGCGTTGACGGTCTCGCGCGGCGAGATCGACGCGGCGATCGCCGCCGTGCGCGACGCGCTCAGCTGACCTCGGGTGCCGGTTCCACCAGGCGCCGGATCGTCGACCGCAGTCGCGGAAGTTCAGCGCCGCCGACCAGTTCGCAACCGTGCCGTTCGGCGAGTCTTCTTGCCGCCGGGGTGAATTCGTGGTTGGTCACCACCATGGTGCGGGCGCAGTCCTGCATCGGCGCGCCGGCGACCACTTCCTGCACCGCGGCGGCGCCGACCGGGCGGGCCTGGCGTTTGCACTGGATGGCGAGCCGGTTCGGGCGCTTGCCGACGATGATGTCGACGCCCCAGTCGCCGGTCACCGCGGTCATGATCACCGGAACCCCGCAGGAGCGCGCGACCCGCGCCACGTAGTCCTCGAACTCGGTGCCCGACATCGCGGCGGTGGCGTCGTCGCGCGGCCCCGGGGTCAGGGCGCCGACGAACGCTCCGGCCAGAAATCGCGGCACCGCGACGAGCATCGCCGGGGTCAGGGCCGCGATCAGCAGACAGTGCTGCGGCGCGAGACCCGCCGACCAGGCCACCGCGCCGGCGGCGACAGCCGTCACCACCAGGACCCTGATCCTCACCCGCCGAATGCTAGGGCGCGACTCCGACACCGCGGTTGCACGGACCCCGCAGAGCAAACCAGGCGGTGGAGTGCAAGGTTCACGTTTACCCGGTGGGTCGGCAGGGAAGTCTTTTTCGCGTCATCGCCGCCGCCCCTGGGCAGCAAAGCCGGAAGAGAACTCGTGTACCAGACCCCCAGCCCACTGCGCACCGTCGACACCTCGCTGCCCGGCGGAGTCCGCGACCGCGACGGCCTGCGGGACGCCGCCCGGATGGCGCTCGGAGTCGCGGGCCTGGGCGCGCTGATGCTGATCACCGCGATGTTGTGGGTCAGCACCTGTCAGGGCGCGACGGCCGACACGGTCGCCTGCGGCCCGGCGCAGCGCACCCTGCTCGCGCTCGCGGCGCCGACGGTGCTGGCGCTCGGCGGATGCCGCGCGCTGTTCCGCGCCCTGCAGGCGTGGCGGCGCGGTCAGCCGTCGTACGCGTGCCACGGTGCCGGCTGGCTTCTGCTGACGTCGGCGCTGCTGGTCCTGACCACCAGCATGCTGCCGCTCACCGGATCGGCGGTGTTCCCGTGAGCGCGCCGCTGACCGCGGTCGCGCTGGTGTGCAGCCTCAAACCCAGCCCGGCGGAGTCGAGCAGCGCGCTGATGGCCGAGCACATCTGCGAGAACCTGCGCAGCGCGGGAGTCCAGACGGAGTCGGTGCGGTGCGTGGACTACGCGATCGCGCCGGGCGTGGAGGCCGACATGGGCGACGGCGACGAGTGGCCGCAGATCCGCGAAAAGCTGCTCGGCGCCGACATCCTGGTGTTGACGACGCCGATCTGGCTGGGCCACCCGTGCAGCGTCACCCAGCGTGTGCTCGAGCGCCTCGACGCGGAGCTGTCGAACACCGACGACGACGGTCGGCCGGTGATGGTGGGCAAGGTCGCCGTCGTCGGGGTGGTCGGCAACGAGGACGGCGCGCACAAGGTGATCGCCGACTGCTTCCAGGGACTCAACGACATCGGCTACACGATCCCGGCCCAGGGCGGCACCTACTGGACCGGCGAGGCGATGCAGAGCACGGACTACAAGGACCTCGACGAGGTGCCCGAACCGGTCGCGTCGACGACCGCGGCGCTGGCGCGCAACGCCGCCTACCTCGCCGCCGCGCTACGCACCGGTCGATATCCGTCCTACCAGTGACGTTCCCGCGCTGTCCGTTTCCGTTACGGCGCAGCGGGGTAGATCTACCGTTGTGACATGCCCGCCACACGGGTGGAGGTATGCCGAGAGAGGAGTACCGATGAAAACCCCGAATGACCCCGTAGACCACGCGAGGACGACGCGGCCGCACGCGGGGGAGTCGATGAAAGACACCAAGAACATGCCCGGTCTGATCGTGATCGGGGTGTCGCTGGTGCTGTTCGTCTCGGCGCTGGCGGCTCATGCGACCAACCACCACAGCGTCGGTATCGGCCTGGGTAGCGGGTCGGCGGTCCTGCTCCTGATCGGCGGCGGCTGGCTGCTGGCCGAGCACATGCGGGTCCGCAAGATCGAAGAGCGTTGGTATGCCGAGCATCCCGACGCCGAGCGGCAACAGCCCAGCCGACAGAGAAGCCGGTAAGGAGACAATGAAAAAGCCCAGCCGATCGGCTGGGCTTTCTCGTTGGGCGAGAGCTTACTGCTCGGATTCCTGCCGCTTCTCTGCGGCCTTGGCGCCGGCGCGAGCGGACTCCGCCTCGGCTTCCTTGCGAGCGGCGTCCTGCTGGGCGTCGGCCTTGTCCTGCTGGGCCTTGCCCTCGCGAACCATGTCGTCACGTCCGGTGACTGTGCCGACCGTCTCCTTGGCTTTGCCCTTGACGTCCTCGACGACGCCCTTGATGCCTTCTTCGGGCCCACTGTTCTTCTCGGTCATGCTCACCTTTCCGCGATGCTGGATCGGTATCACCCGGGGAATCTCCCCGCGCTGCACAGCGGATTCCCGAGGCCCCGAGCGACTAAACGTCGGCCGGAGCGGGCTCAGTCGTCGGGCAGGTCGTCGTCCGGGTCGAGCTCGACGGTCTCGAGCTGTTCCTGCCAGTCGGCGGGCGAGACCTCAAGCGGCGGGTTGTCACTCGGACCCGCGGCGGCCTCCTCGTCGATCGGCGCCTCGCTGCGCTCGCGCAGCTGCTCCACCGCATCGGCGACGGGGACCTCATCGGGAAGTTCCGGGGTCGGTTGCATACCGAAACGATAGCCGGGATTGCCGGATGCGAAACGACGCGCACCGCGTCAATCCGCCGAGCGAAGGGCGCGCGGTTCACTAAACGAAGAGTCGTCGGGAGCGCCGTTTTGCCGGAGAAGCGCTCGGGTAGGCGACCGGTATGCCGGTCTCGACCCCTGTCCGCACGCTGCTGAACTGCCGTGTCGGCAGGTATTGGCCGGCGTCGTGCGCCGCCGGCCCGCACCGCGCTGTGAGGTTGCTGTGAACGCGGCCCGTTCGGCGGCAATTGGCCTCGGGCGCAGGGGGTTCCGCCAGGCATCTGGTGGCCCTGCGACGGACGTCGCTCGGCCCGCCCGCCCGATGACGCGAACGAGAGGAGGATGCCGATGAAGATCGCGATGGTGTCCGAACACGCGAGCCCGCTGGCGGCGCTTGGCGGAGTCGACGCCGGCGGCCAGAACGTGCACGTTGCCGAGCTCTCGGCGGCCTTGACGCGCAGAGGTCACCAGGTCAACGTCTACACCCGTCGCGACGACCCTGCGCTGCCCGAGCGGGTGCACACGCCGCACGGCTACACGGTGGTGCATGTCCCGGCCGGTCCGGCCGAACAGCTGCCCAAGGATGAACTGCTCGGCTACATGGGCCCGTTCGCGCGGTTCCTCGACACCGAGTGGGCTGTCGAGCGGCCCGACGTCGCGCACGCGCACTTCTGGATGTCCGGTGTCGCAACACAATTGGTGGCCCGGCACCTGGACATTCCTGCCGTGCAGACGTTTCACGGGCTCGGTGTGGTCAAGCGCCGGAATCAGGGCGCCCAGGACAGCAGCCCGCCGGATCGGTCACACCTGGAGGCTGCGGTGGCGCGCACGGCCACCTGGGTGGCGGCGACGTGCACCGACGAGATGTTCGAGCTGATGCGGATGGGCTGCAAGCGCGACCGCACGTCGGTGGTGCCCTGCGGTGTCGCTCTCGACCTGTTCAGCCCCGACGGTCCGGTGGCACCGCGCACCGACCGTCGCCGCATCGTCTGTGCCGGACGGTTCGTGCCGCGCATGGGATTCGACACCGTCGTGCGCGCGCTGGCGCATCTGCCCGCAACCGAACTGGTGATCGCCGGTGGACCCGACGGTGCGGCGGTGCATTCGGACCCCGAGGCGCGCCGGCTGCTGGCGCTGGCCGAACAGCTCGACGTCGCCGACCGCCTCCAGCTGTACGGGTCCGTCGCCCGCGCGGACTTGCCCGCGGTGCTGCGGTCGGCGGACGTCGTGGCCTGCACGCCGTGGTACGAACCGTTCGGCCTCGTCCCGCTCGAAGCGATGGCGTGCGGTGTGCCGGTGGTGGCGTCGGCGGTGGGAGGCATGCTCGACACCGTCGTGCACGACGTGACCGGCCTGCTGGTGAAGCCGAAGAACCCCGACGAGCTGGCCAAGGCGGTCAACGACCTGCTGCGCGACGACTTCATGCGGCAGAGCATGGGCGCGTCCGGTCGCGACCGGGCCCGGGCCAGGTACTCGTGGGACCGGGTCGCCGCCGACACCGAGCGGATCTACGACCGGGTGGTGCCGCACCGGGCGCCCGCGGCGCGGGCGACGAGCGCGTCGTCGGGATGATCGCCTCGTTGTCGCCACACCCGCAACCTTGCAACGGAACCCGCTCGGGCTACCTGCCTTTGGCGACCTTGCGGATCAACCGCGCGGTGCTGCGGTCGAGCACCTCCTGGCGGTCGGCGGGCGTTCGCATCCGCTCCGAGCGTCGCACCGCCGCGGCGATGGTCAGTTCGGACTCGTAGGCCTGCACCACCCGCGGGTCGACGTAGGAGGACCGGGCCACCGCGGGGGTGTTGCCGAGTTCCTCGGCCACCTCCTTCATCACCGCGGACTCCACCCGCTTGATCACCGTCTCGTTGACCGGCGGGTCGGCGTCGACGAAGGCCACCGCGGCCAGCACCGTGCCGTGCCACGTGCGCAGGTCCTTGACCGTGTACTCGTCGCCGACGAGCTGCTTGAACCGGGCGTTGAGGTCGTCGGAGTGCAGATCGGCCCAGCCGGAACCGTTGCGGCACACCAGTAGCCGCTCGGTGCGGTCCGGCCGGCGCAGCAGCGCGCGCACCGAGCGGACCGCCTCGGGGTCGTCGATGGTCAACGTGCGCCGCACCCCGCTCTTGGCCGGGAAGTCGAACTCGATCGCGGTGCGCTGCAAGCGCACGTGTTCACACAGCAGCGTGGAGATCCCGTAGGAGTTGTTCTCCTCGACGTACTGCTCGGAGCCGGCGCGGAAGTAGCCGAGGTCGAGCAGGTGCAGCGCCAGCGCGAGCACCCGGTCGCGGCTGAGGCCGCGGCCACGCAGATCGGCGGCGATCTGCCTGCGCATCTCCGGCAGCCCCGCCGACATCCGCAGCACCCGGTCGAACTTCTCCTCGTTGCGCTCCTCCTGCCACTGCTGGTGGTAGAGGTACTGGCGGCGCCCCGCGGCGTCGGTGCCGACCGCCTGGATGTGTCCGTCGGGGTGCGGGCAGATCCACACCTTGCGCCACGCCGGCGGGATCACCAGCGCCTTGATCCGCTCCAGCGTCGCCTCATCGGTCACCGGGCTGCCGTCGGGGTGGTGATAGGAGAAGCCGCGGCCGCGCCGGACCCGGCGCAGCCCGGGACCGCTGACGTCGCTACGCCGGAGCCGCATGTTTGGTGTCCGACAGTTCTTGGGTACAGCACACCCACCATGGAGAAGTCTGGCTTCGTCGCGCCCGTGAAACGCCGTACGTCACTGTCGGCTTCACCGCGTCCGGCATTTTCGTGGTCGCACCTGTTTCATGCCAGAGCTAATACCCCGACCGGCGGGCGGCACACGTCGCCGGCACCGGACAACCGGTGTCCTCGTTGTTAACGAGGATTCGCCCTGGGGTAATCTCGCCTCGACATTGCCGGGAGGTCAAATGGCCGACGTTGCCAACACACAGAACGGGCACGGGCATGCCGCGCGCTCGGTGGAGCTCCGGGTCGCCGCGGAGCTGGAAAACCTTGCGGTGCTGCGGACCCTGGTCGCCGCGGTGGCGACGTTCGAGGACCTCGATTTCGACGCCGTAGCCGATCTGCGGCTCGCGGTCGATGAGGCGTGCACCCGCCTGATCCGGTCCGCGGTGCCCGAATCGGTGCTGCTTCTTGTCATCGACCCGCGCGACGACGCCGTCGTGATCGACGCGTCGACGACCTGCAAGACTTCCGACGTGCTGGCCCCGGGCAGCTTCAGCTGGCACGTGCTGAGCTCGCTGACCGACGAGGTCACCACCTTCGAGAACGGCCAGGGCCCCGACCAGAGTCAGGTATTCGGGATCTCCATGACGACGAGGCGAGCGAGCACGCTGCAGTGAGCCCGTCGACGTCGAGGGGTTCGTCGTCGCGATCGAACTCTGAGTACGCGGATGTCGCCGACATGTTCCGGGAGTTGAAGGAACTGCCGGCGGATTCGCCCAAGTTCCAGCGCCAGCGCGACCGCATCGTCGAGCGCTGCCTACCGTTGGCCGACCACATCGCCCGCCGCTTCGACGGCCGCGGCGAACCGCGCGAGGATCTGGTTCAGGTCGCGCGCGTCGGGCTGGTGAACGCGGTGATCCGGTTCGACGTCGAGGCCGGCTCGGATTTCGTGTCGTTCGCAGTGCCCACGATCATGGGGGAGGTCCGCAGGCACTTCCGCGACAACAGCTGGTCGGTGAAGGTGCCGCGGCGGCTCAAGGAACTGCATCTGCGGCTGGGCGCCGCGACCGCGGAACTGTCGCAGCGGCTGGGCCGCGCCCCGACCGCCTCGGAACTGGCCGCCGAACTCGACATGGACCGCGACGAGGTGGTCGAGGGTCTGGTGGCGGGCAGCTCCTACAACACGCTGTCGATCGACAGCGGGGGCAGCGGCACCGAGGACGCGCCGGCGATCGCCGACACGCTCGGTGACGTGGACCTGGGGCTGGATCAGATCGAGAACCGCGAGGCCCTGCGACCGCTGCTGGCCGCGCTACCGGAGCGCGAGCGCACCGTGCTGCTGCTGCGGTTCTTCGAATCGCTGACCCAGACGCAGATCGCGGAGCGCGTCGGCATCTCGCAGATGCACGTGTCGCGGTTGCTGGCGAAGTCGCTGACGCGGCTACGGGACCAGCTTGAGTAACGGCGCCGGCCGGGCCCGCACCGCTTGGACGGCCTGCTCGACGCTGTCGAACACCGGCAGCGCACCGTCGGGGTCGCAGATGCGCAGCAGTCGCTTGACCGACGCGCTCGGCGTCATCGCCCAGTAGATGTCCGCTCCCGCGGTGCGCACGTTGAGCGTGTGCAGCGCGGAAAAGCCTGCGGTGCCGAAGAATTCAACGCCGGTCAGGTCGACCACCAGGCGCTCGATGTGGTCGCCGTCGCGCAGCGCGTAGGCGACGAACTCCAGGGCGTTGGCGGCGTCGATCTCACCGGACGCCGCGACGATCGTGGTGCCTGGCTCCAGCCCGCGGCTGGAGAAGTGGGCGGTGTGGCACTCGTTGGCCTCGGTTATCGAGTCGACGAGCTTGAAATGGGAAATAGCAGACATTGTGACTCCATCAGTGAATACGGGATTCGTACTGTGGTTCACGTCAAAATTTGGGGCCCTGCGTGTTCAAAGCCTTCGCAGCAGTGGTGGGAGTTTCTACCCTGCACGTCGATGACGTATCCGGCGGCTGTGAACTCAACCTGCATTGAACCCTACGCTGCTTGTCGGGCCCGCACAATCGGTATCGCAATCGTCGTCGACGCCGCACGTCAGCGGCGAATCCAGGACTTTCGCCCGCGTCAATTGGCCGGGTTGTCGGCCGGGTTTGGTGAACCGCGCGCAGCCCAGCACACTTGACGGTATGTCGACGTCTGTCGCCGGGGTGTTGCTGGCCGCGGGTGCGGGGACCCGGTTCGGGATGCCGAAAGTGCTTGCCGCTGAAGGGGAGTGGTTGACGACGGCGGTCGACGCGCTGCGCGGTGGGGGATGCGGCGACGTGGTGGTGGTCCTCGGCGCGGCGCTGGTCGATGTGCCGCCACCAGCGCGTTCGGTGTACGCCGAGGCGTGGGCGGACGGCCTGTCGGCGTCGCTGCGCGCGGGGTTGTCGGAGCTGGACGCGGACTACGCGGTGGTGCACACCGTCGACACCCCCGACGTCGGCGCCGAGGTGGTGCGGCGCGTGGTGGCCGCGGGCGTCGCCTCGACGTCGGGGCTGGCGCGGGCCCGCTACGCGGGGCGGCCGGGACATCCGGTGCTCATCGCACGCCGGCACTGGGCGCCGCTGCTTGAGCTGGCCGGCGGCGACGAGGGGGCGCGGCCGTATCTGGCCGGCCGCGACGACGTGGTCGCGGTGGAGTGCGCGGACCTGGCCACCGGCCGCGACGTCGATACCCCCGGCTGACGGTCAGGGCAACGTCACGCCGAGCATCGCCGCGGCGAACCGGCGCACCGACGTCTCGGCGATGGTCGCCGCGTCGCCGTGACCGTCGCGGAAACGCTTGTGCAGCACCGGGATCTGCGGGTCGACGGTGATCTCGGCGAGCATCTCGCCGGTCGTCGGCTCACACACCGCCCAGGAGTAGCCGGTTTCCGACGCCCAGCGCGCGCGGCACCGGGTCACGTAGTCGGGGTCGGTTTCGCCCATCTCCGCGAGCGCGGGGCGGTCGTCGATCAGTTCGTCGTCGCGGGGCGCACGCAGATACCACGCACCGGCGTTGATCTCGACGGGCTCCATCAGCGTCACCAATCAAGCGCGAGCAGACGCAAAGTGCCCTGAAATTGCGGCTTTTACGGGCACTTTGCGTCTGCTCGGCGGAAAAGTGGGTTACTTGATCTCGGCGAGGACGGTGCCCTGGGTGATCGCCGCGCCGGGCTCGACAGCCAGGCCGGTGATCGTGCCGTCCTTGTGGGCGGTGACGGGGTTCTCCATCTTCATCGCCTCCAGCACCACGACCAGATCACCGGCGGCGACCTGCTGGCCCTCCTCGACGGCGACCTTGACCACGGTGCCCTGCATCGGGGCGGTCACCGCGTCACCGGATGCGGCCGCACCGCCGCCGCCGCCGCGCTTGCGCGCCTTGGGCTTCTTGCGCACGACATTGCCGCCGCCCGCGGGCGCACCGCCGCCGCCGATCGCCAGGTCGCCGGGCAGCGACACCTCGACCCGCCGGCCACCCACCTCGACGACCACGGTCTGCCGCGGGACGGTGTCCTCTTCTTCGATCGGATCGCCGCCGGTGAACGGTTCGATCGTGTTGTCCCACTCGGTCTCGATCCAGCGGGTGTGCACGGTGAAGCCGTTGTCGTCGCCGATGAACGCGGGATCGGACACCACCGCGCGGTGGAACGGGATGACCGTGGCCAGGCCCTCGACGGTGAACTCGGCCAGCGCGCGGCGGGACCGCTCGAGGGCCTCCTCGCGGTTGGCGCCGGTGACGATCAGCTTGGCCAGCATCGAGTCGAACTGGCCGCCGATGACCGAACCGGTCTCCACGCCGGAGTCCAGCCGCACCCCGGGGCCGGTCGGCGGCTCGAACTTGGTGACCGGCCCGGGCGCGGGCAGGAAGCCGCGGCCGGCGTCCTCACCGTTGATCCGGAACTCGAACGAGTGCCCGCGCGGGGTCGGGTCCTCGGTGATGTCGAGCGGTTCACCGTTGGCGATGCGGAACTGCTGGCGCACCAGGTCGATGCCCGAGGTCTCCTCGGTCACCGGGTGCTCGACCTGCAGGCGGGTGTTGACCTCGAGGAAGCTGATCAGCCCGTCCTGGCCGACCAGGTACTCGACGGTGCCCGCGCCGTAGTAGCCGGCCTCCTTGCAGATGCGCTTGGCCGACTCGTGGATCTCCTTGCGCTGCGCGTCGGTCAAAAACGGCGCCGGGGCCTCCTCGACGAGCTTCTGGAAGCGGCGCTGAAGCGAGCAGTCGCGGGTGCCCGCGACAACGACGTTGCCGTGCTGGTCGGCGATGACCTGGGCCTCGACGTGGCGGGGCTTGTCCAGGTAGCGCTCGACGAAGCACTCACCGCGGCCGAAGGCGGCGACGGCCTCGCGCGTGGCGGACTCGAACAGCTCGGGGATCTCCTCGATGCTGCGGGCCACCTTCATACCGCGGCCACCACCGCCGAACGCGGCCTTGATCGCGACCGGGACGCCGTACTCCTTGGCGAACGCGACGACTTCGTCGGCGTCCTTGACCGGATCCGGCGTGCCGGGCACCAGCGGCGCCTGCGCGCGGGCGGCGATGTGGCGCGCGGTGACCTTGTCACCGAGATCGCGGATGGACTGCGGGCTGGGCCCGATCCAGATCAGCCCGGCGTCGATCACGGCTTGCGCGAAATCGGCGTTCTCCGAAAGGAATCCGTAACCCGGGTGAATGGCGTTGGCGCCGGACTTGGCCGCCGCGTCAAGAAGCTTCTCGAACACCAGGTAGGACTCGGCCGAGGTCTGCCCGCCGAGCGCGAACGCCTCGTCGGCCAGCCGCACGTGCGGCGCGTCGGCGTCGGGTTCGGCGTAGACCGCCACACTCTCGAGTCCCGCGTCCTTGGCTGCCCTGATGACCCGGACGGCGATCTCTCCGCGATTGGCGACCAGCACCTTGGAGATCTTCGAGCTGGCGTGACTGGCCACTGGCCCTCCTGACGGGATGTTCTCTAAGAAACGTCTTTAAGAATGTAACGGAGGGAGTTTATGCGTCCCTGCTGAGGTCTCGACGAGCCGGTCCCTTACCCGCGAGTAATAAACCGCGGCTCCGACCCCCGATCGGCGAGCGCTCACCCCGCTACAGATCGAGCCCCACCAGTGCCGAGTCGGAGTGTCTAGCGCAGCCGCTTCTTGATGCGGGCCAGCATCGCCGACATGCCGCGCAACCGCAGCGGGCTGATCAGCGCGGCCAGCCCCAGCTCGGAGTAGAAGTCGTCGGGCACCGCCAGGATCTCCTCGGCGGGTAGGTCGTCGAGCCCGGTGGCCAGGATCGCGGCGAACCCGCGGGTGGTGGGTGCCTCGGCGGGGGCGCTGAAGTACAGCCGCACGTGGGCGCGGTCGCCGGCGTCGACGTGCAGGAACAGCGGCGACTGGCATTCGGGCACCGGTTCCATCGCGGCCTCTTCGAGGTCGGCGGGCAGCGGCGGCAACTCGTTGGCGAACTCCAGCAGCAGCTGCAGCTTGTCCTGCCCCTGAACCTCCTGGAAGTCCGAGACCACCTCCGCCAGCGCGGCCGGCATTGCACTCATGCGGAGCCCGGCACGTTCCCCGGTTCAGGTCCAACGGCGACCGGGACCCGCACCGCGTTGCCCCACTCGGTCCACGAGCCGTCGTAGTTGCGCACGCCGGGCAGGCCCAGCAGGTGGGTCAGCACGAACCAGGTGTGGCTGGAGCGCTCGCCGATGCGGCAGTAGACGATCGTCTCGTCCTCGGGGGTGAGGAAGCCGTACAGCTCCTCGAGCTCGGCACGCGAGCGGAACCGGCCGCTGTCGTCGGCGGCCTTGGCCCACGGGATCGAGCGCGCGGTCGGCACGTGGCCGCCCCGCAGCGCGCCCTCCTCGGGGTAGTCCGGCATGTGGGTGCGCTCGCCGGTGTACTCCTGCGGGGAGCGCACGTCGATCAGCGGCGCCTTGCCCAGCGAGTCGAGCACGTCGTCCTTGAAAGCGCGGATCGGTGCGTCGTCACGCTCGACGACCGGGTAGCCGGTGGTCTGCTTGGTCGGCACGTCCAGCGTGGTCTCGCGGCCGTCGGAGATCCACAGGTCGCGCCCGCCGTTGAGCAGCCGCACGTCCGGGTGGCCGAACAGCGTGAACACCCACAGCGCGTAGGCGGCCCACCAGTTGCTCTTGTCGCCGTAGATCACCACGGTGTCGTCACGGGAGATGCCCTTGCGGTTCATCAGGTCGGCGAACTGCTCGCCGGTGATGTAGTCGCGCACATTGGGGTCGTTGAGGTCGGTGTGCCAGTCGATCTTCACCGCGCCGGGTATGTGGCCGGTGTCGTAGAGCAACACATCCTCGTCGGACTCGACGATGGCGAGCCCGGGCCTGCCCAGGTTCGCCGACAACCAGTCGGCGGTGACCAGGCGTTCCGGGTGGGCGTACGACTGCAGGGCGGGGTCTGGATCGGCAGGCAATGGCACAGAGCAGAGCCTACCCAGCGCGCCGACGACGCGCGGTCCGCTCAGCGCTTGCTTGTTGTGGCAAACCTTCTACGGTATGAAGTCCGGGGAGTTTTCCTCCAGGCCTTGGCTAACCCCGCCAGGTGCGGCGCCGACACCGTCGCAGCCGGCGCCCACACCGACCGCGGGAGCAGGAGCACGTGAGCCCAGAACCACACGCACCGCACGTCACCGCCGACGACGTGGCCCGCAGGAGGGCCGCCGCGCCGAAGCTCAAGGTGCCGCCCGCGGCGCCGCCGACCGGCCTGCGCCGACTGCGTGACCGGCTCAGCGAGCAAATCTTCAATCTGGTGTTGACCCATGTGCCGTCGCACACCGTGCGGCAGGGCTTCCTGCGCGCCTGCGGCGCCACCATCGGGGAGCGCTCGGCGATCATGCGCGGCACCGAGGTGTACGGCATCGCATACCTGACGATCGGCGACGAGACCGCGATCGGGTGGCGCTGCGTGCTCGACGCCCGCGGCGGGCTGTGCATCGGCGACAACGTCACGGTCGCCAGCGACGTGCACTTCCTGGGCACCCGTCGCGACATCGACCGGCCCGGCCTGCGGCACGTGCCGGTGCCGACGGTGGTGGGCGACTACGCGTGGATCGCCAGCCGCGCCATGGTGCTTCCGGCACACATCAAGCGCGGCGCGGTCGTCGCCGGGCAGGCGACGGTGATGCGCGACATCGAGGAGTGCGAAGTCGTCGGCGGTGATCCGCTCAAGGTCATCGGTCAGCGCGACCCCGAGGCGCTGGCCTACACCGCGGGCTACCGCCCGCTGTTCTCCTAGCGGCGCCCGCGTGCCCGTCCCCCGAACCGACCGATTGGCGAACCGATGACCAAGGTGACCTTCCTGCTGTCGAAAGACCCCGCGACTCAGCACGGCGGCGACATCGAGCTCTCACGCGTCGCGATGCGCCTGGCCGCCGACTCGTTCGACGTGGCCGCGCTGTGCCTGTCGGCCGAAAACGGTTCGGCGACAGTTGATCTGGTTCCCGGCGGGCTGCCGTTGACGCGGGTGGCCAAACCGCCGGTGGACAAGGTCCGCATCCTGGCCAGGTCGGTCACGCAGCGCCGCAGCCTCGCGCATGTGCGGTTCGACTTCGACGAGCTGGTCACCGCGATCGACGCTCTGGAGTCCGATGTCTTCGTCGCCGAACACAGCTACATGGCCGAGTCGTTCCTGCGCAGCTCTCACGCCGGGCGCACCGGCCTGATCATCAACACGATCAACACCGAATCGCAGGTGTGGCTGTCGACGCGGGGGCTGCTCGGCAAGATCGAGGAACCGCGGTTGCTGCGCGACGAGATCCGGGTGGCCCGCGCCGCCGACGCCGTCGGCACCTACGACATCGAGGAAGCCGAGATGTACCGGGCCAACGGGCAACCGCAGGCGCGGTGGCTCGACGTGACCCTGCCGCCCTCAGAGAAGGTCGACGTCTCGGCGACCGGGCCGCGGCTGGGCTTCGTCGGGGTGCGCGACTGGCCGCCGAACCAGGAGGGCTTCCTCTACGCGTTGCAGCTGTGGCCCAGGATCGCCGAGGGCATCCCCGGCGCCGAACTGTGCATCGCGGGACCGAAGAAGCCCGGCGCCAAGGACCCGGTCTACCCGCCGGGCGTGCGTGACCTCGGTTTCGTCGAGGACCTGCCGGGCTTCTTCCGGACCTGCCGGGCGCTGATGGCGCCGATCAAGACCGGCGGCGGGGTGCGGGTCAAGATCCTCGACTCGATCAGCAAGGGGCTGCCGGTGATCGGCACCGGCCCCGCGGTGGGCTCGCTGCCCGCGCTGTTCGACCTGCCCACCTACGACGACGAGGAGCAGTTCATCGCCGAGTGCCGTCGTCACCTGCTCGACCGCGACGTCGCGGTCAAGGCCGGCGACGCCCTCTACGAGGCCAACCGCGCGCACTGGGAGACCCGCAAACCGCACCGGTCGTTCGAGGATCTGGTGCGCGCGGGAATCCGGTCCTGATCGGCGGCGCGCGGCTACAGTGAGACCGCTGGCAACGCCGCCCCTATTGACGCCAGCGTTCAAAAGGTGCTTTCGATTACGCGAAATTGGTGTCGGCAACGTATCGTCGTGACCCGGTACCGCAAACTCCTGAAGCAGATGGGAATCGTAAGGCTATGTCTGAGCCAGCAAAATACGACGTCGGAATTGTCGGGCTTGGTTACGTCGGATTGACCCTGGCGACGGTGCTGGCCGAGTCCGGCAGTTCGGTGATTGGTGTGGAGACCCGCCCGGACATCGTCGAGATGACCAATCAGGGCATTCCGCATTTCACCGAGACCGGCCTGCCCGACGCGCTCTCGGGTGTCACCCGCTCCGGGAAACTGCGCGCCGTCGAGCGCTTCGACAACTCGTTCACCTGCGACACCTACATCATCACGGTCGGCACCCCGCTGTCCGCGGACGGGGTGGCGCGCGTCGACATGATCGAGGCCGCGGCCCGCGATATCGCGGCGAACATGCGCGATGGTGCGCTGGTCATCCTGCGGTCCACCGTGAAGGTCGGCACCACCCGCGACGTGGTGGCCCCGGCGCTGGCCGAGGCCGGCAAACAGTTCGACATCGCGATGTGCCCGGAGCGCACGCTGGAGGGCAAAGCGCTGCAGGAGCTGCGTGAACTGCCGCAGATCGTCGGCGCCGACGAGCAGGCCGTCGCCGACCGGGCCGCGGCGCTGTTCCGCCGGCTGACGAATTCGATCGTGCAGGTGTCCGGAGTCGAAACGGCCGAGATCATCAAACTCGTCAGCAATACGTTCCGCGATGTGCAATTCGCATTCGCCAATGAGGTGGCCCGGCTATGTGATGCGTTCGGTGTCAACGCCCACGAAGTCATCGCCTCCGGCAAACTCGGTTACAGCCGCACGAATATCCCGATGCCGGGTCTGGTCGGCGGGCCGTGCCTGGAAAAGGATCCGCACATTCTGATGGAGAGTGCCCGCGCACGCGGTGTCCATCTGGAGATGACCAGCGCGGGCCGGATGATCAACGAGCGCCAGCCGGCGGAGACCGTGCGCTTCATCAGCACCGAGATCAACCGCCGCAAGCTGGCCGAGCAGGGCCCGCTGAAGATCAGCCTCGTCGGCATGGCGTTCAAGGGGCTGCCCGAGACCAGCGACCTGCGCGGGTCGATGTCGATCAAGGTGCTCGACCAGTTGCGCAAGGCCCACCCGGAAGCCGAGATCGGTCTGTACGACCCCGTGACGTCGCCGGAGGTGCTGGCGTCGGAGTTTCCCGACGACCGGGTGTTCAACCGGTTCGGGGACGCGGTGAGCGGGGCGTCGGTCGTGGTGATCGGCAACAACCATCCGTCGCTGGGCCAGATCTCGCCGCGCACCATCAGCGAGTTCATCAGCCCCGACGGGTTCATCTTCGATTACTGGAACCACTTCAGCCACCTGCCGGCGTCCGAACTGGGCGACTCGTACTTCGCGGTCGGCAACAGCGGATGGGTGCCCGCCGATGTCTAGGCGGGCGGTGGTCACCGGCGGCGGCGGCTTCATCGGCGCGTACCTGACCAAACGGATGGTGGCCGACGGGTGGTCGGTCGCGGTGGTCGACAACATGGTCCGCGGCGACGCCCGGCGGTTCGCCGACGTCGCCGACGACGTCGAGTTGTTCACCTGTGACGTGCGTGACCAGGCCGCGCTGGAGAAGGCGTTCGCCGGCGCGGACGTCGTCATGCACCTGGCGGCGGTCAACGGCACCGAGAACTTCTACACCAACCCCGAACTGGTGCTCGAGGTCGGCATGCTCGGGGCGCTGGCGGTCACCAACGCGGCCCGGGCGGCCGACGTGCCGGACCTGGTGTTCGCCTCGACCGCGGAGGTCTACCAGACGCCCGCGGTGATCCCGACCCCGGAGACCATCCCGCTGATGCTGCCCGACAGCCTCAACCCGCGGTACTCCTACGGCGGCGGCAAGATCGTCAGCGAGCTGATCGCGTTCAACTACGGCCGCGAGCACTACCGCAAGGTGCAGATCTTCCGGCCCCACAACATCTTCGGGCCCGACATGGGCTGGAAGCACGTCGAGCCGCAGTTCATCATGCGGGCGCTGGCGGCCAAGGACGCCGGCGACGGGACGTTCCCGATCCAGGGCGACGGCACCGAGACGCGGTCGTTCCTGTACGTCGACGACTGCGTCGACGGAATCCTGACGATGTACGAAAAGGGCGGGCACCGCGAGATCTACCACATCGGCAGCGAAGACGAGATCACGATCCGCGAGCTGGCCGGCCGGATCGGCAAGATCGTCGGCATCGACCTCGACATCCGTCCGGGTGCACTGCCCGAGGGCGGAACTCGGCGACGCTGCCCGGACGTCACCAAGATGCGCGGGCTCGGGTGGTCACCGCTGGTGAGCCTCGACGACGGGCTCGAGCGCACCGTGGCGTGGTACCGCGAGCACCGCGACGACAAACCGGCCAACGACCTGATGTAGTTCGGTCCGTCAACCAAAAAGCCGGGAACCCGTTGAGGTTCCCGGCTTTTCGGATCTCTGACGGTCAGTCGCCGTCGCCGCCACCTTCGGCGCCGCCGCCGGAAGTCCCGCTGCCGGTGCCGTCGGCGCCGTCGCTGCCGTGCGGGCCGCCGCCCTGCCCGGTTCCGCCGTCGCCGCCGGTTCCGCCGATGCCGGTTCCGTTGGTCGCGGTGCCGTTGCCGCCCTTGCCGCCGACGCCGCCGGGCGCGTCGAACACACCCAGCACGCCGTCGCCACCATCGCCGCCGTTGCCGCCCTGCGCGGTGCCGTCGTCGGTCGTGGCGTCCCCGCCGTGGCCGCCGCGACCGCTGGGCGCCTGCCAGCCACCCTGGCCGCCCTGGCCGCCGTCGCCGCCGGTGGCGTCACCGGTGCCCGCGTCGGCGTCGCCGCCTTCACCGCCCCGGCCGCCGTAGCCGTCCCAGGCCGAACTGGCGCCGTCGCCGCCGTTGCCGCCGACCGCGTTGCCCACACCGGTGCTGGCGTCGCCGCCGTGTCCGCCGTGCGCGTGGTCGGCGCCGCCGTTGGCCGCGGTGTTGCCGAAGAAGGCGGAGTCGCCCGAAGCGCCGCCGTTACCGCCGGTGGCATTCCCGACCGGGGTGCTGGCATTGCCGCCGTCGCCGCCGGTGCCGCTGCGGCCGTCGAAACCGGTCCGGCCGCCGTCGCCGCCGTCACCGCCGACCGCGTCACCGTTGACGGTGGTCGTCGCGTCGCCGCCCACCCCGCCGACGCCGCCGGCGCCGGTCAACAGGTCATGGTTGCCGCCGTTGCCGCCGTCGCCGCCCTGGGTGTCCCCGGTGCCGGTGGCCGCACCGCCGGCCCCGCCGGCACCACCCGTGCCGATCAGTCCGACGTTGCCGCCTGCACCGCCGTCGCCGCCGGTCGCCGACCCGTTCGTGGCGGTGGCGACACCGCCTGCGCCGCCTGCGCCACCGGTGCCGACGAAGAGGCCGCCGTCACCGCCGCGGCCACCGTTGCCCGCGACCACGCCGTCCTCGCCGGTGGCGTCGCCGCCCCTGCCGCCCTCGCCGCCGTTACCGAACACGAGCCCGCCGCGACCGCCGTTGCCGCCGTCCTCGCCGGCCGCGCCGTCGCCGCCCTTACCGCCCGAGCCGACGAACAGACCGCCGTTGCCGCCGTCCTGGCCTTCGGCTCCGGCCGCGCCGTTACCGAACAGGACGCCGCCGTGCTCACCGGGCGCCTCGCCGTTGCGCACGAACACGCGGAACACGTCGTTCGCGACGGCCATCGGATCCTGCTGCAGCGAGACCGCCGACATCTCCGTCATCGCCCGCTGGAAGGTCGCGCCCAGCTGGGGGCCGATCAGGCTGCCGACCTCGACGTAGTTGATCGCCAACCCGGCACCCGCCTGCGCGGCCGTGACGGCCGCCAGCGGCGTCGCCACCAACGTCCACGGGCGCTCGTAGAAGATCCGCACCGAGTGCGGCCAGCCGGCGATCGGCGGGTCGTCGTTGTGGGTCGGGTACGTGAAGTAGTCGCGGATGCCCTCGAACAGCGCCTCGCCCGGATTGAACGCGGCGGCCGCGGGGGCTGGCGGGCCCGACGAATCACCGGGCTCAGCTGCCGGGGTGGGCGCGGCCGCCGAGCCGAACAGCAGCGGCTCAGACGAGTTCACCAGCCGGATGCTCTCCGCGTACAGGCTGTTCGGCGTCGCGTAGGCGCCGAGCGGCCTGGCCGGTAACTCCGGCGCGCTGCTCAGCCCCTCGGTACCGAACGCGGCACCCGCCGCGGCAAGTGCGCCCATTGCCACTACGGCGCGGACGCGATGGCTGCGCTCTCTGTGCACGTTGTGTCTCCCCACCATTGCAGAGTTCCTTTCCCGGTGATCCGGAGATAGGTTGCCGCGGCTACGCGTCAGAACCGATTGGCAAAGATAATGTCATCCTCCCAGACAATTCCGCAATACGGAGCCATTTCCGGATTGGAGTGGGCGGTCGGAAATGTCGCCACGCCGTACTGCGAAGCGCGTACTGATCGACGAAATCAACGTCACAAATGGCGATTGCCAACCGGCCGGAGTTCGCTGAGATGGGCGTGTCACCGCGTTGCGGCAGGATGACGCGGTAGGCAGTTCCGTCAGCGAATTGTCCATAATCGCGGCTGTGCGATAAACGTTGCGCCACCGTTTCCCGCGGGCCCGGGAAACTTTCATGATCAGGCAATTCGCGAAACTTTAACACCGCCGCGCCCGTAGCGCCCGGCAACCGCCGCGCGGCGGGCCGCAACGTGCGCCGTGCGGTTGTGCGGGGTGGGTTGCGCGACTGGTTGGGGCGGGCCGCGACGATGCGCCGGTGGGTTTGCCGATCACGGATTCTGACGTGATCGCAAATAAGAGGTCGCGCGGGACAGCGGGCGGGTGAGTTCGTTATTTGTCCATTGTGCCGATTACCCGGCATCCGAACGGTCGCGATCGTTACCGTCGAAATTGGGCGCTGTGCAAAGTCGATTTCATCGTCCCAGCAACATCGATTGACAGCCGTGCGGCAAACCGGTGGATGTGCTGGACGAGGATCATCCGGCGGGCGGGCCCCCGACCGGGTTGTCGGCCCACAGCCGGGGCAGCGACACGCCGCAGCGCTCGAGCAGTTCGCGTACCAGGGGCAACCCGATGCCGACGACGGCCGAGGGGTCGCCGTCCACGCCGTCGATGAACCAGCCGCCGAGCCCGTCGAGTGTGAACCCGCCCGCCACCGCGGTCGGCTCACCGCTGTCCACATATGCGGCGAGGTCGGTGGCGCTGGGGCGGCCGAACCGGACGGTCGTCGCGGCGGCCTGCGCGACCCGGTGGGTCAACGCGCCGCGCTGGAACCGCAGCACGCAGTGGCCGGTGTGCAGGACGCCGGCGCTGCCGGCCATCTGCCGCCACCCGGCCAGTGCCGCGTCGGCCGAGGCGGGCTTGCCGTGCAGTTCGCCGTCACGGAACAACATGGAGTCGCAGCCGATCACCACGCAGTCGGCGGCCAGCGCCGGGCTCAGTTCAGCGCCGACAGCGTCGGCCTTGGCGGTGGCCAGCGCGACCGTCACCTCCGCGGGCGTCGCGGCCGCGGACAGGCTCGCCGCGACCGCGTCCTCGTCCACTCCGGAGACAACCACGATCGGCTCGATTCCAGCCTGCCGCAACACTTTCCGGCGACCGGAGGATGCGGATGCGAGGACGACGCGCGTCATCGACGGCGCATGTGTGTCCGTTCCACGAGCGTCACCTGTTGCCAGCTGAACGGCGAGTACCGCAGCCGGTCGACCGGGTGACCCCACAGGTTCTCTTCCTGCTCGCGCGGTTCGGCAGGCGCCCCCGCCGCGGCGGCGAGCACCGCGAGCACCGCGGCCAGTTCCTCATCGGAAGGCTTACCGCTGAGCACCTGGATGTGCGGCTCATGCTTGGCTGCTTCGTCGCTCACGTCGGCCGCCTTCTCGTTCGCTGTCATAGGAGCTGGATCGTTCGCTCCGCTCACAGCGGAATGTTCCCGTGCTTCTTCGGCGGCGTCTGCGTGATCTTGCGTTCCAGCAGCCGCAGCGCGTTGGCGACATACCCGCGCGTGTGCGACGGCGGGATCACCGCGTCGACGTAACCGCGCTCGGCGGCGACATACGGGTTGACGAGCGTGTCCTCGTAGTCCTGCTGCAGCTGCAGCCGCAGGGCGTCGACGTCCTCACCCTTCTTGGCCGCCTCGGAGAGCTGCTGGCGGTAGACGAACCCGACCGCGCCCGCGGCACCCATCACCGCGATCTGCGCGGTCGGCCACGCCACGTTCACGTCGGCGCCCATCTCCTTGGACCCCATCACGCAGTACGCACCGCCGTAGGCCTTGCGGGTGATCACCGTGATCTTGGCGACCGTGGCCTCCCCGTAGGCGTAGAGCAGCTTGGCGCCGCGGCGGATGATGCCGTTGTACTCCTGGCCGGTGCCGGGCAGGAAGCCGGGCACGTCGACCAGCATCACGATCGGCACGTTGAAGCAGTCGCAGGTCCGGATGAAGCGGGCGGCCTTCTCGGAGGCGTTGATGTCGAGGCAGCCGGCGAACTGCGTCGGCTGGTTGGCCACGATGCCCACCGACCGGCCCTCGATGCGGCCGAACCCGACGATGATGTTCTGCGCGTAACCGGCCTGCACCTCGAGGAACTCGTCCTCGTCGAGGATGCGGGTGATCACCTCGTGCATGTCGTAGGGCTGGTTCGGCGAATCCGGGATCAGCGTGTCGAGCTCGAGGTCCTCGTCGGTGAGGTTGTCCTCGATCGGGCCCTCGGGCACCGGCTCGGAGAAGCGCGGCGGATCGGCGTAGTTGTTGCTCGGCAGGTAGCTCAGCAGCTCGCGCACGTAGTCGAACGCGTCCTGCTCGCCGGAGGCGACGTAGTGCGCGGTGCCCGACTTCGCCATGTGCGTGTGCGCGCCGCCGAGCTCCTCCATCGTGACGTCCTCACCGGTGACGGTCTTGATCACGTCGGGGCCGGTGATGAACATCTGGCTGGTCTGGTCGACCATCACGATGAAGTCGGTCAGCGCGGGGGAGTACACGTGGCCGCCGGCGGCCGCACCCATGATCAGCGAGATCTGCGGGATCACCCCGGACGCCATGATGTTGTTGTGGAAGATCTGGCTGTACAGGCCCAGCGACACCACACCCTCCTGGATGCGGGCGCCGGCGCCGTCGTTGATGCCGATCAGCGGCCGGCCGGTCTTGATCGCCAGCTCCTGCACCTTGACGATCTTCTCGCCGTACACCTCGCCGAGGCTGCCGCCGAACACCGAGACGTCCTGGCTGAAGATGCACACCTCGCGGCCGTCGATGGTGCCGTACCCGGTGACCACACCGTCGCCGAACGGGCGCTTGTCGGCGAGCCCGAAATTGGTGCTGCGGTGCCGCGCCAGAGCGTCGAGTTCGACGAACGACCCCTCGTCGAGCAGACCCAGAATGCGTTCGCGCGCAGTCAGCTTGCCCTTCGCGTGAATCTTCTCGACCGCGGCCTCACCGACCGGGTGCAGCGTCTCCTCGGTCCGCCTACGCAGATCCGCCAGCTTGCCCGCGGTGGTGTGGATGTCGATCTCGTGTTCGCCCGAGGGTTCGACCGACTGTTCGCTAACGCTCGTCATGGTCGTCGATGCTAACGAACGGCCTTAATGTCTCCTTAAGCAGGCTTGCGCAGAACCACTGCGGCGAAGCTCGTCAGCGCGGGCACCGGGTGCTTGAGCAGGAAGCGGGTCTTGGCGCGCTCGATCGCGTCCAGCGGCTTGATCACGTGGTAGTAGTGATGCCCGAACGCGCCGTGCCACTGCTCGACCTGGAATCCGACGCTCTCGAACCGCCGGATCGCGCGCTTGGTCGGACCGGTCGTCCACCGGTAGTACGCCGGGAACTTGTCCATGTTGCCCATCTGCAGGCGGCCGGGCTGCAGCTTGTCGACGACCGCGAGCGCCGCCTTCTCCGGGATCAGTTTGTTCACCACGAACGGAAAGGTGAACAGCGTGGGGAAGTAGTGCACCGACAGGCCGCCCGGGCGCAGCAGGTTGAAGCAGTTCTGGTGAAACGTGCGCGCGTCGGGCAGGTGCTCGCACAACATCTTCGAGAACACCAGGTCGTAGGTGTTGTGCTCCTCGGTGATCGGCTGGCACAGGTCGGCCACCCGCGTCTGTACCTCACCGTTGGCCTTGGACAGCTCGTTGGCCGAAATGTCAATGACCACACGGTGTTCGACGAAGCCCCACCGCTCCGCGTCGCCGATGACCGGGTTGGCGCCGCCGCCCAGCTCGGCCACCCGGTTGACGCCCTCGCGCTGCGCCAGGTCGTGGACGAAGTCGTCGTAGCCCTTCCACAGGGTGTCGAGGTCGGTGTATCCAACTTGGCCGTCACGGCTCATCACCGTGCTGGCGAAGTCGTCAATTCCCATGTCATCACTTCCGGTGGTTATTTGCTGAAGGCCACACTATACCCGGTGAACGCGAACTCTCGCGCCACGAGGAAGCGGCCGGCGAACACCTCCGCCACGAGCCTCGACGGTGCGGCCCGACGCCCGCCGGGGTGGCTGAACACACCGCGCGCGGCGGCTCTAGCTGCGACGATTCCGAGGGGCCGCGGACACGCCAGGTGCGTCGTGCGCTCGCAGGCCTGGCGGCACATATATGGTGTTGGCGCAGATGAGCTTGTGACGACGACCGATTTGCGGTTCTATTAGTGCCGTTCCGATCGGATCAGACATGTAGCTATTCGTCGGCAAACGACCAACTCGCCGTTCAAGGGACGTATAAGCGTGCAATCGAATCGCAGGTATGACGGGGTCGACGGCCCCAAGGTGGCGATCGCGCACGACTACCTGACGCAGCTGGGCGGCGCGGAGAAGATCGTGCTGTCGATGAGCAAAGCCTTCCCCGAAGCGCCGATCTACACGATGCTCTACGAGCCCTCGACCACCTACCCCGAGTTCGCTGACCTCGACGTGCGGGTGTCGGGGCTGAACCGGTTCGGCCTTGCCCGCAAACACCACCGGGCGTTTCTGCCGGTGCTGCCGGCGGTCGCCAACTCGATGTTCGTCGACGCCGACGTCGTGATCACCAGCACCAGCGGCTGGGCGCACGGGTTCCGTACCCGCGGGCGCAAGCTGATCTACTGCTATTCGCCGGCGCGCTGGCTGTACCTGTCGGACAAGTACCTCGGCTCCGACAGCGGCCTGATCAAGCGGGCCGGGCTGGCGCTGACCGCGCCCTACCTCAAGGCGTGGGACCGCAAGATGGCTCACGGGTCCGACCGGTACCTGGCGATCTCGACGCTGATCCAGGGTCGGATCAAACAGACCTACGGCATCGACTCGGACGTGCTGTTCGCCCCGGTTGCCATGTCGCAGAACTTCACCACCGAACCGGTGCCACAACTGGGGGCCGACGACGACGGCTTCTACCTCGTGGTGTCGCGGCTGCTGCCCTACAAGAACGTCGACGTGATCGTGCGCGCCTTCCGCGACGTCCCGGCCGGCGCCGACCGGCGTCTGGTCGTGGTCGGGAAGGGGCCCGACGCCGAACGCCTGGCCGCGATGAAGACACCCAACGTCACGATGCTCTCGGACCTGACCGACGGCCAGATGGCGTGGCTGTACAAGAACTGCCGCGCACTGCTGGCCGCCAGCTACGAAGACTTCGGCCTGACCCCGATCGAGGCCGGGGTGTGGGGACGGCCAAGTGTGGCACTGCGATTCGGCGGCTTCCTGGACACCATCGACGAAGGTGTGACGGGCATGTACTTCGACGAACCCGAGCCGCGCGCGATCGCCGCGGCGCTCGACCGGTTCGAGGCCGCCACCTTCGACCCGGACAAGATCCGCCGCCACGTCGAGCAGTTCACCGAGGAACGCTTCGCCGAGAAACTGTATGCAGCCGTCGACAAGCTGGCAGCGGATGCCACCTGACCGTCGCGACTCGGATCCCGAACAGGAGCGCACCCGATGAGCCGACCGCCGGCCGTCACCGATCCTCAGATCGTCGCCCGCAAAGTCGCTGCGGCGCCGGGCCTTCGGATGCCGCCGCCGCCGAAGTACGACCTGCGGCCCGACGGCCGGGTCGACAACTACCGCATGCAGGACATGGGGCTGCTCCGCAAGGCGCGAAACCGCGTCGGGCAGCTGCTCTACAACATGGTGGTCACCTACATCCCGTCGCACCACGTGCGGCTGGCCTACCTGCGGGCGTTCGGGGCCAAGATCGGCAAGGGTTCCTCGGTGAACCGCGGCACCACGATCCTGGACATCGAGTTCCTCACCATCGGTGACGACTGCTGCGTCGGGGCCCGCTGCATGCTCGACGCGCGCGCCGGGCTCTACCTGGGCGACAACGTGATTCTGGCCAGCGACGTGCACATGCTCGGCGGAGGGCACGACATCAACCACCCCGACTTCCTGCCGGTGCCCAACCCCACGGTGGTCGAGGACTACGTGTGGATCGCCAGCCGGGCCATGACGCTGCCGTGCCACATCGGCCGCGGTGCGGTGGTGGCCGCCCAAGCGGTGGTGATCAAGGACGTCGGCGAACTCGAGGTGGTCGGCGGCAACCCCGCGAAGGTGATCGCCAAACGCGACCCGGAAGGGTTGCAGTACAGCGGCAGGTTCCGCGCACCGTTCTGGTGAGCATGGCCGACCTCAAAGACCACCGGCTGGTCTTCGTCGGGCCCGCCGACGGCGAGACCGCGGTGGGCGACTACGCGGAGAACCTGTTGCGCGCGCTGCGGCCCCACTTCGGTGAGATCGTCGAACGCCGCACCCTGGCACCGGGCAAGGAAACCCTGCGCGACATCCTCGAACACCGCAGGTTCGTCAAAACCGCTGTGGCCCAGGGACCGCCGGGTCGGGTGGTGGCCCACGCCGAACTGGCCGCCGGAGGTATCGCACCGTTCTGGTCGACGGCGGGCCTGCGCGACGTGCCGGTCACCGCGACCGTGCACGACCCGCCGCAGGGCATCTGGTGGCCGGCCAGAACCAAGTTCATCGCCCAGCACAAGTACCTGATGCACGGTATGCACTATCCGCTGCGGCCGCTGTCGCGGGTCATCGAGGGCGCGGTCAACGGAGACCGGACCATCTTCGGGCTCAGCCAGATCGGCCGGTTGTCGATCGAGATGACCTATCCCAAGACCAACACCGCCTACGTGCCGTACCTGGTGTGTGACCGCCCCACGATCACACCGGCCCACGAGCGGCCCAAGGCCGTCGGGTTCTTCGGGCTGGTCTACCGCGGCAAGGGATTCGAGCAGATCGCGCGGATCCGTCGTGAACTCCCCGACGACATCATGATCCGGGTCGCCGGCCGCGGCACCGAGTCGCTGCCGCGCCAGGACGGGGTGGAGATCCTGGGAGCGGTCGAAGGGCCCGCCGAGGACGCGTTCTTCGAATCGGTGCGCGCCGTGGCGATCCCGTACGGTAAGCGGCACTTCTACGCCGAGACCTATCCGGCGTCATCGGTGGCCGCGCACGCGCTGGCCTACCAGACCCCGATCGTGTGTACCGGGTACGGATCGCTGGCCGAGTTCAGCGAGGACACCGGCGCGGTCGTGGTGCCGATGGACGCCACGTCCCCGCAGAGCCTGCCCGACGGGTTCTCGCCGGCCGTCGAGTCGCTGCTCAACGACGAACCGCGGCTACAGCGGCTCGCCGAGAACGCCGACCGGGTGCGCGGCGAACGTTCGGCCGAACGGACCGCGGCGGCCTACGCCGCCGAGTGGTCACGCATGCTCGACCGGAGGCGAAAACGTCGGGACGGCTGAGTGGTTCGAGCCGTCCCCAACGATCGTCACCAGTCCCGGAGAACAGGAGTAGGTCGGTGCCAAAGGAACCGGATACCGCAGACCCGGAGGATGTGGCCAGAAAGCTCGCGGCCGCACCGACGTTGAAGATTCCGCCGCCACCGGAGTGGGTGTACAACGACGAGGGCCGCGTGGTGGACATCCTGCAGGAGGGCTTCACGTTCCGGCGCAAGCTGCGCAACTATCTCGGTGAGCTGGGATACAACCTGATCGTCGGGCACCTGCCGTCGCAGCGGCTGCGGCAGGCCTATCTGCGGCTGCTGGGCGCCCACATCGGCCCCAACTCCCGGATCGGGCGGAACACCAAGGTGCTCAACATCGAGTTCCTCACCATCGGATCGAACACCTCGACCGGGGCGCGGTGCCTGCTCGACGCCAGGGGCGGACTGTGGATCGGCGACAACGTCGAGATCTCCGAAGACGTCCACCTGCTCGGCGGCGGGCACGACATCAACCACCCGGATTTCCTGCCGGTCCCCATCCCGACCGTCGTCGAGGAGTACGCGTGGATCGGCAACCGCGCGATGATCCTGCCCAGCCTCATCCACCGCGGCGCCGTGGTATCGGCGCACTCGCTGGTGATCAGGGATGTGGCCGAACTCGACGTGGTCGCAGGCAATCCCGCCAAACCGATCGGCAGGCGCAGCGCCGAGGCCCTGCCCGCCGCGCGCCGGATGTAGCACCGCCGATGTCCCCTCTGCTCAACGACCGCCGGTTGATCTTCGTCGGCCCCGCCGAGGGTCAGACCGCCGTCGGTGACTACTCCGAGCACTTCGTCGGCGCGGTGCGCCCGTTCTTCCGCGATGTCGTCGAGGTGCGCACCGCCGGTCCCGGCGGCGACGGCGTGGCCGACATCAGGCGCTACCGCAAGGCGGTCGCAGACGCGGTGCGCAGCAGCCCCGGCGGCAAAGTGCTGGTGCACGCCGAACTCGCCGCCGGCGGGGTGGGACCGTTCTGGTCGATCGTCGGGCTCGCCGGTGTGCCCGTCACCGCCACCGTGCACGACCCGCCGCAGGGCACCTGGTGGCCGGCGCGCACCCGCTTCGTCGCCGGGCACCGGGTGCTGATGCACGGACTGCACTACCCGCTGCGGCCGGTGTCGCGGGCGCTCGAGGGGGCCGTCAACGGACGGCGAATGTTGTTCGCCCTCAGCGAGATCGGGTCGCGCTCCATCACCATCACGTATCCGCGGACCAACGTCGTCTACATTCCCCACCTGGTCAAGAGCCGGCCCGACGCCACACCCGCCGAGAAGCGGCCGCGGGCGGTCGGGTTCTTCGGGCATGTGTACCGCGGCAAGGGGTTCGAGCAGATCGAGCGGATCCGGCGGCTGCTGCCCGACGACATCGCGGTGCGGGTGGCGGGCCGGGGCACCGAGAACCTGACCCCCGCGCCGGGGGTGGAGATCGTCGGTCCGGTCGACGGCCCCGACGAGGACGCGTTCTTCGAATCCGTGCGGGCGATCGTGATCCCGTACAACAAGCGGCACTGGTACGCCGAGACGTACCCGGCCTCCGGCGCGGTGGCGCACGCGATGTCCTACCGCACACCGGTGGTGTGCACCGCTTACGGCGCGCTGACCGAACTGAGCGAGGAGACCGGGGCTGTGGTCACGCGCACCGAGACCGGCGCGACACCCGCCGAGGTCGCCACCGCGCTGGCCGAGGCCATCACCGCCCTAGTCGACGACGAGTCGCGGCTCGCCGCGATCGGCGCGTCCGCGGACCGCACCCGGCACGCCCGGTCGCCGAAACGGATCGCCGAGTCATTCGCCGCGGCGTGGGAACACCTGCTGGCGGCCCACGCCCGTCGGGTCGGCTGACGCGGTGGTGACCAAGGTTCCGCGCAGCCTCGGCAACATCGCCAAGACGCTGGTGTCGATGTTCTGGATCTACGGCACCCGCGGGCTCGGGCTGCTGTGGGTGACCGCGCTCGTCGGGCACCTGGGCATCAGCGACTACGGCATGTACGGAATGGCGGTGGCGCTCAACTCGATCGTCGGGCCGTCGCTGGACAACTCGTTCTCCGTGCGGGCGATCCGCGAGTCCGAGGAGCGGTTCCTCGCCGAGCGCACCACCCGCTTCCTGCTGGGCATCACGCTGATCACGACGGGCCTTCTGCTGCTTCCGGTCAGCTACGTGGCCGGCTTCGGCATCCTCGTCGCCGGCGGCGAGATCACGTTCAACGTCGTCAAGAGCCGGCTCGCGCGCGACGGGCACCCCGACAAGTTCTGGCGGATGGACACCGCGCGGCAACTGGTCGCCGTCGGGCTGGGCGCGACCTACCTGTTCGTCGCGCCGGAGCCGTCGCTGATGGTTGCCAGCCTGCTGTGGAGCGCACCGTATCTGGTGATCATCGTGCTCGGCGCCCGGCTGGTGCGCGGACACCGCCCCGGCCTGCCCGGCAATCCGCGGCTGATTGCGGCGCTGACCGGTGAGATGCTCGGCACCGCATCGTATCTGCAGGGCGACGTGCTGCTGCTGGGCGCGCTGACCAACAGCACCACCGTCGGCTACTACACGCTGACGTGGGTGGTGTGCGCGGCGGTCGCGGCCGCGGGTCAGTCGTTCGGTATGAGCTATCACGAGAAGCTGCGCGACGCCGACGGCGACGTCACCGCGGGGCCGCCGCTGCGCAACACGCTGGTGCTGGCCACCGTCGGCGCGTCCGCGGTGTTCACCGTCGGCGTGGTGATGTGGTTCTGGCCCGCCCCACGGGAACTCGCGATCGCGATGATGATCATGGCGGTGTTCGCGGGCCTGCGCGTGGTGGTGTCGGTGTTCCAGGTGGTGCTCACCACGCAGCGCCGCGACCTGCTGCGGTTGGCGTCGGCGGTCGGGCTGGTGCCGGTCAAACTCGCGCTCGTGGCGGCGCTGGCGTTCAGCGGCGCGATCGGCGCGGCGATCGCCACCTCGATCACCGATGCGCTGCTGCTGATCTGCTACTCGATCGCGATCTACCGACGGTCTGGACGGTATGGGGGCCGAGACGTTGTTGACGGCTCGCCTCGCGGTTGACATTCAGGTTGGTTGAGGCCTGACGATGTTCGGGTGACCAACCCGGAGTTGATGCCGATCGGTGCGTTCGCCAAGCTCGCCGGACTCTCCGCGAGCGCATTGCGGTTCTACGACGACGCCTGCTTGCTTCATCCCGAACAGGTCGACCCAGTGACGGGATACCGGCTCTACAGCGAAGCGCAGCTCGCCCGGGCCTCGCAGTTGCGTCAGCTGCGCGAGATCGGGATGCCGCTAGCCGCCATCGGCAGATTCTTCTCCGCCGGCCCTCAGGAGGCGGCGCAGATGATCGACCATCACGTCGCCGAGGTGGCCGCCGAGGCAGCCGGAATACAACGGGCAGCCGCAACGCTGAAGGCCTCCCTCGGCGAGGCGGCTCACCTCGATCTGTGCACGCTGTCGGGCCCGGTCCTCGCGGCGGCCATCGACCAGATCGCGGCCACCACGATGCACAACGTCGACATCCCCGTCCTCAATGGTGTTCACCTGGAATCGAACCCCGACGCCATCTCGCTGACCTCGACCGATCGCTACCGCCTGGCCACGCGGACGCTGGTGCCCAACCAACCCTCTGCCGCATCATGGGCCGGGACGCTGGCCGCAGACGATCTCCGCGCCGCTGCCTCGCGGCTCAGACGAAGCCCCATCGTGACGTTGGAAGCAAACGAACAGACCCTGGGCCTGCGCATGGTCGACAGGACCGTCGCACACTGTCGTCTGCTGACCGAGGCCTTTCCTGACTACAAGCTCATGGTCAGTTCACTTCCCGCTGTGACACAGCGCGTCACCGTCGAGAAGAAGGGCCTGCTCAAGGCGCTGGAGCAACAGGCTTGGGAGAGGATCGGCCTTCGAATAACCTCTGGCCAGCCGAGCGTGCTACTGGGTGACCGAGTCCTGGAACTGGACGGAAACGCATTCGGCCCTGATCTGACCGTCTGGTTCGAGCTGACCACGTTGTACCCGGCAATCGGCCACACCCTGGGCAACGACTTGATGCTCGACCTCCGTGGCGCCGACCAACCGGCCACCATCCGATCAGCCGACGACGGCGACTTCACCACGCTCGCCATGCCATGCCTTGAAACGTCATGACCGAATCTCGCTCGGCGCGACGGCCCGAAAACCCGTAACCCTCCTGACCGAACGGACGCAACGACTCTCATGACCACAAACGCCACCCGGTCCGACTCGACAATGGAAGCCATCGCCACAGCAGTGGTCCTCGGCCGCGACGGCGACAAGGAGTCTGCTCGAGACGACTTGCTCGCGCTGTGGAAGCAGATTGGCGTAACCGGCGACCCGTTCCACCGCTGCACTCTTGCTCACTACCTGGCTGATCTGTACGAAGACCCTGCGGTCGCGTTGATCTGGGACGTCCGCGCCCTTGATGCCGCCGACATCCTCACCGATGATCGAGCCCAGAGGCACCACACAAGCCTTCACGTCGCGGGCTTCTACCCGAGTCTCTACGTCAATATCGCCGACAACCTGCGCCGCCTCGGCGCGTTCGACGCGGCCACCGAGCACATCGAAAACGCCGAGCAGCACACCGCATCGCTGAACGACGATGGTTACGGGGACATGATCCGAGCGGCGATCACCGAAGTGCGCCAAGTCATCGACAGCCGCGACACCGCGCGCCGTGCATCCGCGGTCAGTCTCTAGGCTCCAGGCAGGCGTCACCAACGTCATGCCCGCCGACCTCTAGTTCAGATAGACCTTGATGCCGATCCACGGCTGCCACGTCATGTAGCCGTTCTGGAAGTCGACCCGGTTGAGTCCGTTGAGGTAGGTCTCGTCGCTGGTGGCCAGCCCGAGCTGCGGAACCCACGCCTGGGCGAACGCGGCGCTGGCCCAGTGGGCGCCGGTGGCCGGCGACCACCAGACCCGGAACGCGTTCGGTGCGTCGAAATCCTGAAAGCCGTTGGCGAACGGCGTTTTCGGCACGCCCTTGCGGGCCAGCGCCACCCGCGCGACGTCGCGGGGCGAGGCCACCATGCCCGAGGGCATCTCGAACAGCGCGTTGACGGTGCGGATCTGCGCCCACACCGTCGGCGACGCGCGGAAGACCGGGCTGAGCACGGTGCCGTGCGAGGCGGCGGTCACCGCGGCGAACCGCTTGTACTCGGCGGACTTCGCGGGCCCGGCCGGGATGGCGAACTGCAGCGCCTGCTGCGCCTGCTTGGGGGTCCAGTCGGTGCGCAGCAGCCCGAAGGTGTCCTGGTCGCTGGTGCTGCCGGTGCGGCGGTCGCGGGTGGTGTAGAGGTACAGCGGGCCGGTGTAGGGCAGTTCCTGCCACTTGGTCCACATGTCGGTCAGGAACGCGGCCTGGCCGGCCTCGTCGACCGCCGAGGTGGGCTGTCCGTACTCGGTGTTCCAGATCTTCTTGCCCGAATCGCCGTTGGCGACCATGATCTGGCGCATGTCCATCAGCTGCTGGGCGGCCGAATTGGCAACGGGCACACCGTCGGAGAACTTCAATTGGTAGTGGTAGGGGTGAAACGACAGCGCGTCGAGGTAGTCGCCGGCCCCGGCGTCGTACATGCCCTGCACGAAACGTACGGGATTCCAGGTGAAGTTGCCCCAGTCGATCACCGACCCGACCACGCCGCCGATGACGGTGACCGCCGGGTCGACGGCCTTGATCCGCGGGTACGCGGCGCGCAGCAGGTCGGTGTAGCCGGCCGGATCCGGGGTGGGCGAGTAGAACTGCGCGGAGTTCGGTTCGTTCCAGATCTCGTAGGCGGCGATCTTGCCCTTGTATCGCGCGGCGACCTTGGCGGCGAATTCGCCGTAGGCGGCCGGTGAGGCCGGACGTCCGCTGATCGGGAAGCCGCCGGGCGCCACCGCCCAGGCCGGTGTGGAGTTGATGAAGCCGAGGATCGACATACCGCGCGCGGCGGCGGCATTGACGGTCTTGTCGACCATCGACCAGTTCAGTTGGCCCTGTAGGGGTTCCACACCGGCCCACGGGATCATCAACCGCACGGTGCGCACGTTGGTGCTGCCCATCGCGCGCAGGGTGCGCTCGACGTCGGCCTGGGTCATGCCGTACACGTCGGCGTCGGCGATCCCGATCGTGGTGGGCCGGGCCTCGATGTTGGCGCTCGGCGCCACCACCACCCGCCGCGGCGAATCCGACGGCAGGCCAACGGCGATCGCGGTGACGGTGACGACGCCGCTGAGCAGAGCGACGATCGTGGTGGACAAGCGACTCGGCCGACGAATGCGGTGGGCGCGCATGGGACCTCCGGGTACCGGATCGCGTTGTCTATGACGCGAATGCGCACTCAGTGTGCCGGAAGCAGCGTCCTATCCCGTTCAAGATCAACGTCGTGTCGCGGCGGCTTGTTGCGTTCCCGGTCCAGGTAGACCAGGAATGCGAGCATGATGGCGAACTTCAGCTGTGACGGTGGGCTACCCGCGACCGGGTGGTCGAGTTGCAGTGCCACCAGACAGAACCCGATGAAGATGCCGCCGAAAATCGCCGCGGGCATGGAATTCGAGCGAATCGCGCGGTACCCGTAGACGCAGCCGATCACCGCCACGGCCACGAACGCGATTCCGGTGAAGATGCCGCCGCGGTAGATGGTCATCAGCGGTGCGTTGGACACGTGGTTGAGCAGGAAGGCCAGGTTCCCGTCGGTGTACTCGGGCCGGTCCCAGCCGAGTCCGAACCACCAGTGCCCGGACATCGTGTGCGGGAACTCCCGCAGCGAGTCGATGCGGTCGGTGGCGCCGCGGTCATCGCTGGAGAATGCGGACAGGAACCGCTCCCGGATCGACGGTGTCATCGCCGCGGCGATCACCACGGCGGCCAGACCCGCCAGGCTCAGCGCGCGGTCCCGGCTGCGCATCTTGTGGAACACCAGCACCAGCACGAACCCGACCACGACGCTGAAGATGCTGGCGCGGCTCAATGTCAGCAGCAGCGCCAGCCCGATGATCCCGGACAGCCAAACCCGTTGCCAGCCGCGGAACACCACGAACGACACGGCCAGCGCCGCGACCAGAGCGATGCCTTCACCGTTCGGGTCCACCGACGTGCCGCCCAGGCGGATGAGCGCGACGGCGCCGCCCTCGGAGTAGGCGAACCGCGGGGCGGTGTACTCGGGCGCGTAACCGAAGATCTGCAGATACCGGAATGCGCTCTGGTCGCGGTCGAGAACGACGATGTAGAGGCCGAAGAGCGCGTTGAGCAAAGAACCGTAGACGAAGAGTCTGCCGAACTTCGCGAGATGTTCGTTCGACAACCGCATCAGCGCCACCGCCACCAGCGTGACCAGCGCCCAGCGGACGACCATGATGATGCTGGTGATGGTCACGCTGGTGACCAGCATCGAAATCACGGACAGCACGACCAGCGCCCAGGTCGCGACCTCGAGCGGATGCATCGACCGGGCCAGGCGCGGATGCACGTACACGGCGAGGATGACGCCGAAGGCCAGGGGCAGGAAGAACGGCAGGTTGACGCCGGGGAACTGGCCGAACGGCAGCGCTCCGGTGAGAAACGCCAGCGCCCAGAACAGCCAGAGCGGATGACGCAGCCCCACATAGATGGCGATCGCCACGCCCGCCAGGCCGACCACACCGAGCAACGCGAACCGGCCCATCGTCATCGACGCCCAGGCGATCGGGGGCACCACAGCAACGATCGCCAGGCCGATCAGAATTGTGCGTGGCAGATCGCCGCGAGGGTTCACGGTTGCTATGTTCTCAGCTTCGCCAGCTAAGCTCAAACCGCCCGCCGTCCGTGTCCGCTGAAGATTTCGGGTGCCCGAGCGCTAGCCTGTCAAACGTCGCGACGAGAGTGATGAGGGGAACGGCATTGGAGATCAGGGAATACCTGCGGATATTCGCCAGGTACTGGTGGGTCATCGTGGGCCTCACCGTTCTCGGCGGTCTCGTCGGGTTCGCGACCTCGCTATTCATTACCCCTCAATACCAGTCGACCGCGACGCTTTTCGTAGCGACGCAGAATGGCAACACCGCAACCGAGGCTTATCAAAACAATCTGTTCTCCACTGAGCGGGTCAATTCGTATGCTTCGCTGGCAACCAGCGAACAGGTCGCTGCGCGCGCGGTCGATCAACTCAAGGCGCCGATCTCCGCCGGTGAACTGCGGTCGAAGATCTCCGCGGCGGCGGATCCGAAGACGGTGCTGCTGTCGGTCAGCGTCACCGACCCCGACCCCGCCCAGGCGCAGTCCTACGCCAACGCCGTCGCGGGCCAACTGGTGAACCTCGTGAGCGAACTCGAGACGTCCCGGCGCGGCGGCACCCCGGCAGCGGGCGCCATCGTCGTCGACGAAGCCGGATACCCGACCGAACCGGCCGGCATCGGCCTGCCGTTGCGGATCGGGCTGGGGGTACTGGCCGGGCTCGTGCTCGGCATCATCGTCGCGATCTTGATCGGCGTCCTCGACAAGCGACTGCGCGGCCGCGAATCCGTTGAGCACCAGTCCGATTCGTCGGTGATCGCGGCGCTTCCGGCGAGCCGGGTGCGGACCAGGACCGCGGTGGTCGACCTGAGCAGCGACGGTGCCTATCCCGAAGCGGTCCGCGAGCTGCGCACCAATCTGCGGTTCTGCACGACGGCCGACGGGGTGCGCGCACCCAAGGTCGTCGCGATCACCAGCCCGATGCGCGGCGACGGCCGCAGCACCGTGGCCGTCGACCTGGCGGCCGCGTTCGCCGAGACCGGCAAGTCGGTCGTGCTCGTCGACGGCGATCTTCGCAACCCGACACTCGCCTCCCGGCTGCCGCTGACGGTTCCGATGCGCAACGCCGCCCAGAGCAAGGGCCTGTCCACCGTGCTGGTCGGTGAGCACACCGTCGCCGACGGCATCGTTAGCGGTATCCCGATCGGCAATCACACGATCGCGCTGCTGCCCGCCGGGCCGGCCGCACCGCGACCGGGCGAACTGTGGGCCACCGACCACAGCGAGGATTTGCTCACCGAACTGGCCGAGGCCTACGACTACGTCGTCGTCGACACGCCCGCCCTCGACGACTGCAACGACGGTGCGGTGGTGGCCGCGCTGTCCGACGGCGCGCTGATGTTGGCTCGCCTGCAGCACACGACGAGCACCGCGCTGCGCCGCGCGCTGCTGGCGCTGCGCGGGGCCGGCGCCGCGGTGCTGGGCACCGTGGTGACGTTCGATCACCTGCGCGGCCGCGCCGGGCGCGATCGCGCCGCCCGCGACACCGCCACCACCCGCAGCGCCGAGACCCGCCGCGACGGCCCGGCGTCCGGGTCGGGTGAGGGGGACACCGAGGTGATCGGGGAGGGGCGGCTCGTCGGCAGCACCGGACCGCAGCAGCAGTCGCGGTCTCGTCACGGGTCCTCCTGAACGTGCGGTGGCGCGCCAGCGCAGCGCTCGCCGCGGTGGCGGTGACGCTGCTGTCGGGCTGCGGCGCGGGCACCGCTCCCGAGCCGCCCGGCTATGAGCGGCCGACGCGTGAGCTGACCCCCCAGTTCGCCGGGGCGCCAACGCTTCCCCCGCCCGACCTGACCGACGACGGACCCGGATCGCTGGTGCGGGTGGAACCGGTCGTCGGCGACGCGTCCTTCGACAGCGCCGACGCCGCGGCGGTCAAGGTGGTGTTCCGGTCGACCTCGGGTGCCGGGACGCCGACCGTGGTGTCCGGGGTGATCGCCGTTCCGCCGGGCACGCCGCCGCCGGGCGGCTGGCCGGTGGTGTCGTTCGGTCACGAGATGACCGGGACGATGAACAAGTGTGCGCCCTCGCGCGCCCCCGACTTCTGGGGCTACGCGACGCAGATGGTGACGTTTTTGTCCCGCGGCTTCGCGGTGGCGCTGCCGGACTTCCAGGGTCTCGGCGTGGAGGGGCCCGAACATTCGGTGATCGACGCGGCGTCGTTGGGCCACAACATGATCGACGCGGCGCGCGCGGTGCGCCGGGTGTCCCCGGACGTCAGCTCCCGCTGGGCCGCGTTCGGCGTCGGCGAAGGCGGGCTGGCGGCGTGGGCGGCGGCCGAGCGGGCCGGCGGGTACGGCGCCGGGATGGAGATGGTCGGCGCGGTCGCGGTGTCCCCGTACGCCGACCTGTCCCCGCTCGCGGATGCGGCGACGGCGGGCACCTTGACCGAAGGTGAACAGGCTCGGCTGTACATGATGGTGCTGGAGAGCCTGGCCGCGGCGCCCGGCTTCGAACTCGACGCGTACCGGCGCGGGCTGGCGCGTGACCGCTGGAACGAGATCCTCGACTGCGCGCCGGCCAACCCGACCGAGGCGGTGCGCGCGCTCGAGCGCGTCAGCGCCGACGATCTGCGCCCCGCCGACCTCGCCGCCACCGACGAGCTGCGCGGGCGGCTGCGCGAGGCGGCGTTGCCGTCGCCGATCCCGGAGCCGAATTCGGCGCCGGTGCTGGTGATCTGGGGGACCGGGGACACCGTGGTGCCGGGCACCGGCATCGACAACGCGGTGCTCGCGGCGTGCGAGCAGGGCGACACGATCGAGGCGATGCGGCGCATCGGCGACACCAAACCCGTCAACGACCAGGTGATCAACAGTGCGTTGAGCTGGATGACCGGGCGGTTCGACGGCCAGCAGCCCGCCGACTCCTGTCAGGGGCTCGCGTGAAACCGCCGGCGTTCGTCCCCAGCGTCCGCGACTACCTGCGCATGCTCGCCGCGGGTTGGTGGATAATCCTGGCCGCCACAGTGCTTTCCGGGTTCGCCGGCTGGCTGCACTGGTATGCGGGTCCGGCGGTCTACCAGGCGACGGTCAAACTGTTCGTCGTCACCCCCGGCAACGCCACGACGATCGACGCCTACTACGGCCAGCTCAACGCGGCGCTGCGCGCCCCCACCTACCAGGAACTGGCGCGCAGCGGCCAGATCACCACCCGCACCATCGAACAACTGGGCCTGACCGAGACGCCGGATGAACTGGCCGCCCGGATCACCGTCGTCCCGGAAACACCGGTGCTTCTCGACGTCTCGGTGCTCGGCGCGGATCCCGACCGCGCCGGGGAGACCGCCGAAGCGGTCGCCGACAACATGGTCGCGCTGACCAAGCAGCTCGCCACCGTGGAGAGCGCCGACACCGAAGTCGTGCCCGTCAACGACGGCGCGACCGTGTCACGGACACAGTCGATGCGGACCCTGGTCGTCGGCGCCGCGGCGGTGGGGTTGGGGTTGAGTTCGCTGCTGGTGATCGCGTACGGCTTGGTCCGCGACAGGCTGCTGGACCGGCGCCAGGTCGACTCGGTCATCCGCGAAACCATTGCGGCGGAACGCGAATGATCCGACCAGTGGTCGCGTCGCTGTGCGGACTGCTGACGGTCTGCCTGCTGATGACCGGCTGCCAGAGCAGCGAGCCGGTCCGTTCCGCACCCGACGCCGCCGCCGGTATGGATCTGCGTCCCGACACGAGCGGCGCCGGCGCGCAACCCGGCGCGCTGTACGCGGCGCGCACGCTGCCCAACATCGACCGCCGGCTCAAATCGGTCAGCTCGCTGGCCGCCCGCATCGAGTACACGTCGACCGGCCTGCGCGGCGACCTCACCCGGGTCAGCGCGACGGTGTTCGTCCCCTCCGGTCGGCAGGCGCCACCCGGCGGCTGGCCGGTCATCGTCTACGGCCACCCCACCACCGGCGTCGACACCGACTGCGCGCCGTCGCGGTCACCGAACCTGTCGGGCGCCTCGGCCACCGTCGAGGCGTTGGTCGCCGGCGGCTACGTCGTCGCCGTCCCCGACTACCAGGGCCTCGGCATCGACGACGGCGGGCACCCCTACCTGGAACCGACCACCGCCGGTCACAACGTCATCGACGCGGTCCGGGCCATCCGCCGACTCGTACCGGAGGTCTCCGACCGCTGGGCCGGCGTCGGAATCTCCCAGGGCGGGCAGGCGATGTGGGCGGCCAACGAACTCGCCGGCCCCTACGGCGCCGGGCTCGCCCTGCTGGGCACCGTCAGCCTGGCCCCGCCGACCGACCTGACCGGGCTGGCGGTCCAGGCCGGCGCCGGCGCGCTGACCAAACAGCAGCAGGGCGCGCTGCAACTGCTGCTCTACTCGCTGCACCGCGAGCACCCCCACTTCAACCTCGACGACTACCGCCGCGGCGTGGTCGCCGACAAGTGGGACGTGTTGTCCTCATGCGAGGCCGGCGCCGTCGCCGAGCGGGTCGCCGCGATCGACGCCATCACCGCCGACGACCTGCGACCGGCCGGCCCGGAGGCGCAGGCGGTGCTCGAGGCCTACCTGCGGGAGCGCAGCCTGCCGCGCCAGCCCGCGTCCGCGCCGATGCTCGTCGTGTTCGGCGGTAGAGACGAAGTGCTCCCGGAAGCGTGGACCCGCGGCGCCCTGACCGCCGCGTGCGGGATGGGCGACGTCATCGACATCCAGTTCCAACCCGACAGAGGTCACCACGACCTCGACGTGTCGATGGCGTACCCATGGCTGGCCGACCGTTTTGCCGGGGTGCCCGCGACCGACACCTGCGCGACGTTCATCACTCCGCCGCCCCCCGCGGAGCCGGTGGTCGAGAATGGGACCGAAGCCCAGTCGACCGAAGCGATCGGACAGGAGTCGACCGTGGACGCCGACAACACCGGAGAAGGACAGTGACCACCGAACCGCGCACCGCGAACACCCCGGCGCAACTGGGCGTCGCGGGCACCCGCAGCCGGATCATCGGACTCGACGGCGCCCGCGGGCTGTCCTGTCTGGGCGTCGCGATCATGCACGTCACCGTCCACTATTCGCCGGACAGCGCGGCAGCGTGGAAGACCAACCTGCTCGGGCTGTCGCTGATCTTCTTCTACGCGCTCAGCGGATTCCTGCTGTTCCTGCCCTACGCCCGCAACCTGTGCAAGGAGCGGTCCGCCGCGCAGCTGCCCAGCACCCGCAACTTCACGCTGCACCGCATCGCCCGCATCCTGCCCGGCTATCTGGCGATCTTCCTGCTGGTGAACTTCGTGCTGCAGGCCTCTTACATCGGCAACGCCTCGATGCAGCCGCTGGGCACCGAAGACGGCACCGGGATGATCACCGACCCGTGGCAGCTGCTGGCCAACCTGACGCTGATGCAGTCCTACTTCCCGCAGTACTTCCAGACCGGGCTGAACCCGTCGTGGTCGCTGACCCTGGAGTACGCGTTCTACGCCTCGCTGCCGATCCTCGGGGTGCTGTTGTTCGCGCTGCGCAAGCGCACGAACATCCGCCCGCTGCGGCTGGCCCTGCTGGCCCCGCTGATCCTGATCGTCATCGGCTTCGTCGGCCGGGCCTTCATCCCGCTGGCGATCAAGGTCTCCGGGCTCACCGACCCGACCGTGATCCAGTGGGGGCCCAACTGGGTCGCCGTGTTCACCAAGTGCTTCCTGACCAACGCCGACACCTTCGCGTTCGGCATGATCGCGGCGGTCGTCGTGGTCGCGATGGAGGAGAAGTCGCTGCGCGAGCAGTTCAGCCGCCGGGTGCGGATGATCAGCGTGCTGGCGCTGTTCCCGACGACGGCGGTGTTCCTGTTCCTGATCGCCACCGCGAACCCGTATGCGACATCGGGCATCGCGGTCGCGTGCGGGTTGGCGATCCTGATCATCGTCGCGCCGCTGGCCCGCGGTGAGGCCTCGGGCATCGCGCGTTTCCTCGACACCGCGCCGTTGCGGTTCGTCGGCAAGGTGTCGCTGTCGGCCTACCTGCTGCACTTCCCGCTGATGATCGTGCTCGGCCGGTGGGGGCTGATGGCCGGCGACTCGGTGCCGGGCATGCTGCAGAACGTCGCCGTCGTTCTCGCGGTGACGCTGGCGGTGTCGACGGTGACCTACTACCTCGTCGAGCAACCCGCGATGAACTGGGCCAAACGGTACCGAGCCCGGTGGGCGTGATGCGCCGCAACGTCGTCATCTGGGGCAGCGTGGCGGCGGTGGTGGTGCTTGTCGTCGCGCTGGTCCCGGTGGCCTGGAATCTGGCCGGAGGCTGGTTGCGGCCCGCGCCGGACGAGCCGACGCCGATCGCGACCGCCGACCTGTCCGGCACCGGTCCGGGATCGCTGGTCAGCGCGATGACGATGCCGGCGTTCTCCCGCACGAATTTCGGCAAGACGATGAACTCGGCGCGCGTGGTGTACCGGTCGACCTCCGGGGACACCGGCGCCGAAACCGAGGTGTCGGGCAGCGTCTTCACCCCGCTCGGCACACCCCCGCCCGGCGGGTGGCCGGTGATCGCCTTCGGGCACGGCACCACCGGCATCAACGAGCCGTGTGCGCCGTCGCTGTCGGGCACACTGCTCGGTACGGGCGAAGCGGTCGCGGCCCTCACCTCCGGTGGCTACGCCGTGGCGTTCGCCGACTACCAGGGCCTCGGCCACCCAGGCGTCCACCCGTACCCCGACCCGCGCACGGCCGGGCTCAACGTCATCGACGCGGTGCGCGCGCTGCGCCACACGTTCCCCGACGTCTCCGACCGGTGGGCCGCGCTCGGCGGCTCGCAGGGCGGCGGCGCGGTGTGGGCGGCCGACGAACAGGCCGCGGATTACGCGCCCGAACTCGATCTGGTCGGCGCCGTGGCCTACGTCCCGTCGGCAGACGTGACGGGCCTCGTCGACAAGGCGCAGGACGGCACCATGACCCCCGATCAGCAGTTGGTGTACGTCGCGATCGTCGAGTCGATGGCCCGCCTGCATCCGGACCTCAACCGCGACGACTACCGCCGCGGCGCCGCCGCGAAGTACTGGGACATCCTCAACGCGTGCTCGGGCCCGATGGTCGCCGACCGCGACGCCGCCGCCGGCGAACTCACCCCCGCCGATCTGACCCCGGCCTCCCCGGCCGCCGCGGACCGGTTGCGCTCGCTGCTCGCGCAGTGGGCGCTGCCGCACCGGCCGCTGTCGGCGCCGCTGGCGGTGGTCTATGCCGGACAGGACGAGTTCATCGACGAACAATGGACCACCGAGGCGTTAGCCCGCGCATGCGCGCTGGGCGGGAAGGTGTCATGGCGGCTCGACCCAACCAAAGGGCACGGTGGCGTGGACCTGTCGGATCACTTCGGCTGGCTGCTCGACCGGTTCGCGAACAAACCGGTGACCGATGAGTGCCCGGCGCAACCCTGACGGCGACAGCGCGCTGTGGCGCCAGCTGGTGGTGGAGGCCAAATGCGTCGTCAAGCGGTTGATCGCCCCGCGCGGGACGCCGGTCGACCCGCCGGCCTCGCCGTATCTGGTGGTTCCGGTGCTCGGGCAGTCGAACGCGTTCGGGATGGGCCTCGGGCTCGACCTCGACGGCCCCGACAAACCGCACCCGCGGGTGCACCAGTGGGCCATGTGCGGACCATCGAAAGGCACCGCGGTGCTGGCGGTCGACCCGCTGCTGCACGAGATCCCGAGCAAGGGGGTCGGTTTCGGGACGACGTTCGCCAAACACCTGGCCGACGCGACCGGCCGCAGCGTGCTGTTGATCCCGGGCGCGCGCGGGGACACGTCGTTCACCCCGAAAAACGGCTACACCTGGGATCCCGCCGACACCCGCACCCGGGTGAACCTCTACCGGCGCGCGGTCTCCGAGATCGACGCGGTGCTGGCGCGGTACCCGGGCAGCGAGGTTCCGGTGATCTTGTGGCACCAGGGTGAGACCGACGTACCGCTGATGGCCGGCTCGGTCTACCAAGCAAAGCTCGATTTCATGATCAACGACCTGCGGTCCCGTTACGGGGACAAGTTGCCTGTATTGCTCGGGCAAATGGTGCCCGAAGAGATGGAGCTGAGTCACAAGGATTATTCGGCGGTCAATGCGGTGCACGCAGACACCCCGAATCGCCTTGCTCGGACAGCGTTTATTCCCGGCAGCCGCAATTGCGTCAACGGGGGCGCCGACCGCCACTACAACGCCGCCGGGCAGCGGCAGATGGGCCACGACATGTGGGCCGCCTACCAGCGGATGTGCGGCGACAGGCTCGCGGAGTATGCGATCGACTGACCCCGCCCGCGCGGTGTTCGAGGCGGTCGCGGTGGTGGTCGTGGTGGTGCTGGTCGACCTGACCGCCGCCGGTTTCGTGCTGTTCACCAACGCGGCGCCCGACGAGCTCGAAAAGGCCGACGCGATACTGGTTCTCGCAGGTGAGCACGACGGCCGGGAGGACCACGGGGTCGCGTTGGCGCGCGCCGGTTGGGCTCCGACCGTAGTCTTGTCGAACCCGTACCCGAGCGACGACGAGGTCATGGACCGGGTGTGTGACGGTGAACCGGGCGTCGAGGTGATCTGCGTGCGGCCGGATCTCCTGACGACCAGAGGTGAGGCGATCGCGATGCGCGCACTGGCCGACGAGCGGTCCTGGCGGAAAATCATCGTCGTGACGTGGCGTTATCACATGCCCCGCGCGCGGTTCATTTTCCGTCAGTGCTATTCGGCGCGAGGTGACGATACGGTGATGACAGCGGTGCCCAGGTCTTATGACTTCTCGGTGCCGGAGTGGGAGCTGACGTACGCATATCAATTTGCTGGGTTCGCGAAGGCGGCAATACAGGGGGATTGCTCTTGACCAGCTACTTTGCCAAATAAGTAGCGTAGTCGGGCAAACTTTGACATAGTGAACGAGCCGCAGCCATCGCGATTCGCTGCAGAACCGCCAGCAAACAGGAGGTAGGTCAAGCCGTGTCGGTGGCAGAAGACGTCTTCGCACCCGCGAATACCCGCTTGACCGAGGTGCGTACGGCGACCGCGCAGGCCTGGCAACAGCGATACCGCCGAACGCTCATCGCCACCGACGCCATCGTCGTGGTCGTGGCCATGATCGTCGCCCAGGTGGTGCGACTGGGCCGCCCCGAAAGCGTTTTGAACGCCCCGACCGCCTATTACGCGGTGTTCTCGTATTACTCGATGCTCTCGGTGATCGTCGCCGCGATCTGGCTCGGCCTGCTCGCCGCCTACCGGACACGATCGCCGCGCATCATCGGCGCAGGTGTCGAGGAATACCGGCGGGTGTTCTCCGCCACATTGGCAACGGTCGGGGTGATCGCGGTCGGGCTGATGATCCTGCGCCCGGAGTATGCGCGTGGCTATCTCGCCGTCGCACTGCCGCTCGGGCTGCTCGGCCTGCTGCTCAGCCGCAGCCTGTGCCGCCGCGTGCTGGCCCGGCAACGGCTCAAGGGCAAGTGCGTACAGAACGTCCTGGCCGTCGGCGACGCCCGCGCGGTGCGCAGCCTCGTGCAGTCCCTGTCGCGCGGCTGGTGGTACGGCTACTCGGTGGTCGGGGTGTGCCTGACCGGCCGGCCCAGCGGCGGCACCTTCGACGTGCCGGGCGTCGGCTCGATTCCGGTCTTCGGCGACGAGCACCAGGTACATGAAGCGATCATGGCGATCGGCGCCGACACCGTCGCGCTGACCACCACCGACCACCTGGGCCCCGAGGGCATGCGCGAGCTGTCCTGGGACCTGGACAAGCTGGGCGTCGACCTGGTCGTGTCACCGGGCGTGGTGGACGTGGCCGGGCCGCGGCTGACGCTGCGCCCCGTCGCCGGGCTGCCGCTCATCCACGTGGAGAAGCCGCAGTACAGCGGAACCAAGAAGCTGCAGAAGCGCGCGTTCGACGTCTGCGTGTCGATCACGGTCCTGCTCGGTGCGCTGCCGGTGATGCTGCTCGCGGCCATCGCGATCAAGCTGACCAGCAAGGGCCCGGTGTTCTACCGTTCCGAACGCATCGGCCTCGACGGCGAGCCGTTCCAGATGATCAAGTTCCGCACCATGGTCGACGGCGCGGACAAGCAGATCGACAGCCTGATCCACATCAACGAGAGCGCGGGCGGCGTGCTGTTCAAGATCCGCGAGGATCCCCGCGTCACGCCGGTCGGCCGGCTGCTGCGCCGCTACAGCATCGACGAACTGCCCCAGTTCATCAACGTGCTGCGCCGCGACATGAGCGTGGTCGGCCCGCGGCCCCCGCTGCGCCGCGAGGTCGACACCTACACCGACCAGGTCCGGCGCCGGCTGCTGGTGCTGCCCGGCATCACCGGGCTGTGGCAGGTCAGCGGACGCTCCGACCTGTCGTGGGAAGATTCGGTGCGCCTTGACCTTTCGTACGTCGAGAACTGGTCGATCACCAACGACCTGCTGATCGCGGCCAAGACCATCCGCACGGTGGCCGTCGGCTCCGGCGCGTACTGACCGCGCGCGGTCGGCCATACTACGGAGGTCATGAGTAACCCACGCGGCCGCGGGCTGCGCGCGACAGCGTTGTGGGCCGGAGTCGCCGTCCTCGTGGTGCTGGGGATCGTCGCGGCGGCCAACCTCCAGCCGATCGCCTCGATCGTGGCGTCCCGCTTTCTCAACCAGTTCCCGTCCTCCGGCGGCCCGCCGGTGCCGGTGTCGACGGCGGATCTGAACGACGACGGGCCGGGGTCGCTGATCACCGCGACCACCATGCCGGGAGTGACGCGCACCATCGAGGGGCGCGGCTTCGAGGCGGCCCGCGTCGTCTACCGCTCGACGTCCGGCGACGACGGCGCACCGACCGTCGTGTCGGGTTCGGTGTTCACCCCGCGCGGGCAGGCGCCCGACGGCGGGTGGCCGGTGGTGGCGTTCGGGCACGGCACGCTGGGCATCGAAGGGACGTGCGCGCCGTCGCTGTCGCCGTCGCTGCTCAACCTCGTCAACGTGGTGCGGGTGCTGGCTGGGCGCGGGTACGCGGTCGCGCTGCCCGACTTCGAGGGCCTCGGCGTCAAAGGTGTGCACCCGTACTCGGACTCGGCGACCGCCGGGCGCAACATGATCGACGCGGTGCGCGCGCTGCGCCGCACCTTCCCCGACGTCTCCCCACGCTGGGCGGCGATGGGCGATTCGCAGGGCGGCGGCGCCGCGTGGGCGGCCGACGAACTCGCCGCGACCTACGCACCGGATCTGCAGCTGGTCGGCGCGCTGGCCTCCTCACCGGCCGCCGACATCACCGGGCTGGTGGACAAGGCCGAGCGCGGCACGTTGACCGAGGAGCAGCGGCCGGTCATGCAGATGGTGATCGAATCACTGGCCCGCCTGCATCCCGACCTCGACCGCGACGACTACCGGCGCGGCGCGGCGGCGCACTACTGGAACGTGCTCAACGACTGCACGGAGGCCGGCGCGTACCGGCGCGGCACCGCGGTCAAACAGCTCGGCGGCGGGGACTTCACGCCGCGCGACGCGCAAGCCGCCGACCGGCTGCGCGGCTACCTGCGCGACTGGGCGCTGCCCCAGAAACCGCTCAGCGCACCGCTTTACGTGTGGTACGGCGGTAAGGATCCCTACATCGACGCGGCATGGACGGCCCAGGCGGTCGAACGGGCCTGCACGCTCGGCGGTGTCATCACCGTGCGCTTCGACCCCTCCGCCGGACACAACCCCGCCAACGCGCTCACCATGCTGGACTGGATGGCCGACCGCTTCGCAGGCAAGCCCGCGCCCAATGACTGCTGAGCGCGTCGAACTCGACGAGGCCGCGCTGCGCGCCGAGGCGCTCGGGCCGGTCTGGCGGCGCCTCGACGTGCTCGCCGAGACCCGCTCCACCAACGCCGACCTGCTCGCCCGCGCCGAACACGACAGCATCGGCGGCGCCGTGCTGATCGCCGAACACCAGACCGCCGGCCGCGGCCGCCGGGGCCGCAACTGGTCGGCCGTACCGCACGCGCAGATCCTCATGTCGGTCGGCGTCGACGTGTCCGGCGTGCCGCCTCACGCGTGGGGCTGGCTGCCGCTGGCGACCGGGGTGGCGGTGACCGACACCGTCGCCGCGCTGGGCGTCGGGGTCGGGTTGAAATGGCCGAACGACGTGCTGGTCGGCGGCGCGAAACTGGCGGGCATCCTGGCCGAGGTCGCCCCCGGACAGCAGGCGGTGGTGATCGGGGTGGGGCTCAACGTCTCCCTGCGCGCCGACGAGGTGCCGCTCGACGAAGTCGCGTCGCTGGCCGCGCTCGGCGTCGCCAACCCGGACCGGCACCGCATCGTCGTCGACCTGCTGCACGCGCTCGGCGCGCGCCTGACCGCGTGGCGCGCGGCCGGCGGCGCCGACCCCGCGCTGCGCCGCGACTACCGCGCCCACAGCGCCACCTTCGGCCGCCGGGTCCGGGCGATCCTGCCCGGCGACACCGAGATCGTCGGAGTGGCCCGCGACGTCGACGACGAGGGGCGGCTTGTCATCGAAACGGGCGAGCGGACCGCGACGGTCTCGGCGGGCGATATCGTGCACCTGCGACCGGGGGAGTAGGCCGGGCGTGCGACGGAGCCTGTGGTCGGCTGCCGCGGTGGTTGCAGTGGCCGCCGTCGCCGCAGTGGTCGTGGTGGTTGTCGGGGTGCGCGGTGACGACGATCAGCCCGCTGACAACGGGCCCGGCTCGCTGGTCGCGGTGACCGAACTGCCCACCGCCGCAACCGCTTCGGGCAAACGCCGGATGCAGCGCGCATCGGTCACCTACCGGTCCACTTCGGGCGACGGCGGCCCCACCGATGTCACCGGGATGGTCTTCATCCCCGCCGGACCGCCACCGGAGGGCGGATGGCCGGTCGTCGGCGTCGGCCATCCGACCACCGGCATCGACGAAGAGTGCGCACCGTCGCGGTCACCGACCCTGCGCGGCATGCTCGGCTTCGTCGGCGGGCTCATCGACCGCGGCTGGGCCGTCGCGGTGACCGACTACGCCGGGCTCGGCACACCCGGGCCGCACCGGTACTTCGACCACCGCACGGCCGCGTTCAACGTCATCGACTCGGTCCGGGCGCTGCGCCACGTCTACCCGAGCGCATCGCCGCGGTGGGCGGCGTTCGGCGCCTCGCAGGGCGGTGCGGCCGTATGGGCGGCCGACGAGCAGGCCGGCGGGTACGCCCCCGAACTCGACCTGGTCGGCGCCGCCGCCATCGCGCCCGCCGCGGACATGTCGGGTCTGGTCGACAAGGCGGCCGCCGGGACGATGACCGTCGACCAGACCCGCTCGCTGGCCACCACCGTCGAGGCGCTGGCCCGTATCCACCCCGACCTGCACCGTGACGACTACCGGCGCGGCGCCGTCGCGCAGTACTGGGACGTGCTGACCGCGTGCCGCGGCGACGTCGAGGACCGCCGCCCGGCGGCCGAATCCGCCGTGCGGCCCGGTGACCTCGCCCCGGCCGACCCGGAAGCCGCCGACCGGCTGCGCGCCTACCTCCAGGCCTGGTCGGTGCCGCAGGGACCGCTGAGCGCCCCGCTGTTCGTGGCCTACGGCGGCCGTGATGCCTCGATCGACGAACAGTGGACCCGCGACGCCGTCGCACGGGCCTGCTCGATCAGCGGCCCGGTGGAGTCCCAGCACCAACCGGACAGCGACCACCACAACGTCGACTTCGCCGCCGCGTTGACCTGGTTGGCCGACCGGTTCGCCGACGAACCGGTGCGCAACACCTGCGCGACCTGATCCCATCGAGATCGGTGTTGCGCCGTCACTCGACGTGCGCTCGTCTACGCTTTGCTGGCGGCAGGACGGGAGGAGCGACCATGGGCTATCCGGACAACGTGCTGGCCGCCGACGAGCAGGTGGTGCTGCACCGCCACCCGCACTGGAAGCGGCTGCTCGGGCCGATCCTGATCCTGCTGGTGGTGACCGCGCTGGCGGCGTTCGGCGCCGGATACGTCAACCAGACCGACTGGGAACGCACCGCCCGCAACGTCGTGCTGATCGTGATCGGCGTCATCTGGCTGGTGATCGTCGGCTGGCTCACGCTCTGGCCGTTCCTGAGCTGGTGGACGACGCATTTCGTGATCACCGACCGGCGGGTGATGTTCCGTCACGGGGTGCTGACCCGGTCGGGGATCGACATCCCGCTGGCGCGGATCAACAGCGTCGAGTTCCGGCACGGCCTGCTCGACCGGATGCTGCGCACCGGCACGCTGATCATCGAGTCAGCCGCGCAGGACCCGCTCGAGTTCTACGACATCCCGCGGGTGGAACGGGTCCACTCGCTGCTGTATCACGAGGTCTTCGACACCCTGGGGTCGGAGGAGTCGCCGAGCTGAGCCAGCCGCCGGGCGCGGCGGGTGCGCAGCGGGGTGACGTTCCCGGTGACGGCGCTCTTGTCGGCGCTCCCGTCGCGGGCGGCCTCGTGCTCGACGTGGTGATCCTCCATCGCCTCGGCCAGGCCGCCGGCGGTCAGCGATTCGATCGCCTTGTCCGGGTTGCGGCCGAACTCGTCGGGGAACACCCAGCGCCGGAACGCCCAGAACCGGAACGCCATCTGCATCAGGTTGCCGATGATGTAGGCCGCGATGAAGTCCGCGATGTTCTCGACCGTCAGGCTGACCTCGGGCACCCGCAGCATCAGCACATAGCTGGAGAACCACAGCGGAGCCATGCTCAGCAGCACGCCGACACCGCTGAACCCGAAGAACAGCAGCGCCTCGTGGTGGCGTTCGCGGCCGCCGCGGTCGCGGAAGCTCCATTCGCGGTTGAGGATGTAGGACGCGATCACCGCGACGATGCCGGCGATGATCTTGGCGGTCACCGGCTTGGGTTCCAGCACCGTGAGCTTGAGCGTGTAGAAGACCGACGTGTCGATGATGAACGTGGTCGCGCCGACGATCGCGAACTTGATCAGTTCGTGATGCCGTTCGAAGTACGGCCGGACCGGGCTCGGCAGCCGTGCGATCGTCGCATCGGTAAAGGACACAACAGGGCAGTGTACGGAAATCTGGCAGCCTACGCGTACCTGCGCAGGTCGCGAGTGGTACGCGGGCGGGTGCCGCGGTGGCCGGTCATGACAACATTGAGGCGTGTCGAACAAGCCCGGTGGGCCCCCGGTGGTGGCCATGGTCGGCGGCGGTCAGCTGGCCCGGATGACCCATCAGGCCGCGATCGCGCTCGGTCAGACGCTGCGGGTGCTCGCGGTGACCGAGTCCGATCCGGCCGCGCAGGTCAGCCCCGACGTCGTGCTCGGTGAGCACACCGATCTGGACGCGCTGCGCCGCGTCGCCGACGGTGCGTCGGTGTTGACCTTCGACCACGAGCACGTGCCGACCGCGCTGCTCGACGAGCTGGTCGCCGCGGGCGTCACCGTCGCGCCGCCGCCGTCGGCGCTGCTGCACGCCCAGGACAAGATCGTGATGCGTCGCCGGCTGTCGGAGCTGGGGGCGCCGGTGCCGCGGTTCGCCGAGGTCCGCGACCTCGCGGATGTGGACGCGTTCGCCGCCGAGGTCGGGGGAGCGGTCGTGGTCAAGACCGCCCGCGGCGGTTACGACGGGCGCGGCGTGACGTTGGCCCGCGACGTCGCCGATGCCCGCGACGCCGCGCAGCGCTACCTGGCGGGCGGGGCCGAGGTGCTGATCGAGGAGAGGGTCGCGATGCGCCGGGAGCTGGCCGCGCTGGTGGCGCGTTCGCCTTTCGGTCAGGGTGCGGCGTGGCCGGTCGTGCAGACCGTGCAACGCGACGGGATCTGCGTCGAGGTGATCGCTCCGGCTCCCCGGCTCGACGACGAATTACGGCTCGCCGCAGGGGAATTGGGTCTGAAGCTGGCCGCCGAGCTGGGGGTGGTGGGGGTGCTGGCCGTCGAGCTGTTCGAGACCGTCGACGGGCGCCTGCTGGTCAACGAACTGGCGATGCGGCCGCACAACTCCGGCCACTGGACCATGGACGGCGCCCGCACCAGCCAGTTCGAACAGCATCTGCGCGCGGTGCTGGACTACCCGCTCGGTGACACCGCGCCGCTCGCGCCGGTCACCGTCATGGCGAATGTTCTGGGTGCACAACAGGTTCCGACGATAACCATGGATGAACGGCTGCACCACCTGTTCGCCAGGATGCCGGAGGCCAAGGTGCACTTGTACGGCAAGGGCGAACGACCCGGCCGAAAGATCGGGCATGTCAACATAACCGGCGCCGCGAACGGCTCGGCGGACGACGAGGGTTACCTCGCCGAGGTGCGTGAGCGGGCCACCAGGGCGGCGCACTGGCTGTCGCACGCGGAATGGACGGACGGATGGAACCCACATGAGTAGTGCTCCTGCGCCGCGGGTCGGCCTGATCATGGGCAGCGACAGCGACTGGCCGGTGATGGAGGACGCCGCCCACGCGCTGGCCGAGTTCGACGTGCCGTTCGAGGTCGGCGTGGTCTCCGCGCACCGCACCCCGGCCCGGATGCTCGAGTACGCCCAGAACGCGGCCGACCGGGGCATCGAGGTGATCATCGCCGGCGCGGGCGGCGCGGCGCACCTGCCCGGCATGGTGGCCTCGGCGACCCCGCTTCCGGTCATCGGCGTGCCGGTCCCGCTGGCCCGGCTCGACGGCCTGGACTCGCTGCTGTCGATCGTGCAGATGCCCGCGGGCGTGCCGGTGGCCACGGTGTCGATCGGCGGTGCCCGCAACGCCGGCCTGCTCGCGGTGCGCATTCTCGGTGCCGCCGACACCGCGCTGCGGTCCCGCATGGCGCAGTTCCAGGCCGACCTGCACGACACCGTGTTGGACAAGGACGCGGCGTTACGGGAGCGCCTGCTCGGCGGGTAGCGTGACCGGCGGTCGCCGGCCAGAGTAAAGTTACTGGCGAGTAACGAGGAGTACGCATGTCGATCAGTAACCCGTCGTTCGATGCTTTTCAGCTGTCCGACGAGCACACCGAACTGCGCGCGGTGATGCGTGACCTGTGCGACAAGGAGATCGCCCCGCACGCGGCCGATGTCGACGAGAAGGCCCGCTACACCGACGAAGCTCTGGCGGCGCTGACCGCGTCGGGGATGGCCGCCATCCACATTCCCGAGGAGTACGGCGGCCAGGGCGGCGACTCGGTCGCGGCGTGCATCGTGATCGAAGAGGTCGCGCGGGTGTGCGCGTCGTCGTCACTGATCCCGATCTGCAACAAGCTGGGCACGATGGGGCTGCTGATGCGCGGTTCCGAGGACCTCAAGAAGCAGGTGCTGCCGTCGATCGCCGCCGGTGAGGCGGTCGCGTCGTACGCGCTGTCCGAGCGCGAGGCCGGCAGCGACGCCGCCTCGATGCGCACGCGTGCGCAGTCGGTGGGCGACGAGTGGGTGCTCAACGGCGCCAAGTGCTGGATCTCCAACGGCGGACACTCGACCTGGTACACGGTGATGGCGGTGACCGACCCGGACAAGGGCGCCAACGGCATCTCGGCGTTCGTGGTGCACAAGGACGATCCCGGCTTCTCGGTGGGGGCCAAGGAGAAGAAGATGGGCATCAAGGGGTCGCCGACCACCGAGCTGTACTTCGAGGACTGCCGCATCCCGGGCGACCGCATCATCGGCGAGCCCGGTACCGGGTTCAAGACCGCGCTGGCGACCCTTGACCACACCCGCCCGACGATCGGCGCGCAGGCGGTGGGCATCGCCCAGGGCGCGCTGGAGGCGTCGGTGGCGTATGTCAAGGAGCGCAAGCAGTTCGGCAAGGCGATCGCCGATTTCCAGGCCGTGCAGTTCATGCTCGCCGACATGGCGATGAAGATCGAGGCGGCCCGGCTGATGGTCTACACGGCCGCCGCGCGCGCCGAGCGCGGCGAACCCAACCTCGGCTTCATCTCCTCGGCGTCGAAGTGCTTTGCCTCCGACGTGGCGATGGAGGTGACCACCGACGCGGTGCAGTTGTTCGGCGGTTACGGCTACACCACCGACTTCCCGGTCGAGCGGATGATGCGCGACGCCAAGATCACCCAGATCTACGAGGGCACCAACCAGATTCAGCGTGTGGTGATGTCGCGCGCGCTACTGCGCTGATTCGCCGCGGTCACGCAACCGCAGATACAGCTCCCGCAGCGTCGCCATCGACGCGGTGTCCGACACCCGCGCCTGCTCCACCGCGACGCCCTCACCGAGTTCCTCGTCGAGGACCCCGAGTGTGACCAGCACCGCCAGCGAGTCCAGGAAGCCGTCGGCGTGCAGATCCTGTGACGCCTCGACGTCGCGTTCGTCGAACGCGTAGAAGACGCGGTCGAAAAGCCGTTGCCTGACTTCGTCCCAGTCCGCGGGCACGTGGTTCCTTCCTGCTCAGAGCTTGCCGGAGTCGGGCAGCGCTGCCATGTCGACGACGTCGATGACGATGGCGGATGCGCTGCTGCCGATCTCGTCGGCCAGCGCCCTGCGGATCCGGCGCTCGGCGGTCGTATCGGGTGCTTCGACGAGTACCCGCAACGACGGCTGTTGACCGTACACCGAATGCTCGACCGCCCAGACGCGGCAGTCGAGCACGCCGGGCACCGCGCGGGTCAGGCGCCGCAGCGCCGACAGCTCGATCCGGCTGCCCAGGAAATTGATGTCGCCGGCGGTGCGGCCGCTGACGTGCAGGTGACCGTCGGCTGCGATGCGGCCGGTGTCGCCGGTGGGCCACCACCGCGGCACCTCACCGGCGTCCAGGTAGGACAGCATCCGGTAGTCGCTGTCCACCTCGATGTGCCCGTCGTCGGTGATCCGGACCCGGACGCCGGGAAGCGGAGCACCGACATCGCCCTCGACGAAGGTCGCCAGCGGTGAACGGCCGATCGCGATGCGCGGCCCCAATTCGGCCTGCCCGTACATGTTGACCACCGTCGCCGCCGGAAACGACGGCCGCAGCCGGGCGGCCATCGACTCGGTCAGCATGCCGCCGGCGAAGATCAGTTCGACGGCGCCGTCGAACGACCAATCGTGGTCGCGGGCGAGCAGAAACGACTGGTGCGGCAGGAGATACACCGACGTCTCGGGTGTGAGGTGGTCGCGGAAGCCGGTCCACGCGTCCGCCGAGACCGGCGGCGTGCAGAACCGGACCGGGACACCGGCGGCCAGGTGGCTGTGGATGATCGACATCCCGTAGGCGAAGCGCGGATTGACCAGCGCGATGTACTCGCGGTCCGGCGTGACCGGCAGATGCTCGGCGATCGCCCGCGCGCAGCGGCCGACGGTGTCCTTGCGGTAGCGGACCAGCTTCGGGTCGCCGGTCGTGCCGGAGGTCTCCATGACCAGCAGCCCGGCAGCGTCTGGGCCCGCGACGGTTTCGAACCGGCTGGTGCAGTCGGTCAGCGACCATCCCGCGAGCCGTTTGCGCAACGCGTCGAACCGGGCCGCGGACGCGACCGCGATCGATCCCCCGCCCTGATACGCCCGCACGTAGTGTTCGAGGGTCCGGTGGGTATCCGGATGCGCATGGCTGACCGTCGAAGGGGTCAACTCTTCTCCTCGTTCCCGGCTCGGCCCGTCGCGGGGACGGGTGACCGCACGGATCCGCCGTTGTCCCGGCCAACCGCATGTTAGCTGGAGTCCTGCCCACCGGCGCTTCGCGTCCGGGCGTGTGGTTCGGCCGAGAGTGACGCGAACTGGTTGACTGAGCGACATGGAGACGACGGTGAGTCCTCCGCCGACTGCGGCGGCCGAGCCCATGCGGCCGGTCGACGCCCTGTGGTACTGGCTGGCCACCAAGTTTGCCACCGACCAATTCCTGGTCTACGCGTTCGCGGGCACGCCCGAATCCATCGAGCGGGCGGTCGAGGACGTACTCGACCGGGCGCGCGAGTGCGTCGACTTTGGCCTGCGCGTCCGACCCCGCGCCCTGAACCTGCACTTCCCGGACTGGATTTCGGGCACACCGATCGGCGCGCACAACGTCGCAGTGCGACCGGCAGCAGGCCTGGGGTGGCAGCAGGTCCTCGACCAGCTCTCCGCCCTCATGCGCCGACAACTCGACCCTCGCCGACAGACGTGGCGCCTGCACGTCTTCGCTGACGTGCGCGACGTGCCCTCGCATGCCGGTGCAGCGACGGTCGTTGTGCTGCAGATGACTCATGCGCTCGGCGACGGCACTCGCACCGCGGCACTCGCCGGTCTGCTGTTCGGGCGGTCGACGCCACCGGTGCCCGTCGAGCCGGCCGAGCCGGACCGCCGACTTCGCGACATCGCCGCCGCCCACCGGGCGCGCCGACGGCTCGCGCGAGGCACCGAATCGGGCGCGATCCCCGCGGCGAAACCGCCGGTGCCCGCGCTCAGCACGAACCGTCGGCCCGAGGGACCGAGCGTGTTACGGACCATCGCCTGCCACCGTGATCAACTGCCCGGCCCCACAGTGTTGGTCGGGGCGCTGGTCGCGGTGTCCGATGCGCTGGCCGCGCACCTGCGGGAACAGGGCGAGGACGTTTCGGCACTCACCGCGGAGGTTGCCATCGCCAGAAGCGGAAAACCGCGCGCGCGCAACCATTTCAGCGTGCACGCCGTCGGACTGTATCCAGACGTCGCCACTCCGGCCGAGCGGTCCGCGCGCATCGTCGAGGACCTGATCGCGATCCGCCGACGAGACCAGCAGTTGCCCGCGGACATGCATGTCGCGTTCGACGGTGTTCCGGCGCCCCTGCGCCGGGCGGGCGTCTGGCGTCTGAACCCCGACGCCGATTGGTCTTCGGTGCGTGGCCACACCGTCGTCTCCAGCGTCGAGCGCGGGCCCGCCGACCTGTCTTTCGGCGGGTGCCCGGTGGTCCTGACCGCCTCGTACCCGTCGTTGATGCCGATGATGGGGCTCACGCACGGCGTGCACCGGATCGGCGACACCGTGGCGTTCAGCGTGCACACCACCAGCTCGGTACTCGCCGACGTCGACGGCTACCTGGACCGGCTGGTGTTCGCGCTGCGCCGCTGACACGAGAGGGGTCAGCCTCGGGTCACCTTCTCCATCTGCCTGCGCCGGTCGAGCGCGGCGGGATCCGGGTTGGCGACCTGCACCAGCGATGCCCCGGCGGCGTACACGGCGACCAGGTTCTGGATCAGTTCTTCGGCGGTCTCCCAGGATGCGCTCGACAGCACCCGGTCGGCGGCCGTGAGACCCTGCGCGGCAGCGGATTCGCGCGCCGCCGCCAGCACCTCCTCGGCGCTGCGGCCGGCCAACGCGGGCCCGGGCTGACGCTCCGGTGAGATCTGGTCGCCGTGCACCCGCACCGCGGTCGCGTAGTCGGTCACCCCGACCGGTAGGTCGGGCGCGGGCTTGCCGAACGGATCCAGCGACAGCACCGCGACCTCACCCATACCGACCGCGTCGTCCGCCTCGGCGAGCCGGTCCGCCGTGCACAGCGCGATGTCGGCCTGCGCCTGCGGGTCGGCGAGCACGACTTCCGCGCCCACCCACCACGTTCCGAGCAGCACGGCCGCGGTCTGCCAGTGGGCGGGCAGCAGCACCGCGACGCGGCTCGACGGTCCGGCGCCGAGTTCGTCGCGCAGCAGGTTGGCGGTTTTGGCCGCCCAGTTGGCCAGCGTCGCCGTCGACAACTCGATGCGCTCGCCGGTGGCGTCGTCGTAGTAGGTGATGCGCGGGCCGGCCGGATCCGAGGCCATCAGCGGGTCGAGGATCGCCGAAGTGATTGTCTGCACGGCTAGTTGACGCATGCCGGGTCGTCGGAGCCGGCGGTCAGGATCGGCGACGGCGGCGGCGCGGTCTCGGTGGCTCCGACGGCCAGCGCGTCGGTGCTCACCGGCGTCGGGTCCGAACCGTCGAGGCCCGACCCCGGCCCGGTGTAGTCGCCGGCCAGCACGACCCGCACCGCGCCCGACGGCACCGTCGGGTCCTCGACCACCGGCAGGCCGCCGAGGTCACGCGAAACCGCCTGCGCGCCAAGGTCGTCGCCCTTGGCGGCCCGGACCTGGCTGGAAGCGACGGGGTCGCCCTCGTGGTTGCCGGTCGGGCCGGGGGTGAACCCCTTACCGGTCAGCACCGCGGACACCGCGGCGGCGAGGCCGTTGATGTCGGTCGCGTTGACCACCTCGGCGGTGGTCTTGTCCGGTGTGTAGGCGAGCTCCTCGGTCTTGCCCTCGTCCTGGTCGTGCAGCAGCCCGTCGACCCAGCTCTTGACCGCGTCCGGATCCACCCGCACCACCGACTGCATTCCGTCGTCGCTCCAGCCGTTCTCCTGCAGCACCGGGATGGTGGCGAACGCGACGTTGCCCGCCGCCAGCTTCTGCAGCTGTTCGGCGAACTCCATGACGTTCCAGCCGTCGGAGAGCACCACCGAGCGCTGCACGGCCTCCTCGAGCCGGTTCAGGGTGGCCGGACTCGACAACGTCTCACCCGAGATCACGTCGTGGGCCAGCGAGGCCATCACCGACTGCTGCCGGGTGACGCGGTCGAGGTCGCCGCGCGGAAGGTCGTGGCGCTGACGCACGAAGCTCAGCGCCTGCGGGCCGTTGAGCTTCTGCCAGCCCGCCGGGAAGTCGGCACCCGAAAGCGGTTCGTAGACAGGCTCTTTGAGGCACACATTGACCCCGCCGAGCGCATCGGTGATCAGCGCGAAGCCCAGCAGGCCGATCTCGGCGTAGTGGTCGACGGTGACGCCGGTGAGGTTGGCGACCGTCTTGATCAGCGCCTCGCGGCCGGCCTCGGTGGCCTGCGGCTGCGCCTGGGCCGGATCCTCGCCGTCCTCTTCGACCAGTTCGATCATCTTCTCGGCGTGCACCGATCCGTACACGCCGTTGATCTTCATCTTGGCGACCCCGGGCGCGTCGACGTAGGAGTCGCGCGGGATCGAGATGGCCGTCGCGGACTGCCCGTTGTTGGGGATGCGGATCAGGATGATGGTGTCGGTGTTGGTGGCCTCGTCGTCGCCGGCCCGCAGCGTGGCCAGCTCCTCGGCCGACAACGGGTTGCCGTGCGCGTCGGTGCGGCTGTCCATGCCGACCAGCAGCACGTCGATCGCGCCGTCCTCGCCGCCCTCGCCCAGCGCGATCGGCGAGATGTGGTTGATGCCCGATTCGAACGAGCGGATCTTGCCCCAGGCCACGCCCGTTCCGATGACGACCGCCAGGGCCGCCGACACGGCGATGACACGCAGCATTCGACCGGGCATCAGCCCAGGTTACTGGCGAGGACGGCGCAGGCCCGGTAGCCGGAGTCGGCGTGCCAGACTCGTGACCATGTCTTTTTCCGAGTCCCGCCGAATCGTTATCCCCGGCGCGGGAGGCATGGTCGGCCGCGTCCTGGCAGCTCAGGCCCGTCGGCAGGGGCGCGAGGTGCTCGCGCTGACCTCGGCGGAACTCGACATCACCGATGCGTCGGCGGTCGCGCGTTTCGTCGCCGCCGGTGACGTCGTGATCAACTGCGCGGCGTTTACCCAGGTCGACGCCGCCGAGACCGAGCCGGACCGTGCGCGCGCGGTCAACGTCGACGGACCCGGCCATCTGGCGCGGGCCTGCGCTGCGGTCGGGGCCCGGCTGATCCACATCTCCACCGACTACGTGTTCCCCGGCACGCAGTCCCGGCCCTACGAGATCGACGACCCGACCGGGCCGGTGAACGTCTATGGCCGCACCAAGCTGGCCGGCGAGCAGGCCGTACACGCGGCGCTGCCCACCGCACACGTGGTGCGCACCGCGTGGGTGTACGAGGGCGCCGACGGCGCCGACTTCGCCGCCGCGATGCGCCGCAAGGCCGCCGGCGACGAGACCGTCGACGTGGTGGCCGACCAGGTCGGTTCACCGACCTACGTCGGCGATCTGGTGGCCGCGCTGCTGCAGATCGCCGACGGCGAGGTTCGCGCGCCGCTGCTGCACGCCGCCAACGCCGGCCAGGCCAGCCGGTTCGACCAGGCGTGCGCGGTGTTCGAGGCCGTCGGCGCCGACCCGGAGCGGGTGCGGCCCGTCGGCAGCGACCGGCACCCCCGGCCGGCCCCTCGACCGGCGTACTCGGCGCTGTCCGGGCGCTGCTCGGCCGACGCCGGGTTGACCCCGCTGCGCCCGTGGCGCGAGGCGCTGCATGCCGCGCTCGCGGCGGGCCGACCGGGCGGCCCGTTACCCTCTACGCCGTGAGTGACGAACTGGTCGTGATCACGGTGACGTATTCACCGGGGCCACACCTGGACCGGTTCCTCGCGTCGCTGTCGCACGCCACCGACCGGTCGGTGACGGTGATCATGGCCGACAACGGGTCGACCGACGGAGCGCCCGAGGAGGCCCTCGAGCGTTACCCGTTCGCCCGCCTGCTGCGCACCGGCGCCAACCTCGGCTACGGCCGCGCGGTGAACCGCGCGGCCGCGGAATACCTGTCGACGGCCGACTACTCGGACTTCTTCATCGTCGCCAACCCCGACGTGCAGTGGGGCCCGCACAGCATCGACCTGATGCTGGAGGCCGCGGCGCGCTGGCCCCGCGCGGGTGCGCTGGGGCCGCTGATCCGCGACCCCGACGGCTCGGTCTACCCGTCGGCGCGGCACCAGCCCAGCCTGGTCCGCGGCGGGATGCACGCCGTGGTCGGGCCGGTGTGGAAATCCAACCCCTGGACCGTCGAGTACCGCCAGGAGCGACAGCAGCCCAGCGAACGCCCCGTCGGCTGGCTGTCCGGATCGTGTCTGTTGCTGCGGCGCTCGGCGTTCGAGGAGATCTCGGGTTTCGACGAGCGGTATTTCATGTACATGGAAGACGTCGACCTGGGTGATCGCCTGTCGCGGGCGGGCTGGCAGAACATTTACGTGCCCGCGGCGGAGATTTTGCACGACAAGGGACACGCCACGGGCCGCGACCCGGCGCGCAACTTGGCCGCCCATCACCGCAGCACCTACACTTTCCTCGCGGATCGGTATCCGAAGTGGTGGCAGGGGCCGCTGCGCGCGACGATCCGGGCCTCGCTGGCCGCGCGTGCGCGTCTGGTGGTCCGGAACTCGAAGCGCAACCGAGCGAAAGGACGGCGCTAGCGTGAATCCCGCAGAGGTCGACGCCGTCATTCTGGTCGGCGGTCTGGGCAGCCGGTTGCGGCCGCTCACCCTGTCGGCGCCCAAGCCGATGCTGCCGACGGCCGGTCTGCCGTTCCTGACGCATCTGCTGTCGCGGATCGCCGATGCCGGCATCGAGCACGTGATCCTGGGGACGTCGTACAAGGCCGGCGTGTTCGAGGCCGAGTTCGGCGACGGCTCCAAACTCGGGCTGCAGATCGAGTACGTCGTCGAGAACGAGCCGCTGGGCACCGGCGGCGGCATCGCCAACGTGGCCCCGAAGCTGCGCCACGACACCGCGCTGGTGTTCAACGGCGACGTGCTCTCGGGCGCGGATCTGCGAGCGCTGCTGAACTGCCACGAGGACAACGACGCCGACGTCACGCTGCACCTGGTGCGCGTCGGTGACCCGCGCGCGTTCGGGTGTGTGCCCACCGACTCCGAGGGCATGGTGACCGCGTTCCTGGAGAAGACGCAGGACCCGCCGACCGACCAGATCAACGCCGGCTGTTACGTGTTCAAACGCGAGGTCATCGAGCGCATCCCGAAGGACCGGGCGCTGTCGGTGGAGCGTGAGGTGTTCCCGGGCCTGCTGACCGACGGGCTGCGGGTGTGCGGTTACGTCGACTCGACGTACTGGCGCGACATGGGCACCCCGGAGGATTTCGTGCGGGGCTCAGCGGATCTGGTCCGCGGTATCGCGCCGTCACCGGCGCTCGGCGGGCACCGCGGCGAGGAGCTGGTGCACGACGGCGCCAGCGTCGCCCCCGGCGCGCTGTTGATCGGCGGCACCGTCGTGGGCCGTGGCGCTGAGATCGCCGGTGGCGCAAGGCTCGACGGCGCGGTGATCTTCGACGGCGCGAAGGTCGGGGCGGGCGCGGTGATCGAACGCTCGATCATCGGCTTCGGCGCGCGGATCGGGCCGCGGGCGCTGATCCGCGACGGGGTGATCGGCGACGGGGCCGACATCGGCGCCCGCTGCGAGTTGCTGCGCGGCGCGCGGGTGTGGCCCGGGGTGACGATCCCCGACGGCGGCATCCGCTTCTCCACCGACATCTAACAACCCGCGATTTCGGTGCAGTTGGTTGCGCTGGGCGCCATGTCGTGTTTAGGGACATCGCTGACAGGTGTATGTCTCGGGACATCGCTGACACCTGAGTAGGGGCCTGGGCAAGATGATCCATGGCTCAGAAGGTGGCGGCGATGGATCTTCGTATCGCGACGGCGGCGGCTGGACA